>JBEHXL010000025.1:0-34874 GCA_048498715.1 Actinomycetota bacterium | reverse complement strand
TCGAACACGTGCGCCCAGCAGGCCGGGTCGCCACCTTCCTCGTGTGCCATCGCCACAAGTTTGGTCAGAAAAACGTTCGTCGCTGCTACACCCGCGGCGTAAGTTCGCCCCTTGTGCCCCTCGTCGAATCTTTCCGACTGACCAAGGTCTTCGACGAGGTCACCGCCGTCGACGGCATCGATCTGCACGTCGAGGCGGGCGAGACGTTCGGGCTGCTGGGCCCTAACGGCGCCGGCAAGAGCTCGACCATGCGGATGATCGCGTGCACGTCGCCGCGCACCGGCGGCGAACTGCGCGTGCTCGGTCTCGATCCGAATGTCGACGGCGCCAAGATTCGGGCGCGACTCGGTTCGGTCCCGCAGGAGGACAACCTCGACCTAGAACTCGACGTGCTCGACAACCTCCTGATCTACGGCCGCTACTTCGGCTTGCCCAAGAAGGTCATCCGCGAACGCGCCGACGAGTTGTTGTCGTTCTTCCAACTCGCCGAACGAGCCAAGGACAAGGTCGACCCGTTGTCCGGCGGCATGAAGCGGCGCCTCGCCGTTGCCCGTGGCCTCATCAACACACCCGAACTGTTGCTGCTCGACGAGCCGACCACCGGTCTCGACCCCCAGGCTCGTCACCTGCTGTGGGAGCGCCTGTACCAACTCAAGCGACAAGGCGTGACGATCGTCCTGACGACGCATTACATGGACGAGGCCGAGCAACTCTGCGACCGTCTGGTGATCGTCGACGGCGGCAAGATCGTCGCTGAAGGCTCCCCCCGAGAGTTGATACGGAAGCACTCGACCAAGGAAGTCGTCGAACTTCGGTTCTTCGACCCCGCCGATCAGCAGCACGCATACGAGAGGGTCAACGGCTCGGCCGATCGAGTCGAGCGACTCACGGACCGCATCGTGCTCTACACCGGCGACGGCGACGCCACGGTCGACGCGTTGAGCCGCCAAGGCGTCAACACCGATTCGGCCTTCGTGCGGCGCAGCACCCTGGAGGACGTGTTCCTCACCCTCACTGGACGCGCCCTCGAATGACCGCCATTGCCCGCGTCGGACGCATCGTCGAGCGTGAGGTGCACATCGTTCGCAAGATGTGGCACGCGATCTTCTTCAGCGCGTTCGTCGCCCCCCTGCTGTTCCTCGTGGCGATGGGCGTCGGCGTCGGCGGCTACGTCGACGAACGGTCACCGCACGCGCTCGGCGGCATCTCCTACCTGCAGTTCGTCGCGCCGGGGCTCATCGCCTCGAACATCCTGATGCTCGCCATCGGCGACTCGCTGTGGTGGGTCATGGGTGGCACCAAGTGGGACAAGCGCTACCACGCGATGATCGCCACGCCGCTCGACACGACTGACGTGTTCGGCGGTCACCTCGCGTACGAAGCGCTGCGAGCGCTGGCGAGCACCGTCGCATTTCTCATCGTCGCCGCGCCGTTGGGCGCGCTCGCGTCATGGTGGGCGCTGGTGACGCCGTTGTTCTCGATGTTGCTGGTCATCGCCGTCGCCGCGCCGGTGTCGGCGTGGTCGACGTTCACCGATTCCGATCGGTCTTTCGGCGTCATCATGCGTGTGGGCGTTACCCCACTGATGCTGTTTTCCGGGACGTTCTTCCCCGCATCGAGCCTGCCCGGGTGGGGCCGCGCGCTCGTGCCGTTCTCGCCGCTGTACCACGGCGTCGAACTCATCCGGGCAGCCACCACCGGCCAGAGCCCGGGCCTCGCCGCGCTTGCGGCTCACCTTGGCGTCCTTCTGGGGCTGCTGGGTGTCGGCATACTGATCGCGCGCCGGAACTTCCGCACGAGGCTCACGCCGTGACCGCCGCCCGCGTCCTCGAACGCAACTTCCTCGTCGCGCGGCGCAACCTCTTGATCTACGCGGCCGGCATCTTCGAGCCGATCTTCTTCCTGTTCTCCATCGGCATCGGCGTCGGTGATCTGGTTGGCAAGCTGCACGTCGGCAACGAGCTCGTGAGCTATCGCGACTTCGTCGCGCCCGGCCTCATGGCCATGGCCGCGATGAACGGGGCGATGTTCGACACCACGATCATGTTCTTCATCAAGCTCAAGTACTGGAAGGTGTTCGACAGCATGCTGGCGACACCGCTGGCGCCGAGCAACGTCGTACAGGGCGAAGTGGCGTGGGCGATCGCGCGCGGCGTGATCTATGCGACGTTCTTCTTCGTGACGATGCTCGCCATGGGCTTGACCCACTCGTGGTCAGCGGTCTTGTTGGTACCCGCGGCCGCACTCGTGTGTTGGGCCTTCGCCGGCGCCGGCGCGGCCGGCGCGTCGTTCTTCCGCTCGTACTTCGACTTCGACTTCGTCAACGCCGCGCTCGTGCCGCTGTTCCTGTTTTCCGGCGTGTTCTTCGAGTTGAGCCGTTACCCCACGTGGCTGGCGACGGTCGTGCGGTGTACGCCGCTGTACCAAGGCGTCGCGCTGATGCGTGACCTGAACTTCGGCCACCTCAGCGCGACGTCCTTTGCACATGCCGCCTACTTGGCGTTGATGGGTGCCATCGGCATCCGCATCGCGACCCGCAAGACCGCGCAGCGGCTCACCCCTTAGCGGCTACTCACCGAGGATCGCGTCGACGATCTCGGCCTTCTTCAACCCGGTCGTGTCGACCCCGGCTTCGTCGGCGATGTCCTTGAGTTGAGCAACCGTGAGTTGAGTCAGCTCATCGCGCGACCAGTACTCGGTGGTCGTCGCTTCCTCCGCAACCGCGGGTTCCGGCTGGGGAGTCGCGACCGGCGTCACCGGCTCGAGGGCATCGACGACGGGCAACGGCGTGAAGCCGTAATTCGTCGGCGGCGCTTCAGCGGGGGCTTCCACCACCGGCTCCTCGAGCGGTTCGATCGTCTCGAAGCCGTCGTCGGCGTCCTCGACGTACTCGTCCTCGGCGTCGCCCCCGCCGCTGGGCAGCGCCTTCCCGTTGCCGTTGGCCAGGCTGCGCATCAACAGCGCACCGAGGCCGCCGATGACGCCGCCGCCCTCGTCGCCGACCTGGATGTCCGGGACGATCTTCACGCCACCGGCGCTGACTTCGCGTAGCGCGGCGACCATTGCCGTTTCCGCCGAGCCAATCGCGCGACGCTGCGCGGCGAAGCCCTTGGCGCGAGCGAGACCCAGGGCCTGTTCGGCCACGGCCTCGGCCTGACCGATCGCCTGCTTGCGCGTGGCCTCCGCCTTGCCGGTCGTCGTGATGACGTCCGCTTCACCCTGCGCGCGAGCGCGGGCGGCCTGGGCGTTCGCGCGCTCGATGTCGATCGACACGTTCGCCTGGGCCAAGCGGCTCTGCATGTCGGCGACACCACGCTGCTGTTCGAGGCTGACGCGGGCTTCCTGCGCCACCTGTTGCTGCGCAAAGGTCGCCTTCTCCTGCGCCGCGATTTCGCGGCTCGTCAGCACTTCCACGAGGTCCGCCGGGAACGCGACGTCCTGGATGTACACGCCGCGCGTCTCGACCTCGTAGCGAGCCAGGTACTGACGGATGTAGCCCTCCGCCGCGCTCTGCACCTCGTCACGCTTCTCGATGAACTCGGTGGCGCCCAGCGTCTGCAGCTTGTTGCGGAAGTAGTTGCCCACCGCCGAGTGCAGCACCTCGTTGACGAGGTTCTGCATGGTGCCGACCATGCTGATGACCTTCGGCGCACGCGTGTCGGGCACGTGGATCTGCACCTGTAGGTCGATGCTGAAGGTGAAGGCTTCCTTCGACTTCGCGTCGATGCGATCGAGACGCACGTCGAGGCTGTGGGCCTCGCTGGTCGCGTCGGACCAGTTGAGCGTGAGGATCGACGTCGGCACGATCTCGGCTTCGTAGATGCGCGGGTTCAAGGTGTACTTACCGGTGCGCAGCGGCTCGGACCAGATGCCCTGGTGCCCGGGCGCCACGATCGAGCCGAACTTGAACTCGTCGCCCGACGTGTCCTCGGTCGGCAGGCCGACGTAGGACTTCATCACGGCAACCTCGCCCTGACGGACCACGAGCATCTCACGCAGTTCGACCTGCACGAGCAACGGATTCAACAGGTACGAGCCGTAGAGCAAGGGGTCGTGCTGCAGACCGATCGCGCCACCGCCGTCGAGAAACGCTTGGTAGTCCTGGTAGTTGTCGTGCAGATCGTTCTTCGAACGCAGCACCGCCTGGATGACGCCGGTCGCGGTGCCCTTCGCCGTCTTCTCCATCGCAGACACGTCGTCGAAGCCGCCGATGCGGCTTGCGATCCCGGAGGACGGTGGCCCTTCGAGCGTGGTGACGACGCCGACGATGTCCTTGTCGCCCTGCGGGGTGATGCGCACGACCTGCAGGAGCGCTGGGTCGACAGCCTCGATGGCCTTCGCTGCGGACTCGGAAACGATCTTGCCGTACACCTGGTCACTGGTGACCACGATGAAGCCGACCGGGTGAATCGGCGCCGTCGTGCCCGGAGGCAGCACCGGGCGTTGAACGCCCCGCTGGCCGCCTTCATTCAGGAAGGCACGGATGTCGGCGAAGTTGCCGAACGACTTCTTGTAGATGCCCGACTTCGCACCAGTCGGGAGCGGCTCGCCGACTTGGGCGAGCACGAGGCCGATGTGATCCGGCGGCACCTGCACCCAGTCGTGGCGCTGCACGCCGTAGACGGGCCAGAGCTTGAACCGCAGGCCCGGCATCAGCAAGTCGGCCTGGTAGCCGGCTTCGCCGTTCAGGGCGACGATCTGATCGGCGGCGAGCTTGCGTCCGATGCGCTTGGTGACGAGGCCGACTTCGGACGGACCGATCGATCGGAAACTCGCAGAAGCAATCAGAACGAGAAGGACGATCACGACCACCGCCCCGATGACAACACTCAATGTTGCTCTCCTCTCAAGGAGCGAAAACCCCAGCGCCGCTCAACATAGCGAAGCCGAGGAAAAGCATGCCCCGGACGCTGCCCTCCGTTCTCTCGATGTCAACCCGGGCTCCGGGATGTAGGACGGGTTGGAATTTCTCGTTGGAAATCGAGCCGACGCCGACGACCTCGTGACTGTCGAGCTTCTCTTCGCGCCACGTCTCTTCGTCGTAGTCGCGCGTGACGAAGTAACCGCCGTCGGGGTTGAAGGAATCAGCGAGGACCTGAAACCGACCCGCGCCCAGCGCCCGCAACACGATGCGACGCGCGCCGGACGTCGAGCGGTGGCCTCGCGTCAGTGCCGCACGCACGTCGTCCTCTCGGTACAAGCCGAGTTCGAGCACCTCGCCTTCGGCGAGGTCACGCGTGTCGAGCCGCGACGTAGCCCGCGCTCGGCTCACGATGCCGTGGTGCGCGGCGCGTCGGTCGCGCAAGTACTCGCGCAACTCTTCGGGACCGAACAGCTCGTCGAGGAGGTGCCACTGGCGTTCGGGATCAAGTGCGTCGAACACGCGCTGCGCGAGCCGGGCTCGCTCGTCGCGGTCAGCACGCTCGAAGACCTCGTGCAACAAGTCGGCGTGGGTCGTTGGGTCCGCCGCAATGCGCTCCACCTCGCCTCGAATGAGGCGAGCGAGTTCCGTTATCGCGTCTTCGTCACTCAACTGATTCGAACGTACGCCTGCGCGCGCTTTGGTGCAAAACGCGAACTGGGTCCAGCTCGCGTCCCGTACGGGACGGAGCCGGACCCAGTTCAGCTTGGGGGGTCTGTTGTTCGACTATTCGATGCGCAGACCGGAGATCGCGCGGCTGATCACCAGCTGCTGGATCTGCTCGGCGCCTTCGAAGATGTCGAAGATCTTGGCGTCGCGGTGCCAGCGCTCGACGGGGTACTCACGGGTGTAGCCGTAGCCACCGAGGATCTGGATGGCCCGCTCGGTCGACCACACCGCGACGCGGCCGGCCTTGAGCTTGGACATCGAGCCCTCAGCGTTCTTGTAACCACCGTTGCGGGCCAGCCATGCGGCGCGGTGCACGAGCAGACGGGCGGCATCGATCTCCATCGCCATGTCGGCGAGGATGAACGCAATGCCCTGGTTCTGAATGATCGGCTTGCCGAACGCGACGCGCTCCTTGGCGTACTGCAACGAGTACTCGTAGGCGGCGCGAGCGATGCCGATCGCCATCGCACCGACGGACGGGCGAGTTGCTTCGAAGGTCGCCATCGCGGGCTGCACCGCGCCGGTCTTCACGTTTTCCTTGGCGCGGGCGATCTTCTCGTCGAGCTTCTCTTTGCCACCGAGCAGCATGCGACCCGGAATGCGGCAGTCGTCGAGGATGACCTCGGATGTGTGCGACGCGCGGATGCCGTGCTTCTTGTACTTCGTGCCCTGCGAGACGCCCTTGGTGCCCTCGGGCACGACGAAGCTGGCTTGACCACGCGAACCGAGGCCGGGCTCGACCGCGGCGACGACGACGTGGGTCGCCGCGATGCCGCCGTTGGTGATCCACGCCTTGGTGCCGTTGAGCACCCACTCGTCGTTCGCCTCGTCGTAGACCGCACGCGTCTTGAGCGACGACACGTCCGAGCCGGCGTCGGGCTCGGAGACGCAGTACGCGCCGAGCTTGATGTCGTCAGCGGTGCCGAAACATTGCGGGACGAACTCGATGGTCTGCTCCATCGTGCCGCTGCTCGAGATGCCCGCCGCGGCGAGGCCCGAGCCGAAGATCGACAGGCCAATGCCGGCGTCGCCCCAGAACAATTCTTCGAGGGCGATCGGGAGGGTGAGCCCGGTGTTGTCACCCATCATGGCGTTGGCGAAGAAGTCGAAGGAGTAGAGACCGATCTTGGCGGCTTCTTCGATGATGGGCCACGGGGTCTCTTCCCGCTCGTCCCACTCGTGGCCGGCGGGACGTACGACGTTCTCGGCGAAGTCGTGGACCCACTTCTGGATCTGGATCTGATCCTCGTTGAGGGCGAGCGAAAACTCGGACATGCAATACCTCGCAATGGGACGCGCCGGACAAAGTGGGCGCAAAAAGTGTGGTTACCGAACGGTAACATAGCTCTCCCGCTCGAAGAAACCGCCGATCGACGGGTACCCTTTGGCGTAGTGGCAACGATCGCTTCCCCCCTCGCTCCCGCCTCCATCGACTGGAAGACCCGCGTCCGCCGGCCGCTGGCGGGTGCCGTCGTGGCACTGCTCGCGATCGATGCGATCGGACTTGGTCTCCACCTCGCCGACGCTGCGAACCCCGTAACCCGCTCCCAGACGCAGCCGCGCGTGCAGGCCCGCACGACCGTCACGGCGCCGAACGCTGTGGTGAATGGCGAGACCATCGAGTCGGCCATCGGCAGCGGCACGACCAATACGACGACGCCGACCCGCGCCTTCATCGGCCCGGTCGCTCCGCCGGTCGTGACGACGACGCCGCCGAACTCGGGCACCCCGGCGCCGACACCGACGCCCGCAACACCCGTGCCGCTGCTGCAGACCGGGGTCGGTGTCCCCGCGCTCGGCGTGAACGCCCAGGTCGGTCTGGGCGACGGAAGCTGCACCAGCGTGAATCTCACCGTCATCGCGCTCGGTAGCTGCCCCACCCCGCAGAGCGACGGCGCCGTCGTCCTGCAACTCGGCGGCAGCCTCCTCGGCAACTGATCGGTTCGCAACCTCTGGTTGCGAAGCCGACCCGCGCGGACTTCGGTCCGGACAGCGAATGCCTTTTGGCCCTATTCGGACAATGGGTCGTATCCGTACGTTGCTCGTGTGGGACGGAGAGGACTGGTCGGAACGGCCGCCGCACTGCTGGCGGTGACGGGATGTCTCTCTCTCGGGCTGCGCAGCGGCGCGGACCCGTCACATCTCGCTGACACCGGCGAGACCTCGACCTCGTCGGCAGCCTCCTCTGCGACGAGCCGCCCCACGACCACCAGTGCGTCGACGGGCGACGACCATCGGGCGCGACCGGCTCCCTCCCCTGAGGACACCCAGCCTCCGGTGTCCATCTACGTGTCCCCTTCGGTCGAACCCGATGCCGCGCCCGTCGACGCGCCGGCTGCGACTGTCGAAGCACCGTCGTGCGGGCCGCCGGTGAAGCTCACCGTGCTCAGCGTCGACGGCTGTCCGGTGAACACCATCGTGAACGCGGTGACCGGAGCGGTAACGCAAAGAAGCGGCCGCCCCTCCGAAGAGGAACAGCCGCTTCTTTCAGACAGCTAGCTGATTAAGCCGGTCGGACGTTGGCCGCTTGCAGTCCCTTGTCGCCCTGCTGAACGTCGAACTCCACAGCCTGGCCCTCGGTCAGATTGCGGTAGCCGTCCATCTGGATGGCGCTGAAGTGAACGAAGACGTCAGGCGAGCCATCGGACTGGGTGATGAACCCGTAGCCCTTCTCGCTGTTGAACCATTTGACGGTGCCGGTGGGCACGGGCTTTCCCCTTTACAACTACGGATATGAAGCAGGCCAGAAACGACCTGCGCGAACGCTAGTCGCAAGTTGTATGTCAACGCATTTGATCGCGTTGCATCGGTATGAACTACCGATGGACCGTCGTGCCCTCAGCACCGTCTTCGACCGTCCAACCCATGGCTTGCAGCTCGTCTCGCAACCGATCCGCCTCCGCCCAGTTCTTCTCCGCGCGGGCGAGATTACGCGCGGCGATGAGCGCCGCGGTCGGCTCGTCGACGTCGTCAACCGTGGTGTCGAGCGTGAGCCCGAGTGCGTTCGTGACGACGAACACTGCCGCCGCAGCCGCGTGGGCAGCCGCCATGTCACCGCTGTCGGCCGCAGTGTTCGCGGCGCGGACGAGGTCGAAGGCCTGCGCGATGACGGCCGGGGTGTCCATGTCGTTGTCCATCGACGCAATGAACTTGTCGACTTCGGACTGATCCGGCTGCATGGTCGCCGCCTCGGCAAAGCGGCGCGCGAAGGCGTCGAGGCGCTCGAGGGACGCGGCCGCATCGCGAATCGTTTCGGTCGTGACTTCCGTGGGCGACCGGTAGTGCGCCCGCAGCACGAGCAATCGGTAGGTGCGCCCGTCGCCCGTCTGCTCGAGTAGGTCGGTGAGCGACGTGAAGTTGTTGAGCGACTTGCTCATCTTCACGCCCTCGACCTCGACCCATCCGTTGTGCATCCAGTGCCGCGCGAAGGGCTTCCCCAGAGCGACGGACTGCGCCCGCTCGTTCTCGTGATGCGGGAACGCCAGGTCGCGGCCACCGCCGTGCAGGTCAAAACCCTCGCCGAGCAGGTCGAGGCTCATCACGACACATTCGGTGTGCCAACCCGGCCGGCCCGCACCCCAGGGCGAATCCCATGACGGCTCGCCCGGCTTCACCAGCTTCCAGAGCGCGAAGTCGACGGGCGAATCCTTCTTGTCGTTCTCGATGCGCGCCCCGGACTTGAGCGAGTCGAGCGGTTGGCCGGCGAGCAGGCCGTAGCCCTCGACCTGCTCGGCGCGCAGGTACACGCCGTCGCCTTCGATGACGTACGCGAGGCCCTTGTCGAAGAGCTCCTTGATCAGCTGCACCATCTCGTCGACGTAGGCCGTTGCGTGCGGGTCGTGCGTGGGGCGCATGACACCGAGTCCGTCCATCGCCTCCCACCACTTGGCTTCGTACGTGTCGACGATCTCCTGCCAGGGCACTCCCTCTCGGGCGGCTCGGTTGATGATGTTGTCGTCGATGTCGGTGACGTTGCTGACGTAGGTGACGTCGAGGCCTCGGAAGAGCAGGTAGCGACGGAGGATGTCGAACACCAGCGAGAAGCGTCCGTGACCGAGGTGGGGCACGTCGTAGACGGTCGGCCCACAGACATACATCGACACCCGACCCGGGTCCCGTGGTTCAAACGGGACGACCTCGCCTTTTGCAGTGTCGTGTAAGCGGAGCACGCAGGTACGGTACTGCCCGACATGAGTACTTCCGTCCCCGATAAACCGGCCCTGGAGGGCCTCGAAGACAAGTGGCGCGCGCAGTGGGAAGCCAACGGCACCTACGTGTTCGACCGCACGAAGACTCGTGAGCAGATCTATTCAGTAGATACGCCGCCTCCCACCGTGAGCGGCCACCTCCATCCCGGCTCGATGTGGAGCTACACGCACACCGACTTCATGGTCCGCTACAAGCGGATGACGGGGTGGGAGGTCTTCTACCCAATGGGCTGGGACGACAACGGCCTGAACATCGAACGCCGCACCCAGATCAACTACGGCGTCATCTGCGATCCGTCGCTCCCCTACGACCCGAACTTCGAACCGCCGGCCAAGGCGCCGAAGGATCCCGTGCCGGTGTCGCGTCCCAACTTCGTCGAGTTGTGCACCAAGCTCGTCGAGGACTTCGAAGTCGAATACGAGCGTCTGTGGCGCACGGTCGGTCTGTCGGTCGACTGGAGCTACCTGTACCGCACGATCTCGCCCGAGGTCACCGGCACGTCACAGAAGCTGTTCCTCGAACTCGTCGCTCGGGGTGACGCGCATCGTGTCGAAGCGCCAACGCTGTGGGACGTGGATTTTCAGACGTCGCTCGCACAGGCGGACCTCGAGGACCGCGAGATGGCCGGGGCGTACCACAAGATCATGTTCAGCGACATCGCGATCGAGACGACGCGACCCGAGCTGATCCCCGCGTGTGTCGCCCTCGTCGCGCACCCCGACGACGAGCGGTACCAGGCGCGTTTCGGCACGACCGTCCGTTCTCCGTTGTTCGGCGTCGAGGTTCCCGTCCTCGCCCACGAGCTCGCCCAGCCCGACAAGGGTTCGGGCATTGCGATGATCTGTACGTTCGGCGACCAGACCGACGTCACCTGGTGGCGCGAGCTGAACCTGCCGGTCCGCTCGATCATGGGACGTAACGGGCGCCTGCTCCCGATGGAGTGGGACGATCCCGAGGTCCAGGCCCGCTACGACACGCTCGCCGGGCGCAACGCCAAACAGGCGCAGAAGCTGATCGTCGAGATGCTGCGGGAGTCGGGCGACCTCGTCGGCGACCCGAAGCCGATCAGCCACGCGGTGAAGTTCTGGGAGAACGGCAAGAGCCCGCTCGAGATCATCACGACGCGTCAGTGGTTCATCAAGTTCCCGGACAAGGCGAAGCTGCTCGAACGGGCCAACGAACTCGAGTTCCATCCCGAGTTCATGCGGGTGCGCCTGCAGAACTGGATCGAGGGACTGCAGGGCGACTGGAACATCACGCGCCAGCGCTTCTTCGGTGTCCCGTTCCCGGTGTGGTATCCGATCGGCGCCGACGGCGCAGTGGACTGGGAGTCGCCGATCCCGGCCACGGCGGAGATGTTGCCGGTCGACCCGTCGACCGTCGCCGCACCCGGTTACGAGGAGTCGCAGCGCAACCAGCCCGGCGGCTTCATCGGCGACCCCGACGTGATGGACACGTGGGCGACGTCGTCGGTCAGCCCCGAGTTCGTTTCCGGCTGGGGCTCTGACGACGACCTGTTCGAACGTGTCTTCCCGATGGACCTGCGCCCACAGGGCCAGGACATCATCCGAACCTGGCTCTTCTACACAATGGTCCGCGGCGAGATGCACTTCGGGAAGCTCCCGTTCAAGCACGCCAACATTTCGGGCTTCGTCACCGACCCCGACCGCAAGAAGCTGTCGAAGTCGGCGGCCAACGCCGACGACAGCCCCTTCGGGCTCATCGAGAAGCACGGCGCCGACGCCGTTCGCTACTGGGCCAGCGGGGCGAAGCCGGGCCGCGATGCGACGATCGACCCGAACGAGTTCAAGATCGGCCGCCGCCTCGCGATGAAGGTCCTCAACGCATCGAAGTTCGCGTTGAGCTTCGGCGAAGTCGAAGCAGACGCGCCCATCACGGAGCCGATCGACCGCGCGCTGCTCGCCAAGCTCGCGACCACCGTCGAGGAAGCCACCGCCGGCTTCGAGGACTACGACTACGTCCGCGGTCGTGACACGGCGGAGACTTTCTTCTGGTCGTTCTGCGACGACTACCTCGAACTGGTCAAGACCCGGGCCTATGGCCAGGACGACACGTTCAGCGCTGAATCCACGGCGAGCGCGCGCGCCACTCTTCGCCGCGCCCTCGACATCCAACTCCGCCTCCTGGCTCCGGTGCTTGCGTTTGTCACGGAGGAGGTGTGGTCGTGGTTCCGCGAAGGTTCGATCCATCGCGCGGCGTGGCCCACCTCGACGCCAGCAGATCACGAGGGCGACCCCCAGGTGCTGGCGACGGTGGCGGAGGTGCTTGGTCAGATCCGTCGCGCCAAGACCGAGGCGAAGGTCGGGATGAAGACACCGGTGAAGCTCGTGACGTTCCGCGGTACCGCCGACGACGTCGCGGCCGTCGAGTCGGCTCGCGCCGACCTTCTCGCGGCAGGTGTCGTGGCCACGCTCGATATCGCCGTCGGAGATCCGTCGGTCGAGGTCGAGCTGGCGCCTACCGAATAAGGACGGGCGTTCCGAGCGGAAGCGTCATCGCCAACTGCCGGATGACGTCGTTCGACACGCGTACGCAGCCGTGGCTCGCATCGGTGCCGACCGATCGCGGCTCGTTCGTGCCGTGCAGACCGACGGCTCCGTCGCCGGAACCGAAGCGCTGGAACACGTTCGAGTAGCCCGACAGCGTGAACGCGTACGGCCCGTAGGCGCCGGCCGCGTTCGGTGGCCGGAGTAACTCGGTGATGAAGAACTGACCCGACGGCGTCGGCGTGGTCGGGCGACCAACCGCGATCGGCTCGTCCATCACCAACTCGTCGGCGTTGAACACGTGCAGGCGATGCGCCCCTCGATCGATCTCGATGCGCTGCGTGATCGTCGTGAGATCGACGTCGCTACGACGAATCCAGCCGAGACTGCCGTTGGGCCGCAGCGGCAGCAACACCTGCAGCCAGTCTTGATCCTGCGCGACGACGAGCAACACCCGCGGCGCGCCGACCGATGTGACATGCGACAACGACGCAATGGGCGTCAACTCGGGCAGCACCGAGATTGCTACGCCACCGCGACGAACGTGGGCGACCGTGAACGACGAGCCGGTAACGACCCCGTCGAATCTCGTCCACGGTGACGGCGTCGCGGGCGAGGCGGTTGGCACGCTCCGCACCACCGCGGCGGTCGGCGGTAAGGGTGTCGTCTTGAGGGTGACGGTGCGCGTGGTCCGATGCCGAGTGACGCGAGTCGGGGTTTCGAGGGCGACCGGCGCCGTCGCGGGAGACACGCAACTTGCGACGACGAAGCCCACCACAAGTAGTCCCACGATTGCCCAGAGCCGACCCCGCACTGTCTCGATCCTACGCAGCGAATATCGTCCGATTCCCATGAGGGCTGGGGCCGTTCTTCGTCTGAGTGTCGTCGCTGCGATCGCCGTCGCGCTTCCCGCGTGCAGCAGCGACAAGGCCGAGGCCGAGACACCCCGAGCCGCACTCGAGCGTTTGGCGCCGAGCGTCGAAGGCTCGGCGCCCACTCCTACCGATCCGCCGGGGGCGTACCGCATCACGTTCGACCGGATCAATGCTGCTTCGACGCACGCGAAGAACGGCGAATTCGTTCCCGAGCGCCTCGAACGCACCGTCGCACGCCCGTTCGTTTCCGGCGTGAAGAACCAGACGCAGCGGCGCCTCGGGTTCGAACAGGACTCCCCCAGCGGGACCGAACGGGCCGTGTTCCTTCGGCCCCTTCCGGAGGAACCGCGGCCCGACGCGTACCCGCCGGCTGCTGATCACGACGACCAAAAGAACCGACGCGTCGCAGGACGCGACTGCCGCGTCTATCTCTACAACGCCGACGAGTACTGCGTGGACGGGATGGGTCTCGTGCTTGCGTCGCGCGTCGGCGACACCGTTGAAGTCGCCCGCAAGGTCGAGCTCCTCGGCGAGGCACCCACACCCACGGAGATCGCGTCGACCCTGGCGAAAGGCCTCAGCGGCAAGACCATCGGGAGCGTGCGCCCACTCGTCGCCGATTCGTCACCCCCGGGCCGCGCCGACTGGAGCCTCCCCGCTGCGCCCGACGGCTTCACGTTCGTCGGTCGCTATGCATCGGTGCCCCTCACCAGCGAAGTACTCGACGAGAACTCACAAGGCCAGATCGCCGGCATCGTCGACGTGTACGTACGCGGCATCGACACGATCGTGATCGACCGTGGTGGCAAGCTCGACCTCGGCGCTATCAGCGATAAAGACCTGGGCACGCTCTCCGATGCCGAGCCTGTCGATCTCGGCGCGTTGGGCCAAGGTAAGTCCGGTATCGGCGGGATCGGGCCGTTCGGCTACCGAGAGGTCAGCGCGTTTCCGGAGAAGAACCGGTACGTCGTGGTCGCCGGCACTGTCCCGGCGGAGCAACTCGTCGAGATAGCGCGGGCGCTGCGACCGACACCGGGCACAACCCTGCGCTACCTCGACGAATAACCGTTACTTCTTTGCGGCGACTCGCTTCGTCGCGACGGTCTTTGCGCCGGTCGTACGGGCGGCGACCTTCTTCTTCGCACCGGTCCCGTTCCCATTGCCGTTACGGCTCGACGTCGCGGGGACTCGCTTCGTGGCCGGGCGCTTCGTGCCGCCACGAGCGGGACCACCGTCGACCACGCCGGAGCGCTCGATGACTTCGAGCGTTCCGCCGAGGTAGCCCTCGACGACGCGAGGATCGTGGATGACCGTGTCGGGGTCGCCGATCGCGACGACCTCGCCCAGCTCGAGCGCAACGAGGCGGTCCGACACCGAGCGGATCAGCGGCATGTCGTGCTCGATGACGATCAGCGCCGTGCCCGTCTGGTCGCGGATGTTGAGTAGCAACGGGGCGAGGGCCTCGGCTTCGCGCTGCGCGATGCCGGAGCTCGGCTCGTCGAGCAGGAGCACCGACGGTTCATGCGCGAGCGAGCAGGCGAGGTCGACGACACGACGCGAACCGGTCGAGAGTTCGCCGACGAACTTGTCCGCGAACGCACCGAGGTGCATGAGGTCGATGAGTTCGTCTACCCGAGCGAACGTCGCTCGCTCGGAAATCTTCACCGCGGGCGACAGCAGCGCCGCGGCCAACGGGTCGCGGACGTCGATGTGGCGTTCGAGAGCAACAGCGATCGTTTGGCGCACCGTCATCGACGGGAACAGCCGCGCGTCCTGGAACGAACGGCCGAGGCCGAACTCGGCACGCATGTCGGGTGACCAGTCCGTGACGTCCTGACCCATCAGGTCGACGCGACCCTCGGTCGGTGTGACGAAGCCCGACATGAGGTCGAACGTCGTCGTCTTACCGGAACCGTTGGGGCCGATGATGCCGACGACCTCGGACTGACGCACTGCGAACGACACGTTGTTGACGGCGCGGACGCCACCGAACGAAACGCCGATGCCGGTGACGGCGAGCGCCTCTTTGTGTTCGTGGCCGCAGTGCTTGCACTCGTGCACGAAGGCCTTGCGGGGCTTGGCCGGCACCTTCTCGGCGCCCTCGGCGTGTGCCGTTCCGGCGTCGGTGCCTTGGAGGAACACGGCGCGAAGGATGTCGGGGCGAGACAGCAGATCGGCGGTCGCACCGTCGAAGCGAACCTCGCCCTTTTCCATGAAGATCGCACGGTCGGCCAGCGTGATCGCCACGTTCACCGACTGCTCGACCAACACGACCGTTGTCCCGGCTGCGTGAATTTCTCGCACGATGCCGAGGAGCTGCTCGACGATCAGCGGCGCGAGACCGAGCGACAACTCGTCGATCATCAGCAGGCTCGGCTTGCAGATCAGCGCCATCGAAAGTGTGAGCATCTGCTGCTCGCCACCCGACAGGTTGCCGGCCTTCTGGTCGAACCGTTCTTTGAGGACGGGGAAGTAGCCGAAGCACCGGTCGTGCATGGCGTTCAGGTACTCCTCGTCCTTTTGAAAACGCCAGCCCGCAAGGCGGAAGTTCTCTTCGACGGTAAGCGTCGGGAACACGCCTTTGCCGCCCGGCATGAAGACCGCACCCGCGGCGAGGGTGTCCTGCGGGGCTTTACCCGTGATGTCCTCGCCGTCGAGGATCACGGTGCCGGCCGACGGCTCGAGGAGTCCGGAGATGACCGACAGCAACGTCGACTTGCCCGCGCCGTTGGTGCCGAGCAGGGCAACCATCTCGCCACGCTCGACGTGCATGTCGACGCCGAACAGGACCTGCGTCTTCCCGTAGCCAGCGTCGACGCCGCGCACGAGCAGCAGTGGGTTCTTGGGCTGCGACACCATCGGCACCGGCTGCGTGGGCATTTCCGCCCCGGCCTCTTCGTCGAGGATGTTCTCCTCTTCTTCGACACGGACGTCGGCGAGGAGGCTCGGTACGACGATGTTGCGACGACGAGCGACGATGCGCAGCAGCGAGTCGCGAATGTTGTAGAGCACCGACCCGAGACCGCCCGGAATGACGAGCAGGATGATCAACACGCCGACGCCCGAAGCGAACAAGCGCGTCAGCGGCTCACGCGTGAAGCTCGAGTAGTCGACGAAGGTCAGATACGCGGCGCCAAGCAAGGCGCCCGGGATCGAGCCCAGACCACCGATGACCGCCATCGAGAAGACCCGGATGCTCGAGTCCGGCGACAGGATCGTCGAGGACATCCCGTGCTGGTGGTACACGTACAGCGCTCCGGCGAGCGCTGCGAAGAACCCCGACAGGGCGAACGCGGAAAGCTTCGTCCGAATCGGATTGACGCCGTAGGACTGCGCGGCGCGCTGGTTGTCGCGGGTCGCGACGAGGATGCGACCGGTCCGGCTTCGCCGCAGCGAGGCGACCGATGCCAGCGTGAAAATGAAGAACAAAAGGATGAACCAATACATCGTGTGTTCGTTCTCGAGGTCGAACTTGCCGAACACAACGGGGCGGACGATGCGACCACTCGGGTTCGGAACCAGCCACGGGAAGAACTCGTAGTTCAGGAGATAGGTACCCGTCGCCATTGCGAAGGCGAGGGTCGACACCGCCAGGAACAGGCCTCGCATGCGCAACGCCGGCAGGCCGATGATGACGGCGATCAAGGCTCCGACCAGGCCGGCGACGAGCAAGGTGAGGAAGAAGTTCGTGTTGTGCTCGGCCAGCTTGCCGCCGACGGCGGCGCCGAAGGCCATGAATGCGAGCTGTCCGAGACTGATCTGCCCGGCCCAGCCCGTCAGGATCACGAGCGACAGGGTCACGATGCCGATCATCAGACCGACACCCATCAGGTTGACGTTGCCCGCCGACAGCTTCATCGGGACGTAGAAGAAGCCGATCAGGCACGCGACACCGAGCACGATGCGCGAGGCCGTGATCTCCGGCAGGCGGGAGAGTTCACGCGGAATCGGGCGGACCTCGCGCGTCGCCGCCCACGAGGACGCACCCGAGTCATCCGCACGGCTCACGACGCCGCGACGCTGGAAGAGCAGGCCGGCGATGATGACGAAGAACAAGATGCCGTCGACGACCACGGTGCGGTTCGTCTGGAAGAACACCGCCTGGTCGATGGCGCCGAGCGCCAGCGCAGCGAAGAACGCCTTGGGCAGGCTCTCCATGCGGCCGATGACAGCGGCGGCGAGCGCCCGCAGCAGCAGCGACGAACCTTCGACGCCGCCGATGTTGACGCCCTGGATCGGCATGCGCAGCAGCACACCGAGCGCCGACAGCGTGGCGGAGATCGTCCACACGAGCGTGCCGACGCGCTTGACGGGGATGCCAAGCAGGGAGGCCCGGTCGGAGGACTCGGCCGACGCACGCACGGCGATGCCGATGCGGGTGAGGCGGAAGAAGGCGCCGAGGCCGATCGCCACGATCGGCACCACGATCACGATCAGCAGGTGACCACCGTTGAACACGACGGGGTCCCAGCTGAAGCGGAACTTGAACGGCACCGGCGGCTGCGGCGCGGTGTCGAAGTTGAACAACCGCGGCAGCGCGAGCTGACCGAACGCGAACAGCTGCAGGATGCCGATCGTTGCGACCGTCAGCAACAGACGCGGCGCCTTGGCGAAGCGACGAATGATCAGGTACTCGGTACCCGCCCCCAACACGATGGCGGCGAGGAGTCCGGCGAAGACCGCCGGGAAGAACGACCATTTCGGTCCGACGATCAACGACGCGGCGAGGACGGCAGCGACACCGCCGACCTGTCCCTGCGCGAAGTTGATGATCCGGTTGGCCCGGTAGATCAACACGAGACCCATGGCGACAAGCGCGGACAGCGAGCCCGTCACGATGCCGACGAACAGGATCGGATACGGCGCCGGCATCCAGAAGCGGAAGGCGACGAAGCCGACCACCCATGCCGCGACCATCCACTGGTGTGATCGATCGTCTATCCACCAGGACTTCGCGCGTTGAAGGCTGTCGCCTAGGCGCGCGCCAAATCCTGAGTCACTCCAGCCACCGCTTACTTCTGCGGCCACATTCCCCCCAATCAATTAACGCCGTTGCGATGAATGCGCTCTGACGAGCACACCGGCACGAGACGACGTACAGTGCCCAAGCAGCATAAGCCGCTTCGAGCGACGAGTGCTGGCTGAGGGACAACAGAACTCTGGGGGGAACTGAATACATGACTCTGCGACAGTTCGCGGATCGCTACGGAGCGACCGCAGCAATTGTCGTTGCTCTCGCGATGCTCATTGCTTTGACACCGGGCAACGCGAAGAACAAGGACGACACACTCGACGCGTCAGGCGCATCCAGCAATGGCAGCCTCCGCGTCGGCAACGGCAGCACCAACGACACGTCACTCGACAGCACCGACGCGCTGGGTGGTTCGAGTGACGGCGGCACGAGCGGACTCGGTTCCGACGGCTCCGTCGGTACCGGAAGCGACGGCACCGTGAAGTCGGCGTCGGGCGCCGCAGTCGAGTTCGGCAAGGGCAGCCACTGCCGCAGCGACGGCCGGCAGGCGGGCATCTCCCGCTACATGCCCCCGTGCGCACAGTGGAACGGGACCGACAACGGCGGCAACACGTCCAACGGCGTCACGAAGGACAAGATTCTCGTCGTCCGCTATGTCGCCCAGAGCGACCCTGCGACCGACGCGATCCTCAAGGGCGCCAAGCTCGCCGACGATCCCGCGGTCGTGAAGCACGCATACGAGGCGCTGTTCACCTACAGCAACCAGCACTACGAGACCTACGGCCGCCAGGTCGTCTTCCAGGACGTGGGTGCTTCCGGTCCGGCCGAGAACGACGAGCAGGCCCGAGCGGACGCGGTCAAGATCGCCACGCAGATCAAGCCCTTCCTCGTCTTCGGCGGCCCAAAGGTCTTCGGCCAGGAACTCGCAGCACGCGGCATCGTGTGCATCTGCACCGTGACGCTGTCGAGCGAGTTCTACCAGTCGAACCCGGCAGCGATCTGGGGCTCGCTCCCCACCTCGACGGAGTACGGCCAGGTCCTTGCCGAGTACATGGCCAAGCGTCTCAACCACAAGAAGGCACAGTTCGCCGGCGACGAGCTCCAGAGCAACCCCGCTCTCAAGCTGCGCGACAAGGAACGCAAGTTCGGCCTCATCTACCTCGAAGGCGTCCACGGCCAGGTCGACCCTGAAGGCAAGCGCGCCGCGGACAACCTCGAGTCGGAGATGAACAAGCGCGGCGTGAAGCTCACGACGCGTATCGGTTACACCTACGACCCCGGCCGTAACCAGCAGGACCTCACCGCGATGATCGCCCGCATGCGCAACGACGGCATCACGTCGATCATCATGTTCGTCGACCCGCTGTATCCGATCCTCATCACGGGTGAAGCGACCCGTCAGACGTACTACCCGGAGTGGATCATCTCGGGCTCGGGCTTGTCCGACACGACCGCCGCCGGCCGTCTGTACGACAAGAGCCAGTGGATTCACTCACTCGGCATCTCCCCGCTGTGGGTCACCTGGAAGACGGTGCAACAGTCGACCGGTTATCGCGAGGCGCACCACGGTGATCCGAACATGAAGGACGGCGACGAGGGCGTTCTCATCAACATCTACAACTCGATCCCGGGCCTCATCTTCACGGGCATTCACATGGCGGGCCCGAATCTGACGATGAATTCCTTCGCCCAGGGCATGTTCAACTACCCCAAGTCGGGTGGCAATCCGAACTCGCCGCTCCAGTACTACACCCGGGCATATCCGACCTCGATCAAGGATTACATCGAGATCTACTACGACGGCGCTCGCCGGGGACCCGACGAACGCGCCCTGAACGGCACCGGCATGATCATGAAGATGAACGGTGGTCAGCGCTACGAGATCGGCAAACTGCCGACCGGCGACATGAACACGTACTTCAACGCCTCGACGCAGTCCCTCCAGGATCCGAAGGCCGTTGACGTCAAGGACGGCATTGCCGATCCGCCACACGAACAAGACGGGCACCGCCACAACACCAAGTGCCTCGACTGCAAGTAGGTAGCTGGAACTGAAGAAGGGCCCGGTCCGATCGGACCGGGCCCTTTCTCGTGTCGTCCTAGAGCGGCTTCCAGACCATCAGCACGAGGATCACGACAAAGAGCAACGACAAGATGCCGCCGTTGCGGCGTGCGTCGTTCCCGCGCTTTTCCATCTCGACCGCCTGGGGTGGCGGCCCGGCTGCGCCGGCCGGAGGTGGGCCCATCGCGGCCAACTCGTTGGCGAGCTTGTTCATCTTGCCGAGGTTCGGGATGTGCACACCGAACGAGAAGACGAGCGCCACGACGTAGATCCCAAGCGCCATCTGGACGAACTTGGTGCCGAAGTCGTAGGTCGATCCCATTGCGGCCATGGCAATGCCGAACGCGCCGGCGCCGAGGATGAACGGCTCGGTCAGGAACTTGCCCGACTTCTCCGATGCGTTGCTGATCTCGGCCGCACCTACGCCCCGCACCTTCGACGCGTGGTTACCGATGATCGGATAGACGAAGGTCGAACCGAAGCCGACGATCACGCACAGCAGGTGACCGAACAGCAGCAGTCGATAGCCAGTGGAGTCAGCGGCGAGCGCCCCAAGCATGTTCATGGCGGAACGGTACCGACGCGCCGTGCCACCATGACGACATGGCGCGATTCAAGAAGGGCGACCGGGTCCTCATCACCCACGGCGATTTCAAGGGTGAGTGGGGCACGATTGTCGACAAGGACATCATCGGCGACGAACTCACCGTCACCCTCGGCAAGAACAACAAAGAGATCCGCACGCACGAGGGCCACGTCCAGCCGGCCAAAGCCGACGACTAACGCACCGGCGAGCGGCCTTTGGAGGCGCGCTCGGCGGCTTCGAGCAGCCCATCGCGAAACGCCGGAGCTGCGATAGCGGCAAGCGCCTCACCGCGTTGGTGCACCGTCTTTCCGAGCAGCTCGGCCACGCCGTGTTCGGTGACGACGGTGTGCACTTGATGGCGCGGCGTCGTGATGACGGCGCCCGCTTCGAACCAGGGCACGATGCGTGAGCGCACCTGCCCGTCCTTCGCCGTATACGTCGACGGAAGACACACGATGGATCGATCGTCGAGCTCCGACCCGGCCCCGGCCACGAAGTCCTCGTGGCCGCCGATGCCCGAGAACTGATCGCCGTCACGGGTGTCGGCGACGACTTGCCCTTGGATGTCGAGCGCCAGCGCCCCGTTGATGGAAATCATCGAGCGGTTACGAGCGATGACTTCGGGCGAGTTCACGATTTCGACGGGCAGGAACGCAACATCACGGTTCTCGTGGAGCCAGTCGTAGAGCTCGCGGGTTCCCGCTGCGAACGTCGACACCGACACGCCGTCGAACTGTCCTTTGCGCCGGTTGGTGACCTTGCCGGCCTGGCACAGCTGCATGAGACCCGTGGTGAACATCTCGCTGTGCACGCCGTAGTCGCCCCCGTCGCCCGCCGCGAGCAAAGCGGCGACGACGGACGGAACACCGCCGATGCCGGTCTGCAACGTCGCTCCGTCGGGGATGAGTGCAGAGACATGGCTGGCTATCGCCCGCTCGACGTCGGTCGCCGGCGGGTCGATCAGCTCGTAGGGCGGCGCGTCGCTCTCGATCAGCACGTCGATCTCGTCGACATGGACGCGATGCGTGTGCTCGCCGAGACCGAACGTCCGCGGAAACAATGGACTGACTTCCACAACGAGAAGGCGGTCGGGATCTGCGCCGGCCGCGTGAAAGCTCGGAACGTGCGCTCCGGCGTACAGCGACAGGCTGCAGTAACCGTCGGCGTCCGGCGGGCTGCCGGCCGTCGCCATGACGCGTGGTGCGAGGTTGGACAACAACGGACCGAAACGGCGGAAGTCGGCGGGCGCGAAGCCGATGTTCGCCCCGGCGTCGCGAATCAGCCGTTCGAGCGGCCCGAAGAACCCCGACAAGTAGTGGACGTTCGGGTGATTGAACAGATCGGTGAAGACCGTCAGCAAGGCGCCGAAGACGCGCAGATCCTCCCAGTCCGTTCGCTGGCCGAGCGCTTCCAGGAAGCGCGGAGGCTGCGTCGGTCCGAGCGGGATCGCCAGCGTGTCCGTCGGCCGGATCAATTTCGCCGCCTCTACAGCCCCGAGAGTTTGCACGGTTCGACGGTAGCGAACCGTGACGAACGGAAAGACGGCGCCGCTAGGCGGCGCCGTCTTTCACGGGAGAGCTTGCTCGGGAGGGGCTGCGGTTGGGGGGAGGGGCAAGCCCCATCCCGAGCGTGTTGGGGGGATCGAGCGGGTGATTACTGCGCCGGGGTGGCGGTGCCGGTAGCGGCGGCCGGGCCCTGGTCGAGGGTCACGTTGGAAGTCTGCGCACCGTTCCAGGTGTAGGTGGCCGAAGCGGTCTTGTTCTGATCGCTGTTGCCGGCGCCCTGGTTGAACGTCACGGTGAACTTGTAGGTCTTGGCCTGGCCGGCGGTGAAGGTGCCGAGCGCAACCGTGCTCATCGAGCCGAAGGCGCCGTTGTAGACGGTGTTGCTGCCCTCAGTGACGACGAGGTTGAGCGTGTTGGCCGACGGCGAACCGCTGGTGGCGGAGAACGTCGAGGCGAACGAGCCTTCGGTCACCGACATGACGGCGGGAAGCGTGCCCGTGTTCGTGATCGTGACCTGGCCGCCGACGACGTCGCCCGGCTTGATATTCGAGATGTTGAACACGGCGGCGTTGGCCTTGCTGTTGGTCTGGGTCAGCGTGCCCGAGGCGACGATGCTGTTCGGGTTGGCGCTGTTCGAGGAGAAGTCAGCGCCCGAGCCGATGGCCAGGGCACCGGCGGCGGCCAGCGTGGTCAGCGGGATCAGGGCCTTGCGCCACTTGGCGGAGCGGCTCACAACCGGAGCTGCGATTTCGAGGACTTCGATGGGGGCGGTGCGCTTGTTCATTGGTTTGTTCTCCCGTTTTGTTTGGTCAAGCAGGTCGCTCGACCTGATGGGAGCAACGTACGGGTGCGCATTCCACGGCCCTCCCACGCCAAACACCCGCCATATCCACGCTTCGGTAACAAACCAAACGAGCCGCGCGGAGGGCGGTGTAAGCGCCAGCGGGTGCCGCAGGATCCGACGTGTTCGGTCCGGAGGCGACAACCGGTCGCCGCCGGAGGCGGCGTCCCAAAAGAAGAATCGGTCCGCAACCTTTGGTTGCGGACCGACGACGTGGAGGTGATGGGACTTGAACCCACGACTTCTGCATTGCGAACGCAGCGCTCTACCGGGCTGAGCTACACCCCCGTTTGGGATCGCTCAGCGTAGACGACGGCTGAGTGATTCGGAGAAGTTGCTAGCGAGCTGCGACGGCGGGGAGGTCGCCCCAGGCGGTGACCTCGTCGCGCAAGTCGATGACCTGGCGCTGCTGGGGCATGTAGCGCAGCTTCATCTCGCGGTCGGCGGCCATCTTGCGCATGTTGGCGAGGAGGGCCACATAGCCACCGAGGAGCGCGTCGATCAGCAGGTGCGCAGCCAGCATCATCGGGACGCTGAGGATCGCCAGGAAGAGCGTGAACAGCGCGGCGCCGGTGAGTCCGAACAGCACATTGCGGCGGCGCTCCATCGAGCGACGGCGACGAAGCTCGGTCGAGCGGACCGTCGAGCGCCGGTAGCTCATCGGAGCGGTGATGACGGGAGAGCCGGCCTGAGCGGTCAAGGCACGGCTGTAGCCGTGCGGTTCAGTGCCATTGAGCACGCGCAGGTGCCGATGGAACTGCTTGATGCTGTCGGCGGGGCGACCTTCAGCCCGGTTTCGCCACATCGGTGGAACTAGGACAGCCGCCCAAATCACGGCGAGGACAAGCAATACCAATACGGTCAAGCTCCTCAACCTCTTCTTGCTAGGGACCGTACAACGCCCATCGCGCACAAACGGGGATGGTCAGGCACAGTCAGCGGACAAAAAAGAACCCTGTTGGTCTAGTACGAGGGCCCCGCTCGGGTCCACCCGTTGCTAACTATTGTTAGCAGTCCAGGGTTGGTCAGTCCAAGCTGAGGTCGTCGAGATCCCCCACGGAGTCCACGACGGGGCGCCGCCACGTGCCGTTGCGGCCGCCGGTCTTCTCCCAGAGAGCAAGGTCGCCGATGACCATCGAGCGGTCACCGGACTTACACATGTCGTAGATCGTGAGCGCCGCGATCATCGCCGCGTGCATCGCTTCCATCTCGACCCCGGTTCGGTCGATGGTTTCGACCTGTGCCTCGACGCCAACGTGGTCGTCGCCGAGGTTGAAGTTGACCTGCACCGAGCCGACGAGGAGCGGATGACACAGCGGGATCATCTCGGCCGTGCGCTTGGCGGCCTGGATGCCGGCGATGCGGGCCGCGGCGAGCACGTCGCCTTTCGTGACGGCGTTGTTGGCGATCATTGCGGTGGTCTCCGGCTTCATGAAGACCTTGCAGCGCGCCAACGCGCGGCGATGAGTTGCGTCCTTCGGCGTGACATCGACCATGCGAGCCCGTCCGAGCGGATCGAGATGAGAGAAACCGCGCTCTGCCATGGCGTCGGAGTTTACCTGCCCTGGTTTTCCCGCTCCCGATCCACGATGGCGTAGAGGATCGCGCGGAAGTCGTCGGCCAACTCGGGGCGTTCGAGGGCGAGTTCCACCGTCGCGCGGAGATAGTCGAGCTTGTTCCCGACGTCGTAGCGGCCTTCCTCGAACGCATAGGCGAAGACGGACTGCTTTTCTGCGAGGATGCTGATGGCGTCGGTCAGCTGGATCTCGTTCCCGCGACCCGGCGCAGTGTTTTCGATGGCATCGAAGATTTCCGGCGTGAACACGTACCGCCCCATGACCGCCAGGTTCGAGGGGGCCTCTTCCGGCTTGGGCTTTTCGACCATGCCGGTGATCGTGATGTCGTCACCGACGGGCTCGCCCGGCGTGATGCAGCCGTAGAGCGAGATCTCGTGCGGCGGTACCTGACGGACTGCGATGACCGAGCCCTGCAGGCGCTCGTGCATGTCGAGCATGTTGTTCAGGTGGCCCGCTCGCTCGTGCATCATGTCGTCGCCGAGCAGCACGGCGAAGGGCTCGTTGCCAACGTGACCCCGGGCTACGCCCACCGCGTGACCAAGACCGCGCGGCGTCCCCTGGCGCACGAAGTGAATGTTGGCCAGCTGCGAGATCGCCCGCATTTGCTCGAGTTCGGCGGTCTTGCCGCCCTCCTCGAGGATCTTCTCCAATTCGAAGCTGACGTCGAAGTGGTCTTCGATGGTTGTCTTGTTGCGCCCGACGATGATCAGGATGTCCTCGATGCCTGCCGCGACGGCTTCCTCGACGACGTACTGCAACGTCGGTTTGTCGACGACGGGCAGCATCTCCTTCGGCACGGCTTTCGTCGCCGGAAGAAAGCGGGTGCCGAGGCCGGCCGCCGGGATGACTGCTTTACGAACGCGCTGCGAACTCACGCCGGCGATCGTAACGAGGACTCTTCGCCCTTCAGGAGACGCCGGATGTTGCTGTGGTGACGAGCGATCACCAACACACAGGTCACGGCGACCAGACCGACTTCGATGCCCGGCCGGCCCATCAGCGCCACGATGACGGGCGCCGCAAGGGCGACGATCAGCGAGCCGAGCGACGCCTTGTTGAGCACGCGGGCGATGAGGAACCATGCCGCGGTCAGGCCGAGCACCATCAAGGGGAACAGCACAAGCGCCATGCCACCGGCTGCAGCCACACCCTTGCCGCCTTTCCCCCAGCGCTGGATTGGAAAGCAGTGACCGATCACGGCGGCGAGGCCGCAGATGAGCGCGAGGTCCCGCCCGTCGACCAGATACCCGGCACCCGCCGCAGCGACGCCCTTGAGCGCGTCGCCGATCAGTACGACCGCGCCCGCTCGAAAACCGGCGACACGCCACACGTTGGACGCCCCGGGGTTGCCGGAACCTTCGTCGAACAGGTCGTGGCCCTGGCGCTGGGCGACGAGCACGCCGGTCGGGAACGTGCCGAGCGCATACGCGACGAGCACGAGGATGACGGCGGCAATCACGGGTCGTCACCTTAGGAGGCCGGTTACGGAAAGCACGTGAACGACCTGTAAATTTGCTCCGTCATGCCTACCTACGAGTACGAGTGCAAGAAGTGTGGTGAGCGCTTCGACGTCGTTCAGTCGTTCACCGATGAGCCCCTCAAGAAGCACAAGGGCTGCGGCGGCTCGGTCAAGAAGGTGTTCGGGGCCGTAGGCATCTCGTTCAAGGGCAGCGGCTTCTACAAGAACGACAGCCGTTCCTCGAGTGGCTCGTCTTCGTCCTCGTCGTCTTCGAGCAGCTCGTCGGAGACCAAAACCGAGAAGAAGACCGAGACCAAGTCCGACACCTCTTCTTCGACGACTTCGTCGTGACGATCGGAGTCCTCGGCGGCTCAGGCTTTTACGAATTCCTGACCGGCGCCGAGGAGCAGCGGGTAACCACGCCGTACGGCGACCCGTCAGCCCCGCTCATCGTCGGCCAGATCGCCGGCAACCCTGTCGTGTTCCTCGCTCGGCACGGACTCGACCACGAGTTCCCGGCGCACCGAGTCAACTACCGGGCGAACATCTGGGCGCTGCGGGAAGCGGGCGTCACCCGTGTGCTCGCGCCGTGTGCGGTCGGCTCGTTACGCGCCGACCTTCATCCCGGCGAGTTCGTGGTGCTGAGCCAGCTCGTCGACCGAACCTGGGGTCGTGACGACACGTACTGCGACGGGCCCGACCTGCACCACGTCGGCTTTGCCGATCCCTACTGCCCGACGCTCGGCGACGCGTTGGCCACCGCATCACGCGGTCGTGGCATCCCGACCCATGTCGACGGCACCGTTGTCGTCATCAAGGGCCCGCGGTTCTCCACCCGCGCCGAGAGCGCGTCCTACCGGGCACAGGGCTGGGACGTGATCAACATGACCCAGTATCCCGAGGCGGCGTTGGCCCGAGAATTGGGTCTTTGTTTCGGCGGCCTTGCGCTGGTGACCGACTACGACACCGGCGTCGACCACGCACCCGAGATCGAAGCGGTCGGCATGGAGTCGGTCCTGGCGGTGCTGCGCGCCAACGTCGCCAACGTGCGTGATGTGTTGACCGATGCCATCACGGCGCTCGGCGCTTCTTCGGCACGTACATGCCGGTGCCATGAGGGTCTTGCCCCACACCTCGCCCGCCCCTAACGTCGCCTCACCCACTCCCCTCTCATCGCTCCTCGCTGAGAGGGATTGTCATGAAGCAACGGCAGTGGAAGCCGCGCAGCAAGTTCCGTCGAGTCCTGCGTCGTTCGAGCGTCGTCTGGTGGGCCGCCGCCCTCGTGCTGGGCGCAACGACGACGTCAATGATGACCGCCAACATCAGTCGCGCGACGCGCGCCGCCGACGGATGGGGCTCGTCCCGGCAGGTCTGGGTGGTGCGCCATCACGTCGCTGCGGGCACGGTCATCGGCGTGGACGACATGTCGCTGGCCCGCCGTCCGAAACGACTGGTGCCTGTCGGCGCACTGGACGCCGGCCGGTCGCCGGTGGGCCAGGCAGCACGAGTCGAACTTTCCGTGGGCGAGGTGGTGCTGCGCGACAGGCTGTCACGCAGCGGTGCGGTCGGCGTTGCTGCGATGGTGGACAACGGTCGTCGGGCCATAGCGATGAAGAACGACGAGTCGATGCCTTCGCTGCACGCTGGCGATCGCGTTGACATCCTCGCGACGTTCGACGTCGGCGACAGCGTGGAGGAAGCCCCGAGCACTGCGCCCAGCTTTGCCGTCGCGACGAATGCTTCGGTACTGGCCGTGTCGTCACGCACGATCACGCTGTCGGTGACGACGCGTGAGGCGCCTCGCCTCGCCTTTGCGTTGGCCCGCGCCGCAGTGACCGTATCGCTACGCGGCGACTAGCGAGCGAGAGCGATGCCGATGATCACCACGCCGGCGATCACTCGGTACACGACGAAGGGCAGAAAGGTCTGCGTCTTCACGAGCTTCAAGAGTCCCCAGACGGCGAGCGCTCCCGTCAGACCGCTGGCGAGCATGCCCCAAGCAAAGGGCGCGGCGAGGCCGGGGGCGAGGCCACCGCTGGTGAACACGTCGAGCGCCTTGAACGCACCGGCACCGCCCACAACCAGCAGGGCCATCAGGAACGAGATACGGGCCGCCGATTCGCGGTCGAAGCCGAGCATGCGGCCGGCCGTGATCGTGATGCCCGACCGGGAGACGCCCGGTTCGAGGGCAAGCACCTGGGCAAAGCCGATGATCAAGGCGTCGCGCATCCCGAAAGGCTCGTCGCCCATTTCCGCGCCGCGGGTCGACACGCGCCGGTCGGCATAGAACAGCACCAACCCGAACGCGATCAGCATCACGCCGATCAGCATTGGCTTCGCATCGGCCAGCGCGTCCTCGAAGAGCAGACCGGCCAGCCCGGCCGGGATCGTGGCCACGATGAGCAACAAGCCCAGTTTGTGGCGAGCCTTGTTGGAAACGATGCCCCAGATGTCTTTCCAGAAATAGGCGACGGCTCCGACGAACGTGCCGAGGTGCAGGGCGACGTCGAAGGTCTGGTTGAGCTTGTCGTCGTGGGTCAGCTCGGTCCACTTGAACAACCAGGGCACAATCGCCAGGTGACCCGACGATGAGATCGGCAGGAACTCGGTGAGGCCCTGAACGATGCCCAGGACGATGGCGTGGAGGATGGGCATCAAAGACTCTTCGTCGACGGGACAATGCGCGGAACCCAGGCCCGCGGCGGATCGAAAAACCTACCGCCGACGCTCGTCGTTTCCCGGGTCAGGGCTTCGAGGTATCCCGCTGCTGTCGACACGTCGGCGTCGTCGTCCACCTCGGTCCACGCGGCTCCCAAGGCGGCGGGAACGTGAGCGTCAGAGCCGCCTGCCTTCAGAAGGCCGAACTCGTCCGCAAAGGCGTCGGCTTTCGCGTTGAGGGACGCCAACGAGGTCTTCGCATTCATCGTCTCGATCACGTCGAGACCGCCGTCGCGCGCGAGGCCGTAAAGCGCATCGGGCTTCATGCAGTGCCGCATCTCGTCGAAGGGATGCGGGACGTAGACCACGCCACCCTGTTGGCGGATCGCGGCAACCGCCTCGTGCGGCTTGAGGCCGAACGGGATCCGCTCGGTGAGAAACAGGCCGATCAGTTCGCCTTC
Source organism: Actinomycetota bacterium (assembly GCA_048498715.1). GTDB lineage: Bacteria > Actinomycetota > Acidimicrobiia > Acidimicrobiales > JACCXE01 > JACCXE01. The sequence continues at coordinate 5,572 of JBEHXL010000025.1, read as the reverse complement.
GCTGGTCTTGACCTCCTCGCCGACGATGACCGGGATACCGAGCTCACCCGACGCGGCCAACCGCAACGCACCGTCGACGGTGTTGTGATCGGTGATGCACAACACGTCCACGCCCGAGGTGGGCAGCGCGGCGATCAGTTCGTCGGGCGTGGTGGTCGCGTCGCCCGACCACATGGTGTGGGTGTGGCCGTCGATCCGCACCGGTTGATTCTCGCGTAACGCGGCGCACACTGAGCATGACTGCACATCAACCAACAAGGGGGTGCCCCATGCCAGTACAGGAACTCGACCTCGCCCGCGCGGAGGAGTTCGGTGGACGGATCGTAGGACTTCTCAACGACGCGCTGCTCGGTCTGATGATCAGCGTCGGTCACCGCACGGAATTGTTCGACACGATGGGTGTGAACGGTCCGCTGACCAGCAAGGAAGTCGCCGGGAAGGCGCAGTTGAACGAGCGGTACGTGCGCGAGTGGCTCAACGCGATGACCGTCGGTGGGATCGTGATCTACGACCCGACCAATCAGACCTACGTTTTGCCGCCCGAGCACGCCGCGTCACTGACCCGAGCGGCCGGACCCGGCAACCTCGCGACGATGGCGGAGTTCATCGCGCCGATGGGCCAAGTCGAGGATCAGATCGTCGAGTCATTCCGCAACGGCGGCGGTGTGCCGTACAGCGAATACCCGAAGTTCCAAAGCCTGATGGCCGGACTCAGTGCCCAGGTGAACGACGCAGCGTTGATCAACGGCACGCTCTTGCTTGTCGACGGCATCACCGACCGCCTGCGCGCGGGCATCGACGTCTGCGACCTCGGCTGCGGACAGGGCCATGCGATCAACCTGATGGCGAAGGAGTTCCCGAACAGCCGGTTCACCGGTTTCGATTTCTCCGAAGAAGGCATCGCGGCCGCGACGGCTGAAGCGAAAGCGCTCGGTCTGACCAACACGACCTTCGCAGTACAGGACGCGGCGAAGCTCGACCTCACGAACGCGTTCGACTTCATCACGGTGTTCGACGCCATCCACGACCAGGCCAAGCCTGCGGTCGTGTTGCAGAACATCTCCGACGCGCTGCGCGACGACGGCGTGTTCTTGTGCGTCGACATCGCCGGCTCGAGTCACGTCGAGAACAACATGGCGCACCCGATGGCGCCCGCGTTCTATTCGATCTCGACGTTCCACTGCATGACGGTGTCACTCGCCCTCGACGGCGAAGGACTCGGCACGATGTGGGGTCAGGAGCTCGCGAACGAGATGCTCAACGCCGCCGGCTTCGGGCACGTCGACACCTACAACGTGCCCGAAGATCCGATGAACGTGTACTACGTGGCGCGCAAAGCCTGATCAGGAACCGCTGACGCTTACGTCGCCGATGGCGACGCTCGAATAGATACCCGAGGGCAACTCCTCGATATCGCCACCGATCGCGGTGACATCGCTGAGCATGCGCTGCAGCGTCGATGCGATCGTAAACTCACGCACCGGTTCGGCCACCTGGCCGTTGCGGAACATCAGGCCGTCGGCTCCGGTCGAGAAGTCACCGGAGACCGGGTTGACCCCCGAATGCAGACCGCTGACGGACTTGATGATGACGCCTTCGCCGAGTTCGGCCATGAGCTCGTCCTGGGTCTTGGTGCCCGGCTCGAGCGCAATCGCACGACAGCTGACGCTCGGCGTTGTCTTCAGGCTGCGCACGGCCGAGGCCGTCGACTGCGTTCCGTAGCGACGCGCGGTGTAGCTGTTGTGTGCGAAGCCGGTGAGGGTGCCCTTGTCGATGAGCGGCACGCGACGGCTGGCGAGGCCTTCGCCGTCCATCTTGTTGGCGGCGAGGGAATCCTTGTTCGTCGGATCGGACACGAGCGTGACGAGCGGGCTCGCGACCGCCTCACCAACTCGGTCTGCGAACACCGAGCGACCCTTGATGACCATGTCGCCGCTGAGTGGCCCGGCGATCACGCCGAGGAACTGCGCCGCGACGTAGGGGTCGAGGATGACCGGCAACCGGCGGCTCTTGGGCTTGGTTGCGCCGAGCAGTTGCGTGGCCCGCCGCGCCGCATCGGAGACCGCCTTGTCGATGTCGAGCGCGTCGAAGTCGCGAGCGACGGAGTAGCCGAACCCGGTCTGCGTGTCGCCGTTGTCCATCGCGAGGCAATACGTCGACAGCGCCGCGTCGTTGCCCTGCTGCCAGGCGCGAATGCCGGTGGTCGAGGCAAGCGCAACCTCGCCCCAGTCGTCGCCGTAGAGCGCCATGGGCACCGTCGTGATGCGCGCATCGGCCGCGAGCAGTTTCTTCTCGAGCTCGAAGGCGAGGTCGATCTTCTTCTCGGTCGGCACGTCGAGGAGCGCCGGGTTGAACAGGTCGATGTCCGCGAACGGAACGCCGTCGGGCTCGGCGAGCATGACGAACTCGTCGCGCTCGGCGAACCCGGCGTTGTCGCGCGCCTCGCTCAGTGTTTCCTGCAGCACTTCGAGGTCGAGTGAGCCCGCGTACGCGAAGCCCTGGCGGCCGTCGACGATGACGCGGATACCGACGCCTTCCTCCTGCGCCGAGGAGAACGACTCGATCTCGGCGTTGTAGACGCGCACGCTCGTGGAGTTGCCCCGCGACACGTACGCCTCGACCTGTTCGTTGTCGTTCGCCCAGCCGACGATCTTTTCGGCGAGTTCGAGCAGTTCACTCACGACGCGGTACCGCCGATCGTCATCGACGTGACGCGCAGCGTCGGCTGGCCGTCACCGACCGGGACGCCCTGACCCTGCTTGCCGCACATGCCGGGGCTGCCCATCGCGAAGTCGTTGCCGATCGCATCGATGTTCTTGAGCACCTCGGGGCCGTTGCCGATGAGGTTCGCCTCCCGCAACGGTTCGGTGATCTCACCGTTCTCGATGAGGTATGCCTCCTCCATGCCGAACACGAAGTCGCCGTTGGCCGTGTTGACCTGGCCGCCACCGAGGTGCGCCACATAAACACCGTGGGGCGTCTGACGAACGATCTCTTCGGGATCGGACTCGCCGGCGAGCACGTAGGTGTTGGTCATGCGGACCATCGGCAGGTGCTCGTAGGACTGGCGACGCCCGTTGCCTGAACTCGTCGCCCGACCGGCCTTGCGGGCCCGCATGAAGTCCCACATGTAATCGGTGAGGACGCCGTCCTCGATCAATACGTTGTAGGTCGCGGGACGACCTTCGTCGTCGATGGAGAAGCTGCCCCATTCCGGGCCCATGGTGCCGTCGTCGACGAGCGTGATGAGCGGCGAGGCGACGAGTTCACCGACGCGGCCGGCGTAGACCGTGGTGTTCTTCTGCACCGCGTCGGCCTCGAGGCCGTGGCCGCACGCCTCGTGGAACATGACACCACCGCTGCCCTTGGCCAGCACGACGGGCATTGCGCCCGACGGGGCCGGACGCGCCTTCAGCTTGGTGATGGCGCTTTCCGCGGCCTGTCGCGCCATCTCTTCGAAGTCGACGGTGTCGAACAACTCCCAGCCCATCGTGAAGCCATTGGACCGATAGCCCGTCTGCATGCCGGTGTCACCAGAAGCGACGGCGATCACGCTGCAGTTGGTGCGCACCTGATCATCGCTGGCGAGCAGGCCGTCGCTGTTGGCGACGAGGATGCGACGGCGCTGATCACCGTACCGAGCCGTCACCTGCGTGATCGCGCCGCCGACGCCACGGGCCGCCGCGTTCGCTCGCTTCAGCATCTCGACCTTGTCGGCCTTGGCGATCGTCTCAGGCAGGACCTTGATGTCGTTGATCTGCGGCTGGCTCTGCTTGGTCAACGCCACCTCCCGCACGCCGCCGCCACCCTGACGGGCGACCGCCGACGCGGCCTCCGCAGCCAGGCGAAGGCCGTTCTCTGTCAGGTCGGCCGTGTGGGCGAAACCCGTGGTCTCGCCGACGACGACGCGAATGCCGGCGCCGCGATCGCGCAACGACGAAAGCTCCTCGATGCGACCGTCGTCGAAGCGACCCGATGACGTCGAGCGGTCTTCGACGAAGACCTCCGCCCAGTCACCGCCGCTGCGCAGCGCAGTCCCCAACACCTTCTGTACGACCCCAGGCTCAAGCATGGGAGCGAGTGTAGAAGTGGCGAATGGCCGTCGTTTTTCGACCATTCAAACGTGCCGTTGGCTAGAGCGGCGGGGTGTCCTTGGTTCGCAGGCGCGGGATGCCCAGCGCCAGCGCAATTGCGGTCGCTGCGACAGAAATACCTACGAGTGGACCGGCCACGTTGAATGGTTTATCCGCCCCGTTCCGACTGGCCTCTTTGAGACGTAGCGCCTCGACGCTGTTGTCGTTGTCGGTGGTGAGGCCCTCTTCGAAGTCCGTTGCGCCACTGACGCCGGTGATGTCTTCGGGGGCCGTGGTTGTGGGCGCCAGCGCCTTCTGACCACCGCTCGCTCCGTCGCGACCACCCTTGGTGCCGGTGCCCACGGACTGGCCCGGCGTCTGCGTCTTGATCGTCGTTGCGGGCGAGGACTCGAAGCCCGCGGCGCGGTCGACATGAATGATGCCGGCGCCTTCGACGAGGGCGTTCTTGGGCGGGCCGGCGGTCTTGGTCAGCCGCTCGGCGACCTCTCGGTTGTTCATGCCCATCCCGAACAACAACGCCGCCGCGCCGGCGACGTGCGGGGCGGCCATCGACGTGCCTTGGATCGAGTTGTAGCCGTCGTGGCTCGTGTCGTCGATCGGCCACGTGTTCAGCACGTCCACACCCGGAGCGGACACGCCCCACTTGGTGTCGGCCTTCTGACCGAACTGGGCGTGGTCACCGTTCGCGTCGTTCGCAGTGACGATGATGCCGTTGAAATCGTACGGGTAGCCCGAGCTCTTCGACTGACCGCTGTTGCCCGCGGCGATGACGCAGAGCGAACCCTGCGAGAACGCACTCTCGCAGCTGTCGCGGATGGTGCTGACCAGGTCATTGCCCGTCGTGAAGTCGGAGACCGACAAGTTGATGACCTTGGCGCCGCGCTGGACGGAGCGGCTGATCGCCTGGCTGAAGGCAAACAGGTTCAGCAGGCCACCACAGCTGTTGTCGGTGCCGAAGGACTTCATCACCATCAGCGTCACCTTCGGCGCCACACCTGCGACACCAACGCCGTTGTTGGCCACCGCGGCGATCGTGCCGCTCACGTGCGTGCCGTGGCCCTTCACGGACTTGCCTTCGCCGTCCTTGAGGACCGAGTCGTCGTCGGGGTTGTCGTCGTTGCAGGCGAAGTCGTACGAGTCGGCGCGATCCAGGTTCGCCTTGAGGTCGGGATGATCGACGTCCACTCCGGAGTCGACCACCGAGACCTTCACGCCCTGTCCCATCGTCTTTTGCCAGACCGTCGGCGCACCGATCATCTGCGGGCCGTACTGCTTGGTCCACAACGGGTCAGAGGTCGCCCCGGCCGCCGCGAGGTTGGCGAACAGCAGGCCCATAACGCCTGCGATTACGAGGAGAAGTCGAGTTCGCACGGATATCAGTCTTTCGTATCTGGTGAAGGAGGAAACGTCGCGCCCTGGACGACGCCGCGTTCGACGTCGATCGCTGCGTATACGGAGCCGAGGGGGTCCTTGGGTGC
>JBEHXL010000024.1:0-38750 GCA_048498715.1 Actinomycetota bacterium | reverse complement strand
CTTTCTCGGGGTGCAGTCATGCCGTACTCGAGAGGAGCGAGCCAGGATTCAGTTCCCGCAGGCTGTCAACGCATTCGCGGGCGGACGTGAAATCACTCGCGACCTCATCCGCGTCTTTCTCGAAACCGAGCACCTCGGCTTCGCGCCTGCAGACGGCGAGGTGGAAGGAGCATTCATGTTCGCGACGTACGCGTTACGTGATCCGGCGGTCGTAACGGACGACTACGCCGTGCGCATGTCGCTCGACCTCGCGGCGAAGCTGGCTCCAATCCTGCACGGGTTCACCTGGACCGTTGAGCACGATCGTAAAGGGCGGTTCGTGACGGCGGATGTCCCGATGCTGATCTGGAAGGCGCCCTCCGAGCGCGACCAGTACGAAGGATTTGGCATCAAGAACTGTGACGAGATCCGTTTCCCACTAGATCCCGCCAAGCAGATCGTGTTGCAGCGCCGCCGACGAACAGCGTCCGCCCGAATTTCCGCAGATCGAGTACGAACCTCGAACGCGGACATGGTGGTTGGATGCCACGAGTTCGCTATCGGAACTCCAGGGAACCCCGAACTCGTTTCACATGAGCTGCCCCGACGGCGCCCAGTCTCCCGCTTCAACAGCGCTCCTGGCTACCAGACGCAGCCTGACGGCTCACTCGTGCCGCTCGGTCAAGTCATTCACACCTGGGTGCCGCGCCGGTAGCGGTCAACAGAGAACGCAGCCGATGCCCTGTCGTAGAACCCGAATCGATGTTTCGAGACGAGCCTCGCGCACGTGGGACCTCGCTGGCTCGAACGGCGGCTCACCAAAGTTCGATCCAGGAGGGTTCGGTCCAGACGTCAAGCGAGGGATGGTCGCCGGGAAACTCGCGACGAACGATGTCGGAGTACGCGGCGGGACCATCGGGAGAGTCGGTGAACACGACAACACCGTCTCCAGTGTGCGGTGAGCCGATCACGAAGTTGCTCGCATCGTCGTTCCAACCCCACTGCCAACCGTTCACCGTGTCAGCGAACTCGAGGCCCCATCCGAGGCCCCAAGCGATGCGATCGGTAACTGTACACTGCGGTGTCCACCGTTCGTCGTGGTGGCGCAGCACGAAAGCGAGAAAGGTCGCATAGTCGGAGGCGGTCGTCATTAAGGGGCGGAGGCCGTGATAACCGGGTTCTGGATCACCGAAGTTCGACGAGTCCAACCCGAGCGGGCCGAGAAGCACTTCGCGGGCGAGCACGTCGATGGTCCGCCCGGTCCTTTCTTCAAGAAATGTTTGGAGCAGGACGATGCCTTCCCCGGAATATCCCCAACGAACGCCCGGCGGCCGCAGAGGCACGAGCTCGTCGCCCGACCGCCAGTTCGGCAGTCCGCTGGTGTGCGACAAAACGTGACGCGCCGTCACGTCGCTCCACACGAGTTGGTCGAGGTCATCGAGGACTTCCATGGCGAGATGAGCGATCACCTGCTTGGCGAGCGACGCGGCGTTCATCTGCCCGGCGTCGCCCTCGACCTTCGCCACCTCGCCTCCACGAACCACTGCAACAGCGCAACGCACGACACACGTTCTACAACGAGCCGATGCTTGCGGGCCCGGCGGCATGCGCAGTCAACGGTCCTCCGCGCGACTGCCGCGACTGACACGAACTGAGCCCCCGATCGTTTCTGTGGGTCACCGCCGTCTCTAGAGGCCGAACACCGCGAGGTTGTCCGCCGCGCTGGTGCGACAGCGCCGAACCACTCCGCACTTAAGTGCACTGGTGAACGATTTAGGCGCCGCCTGCGGGCGCAGCGATCCTCGCCTTCTCCGCTGCGACCGCACCGTCGTGGCTACGCGAAGGCGTGCACCGTCGGCGACGCAACCCTCCCCCGAAGTAGCCGCTGCTGCAGACCCAGCGTTAGGAGGCACCGCGACGGAAGCCGTTACGCGTCCCGCAACCATTGCACGACTTCCAGGTGACCCTCGATTGGTTCATCGTTGTCAATTCCCCAAGCCATCGTCTGCACGATCGTCCAACCGCGTGCACGCTCGCGATCGATGCCGAGCGCGGCCGATAACGCATTAAGCCGAAAGATGACCTCTTCCCGACTGTGGCCGAGTTCGCCCGATCGGATGATGGGGGCGAGCGCAAAGGCAACCTCACCGACGAGTGGCTTCGGATCAATGGCGAGCCACGGTTGGCGGGTCGCGGCCAGGACGTTGTCGCCGTGGAGGTCTTGGTGAACAAGAACCTGCGGTCCTTGTGTCGGGACGAGTTCGTCGATGAGGCGAATCGTGTACTCAACGAGGTCAGGTTCGAAGGTTTTCCATCTCGTGGGTAGGTCACGTCGCCAAAGCGCGGCTTCGGTGGTGAGCGTTGGAATTGAGTCATCACACGGGACGGAGAGCTGCGCGACGAGATCGGCCATGACGGCGACTGCGTCGGCGGGAGTGACTGTCGAGAGTGGCAGGCCAGGAGTACACCGCTCAAGTAACAGCGCATTGATCGGTTCGTCGTGCGCCAGGAGTCGGATTGCGCCGGAGCCGTCCCACAGCCGCAGAGCGTCGGCTTCGTGCTCGGCCTCGTCGTGAGGGAACTGGAGCTTGAGCACCGCGCCGCTAGTGCCATCGACGAGCACCGGGAGTACGAGACCGCACATTCCGCCCTCGAACGGAGGACCGACGATCTCGAGCGCCCAACGCTTTACCGCTTGCTTGACGCGGCTTGGCAGAGCGTCAAGCCAACTGCGACCCTCGTCGAAGTGCGTTAGCCACTCCAGCGACGGTGTCGGAACTGCGGTCACATCGTCACCCTCGCATCTCGAGCCCGTTCAAGCACGCGCATTCGACGTGTGGATGTCGCGCGCGCCTATTGATTACGTCGTCGGCGCTTCGTCTTCTTGCGTTGCTCTTCGACCTCGAGCGCTTCGTCTGGGTCAACGATTCCAGTGATGAACCCGCTGAACATCAGCGCGATCGCTTTCTCGACGAGATCGTCGGGCAGAAGCTCGGGATTGAGCGCGCGCCGGAAGAGCAGGCCCGTCAGAAGCGCATCGAAGACGACAACGAGATCGGTGCCGTTGAACGGTCCGTCGGGGTTGTCGGCGAATGCCGAGTCGAGGGTCTGCCCCAGCCCCGTCAGCGCCGCGTTGATCTGGCCCCTGAACACGTCGTGGGCCTCGGGGTTTCTGATCACAACGGATGCGAAATCGCATTGCGCAGCCATGTAGAGCGGATCGCTGTAGTTCTCTGCAATCGAGCGGCCGAAGGCGCGGATCTTGTCGCCAACAGAACCGTCGCCGTCGAACATCGAGAGGTCGACGATTGAAGATTCCGAGGCAGCGAGCACCGCCGTGACGAGCTCTTCCTTGCTCTCGAAATGCGCGTACACGGCGCCCTTCGTGACACCAGCTTCCTCAGCGATGTCGGCCAGCGAAGTCGCTGCGTATCCACGCTCGTAATAGAGCTTCCCCGCTGCAGCGAGAAGTCGCCCACGCGTCTGGGCCGCGGACTCAGCCTTCGTCAGCCTCTTCGGTGGTGCCATAGCCACACTGTAAGATACTAACCGGTTGGTATTGACATACCGATTGGTATGCGCGAGCGTCTCTCCCGTGGGGACTGGGCTGGATGTGCAAGATGTCGTGAAGGCATTCGGGCGTCGCAGGATTCGAGCGAATGACGGACTCAGCCTGACGGCCCGTCCAGGCGAGATTGTTGGCGTGCTCGGACCGAACGGTGCGGGCAAGACAACCCTGGTGCGACAGGTTCTCGGGCTCGTGAAGCCCGATGCCGGCTCCATCAGAATTGACGGCGTCGACATCGTTGATGAACCGGCCGCGGCAAAACGACTGTGCAGCTACGAGCCACAGACTCCGCTTCCGATGACCGGACTCAAGCCACGGCGGGCGATCGAGCTCACAGCACGACTCCGCGGCGTAGAGCGACGCGAGGCACGTCGTCGCGCAGCCGACCTTCTCGAACGACTCGATCTCGGCGAGATTGCCAACCGTCCGATGCAGAACGTGTCCGGCGGCACCGCTCGACTCGTCGCATTCGCGATGGCTGCTGCGGCTCCAGGCAGCGTCGTCGTTCTCGACGAGCCGACCAACGACGTAGACCCGCTGCGACGTCGGACTCTCTGGGAAATCGTGACCGAGATGGCGGAACGCGGTTCAGCTGTCTTGCTCGTCACGCACAACGTCCACGAAGCCGAAAGGGCCGTAGACCGCGTCGCGATCATCGACGCGGGCCGCGTAGTCCTCGATGGACACCCACGCGAGCTACACGAGAGGCTCGGCCCTTCGGCCAGTCTCGAGGACGTCTACGTCTCCGCTGTCCGGGTCGCCCGGTGACCGCCGCTCTGCGTGGCTATCGGCTGCTGCTCATCTGGCATGTCGAGACGGTTCTGTTTCCGCTGACGCTGATGATCCCAACCCAGGTCTGCCTCTCTGCGTTCCTTGCGATCGGTCTCGGGTTCATCGCGCCCTCGATCGACCACACCACCGCGGCGTATCTGTCCACTGGCTCGCCGATGATCGCCGTGCTCGTGGTCGGGATGGTCGTCCTGCCACAGCAGCTCTCCCAAGATGAGGCCACGGGTGCGGCCGAGTACTACTCGACATTGCCGGTTCCCTCACCCGCTCGCCTCGCTGCGCAACTCACACCTCAGTTGCTGACCACGCTTCCGGGTGCAGCAGTCACTCTTCTCGTAGCCGCTGACTACTACCACTTCGATCTTCACCCGACGCCAGCGATCATTCCGACCTTCGTCGCGATCGCGCTGTGCGGCGCCGCTCTCGGGAACGCCATCGCGACAGTCTCTCCGCATCCAATCGTCACGTCGGTACTCACCAACGTCGCGTTGTTCTTCGTGATGCTCTTCTCGCCGATCAACTTCCCGGCGCAACGACTTCCCGAATGGCTTCAAGACCTGCACCGCGCGTTGCCAATTGAGTCAATGGCGAACCTCGCGCGAGCCGGACTTCTCGGCGGCCACGCAGCAACGCGCGACTGGCTTGTCCTCGGCCTGTGGGCGGCGGTCGCCTTCGTTGCCTCCGCTTCGCTAAGCGCCCGACGGAGCTAGTCGGTCGCGTTGCTTAGTCCTCGAACAGCTGAAGGACTCGGCGCTCCTGAGCTTCGAGCGTGCCGGGAGGGTTCAGTCCGTGGCCACGTGTTCCGGGCTGCAACAGCAGTAGCCAGTAAGCGGCCAACAGGCGGCGCGAGAGTCTGTGCAAGTGCTGCTCGTCGGCGGAGAGGTTGAAGCGATCCACGAACGCCGTCCAGTCGGTCTTTCTGGCTTGAAGATGCTCAACGTGATCGGCAAGTTCGTACGCGCGTGCCGTCCGGCCGGCGTACTCCCAGTCGATGAGGAAGATGTCGCCGTCATGCCAAAGGCAGTTGGCGAGGTTCGGGTCGCCTCGGCCGAACGTGGTCAGTGGCGTGCCGGCCAGCTCGACAGGCTCTGGCCCGGTTAGCCAGCGACGAACAGCTCGCAGCGACTCGTTGGTGTCCGACGCGGTCGCAACCATGTCTCGCAACCGCGAGGTCACTGCAGTTGGCGATCCGGCAATCGGGTCGACGTCAGAACCGATTGGCAGCGCGTACAACGTCTCCAGGACGCGAAAGAGCGCCTCCATTTGTTCTGGCGTGAGTTCGACGCCATTCATCGGATGACCCTCGACCCACGACATGTCGACAACAGCACCGTCGGCACGGATGGGCTTCGGAGCGAAGTCGACGCCGAGACCGTCAAGCGTTGTTAGCGCCCACCACTCACGCGCTTCGCGGTTGCGACCGTCCTGCTTAAAGACCTTGCGGCATACGCGCCCATGCACCGGGTCCTCGTAGGCGAAGACCTCGTTGTTCAATCCGCCGGGCATCTTCTCGAGTTCCACTATGAGCGCGCCGTCATGGTTGATGCGCCGAGTCACTGTGCGTTTGTCGTCGAAAACAAAGTCGTGGGCGGGGGCCCCGCCATGTCTCGACTTGTTCCTCTCCGTAGAGCTGTAGCCCCGACTTCTCGATCACGCGTCGAGATGCGTGATTCTCGGGGTCGCATTTCGCGATCACCGCATCAACACCAACGGAGTTGAAGGCGAAGTCGATCATCAGTTGAGTTGCAGCCGTCGCGAGTCCTTGCCCATGAAACCGGCGACTCAGGTACCAACCGAATTCAGCCGTGTTGAGCGGCGCGCTCTCGAGTCCCGCGATCCCACAGAACTCTTCGCTCGGATTCGTTACTGCGACGAACCAGTAGCGACGGTTGGGACGCACGACCTTTGGATGCCCGACGAGCCGATGGAATTCTGCGCGCGCCGATTCCTCCGTCTCGAGGCGCCAACGCATGAATTCGTACATGGACTCCTCGGCCGCCCATGCGACGAATGCGTCTTCGTCTGAGTTCTTGAAATCCCGTAGACCCACCCGGGCGTCACGAAGCCACCAGCCGACGTCAGTCATGTCGGTGGTCGAGGTCAACGATGGTGCGTCGATCTCGGAGGTAGTCAAAGACCTTCGGCACACGGACCGTGTGGCCGGGTGACAGGTCCGGAAGGTTGGCCTCGTCGAACCAACCGGAGTCCAGAACCTCTCCTGGTGTTGTCGGTTCGACCCTGTCGCCGACTACCTCGCACAGGAAAACGAACTGGAAGAGTTGCAACGCGGAACGCGTCTCGCAGAAGCGCGAGTCCCACACGCCGATGAGCTCAGTCGCCTTGATGACGAGCCCCGCTTCCTCGCGTGCCTCTCGCTCGGCGACCTGGGCTGGCGTCTCGCCGATGTCGGTGCCACCACCGGGCATCGCCCAGAGGTGATCGTCGCTTCGCTGAATCAGGAAGATTCTTAGACCGTCGTCGACGATCGCTGCGTCGACTGCTGGGATCGGCGCAATGTGTGTGAGTTCACGAAAGACGGTCCGTTCGATCTCGTCGGGAGTCCGCTCGTCGACGGCCGCGAAGAGCGACGCGCCGACACGTCGAACATGCTCGTAGCGCTCTCGGTGATAGGGGTCGTCTCCGGAGAAGCGAAGACCTACTTCAGCGATCGCTCTCAGCTCGTCGCCCCATCTGCGCAGCTTGTCCGCCCAGGTCAACGGCTAGAGCCTCTCAGGGAGCTACAGGGCATCCACTACTCGCAGGGCTTCGCCGAGCAGTTCGTTCGCGCGGTACTCGGCCTTCGGCGGAGCGCAGAGATTCCTCAAGAACGCGAACCCGATGCGCCTTTCACGATCCGCCCAAACGACGCTGCCAAACCCGCCGGGAGCGCCAAACCCATCGCTGCCAATTTGGACGTCACCCGGACCAACGGACTTTCGCCATCCGAGGCGGTATGCCCGGAGAAAGCCATTGACGCGGTCGACACCTTCAGCACGAACCTCTAGAGACCGCGCCAGCGTTTCAGACGAGATCACTTCTCCTCGATCGCGCGCGAGCAGCCCGAACAATCGGGCCAGCGATCGCGCCGTCGCGTAGGCGTTGTCAGGCCACCACGACGGAGCGTCCCACCGACTGCCGTCGCTTGAATAGGGACTCGCCAATCGATGCTTTTCCGACTCCGGCAGGTGGAAGAACAGTTCAACGTCTGCCGGTTGAGCGACCTCTCGACGAAACCAGCTATCGATCGACTCGCCCGTCACACGCTGCACGACTTCCTCAACGATCCAGTCGATCGTGCCGCTGTAACCAAACACTTCACCCGGCTCCCACTCCGGTCGCGCCTCGGCGATCGCTGAGGCGACCGCGTCGAATGTCAGCGGGCCGTCCAACGGCGGTGGCGACGGGAGTCCCGCCTGATGAGAAAGCACCTGAGCCAGAGTGACGCCGTCCTTGCCGGCGCTCGCGAACTCTGGCCAAAAGCGGGCGACAGGATCGTCATAGTTCAGCCCTTCGCGATCAACCAGAGCATGAACCGCGAGGCCAGACAACGCCTTCCGGCACGACCAAAGCCACGTGATGGTGTCGCGAGTCCACGGCTGACTGCGCTCGAAATCGCGCCAACCTCCCCACAGGTCGACCACTAGCTCACCGTCGTAAACGACCGCTACGGCTGCACCAAGTTCTGGCTCGTCTCCACCGGAAGACTCTTCGAAGCAAAGGGCAAAGCGATGGCGTACGCCGCTATACGCCCGCTCGGCGAAACCCCCCAGCTCCACTGCCCAAGCGTAGGTCGCCGAGCCCGGGAGGGTGTGAGGGCTAGCTCACCAGCATCGCCATGCGCTGCCTGGAGTTAGAGCTCAATCGGCCTGCTGTTGTCGAAATATCGGAGCCCGCACCAGTCCGCGTCCAACAGAATTGCGACGTGCACTCACCGGCCGAAGCCATCGAGTTTCCGAACGGACAACTCCGAAGGTGGGCCCTTGGCGATGCGGAGCGCCTCCACTCGTTGATCGAAGCGAGCCGAGACCACCTCCGGCCTTTCTTGCCGTGGGCATCAACGGACCCATCAGATCTCAGCTTCAGAGAGGAGTGGCTCGCCCGCGCGATCGAGGACTTCGATCACGCGGTGTCGTTTGGATACGGGATCTTCGAACCCGACGGACGCCTCATCGGAGGATGTGGCATTCACCCGGTCGACACACATTCCGCGACGATTGGCTACTGGGTTGGGTCATCCGACGTCCGTCGCGGATTCGCGACTGGCGCGGCGAGCGCGCTGACGGACGTCGCCCTGAGCGCCGGCTGGACTCGAATCATCATTCGCCACGATGAGGCAAACCTCGCAAGCCGCGCCATCGCCGAGCGGCTGGGCTTCGAACTGATTCGGTCTGAACCTCACAGTATCGACGCTCCCAGCCAGACCGGAACCACGCTCGTATGGAACCGAACATGAGCGACGCCATCGCCGCCTGGCTCGAGCGCCGACCGCGCCCCGAGTTTCACACGGAGATGTTCGGTGGATCCTCTGCTTCCCAGGTTGCGAGTGGAATTCGATCGTTCGCTGCCGCACACATCGGTCGGATCGATGAACCCGACGTCTACGTGGTTAGCCGAGGCGCTGTCGCGGGAGCAGCTTTGGAAGACGGAACAAGAGTCGCAATCAAGTTCCTTCCACAGAGTCACGATCGAATCGACGTACTCCACGCCGCTCGTGCCGTGCAGCTGGCAGCTTTCGAAGAGGGTCTGCCTGTTCCTGAGCCTTTGGTCGGTCCGGTTCAATGGGGCTCGAGCTTCTGCTTCGTCGACTCGTGGCTCCCGTCGAAGGCGCCGCTTGATGGCGCCCGGCCGGACGTCCGTGCCGCGATGGCGAGCAGTCTCGCCTTCCTCGTCAACCGGCTTTGGCACATCGACTCCGAAACGCTGAGGACAACGAGGTACGCACTCCCGAGCGCTCCTCCTCAATGTGAACTCCCCGCCGTCGACGAAGCCCTCCGATGGGCGCATGGCGTTCTCGCCGCCAGCAGCGGCCTGCCCCTAACAGCGGGCCACTTCGATTGGAGGACACCAAACGCAGTCGTTGACGAGAGAGGCAAT
This sequence comes from Actinomycetota bacterium, assembly GCA_048498715.1. Lineage (GTDB taxonomy): Bacteria > Actinomycetota > Acidimicrobiia > Acidimicrobiales > JACCXE01 > JACCXE01. The sequence goes on along the minus strand of JBEHXL010000024.1, from coordinate 29,320 downwards.
ATGCAAGCGATCTACGACTGGGATTCCGTCGTCGTCGAACTCGAAGAGCGCATCGTCGGCGCAGCCGCCGCGTTCTTCAGTGTCGGTTACACGACTGAGTACTCAAGTGTTCCGCTGCCATACGAGGTGAGTGACTTCGTCAACGTGTACGAAGCCACTCGTGGCGAAACCTTTTCCGCTGAGGCTCGGGAGCTCATCGCTGCGGCAGCCGTCTACAAGCTGGCATGGCACACCCGCGAGGAGCAGCTGCTGGACCCAACAGGTGCGAAGGACCACGAACGAAGCATCCGACGAGCGTTTCGTCGAGTGCCGATGACCGACTACGTCGACGCGATCAGAAGCTAATGGACGAGCGACTTGGACTTCATGCCGCGTGCGACAGAGGTGGGCATGGAATCAGCGGTCGGCGAAAATTCTCCTGAGCACTCGATGTGCATCGGCGACGCGTTGCGGATCGGTGTGGCGGTAGTAGGCGAGGCTCTCTACGGCTCCGGACAGAGCGAAGCCTCGGGCTCGCAACCACGTCGAATCGTCGACGTGCATCGCTGCACGGAATTCGGCTGCGTGGTCACCCCCGTAGAAGTTCCAGGCGCACAAGGCATCACGGGCCGGATCGGCAACGCACGCTGCGCCCCAGTCGATTACGGCGGTCAGTTGGCCGTTTCGGCAGAGCACGTTGCCGGGCGCAAGGTCGCCGTGCACCCAAACGCCGACGCCGTCCCACTCTGGCGCAGACATGCTCTGGTTCCACGACGCCAGGACCGCGGCCGAGTCGACCTCGCCGCGTGTCGCTTCAACGGCTGCCCTGAGAGCCTCATCGCGGTAGACGAGTGCTCGGTCGCGATCGATCGGCGCCGGTCCCTTCGTCGGATCAATGCGTTGGAGTGCTGACGTGAACGCAGCGAGATCTTCAATAAGCGGCTCCGGGTCAGGCATCGCCTGCTCAGTTGCGCGTTCACCATCAAGCCAGGGAACAACTATCCACTGATACGGAAACCCTTCCGCGGGCTCGCCCAGCACGATGGGGATCGGAAGCTCGAGCGGAAACTGCGGGCCAAGTCGGTTGAGCCAACGGTGTTCCTTCGCAGGCTGGCTCGCGGCCCAATGGATCGTGGGGAGCCGGACCGCCAGAGCGTCGCCGACCCGGTAGATGGCATGGTCGGTGCCACGCTCGTCCGAGGGCGTGATCGGAAGGTTCGCCCATTGGGGATGCTGGGCTCGCAGCATGGCTCGGACGAGATCGACACTCGTCGCTACTTCGTCCTCGTGCAGCTTCATCGGCGGGATCATCCAAGCCGCTTGACGTACTCGACCTCGTGGAGGTCAACGCCGGGCGCGAGCGTCTGCGACTGGACTCGGCCTGTGGCAGACCATCCGTGCCGCTCGTAAAAGGACCGCGACTGCGTGCTTTCGCGCGCCGTCCACAGCATCACCGACGGCCCTCCGCGATCGCCCATGAGGGCTTCGCCGAATTCGAGCAGCAGTGAGCCCACGCCAGTGCGCCACACCAAGGGGTCGACGTAGAGCGACATGACTTCGGCGTGAGAGTTCGCCAGTTGGAGAAACCCACCGATCAGTTCGTCATTTTCTGCCACGAACATCGATGAGTCCGTGTTGGCGAGATCTCGCTCCCACTTGGGTAGCACGACTTCGGTCGAGAGTGCGTCGAGAAACTCGCTTGGCAGGAAGGTGAAGGCCGCGCGCCATGCCGCCGAATGCGTCGCGGCGATTCCCGACGCGTCGTCGCGTAGCGCCAGCCTGACGGTGAACGCGTTCACTCCGACAGTGTCGTCCCGCCACCAGCCTTCTGCGCGTGAATTTGCACATCAGGTCCGCATCCGTTGTTCCCGCGACACCGTGAGAAACCGACACCGACCCGGCGTTCGAGGACGGCGATCTCGAATGAGAGTTACGAGGTGTTAGTTCGCGTTTCGAGCTGAGCCCGAAGCGCCGCGACATCATCAGCGGTAAGTAGTTCCTGCGCGAGCGGCGTTGTCGTCTGAAGCCATCGAACTTCGAGATCGCGCTGAGTGATCCATTCGACGCCCGGGTGCATCGTCGAGGTCGGATGCGCCACGACGTCGTCGTCGGTGACATCTAGGACTTCGAAGAGGTGGCCGTCGATAGTTCCGTTGCGGCGAAGCGCATGTTCATCGAACTTTTCTTCTTCGCCTTCAAAGCTGACGATGGTTGGCTTGTGGGAGAAAACGCGGGCGACCTCGCGGCTTCGCGTGATCGTGCTGCCCTTCGCCAACAGTTTGAGTCGAAGCGGCGATCCGTGGAACCACACGGCTCGATCATCCCAAAACCGTACGGTTCCCAGTCGGCTTCTGCGCCAATCCGCTCCACGAGCTGGGGCTACCGGGCAGTCCCAGAGCGCACTAGATGTAGATCGGTGACGAACACATCGGCCATTGCCAGGAACGAGTAGTCGCGTTTCGATGACTCCTCGAAGAACTGCACTGTTTCTGTCCGGAGCCACTGCCGCGCCTCATCCGCAGATATTTCGAGAGCGTCGATGGGAATGGACACGTTGCCTTGGGTCAACAAATACGCGACAAGCTCTTCGTGGGAGAACGCAACGGTGTCCTCCCACGCGTCGGTCGCGACCTTCGTCAGTCCTTCCGCTGCGTCCACAGCGCCCAGAAACGGAGCGGGTGTTGGAGGGGACGGGTAACGCGCGAGGTAAACGTCGCGCGTCCACGCTGCGAACCGACTGTCGTTGGCGAGCCCGACGCCTGCGTGTTCGTAGACCAACAGCGCCCCGCCCGGCGCCAGAACTCGGGCCGCCTCGGCGCGGAAACTGGATCCGTCGAACCAGTGAAACCCCGAGCCGACCGTCACCAGAGCCACCGATCCGTCTTTAACCGGGAGGGATTCGGCCGCCGCCACAGCGAAGGGCTGGCCCTCTTGTTGCTGGGCGACGGCCACCATGGCGGGCGTGAGGTCAACGCCCACGACTCGAAAGCCGAGTTCGGCCAACGCGCGAGTCGAAAGCCCCGTCCCGCAGGCAACGTCAAGCGCCAGCCCGTCAACATTGGTCCTGCTGAGGGCTAGGCAGCGCTCGACGGTCCGTCGATGGTGGTACGGGCGCCCGTCGGCGTACCGCCTCGCGACCTCAGCGGCCCTGAACGGATTCGACACCTTCTCGCACCCTTGGTCCTGCGGATCCATCGCTGCATCATGCCCGTCGAGCGTCACTCAGATCCGGCGTTAGGGGCCAGCTTCACGTCTGCACCTCGAAGTAGATCTGGGAATGCTGCAGCTTCGCGATGAAAACGTCGAGGTCATCGACGAAGCAGGCTTCGACGTTCCAGCGGCGCAACGCGTCGGTCATGCTGATCGTCTCAAACGCGACCGCGAGCTGCGATCGCCGCGAAATGTACTCACCGTTTCGTACTCGGGTGAAGCCGTCGGGGCGGAACGTGTAGATGGTCGGCTCGAATGCCTCGACCTCCGCGCGTCGCGAGTTGTCGACGAAGATCCACGCCGTTCGGTTGGGTGTGCACTGCACGCCAAGAACGGCGAGGTCCGCCGCGTTCGCGTCGACGGCGCGGACGCGCGCGGTCCTCACGCGTGGGAACAGATGGATGTTGATCTCGTCGAAGTCTCCGGCATAGAGGACCTCGTCTTTGATGTAGCCGTCGCGCTCGCGCGTACTGCTGCTCTCCCAGTCGGCCGTGCGCCAGAACTGTGTTGGCTCGAAGAGCATGTCGCGTCGAGGAGGAGCGACTTTGTACAAGAAGTCCTCGCCTGTCATCGCTGTCGAGGCTAGAGCGCTCCTTGAACCGGCGTTAGGGAACACCCGCGGGTGCAGCGGTAGCGCATTGGCATGATGGTCGCGATGCTCGCCGCCCGACGTTCCGGCTACGACGATGTGGCGGCTTGGCTTTCCGCCCGCGACGATTCCGAACTGGCGACGATCGTCTATGCGGCGGACGCGGGCGACGTGGGAGTGGGAGGTGGCTCCTCGGTATTCGACATCGAGGGTGTGTCGGTGTTCGCCAAGCAGATCCCCATTACTGACCGGGAGCTGGCGCATCCCCACAGCACGGCGAACCTATTCAACCTGCCGACCTATTGCCAATACGGCATGCACCGCCTCGCTGGCCCCGGCTTTGGTGCGTGGCGTGAGTTGGCCGCGAACATCGTCATCACCGAGGGCGTCCTTGGCGGCGAGGCGGAGGGTTTTCCGTTGCTCTACCACTGGCGGGTGCTGCCAGGCCGCCCTCCGATCGCGTCCGAGCACCGCGACATAGACGCCGTTGTCGCCCATTTTGGTGGCGAGCCCACTATCCGCACCCGATTCGAGGAACTCGCCCGTGCGGCGTCCAGTCTCGTTCTGTTTCACGAGTTCATTCCGCGTCCGGCATTTGACTGGCTGGCCGATCCGATCGAAAAGGCAGAGACCGTGGAGCGGCAGCTGTTCGAGATCGTGGCGTTCCTACGCAGCCGGGAATTGCTGCACATGGATGGACACTTCGGCAACATGCGGGTCGACGACAGCCAGATCTACCTGGCCGACTTCGGCTTGGCGACGTCCCCCCACTTCGACCTGTCCGACGCCGAGCGCGCCTTTGTCGCGGAACACGTCGACCACGACGCCGACTACGCAGCGATGCGGCTGGTCAACTGGCTGGTCGTCGCGGCGTGCCGTGTGCCACTGCCGGCCAGCGGTGGCCCCGTTGACCGCGACGCGTACGTGCGCCGGTGCGCTGCCGGCGACATCCCGCAGGACCTGCCCGCGAGTGTGGCCGACATCCTGACCCGACACGCTCCCGCTGCGGCACGAATGAACGACTTCCACTGGAGGCTGTTCGCCGGCGACATTCACGCGCAGTACCTGAACCCCTAGCGTCAATGCCTATCGCAGCTGACCCGGCGTTATGAGGCACCGAGTTCGTCGGAGGTCACAACTCCAACCACGTTGAGGTCGCGTCGCACCTCGGCAGTGGTGTCGTCGACCAAAACCGAGACGCCAGCCATTTCGGCTCCGCATGTCACGACGGCTAACTTCACTGCGCTCGCCTGACTTCCTGTTTCGATCCAGTCATCGACTAGCAACACATTGTCGTCTGCGGTCAAGATCCGCGAGATAGTCAGCTGAACTTCGCGGCCTCGCCAGTCCGGCGCCGAGACGACATGGACTTTCTCGCCTGGATGGATGCAACCGGCCTTCCGGGCAAGTACGAGCCCGACGCCGAGTTCCGCCGCGCACAGCGCACCGAGCACGAAGCCTCGCGCCTCAGGCGCGACAACGGCCGTCACTCCATTGCTTGCGAATGGTGCAGCGAGGGCGGGTCCAAGGAGCGAGAGCGTTCGAGAATCCCGGAAGACGTTCGCGAAGTCGGCGTGTCCGCCCGTCCACCGAAATGTTCGTAGCAACGCGTCTCGCGAGGTCTCGCCCATGCCAGAGAGCATGTCATCGACCCGGCGGTAGGGGGCAGTCCTCGCGCGCAGCACTTATTACGTGTTGTGGTGCGCCCGGGTTGATGTCACTAGCAGGTCTTCCAGGCTCGGCATCCAGGCAAGCATGTCGGGGAGTCCGCTCAGTCCGTTACGGACCGTGTCGTGTGAAAGCGTGAGCTCGGGACCGGTCGTCGCCTCAATGCTGTCAAGGCACCGGAGCATGTTCCACCGCACGAACGCGGCCCAACCGCCGAGCTGGTCGACAAACCAGTCCGGCCCGCGCGGCGGAAGCGTTCCGCCGCCGGCGACGTAGCCGTCGAGTACTGCGCCGAAAACGGTCGGCTCGATGTGGTCGAAATCGGCGCCCTTGGCCACGTTCAGAGCCGTGGCGCCCAACTCGGCGGCGAGATAGGCGCGGCCGGCCACCTCCCAGTCGAGCAGGATCGGGTGACCGCCAGCGTTGAGAAGATTCCTCGGATTGATGTCGCGATGGGTGAGTACCACCGGCCCTGTGCGCGCGCACGCATCGACGAAGACGCTGATCGCTACAAACGAGTCGACCGCAGAAACGAACTCGTCAGCCCATGGTTGGCCGGTGTCTACGGCCTGCTCGGCGAGATCGGCCCAATCGTTGGTTACCGATATTTCGACCAAGGGGTGTGGCCACTCGACGTCAAGCGAATGCAGCCGGGCTAAGAGTTCGCCAATCTCGAACGCGAAGGACTCGGACACCGGCTCTTCCGGCACCTTGCTGCCCTCAACCCACCGGTGAACAAGAGTTGTGTCGTCAGCGGAGAGCGGTTCGGGCATCGGGATGCCAGCCGAGAACGCGGCTAACTCCAGCCGGAAAATGTCGTCATGGAAGTAAACCCAGTCGCGATCGCGGGTCAGCTCTTTGACCGCGAACACACCTTGGTTGGTCTCGACTCGCCACATGCGATTGAGCAACCCGCCGCGTATTCGCACCATCGGAACAGTCGGCTCTCCGATATGGGAGATATTCATGAGACAGCAGCCCACCGCACCAAGCGCTCCGTCATGATCTCCGCAAACTCGTGCTCGTCCATCGTCCAGATCGTGCCGCACCAACTCGGCCGCTGCTTCGTCATCCCGGCACGGTCCCCTCGCACACCCGGCGCTAGGAGGAGCTCCGCTGCGCCAACAACTTGAGGACGGCGTCCGTTATGGCTTGGGCTCCGTTGCTACTCCGAATCCGGAGGGCCATCGCTCCGGCCCGCTCCCCATAACTATCATCTGTGATTACGGACTTGATCGCGGTGCGAATGGCGCGTGGAGTTGTGGCACGACGGCCGAGGCCGAGTTGCTGAAGGCGGCGGCCGTTCCAGCCTTGGTCGAAGAGTGACGGCACGACGACGGTTGCTTTGCCCGTGTGCAGCGCGACGCCAACGGAGCCAAGCGATCCAGAGATCACGGCTGCCTTCGACCGTGCCACGACGTCCTCCAACGGAACGAAGGCGGCACACAGGACGGCCGGATTCGTGCCGGAGGCGGCTTGAGTCTCACTGCGTAGTTGTTCGGTGCCAGTCACCATCAGGGCGCGGTGTCCGAGGTCAGTGATCGCTGTCGCGATCGTGGCGAAACGGGCTGCGGCGCCAGAGGCTGCGCTTGAGCCAAGGGTGACCACGACTGGCGGTGAACCGCTCGCAAGAAACGATTCGACCTGGTCTGGTACTTCCATCCCGGCGGGCCGCCATCGGGAGAACCCACCCCAGACGAGTTCCGGCCAATCATCGAAGCCGGGTCCTGCGAACGGCTCAGGAGCAAGGGCAACGAGTCGGTCGGCGCCGCGGTAGCCGTGCGCGCCTGGTGCGAGGTGCTTCGGCTGGCCGCATTGTGCGCGAAGGCGATTCAATGCGGGTCCCGCATAGGTGGCGTGCAAGGCCAGGTCGCTTTGGAACCACGCCAAGCGATTGCCGACGCGGCCAAGACTGCGCGGTCCGGGTACGAATGGCGGCATCCGACGAGTGGTCGGGATGATCATCGGCACGACGGTGCCGACCACGCTTTTAACCCCGAGCTGCTTGGCGATCGGTATCACAACCGGCGCCGGCGCGATCGCGCTCACAAGTGCGTCGGCTCCGTCGAGCAGTTGCCGCCACCCGTCGGTGACGCGGTCGGGGTCGGCGGCGAAGTAGCCGTTGATGTAGTAGCGAGCGAGGCGGGGCGAGTTCAGAATCGGGCGACGCAACAACCGCTCGTGGTACGGATCGGCGTGCATCGCTGTGGCAGAGAGATCACCACCGGGATAGGACGTGAAGGCAAACGGTTCCTCAGCAAGGAGCGCCCGGTAGCCGGCGGGAGCAACGAAGACGACGTCGTGGCCAGCCGCAAAGAGGCGACGCGCCGGCTCGATGAATGGCGCGATATCTCCGACGTAACCAACTGCGGTAACGACGACTCTCGACAACTCAGCCTCCCTCCACTCGTTGTAAGAGTGCTCTTACTCAGCGTAATGTCGGGCCGTGCCAGAGCGCCACCCGACAGCACGACGAATCATCGACGAGTCGCTCCGACTATTCGCCGAACACGGGATGACCGGCACGCCGATCGTCCAGATCGAGAAAGCCGCCGGTCTCGCGCCCAGTTCGGGGGCCTTCTACCGGCACTTCGCCAGCAAAGAAGAAGTCCTCGAAGCCGCCGTCGACGACGCCGCGTCAGTAAGCGCGCCAATTAGCGACGCCTTCGCCCGGCTCGATGGCCTTCCACTCGAACAACAGGCGGCACTCATCGCCCGCGGAACCTGGATGCTGTTCGATTCGCAACGCGATCTGATGCTCGTGCTGACACGGGGTGCGGCACGACCACCGTCGAACTACAGCCACGACGCCGACAACTTTCCCGGCAACGGCGTCGCCTTTCTCGCGCAATGGCTCAGACGCCGCAGCACGGGACGCAACCGGGTCCTCAGGCGCGTCTCGGATCCCGAAGCGACTGCCCTCGTACTGCTCGACGCATTGACGTTCTTCTGGATGCAGAAGGAAGGCGAGTCAGCGGCTCCCTACGGCGTCGACCCTGAACGCTTCATCAAAGCGTGGACCGGTCTCGTGCTCGAGTTAGCGGCCTAGAGGAACGAAGGGAGGCCCGATGCGCGGTGAGCCCGTCGACGTCTTTGCGTTTCTTGACCGACCACTCCTGGCGCGGATCGCGACCAACGGTCCAACCGTACGCCCCGTCTGGTACCTCTACGAGGATGGTGCCTTCTGGTGGCTCACGGATACATCGAATGTCCTCGCCAGGGCGGTCGAGCGCGGGGAGGAACTCGTCCTTGTCGTTGATGAATGCAACATCGAAACCGGCGAGGTGGTCCACGTGCGCGCCCGCGGAACCGCTTCAATTGGAGAAGTTGATCGTGACCGCGCGCTCCGCAAGTTTGCGAGATATCTCGGACCGGACGCGTCGCGGTGGGACCCACGGTTCGTGATGTCGCTCGCGTTCCCCTCAACGCGCATGTGTTGCCTAAAACCGTCGTCGATGAAGGCTGCCGACGCTTCCTTCACCGTTCAGCGCCTCTGATACGCAGGTGCGGCCTCCCGCTCGAACACTGCGCAGAGTCGCGACCGTGTGTCTTCTTGTCGCGGCGATTGCCGCTGCGTTCGCCATATGCGAGCGAGGCGGTCTTGTGACCGGCTGCACGGATGACGGGCTTGTCGGACCAAACGGCGAGACGTACGGCCGCGACCCGTCGAAGGGCTGCAAGTTCGTCGACGAAGACGGACGCGTCGTTTCGAAGCAGCCATAGGAGTCGGAATCGTCGCGGCGTAATGACGCTCACCAGACGGTCACACACCCGGCGTTAGGGGATACCAAAGCGACGCACGATGACGTCGTGCAACGATTCGTTCGTGGCAGTCGGATCAGAGACTCTCGATCAGGTGCGAGCTGTATTGGCATCCGGAGGCACTACAGCGCTTGTCGTCGACCGTCTCACCGAAGCGGACCTCCTGGATCTCGAGTGGTCTGGCGCGCGGACGCACATCGTCTCCGTTGCCGCAGCGCTAGCCCGTGTCGACAGGGGGGCCGTCGACTACTTCGCCGTGCGAGCGCCTGACGGCAAGCCCATTGCGAAGGGCGGAGTCGATCACGAAGATCCGCACGGTCCGGGAAAGCTTTGGCAACTCGCGACTCACCCAGAGCTGCAAAGCCGTGGGCTCGGTACTCACCTGATAGCGGCCATGGAGACGTCGATTCGGCGCCGTGGTCTGCCGCGATCGTGGCTCGGCGTCGAGACGGATAACCCACGTGCTCTCCGGCTCTACGAGCGACTCGGCTACGGCGAGTTCGCCCGAGAACGCGACGGCTGGGAGACGCAAGACAACGAGGGCAACGTGGTCTGGTACGAGACCGACGTGATCCTCATGGACAAGACCTTGTGATGAACAGCGCCGCCTCTCGACCCAGCGAAGCGTTCGCGAATAGTCCGATGCACAACGCGGGGCGAGCAGCATTGCTTGACGGATCACATCGTGTCGAAGTCATGCCCGAACCCGGCGGACGATGGGGCACTTCGATGATCCTTCGCCCGAGTGGCGACCTCGAGTCGTGGCTAGCCAATGAGACTCAAACACTGTCGACTCTCTTGGAGGGTCCGCATTGGCTCTCCGCCGCGCCCGGACGAGCACACATCACTGTGAGGGCGCTCGAACATCGGGAGGCTGGCATCACCTCGAGCGAGCGAGTCGATCGTTACGGCGCCGCATTGGGACGCGCCGCAGCACACAGCGGACCAATCACACTCGTCTTCGACCGAGTGGAGTTGTCCGTAGGGGCCGTGGTCGCCGTCGGACAGAGCAGCGATGGCAGCGGCGGGTCCCTACGCGATGCACTCGAACGAGAACTGGCCGAAGACGGATGGCTGGAACGCAAGTACCTCCCGGAGGGCCGCGGCGAACTTTGGTACTGCTCACTTGTCCACTACGCAGCGCCGGTCACCGATCCGCGCTCGTTGGTTCAATGGGTCGAGACTCGCGAGAAAATGAAGCCGCTGCAGGCGACCTTCTCCCAGTTCGAGGTCTGTTCGTACTCGTTCGACGGTCGAGGCATGACGGCCGCGACGATCGCGTCCGTGCCTGCCGGCTGACGAACGATGCCGCCTACCCGGTGGCTGTCGGCGAACCGCCATCTCGCGGTAATGATCCGTGGAGTTCGATCACGGTGCCTGCTCGTATCGCTTCAAGCGCTGCGACAACTCTGGCTGCGAGCCTTTCCGTCGTCAGCCTGTTGAGGCTGTCGGCCTGAATGAATCGTGCCGAGCGCAGCTCGTCGGCGGGTAGCGAAAAGGCTTCCGTACCGTCGAGCGACCCTCCGTCGTAGAGAAGCATCGTTGAGTCGCCTCGTCCCTCAAGCGTTTGATGGTCGAGGACGAGGAGCCGGCCAATCGGGACGTCCATCCCGAGTTCCTCACGGCACTCCCGTTCGCATGCCTCTGCTGGCGCTTCTCCGACTTCGACTACGCCGCCGGGAATCTCCCATGTGTCTTTGTATGTCGGTTCAACGAGCAGGACTCGACCTTCTGGGTCGGTGATCACCGCTCCCGCACCGACGTAGCGCCGCGGGAGTGTCTCATGGGAGTAGGTGTTGAGGCCGCGAGGCGAGAAGGGCTTCCAGCTGGCGTCAATGACTTCGACTGGTGTGGTGATTCGATTCCCGCTGACCACGTGCCAGTGCAAATGATGTGAGTCCTGGTAGTCGCCGAGGTTGGTCACGACGCGGCACGCGCCGAAGTCACGAAGGACGTCGGCCGCGATCGCTCTGACAACGGCGATGACTTCGGGAAGCACGCCGTCCGCCTCGGGTGCGAGCAGAGAGGGCACGTGTGTTTTCGGGATGACGACGATGTGCGCTGCGTCGTATGACGGCCGGGTGTGGTGGAAGGCGAGCACGCGCGTCGTCTCGCGAACGAGGCCGATGTCGCGGCGCCCGTTCAGCACTTCATCGCAGTAGAAGTCGCTCACTTCTGGTGTGCCGCCCATTTCAGGATCGACCGCTGATAGCCGTCGGGCAAGTTCAGAGCGCCGAGTTCGTCGAGAGGTTGTAGGCAGACTCCGTCGTGTTCACCGCTGTGAGTCAGGGTCGCCGGAAGCTCGACGAGGCAACCGAACGTGACGATGAGCACGTGCACGTCGGGCAACACCTCGTACACCCAGGTGTCAACGAGCTCAACGGCTTGCGCCTCGACGAACAACTCCTCCGCTAACTCGCGCGAGACACACTGCTCCGGCGTCTCCCCAACTTCGAGCTGACCACCGGGCAACTCCCACTCATCGCGCTCATTGTGAACCAGCACGACCGCTCTGCCACTCAGCACGATTCCTTTGACCGACACAACCCAGCGCCCCACACGATCAGCGTTCCACAACCCAGCGAGCAAGGACTCTTAGCCGGCGTTTTGGGACACGGTCGCTGTTCCGCAGATACGTTCGTTGGTGTGGTGAGAACGGCCTGGGGCGACGGCATTGGCAGCGCGGTTGGAGACGATTACTTGGAAGTGTGGTTTCCATCGCCGCGACTAGGCGCGCCAGAGTCCGACGAAGCGCCTAACGCAGATTTGCGAGACGTGAATAAGGCCGATTCGTTGCGGAACGTTCAGGTCCGCTCCATCAGGGTCGTGATCGACGATCTCACGCGGCCGCCGGCTTCCGTTGCAGATGCGTACCTCCGTCTCCACCTGCTTTCACATCGCCTCGCGCGCCCAAACGAAATCAACCTCGACGGGGTTTTTGGCGTGCTATCAGAAGTCTGTTGGACGTCCATCGGAGCGGTTCCTCTTGCTCAGCTCAGCGGAGTCCAACGCCGCGCCAGAGTTGAAGGCCGACCTGTAGAGGTCCGCTCGATCGACAAGTTCCCGCGAATGCTCGACTACGTCGTGCCATCCGGCGTGCGAGTCGCGGATGCCAATCGGGTGCGGCTCGGCGCGTACCTCGCGCCCGGAACGGTGGTGATGCATGAGGGCTTTGTGAACTTCAACGCAGGCACGCTGGGCCGCGTGATGGTGGAAGGAAGAATTAGCCAGGGTGTTGTTGTCGGCGAAGGCAGTGACATTGGTGGCGGAGCCTCAACCATGGGCACGCTGTCCGGAGGCGGAACGGAGCGCGTGTCGATTGGTGAGCGTTGTCTTCTGGGAGCGAACGCTGGCCTTGGGATCGCTCTGGGCGACGACTGCACCGTTGAAGCCGGCCTCTACCTCACTGCTGGGACAATCGTGCGGCTTCCCGATGGACGCACCGCCAAGGCGCGGCAGCTGAGCGGTCAGTCGGGCCTTCTCTTTCGGCGCAACAGCCAGACAGGCGCAGTTGAAGCACTCGCTACAAAGGGCGGGTGGAAAGGACTCAACACCGACCTGCACGGCGCGTAGACGTAGCACCCTCCCGGCGTTATGGGACGCGCTGGGCCACGCGACATCGCGTCGCAGTGATGAACTTGCAGTCGTGGGCCTCTCGATACGGCAAGCCGAACCGAAAGATGTTGCGTTTCTGGTCGATGTTGTCGTCCGGGCCACCCACGCTCAGGGACGTTGGCCCAGCGACTTCGACGAGGAGACGTTTCGAAGCTGGTATGCGGCCGGCATGGAGGAACAGATTCGTCGCGCAGATCCCGGCAATGTGACGAGTGTGATCGAGGTTGAGGGTGAGGCAGTTGGACGGCTGCGCATCACTCGTGAGAGCGAACGCATCGAACTCTCCGGTGTCCACCTTCTGCCTCCCGCTCAAGGCAAAGGAATCGGGACGCAGATCATCGATCAGCTCAAAGCGGAGGCCGTCGCTGCGAACGTGCCACTGGATCTCGCGGTCGACCACGACAACCCACGAGCGCGCCGCCTATACGAACGACTCGGATTCGTGCACACGGGTGAGGACGATAAGGAGGCACGTCTTCGATGGGTGGCCCCGAGTTAGAGCCGCGCAGAGCCCCAAGCCGGCGCTAGTGGGCGCGCCACGGTTCTGGATTGAAGCCCGGGTACCGCTCGCACACACCGGCGATCGTCTCATCGGTCCAGAAGGCGTGTCCCGGCAGGGGCCAGCCGAATAGCGCGAGCTGGCGCGGCGACGCGTCGAGGACAAACGCGTGCCACGCGTCTGCGTTTGACTGCTGGACCCATGAGTGCCGCGCTTGCCAGTCACTAGCGGCGGGCCTGAAGTTCACGTGCAAGGTGTAGCGGGCGCCCCGCGGTTCGGTGAGTTGGGTGCCTCGGTGGAAGGTTTGATTCGTGTACGCGACCACCGTGCCGGCGGGCCCCGCAGCGTGAACCTCGTGTTCATACAGTTCCGGCTCGCCGGAAGTGGCTACCCAGGCGGGTCGTTCGGGATCTCGTTCAGCGTCCTGTCGCGGGAACCAGTTAGGCATGGCGGGCAGATGGGTCGTGTGTCTGAGAGCGACGTATGCGGGAGGTCCGAGCTCGACTGGAACGTCTACGAGGTAGAGGAACATCTCGACTTGCGCGAACCGTAAGTCGGAGCTCGGAGCCATCAGCGTGTGTGCGAGGTAGTCGCGATGGAAATGCTGTTCATAGTTAGCGGCCCCTGAGTATTTCGCCCAGGCTTCGATCGAGAACACACGCACGTCGTTTGTGCCGAGAAGCAGCTCGGCAAGGTCGATCAACCGAGGGTGAACTGCAAGCAGGCTGAGAGCGGCGCTCAGAAACGGGAAGTCGTCGATACCGCCGAACTCGTCGGCGAAACGGTTGTTGCGATTGGGATTGTGGCCATCGTGGAATTCATCCGCGGTCGGATAAAGCCGCCCGAGACCCGCGACTCCGTCGACGAGTTCTTCAGCCGGGACATACGACGGAATGATGGCGAAGCCGTCTTCGCGCCAGGCGCGAACGGCGGGAGTGAGATCCATTGTCGCCACTTTGAACTCCTCGCTCCCACCGACGCAGCCAACGTATGCGCAGACGGCGCACGGCTCGAAGAATTTCCCGTGTCGCGAGCCGGCGTCAGGGGATACGCAGGCTGTCGTCGTCTACGACGACTTCGCGAACATCACGCGTGGCTCAATGAACCCGGTTAGGCCCGCATCGCCAGTTTTGGCCTTGGCGTCGATGTAGTCACCCATCCAATCTCCGTACGCGGCAACGTACGCAGAGCGGACGGCGGATCGGTAGTCGACCGAATCCGCCGTTTCGACTCGAACGAACTTGCCGTGAACGATGAAGGCGAGGTCATCACGAATGAACGATGCGCTTACTCGTTCATCATGCCGGAGCAGCTTCGACCGAAGAGAAGTGTCAGGAAACCCAATCCAGAGTCGCGCCCCGAACAGGATCGCGTCGACGGGCGCGACGAGTGGCGCTCCGTCACCGGCAAGAACGGCCAGATGTACCTCGATGATTCCGTCGAGGCGGCCGGTTAGATCTTGAGCGGACAGTCGCTTGTCTTGGTTGAACGCCGTTCGGAGGTGCGCTCCACTCGAGGATGCGCTCGAGTCGAGGATCGACTGGAGCGCGTCGATGTCAGCTGCTGTCTCGTTCACACGCGCAGGCTACGACCGTCGAGACGCTGCAAACCGGCGTTAGGGGATGCGACGGTTTGGGTCGAGTTCCGCGGCGGACGTTCGACTGTCCTGGCGCGTTAACCAGTAGCTCACGAGGGTGACGCTGTTGCGTCCGAGGAGGAACGACGTCGGCGGCTTCACCTTTTCAGCAACCTCGGCAAAGATGTGAACGTCGAACTCAGGTGCGAAGCGCTTAGCTACCTCGCCCGCGGACAGATTAAGGATCCCACGTTCAGCGAGAAGCCTCGCCGGCGATGGCATTCCGCCCATCGGCACAAAGCCAGCCACATACGCATGGCACCCATCAGCGGCGAGGCGCTTCATGTTCGCTGCGAGCGCGTCGCGGTCGTCCGAGCCGCTGAGGCTGTGCAAGCAGCCCCGATCTACGAATAGGTCGAAGGGCCCCGTCACGCCGTCGAGATCGACCACAGACCCGACCGCGAAATCCACGGAGCAGTCCGCCTCGCGAGCCTTCGCCCGCGCTTGGGAAATCGCGCGGTCCGAGATGTCGATTGCCACAACGTCGAATCCTTGCTGTGCGAGAGCGATCGCGTTGTCACCGGTTCCGCAACCAAGATCCAGCACGCGGCCCGGCCTGACATCAAAAGTGTCCAGAGCAGACAGCAGGCTCGGATCCGGCCCACCGAGTTCCCATGTGGGTCGACCGCGGTAGAGAAGCTCCCATGCCCAGCGCTTCATGACGGCCCCAGTCCGGTCGAGTGTCCGCGCCACGTTGGTCGCGCACGAGAAGCGTACAAACGACCACTGGATCGCGACCAAGCCGGCGTTCTGGGACGTTTCGCGGTTGCTGCCTCTCTGCGGCTTGGTGAAACTGCGCGGGTGACGAGTGCGACTGGCGACCAACCCACGGAGCAGCTTCCGACGCGGCAGTTCGGTTGGTCGAACATGTTCGCTTCCGAGGAAGAGGATCCGCGCAGCCAAGCGCCACCGGTAGACGAGCGCGGCACTCTCACGCACTTCTTGGCTTTCTATCGCCAGACATTCGAAATGAAGTGCCAGGGATTGAGCGCTGAGCAACTGGCGCGTCGATCAGTGCCGCCGTCAAACATGTCCCTGCTCGGACTCGTCCGGCACTTGGCTGACGTCGAGCGCCACTGGTTCCGCGAGGTCCTCTCGGGAGAGCAGATCGCGCGGCGGTATCGGACCGCGGACGATCGAGACGCCGACTTCAACTTTGCGGTCGCTGATGCAACTGTCGTCGCCGATGCCTGGGCTGCGTGGCGAGAAGAGGTCGCCTTTGCGGATCAATGTCTCGAACGATTCAACGATCTCGGGTCGGCGGCAGCCGCGCCCCGTGGCTCCGAGATGCCGCTACGCGTGGTGCTTGTTCACATGATCGAGGAGTATGCCCGGCACTGCGGACACGCCGACCTCCTCCGGGAACGAATCGACGGGCGCGTCGGGCAATAGACCAGGGCTGCCGGCAGCGAGCTGGTCCCGAGCCGGCGTTAGGGGGCGTTCGCTGGGCGACCGCGTACGCTGAGTTCGTGGCGAAGGACGAGTTCAGCATTGTCTGTGAGATCGAGCCTGCAACGCGAGCTGACCTCATGCACGTTCGTCACCAGATCGGCGTGATGAGCCGCATCGCATCGGCGTTCCTCATCCCCGACAACCACATCGGGAGAGCAACTGTGTCGAGTATCGCGGTTGCGCATGAGGTGGCTTTGATGGGCGGACGTTCGATCGCGTGCCTCAACGCACGGGACCGGAATGTCCTCGGGTTCCAGCGCGACCTACTTACCGCGGCCGCTTACGGAGTTGACGAGTTTCTCTTCGTGTACGGCGATCGCCCGGAAACGGGGCGGCGTTCAGACGATCTGACTGTTCGTACGATGATCGAGGAAGCGCGACGTTTCGAGTCGGACAAGGCGCTGACTCCGACGCCGTTGCGCGTTGGAGTTGCGGCGAGGCTCGGCGCATTGCCGGCGTGGAAACAGGACGCTGACTTTCTGTTCGTTCAGGTGAGCTTCTCCGTCGACTCGCTCATGAGGTGGCGCGAGCACCTCGACTTCGACGGTCCGGTCTTTGCAGGCGTCATGGCGCCACCTTCGGCGACGATGGCACGCAAACTCTCCTCCGATATCCCCGAACTGGCTGTACCTGAATCGCTCGTTCACGCCCTCGATGCGAACCGCGATGCCGGCGTCGACTTCGCGTGCCAGATGGTGAGCGAGATCCGCGACTCGGGCGCGTTCGACGGCGTGCACCTCATCCCGGTCTCTCGCTACCGCGAGATGGCAGAACGGCTCGAACGCGGCTGAGCAGCAGCCGGCGATCCGGCGTTATGAGACAGCGAGAGTTGGTTGGCTTCGGTTCTTATGCGGTCTGTAGATCCCGCGAATAACAGCTGGCGCGCTGCTACCTGACTGATTGAAATGCCGAGTTGTACTCCCAGCTCGATCGGCAGCCTCGTGAACGTACTTACGGACGAACAACTAATCACCTTCGCTCGCGACGGATACGTCGTCATTCGCAGCGTTGTTGACGAGGCGCTGCTCGTCGCAGTCGATGCCGAAATCGACCGCCTTCTCGAACGTGACCCGCCACTGCCCAACGAGTGGAACCGGCACGGATACGCGCCACCACCGACAGAGATGCCCTCGTGCGTTATAGCGCTACACGAATCAGGCGCTTTGGCACTCGCGGAACAGCTCGTGGCGCCGCACCGTCTCGAGAACCTCGTCAACCACGTAAATGTGGTCGTGAACTATCCAGGCCACGCCCACTGGCCGGGTGCGCCGCACCTCGACATGCACGACGGGGTAACCAGCCCTCCGTCGTTCACCGTGTTAGTGGGGATCTACCTCGGAGACGAGTCAAGCGATCACCGGGGCAATCTCTACGTCTGGCCCGGCTCGCATTTCGATCATGCGCGACTCTTCAACGAGCGTGGCGTCGATGTGCTCCAACAAACGTTTGGCCATGGGATGGCGCTGGATCCGCCGATGCGACTTCAAGCACCAAACCCGGTGCCCGTGCTCGCCAAGCGAGGCGACATCGTGCTTGCGCACTTCATGCTCGGTCACAACGCCAGCGGCAACGAGACCGAGCAGATGCGACGGATGCTGTACTTCCGACTCTCGGCCGAAGGCCATCGGGAGCGGTGGCAACAGACGTTCCTCGATCCACTGACCGAATACTCGCGACTCCCGGACGTCGATCCCGGTCTGCGAACCCGCATCAACCAGTGACCGCGCGTGCGCCGACCTTCGCGGACATGGGTGTTGCCAGCCGGCGTTAGGTGTCGCTCTGCATGGAGACGACAAAGCGCAGCCAGTTCCGAGTTGGAACGGCTTCAATTGTCGGATGGAACATCCGCGCTGGCGGCAGCTAACCGAGATGACGAATTTCGTCGAGAGCGAGGACGACCTCGATCGGATTCTCGAGATGGCCACGGTGCCACAGATCGTCGCGGCTTGGCTGGACTACGGCACTCGCGACCACTCTCGTGACGACGATTCCGAAGAGGACCCAGCGTGGTGGGCTGTTTCTCTCATGTTTGAGGACGAGGTCTTTCATCGTGACGACCTCTATCGCGAGATCCTGGTGGCTCTCGTCGACCCAGCCACTGACGACCAGCTCGGCGCCATCGCCGCAGGGCCCCGCGAAAACTTCATCTCCGACAACGAGCAGGACCTGCTTTGGTTGGAGGCGCAGGCCGCCCGTGATCCGAAGTGGCGGGCAGCGATTCTCGGTACATGGGTCGCAGAATTTGTTTCACCAATGACTCTCGAACGGCTCGACACTGCAGCAGGCGCCCAGCTACCTCGGCCGCGCCCTCGCGAGGAATGGCCCGCCGAGGTCGTGGCCAACGACGAAGCGCGGGAGCGACTGGAGGCGATCGCGGGCCCCGAGTGGTATCTGATCGAGAACCCATCGCCGGAGCAACAGGCGGCCATTGACGAGTTTCTGGCCACCATGCATTCCATGTTGGACCTGTTCCCGAGCGACTAACTCAGTCCCGGCGATAGGGGACGCGCTACTCGCGGCCATCCGGAGCGGATTTGCGACCAGACTTAGCTATTCAAGTCGCGTAGCTGTGACACCAGGTCGTCTCTCTCGGTCTCGAGCTCGCTGACCGCCTGACGCGTCCGGCGAGCGAACGTCATGTCGAGAACATGGTTCGCCTGGATCTCCGAGTAGTCCAAGTCACGAACCAGAGAGCTACGAGCCTCCGCGCGGTCCTCGGATTGGGCGATCAGGGCGCCGACTCGGTCAGCGTCGCGGAGCGCTCGGAGAACACCCTCCACGATGTCGAGGCGCGCTTTGGCTCGCTCTGTGTCATTCACGTCGAGAGTATGCACGTCAACCTCCTATCACCCACCCGGCGTTAGGGGACGGTCGATGTCGGAGAAGTCGGCCGTAGCGAGGTCAGGTATCGACGGCATTGGTAGACGCGTTCGTACGAAGCGCGGATCTGGGCTTCGTTTTGAATGTCGGCGTGAAAAAAGCCGGCTACGGGAGTGAGCCCTTCGGTCACAACGGTCACCGTTCGTTGGATCTCTTCGGCCGAAGCGAAGACGTGAAGGTACCGGAAGGTCTCCGCGAACCCGTTTCGGAGATACCAGTCGTTCGCCGCGAGGTCGGTTCGAGTCCAGGCATCGAGTTCGTCTGCCTCCGACGGTAGACGGGCCTTCGCTTCCTTCAGCATCGCTGTTCCAATGCCGAGTCGTGCGGCTTGGGGATGGACGGCCACGGTCTCGATTGTCGCCAGGCTGCCTTCGACCGCGACGTCGATGAGTCCGACAAGCGTCCCATTACGAACCGCTACGAGTTCGATTCCGGTGTCGTAAACAGGCTTCGCTACTGCGACGTCATCGAAGTAAGCCGTGCTAAGAAACGAGAGCGCACGACACTCAAGCCAAGCGGATTCATCACTAGTGGCGTAAGGACGAATTTCAAGCTGCATGCGCGAATAATCCCCCGATTTCCTCCCGACCGCCGCTGACTATCCGGCCTTAGGTCGCACCGACTTCGGCCATCCACGCTCGGACCTCGGCGTCCGAGCGGAGCCGGACGACTTGAAGCGCATCTGCGCGACCGCTTGAAAGCGCCGCGTCGATGCCACCCGCGTAGGTCGGCCAATTGCGCCACAAGTCAAGGAGAGAGGACGGCGTTAGCACCTTCCACGATTGGACGACGTGATCGTCCCAGAGCGGCTGACGGGTGGCTGCACGGCGAAATGTTCGGAGAACTGCGCGACGAAACGCGACCGCGCGCGGAAGGTCAAGCCAAATCAGTACTTCCGCCCTGGGCCAGACCGTCAGAGGACCAACATCTTCTAGGTAATTTCCGTCGACGATCCAGCCGTCGTCGTGGTGGTCGAGCAGAGCCGCCACGTTCTCCGCAAGCTCGGCGGCCGAGACGTGAGTCCAGCCCTGCCTCCACCAAAGACTGTCCAGCTCGATGTGCTTCATCCCGTGCCTCGCCGCGAGCGCTGACGCGAGGGTTGACTTTCCCGATCCAGTGCCGCCAACCACGACGCAGCGCGTCAGACGGGGATAGGCCACAGGACATGCTTTCACGGCTCCGAGCCGGCGTTAGGGGACGCTTCAAGCGTCGGAGCGACAGATTTGCAATGGTCATCGTCGGGTTCAGACAACAATGACTACGTGCTTCGGACAGTCGCAGACGGGATCTTCGCGAAGCAGTACGGCGAACCACCACTTCAGGTGCTTGCTTTACCGGGATGGATGCGAACTGTCGGGGACTTCGACCGCGCCCTCGCGGGGTGGAACGCGCTCGCTGTGGATCTGCCCGGTTTCGGCGGCGTGCATCCGGCGCCCGCAGACGCGTGGTCCACTGCCGACTACGCAGATTGGCTCATGCCGGTACTCGATTCGTTTGACGACGGAGTCACTGTCATCGGACACTCCTTCGGCGGGCGTGTGGCTCTTCAGCTTGCGCAACGCGCAGCATCCGTCAGTGCGCTTGTTCTCACTGGTGTTCCCCAATTGATGCATCGGCCGAAGGCGCGCCCGAGTCTGAGCCACCGAGCCATCCGTCGCTTGCATAACTACCGACTCCTAAGCGACGCCTCACTCGATCGGTGGAAAGAGTCGCATGGCTCGGAGGACTATCGCCGAGCGACGGGCGTAATGCGCGATGTGCTCGTAAAGGCAGTGAACGAGAACTACGAAAACCAGCTTCGGAACCTGCGCGTGCCGGTCCACTTCGTTTGGGGAAACACGGATACGGCCGCTCCGCTGGAGGAAGCTCGGCGTGCCGCCGCGTTGGTCCCAGCGGGCCTCGCGACTCTGACCGTTCTCGACGGCATCGGTCACATGACTCCGCTGCTCGCCCCGGAATCGCTTCGCGCCGCCTTGACCACCTGAACCCTTCCACCGGTGTCATCGAACGCGCGCGGAACCGGCGTTAGGGGGCAGGCGGACGTCGCTCCCCGACTAGGTAGAGCCTGACTGTTTGGCCTTCGGTCGGATAGGGATCCCGTCGTTCGGCAACTTGGATCGCGATACCGGCTGCTTCGGCGGCGGCGACAAGTTCATCGAGGCTGAAGAAACTCGCGGCGAGTTCGACGGGTAGGTCCAGGAACTCCGTCACCGTGATGTCACCCTCGCCTTCGTGCGCGGTTACGAGCACGCGTCCGCCGGGCCGCAGAACGCGCGCGAATTCCCGAAAAGCGCCGGAGAGGTCGGTCCGCGGTAGGTGAATGACTGAATAGAAGGCAACGATGGCGCCCGCGGCGTCGCTGGCGATCGGCAATGCCCGCATATCTGCGATAGCGACACCGTCGAGTCGGGCCGCCGCCAGGCCGGCCATCTCACTGCTGACGTCAATGCCGACGACGCGGCAGCCCCGGCCGCGCAGATATGCGCCGATCTGACCTGGACCACACCCGATCTCAACGATCGGGCTATCTGCCTGTTCAGTAATACCGTCGAGGAGTTCGCGGTCGCGCGGCTTGTCTACGAGCTCGTCAAGGAATCGCGTCTCGTATCTCTTGGCGACGCGGTCGTAGGCATCGATGGTCGACTCGTCTGCCACGCGGACATCCTGGCGAGGCCAGCAGCCGCGCGCCGAGGAATTGTGACCTACCAGGCGTCAGGGGGCGCGCTTTCGAGCCAGCGTTTTTGCGTCCGATCGCGTGATCGTCAATATCCATGATTGCGAATCCCGCCTCAGGAAGAATTGCTTCGAGTTCGTCGCGGCTCCAGTAGGTGAACCACCGACCGATTCCCATGTCGTCGTTAAGACGCACGCCGTCAATGCCCTCGTTGCCGTGCATCCACAGCTCGAGAAGGCCGTCGGGCTGGACCACTCGATTGACCTCACACAAGGCGCCAAAGAACTGAGGACGCGGCAAGTGTTGAAATGAAAAGCTGCCAAACGCCCCAGCGGCGCATGCGTCGGCGAGCGGCAGTCCCTCGAGATCGCCAGCAACCAACGGCGACGAATCCGGTTGGCGCTCCACCAAGGCGAGCATGCCGAGCGAGGCGTCGACACCTATGACCGGATCACCCAGTGCCGGGAGTGCTGCACCCGATCCGCAGCCGAGATCAAGAATGAGACCTTCTCCTACGGCACTGCGGAACATCGTGCCCACGAGCACGGCAGAACTCGCGTGGGCCTCGGGGCGTCGCGTGGCATGCCACCGCTCGGCGGCCGCGTCGTACGACTCGATGGTCTGTCGATGCACAGGCGAAGCCTAAGCCTGGTGGGAGTCTTCTTCCCGGCGACAGGTCGCGCAGACCCTGCCTCGGAGCCGGCGTAGCGGACATCCTCTTCGCCGGTGGGATACCGTCGTTGCGGGTCAGCTCGATAGAAGCTGCGAGGGAAGGAGGACTACATGCGGTTTTCAATTATTGAGGTCCTCCTCCCGCTGCTCTAGCTACCTGCGGGCACGAGGAACCTCCCCATTTTGGAGGCGCGATGCCCAACCCAACTGCTGGACCCGTTCGTCTAGACGCGCGCGGCTTTGTTCTAAGAGATGCCGGGGCTGAAGACCGAGAATGCCTGGCCTCTATGGCCGACGACGAGCGGTTATTCACTCACATGATGATTCGGTTCAGTCGAGCCGAGATGGGCGCCTGGTTCACCGCCTGGCTCGCCGAACTCGACTTGTCGGATCGTTCTTTTTGGCTGCTCGTAATCGACGCGAGCGGAGAAACCATTGGCTTCGCAATGCTCAGCCGAGCGAGCGAACAGGTCGCGGAGCTGCAGTGGTACGTCGCGCCCGCGAAGTGGGGAAACGGGGCAGCGACGGCAGCCACAGAGGCCGTCCTTCCGCTCGCCTTCGACGTTCTCGGGTTCCATCGAGTGTTCGCAACAGCAGATCCAGCGAATGTCGCATCCCTGCGAACACTTGAGCGCGCCGGGTTCGAATGTGAGGGCTACATGCGTGACTACGTCCTCGCTCACAACGGCTGGCGCGACCGCGTGATGTACGCGCTCCTTGATTCGGAATGGCGACGCCGCGCCAAACCCGACGACGCGGACGAGCGCAAGGTCTCTCGCTATGTGGATTGAGCAACGCGGCGATGGGCCGGTAGATCTCCTAGTGGTCACACCGATCGGTGTCGAGTGGATGATGGCGGCATTGCCGACCGAACTCGACGCCCTCTTCACACTGCACATCGCCGAGCTGCCGGGAACGGGACGATCAGAAGGCGACCCTGCAAACACCTCGGTGTCGGCCGTGGTCGCGGCGGTTCACGATGCTGCCACCGAGTTGGCGAGCAACAACCTCGTTCTGCTTGGGCACTCGATGAACGGCACGTTGGCGCTCTTGGCGAGTGTCGGAGGGCCCTTTGTCGGAGTCATTGCAGTGACCCCGGCGGCCGCGTTGCCACCGACCCGACGATTAACGCCGGTACTGGGATGCAAAGGCGGAGCCTGAACGTCGACGACGCGCAGCTGCGATTATCGAAGCTCACAACGCCTCCGACAGCGAAGCCGAGAAGACGCAATTGGTTCATGAGTACGGCCAGCCGCGGCAGTGGCGCGACCTCGACTTCGACTCCTCGCAGCTCGACTCGCTCGAGCAGGACCCAGGGGTGGATTGGGTAACGGCGATCTTCGAGAGCGCAAGCGTTGTCGACTGGCCGGCGCGCCTTGCGCAGGTCACCTGTCCCGCTTTCATCGCGTTGGGCAAGCACGACTTCCTTGCCCCACCCACCCTTTGGACAGCCGACCTATTGCCCCCAAACGCAACTGTTCACGTGTTCAGCGCGTCGGGCCACTCTCCCTACGTCGAAGAGCGGGTCTGCCCCCAGGTTGGTTGACTCATCACGTGTGAGGATTCGTCCTCGCGGAAAGATGAGTTCCTATGCCCAAGCCGTTCCCTTTGGAGTTCCGTCGCGACGTGGTCGCGGTGGCTCGGAAAGGCGAAGCTCCGATCGCGCAGGTCGCGAAGGACTTCGGGATCTCCGAGTCGTGTTTGCATCGTTGGCTCCAGCTCGCTGACATCGACGATGGCCTTCGTCCTGGCGTGACCTCTCAAGAGTCCGCTGAGCTGCGCGAGTTGAAGAAGCGCAATCCGGTGCTCGAGCAGGAGAACGAGATCCTGCGGCGCGCCGCCGCGTTCTTCGCGAAGGACGCGCTCCCAAAATGATGTACCCGCTCGTCACTGATCTCGCCGGTGAAAACATTCCGGTGGCGGTGACGTGTCGGGTGCTGGGCTTCTCCAAGCAGGCCTATTTCAAGTGGCGCAAGAGTCCGATCACGGATCGTGAGTGGTCCGACGCGCGTCTGATCAACGCGGCGCTCGATGTGCATCGTGACGACCCGGCCTTCGGGTATCGGTTCATCGCGGATGAACTCAACGATGCCGGCATCAATGCTGGTGAGAACCGGGTGTCGCGGCTGTGCACGCAGCAGAGGATCTGGTCGGTGCATTCCCGCAAACGAGGCTTGCAACGCGGGCCCGGGCCCCCGGTCCATGACGACCTGGTCGAGCGCGACTTCACCGCGCAGGGTCTCAACGAGTTGTGGTTCACCGACATCACCGAACACCCAACTGCTGAAGGCAAGCTCTACATGTGCGCCATCAAAGATGCGTGCTCGACGCGCATCGTTGGGTATTCGATCGGCGATCGGATGACCTCGGCGCTGGCCGTGTCCGCGTTGCGTAACGCCATCGCTTTGCGAGGCCCGGTCAACACGGTGGTTCACAGCGACAGGGGCAGTCAGTTCCGTTCCAACGCCTTCGTCAAGGAAGTGAAGAACTCCAAGCTGCGCGGCTCAATGGGACGAGTCGCCGCCTGCGCTGACAACGCTGCGATGGAATCGTTCTTCTCGCTGCTGCAAAAGAACGTGTTGAACCGGCAACGCTGGGCGACACGCGACGAACTGCGCCTCGCGATCATCCACTGGATCGAAGCCACCTATCACCGCCGGCGCCGACAACGAGGACTCGGCCGCCTCACGCCCATAGAGTTCGAAACGCTGCTTCAACCCGCCGCACAAGCGGCATGACAACCACCAACCCACCGAGTCAACCGAAGTGGGGGCAGACCCTGGCGCTCTTCCTTCACCGTCCGCGTGGTTGCACAACCACCGCCCGAACCGACCTCCGAACATTGCGCCTACGCGCGGAGGCTTACGATGCGCTAGTCGCACGGGACCCGACCTGTGCAGCGGAGTTCCGAAATGGCGTGCTTGCTCACATGCGCCGACGGTTCGGGGGTTGAGCCGCCGTCATCCACAGCCGGCGTTATGGGCGCCGGCCGCGCGGAGGCGTGTCGCGTGAGCGGGCATGAGCACCACCGAACCGGTCGACGCCCTCACCGGATAACTCCGCGAAGACCTGCGGTCGACCCGCAAGTGCCATCAGTATCGTTTCGGCGGTGCCGCAAACCGCTGGCCCGTCGCCGAGCGTCCATTCGATGTCCGTCGCGCATAGCCGGACGCCGCGGCGGCGACGTGCGGCGCCAGTGCCCATCGGCCAGCGCGCTGCAACTCCCAGAGCCACGCGAAGGCGCGCCTCGGGCACTATCCGTTGCTGGTCAAGCGGTCGTCGCATGTCCTGGTGATGGATCACCAACTCCGTGAGCCCGACGCGGCCATATACCTTCGCCAACGCGGGT
Organism: Actinomycetota bacterium; assembly: GCA_048498715.1. Taxonomy (GTDB): domain Bacteria; phylum Actinomycetota; class Acidimicrobiia; order Acidimicrobiales; family JACCXE01; genus JACCXE01. Next base: position 3,335 of record JBEHXL010000024.1, on the reverse strand, counting down.
ACACGGTTGCCAGCAAAGGTCTCAACGGTGGCCGTCGAGCCCCGACGACGCCACGCGGCCACCGCATGAGAATTGGCGCGCGTGGGGTTGAAACCTCCTCTGGCCATGCGCGTCGCTAGCCCCCACGTCGGCACACCGACGAAGCTGGCAAGGTGAGCACCAACATCCGCAACGGTCCACTCACCGCAGAGAGAGGGTCGGTCCCAATGCTCGGAGCTCAGACCCGCGAGGAAGCCGTGGACGTCTGACATCTCATCCATGAAGAGACCACGGACCTTCGGCGTAGCCATAACGACATGTTTCCGCACGGTGTGAAGTGACGCACGTCCGGCTGTGCGCTTTGAGTCGCGGGTGATCCAGGGGAACGTCCCCGAAGTGCCTGCTTGAGACTTGTGGTTGACGCGGCGGCTTGTTCGTAGCGTCGGAGGGCTCTGACAGGGTGGCTCTCGAAGTGCCTGCCGCCGGTCGTCGATCGGTTGGCTTTCGAACGAAGGGTCTCCTGTCAGAGCTCTCACCGCGAGTGGCTCGAAAGAGGAACATGCACCGAGATCGAAAGTAGGAGTGCCCTCGCGGATCCCAACCGATTGGAGTCCAGGAGGTACTCGTGTCAGTGATCATCGGCGTCGACCCGCACAAGGCGACGCACACCGCGGTCGCGATCGACCGCGCCGAAGCGGAGTTGTCGCGTGCACGCGTGCGAGCGACGCGGAACCAGGTGCCGGAGCTGTTGAAGTGGGCCGAGCCGCTCGGCGAGCGGACGTGGGCGATCGAATCGGCCGGCGGGCTCGGCTACTTGTTGTCGCAGCAGCTCGTCACCGCTGGCGAAACCGTCGTTGATGTGCCGGCCACGTTGGCGTCGCGCATCCGCGTGCTGGGCACGGGACGGTCGGACAAGAACGATCCGAACGACGCGCTGTCAGTTGCGGTCGCGGCGTTGCGCGCGCCGGGCCTGCGCGAGGTCGTGGTCGCCGATCACGCCGAGGTGCTGCGCCTGTTGGCGAAGCGCAACATCGACCTGGGCAAGCAACGCACCCGCGTGGTGTGCCGGCTCCACAACCTGATGATGGAGCTCGCACCGGGCGGAATAGCCAAGGAACTCAACGCTTCTGACGCCATCGCCCTGCTCGAGCAGATCGAGCCGGCCACGCCCGTCGAGGCGGCACGCCGAGAGTTGGCGGTCGAGGTGCTGGCCGATGTGCAACGCCTCGACGAACAGATCAAGGCGTCGCATCGCCGCATCCGCACCGCCGTCACCGCGTCCGGAACCTCGCTCACCGACCTGTTCGGTGTCGGCCCGATCGTTGCCTGCTACCTGGTCGGATTCACCGGCGACGTCACCCGTTTCGCGAACCGTGATCACTACGCCGCCTACAACGGCACTGCGCCGGTCGAACGCTCCTCGGGTGGCCGTGTCGTGCACCGCGTGTCGCAACGCGGCAACCGTCGACTGAACCACGCGTTGCACATCGCCGCGATCTCACAGATCCGCCAGACCGACAGCGAGGGTCGCGCCTACTACGAGCGCAAGCTCGGCGAGGGCAAGACGAAGAAAGACGCGATCCGCTCGTTGAAGCGACAGGTCAGCAACGCCGTCTACCGCCAGCTCCTCATCGACGCCGCCTCGACGAAATAAGGAGGGCCCGGGAGGACACTCAGGAACGACTCTGCATCCAGCGCGACCGGCTCACATCCTGCACACCGGCTCTTCGGATAAGTCACTTTGAATCGGCCTGGGTTCCGTGGAGGCTCCGAGTATCGGAGGAATCATGGAGTCCATGGCAAAGAAGAAGTCGAAGCCGCGGAAGTTCGACGACGAGTTCAAGGAGCGAGGCGTTCGTCTCGTGTCGGAGTGGCGGCGGGCACGTAACCGCGACGATGGTGGCCTGGTCGAGATCGGTGGCCAGCTCGGTGTGCATCCCGAGACGTTGCGTGGCTGGGTGAACCGCGTCGAGATCGACGCGTGCCGCCGGGCGGGCACGACGACCGCGGATGCCGACAAGATCGCGGAGCTCGAACGTGAGGTCCGCGAGCTGCGCCGAGCCAACGACATCTTGAAAGCTGCGTCGGTTTTCTTCGCGACCGAGCTCGACGGTCGACCGAAGAAGTAGTTGCCTTCATCGACGCCCACCGGAACAACGAGACCGGTGGGCGTCGCTGGGGAATCGAGCCGATCTGCGAAGTCCTCGAGATCGCCCCGTCCACGTATCACGCCGCGAAGAAGCGGCCGCTGTCGGCTCGGGCTCAGCGCGACGCTGTGCTCATCCCGATCCTCGTGGCGTTGTTCGTTGCGAACTACTCGGTCTACGGCAGACGCAAGCTGACCAAGGCAGCGCGCAAGGCCGGCCACGACGTGGGCCGCGACCAGGTCGCCCGTCTGATGCGAATAGCGGGCATACGTGGCGCATCGAGATCCCGGAAGCGGTTCACGACCAAGTCCGACCCGGCCCATGTGCGCGCTCCGGATCTGATGGGTCGCGACTTCACCGCGACGAGACCGAATGAGAAGTGGGTGGCGGACTTCACCTACTGCTCGACATGGTCCGGCATCGTCTACGTCGCGTTCGTCATCGACGTGTTCAGTCGTCGCATCGTTGGTTGGAAAGCGGCGCGCAACATGACCGCGCCCTTGGTGATCGACGCGTTGAACATGGCCGCCTGGACCCGCCGCGGCGAAGACATCAACGGAGTCGTGTGCCATTCGGATGCGGGATCGCAATACACGTCGATCGCCTACACCGACCGCCTCGACGACATCGGCGCCGCGCCCTCGATCGGCACGATCGGCGACTCCTATGACAACGCCATGGCCGAAACGACCATCGGCCTGTTCAAGACCGAGCTTCACCGAAACCCCGCCGCCCTCGGCGCGAACGGCGGACCCTGGCGCGGTCTCGACGACCTCGAACTCGCCACCTGCGGATGGGTCGCGTGGTTCAACGAGCAACGTTTCCACGGCGAGCTCGGCGATCTCACACCAGCCGAGTTCGAAGCCGACTACCTTCAGCGATCTCAAGCCGATGCGGCATGAGAACACCAACAAGAAAAGCCTCCATCAAACCCAGGCCGATTCACTTCCCGGACCCAGCAGCAAAACCTACGCCCACTCAGCGAGGGCCGCTCCCGCGCGCCCGGACACGACTCAAAACAATCGCTTGACTCAAAGAGGCTTCGGTAGGGGGCACTCTTCCGAAACGTAAACCAGGCGTCTCCACCGCCGACTTGGACGCGTTCATGGGACGTTCGTGGGACGCGCGCCTCTCATGAGCGAAGAGAGACCCTGAATCCAGAGGGTTTCTTGCGTTTCAATCGAAACGACGCACGGTTTAGGAAACCGA
>JBEHXL010000023.1:0-39462 GCA_048498715.1 Actinomycetota bacterium | reverse complement strand
TTTTCCCCCCCCCCCCCCCCCACCCCCGACAAGAACGCGGGTGTTAGTAGCGGTAGTGGTCCGGCTTGTAGGGGCCCGACTGGGCGACGCCGATATAGTCCGCTTGGTCCTTGGAGAGCTTGGTGAGCTTCACGCCGAGCTTGTCGAGGTGCAGACGGGCGACCTTCTCGTCGAGCTCGCGCGGCAAGCGGTAGACGCCCACGGGGTAGTTGTCGCCCTTGGTGAAGAGCTCGATCTGCGCCAGCACCTGGTTGGTGAACGACGTCGACATCACGAACGACGGGTGGCCGGTCGCACAGCCGAGGTTCAACAGACGGCCTTCGGCCAGGATGATGATCGAGTGGCCGTCGGGGAAGGCGTACTCGTCGACCTGGGGCTTGATGTTGAAGTGCTTCACGTCGCTGAGCTTGTGGAGGCCGGCCATGTCGATCTCGTTGTCGAAGTGGCCGATGTTGCCCACGATCGCGTTGTGCTTCATCTTGCCCATCATCTCGGCGGAGAGGATGTCCTTGTTGCCGGTTGCGGTGACGAACACGTCGACCTTGTCGACGACGTCTTCGAGGCGGACCACTTCGTAGCCCTCCATCGCCGCCTGCAACGCGCAGATCGGGTCGATCTCGGTGACCATCACGCGACAACCCTGCCCGCGCAGCGACTGCGCGCAGCCCTTGCCGACGTCGCCGTACCCCATGACGAGCGCGACCTTGCCGCCCATCATCACGTCGGTCGCCCGGAAGATGCCGTCGATGAGGGAGTGGCGGATGCCGTACACATTGTCGAACTTCGACTTGGTGACGGAGTCGTTCACGTTGATGGCCGGCCACAACAGCGTGCCGTTGTTGAAACGCTCGTAGAGACGGTGCACGCCGGTCGTGGTCTCCTCGGTGACGCCCTGGACGGACTCGCCGATCGCCGTCCACATGCCGAGGGTCTCGCGCAGCTTGGCGAGCACGATCTTCATCTCGTCGGAGTCGTTCTCGCTGTCGGCGCGCACCGAGCCGGACTTCTCGAACTCGGTGCCGAGGTGGACGAGCATCGTCGCGTCGCCGCCATCGTCGAGGATCATGTTGGGCGCTTCGCCGTTGGGCCAGCGGAACGTCTGCTCGACGCACCACCAGTACTCCTCGAGGGTCTCGCCCTTCCAGGCGAAGACGGGGATGCCGGCAGCGGCGATGGCGGCGGCGGCGTGATCCTGGGTCGAGAAGATGTTGCAGGAGGACCAGCGGACCTGGGCGCCGAGGGCGACGAGCGTCTCGATGAGCACTGCGGTCTGGATGGTCATGTGAATCGAACCGGTGATCCGAGCGCCGGCCAGCGGCTGGCTCGCCTCATACTCGGCCCGGATCGCCATCAGGCCGGGCATTTCCTCTTCGGCGAGGACGATTTCCTTGCGGCCGAAATCGGCGAGGGAAATGTCAGCAACTTTGTAGTCGGCGCTCATAAGGGCACCAAGAGTACGGGGCCGCGTCAGGTCACAACGACTTTGCCGATCATCCCGGGATGAACGAGGCACGCCATCGGGTAGGTGCCGGGTTTCGAGAAGGTGACGGTGTACTTGTCACCGGTGATCCAGTCGACACCGGACGACTTGAGGCCGCCCGACCCGTCGAACTTGCCGGCGTCCATGTTGACCGGCGGAACGTCCGCGACGATGTTCGGTCCGTCGCTCTCTTCGGGTGTCGGTGGGTTGCGGTCGGGCCAGCCGCCGTGCGGCTTGTAGATGCTCTCGCTCTCGGCCACGGTGCCGTCTTGCCTGACGTCGTAGAACGGAACGTACTTCGGGACGTTGAAGCTGATCGTGTGGTTCTGAATGAAGGTCCAGGTGACAGGCTCGCCCACCTTGGCCTGCACGGTTCGGGGCGTGAACTCGTTGATTTGACCCTTGACGTACCGGAGGCTCTCGTCGCCTGACCCGGACAGGTTCCCGGTGAATTCGCCTTTGCCGGCCCGTTCTTTCTCGAGCTGGGCGAGCAACGGTTTGGCGATCGCCTCCCGCTCCGCCTGGGCCTGCCGGTTGATCGTTGCCTGCGAAGGCACGTCGCCGTTCTCGGTGATAGTGATCTGCCCGTTCATGTCGGGGCCGTGCAGGTCGCAGTAATAGAAGTACGTGCCCGGCTTGGCGTCGTCGGCAATCTTCATCGTGAACTCGTTGCCCTGCTCACCGAGATAGGGGATGAATCCGCTCGAGTAGTAGCTCTCGGTGCCCGTGAACGCCGGCAGTTTGCGGGTCGCACAGGGCTTTTCACCTTTGGGCAGGCCCGTCTTCATGTAGCAAGGCTGGGCGGCGGCCTGGTTGATGCCTTTCTCGCCGAAGAAGAACGGCAGCTTGCCGAAGAACTCCTCGGCCGCCGCGTTCACTTCGTCGGAGAGATTCCGGTCATCGACGGTGTTGACCTTCGACTTCAGAACCAGCGGCAGCATTTCGGGCTCGATCAGGTCTTGCACGGTTTTGCCCATCGTGACGCTGTGAGGCTCGCCCGACCACGTCTGGTGAAACTTGAGCGTCATCCCCGGCTTCACCGTGACGTCGCGAGGAAAGAACGCCCGGAACGTCCCCGCGAAGTCGTCCGACGCGCCGTCGACCTGGATGGTGCGGGTGTTGCCTCCGGAACTGGAGCACGCCGCAAAGGCCGTGGTGATGATCGCTACCGCGAGAAACATGCGAACTCGCACTGAGCCCCCTGGGGTCTAGGTGTCGACGGTCTCCACCGAACGGTAGTGACCCCGGTCCACCCTATGAAGGACGAAATGCAGAATGGGTCCGACCGTCAGTGCGAACAGCACGGTGCCGAAACCGACCGTGCCACCGAGGATCCACCCGATCACGAGGACACTGAGCTCGATCAGGGTGCGGACGGTGCGAAGGGGGTAGCCGCGATCGACGAGTCCGGTCATCACACCATCGCGGGGGCCGGTGCCCAACCCGGCGCCGATGTAGATGCCGCCGCCGGCGCTGATGATCACGTCACCCACGACGCACACCGCGTAACGGGCCAGCCCGTGCGGATGAAAGTCGACGCGCAGGAACTGGTTTATGAACACGCCGATCAGGACGATGTTCAATGGCGTGCCGACGCCGATCCGTTGTCGCAACGGAATCCACGTCAGCAGGATGAACAGGCCGAGAGTGATCGAGACGGTTCCGATCCCGTAGCCGGTGCGCTCATGGAGGCCTTGATGCAGAACGTCCCAGGGCGACAGGCCGACGCCGGCGTCGACCATGAGCGCGACGCCGAGACCGACGCAGGCGAGACCGATGAAGAACTGAACGAAGCGAGCCGCGAGGTCGCGGCTCACCGAGCCGGGTTCGGCTGCAGGTGCGCGAACGCCTTCGCGTCGCGCCGGGCGCGGTACGCGTCGACGATCGGTTCGAGTTCGACGGGCGTCGCCCCGTGCAGGATCACACCGGTGGCACCGAGTTCGAACTGACGGTTGATCACGTCGACGCACTGATCCGGCGAACCGCTCGCGGCCGGCGCCAGCCACTCGGCCGGTACCACTTCGGCAACCTTCTCGAGTTGCTCGGTCGTCGCGATGTCGTCGATGGCGCCCGGGATGCTGGTGACCGCATCGCTCGACCGGAACTTCGCGAGAAGCGCGGGGTCCCAGTTGTTCGTCTCGACCATGAGGTCGCCGTAGCCCTGCAGGTACGTCGCCATGCGCCCGACCGTCTTCTTCAGGCGCAGTTCGTAGGGGATGTGATCTCCGACCGTGGCAAGGCACGACCAGATGCGGACGGAATCGGGATCGCGCCCAGCTTTCTCGGCGCCGTCACGAATCGTCTTCACGCAGCGCGCCAGGGTCTCGTCGGTGAAGAACGTGTGCAGGATCACACCGTCGAACACGCGGCCGCCCAGGTCGAGCGAGTTCGGGCCGAACGCGCTGAACATCAGTGGGATGGTGCGGCCCTCCCCGGCCCAGTCGACGCGGAGGAACGGAAAGTTGCCCGCGGGCCCGTTGTGACCGAACACCATTTCGTTCTGCCAGAGGTTTCGCATCAGACCGGCAAAGTCCTCGAGTTGCGCCGTGGTGATGGTCGGAAGGCCGAACGCCTTGAACAGGGGAGCGATGCCGCGACCCAGACCGAGCGCGAAGCGCCCGTCGGTCAGCTTGTCCATCGTGGTGGCCCACGACGCGGTCACGATCGGATGGCGGGTGTTGTGGTTGGTGACGCCCGTGGCGATGCCGAGCGTCGTCGACGCCCCAGCCACCGCGCCGCACAAGGTCGCCGCTTCCTTCACGTTGAAACGCTCGGAAAGAAACACCGACCCGAGCCCGATGCGCTCAGCGTCACGGACGTCTTGCAGCAACAGCTTCGGCTCGCGGGCGCCGCCGGCGAGGCCGTAGAACCCGAGCTCGCAGAGTTGATCGCCTCCGCCCGCGGGGCTGGGCTGGTCCATCACCAAGTCCCTTCCACCTCGAGGTCGAGAGCGTGGCGGCCGTGGCGCTGCGCCATCGTGACGAACATGTCGTCGCCGCGCTCCGTCTGCACGACGACCTGCGAGGCGCCGATCGCCATCACGAGGCCCGAGGTGGTGTGGCGGCGGTACTGCCACCACAGATCGTCCCAGTCGATCTCGATCCCGGCGGCGCGCATTGCCTCGTGGTACGAGCGCACCAGATCTTCCTCGTGCTTCCGGCGATCCTCGACGGTGAGGCCGGCGCCGATGAAGTAACTCAGGTCCGAGACGGCCTGACCCCGCGCAACGGTCTGCCAATCGACGATCGTGATCGGCGGACCGCCCGCCGGGGTGGCGAAGAGCATGTTGTCGAGGCGGTAGTCGCCGTGCGTAAGCGTTTCGGGCCGACCGCCGAAGTCGTAGACCTGGCCCATCTTGGTGAACATGCGCTCCGCGAGTTCAACGATGTCGGTGTCGATGCGGCCGTCGTAGCGCTCCTTGAAACCTTGGAAGAGCATGCCGACGAACTGCCCGGTCATCTCCGGGTTTTCGCTGTAGCTACCGGCCAGCCACTCGTGGGCCTTGAGCGACGTGTCGCCCCAGAAGGGTGCGTGCATCTTCGGAAGTTCCAGAACGGCGAGCTCGGCCTGGTCGACCGTGCAGCCTGCGAGCTGGTCGCCCTGCTCGGCCGGCGCAGCGTCGGCGAGCAGCAACACGAACTCACAGGTCGCCTCGTCGAAGTCGACGTAGTGGCATTGCGGTGCGGCGATCGTCACTTTGTCGCGAAGCTCCATGTAGAACTTCGACTCCTTGCGATACGTACCGAGCGCGACGCCGGCGTTGCGGCTCGTCGGGTCCTGCGACGGGATCTTCGCAACGATCGTCTCCGGCCCGTCGCAGGGCTCCGAGTAGGTGAGACGTACGCGTTCGCAGTCGCCGATCTGGCCGGTGCCGACGGACTTCATGTCGGCGCCGACCACGGGGAGTTGGAGCGCATCTGCGAGCCACTCGGGCGTCAAAAGGTCTTCTGCGGTGATCCCCGGCGTCAGCTTTGCCATGCAGGCGTTCTAGTCGCTGTTACACCCCTTCCGTACGGTCGTATAGGTGATTCTCGGTTGGCGATGTCCGGTCTGCGGAGCCTCTGGCTTGGTGCCCTGCGAGCGCTGCCGGGCGCGTATGCGTCCGGCCGAACGGTTGCCGACCATCGAAGGCATCGACGACGCGCAGGCGTTGCTCGAATATCAGGGCGTCGCGCGTGAGCTCGTGGCCCGCCTGAAATATCGCAACCAACGCGCCGCTGTCGAGTGGCTCGGGGTGGGTATGGCGGGCCTCGTGCACGACCTGCCCGACGCGATCACCTGGGCCCCGGCGAACAAGGGCCACGTGAAGGCCCGGGGCTTCGATCACGGGGAACTGCTCGCCCGGGCTTTGCGGCTTCGGGCTCCGGTGCGCTCGATGCTCGTCCGAGACGACGACGCTCCGCTCACCGGGCGGTCGGCCGCCGAACGAAGTGAGGGTCTGCGGCTCAGGATCGTCGGGGAAGTGCCGAAGACAGTTCTCATAGTCGACGACGTGATCACGAGCGGCGCCACCCTTCGCGCTGCGGCCGCGGCCCTGCGCCGCGCCGGGGCCACGACGATCAGCGCCGTATCGGCGGCCTACACCCCGCCTCCGAACAAATGACCAAGGACCCGATGACAGGTGCTTGGTGGGGGGCGTACGCTCTGCAGATGGATCGGGTGTGGGTCTGTGGTTGCAAGCCGATGCCAGTCGCAGGCAAAACGGCCCACGTAAGGCAGTGCGAACTGCTGATCACGGTGCGATTTAGAAGTAAGTCCTGATTTCGGCGCGGCCGACCGTCGGCCGGTTGGGTCAGGCGGGTGTGGGGACGAAGACCAGGTCAGCCACATCCGATCCATACAGAGCAGCAAAAAACCGACAACCGAATACCTACGAGAGGTTGGTGCATGGACATCACCATCAGCCACCGCAACGTGACCGTTCCTCGCAATCTGCGTGAAGCGGTAGACGAAAAGGTTGGTCACCTCGACCGCTATCTCGATCATCTCGAGAGGGCCGAGGTCCGGTTTGTTGAGCAGCCGCATCAACGCGCCGAAGAGCGCGAAATCTGCGAGGTCACCCTCGTGGGAGGCGGCACCGTCCTGCGAGCCCGGGCCATGGCCGGGGACTGCATGGCGGCGCTCGACACCGTGATGGACAAGCTGGTTCGCCAGCTTGAACGCCGCAAGGGTCGGTTGGTCGGGCGCAGTCACCCGCACCACCGCGCTGTGATCGCCCACTAACCCCGGGCAAGGACATAACGTTGCGGCGTGGCTGACACCTCCGCGCCGCCCGCGGTCATTCGCGTCCTCGTCGCAGACGACCAAGAGCTCTACCGACGCGGCCTGGAGGTGGTCCTCTCAACCGAGGACGACATCGCCATGGTCGCCGAAGCGGCAGACGGGCAAGAGGCGATCCAACGCGCCGAAGAAGTGGCACCCGACGTCGTGCTCATGGACATCCGCATGCCGAGAGTCGATGGCATCGAGGCGGCACGTCAGATCAAGGAACTCGTTCCTTCGACGCGCATCATCATGCTCACGGTGTCCGACGAGGACACCCACCTGTACGACGCGATCAAGGCCGGGGCCAACGGCTACCTGCTCAAGGACATCGCGATCGAAGAGGTGCCGAGCTCTATCCGTCGTGTCTACGCCGGCGAGAGCCTGATCAGCCCGTCGATGGCGTCGAAGCTCTTGACGGAGTTCTCGAGCCTCTCCAAGAAGGTCGAGCAGCGCCAGCAGATTGCGTCGCCGACCCTCACCAACCGCGAAGTCGAAGTGCTGCGGTTCGTCGCCAAGGGCATGAGCAACCGTGAGATCGCCGAGGAGCTCTACATCTCGGAGAACACGGTCAAGAACCACGTACGCAACATCCTCGAGAAGCTGCATCTGCACTCTCGGATGGAAGCGGTGCTCTACGCCATGCGTGAGCGCATCATCGATCTCGGCGAGTAGCGCAACCCTCCTCGCAAGTTTTCGGGAAATTTCCCGACATTTGCGCGAGATCTACCCCATTTCGGCCGTTAACTCGGCACCTATTTCTCTGGGGAGGGAATCATGCTGCGACGTATCGCCGCTGGATTGGCGTTGGCTGGCGCCGTACTGGGAATTGCGGCGCCGATGGCGCACGCCGGGGTCGTGCCGACGGCCAAGGACATTCAGCAGACGATCAAGGACCTGAAGGTCGAACCGCCGTCGGTTGGCGTGCCTTCGATCGACCCGAAGGCGCCGCAGCTGCCGAACCTGCCCTATGTGGCTGTTCCGGTTGCGCTGCAGCCGCTGCTCTTCGTCGAAGCGCCCCTCGGCGTGACGACCTGCCAGGCCGCCTACCTCGGTCCGCTCGGCGGTGCCGTGGCTCTCACCGTCGTGCTCGACGCGCTGCCCGATGGCACCCTGCCGATTCAGCCGAGCTTCCTCGCCCCGGCCACCGGCCCGCTCACCACGGCCTGCGTGCTGGCGCCGTTCCCGCGCTGGACGGAATGCAAGAACGACAAGACCATCGCCGAGCAGGCGTCGCAGGTGCCGGCCCCGTTCGCCTCGCTGGTCGTCGAAGTCGACGCGATCCAGAAGATCGTTTCGTACTACGGGCTCAACCGCGAGCCGTTCGGCCGCGACATCGCCGGCACCCTGGCCAAACGCCTCGAATGTAAGTAGTGCGGCCTGGGCGTAGGTCCAGGTCGCCGCACATCTACAATCGGCGCCCGTCATGAGTGTTCTCAGCAAGATCCTGCGCGCCGGTGAAGGCAAGAAGGTGCGCGCCCTTCAGGGCCTCCTACCCGACATCAACGCGCTCGAGGCTGAGTACGAGAAGCTCTCGGACGAGCAGCTGCAAGCCAAGACGCCGGAGTTCAAGAATCGCCTGGCGAACGGCGAGGAACTGAACGACATCATGATCGAGGCCTTCGCCACCACGCGCGAGGCCGCGAAGCGTGTGCTCGGCCAGCGCCACTTCGATGTCCAGCTGATGGGCGGCGCCGCCCTGCACTTCGGCTGGATCGCCGAAATGAAGACCGGTGAAGGCAAGACCCTGGTCTCGACGCTGCCTGCGTACCTGAACGGCCTGACCGGCAAGGGCATGCACATCGTCACGGTCAACGACTACTTGGCGAGCTTCCACGCCGAGTGGATGGGCCGCCTCCACAACTTCCTCGGACTGTCGGTCGGCCTCGTGCTCGGCGACAACCTGCACGACCGTCCGGCGCGCATCGCCGCCTATGCGGCCGACATCACCTACGGCACCAACGCACAGTTCGGCTTCGACTACCTCTACGACAACATGGCCCGCGACAAGGCGAGCATCGCCCAGCGCGGCCACGTCTTCGCGGTGATCGACGAGGTCGACTCGATCCTCATCGACGAGGCCCGCACCCCGCTGATCATCTCGGGTCCGGCGCAGGAATCGGCTCGCCTCTACGCCCAGTTCGCCGCGATCGCACGCGGTCTGATTCGCGACGCTGACTACGAGGTCGACGAAGAGAAGCGGACCGTCGTGCCGACCGAAGACGGCATCGAAAAGGTCGAGAACGCGCTCGGCGTCGGCAACATGTACGACGCCGTTGCCGTCAACTACGTGCACCAGCTGCAGCAGGCGCTGCGGGCCAAGGAGCTGTACAAGCGCGACAAGGACTACGTCGTCATGGACGGCGAAGTGAAGATCGTCGACGAGTTCACCGGCCGCATCATGGAAGGCCGTCGCTGGAGCGACGGCCTGCACCAAGCCGTGGAAGCCAAGGAAAACGTGTACGTCCGCGAAGAGGACCACACGTGGGCAACGGTGACGCTGCAGAACTACTTCCGCATGTACGACAAGTTGGCGGGCATGACCGGTACCGCCGAGACCGAGGCGTCGGAGTTTGCGAACACGTACGGCCTCGCCGTCGTGCCGATTCCCACCAACCGGCCGATGATCCGCAAGGACCAGCCCGACCTGATCTACGCGACCGAAGCGGCCAAGTTCAACGCGGCGGTCGACGACATCGTCGAACGGCACGACCGCGGCCAGCCGGTGCTGGTCGGTACGGCGTCGGTCGAAAAGTCCGAGGTGCTCTCGCGGTTGTTGGACCGCAAGGGAATTCCGCACAACGTCCTCAACGCCAAGCAGCACTTCCGCGAAGCCGAGATCGTCGCCCAGGCCGGTCGCCTGCACGCCGTGACCGTCGCCACCAACATGGCCGGTCGAGGCGTGGACATTCTTCTCGGCGGCAACGCCGAGGGTCTCGCCAAGCGCGAGGTGCTCGCCTCGGGCCTCGACCCCGAGTCCGAAGAGGGCAAGGCGAAGTTCAAGGAATTGCTGCCGGCCATCGAAGCCAAGTGCAAGGCCGACGGCGAGAAGGTCAAGGAACTCGGCGGCCTGTACGTGCTCGGCTCGGAGCGTCACGAGTCCCGTCGCATCGACAACCAGCTCCGTGGTCGCTCTGGTCGTCAGGGTGAGCCCGGTGAGAGCCGCTTCTACCTGTCGATGGAAGACGAACTGATTCGCATCTTCGCGACGGGCGCCGTCCAGTGGCTCATGAGCAAGGCCCTGCCCGACGACGAGCCCATCGACATGAAGATGATCTCCAAGGCCGTCGAGCGCGCCCAGAACACCGTGGAGCAGCGCAACGCCGAGATCCGCAAGGACGTCCTCAAGTACGACGAGGTCCTCAACGAGCAGCGCAAGGTCATCTACCAGCGTCGCGGCTCGGTGATCGAGGGCGGCAACCTGCGCGACGAGACGCTCGAGATCGTGCGCTCCGCGATGGAAGATTCCGTCGACTCGTACTGCCACACCGATTACGTCGAGGACTGGGATTACGAGGGTCTGCTGCGTCAGGTCCAGGGTTACTTCCCGACCAAGTTCACCGTCGACGAGTTGAAGCAGGCGGCGGCCAAGGACGAGCTGGTCGAGAGCTTCGTCGCCGAAGCGGTGTCTTACTACTCGAACCGTGAGTCCGAGGTGGAGGCCAACTTCGGCAACGCCGAGGTGATGCGCGAGGTCGAGCGCGAAGTCATGCTGCAGATCATCGACTCGCACTGGCGAGAGCATCTCGGCGAGATGGACTACCTGCGCGACGGCATCAATCTGCGCGCGATGGGCCAGAAGGATCCGCTCGTCGAGTGGCAGACCGACGGCTACGCGATGTTCGAGCAGATGATCGGCTCGATCAACGATGACTACCTCAAGTACGTCATGCACGTCGACGTCGCTCCGCAGCAGATCGCCCAGCCCGAGGTGACCCTCGACGGTGCGAGCTTCGTCGCCCCCGAGGACAACGCCGTGCAGGGTTCCGCTGCTATCCAGCAGGCCGCCGTCGGCTACGACGTCGGTGAGGCGTTCGCGGCAACGGCTGCGAGCGGTGCTGGCGACGGTGTCAGCGCCGAGCAGATCCCGCAGGCTGTGCAGCAGGTTGTGCGCTCCGATGCGGAGAAGACCGGCCGCAACGACGCGTGCTGGTGCGGCAGCGGCAAGAAGTTCAAGCACTGCCATGGCGCGTAGCGCGTCGGCCGCCGCCGGGCGGCGGCCGAGTTTGAAGGACGGCGCCTTCGGCGCCGGCCGTTGTGCGTCGTCGACCGGCAAAGCCGGATCGACGCCGAAGTGGGGGATTGGCGTCCCCCACGCCCCCAGCTTCGGGGGCTACGCCCCCGGGCCCCCAGCCTCGTCGGCGTTCGCCAACTACTGAAGGGGGCTGTAGTGAAGGATTTCACTCCTGAGTTCAGCGCGCTCACGAAGCGGTTGGACGAAGCGCGGGGTTACCTGAAAGAGGATGAGGCGCGGGCTCGGGTGGCCGAGCTCGAAGTCGAGATGGGCAAGCCTGATCTGTGGGACGACCCCGCACGCGGCAAGGCCGTCAGTAGCGAGTTCTCGGCACGCTCGGATGACGTTGCGACGATCGACGGACTAGCCGGCGCGATCGAGGATGCGCAGACGTTGTACGAACTCGGGCTCGAGGAGGGCGACGAGTCGGTCGAGGCGGAGATCGTGGCGAACATCGACGCGATCTCCAAGCAGTTCGACACGCTCGAGATGCGAGCGCTGTTCACCGGTGAGTACGACGAGGGTGACGCCGTCTGCGAACTGCACGCGGGGGAGGGCGGCACCGACGCGCAGGACTGGACCAACATGATGCTGCGCATGTACCTGCGTTGGGCCGAACGCCGCGGGTTCTCCGTCGAACTCGACGAAGTCACCGAGGGCCAGGAAGCCGGCATCCTCTCGGCGACCTTCATCGTGAAGGGCCGCTACGCGTACGGGCTGCTGAGCGCCGAACGGGGCGTGCACCGCCTGTACCGCATCTCTCCGTTCGACAGTCAGGCGCGTCGTCAGACGTCCTATGCCTCCTTCGAACTCACGCCGTTCATGGAGGAGTCGAACGACGAGATCGTGATCGACGACAAGGACATCCGCGTCGATCTGTACCGCAGCTCGGGAGCCGGTGGTCAGCACGTCAACGTGACCGACTCAGCGGTACGCCTCACGCACCTGCCGACGGGGATCGTCTCGTCGTGCCAGAACGAGCGCAGCCAGCTGCAGAACAAGAACCGGGCCATGCAGGTGCTCAAGGCAAAGCTCGCCGAGCGCGCCCGTCAGGAGCGCGAAGCCGAGCTTGCCGCGATCAGCGGCCCACAGGGCTCGGTCAGCCGGGCCGGTTCGTTCATGCGCGGCTACGTGTTGAACCCGTACCAGAAGGTAAAAGACGAGCGTACGGGCTACGAGACGGGCAACCCCGATGCCGTCCTCGACGGTGACCTCGACGGATTCATGGAGGCATGGCTCAGATTCCGGCGCACCGGCGCTTAGGCTTGTTACGCTCATGATCCGCCTCGACCACGTCTCCAAGCAGTACAAGAACTCCACGGTCGCCTTGCGCGACGTGTCGGTGAACGTCGACAAGGGGGAGTTCGTCTTCCTCGTCGGACCCTCGGGGTCCGGAAAATCCACGTTCCTTCGGCTCCTCACCAAGGAGGAGGAGCCCGAATCCGGGCAGATCTTCGTCGCCGGAAAGGACATCGGCGAGCTGAGCCCCTGGAAGGTCCCGTACCTGCGCCGCAACATCGGCTGCGTATTCCAGGATTTCCGGCTGCTGCCGAACAAGACGGTGCACGAGAACGTCGCATTCGCCCTCGAGGTGATCGGCCGGCCCCGCCACGTCATCGACTCACAGGTGCCTCAGATTCTCGAGCTGGTCGGTCTGAAGGCGAAGTCGGAGAACTTGCCGGGCGAACTCTCTGGTGGTGAGCAGCAGCGCGTCGCCATCGCGCGGGCCTTTGTCAACCGCCCGCTGATCCTGTTGGCCGACGAGCCCACCGGCAACCTCGACCCCAACACGACCATTGGCATCATGCGCCTGCTCGATCGGATCAACCGGACCGGCACCACGGTGCTGATGGCGACCCACGACCAAGGCATCGTCGACTCCATGCGTCGACGGGTCATCGAGCTCGATCGCGGCGTGAAGGTTCGCGACCAAGCCCGCGGCGTCTACGGGAGTTAGTTCGATGGCCGTCTCAATTAGTTACGTCGGTCGTGAGACCGCGACCAACCTGCGCCGGAACATTGGCATGACGATCGCGGCGATCTTGACCGTCGCTGTCTCTCTCAGCCTCGTGGGCGGTGCGTTGCTCATGCGGCAGGGCGTCAACAAGGCCACTGTGCAGTGGCGCGGTGGCGTCGAACTGTCCGTCTTCATGCGGGAGGACGCCCAGCAGGGCCAGATCGACGCGGTGAAGCGCGAACTGCAAGCGACGCCCGAGGTGAAGTCGTTCAAGTACGTCGACAAAGACGCCGCCTACGCGGAGTACAAGGAGATCTTCAAGGACACGCCCGACCTCGAGGACGTGCTCACCAAAGAAGAAATCCCCACCTCGTTCCGGATCGTTCCCCGCAAGGCCGAGCTGGCCAGCGCCGTGGGCAACCGGTTCAAGGACCGGCCGGGGGTGCGCAGCGTCGTGTTCGCCAAAGACGCGATCAACGCGCTGCTCAAGGCCACCAATCAGCGCCAGGTCGCGTACTTCGGCGTCGCCGTCGTGCTGATCATCGGTGCGGTCCTGCTCATCTTCAACGCGATCCAGTTGGCGGTCTTCAGCCGGCGACGGGAGATCGAGGTGATGAAGCTCGTCGGTGCGACGAACTGGTTCATCCGATTGCCGTTCATGATCGAAGGCATGCTGCAGGGCCTCGCAGGCGCGCTCGTTGCCGCCCTGTTGGTACTGCTGTTCCGCAACGGCATTCTCAACGTGATCTCCGACCCCACGCTCACGCAGGGCCTGCGCAAGATCTCCGCCACGGCAGCCGAAGCGCGTAATACGGGGCTTGTGCTCCTTTTGATCGGCGCCGGCATCGGGGCGACCAGCTCCGCCTTGGCCGTCCGTCGTCACCTGAAAGTCTGATTCGGCAGGTCCCTGCCGCGTCGCTGTCGAAAGCAGTTGCTGTGTCTCGCCGCCTTGTAGTCACTTCGTTTTTCGCCGTGCTCAGCGTGTTGGCCTCGACGGTGTTCGCACCGCACGCCGACGCCAAGCTCCGCCCGTTCCAGGCGAAGTTCGACGATGACAGCCTGAACTGGGCGGGCTATTACGTCCTGCCCGCGGCGGGGCAGAAGATCACCGAGGTCAGCGGCACCACGTTCGTGCCGAAGATGAAGGTGCTCCCGCCGACGCTGTCCGCGTCGTGGGTCGGCATCGGCGGTGCCAACACCAGCGACCTGATCCAGGCCGGCGTCGCCTTCGGGCAGCTCGAGGGGTACTACATCTGGTTCGAACGTCTGCCGGAGTCGATCCAGCCCGTCCGCAGCGGCTGCGTGGGAGACAACACGTGCAAGGTCGTGCCCGGTGATCGCATCGACATGCGCATCGTGAACACGGGCGGGGACAACTGGAACATCACGCTCGTCAATGTCGGCAAGTGGTCGTGGTCGTTCAACACGCCGTACAAGTCGACCTTCTCGTCCGCCGAGTGGATCTTCGAAGCTCCGTCCTACTTCGGCGTCTACACGATCCCGGCTCGGGTGCCCCAGGCTCAGTTCCTGAACAACCGCTACGTCATCAACGGCCAGGCCAAGATGCTGAAGCGCTCCGAGGCGAACAAGACCCAGGTCGGGTTCGGCCCCGCATATATCGAGTCGACGTCGGACATCCGCAACGACTCGGGCTTCAAGGTCTGCCCCTACAAGCTGACCTGCCCCAAGCCGTAAAGGGTTTTTGAAAGCACGAAACGGTTGTGATCCGACTCAGTCAGAGCCCGATCACAACCGTTTCGTGCTTAGTAAACGTGGAAGCGGGGAGTATCGAGCTCCCGTCCTTCAGAGCGTCACTTGTTCTTCTCCGAGCGCAGCCGATGGAAGGTTTAGGGCGCCGCGGCCTCATCGGCACGGCGTTGGCGCCCGAGTTAGCTGAAGTGTCCTCGTCAGCCGGCTAACGCAGCTGTCGAGTAAGCCCGACTAGATGGCGTCTCAGGTCCGCAGCGCCGGGCTGGCCACGGTGAGACGTCGCTACCTAAGCAGCGAGTGCGACGTTGTTGTTCGCGTTTGTTTGTTTTTCCGACTCTTTTACGTGGATTCGGAGACCACGGCTCGCTTCATCAAGCTGGACTACCAAAGTCGAATCAATTCGCTCCCTTGTGTTGTGGAGCGTCCATTGTACGCCCTACCGGCGACGCCTTGATTCGCGTTCCTCGTCGCGCTGCGAATCGCGGGCTGCAATTGCGTGCCGCTTGTCGTAGGTCTTCTTGCCTCGGGCGATGGCGATGTCGACCTTGACCCGTCCGTCGTCGTTGAAGCGCATGACCAGAGGAACCAGGACCAGTCCTTTGACCGTGACTGCCTCGTGCATCTTCTCGATCTCGCGACGGTGGAGCAGGAGTTTGCGCAGCCGATCCGGATCATGGGCGCCGAACGACGTCGCGTTCGCGTACGGAGCGATGTGCATCCCGACCAGCCACGCCTCGTTGTCCATGACGCGGCCGTAGCAATCGTTCAGCTGCACGTGCCCTTCGCGGATGCTTTTCACCTCGGAACCCACCAGCTGGATTCCGGCCTCGAACACTTCGATGATCTCGTAGTCGTGCCGGGCGCGACGGTTTTGGATCGTCGGTGCGCGTGTTGCTGTCTTCTTTGCGCCGGGCATGAGGTGCGAGGATACGAAAGTGCTGCGCCTACGACGCGATGTTTACGCCCAGATGGTCGGGGATTGTTACGACAAGCTGCCAAACGAGGCCTGTGGTCTGCTTGCGGGGAAGGCCAACTTCGCCTTCGAGTGTCACGTCATCACCAACGCAGCCAACTCGTCGCGGATCTATGCGCTCGACGGCAAGGAGTATCTCCGGGTCGATCGCGCGGTCGAAGACGCGGGTCTCGAACTGATCGCCGTGTACCACTCGCACACGCACACGCTGCCGTATCCGTCGCCAACCGATGTGGAGCAGGCGGTCGACCCGAGCTGGCACTACGTGCTCGTTTCGATGGCCGATGAAGCTCCGAGCGTGCGCAGCTACCGGATCATCGACGGGAACATCACTGAGGAGCCCGTCGTTGTCGTTTAAACGTGAGCTTTTTCGCTACCAACGACTTGCCGTTCGTTCGACCGCTGTGTAGCTCGGGACAGTTCGTTGGTAGCGAAAAAGCGAACGTTTAGTAATGTCGACTATTCCAGTCAGGTTTTCTGAGGAGTCTCCTGTGGCCGTCTCTATTCGCATTCCGACGATCCTGCGTCCTGACGCAGGTGGCAACGCCACGGTGTCCTATGACGGCGCGACGCTCGGCGAGCTGTTCGACAAGCTCATCGCCGAGTATCCGGCCCTCGCCGGCAAGCTCGTGACCGAGGACGGCCAACTCCACAAGTTCGTGAACGTCTACGTGAACGACGACGACGTGCGTTACCTCGACAAGCTCGACACCAAGGTCACCGACGCCGACGAGGTTTCCATCCTCCCGGCCGTCGCCGGCGGGTAGCCCACACCGTGGCGCGTTTCGACTCCGTCGTCGACCTGATCGGCAACACGCCGATTGTCGACGTGAGCGCGCTCTCGCCCAACCCGAACGTCACGATGCTCGTGAAGCTCGAGGGCTACAACCCGGGCGGGTCGGTGAAGGACCGCATCGCCCGGTCGATGGTCTTGACGGCGGAGAAGGACGGGTCGCTGAAGCCGGGCCAAGTCATCATCGAGTCGAGTTCCGGCAACACCGGCATCGGTCTCGCGTTGGTGAGCCGGTCCCGCGGTTACAACCTCAAGATCGTGCTGCCGGAGAACGTGTCGCCGGAGCGCAAGCAACTGCTGGAGATCTACGGCGCCGAGATCATCTCGTCGCCCGGCAACGAGGGCTCGAACGGAGCCATCAAGGTCGCCCAGAAGCTCGCCGCCGACAACGACGACTGGTGGTATCCGTACCAGTACGCCAATCCCGCAAACGTCGACGCGCACTACACGGGCACCGGTCCGGAAATCTGGCGCGACGTGCCGGAGATCACACACTTCGTCGCGGGACTCGGGACGAGCGGCACGCTGCTCGGCGTCGGGCGCTATCTGAAGGAGCAGAACCCGTCGGTACAGGTGTGGGCCGTGGAGCCGCCGACCGGCGAAATGGTCGACGGGTTGAAGAACCTCGACGAGGGCTACATCCCGCCGATCTTCATCGACTTCGGCGGCCAGGACCTGTTGAACCGCAAGAAAATCGTCGGCCCGAAGGACTCCATCGTCGGGGTGCGTGAGCTGCGCGACATCGGCGTGTTGTGCGGTCTGTCGACGGGCGCGGCGTACATGGGCGCCAAGAAGTGTGCGGCCGAGATCGAATCGGGCACGGTGCTGTTCCTGTCGCCCGACGGTGCGTGGAAGTACCTGTCGAGCGGCGCCTGGACCGGCGACCTCGACGAGGTCACCGAACGCGCCAAGAAAACCCTGTACTTCTAGAGGGTGGACGCTCGGCCGATCGGCATGTTCGACTCCGGCTTCGGTGGCCTCACCGTGGCCCGAGCCGTCATGGACCTGCTGCCGCACGAGGACCTCGTGTACCTCGGCGACACCGGTCGGTATCCGTACGGCCCGCGTGACCTGAAAGAGGTGCGCGGCTTCGCGCAACAGATCGCCGAGCATCTCGTCGACACGTACGACGTCAAGGTGATCGTCGTGGCGTGCAACACCGCGGCCGCGGCCGCGCTGGATGTGCTCACCGAAGAATCACCGGTGCCGGTGCTCGGCGTGATCGAGCCGGGTGCGCGCGCTCTGACCCAGACCACCGTGACGGGCCGGGTCGGCGTCATCGGCACCGTCGGCACGATCGGCAGTGGTGCGTATCAAGAAGCGGTGGCCGACGCCGCAGGTGCGCAGGCAGTCACGCTCACCTGCGCGGCCTGTCCCGGGTTCGTCGAGTTCGTCGAACGGGGCGAAACCGAATCGGAACAGGTGCACGTGCTCGCCCAGCGTCTCCTCGATCCCGTCCGGCACGCGAACGTCGACGCGTTGCTGCTCGGATGCACGCACTACCCGTTCCTCGCCCGCACGATCGGTGACGTGATGGGGCGAGACGTCGTGCTCGTCTCCTCCGCCGACGAGACTGCATTCGCGTTGAAGGCGCTGCTCGACAACGAAGGCATTGCCACGGACACATCGCAGCCGGGCCGGCACCGCTGGGTGTCGACGGGTGACGCCGACGAGTTCGCGAGCCTTGGTCGTCGATTGCTGGGACCCGAACTCGACGTGGTCGACGCGCTTGAATGGGACGCATGAGCACCCCTCGCCACGACGGCCGCATGCCGAACCAACTCCGCCCGGTTTCCTTCACTCGCGACTTCACCGAGTTCGCGGCCGGATCGGTGCTCGTGAGCTTCGGCCGGACCCGGGTCTTGTGCACCGCGTCGGCCAACGAAGACGTGCCGCGTTGGATGAAGGGCAAGGGCAAGGGCTGGGTCACCGCCGAGTACTCGATGCTCCCCGGCTCGACGCCGGACCGCAACGATCGCGAAGCCGCCAAGGGCAAGCAGAAGGGCCGTACGCTCGAGATCCAGCGCCTGATCGGCCGCGCCTTGCGGGCCGTCACCGACATGGAGGCGATGGGCGAAGTCGAGATCACCCTCGACTGCGACGTGTTGCAGGCCGACGGCGGTACGCGCACGGCGTCGATCTGTGGCGCGTATGTCGCGCTGCACGATGCGTGCACTCGTCTTGTCACCGCCGGCGTCATGCCGAAGCACCCATTGCTCGACAACTGCGCGGCGGTATCCGTCGGCATGGCCCACGGCACCGCGGTGCTCGACCTCGACTACCACGAGGATCACCAGGCCGAAGTCGACATGAACGTCGTCATGACCGGCGCCGGCAAGTTCGTCGAAGTGCAAGGCACGGCCGAAGGTGCGGCGTTCTCCCGCGGGGAGCTCGACTCGCTGCTGTTGCTCGCCGAGGGCGGCATCAACGAATTGGTGGCAGCGCAGAACGCGGTGTTGGCGCAGCCGCTCGCTCCTCGCGGCTAGTGGAGTTCGTTCTCGCTTCGGCGAACAAGGACAAAGCGGCGGAAATCGCGGCGATCCTCGACGGATTCGATCTGCTGCCGCGTCCGGATGACGTGCCTGACGTCGATGAGACCGGCGACACGCTCGAAGAGAACGCCCGGCTCAAGGCGTGGGCGCTCGTCAACGCCACCGGCAAGCCCGCAGTCGCCGACGACACCGGCCTCGAGGTCGACGCCCTCGACGGCGCGCCCGGCGTGTACTCCGCGCGGTACGCGGGTGAGCATGCGACGTACCAGGACAACGTGACCAAGCTGTGGGAAGCGCTCATCGGCGCGTCCACCCGCACGGCGAGGTTCCGCACCGTGGCCCTCGCCGCCTTTCCCGACGGATCCGAGGTGATCGGTCACGGCGTGGTCGAAGGTGTCATCGCCGACAACCCCGCCGGCGATCAAGGCTTCGGCTACGACCCGCTCTTCATCCCGGACGGTGGCGACGGCCGCACCTTCGCCCAGATGACCCGCGCTGAGAAAGAACTCGTGTCCCACCGCGGCCGTGCCTTCCGCGCCCTCGCCGCGGGCCTCCGTAACCGGCAGAACTCCTGACTTTTCACGTGTTCCTCACCCCCGGGGGTAACGAACACGTGAAAAGTCAGCGGCGCTACCAGCCGCGCATGTCGACGGGGAACTGGTCGACGATCTCGTCGCCGTTCACGACCCACATGGTCTCGTGGTAGGCGATCGTGGGGTCGACGTGAGCCGGAATCACTCGAATGCGGTCAGCGACCTTGGGCGGCGACGACGGGCCGTAGGTGATGTGTTCGTCGGAGCAGAACCACACGTCGCCCACATCGGCGGGCAGCGACGGGTTGCCGTGGTCCATGCCGAGTGACTTGAGTCCGGCGTCGCACACCGCGAAGCCGTCGCTCACCGAGATCACCGTCGACAGCACGAACAGCGCCTGCTGAAAGGGCAGTTCGAGCTTGTCGTAGGCGGTGTCCATCAGCGCGTAGGAACCGGCCTGGATCTCGTTTGCCCACGTGTTGATGTCGTACGTGCCGGTGCCGCCCGCGGAGACGAGCTCACCTCCGACGTCCTTGTGCGCGAGCAGCAGCAACTCCATCGCCTTCTCGCACTGCGCGATGCGAGCCTGGCGGTCGGGGTTGCCGACGACGTGGCCCTCGTAGCCCATCACGCCGCGAACTTCGAGGCCGGCAGCCCGGGCCGCGTCGGCGAGCGTACCGGCCTTTTCCGGAGCGATCCCGCAGCGGGGGAGGCCGACGTTGATGTCGATGAGCACTTCGTCGACGCCGCCGGCGATGGCCGCGTCGAGCGTTGCCTGCGAGTCGATGGCGAGGGTCACGCGCGCGCCGGTCGCGGCGACGCGTCCGAGACGAGTCGCGTCGACTACCTCGTTCGCCAGCAGAAGATCGTCACCGAGACCGGCCGCAGCCATCACTTCGACTTCGCGCACTGTCGCGCACGTGAAGTTCGTGTGGCCGGCTGCGTGTTGCCGTTTGGCGATGGCGGTCGACTTGTGCGCCTTGACGTGCGGGCGCAGCCGATCACCCGGCAATGCCGCCGTCATCGTGGCGATGTTGTGATCGAACGCAGTCGCGTCGACAACAAGAGCGGGAGTGACGAGATCGGCGGTCGTGCGGGGAGCCATGTCCCGGACGCTACCGTTCGCTCAAACATCTCGGGGGTGAGATCAGATGACGAAACTTCGTCCGGGCTTTCTTTGGCTTGCCGGTGTTCGCGATCTGCAATGGCGGCGCCGCCGTTTTGTGATCGCCGTCTTCGGCACCGCGCTCGTGTTGTCGTTGACGCTGATGATGCAGGGCTACCAGGCAACCTTCGGCGTCGAGGTCAACAAGACCGTCAAGCTCATCGACGCCGACGGCTACGTCGTGCCGGCAGGCCGTGCCGGGCCGTTCTTGGGCGGCACGCCGATGCCGCTCGACGTCGCGACGGCGGTGCAGACATCGCCGGGTGTGAGAGCAGCGAGCCCGCTGATCATGGTCCCGCAGGTGACCGATCAGAAGAAGCTGGCCGACGTCTTTCTCATTGCGGCGGGCGACGGCGAGTTGGGCCGGCCCGAACCGACAAAAGGCCATCTGTACCGTGCGCCGCGCGACGCGGTGATCGACACGTCGAGCGGCCTCGGCGTGGGCGATCGCTTTGCGATTGGTGGCGAGCAGTTCCGGGTGTCGGGCACGGTGAGCGGCGAGACCTACAGCGGAGGACGACCGACGGTCTACATCTCGTTGCGTGACGCGCAGGACCTGCTGTTCGCGGGCCAGCCGCTCGTGACCTCGGTCGCCGTGAAGGGAACACCGGCGTCGCTGCCCGACGGAGTCGAGTTCCAGACGGCCGCGGTCGCAGCCAACGATCTCAAACGGCCGATGGCATCGCAGGTGAAGAGCATCACCATGTTCAACGCGATGCTCTGGGTCGTCGCTATTGCGCTCGTTGGCTCGGTCATCTACCTGTCCGCGCTCGAGCGGGTCGGCGACTTCGCGGTGTTCAAGGCGACGGGCACGTCGACACTCGATTTGCTCGGCGCGCTCGTCCTGCAGGCCGTGGTGCTTTCGGTGTCCGCTTCGATCCTCGCGATAGGCCTGGCGCACATCCTTGCGCCGATGTTTCCGGCGCCGCCGATCCTGCGAACCGGTCCGCAGTTGATGCTCCCGTTCATCGGGCTCGCGATCGGTGCGGTCGCCAGCATCGCCGCGCTACGCCGCGCCGTGAGCGTCGACCCGGCGCTGGCGTTCGGTTAGCGATCGACGCCGTAGAGGTGTTGATCAGACGCCGCCCGGAGCAACGCCTTGATCTCGTCGAGCCGAGCACGGGCGGCGGCGGCGCCGGCCTCGGAGACGCCTTCGATGTCGGAGAAGTCGAACGTGCTGGACGCATTCACGACGGGACGGATGACGATGTCGGCGAGCGGCACGAGGTTGCGGATGACCTGACGTTCCGTTGCGTTCAGCATGCGCCCCATGATCTGACCGAGTCCGGGCACGGACTTCGACACGTCGATCTTCACTTCCTGGCCCGCCACGTTCGACGCGAGCACGACGCCGACGCCGGCGTCGCGCAACACATCGGTCGGCAGAGGATTGACGACGGCGCCGTCGATGAGCAGGTGCCCGTTGACGCGCCATGGGTCGAAGGCGCCCGGAACGCTGAGGCTCGCACGAATCGCGTCGGCCACGGGGCCGTGGTGCAGCACGACGGCGCGGCCCGTCGCCACGTCTCCGGCGACGAGAAACAGCGGGATGTCCGCGTCTTCGATGTTCTCGGGGATGTCCCACTTGGCGAAGGCGTTTCGCAGTTTGCGTCCCTTGGAAAGCCCGCTCTTGGGTGGCAGGTTGAGATCGAGTCGTCGCCAGTGTGTGGCGTGCGCAATGTCGCCGAGCCATTTCCGGCCGGTCGCCTCGTCTTTGCCGAACGCGATCGCAACGGCGGAAACCGAACCACCGCTCGTTCCTGCGACGGCATCGATTTCGATCCCGGCGTCGAGCAGCGTGACGAGCACACCCATGTGCGCCACGGTCTTGCTGCCACCGCTCGACAGGACAACGCCGACGGCGCGGCCCGTCGCCCAGCGCACACCGCGGCGCAGCCCGAGCGGCGAATAGTCGAGGCGCACGAAGCGATTGGGTGGCGCCGCATCGACGAGCCACGGCGGCGCCTGTCCAAAGGCGAGGACGTGGTCGGCATCCTTCGCGGCACGCAGCAGGGCGGGTGTGGGCTCGTCAGGCGCAGCGAGGATGACCGTCGTGAGCGAGGCGTCATCGCGAGCGAAGCCGGGCGCCGCAACCCGACGAACGCCTTCGGGTACGGAGGCGGCAGCGCCTTTGAGGATCCCGATACCAACCCGGTGATTCCGGTCGCGCACGGCCTCGGCGAGGTTCGTCGCCATCGCCGCGGGCCATACGACCGAGCGGCGCGGGCCGGTGTGTCCCGTGACGAGGCGATTCGAGTTCACGATGCGACGGCCGAGTTGGCGCGTCAGCGCGACCGACAGCGTCGGGTGTTCGGTGATCAGCGCGTCGAAGTCGTCGCGCCGAAGTTCGAGCAGGCGCGTGTTGGTGAGCGCCGTCACCGTCGCGGAGCGCGGCTCGTCGAGCAGCAGCGCGAGTTCGCCGACGACCGCGCCTTGCGTCAGCACTGCCAACTCCTGCCCGTCGACGCTCGTGCTCACCTGCAATGAGCCCGACTCGACGATGAAGCAGGCGTCGCCTGCGTCGCCCGTGCGAAACAGGACTGTGCCACTCGTCACGGACACCGGGCGCAGAGTCCGCTTGACTGCCACCATGGCATTCGGCGGAACGCCCTCGAAGAGGGGTAAGCGAGCGAGGGTCGACGCCTTCATGGCTCGGGCACGGTACTCACACCACCGGGGGTTAGGGGTTAGCGTGCCCCGAGACCTCGGGGGAGATCGACAATGGCGGTAGTACGACCTGGTTTTCTATGGCTTGCGGGGGTTCGCGACCTGCAATGGCGACGACGACGATTCGTCATCGCGGTGCTCGGCACCGCACTCGTCATGTCGCTCACGCTGTTGTTGACGGGCTTCCAGGCAGTCTTCTCCGTCGAGATCAAGCACACGCTCGACCTCGTCAAGGCCGACGGCTACCTCGTGCAGGCGGGTCGTCCCGGTCCCTTTCTCGGCGGTTCGCCGATCCCGATCGACATCGCTCGACGGGCCGGCGAACTTGAGGGCGTGAAGGAATTCGCGCCGCTGATCATGATGCCGCAGGTCACGGATCAGAAGGTGCACGCCGACATCTTCATCATCGCCGCCGAGCCGGGCAGTCCCCTCGGAGTGCCCGTTCCCACGAAGGGCAAGCTCTACGCCAAAGAGGGCGAAGCGGTCATCGATACGCGCAGCAAGCTCAAGCCCGGTGATCACTTTTCGATCGCGGGCTACAAGTTCACGGTCTCGGGCACGGTCAGCCACCAGACCTACAGCGGCGGTCGTCCTTCCGTGTACATGTCGATGGCGGATGCGCAGCGCGTCATGTTCGGGGGACAGCCCTTTGCCACGGCGGTCGCGGTCAAGGGTGCTCCTACGAACCTGCCCGAACAGGTGAGATACATGACGAACAAGGTGGCCGGAAAGGACCTCCGCCGCCCGCTGCTCGACATCATCGAGTCGATAACCATGTTCCGCACGATGCTCTGGATCGTCGCGGTCGCCATCGTCGGATCGGTGATCTACCTCTCCGCGCTCGAACGGGTCGGTGACTTTGCCGTGTTCAAAGCGACAGGCACCGGTACGGGCGACTTGTTGGGCGCTCTGGTGGTGCAAGCCATAGCGCTGTCGGTGTCGGGATCGATACTCGCCTGCGGCCTTGCGTACCTGTTACGCGGCACGTTCCCGGTGACCCCACTGCTCCCGCTTCGTAACCAACTGATGTTGCCCGTGATCGGTCTACTCGTCGGGATCCTCGCGAGCGGGGCCGCCCTGCGTCGCGCGGTGACCGTCGACCCCGCCCTTGCCTTCGGAGGCCACTAAATGGATCTCGTCGTCGAGAACCTCACCATCGAATACGCGAGCGGCGACTACGTCCTTCGCCCCGTCGACAACCTGAGCTTCGACGTGCCCAGCGGTTCGCTCGCGCTCCTGCTGGGCCCGAGCGGCTGCGGCAAGTCGACCCTTTTGTCGTGCCTGGCCGGCATCCTCACGCCGACGAGTGGCTCCATCTCGGTGGGCGGAAAAGTCACCTCTGGTCTTTCCGGTAACGCGCTGACGGAGTACCGACGGTCGACGGTCGGCATCGTGTTCCAGTCGTTCAACCTGGTGCCGAGCCTCACAGCAACGGAGAACGTCGAGGCGCCGCTGCGCGCCGCAGGCGTGAGTCGCAGCGTTGCGAGCAAACGGGCGGCCGAACTCCTGGATCAGGTGTCGTTGACCGAGCGGGCGTCGCACCTGCCGGCCAAGCTCTCCGGCGGTCAGCAGCAGCGCGTTGCGATCGCGCGGGCGCTGGCGCACGAGCCACCGCTGGTGCTGGCCGACGAACCGACGGCGCACCTCGACTACGTGCAGGTGGAGGCGGTGTTGCGCTTGATCCGTTCGCTGGCGCAGCCCGGCCGCTCGGTGATCGTGGCCACCCACGACGAACGCATGTTGCCGATGGCCGATGTCGTCATCGAGATGCTGCCCAAGTTTCTCGAAGGCGCCGACACGCTCGAGCGTGTCGATCTTGCGCCCGGACAGGCGTTGTTCGAGCAGGGCAGTCTCGGCGGGCGCGTCTACATCGTCGACGAAGGCGAAGTCGAGATCGTGCGTCGCGACGATGCCGGCAAGGAGTCGGTCGTCTACGTCAACAAGAAGGGCAGCCACTTCGGTGAGATGGGCCCGCTGTTCGACTTGCCCCGTTCCGCCACCGCACGCGGTGGTCCGAAGGGCGCCAAGGTGACCGGCTACACGCTGCGACAGTTCAGCGACATCGTCGGCCTCGACACCCTCGGCGGCCTTCTCGGCAAGGCGGGCAAGGCCAACGTCACGACGACGAAAAAGGCGCCTGCGGTCAAGAAGGCTGCATCAGCAAAGAAGGCGCCCGCTACGAAGAAAGCTCCGGCGAAGAAGGCAGTAGCGGCCAAGAAGGCGCCGGCAAAGAAGCGCGCAAACACCCGCTAAGCAAACGGGTTACCCCAACCGTGTGACGGGCACACCCGCGCATGGCACATACCTATACCGAGCCTGCGACTCGCCGCGTGGAGGTTGCCCGCCCGCGTTCGGTCGCGCAGGCGATCACCGTCCTGTTCAGCCTTGCGTTCGTGGTGATTGGTGTGGCGGGATTCATCCCGTCCCTCACGACGCACTCGGCGGATCTCGCGAACACCGGTCCCGGCTCCCACGCCATGTTGTTCGATCTGTTCCAGACCTCGGTGCTGCACAACATCGTGCACATCGCGCTTGGCGTCGTCGGACTGATGGCGGCGAGCGGCCCCCGCCTGGCGCGTACCTTCCTCATCGTGGGTGGCCTTGCATACCTGGCGCTCACGGCGTACGGCTTCTTGGTCGACATGGCGAGCAAGGACAACTTCTTGCCGGTCAACACCAACGACAACTGGCTGCACCTCGGTCTGGGCGCGGCGATGGTCATTCTCGGCCTGCTGACGGTCCGAGGGCGCGAGTCGCGAGTCGTCGAAACCGACGAGTAACTGGTGCGGGCGACAGGAATCGAACCTGCACGTCTTTCGACACAGGGACCTAAACCCTGCGCGTCTGCCAATTTCGCCACGCCCGCGTAACGGGACCCCAGGCTAGAGGGCGTAATCTCCTGCCATGGCAATTGATCTCAGCCCGGTTGGCGACATCTACCAGCGCCTCCTCAAGGAACGCATCGTGTTCCTTGGCACCCAGGTCGACGACTCCTCTGCGAACCTCATCTGCGCCCAGCTGATCCTGCTGGCCGCCGAAGAGCCCGACAAGGACATCTCGCTCTACATCAACTCGCCCGGTGGCTCCGTCACCGCGGGCATGGGCATCTACGACACGATGCAGTACATCAGCTGCGACGTGTCGACGATCTGCCTGGGCCTCGCCGCCTCGATGGGACAGTTCCTCCTGTCGGCTGGCGCGCCGGGCAAGCGCTACGCCCTGCCGCATTCGCGCATCCTCATGCACCAGCCCTCGGGCCAGATGCAGGGCCAGGCGACCGACATCGCAATCCAGGCCGAGCAGATCCTCTACATGAAGCGCAAGCTCGCCGAGCGCATCGCGTTCCACACCGGCCAGCCGGTCGAGCGGATCGAAGAAGACTCCGACCGTGACCGCTGGTTCACCGCCGAAGAGGCCAAGGACTACGGCTTCGTCGACAAGGTCATCGAGAAGGCGTCCCTGAGCCAGATCGCCCCCCAGGTCTGAGAACGCAATCGGCCCGCAACTTTCGTTGCGGGCCGATGTGGTTCTTGGGGTGGCTGAGGGGACTCGAACCCCCGACCCCCAGGATCACAACCTGGTGCTCTAACCAACTGAGCTACAACCACCAAGGAGCGAACAGTGTTGCATATGAGCATCGCTGCTCAGCAAAGCGGTTTTGTTCGCGGAATCGCCGTCGTCGCCGTGCTGGGTGTGGCCGGGCTGTACCTCTTCGTCCGCGAACAGCGCGGGAAGCGCCGCCGCAGCCACCGGCCCTAGGTGCCGCGAGGCTGATAGATCGCGCGGTGCGCCGTGCGGGCGACGGGTCGTCCGTCGGCCAGCTGCAGGATGTCGAGATCGACGAAGCGGTGGCCCTTGGCCTCGCTGACGCCCGTGACCTTGCCCCGTGTTTCCACTCGCTCACCGTCGACGACGGGTGAGAAGAACTGCACCGTCGATTCCACGTGTATCCACGGCCCGAGTTCGAACGTCGCCGTGAGAACGAAGTTGCAGTAGCGCAGCAGCCAGCCCGGGTGCGCGTGTCCGCCGGCTCGATAGATCGCGGCGTGTTCACGGATGTCGTCGAGGTAGGCGACGGCTTTGTCGGCGTGAAAGCCCACCTCGAGCGCACCTACGGGAACGCCGAGAAGTGTGTCGGGTGACGCCTTGACCCGTTTGCCGTCGGCCAATGTGGCCGGCCAGTCGTTGGGATCGGGCGGCGCAGGCGTGTCGGTTGGAAGGACGGCCACGCCGGAGGCGCAGAAGCCGCCGTTCGAGTCGGTGAGTGTGAGTTCGATCGCGTTGTCCGCCGCCGCGACGCCGTCGACCATGACCGTGTCGCCGTCGTAGACGGGGCTCGCGAATCGTGCCGTCATCGAGCCCCGCGTCAGCCAGTCAACGCCCCACTCGTCGGAGGGAATGTGGCAGAGGTACGCGTAGACGTCGACACCGGGCACGAGTCCGCCCCGAAACCCGAGGTTCTTGGCGACGGTGTCGTCATGGATCTTGTTCGCCGACTCCGTGGCCGTGTTGAACGCGCGCAGGGAATACTGAAACGTCTCAGGCATGGCCGGTCGCCTTCCGGATCGCCTTGGCGACCACGGGCGCGGAGTGCACGAAGCTCAGGTCGTTTGGATGCGCCGGAAAGCTCGGCGGGACCAAGACCGCTGCGTTGACCCAGGCCAGCGCGGGCGGCTTGCACGCGTCGTGGCCGATGCTCGGCGTGTAGATGTCGACGTACGTCGCGTCGTGCGATCGGGCGACGGTGCGCAGCATCGCGTTCATCTCTTTGAACTTGGCGACGAGATACGGCATGTCGTCCTGCAGGATCGGGACATACGGGTAGCACGCCTTGGCGTCATCGGGCAGCGCCGTGGGGTAGCTGACGACGAGCACCGCCGCACGTGGCGACCGCTGATGAATCTGATCGAGTGCCTTTCCGAGGCGGGGAGCCGTAGCGGCGATGCGGTTCGAAATCTCGTCGACACCGTTGTGCTTGTACTTCGGCGTGCAGGGCGGGTCACTCGTGGGCGGGGGAGTAAACCGCATGCAGTCCAGAGCGAGGCTGACGAAGCCGACGTCGTTGCCGGAGATGCCGACGGTTACCACGTCGACCCGCTTGCTGAGCGCGTCGAACTGCGGCGCGGCGACGCCGTTGACGAATGCGTCCTGTGGTCGCGTGAAGTCCTTGATCGTTGCGCTGCCGCAGCTGACGTCGCGGAAGATGTCGGGCTTGATGTCGAGCGCGGCGAGGTGCGCGAAGTTGCGCATCGATTGGCCGCAGTCCTGAGGCACCCACCGCTGGTCGTGGGGCATGACCAAAGGGCCGGATACATATGAGTCGCCCAACGACACGTAGATGAACGGGTCGGCCGCGCGCGCCTTGAGCGGCGAGCCGACGAAGGCCAGTGTGAGCGCCGCTGCCGCGGCGAGCGCCCTACGCAAGGACGAATCCGGTGTAGCCCGCGTCGACGACGTCGCGGCACTTCTGCATGTAGGCGGTGAGTCCTCCGGCGTAGGGCATATAGGTACGAGTCTTGCCGGGAACGTTGGCGCCGAGGTACCAGCTGTTGCACGACGGGTGCACCTGCAGGGGCCCGGCGAAGGTGTTTACGTGGTCCGCCCACGAGTCCTGGGCTTCCCGCGTGGCTTCGATAACCGACTGACCTGTCGCTCGTATGTGATCCAGCGTTTCGGTGATCAGCTCGACGTGATGCTCGATCGACGTGACCATGTTCGTCAGCACGCTCGGGCTACCGGGCCCCGTCACGGTGAACAGGTTGGGGAAGTCCGCGACCGTGAGGCCGAGGTACGCACGAGGTGACTCGGCCCACACGTCCTTGAGCGTTCGGCCGTCGCGACCCTTGATGTCGATGCGCGACAGCGATCCAGTCATGGCGTCGAAGCCAGTCGCGTAAACGATTGTGTCGAGCTCGAGGAATTCATCCTGCAGTTGGATGCCGTTGCGTTCGACGCGGACGATCGGGTTGGTGCGCAGGTTGACGAGCCGCACGTTGTCGCGGTTGTACGTCTCGAAGTAACCCTCGTCGATGATCACGCGCTTGCACCCGAACGGATAGGTGGGGACGAGATCGGCTGCGGTCTGGTCGTCGTGCACGATGCGCTTGATCATCTCGCCGTACAGCTTCGTCGCCGCCTTATTCGCGTCGAGATTGAAGAACGCGTCGGACCAGGTGAAGCACGCCCGGAACCCGAGATCGTCGAGCCGGGAGAGTTGTTCCTCCCACGGCGTCTCGAGGATGGGTTTCATCTCGCCGTCCCCGAAGAACATCACGGCACCGAATCGGGCCGTGCCTGCGTACGAAGCCCACTGGGCTTTGCGGATGTCGGCGTACTGCGCCTTCAACTCCGCAAGTTCGTTCGGCTCTACGGCCCGGTTGGGGGAGGGAAGCGTGTACGCGGCCGAGCGCTGCAACACCGTGAGAGTGCCTGCCTGTTTCGCGATGACCGGAATGGACTGCACGCCGGACGAGCCGGTGCCGACCACCGCGACGCGTTTGTCGGTGAAGTCGTAGCCGCCCTTCGGAAAGCG
This sequence comes from Actinomycetota bacterium, assembly GCA_048498715.1. GTDB lineage: Bacteria > Actinomycetota > Acidimicrobiia > Acidimicrobiales > JACCXE01 > JACCXE01. The sequence goes on along the minus strand of JBEHXL010000023.1, from coordinate 9,664 downwards.
GTTGGTGAAGAGCGTGTCGCCTTCGAAGTCGTGCAGGCCTTCGATGTCGGGCTCGATGGGAGCGCTGAGACAGCCGGTGGCGCCGACGATGAACTTGGCCGTGATGGCGTGGCCCGGATCGGTGGTAACGGTCCAGACGTTGGAGGACTCGTCGAACGTCGCGCCCGTCACGTTGGTGTTGAACTGAATGCCGCGGCGCAGATCGAGCTTGTCGGCCACCCAGTTGAGGTATCGCTCGATCTCCTCTTGGGCCGGCATTAGCTCGGTCCAGTCCCACTCCTGCTCGAGATCCGGGAACTTGGTGAACATGTACTCGACGCTCTGGATGTCGACGCGCGCGCCCGGGTAACGGTTCCAATACCAGGTGCCGCCGATCCCGTCGCCCCGTTCGAACACCTGCGTGCTGAACCCGGCCTCACGAAGCTTGTACAACGCGTACAGCCCGGCAAAGCCCGCGCCGATCACTACAACGTCAACGTCGGTTTCCCCCATCGAATGCATTCTGTCGGGTTACGACGGGGTGTTCACTGCTTGTACGAACTGTGCCGTCGCGGGCACGTACGCGTTCGGGTCGAGGCCCGTCGCAACCATGGCCTTCGCGTCCTCGCCGACGACAACCCGAATCGGTGGTGTCGCGTCGGCGATCACCGACTCGATGGTTGCAGCAACCTCGTCGGGGTCACCCGCCGTAGCGAGGCGTTGCGCTTGCATCGCTTTGAGCGCTTCCGCTGCGTTGCGATATCGCGAGTCCGGGTCGATTGCGAAGTTCGCCGTCGACTCCGCCATCTCCGTGCGGAAGAATCCCGGCGAGACGACGGTCACGTGGATCCCGAATTGCCGGACCTCCATCGCGAGGGAGTAGCTCGCTGCGGCGAGCGCCGCCTTGCTGGCGCTGTACCAGCCACCGAACGGTGACGACATCGCGTCGTTCAACGACGTGACGTTCACGATGCGCCCCTGGCCCTGCTCGCGCATGATCGACACAGCGGCGCGGGCGAGGCGAAGGGCGCCGAAGACGTTGACCTCCATGATGTGGCGCGCGGCGTCCTCCGGGGTTTCCTCGATAGCGAGCAGCTCACCGGCCCCGGCGTTGTTCACAAGGGCGTCGATGCGGCCGCTTGCGTCGAGCACCGTGCGCAGCGCGTCGGCACAATCAGCGCGGGCGAGATCGCACACGACCGGTGTGGCTCCGTCCGGCAACGGCGTGCGGTCCGGGCGACGAGACAACGAGAACACCTGGTGGCCTGCGGCAGCGAGGCGCCGCACCGTGGCCAGTCCGATGCCGCTGCTTCCTCCCGTGACGACGATCGTTTTCCCCATCAGCACCGAGCCTAAGGCCGAAGCTCGCACGCGCGCCTCGCGTCGCGGGCGACCACCCCTTTGTCCGACTGACTAGTCACATCGAGCGCGCGAAAACCGTTCTGAATGGCGATACCGCGCACGGGCGAATTCGCTCATCCTGTCTCAATGCAACACAAGCGCCCGTTGCTCGCAATCCTGGCGGTCTTCGTCTTCGGTGCTTGCGGGCACGCATCATCGCCAACGACCGTGCACCTCGCGGGCGGCGGCGAGGAGCCGTCGATCACCGTGCCTCTGGCGTTTGGCGACGACGCGACGACGACGTCGTCGAGCGCCGTCCCGCCGCTCGAGACGACCACAACGACCCGTGCCCTTCCGGTGACTACGAGCACCGTCGCGACACCGCAACCGACGACGACAACATCGACGACCATTGCGCACACCGCCAACGTCAGCGCCGTCAACCACTGGTCGAAGACGGTCCAGGTCGACGTGCAGGACGAGACCGGTCACACGTGGACGCTCGCCCCAGGCGGAAGTGGCGCCGCGTTCACGATCGAGAACTCCTTCGAGCACGCGGACGGCATGAGCGTCACCGACCACTCGACCCAATGCGGCTACACGAATGAAGGCGACTACTTCCAGCCCGGTCACGAGTACCTACTCGAGGTGATCCAAGACTCGCTCCAATGTCAGCCCGGCGTTGCAAGCCCGAACCTGCTGATTCACGACCTGACGACGAACTGCACGATTGGTCTCCGCCCCGGCTTCCTTCCGCGCTGCGGGTGACGGGTTCCGCCGGCCTGTGACCAAACGCGACGAACGGCCGGCATTTCTGCTGGCCGTCGTAGTACGCCCCCTGGGATTCGAACCCAGAACCTGCGGATTAAGAGTCCGTTGCTCTGCCATTGAGCTAGAGGCGCTTAGGAGAAGAAGAGGATAGACGCAAGGCGGCTGTGGGGCTTACTTCGTGTGCAAACTTGTGTGCTCAAGCCCCCGTAGCTGAGTGGATTTAGCAGAGGCCTTCTAAGCCTTTGACGCAGGTTCGAGTCCTGCCGGGGGCGCTCAACCAGGCAGGTTCAGCAGCTTGATCAGCTTCTTCGGAGCCAACAGGCAGTAGCTCTCGGTCAGCAGTTCGCGCAGGTCGTCCCAGTCGGTGGTGTCGTCGTCGGTCAGGACCATCGCGATGAGCCCGCCACCCCAGCCTGGATAGAAGGGGTGCCCGACGGCGAGCAACGCCGGCGCCTCCTCCCGGCAGTGGAACGTCACGTACGTGATGTCGCCCTCTGGTCGTGCCACGCAGACAAGGTCGGCCAACGTCCGGCCGCGGATACGCCAGTGATGACCCCGCCGCGACTGGCCTTCCTCCGCTTCCGGCAGGTGAGCGCACGCGGCGCGGACGCGCTCGACAATGCCGTGTGCAATGTCGAGGTGGACGACGCCCATGCGCGCACTCTACGAACAGTTGCGATGATGCGGAGATGGAAGGCATCGAGGTCGTCGTCGCGCACCGCGAGCGCGCCACGCTGCGCGTCGGTGACGTCTTCCTCAAAATCGACTCCGACCAAGCCCGCATCGATCGCGAGATCGAGGCGATGGGGATCGTCCCGTTGCCAACCCCCGAAGTTCTCTGGCGGCACCCGCCGGTGCTGGCCCTCGCGTCGGTGCGCGGCGTACCCCTCGCACGACTCGGTGAGCCGGCCACGGCGTCACGCAAGGCCTGGTCCGCAGCCGGCACGGCGGTTCGCGCTCTGCACGACACGCCGCTCCCGCCGTGGTCGGGCTCAAGTACCGATGCCGTCGCGGCGAAGCTCGCCGCCGAGTGCGACGCGTTGATTGCGGAAGATGTTCTGCCGGCGGATCTGGTGATCGCCAACCGACGGCTGGCGGAGACGGCGCTCCAGGAGACGTCGCCTGTCTTCGTCCACGGTGACCTTCAGGTGGATCACGTGTTCGTCGACGGCCACGACGACGTCACCGCGGTCATCGATTGGTCAGAAGCCGCGCCGGGAGACGCGGCATTCGATCTCGCCACGCTCACCCTCGGTCATCCCGAGCACCTCGATGACGTGCTCGACGGGTACGGCGGGGACGTCGACCGCGAGCGCATTCGTGCGTGGTGGTCGTTGCGGTGCTTGTCGAATGTTCGCTGGCTCATCAGTGCCGGGTACGGCGATCCCGAGACGTTTCCCGAAGTCGCCTTCTTGCGAACGGCTATTTAGGCCAGGGCCGCATCCAGTCCTCGATGCCGAGCGCGAGGCCATTGCACAACGTGCAGATCGTTCGGTACCAGCCGACCACGATCAACAGTTCCATCCGCTGCTCGTCGTCGAGACCACCCGGCTCCGCCAGCGCCGCCCACGTTGCGTCGGTCCACGATCCGGTGTCCTCGATCTCGTCGACGGCCGCGAGCAGCGCTCGTTCCGCCGGCGACCAGCGCTCGGCATCGGCGGGTTCGAGTACGAGCGCGTCGCATTCCTCCTCGGACACCTTGGCGATGGGTCCCCAGAACGCCGCCTGTCCGCCCCATTCGTAGGCGCAGTTCACCTGCGCGCAGGTGCGCAAGATCGCGAGGGTGCGCAGGCGCGCGCTGAGACGCCCGTCGACGTACAAGCCCTCACCGAGACGGCGCGTGCGGTCGGCCAACTGGGGATGCCTTTGCAGCGCGCGGGTGAGCAACAGCGGCTTGTAGGTGGCCGACGGGTGGCCCCACTTGCCGATGCCCGCCGCGTCCTCCTCGCTCCAAGGCCTGGGCAGGGGCGCCACGCGGCTCGTGCTGTCGTCAACCATTGGTTCCTTTCACAGTCCCGCGATCGGGTCGGCGCGTCCGGCGCTGGTCCGGCCGCCGTCGACCACCAACACTTCACCGGTCACGTACGACCCCGCGCGCGACGCGAGGAACAGCGCGGCCCCAGCGATCTCTTCGGGGCGACCGGGCCGCCCCAGGGGAATGGTGGACAACACCGGGCCGCGAATCGCGTCATGGTCGAGGAACGCGGACATACGCGTCGGAAAGAGCCCGGGTGCGATCGCATTGACCAAGACGTGGCGGGGCGCGAGTTCACGGGCTTGATAGCGAACGAGGTGATGCACGGCAGCCTTCGACGCGCCGTACGCGAGATCGGGCATGCCGCTCGTGATGAGACCGGAGGACGAGCCGATCACGATGCTGCGGGACGGGTCGTCGGCCGAGGCGCGGGCCGTGAGCAACGGCAGAAGTCCTGCGGTCAGGCGATGGACGGCCCGCACGTTGAGGTCGAGGATGCGTTCCCAATCGTCTTCGCTGGCGCTGTCGACGGGTGTGAGCGCCGTCGCGCCGGCACTGTGCACCACGACGTCGAGATGATCGGTGCGCTGAGCCACGGCGTCGACAAGGGCGCGGCAGCCCTCCTCGGTGCCGAGGTCGGCGGCGATGGCGTCGTTTGCGCTGTCATCGACGTTGCGGGCGACGATCAAAACGCGCGCGCCGGCAGCGGCGAAGCCCTCGGCGACCATGGCCCCGATACCGAGCGTTCCTCCTGTCACCAGCGCGATGCGTCCGGCGAGCGAGAACAAAGCGTCGGGCGTGAGAGGGCTGGGCATCAGCGGCTCAGCATCGCACGCCGTTACCGTTTCCTCATGCGTCTGGGGGAGGCTCCGTCGGAGCCCACGGCGGAACTCGTCGCGCTCGAGATGGCCGGTCTGTGAACCGGATCGTCGTCGTCGGCGCGCCAGGCTGCGGAAAGACGACGACGGGCCGTCGCATCGGTGCCGCTCTCGGCATCCCGTACACCGAACTCGATTCGCTCTGGTGGGATCCGAACTGGACCGAAGTCGGTGAGATTGAGTTCAAACGGCGTGCCGCCGAGGTCGTCGACGGCGACCGTTGGGTCGTCGACGGGAACTACTTCTCCGTCGGCTCGCGTGACGTCATCTGGCCCGCGGCCGACACGATCGTGTGGCTGGATCTTCCGCGGTGGGTCGCAGTGCCGCGTGTGATTCGCCGAAGCGCCCGACGGGTCTTCACGCGTGAGGAATTGTGGAACGGCAACCGCGAGGGTTGGAACGTCTTGAGTCCTGATTCGATCGTGAAGTTCGCGTGGACGGCCTGGCCCAAGTACGGAGAGCGTTATCGGGAACTCGTGGCGTCCGGAGAGTTCGCTCACCTCGACTGGGTCCATCTGCGGTCCGCATCCGAGGTCAGGCGCTGGCTCGCGGCGCTCGTCGCCTGAATCGCTTACCGTCGAAGCGCTCATGCGCGTTACCGCTCTCGTCCTGGCTCTGCTTCTCGCCGCGTGCGGTGGTTCGAGCGCGCGTTCCGATTCGACAGCATCAGGCACGCGACCGCACACGCTGCGCGCGTCCGTCGAGATCGCCGGCCTGGGTCGGCCAGCCTCAGCGCGAGCGACCGTCTTGTTGCCCGCTCGATGGAGAGTGGTGAACGCGACCGCAACGAGTTTGCGGCTCCGCGAGGGCAGCAACCTGTGCTCATACGCAGTGGTCGCCACCGTCGATGTCGTGCACGTCGACGCAACCAGCGCGACCGACGCCGCCCGGGCGATCGCGCCTCTTGCAGATGGCCGGCTACTGGAGGCGGGGCACCGAGGATCGGCCGCGTGGCGGGTCGTGAAGTTGCGCGGCAACGGGGCTCAGGTCCGCCTCGACGCCATTCGGGCCCAACCGTTGCGCTACATCAGTTCCCAAGCGAAACAACCGACGTGGCTCGTGACTCGGTTCACGGCCGCGTCGGATCCCGGCGACGAGTGCCATGCGGGCACGTACCGCGACACCCTCGGCCCCGCTCTCGGTGACGCGCTCGCCACCGCGCGGGCCCGCGTCTGATCGCACGACCACCCTCGCCGGCGGTCTTTCTAAATCGCTCGACACATCGAACGCGCAGGACTCAACTGCGCTTCGCCATGCCCCCGAAGCGCCACGAAGACGAGTTACGCGTCGACATCGCGTTGGCGCGGCGGCTCATCGAGAAGCAGTTTCCGGAGTTCGCCGATCTGCCGATCGCGGAACTCGAGGAGCATGGAACCGACCACACGCTCTACCGGCTGGGCGACGACATGGTCATGCGCCTTCCGATACGGAACCAGCCGAACCACCAGGCGTTACGTGAAGCCGAGTGGGTCCCGTTCTTGGCGCCGCAGCTGCCGCTCGAGTTGCCTCGTCAGATTGCGATCGGTGAGCCGGACGGCGATTACCCCGTTCAGTGGTCGATCGCGGGGTGGATCGACGGTGAGCGCGCCACACCGGAGACCGTCGACCTTGTCGCCGCGGCCCGTGACCTCGCCGGCTTCATCCGCGCTCTGCATGCGTGTGATGCGACGGGCGGCCCCAAGCCTGGCGACGTCACGTTTCTTCGCGGCCTGTCGCTCAAGGGCTGGCGTGAGCGCATCGAGGAGTGGATTGCCAAGGCCGACGTTGATCTCGGTCAGGCAGTGAAGCTTTGGTACCTGGCGCTGGACGCCGACGAGTGGAATCGCCCTCCGTTGTGGTTCCACGGCGATCTGCCGGGCAACCTCATCCAACGTGACGGCAGCCTTGTCGGTGTGATCGATGCCGCCTACGGCGTCGGCGACCCTGCGTGCGATCTCATGGCGGGCTGGACGTTCTTCCGGGGCGAGGCCCGCCGCGTGTTCTTCGACGAAGTCGGTATGGACGACGCGACGGTCGCCCGGTCGCGCGGTTGGGCGCTCGGGCCCGCGCTCATCGGGATCACGTACTACAAGGACATCCCGTCGTTGCGGCGCAACGCGATCGACGCGATCGAGGGTGCGCTGGCTGACTAGGCCGAGCGAAACACAATGCCGCCGATCTCGACGGGATCGTGCGCCGGTCCGGCGAGGTCGACCTCACATAGGCCGCGTCGTCCATCGGTTGCCGGCACGAACTCCAGGGCCGCATTGTCGAGGTCGGTCGTGCCGAGTAGTGCGGCCCATTTCGCTTGGACTGAGGACGGGTCGTCGACGGCGAATGCGGCGCGGGTGATGTCGCGGTAGCCGCGATCGGGGGCGGCCTCCCACGCCGGTCCTGCCCACGGCCATTTCGCCGGATCGTCGCAGCGATCGATCGACAGCAACGTTCCGCCCGTGTCGGCGGGGTGGAGGTGGAGCCCGGTGACGCCTTCGCCGTCGGCGGTGAACACGACGCGGACGTTCTCGGCCTCGAGGCGAGCGCGCACGTCGTCGAGCGGTTCGGTTGTCTGCACGATCGCCATGTACCCGGCGTCGTGGCCGGCGCGGTCGAGGAACCGCTGGGCCGGCGCGTCAGCGCGTTGGGGTGAGATCACCTCGAGGAAGCAGCCGCCGATCGCGTACAGCGCGTTGCGCAGCCCGAAGTACGCAATGCCGGGGTCAGCCCAGACGTGGGGAAGACCGAGCTCGTCTTCGATCTGCGTGCGGGTCGCGGTGAGGTCGCTCGCGGCGATGACTACTTGGCGTAAGCGGAGCATTACCTGACGTTGTCACAACGGTCATCGACACGGGACAGACTTGGCGTGTGCGCATCTTTGTGACGAACGACGACGGCATCGAATCCCCGGGGCTGCACGCTCTCGCCCGAGCGCTGCACACCTGCGGTCACGAGGTCGTGATCGTTGCTCCCGCTCGCGATTACTCCGGGTTCGGGGCTGCGATCGGTCCGCTGCACGTCACGAATCAGGTTGCCTACGAGGCCCGTGAGATCGAGTCGCTCGTCGGCGTCGAGGCCTACGCGGTCGACGGGCCCCCCGGGCTCTGCGCGTTCTCGTCGGCGCTCGGCGGTTTCGGCGACAAGCCGGATCTGGTCGTGTCGGGCATCAACGCCGGCGCCAACATGGGCCGCGCGACCTTGTTTTCCGGAACCGTCGGGGCGGCATTGACGGCGGTGCAGTTCGGCATTCCTGGTCTCGCGATCAGCCTCGGCAGCCACGGCGACGGAGACAAGCACTGGGACACTGCGGCCGTCTGCGCGGCGTCGCTGGTGCATGCCGCTCATGCGAACGGCACGAACGGCGTGCTGAACGTGAACGTCCCGAACGTACGGCCGTACGCGGTGCGGGGAATGAAGCCGGCGAAGCTCGCCGTACACGGCACTGTCCAAATTCGAATGGACACCGTGGAGCCCGGCACCCTCGAGCTCACGTGGGAGCGCTCGGAACAGGAGCCCGACACCGACGTTGCGCTCCTGATCGAGGGCTACGTGACCCTGTCGCTCATCGCGTCGACCCGCGATGTCGAAGGCGACGCGCTGGCGGCGATCGTGAACCAGCTCGAAGCCAGCGAACTCGCGGGTTAAACGGTCGGCCGCCACATGGCCCACACGTCGGGCCACGTCGGGGTTGGGTTGTAACGCCGCTGCGTCTCGAACCCGAGCGAGTGGTACCAGGCTGCGTTTGCCTCGGTCGCGGTGAAGAGGAAACAGCCGACACCCATCGCATCCGCCTCCTGCAGCACCGGCGTGATCAGCTCGGTCCCGATGCCCCGATGTTGGTAGGCCGGGTCAATGCCGAGGACCTGGATGAAGTAGTGCGGTTCGGCGTGGACGCGATGCGCTCTTGCGTTCTCTCCACTGCCTCGTAGCCCTTCACGTGCGGCGGCGATGCCCCAGGGCAACGCCGGGGCGAGGTCGAGGACCTGACGCAGCGCGCGCTTCGGTCCGGGTGGGTACGCCCCGGGCGGCAGGAAGGCGATCGCACCGACGACCTTTCCGTCGCGTTCTGCCAGACGCAGGCCGTTGTGCATGTGACAGTCCCGCATATCGCTGCCGAGAAAGCGAGGGAGCGCGCGCTTTCGGTTTCGTTCACTAGGCAGCAAATGCAGGGTCTCCGGGAAGTCCCAGAACGCGCGCACCATGGCGGGAAGCGCGCGCTGGACGTCGTCGGGCACGCCACGAAAATTGCACACATCGGACAGGCGTGCGGCGTCAGACTTCGTTGCATGAAACCGCTTCGTTCGCTTGCGCTCCCGGCCGGTCTTCTCGCTCTCGCTCAGGTGTGGCACGCAGTCACGCCGGCGAACAACCTCGACCGGGCGACAGGTGCGCCGGTCGAAGGCGGCTACGTCGGTCTCTTCGGCGGACTACTGCTGTTGATCGGCTGCATCGTCGCGGTGTTCGCCGCCCGGCAGGAGAAGGAGTGGGCCCGCCCGCTGTCGTTCATCTGCGGCGTAGGGGTCGCAGGCGGCTTCATCCTGTACCACACGACCACCCTGCAATCCCCGGTGACCAACCCGTACTTGGGGGTCGATGGCATCGGCATCGTCCAGTGGCTGCCGGTGTTCGCGTGCATCGCGATCGGCGCTTGGCTGGCCTGGAGTGCGTGGCCTTTGAAGGCACGCGCCGTCGCCTAGACGCGATCGTGGGGCCCTCTCAGAGGGGACCCCAAAACAGAGAGGGGGGG
>JBEHXL010000022.1:0-39849 GCA_048498715.1 Actinomycetota bacterium | reverse complement strand
GTTGGCTCGCTATAGCGAGCCAACCCCGACAAGAACCCGCTCAATCGACCGTCAGGATTTCGTGGCGACGGATCGTGCCGCGGCGGAACTCGAGGAGACCCATCGTGGGATGCGGTTGGGCTCGGCGTTGCGTCGGCGAACCCGGATTGAACAGCAGTTGGCCGTCGATGCCTTCTTCGTTCCACGGAATGTGGCTGTGGCCGAACACCACGACGTCCGCCGTCGGGAACCGCTTCCGCATGCGCGCGGCGCGGCCGATGCGTTGGCCCGAGTCGTGGATCATGCCGACGGTCACGCCGTCGAGCTCGACGAGCTCCGTGTCGGGCAACACCATGCCGTTGTCGTTGTTGCCCAGCACCGCGTGGACCGGGGCGTAGGCACGGAGTTCGTCGAGCAAGAACTTCTCGGTGACGTCCCCCGCATGCAGGATCACGTCGGCCGACTTCAGATGAGTGAGGACCGTGGCGGGCAGCCCGCGCGCTGACGACGCTTTGAGATGTGTGTCCGAGAGGACGACGACGCGCACCTAGATGGCGACGGTGCCACGGCCGGTCTCGAGCTCCCGAATTTTGCGGCTCAGGTGCTCGAGCAGGCCGCGCGACAGCGCCGTCGAGTCGAGCACCTCCTCGAACTTCTTGGCGTCGATCTTGTATAGGTGCATCGCGGTGCGGGCGGTGACGGTGGCCGAGCGGGGCAGATGATCGAGCAGACCCATCTCGCCGATCGGTTGACCGGCGACCGCCTTGGCCACGACCTGACCACCGATCGCGATCTCGGCCTCGCCCTCGGTGACGACGTACATCGCGTCGGCCACGCGCCCTTGGTCGACCAACACGGTGCCGGGCTGCACGTCCACCTCTTCGACGGCGTTCGCCAGCGCCTCGAGGTCCTTCTTCGTGCAGCGACGGAACAGGTCGACCTCGCTGAGTCGATCGGTACGCGACTTGTCAGGCAAGGGACTCTCCAATCGGGAAATGGCATGCCACCCAGTGGCCAGGTCGCAGTTCGGCGAGCGGCGGTTCGACGTCCGCGCACTTCTGCTCGGCCCGCGGGCAGCGGGTCCGGAACCGACAACCCGAGGGCGGATCGATGGGTGACGGCGGGTCACCGGCGACGACGTCGGGCGCCGCACCCGGGCGGACCGTCGGATCCGGCACGGGAATCGAGTCGAGCAGTGCGGCGGTGTAGTGGTGCAACGGACGCGCGTAGAGCTCGTCGGCCGGCGCGAGCTCCACGAGTTTGCCGAGATACATCACCGCCACGCGATCGCTCACGTTCTTCACGACGCCGAGGTTGTGCGACACGAAGATCAGCGTCAGCCCGTACCGGTCCTTCATGTCCTCGAGGAGGTTGAGGATCTGTGCCTGCACGGAGACGTCGAGCGCGGAGACGGGCTCATCGCAGATGATCAACTTGGGGTCGAGGGCGAGGGCGCGGGCAATCGATATGCGCTGACACTGACCGCCGGAGAACTCGTGCGGGCGACGCTCCGCCGCGGAGTAGTCGAGGCCCACCGCTTCGAGGAGCTCCTTGACCTTCGCCTCGCGCTCCTCCTTGGTGCCGATGTTCCAGATCGCGAGCGGCTCGCCGACGATGTCGCGTACGCGACGCCGAGGATTGAGCGACGAGATCGGATCCTGGAAGATCATCTGCAGCTGCCGACGGATGCCGCGCAAATCCTCGCCGTGCAGCCCGACCAGCTCACGGCCTTCATACGTGATCGAGCCGCTCGTCGGCCGCGGCAACTGGAGGATCGCCTTGCCCGTCGTGGACTTGCCGCAGCCCGACTCCCCCACGACGCCGAGCGTCTCGCCCTCGAAGACGTCGAAGCTGACGCCCGACACGGCGTGCACCTTGCGACCGGGACCAGCCGGGAACTCCACCGTGAGGTCGCGCACCGACAACAGCGCTTCGCTCACAGTTTCGCCTTCGCCTTCGACTTGATACCGACCGGGAACCAGCATGCGAACACGTGGTCGTCCCCGACGGAATCATCTGACGCCAACGGAGGCTCCTCGTTGTGACACTTCTCCTGCGCGTACGGGCAGCGGGGCGCAAAGTTGCAGCCTTTCGGCGGATTGACGAGATCCGGTGGGCGGCCACCGATCGCCGCGAGCCGCGTGTGGCTCGGCTGATCCGTCTTCGGGATCGACTTGATGAGCGCCTCGGTGTACGGCATCCGCATCTCCGTGAAGAGCTTGGCGGTCGGCGCCTTTTCCACGATCTTGCCCGCGTACATCACGGCGATGTGATCCGTTCGCCCGGCGACGACACCAAGGTCGTGGGTGACGAGGATCATCGCCATGTGCCGCTCCCGCTGCTTGTCCTGCAGCAGGTTCAGAATCTGGGCCTGGACGGTGACGTCGAGAGCGGTGGTCGGCTCGTCGGCGATCAACAGTTTCGGACCGCACGCGATCGCGATGGCGATCGTGACACGCTGCCGCATGCCGCCCGAGAGTTCGAACGGGAACTGCTTGAGGCGACGGGCGGGCTCGGGAATGCCGACGCTGCGCAACAGCGCGACCGCGGTCTCGTTGGCGCGTTCCTTGTCCATGTCGAGGTGCACGCGCAGGCCTTCGGTCACCTGCTTGCCGATCTTCATGACGGGATTGAGCGAGGTCATCGGGTCCTGGAAGACCATCCCGATGTCGGCGCCCCACACGTCACGCATCTCACTCGGCGACAGGCTCGCGATCTCTCGTCCCTCGAAGATGACCCGGCCCTCGCTGATGACATTCTTCGGCGGCAGAAGACGCATGATCGAGCGCGACAACACGGTTTTGCCCGACCCGGACTCACCCACGATCCCAAGCGTCTGGCCCCGCTCGAGCGTGAACGAGACGCCGTCGACGGAGCGGACCACGCCTCGGCCGGTCCGGAAGTGGGTCTTGAGGTTTTCGACGATCAGAAGTGGATCGCTCACACGCTCACGTCCTTCTTGTCGAAGCGGGAGCGCAGGGCGTCACCGGCGAAGTTGAGGGCGAGCACGGTGATGAACAACACCGCGGAGGGAACCAGGCTGAGCATCGGCTGGTCCTGCAGAAAACTGCGTCCTTCGTTGATCATGCCGCCCCACGTCGGCGTCGGGGCCGGCACCGACAGTCCGAGGAACGCGAGACCGCCCTCCCCCACGATCGCGAGCGCGATTGCGATGAAGGAGAAGGAGCCGATCGGGATCGCCACGTTGGGCAGGATCTCGCGCACGATGATGCGACGGTCTTTGGCGCCCAGCGTGCGGGCTGCGGTGACGAAGTCGCGCTGGGCGAACGTGAGGGTCGACGCCCGCACGATCCGCGCGATGCCCGGGATCGAGATCACGGCAATCGCGATCGTCACGTTGCGCAGGTTCTGCCCGAGGAAGGTGACGATCGCCAGCGCGAACACGAGCGCCGGGAACGCGAGCATGACGTCAGCGATACCCATGAGGACCTTGTCGATGCGGCCTCGGTAGTAGCCGGCGATGACTCCCATGCCGCCGCCGAAGATGAGTCCGATGGCGATGGATGCGAAGCCCACCGTCAACGACACCCGTCCGGCGTAGATGACCCGGGAGAACATGTCGCGTCCGAGCGCGTCGGTCCCCAACAAGTGATGCACGCTTGGACCGAGGTTGATCGCCGCCTTCTGCGCGTTCGGATCCGGCAGGGGTAACAAGTTGGCGAAGATCGCCAGGAAGATGACGCCGCCCACCCAACCGATCGACAGCCAGAACATGAAGCCGAGCTTGCGACGCGATTTTCCGGTGGCCTCCACCGCGGCGATCGCCGGCGCGGCGGTGGGCTCAGCTTGCTGCGGCAGCATGACGCACCCTCGGATCGATGACGACGTACAAGAGATCAACCAAGAAGTTCACGAGGACGTACCCGACTGCGACGAGCAGCACCGTGCCCTGTACGACGAGGTAGTCGGTAGAGAAGATCGATTGCACCGTGAGCTCGCCGATACCCGGCAGAGCAAACAGGATCTCGACGATGAAGGTGCCGCCGATGAGACGGCCGAAGTTGAGACCAGCAACGGTGACCAACGAAAAGCTGGAAGGTCGAAACGCGTGGAGCCACAGGATGCGTCTCGGTGGCATGCCTTTCGCGCGCGCCATCGTGATGAAGTCCTCCTGCAGGGTCATGATCATGTCGGCGCGCAGTAGTCGCATGTACGTGGCGAGTTCGGCCAGTGCCAGCGTGATCGACGGCAAAAGCAGCGAGCGCAGGTTCTCAACCGGGTTCGCCGTCAGCGGCGTGTACCCCGTCGCCGGGAAAATATGGAACTCGACGGCGAAGAGCAGAACGAGCACGACGCCCACGACGTAGGACGGCAACGCCAGGAAGCCGAACGACACGCCCGTCGAGATGCGATCGAGCAGTCCGTCGGGGCGAGTCGCCGCACGAATCGCGAGCGGGACCGAGATCGCGAGCGCCAGGAACTGCGAGATGACGAGCAACTCCAGCGTGACGGGGAGGCGCTGCTTGAGCGCCTCCACCGTCGGCTGGTTGTTCTGATACGACTGCCCGAGATCGCCGTGCAGTGCGTTCCACACGAACTGCCAGTACTGGGAGATCAGGGGCTTGTCGAGGCCGAGGGACTTGTGCAACGCCCGAACGGCGTCGGGCGTTGCACTCGGTCCCAAGATGTTGACGGCCGGATCACCGGGCAGCAGTTTCAACAGGAGAAACGACAGCGCGGTGACCGCGAACAGCACGGGGATCAGGTAGAGGACTTTCCCCGCGATGGTGCGCAGCAACGCTTAGTTGACGCCCACGTGTGCGAGCAGGAAGCCTCCGCCGATGGTGTGGTCCACGCCCGCTTCGCCATCCGGCAGCGTCCAGTTCGTGATGCCCTTGACCTTGGTCTTGAACGCGATCTGCCAGATGGTCTGGTTCAGCCAGATGTACGGGAAGTCTTCGGAGCCGAAGCGCTTGGCGATGTCCTGGTAGGCCGCCTTGCGGTCCGCTTCGTCGGGCGACGTGCGTCCCTTGAGCAGAGCGGCGTCGATCATCGGGTCCTTGTTACGGGCGAAGTTCAACGCCAGCTGACCGATCGGCGAAGCCGTCTTGGTCGTCCACCACACGAAGTCGGCGTCCGGATCGGGTTCGCCGAACTGACGCCAGTCGTACGCGTCGTAGGCACCGTTGAGCGCGTTGAGGATGTACTCGCTCTGCTGGACCTGCTTGATCTTCACGTTGATGCCGGCTTCCTTCCACATCGACTGCATGAGCGACATGTCCTGGAGGTTGCGACCGGTGTTGGTCGTGCCGAGCTCGAAGGAGATCTCCTTGATGCCCTTCTCCTTGGTGTACTCGGCGACCAGCTCCTTGGCCTTGGCCAGGTCGAAGCTCGGATAGCCGGTATCACTGTGGAAATCGGAGTTCACGTTGCCGAAGGGGCCGTCGGAATCCGGCGAGATGCCGAAGTCGATCGTGTCGATGCGACGCTGACGATCGGTCGCGTACGCAAGTGCCTTGCGGACACGGACGTCGTCGAGCGGAGCCTTGGCGGTGTTGAGCATGATGAAGTGCTCTTCCTGCTCGCCCTCGGCCTTCTCGTCGGTGATCGACGCGATGGACTTGTTGCCCTTCAGATCCTTGATCGTCTGCACGTCACTGGAGTGCATCAGGTCGATCGTTCCGGCCTTCAGGCTCGACTCGCGCGACTGGGTCTCGACGATCGGTCGCAACTCGACCTCGTCGAGATACGGCAAGCCCTTCTGCCAGTAGTTCGGGTTCTTCGTCGCGGTCATGTGGTTGCCCGGCACCCACTGCTTGAGGACGAAAGGACCAGTACCGATCGGGTTCGATCCCGACTTCGGATCAGTCAACATCTTGCGGTTGAACACGAAGCCGAGCTGTCCCGTGAGATAGGTCGGGAACGGCACCCACGGACCGGCCATCGTGAACTTCGCCGTCAGATCGTCGACCTTGGTCACGCTCAGCAGGTAGCCCGCGATGGCCGGGCTCGTGAGCGGTGATTTGAGATGCGCGTTCCAGTCCGCAACAACGTCGTCGGAGGTGAGCGGGTCACCGTTGCTGAACTTGATGTTCGGGCGAAGCTTGATCGTCCATTCCTTGTAGTCCGCGCTCGGCGTAATGGACTCGGCCAGGTACGGGTGCACCTTGCCGTCCTTACCGAACGCCGCCAGCGGGTCGTACACGGTCGACGCGTAGGTCAGGCCGGTGACGTCCATACGGTTCTTGGTCGGGTCGAAACCGTCGACTTCGGCTTCCACACCCATCACCAACTTGCCGCCCGCTTTGGGGATCGCGGTAGACGCCGATGCGCCGCCTCCGCCGCCATCACCGCTTGACGAGTCGTCCTTGTCGGAGCCTCCACAGGCTCCAGCGACAAGGGAAATGGCAAGTACTGCGGCTGCCGCTCTCGCTGCCGCCGACCTTGCTCGGGACGTAGCACGCATAGTTGCTCTCCTTCGCCCCAGCCCTTTTTTGGGTTTGCGTTCGTGAACATAGCGTCACGAAGACCTGACGTGACGGAACTGTGTGCCCCGCAGCCAGCGGCTTTAGTCGAAGTCGGACTTTCCGGGCTTTGCGAGGGTTAGCGTTCGCGTTCGTGGACGGCGTGCATGACCTCGGCGGCCTCGACGGATTCGGCCCTGTCCATGCCCCGCCCCGCGAGCCCGTTTTCCACGAGGACTGGGAGCGCCGCGCGTTCCGTCTCAACACGGCGGTCCTGATGGCACTGGGCCTTCCCACGCCCCGTTTCCGGCACAGCATCGAACGCATGGACCCGGCGCACTACCTCGGTTCGACGTACTACGAGCATTGGGTGACGGGCGCAGCAACGTCCTTGGTCGAAGAAGGCAAGACAACTCAGGCCGACCTCGACGCACGCGCCGGTGGCTTCTTCCCGCTGTCGCGACCAACGCGCGGATCGGTCGAACCCGTGACGACCGGTGAGCCACGCTTCGCGATAGGCGACGCGGTCCGCGTTCGGGCGTGGCACCCCACCACCCACACCCGCGCGCCTCGTTACATCCAAGGCCGGCAGGGCGTGATCGCGCGCTACGACGGTTTGCACAACTATCCCGACGTCGAGGCGCACGGGGGTGGCCAAATCCCGGTGCCGGCGTACTCGGTGCGTTTCGACGGCACCGAGTTATGGGGTGAAGGCGCGGAGCCGAACACCTGCATGCACGTCGACCTTTACGACCAGTATCTGGAGCCGGCATGAGCGACGACCATCACCACCCAAGGCCGGTGGCCCCTATCGAGGCGCGGGTCGCTGCACTCGAGGCGGTACTGAGGGACAACAACATCCTCGACCCGGAATCGATCGATTCGGTCGTCGAGACGTTCGAGCATTCCTTCGGCCCGATGAACGGTGCCAAGGTCGTCGCTCGCGCATGGACCGATGCTGCGTTCAAGCAGCGGCTGCTCGCCGACGGCACACCCGCAATCGCCGAACTCGGATTCGGCGGTCCCGAGGGCGACCACATCGTCGTGGTCGAGAACACGTCCGAGGTCCACAACCTCGTCGTGTGCACGTTGTGTTCGTGTTATCCGTGGCCCGTGCTGGGCCTGCCGCCGCGGTGGTACAAGGAGCCGGCATACCGCAGCCGTGCCGTGCGCGAACCACGTGCCTTGCTCGCCGAGATGGGCTCGCCCATCCCGGACGACGTCGAGGTTCGCGTGTGGGACTCGAGCGCCGAGATTCGATACCTGGTCTTGCCGGAGCGGCCCAGTGGCTCCGATGGGCTCAGCGAAGACGAGCTTGCGGCGAGGGTGACCCGCGATTCGATGATTGGTGTGCAGCGCAGCCTGTGAACGTCCGCGCCGACATCGATGCAATGACGGGGGCGCACGCTTTGCCGCGTGACAACGGCGAGATTGTCTTCGACGAGCCCTGGCACGCCCGCACCTTCGGCATGGCCGTCGCGCTCGTCGAACATCTCGATCTCGACTGGAGTGCATTCCAGCAGCGGCTCATCACGGCGATCGCCGACGACCCTGACCGCCCGTATTACGAGAGTTGGACCGTGGCCCTCGAGGACCTGGTCAACTCGCTCGACCTCGCTTAAGCGAACACGATGTGGCCGTAGGTGCTGCACAGCCCGAATGCGTCGATCGCAATGAAGGCGACGATGGTGGCAATGGCGATCCGACGGGGCCAACCCACGAGCAGACGGCGCTGCGTCGGCGCAGGTTGGTACCAACTCGGGAGCAGCTCGACGTCCGACGCCGGCTCCAGAACCGTCCACACGGGCACTGCGTCGTCGGCCACACCGTCGTCGATCGTCCACGCCACGTCGTGATCTTCGCGCCGTGCTGACCCGCTAACGCGAAATAGGGCCCGCGAGACGAGGTCAGCCTCGCGCCTTCAGCTTCGACTCTTTGCCCGCTTGCTCGGTGGACTTCTTCTTTTCCTGAGTTTCCTGCTTCTGGTCCTGCGCCTTCAACCGTTCTTCTGTGGTCTGCTTCTGCGCCGCTGCCGGCCTCGCCGTGGAGACCACGACGGCCGCGGCGAGCGCTCCGGCCACGGCCGTCGCCTTGAGCAGACCGCGACGTGTCACCACCGACGAACCGGCGGGCGGAACGACTCGCTCCTCGAGCAGCCCAAGATCGGCAAGGGCGTCGAGAGCCGACCACACATCACCGTCGGCGGCCGCACGGATGGCCTCGACATCGCGGGTGCCGTCCGCAAGATCCAAAACGGCGAGCCATTGCGGTTCGAGGTAGAAGGTCTCCCCCGTTACCTCGTCGGTGACGACGGCGACGTCCTCCCCTCGATCGATGCGAATCGAATGGCGGCGCGCGCGTGGCGTTGGCGTGGTGCTCATTGTTTGCCCCTCCCGTAATGCCGGTGTTCGACGAACAGTAGACCTCAGCGGGTCTTCTTGGTGAGCAAGTGGTCGATCATGGCGCCGGCGACGTCGATACCGCCCACGGTCTGGGCCTGAGCGAAGTAACACGGGAAGTTCGCTTCGAGGACGTACGTGCGACCCGATGGATGCATCAATACATCCACGCCCGCGGTTTCACGCCGAATGGCGGTTGCTGCAGACACCGCGATCCGCGCGAGTTCCGGTTCGACGTCGCCCGTGTAAAGGGACGCGTTGTCCTCGGCGTAGGTCCGAAAGTCGCCCGGCCTCGTCGTGTTCCGGTACGCCGCGACCGCGCGGCTCCCGACAACGACGACCCGCCAGTGGACCGCATCGGGCACGAATGTCGTCACGAGCGGATGAATGTTCTCGGCCCAGAGATAGTCGAGCACGGAATACAGCGAACGCGGGCTTTCGACGACGACGACGCCCACCCCTCCCTCGTTGCCGCCGACTTTCACAACGACCGGGAACCCGCCGAGATCGTCGACGAAGGCGTCGACCACTTCGGTCGTCGTGGGACGGCAACGATGCGATCGGGGTACCGGCACCCCGGCTCGCTCGAATCGCAGCAGCGCGTTGTCGACGAAGACGAACGGATCGTCGTCGACGTAAAACGTCGCGACTCCTTCGCGGTGGAGGTACTGCTCCACGAGCATCGCTGCACTCGACACGGACGGCCGATACAGGAGGTCGCCCGCACGGGCGCGCTGCGTCGGGTCAAAACCGAACGATCCCGCCTCGATCTCTACGTATTCGACGCCTCGTTCCTTGCACGCCGACGCGAGAGCATCAGTCGTCGAGGACGGAACACCGGCGTCGGTCACGCACAGCAGTCGTGCCACAGCGTCAGCCCCGGAGGCCGGCGAAGAGGTCGGTCTCGGGCGTCGCCGCCCCGGTTGTGTCGTACGCACGAATGAAGTGCTGGGTGCCGAACGCGAGGGCGAAGGCCTCCGGCGGTATATGGGCGAACCATGACTCGGCGATCTGGGACGCGTGCGCGTTGAGCGCTGCACGCACCTGGTCGGCGAACGCGCCGGCATCGACAGTGGTGGTGATGCGCGCGTCGGCCGCTTCCATTTTGGCCCGGGCCTCGTCGTCGATGTCTGGCATCGGCAGCTCGACGCCGAGGTCACGGAGGGCCTCGCCGATCGTCTCGAACGTCTTGCTGCTGAAGGCGGGCATGTAGAGCTTCTTCGCGATGCCGCTCTGCCTGACTGCGGTCGTGGTGACGAGATGGGAGCGCAAATGATCCGGATGGTCGTAGCCACCCTGGTTGTCGTCGCAGATCACGACATCGGGCTCGTACTTCTCGAACAGCCCCACGAGCCGTGCGACGGCATCGTCGAGCGGCACATTGCAGAACGCATCCGCGTGGCCCTGGAAGTCCCAGTCCGACATCCCCGAGTCGCGGTAGCCGAGTCGTTCGCTGTGGTCGACGCCGAGGATGCGGCAGGCCTCCGTCAACTCTTGCAGCCGCGTTCGCGCAACGGCCTGGTCGTCGTGGCCTGGTTCACCCGGTTTGATTCCGCCGGGGCCGTCGCCCAGCTCGCCGTTGGTACACGTGACCACGACGGTGCGCACGCCCTGCGTTTTGTAGAGCGACAGCACGCCACCCGCCGACGTGCACTCGTCGTCCGGGTGGGGACACACAGCCATCAAGGTGAGTTGCTTGGACACTTCCCCACGCTATTCAGTGCGCCCGTAGTGTCAGAACGTGGCAAGCCTCGATGAACTCGGTGACGCGGCGGACTGGTTGTGCTGGATCTGTGGCGAATCGGTCCCGCAGGCGGCAAAAGCGAACGACCCGAAGTACCCGGTGGCCGACCAGATCGCCCCGGCTGCGAAGGGAACCAAGGGTCGCGGCGACGAACGACTTGCCCACAAAGGCTGCAATGACCTCCGCAAAGGGCGACCCCCGACCATCGAGTGGCCCGAGCGTCTCCGCGTGGTCGATGCGCCCGACCTGTTGCAATCACTGCAACGGATCGACAAGCGTCGACCGCCCGCCGGCGAAGTCGTTGCGACGTGCGTCGACGACGAGTCGGCCGACGCCGCGGCCTCCTGGGTCGTGCCGGTCGCGTCAACGCTGTACCCCGGCGCCTGGGAGACGACTACCGCACCGCTGGGTTCGATGACCGCCGTGCGGTTGATTCGCGGCCGCTAGCTCAGCCGAAGTTCGCCGTCGACGGTGCGCTCGCAGGCACGACCGGCGATGCCGACCTTCATCGTCTCGGCCATCGCATCCTCATCCGTCGTCCGCGCGAAACCGCGCGCACCGTCGGCGGCGCGCATCGCCGCGAAGACGTAGGACGGACCTTCGCGGTCGTATACGACGGTGGCGGCTTCGACCTCGCCACTTCCCGCCCAACCGTCGGGCACGCCAGCTCGCGCGTTGTCGACGACATCGTCCTGGCAATCGATACGGAGGAACTCGTCGGGCGGCGTCGTTCCGTACACACCGAACGCGTGCTTCGTGGCGACGCCACCGTTGCCGTGCACGAAGCCGTAGCCGCCACCGCGCACGAGCGGGACGATCGCCGCGATCGACTGGCCCGTCGAGTTCGCGAGCGGTGCGCCGGCAAAGCCGAGGCCACCCGTGACCGTCAACGGTCGATCCGTCGACAAGCCGAGCGCGTTCGCCGACATCTGCACGATCGAAGGGAAGCACGCGTAGAGGTCGACGTGCTCGACGTCGTCGACGGTGATGCCGGCGTGCTTGAACGCAGTGTGGCCTGCCGTCGTGAGGGCCGGGCAGCCATGCAGCTCGTCGCGGTTGATCACCTGCCACGTCTCGTGGGCGACGGTGACTGCGAGCGGAAAGACCAGCCGGTCGTCGGCGATGCCGGCGGCGCGCGCTGCGTCGACCGAACACAGCAGCACCGCTGACGCCATGTCGACGGTGTTGTTGGCGACCATCGCCTTCGTATACGGGAACGCGATCATGCGGTTGTCGGGCGTCGCGTCGCGCACTTCGGCCGCAGTGTGGGCGGACGTGTCCCATGCAAAGGGGTTCGTGGCCGCCACGTCGCTCATCGCCGCCCACAACTTCGCGGCACGATCGCGCGTCGTGTCGATCGACTCCCCTCGCGACGCCCGCAGGCTGTCTTCGAACAAGGCGTACGCGACGGCAGGCGGACCCAGCGTCGCCATCTCGACCATCATCTCGGGTGCGAAGGGTGACAGCGGTTCCGGAGTGCCTTCGCCCGGATCGTTGATCCATTTGGGTGTGAGGCCGTCGCGCTTGAGGCGCTGCTCAGACCAGCGCGCCTCGCCGCCAAGCACGAGGGCGACGTCGATCTCGCCGCGGGCAATCCGCTCCGCCGCCATGCCGACAAGATCCTGGCCTGACGAACCGGAGAACGCGGAGAGGGCGGTCTTCGCTTCCGGCGACCCGACGGCCGCCGCGACGAGCTGGCCCGGGTTCGTGAAGCGCCACACGCCGCCGACGACGGCGACCCAGTCGAGCTTGGTGAGAAGCGACGGCGCACCCGCGTCGTCCGCCGCGGCCCGTGCTGCGTCGATCATCAATTCGATGGGCCCGCGTCCGTCGATCACGTCGACCGCGCCCGGGCGCTGAATCGTCTGCGCCGTACCGGCAATGGCAGGAGTACGTCCGTTGGTCACGGAGCGACGCTAACGGCTCCGGGTCCTCGAACGACAGCTGTGCCTAGCGCTCCGCAGGATGGCGGCGCTTCGGCTCGACGCCGCCGGCGGCCATGAATCCGAATCCCCCACCACCCCAGAAACCAAGCCAGAGAGCGAGGCCGAACGACGAGCCGACACCAATGTTCGCGATGAGCCCAGCGGCCAGCACCACTCCCCCTACGAGGACAAAGCCGATTGCGGCGCCGATCGCAGCGAGACGAAAATCAGCAGGCTTCGCCGGCGACGGGGACGGCACAACGCTGAGTTCGGGCCGACGAGCCGGCCGATCGAATTCGGTGAGTTGCTCGATGCTCATGGGGCATCCCTTTCTTCTTGTGTCGTGAGGAGAGCTGCGACGAGCGAAACCGCTTCGCGAGCGCGAACGCCGTCACCGGCGCGGCGCAACCGGCGTTCGAGTTCCTGTAACCGCCACGCGCGAACGCGTTCGACCACTCGTCCTCCCTCGCGACTGGTGGTCAAGACGACGGCCCGTCGATCCGCCGGGTCCTCCACTCGCTCGATCAGGTGGTCGCGTACCAGGCGATTCGACAGCCGAGTCAACGTGGAGCGCGCGATACCGAGAGCGTCGGCGAGCGCGGCGGCATTCCGCGGTCCCTCCTCGTACAGGATTGTCAGGGCGCGGTACTGCTGGAGCGACACCGACGGAGCCACCCGCTCAAGTGACTCGTCGGCTATCGCCGCGCAAGCACGCAGGACAGGCAACGCGGCCTCGGCCAACTCCTTCGCCGACGCTGTGCGGGCGGTCGTTGTCATGTACTTACCTTACAGCAATAGTTGCTAGAAGCGAACTAGTGACTCGGCTCGGTGGTGACACACTCGGCCCGTGCTCACCCGCTCCGACACTGATCGCCTCCGCGACGCCCTCGCGCGGGCCCAGTTTGACGTCGCCGGCGTCACCGAGGTCATCGGGGCGAACGGGTTCAACTTCCTTGCCCGCGACGACCTCGGGCCGGTGTTGCGCCGCACCGCAGGAGGTTCGCCCATCGAGACGTTGATCCGTCTGTTCTTATGCGGAGTAGCGGTGCGGCGGGTTGACGCCGAGCGGGCATTGCCCCTGACCCCTGAGGTCATCGATGTCGTCGGCGAAACCGTCAGGGCGCGTGTCGCCATTACGCCGACGACGTACGAAGGACGGGAGTGGCTCGTCCCGTCCGACTCCTCCCACGGCGATCGAGCGGCCGACTACGTCAACGGCGTCGGACCCGCCTCGATGACCCTGGCGGGACTGACGATCCGACGACCGGTTGGCCGCGTCCTCGACCTCGGCTGCGGCTCAGGGGTGCAGGCGCTCTTGGCGTCGACCCATGCGGAATCGATTGTGGCGACCGACCGGAATCCGCGCGCCGTTGCCTTCGCCGAGTTCGCCATGGGGCTCAACGACGTTGCGAATGTCGAGACGCTCACCGGCGACCTGTTCGAGCCCGTGGCCGACGACCGCTTCGACCTCATCGTGTCGAACCCACCGTTCGTCATCTCGCCCGAGGCCAGGTTCATCTATCGCGACAGCGGCCTGGCCGGCGACGAGATCTCCCGGCGCATCGTCTCGACCGCGCCGGCCCACCTGAGCGACGGCGGGTGGTGCCAACTCCTCGCGAACTGGGCGCACCTACGCAACGAAAACTGGCAGGACCGGGTCGCAACGTGGATCGAGGACATCGGCTGTGACGCATGGATCGTGCAGAGCCGCGTCGAGGACGCCGAAACGTACGCGTCGGGCTGGCTACGTCACGACTATCCCGAGGGCAACGCCGAGCTGTTCGACGAGTGGATGGCCTATTACGAGCGCATCGGCCTCGAGGCCGTCGGCTTCGGGCTCGTCACCCTTCGCAAGACGGCGCGACCGAACCAGTGGCGCTGCGTCGAAGAATTGGCCCAAGAATTCGTTCTGCCGTGTGGCGCCGAAATCGCTGCAGCCTTCGACCGCGCGCTGTGGCTCGACGAGCACGACGACCGGAGCATTCTCGACGCCGTTCTCGTCGTCAGCCCCCACGCAACGCTGCAGCAGTCGCACTTCGCCGCCGAGGGCGCCTGGTTTCTCGACCAAACGCTCTTACAACTCGAGCGCGGCCTGCATTACGCGATCGCGATCGATGCGCTCGGCGCGGATCTCGTGGCGGGCTGCGATGCGTCGACGCGTCTGGGTGATCTCGTGCATCGACTCGCCGACACACTGGGCGTGGATGCCGCCGCCGTTGTGCCGTCGTGCGTGGCGATTGTGCGCCGCCTGATCCAGCAGGGATTCGTCACTCCCGTCTAGCCGCGCAACGCAGCGAGCAGGATCGTCATCGCCGCGTCGCACGTTGCGTCGACCACCTGTAATGGGTCGCCGGTGAACTCGAACAGCTGCGCCGCCACAGTGCCGTCCACCGCCGTGCCGATCCAGACCGTGCCGGCCGGTACTCCGTCTTGCGGGTCCGGTCCGCCGACACCGGTGACGGCGAGACCGACGTCCGCACCGAGCAACTTCGCGGCGTTATCCGCCATGGCGCGCGCCGATGCTTCGCTGACCGCAGGCGCGTCCCCGATGCGAAGCAGCGACCGCTTCACATCGGTGCTGTAGGCGACGAGGCCGCCGCGCAACCACGTCGACGCGTCGCCGGCCTTTGCAAACGCGTCCGTGAGAAGTCCACCACTCAGGGACTCCGCCACTGCGAGCGTCCACCCGCGCCGTTCCAACTGCTCGACGATGCCTTGCTGCGTAGGAGTCACCTTTCATGGGTACCCACGTCGCAACCGATGACGCTCACCTTCACGCGCGACGACCAGCCGGGTATTCGGCGTAAGGGTCGCAAGCACTTCACCTACGTGCACCCCAATGGTCGGCCGGTATCGGCGGCCGTCGCCCAACGCATCAACGCCCTCGCCATCCCGCCCGCGTGGACCGACGTCTGGATCTCCCCTGATCCAAACAGCCATGTTCAGGCGACGGGCCGCGACGCGCGGGGTCGCAAGCAGTACCGCTACCACGACGACTTCCGCCGCAAGCGTGACAAGGCCAAGTTCAACCGGCTCGTCGAATTCGGCGATTCGCTCGGCGCAATCCGTGCGCAAGTCGATCGAGATCTGCGAAATCCTGCGCTGTCGCGCGACCGTGTCGTCGCCGCGGTCATCCGGCTGATGGACCAGACCTACGTGCGCGTCGGCAACGAGCATTACGCACGCGAGAACAAGTCGTTCGGCCTGACGACACTTCGGTGCCGGCACGCGCACGTCGACGGACAAAGCCTCCATCTCCGCTTCAACGGCAAAGGCGGCAAACTCGTCGAGGTCACGTGCTGCGACGCGCGGCTAGCTCGCGTTGTTCGTCGCTGTCAGGACCTTCCGGGGCAGCAACTGTTCCAGTACATCAACGGTGACGGCGCGCCCCACGGCGTTGCCTCGGGTGACATCAACGACTACCTCCGGGACATCGCCGACATCGAGGCGACGGCCAAGACGTTCCGCACGTGGGGCGCCTCGCTTCTCGCCGCCGAAGCCTTCGCATCGCTCGAGACGCCGAGCTCCGAGCGGGCATTACGCAGCATCGTCAAGGAGACGCTCGAACCCGTCGCCGCAACACTGGGAAACACCGTTGCCGTCTGCCGATCCAGCTACGTGCACCCGACGGTGCTGACCTCGTTCGAAAAGGGCACTCTCCAGGACAGATGGGCCCAGGGACCCAGTCGCGCCAGGGGCGGGCTGTCGGCGAACGAACGTCGCTTACTGGCGGTGCTTCAGCCGCCCGTATGAGCGTGCGCGTGAAGGCTCACGAAGCCGTCTAGCGATGCCCAAGCGCAGTCTCGAGTTCGGCCTTGCCCATCGACGAACGACCTTCGATGTCGGAGGCTTTGGCCTGCTCGCGCAGTTCTTCGACGGTGAGGTCGATCACGAGCTCACCCTTTTCGTCGGCTTCGAGCTGCTGGCCGAGTTCGTCGAGACGCTCTTGCGAGAACGTCTCACGCATCTTCGGGAACATCTCGGTCTCCTCTTCCTTGGCGTGGTGCAACACGCCGTGCATGAGGATTTCGAAATGCGCCTGCCACTCTTCGTCGGTGGGCGTCATGCCTTCGAGCTCCTGCATCGCCTTCTTGGCCTCTTGGTGCTCCTGCATGGCCTCTTCGAAGAGTTTTGCGCCGCCCTCCAACTCCTCGCGGACAAGTGCGTACAACACTTCTTCCTCGATCTTGGTGTGCGCCTTGAGTTCGGTCATGACCTGGTCGAGGAGCCGCTGCTTCTCGGACGGGTCAGTGCTCGCCTCGATCTGCTCGAAGAGCTGCTCAGCCTTCTTGTGTTCGTTGGTGAGAAATTCGACTGCATCCATAACGCAGCGCTACCCCGCTATTACGGCCGCAAAACGACTTTCGAGAAACCGTCCTTCTTCTGCTGGAACGCCTCGTAGGCAAATGGTCCATCGCTGAGCGAAAGGTGCTGGGTCGCGAACGTGTCGACGCCGAGCGGATCGTCGTCGGTGAGTAACGGCAGAATGTTCGGCGCCCAGCGCTGCACATTCGCCTGGCCCATGCGCAATGTGACCTGCTTGTCGAAGAGTTGCAGCATCGGCATCGGGTCGGCCATGCCGCCGTAGACGCCGATGATCGAGATCGTTCCGCCGCGCCGCACGAGATCGATAGCGGTGTACAACGCGTGCATGCGATCCACGCCGGCTCGTTGCATGAGCTTCGCCTGCAACGCGTTCGGCAGTAGGTCCGCCATGCGCTGCATGACGCTGGCCACCGGCGAGCCGTGTGCCTCCATACCTACGGCGTCGACGACCGAATCGGGGCCGCGCCCGTCGGTCATGTCTCGTACGAGATCGCCCAGGTCGTTCTCGTGTTCGCGCAGGTCGATTACTTCGGCACCGCGTCGCCGGGCTCGCTCAAGCCGATCGGGCACGAGATCGACAGCGATGACCCGCCGGCCGGAGTGCAGGGCGAGGTGCGTCGTCATGAGACCGATGGGGCCGAGCCCGAGAACGACAACACACCCGCCGCGCGGCACGTCGGCGTAGGTCAGGGCTTGCCACGCGGTCGGCAACACGTCGGACAGAAAAAGGAATCGATCGTCGGGCGGCCCGTCGGGCACCTTGATCGTGGTGTTGTTCGCGAACGGCACTCGGAGGTACTCCGCCTGCGCACCTGGTACCTGGCCGTGCAGCTTCGAGTAGCCGAACAACGCGGCGCCCGTGTTGTGTTCGTGCACTTGCGTGGTGTCACACTGCGACTGGAGTCCGCTGTTGCACATGAAGCAGGTGCCGCACGACATCTGGAACGGCACGACGACGCGATCGCCGACCTCCAGGTCCTGCACCGCAGGTCCGACCGCTTCGACGTAGCCCATCGGTTCGTGACCGAGCACGTCACCCGGCGACATGAACGGCCCAAGGAGTTCGTACAGGTGAAGATCCGAGCCACAGATAGCCGTTGACGAGATGCGCACCACCACATCGTCGGACGCTTCGATGGTCGGGTCGGGCACCTCCTCGAACCGAACGTCGCGCTTGCCGTGCCAGGTGAGTGCCTTCATACGGTGCGCGTACCCATCGCTTCGCCATTGGGTACGCCCGCACTGTGATGAGGTTGACGCAGACCGTGCCCTTCGGCGGAATCGAAGTGGCTTTCAACGACGAGGTGTTGCGACCCCGCGCGTGGACGATCCTGCAGAGCAACTGGGCAAGCGAGCTCAGCGACGCCCTGCCGCAGGGACCGATCCTCGAATTGTGCGCCGGCGTCGGTCACATCGGACTGGTCGCCGCTCACCGTACGGGGCGAGACCTCGTCCAGGTCGAGCTGAGCGAGGTCGCTGCGGCACTGGCGCGCGACAACGCCACCCGGGCCGGCATCGCGGCCGACATTCGCAACGCCGATCTCAGCAAGGCCCTCTCACCTGGTGAACGATTCCCGCTCGTGATTGCCGATCCGCCGTATCTACCGAGTTCGGAGGTCGATCGGTTCGACGATCCGGCATCGACGGTCGATGGCGGCGACGACGGAAGGGAAATGCTGCGCCGGTGTGCAGACATCGCAGCAGCCCACCTTGTGCGCGCTGGAGCGGTCCTCATGCAGCTTCGAGGCCCAGATCAGGCGCGAGAGTTGGCCGCGGAGACACCATCCCTGCGCGTCGTCGAGGTGCGCTCAGTTGAC
Source organism: Actinomycetota bacterium (assembly GCA_048498715.1). Taxonomy (GTDB): domain Bacteria; phylum Actinomycetota; class Acidimicrobiia; order Acidimicrobiales; family JACCXE01; genus JACCXE01. Next base: position 21,234 of record JBEHXL010000022.1, on the reverse strand, counting down.
GAGGAACGCGCCGTCGCGCTGCTGAAGGCGGCAGAATGACGTCGCGTGTTTTGGGTACGCCATGGCCATGGCCCCAAAACGGCGGGCCTGTCCTACACCGGGAACAAGATGCCTTCTATGAGTGCGACGAACCGCCGCCTCCACTATGCCCTCGACTCGGGCGACTTCGACACGCTTACGACTGATGACCCGATCGACGAACGGGACGCACTCGAAACGCTGTTGACCATCTACGACCTGTGGCTGTCACCGATCGAGCGGCTGCAGGGCAAGGAGCAGTTCCAGAATCACCCGAAGGTCAGCGCGCTCAAGTGGAGACTCGATGACTGGCTGCAACAGAAGATCGATGCGCGCAGCAGTCGTTTGTCAGTGACGTCCGATGACGCAGCGCAGGCAATTCGTCGCATCGCCCGGGCCGCGGACGACGGCATCTACGACTGGCTTGCCGCGCACGCCGACTGGGACCAACTGGTCAGCTTCATGGCTATCGAAGGTGGACCCGACGGCGGCTTCGACGACCTCGTGGCGATCGCGCAGGTCGGGCTGCAGGCAGAACCCAAAGTGACCCTCGGAGCGAACTACTGGGACGAGATGGGGCGCGGGGACGTCGTCGAGGTACACACCGAACTCCACAACCGACTCGTCGCCGCAGTCGCCATGCCGACCGTCGATCGCGATCGAGTACCCGTGTCTGGGCTCTACCGCACCGCACTCAATGGACTGCTCGCCACGAACCGCCGATTGCAGCCCGAGATGATCGGCGCCCTCGGCCTTCTCGAGTTGCAGGCCGGTTCGCGCTGCCGCCGGGTGGTGGAAGCATTTCAGCGTCTCGGCGCGCCCGCCGATGCGTTCCCCTTCTACGAAGAGCACGCGCAGACCGATCCCCGCCACGGCAAGGAGTGGCTCGACGGAGCCGTGACGCCTCTGGTGGCCGAGCACCCCGAATGGCGGGACCGGATCGTGCGCGGCGCGCAGTGGCGTGCCGACGTGAATGAGCGACTGTTCCGCGACCTGCACACCATCCTGGCGACGCGAGAACTGCGGACCGCCTAATCCGAGCGCGGCCGCCGTCGAAGGACGAGGGCCGTCGTCGCGCCAAGCGCAAGGACTGCGAAGGCAATTGCCCCTAGCGCTACGCGTCCCGGCGAAGCCGACTTGTGCACCGAGTCTCCTGTCGATGTGGGCGCCGCCGCTTTCGCGACGGGCTGCACGGCCGCATCGAGTTGCAATCGCCCCTGGCACCCTTCGCCGCACGCGACTGCCCTGTTCGCCGTAGCGAGGACGCGTTGCACGGCTTCACGCGGCGTCAGTCCCTGCGTCAGCAACATCGCGAGCGCCGCGCTCACGTGGGGCGTCGCCATCGACGTTCCGGCGAGCCACTCGTACTGTCGACCAAGCGTCGGAGAAAGCACCCCCTCACCGGGTTGCTCGCTGCCCCCACCTGGAGCGTTGAGCCCCCACTTCGCGTTTCCGATCGGCGTCGAGTACCACGCCGTCTTACCGGCGTTGTCGGAAGCTCCGACGACCACGGCGTCGAGGTTGCCGTAACTCGCGCTGGAGTTGTCGCCAAAAACCACGTCGTAGTTGCCCGACGCGAGAACCGGAATCACTCCTCTCGCCCACGCTGCCTCGATGCTGCTGGCCAGGTCGCTGCCGACGCGACTCGTGACGATGCGGTTGTCGCCGAGACTCAGGTTCACGACTTGTGCACCGTGCTCGACGACCCATGCGATCGCGTTGTTGATGTCCTCTGTGGTCCCGACGCCATCGGCGTTTAGGGCACGCGCGACCACGAGATGCGCGTCAGGAGCAACACCGGCGGTTTCGGCACCGGTGTCGGCGCGCGCCGCGGCGATCCCGGCAACGGCAGTGCCGTGGCCGTTGCCGTCCGGCGCGTTGCCCTCGCGGCAGGTTCCGCCGACGCAGTCCGCCAGCGCGTCGATCTTTCCGGTGAAGGCAGGGTTCGACGCGTCGATCCCAGAGTCGACGATCCCGATCTTGGCGCCGACACCGGTCGTGGTCTTCCAGGCCTGCGGGGCGCCCACCTGGACGAGGTTCCATTGCGCGGCGACCGCGGGCGGTGGTGCGTCAAGCGCCGAAGCTGCGGACGTCGTGCCGAGTCCGACCAGTGCGCTCACGCTCAGCGCGCCCGACAGCACGCGGCGCATCAGTTACCGAAGTTCGATCCGCACGTGCCGAGGCCGTAGGCGTCGAACTGATGGTTCGAGTCGGTCTCGAGCGGACCGCCCTCCTTCGCAATGGCCTGAACGCGCGCGATGTCCTGCGCCGCGATCGCGTCGCGCAGTTCAGCGGTCTTGACATTTAGCTTGTCCGCCGCGTCGAGCATCTGCGTCACGACCGCCTCGTCACCCGGTGCCGCGGGCAGCGTCCGAAGGTCGGCAACGAGCTTCTGCGTGATGCCCAGCGAGTTGTTGATGTCGGCGATCAGGCCGGCATCGGTGTCGGGTGTGAGGGGCAGGTTGTCCATCTTGGTAGCGGCGGCGCGGCAGAAGCCGTCGGCCTTGGCGAGGAACTCGGTCTTGATGACAGCCGTAGCGCCGGCCACGGTCGAGTCAATACCGGGCTGCATGCCCGACCCGCACGCGCCGAAACCGAACGTCTTGGTCTTGGTCTTCGCGTCTTCGAACGCCGCGGCGAACGCCTTCGTTGCACCGATGGTGGCCGCCGTGTCCTTCTTGTCAGCCGCGTCCTTCAGCGCGGAGGCCGCGCCGCTGTACGCAGTCAGGGTCTTGACCGTCGCTTCGGCCTGTTTGCCATCGTCACCACCGGGGGGCCGCAGATGCGTCAACTGATCGACCTCGGCCTTCGTCGCCGTGACGACAGCCGATGCCGCGGCAGACACTTCCGGATAGTTCGTCGGCTTCACGATTGCCGTGACAGGACCGTTGCCGGGCATGCAGATCTGATCGGCCTTCACGATGTAGGCCTCTTTGGACGGCGCCGGATTGCGCAGGGCAAAGGCGGCGCCCCCGCCGATGATGGCGACCGCCAGCGCAACACCGGCGCCCACGAGGATGCGCGGGCGCATGTTGCGACCCGCCGGCGTCGCCGGAGGTGTGGGCGGGGTGACGACGGCGGTCGGCTCGATCCGCGCCTCAACGGGCGTCGGTGCTTTCACGGCCTTCGTCGACGTGGCTTTCGCCGCCACGGCCCGCGTCGACGGCGTCTTCTTCGCGACAGCGGTCTTGCGGGCCGGAGCAGCAGTCTTGGCGACAGCGGCCACCTTGGCCGGCGTCTTGACCACCTTGGCGACCTTTTTGGCGGGCGCCTTCTTCGTCGCGGCCTTCTTCGTTGCCGATGCGACGGCAGGCTTTGCGGCACGTTTCGCCGCTGGCGTCGTCGCCTTCGTCGTCGCAGCCGGCGCTTTCTTGGCTACCGCGGGCGCTTTCTTTGCCGCGTTCGGGCGCGTCGATGCGCTGGTCGAACGTGATGGGTTGGCGGGCATTGCATTCCTCCGTCGAAGTCCCCTTCCCATCGGCCGACCGGAGTACGTCTTTAGGGGTGCTTCGACCGAATCAGAAGAATCGGGCACGCGTCGGTTCCCAACGCCGGACAAATTTAAAGTGCAGCGCTTCAGTTTATGAACGCGGCACCGATGGAAGCCCAGCACTCGCCAATCAGTAAGGAGACTCGATGCGGGCTACTCGGGTAACGCCGACGGGCGTGGAACGGACCTTTTCCAGCGATGAAATCATCGTCTCGAAGACCGACCTCCGCGGCTTTCTGACCTACACCAACGACGTGTTCTTGCGTATGTCGGCCTACACGGAAGACGAGGTGATCGGCCGGCCTCACAACGTGATTCGGCATCCCGACATGCCGCGCTCTGTGTTCAAGCTGCTGTGGGACACATTGCAGGACGGTCGCGAACTCTTCGCGTATGTGGTGAACCTCGCCAGTGACGGCGCGCACTATTGGGTGCTCGCGCACGTCACGCCGACGAAGACGCCCAACGGCGACATCATCGGCTACCACTCGAATCGGCGCACCTGCGACCGCGCCGCGCTCGAAACGATCAAGGAGCTGTACGCCGAACTCGTCGCCGAAGAGCGTCGGCACCAGCATCCCCCGGAAGCACTTGCCGCCGGCACCCGCCTGCTCGAGGCCAAGCTCGAGGCCGCCGGCATGACCTACGAGGAATACGTCTGGTCCCTCGAGGGTGTGTCGGCATGACGGACACCCTGATCGCTCCCCCGTCGTTCGGTACGCACGACGAGGACCCCCGTCAGGCGTTGAGGGCCATCGCCGAGATCTGCGAGGCCGCGGCGAGCGGCAACCTCGAGACTCGCCTCGCGTCGATCGGCGACGACGATCTCGCCGTCCGCGTTCGGTCGGCGCTCAATCGACTCCTGGACACGACCGACGCCTTCGTGCGAGAAGCCAGCGCCTCGCTCGAATATGCGGCACGCGGACAGTTCTTCCGTCGCTTCCTCGTGCGCGGCATGTCGGGCACGTTCGCGGCCGCGGCCAACGTCATCAACGACGCCACCGCAGCGATGGCGCAGACCGATACGCAACTGCGCACCGAGCGCGAAGCTCGCGTCGTGCTCGCGGGCGAGTTCGAGTCGGCGGTCCTGTCGCTCTCAGAACAGGTCGCGGCCGCGGCCACGGAGATGGACGCAACGTCCTCGACACTGTCGGGCTCGACTGACAACGGGGTCGCGCTGACGAGTTCTGTCGCCGAGGGCTCGCGCCTCGCCAGTGACGCCGTGACATCGGTCGCATCTGCGGTCGAGGAACTCGCAACAACGGTCGCCTCCATCGAGACCCAAGCCGAAGCATCGAGTGTTGCCGGCAAATCGGCTGTCGAGGAAGGCGACGTCGTGCTGCACACCGTGCAGGATCTCGCCGAACGCTCCCGTCACATCGACAGCGTCGTGACCCTCATCAACCAGGTGGCAAGCCAAACGCGACTGTTGGCGCTGAACGCGACCATCGAGGCCGCACGCGCCGGCGAGATGGGCAAGGGCTTCAGCGTGGTCGCCTCCGAGGTGAAGGCTCTCGCCGCACAGACCTCGACGGCAACCGACGAGATCGGCGCTCAGATCACGGCCATCCAAGCGACCATCGCCGATGTCGTCACCCGCATCGAAGGCATGACCGGCACGATCCGCGAAGTCGAGGATCGCAGCACGTCAATCGCGAACGCAGTGCGCGAACAACGATCGGCCACCGACGAGATGAGCCGCAACATCAACGACGCCGCTCGCGGCGTGGCCGACGTGTCGCATTCACTGGGTGACGTGGAAGAAACCAACCGGACGACAAGCCTCGCGGCTCGCGACATGCACGCTGCGACGGTCGAACTGTCGGAACTCGCCGCCAACCTGCGCCAAGAGGTCGATCGCTTCCTGCAAAACCTGAACTGACCCAGGCGATAGCGTTCGGTCGTCATGAAGCTCGTCCTGCGGCGCCGTACCGACTACGGCATCAGGGCGATGATTCACCTCGCGCAACGACCGGACGCTGTCGTCAAGGCCGATCAGATCGCAGATGTCGAAGGTGTTCCGCGCAACTTTGTCCCGCAGGTCCTGCAAGACCTCCAACGAGCGGGACTCGTCACATCACGCCCGGGGCGGAACGGGGGCTACACCCTTGCTCAGGACGCCGCGAAGATTTCGATCTTCGACATCATCGAGGCAATGGGCGGTGGCGAGGAGAGCGAGCCCGAATGCGCGCTTCGCACCGGGTTTTGCGACGACGAGAATCTGTGCGCAATGCACGGGGTCTGGTCCGATGCACGTGCGGCGCTGCAGGCGAAGTTGCGCGACGCGAACCTGTCGGGCGTCGCGAACGACGACCTGCGACTGCGTAACGCCTAAGCGGGAGCGCCGGCGAGAGGGACGTCGGCTTCTTCCATGGGATGCCCGCACGCGCAGACGTAGTGGTCACCGTGGGGGCACGGCTCCTCGATCCGGAGACGACACCCACAGTCGGGATTGCTACAGGTGAGAACGGTTCCAGCTTCGTTGCGTGTCATCCCGAGGCGTACCCCGACCGAGCGCAGCAGAACCCGCCGAACGCTGCGCGTCAGTAACGGTAGTGAGCGGACCGTTCGACAACGATTGACAATCGGTGCCCGGATTTCGACCATGCCGCCGGGACCAATTCGAGCGCCGTCGTACCGCGTGCGACCTCAGTCACGAATCCGTCCGACATCCTCATGACGTCGACGCCGGTGACGCCTACCGACAGAGCGAGGTACGCGCCGTCACCGGACCAGTTGATCGGACTGTCGTTCGGGCGAACCTCCCGTAACTCCGCGCCGTCCGGCTGAACCACGTAGGCGCTGAACTCACGCCATACGGAGATGAGCGCCCCTGTGGGTGACCAGCGCGCGAAACGCCCGTCAGGAACGAGCGCGTGAGCGTTGTCTCCTCTCGCGTCGGTGACCAGGACCGGGCCGCGATCTCCAGACACAACGAGACGGGAGCCGTCCGGCGACCAACTGCACATGTACGGAAACCCGGCCGCGTTGTACGGAGAACGGTTCACGATGCCATCGGTGGTGACGGTCAGCACCGCACGGGTGTTCCACTCCGTGGCTGCGATCGTCCGGCTGTCGGGCGACCATTCGAGGTGCGAGCTGCCCTGATCGATACGGCCGATCTCCCGGACTTCACCGGTCGCCCACCGCAGCAACATGATCGCCGAGTCGCCGTTCTGATCGACGGGCCAGCGCGTGTAGGCCAGCCATCGCCCGTCGGGCGACCAACTCGCCTGGCGAGGCTGCTCAGCGGTGGTATCGAGTTGGCGCAGGTTGCTTCCATCAGAGTTCACGACATAGAGGTGCGAGGGCACTCGCCCGTCGCCAACCGAGCCGTCTTGTGCAGTGAAGGCGATCTGGCCTCCATCCGGCGAGAAGCTCACCGATCCGATCACTTTGTCGTCTGCGATCAGGCAAATCGACCGACGGTCGACGTCGGCGACCCAGAGCCCGTAGGCGTCGGGTTTGCCGTCTTCCCGGCAGCGACTCGACAGGGCAGGCAACAGCGTTGACACGACCTTCGGAATGGTCACGACCGGCGGTACCGTCGGCTTCGGGATCGTGACCTCGACGTTCACGCGCTCGTCGACTGAGACCGGTGGAAGCGACACCGACGCGTCGAGATCAACTGACGCGTTGCCGTCCCCACCATTCCTGTTGCCGCTCGCAACGACACGAACCGGCGACGGATCCTGACCGACCGCGGCGGCACCGGCGAGGCCTGCGATTAAACACGCAGCGTTGACGATCACCACGATCCTGAGCGTCTTTGGGCGCGTGAGCATGAAGCGACACCAATCGGCACAACTGTCCGAAATCTGAAGATCCGCATGACGCAGCACTCAACGACCGGACAGTTCGTGCGACCATTCCGCGGCTAGTTCCGGCGCAGACCCCGGTTCGCAGTGAACGCAAGACGCGTTCCGGACTGCGACCACCAGAGGTAGAACATCGCGCTGTACAGATCCGTGTCGGGCAGTTTCTCGACCAGCATTTTTCGGTCGCTGCCGTCTATGGCCATCGACTCGAGTGAGTAGCCCCACTCCGTCTCGCTCTCGTTTCGCTCTTTCACAAGGGCCGCGAACGTCTTGGCGGTGCTCGACCACACCGGCGTCTTGGTGTTCGTTGATGCGAACACTTCACGACGTTGACCACTCTCGGTCAGCCCGGCCGTGTCGTCGCCGACATAGAAGAGAATTGTGTCGTCGACCCAGCCGATCGGTTGCTCGAACAGGTTCTCGCTGATCCGCGTCTTGGAAGAGGGCTGATCGACGGGCACGAGCCACACCCCGGTGTTGTCGTTGGTCACGATCTTGCGACCGTCCGGCGACCACAACCCCGACGTGGTGCCCGAATGCAGAACGCGCCGTTCGCCGGTCAGCACATCGATGTCGACCATCTCGGGCGGTTCATTGCCCTCGCGGGCCAGGATCCGCGGCTCGGTGGGATGCCAGGCCTGTGCGTGGAAAGCAGGGCCGAACTTCCACGAGACCGTCGAGAGCGACTCCAGGTCCACTACGACGAGACCTGACGCGACCGAAAGCGCAATGCGCTGCCGGTCGGGCGACAGCAAGATCGGGCCGGTGAGAGGTTGGCGGTCGTAAAGGACCCGCATCGTGCGCGTAACCGGGTCGAACGCGCTGACCTTGTCGGTCGGCACTCGCACAATGAACTCGCGATCGTTGTTGATCCATCCTCCCTCGGCCCATCCGTCGCCTAGGTCGAGAACCTTCGTGAGGCCGAGTCCGCTTGCTGCGAGCACGTAGGTCCCGCCGTGGCCGAGCTCGGTAGGCGGCGGAACGATCCGCGAGACCGGGATCCTCGGGCGTGGGAGCGTCGTCGGTACGGGCAGGCTCACGGGCACAGTCGGAGCTGGGATATCGACGAGTGTCGACGACGTCGGCGGAGGCAGCACGGGCAGGACGGGCGCCGCAGCGCCAGGCCGCCGGCTCAGCCCGCTGTCGAGTGAGGTCCTGGCGACCGGTTCGTCGGTGACGAGAACGACAACCCCGACGAGAAGTTGGAGCGCGACAACCACACCAAGCGGAATCCTCCAGCGCACACCGCCCCAATCGGTCGAGTGCGACGGAGTCTGAGCGCCCCTAAAGAAAATGCGGTCTGTGCCGATTGGTCCGCTATGCGACGACTGTTGTTCCTCGCGCTCTTGTGCGCATTCGTGGTGTCGGCCTGCGGCCGGGGCGAACCGCAAGAGCTGACTGCTGCCGGCTCGACCGTCGACGAGAAGCCCACTCCGACAACCTTCATCACCGACGCCACGACGACGACTGTGATTGAACCCACGACCACGAGTGCGCCACCGCCTACGACGACTGCGCCGCCCACCACGGTGCCGCACTTCTCAGTCAAGAGCGTCGAAGTGAACATGCAGACCTGTCACAACGGCTATCCCCCGCAGGGAGGCGCCGGTTCCACCTATGGCTGCCTCGGTACGTACACCATCCATCTCAATCCGGGAATCGGTGGACGGCTGGAGTGGAAGGCAATGTGGCACTACGCGACGTACTGTCACGAGCCCGAGTGGCCGGGCATCAGTTGGACTTACACCGGTGCCAACGACGTCGCCGACGGCGCGACCGAGGTCACCGGCAGGCTCGCCGTGTTCGGCGAGTTCGAGTTGCGTCCGAAGATGGTCGACGGCCAGCTCGCCACCGATATCTCGACCGTCGAGCTCCAGATCACCAACGGTGGTGCTGGCAGTTCCGGTCCGACCAAGTTCTACGGCGACGCGACCTGTGAAAACGGTGAGTGGAAGCCGACCTACGGCGATCCCCTGCCCTATCCGTAGGTCAGCGAAGCACCCGTTCAGCTAGGTGCACCTACTAGGTGCCGCAGAAGGTCCGGTAGCGCGTATCCGCAGGCGCGGCTTCGGTGTAGCGCTCCAGACCCGAGCGCAGCGTGAACGGTTGCGCCAGAACCTCGACCAACCGCGTGAACGGTGCGAGGTCTCCGGCGGTTGCGGCGGCCAACGCCTCTTCGACCAGGTGATTGCGCGGGATGTAGAGGGGATTCACTGCGTCCATCGCATCCGCTCGCGCCGTTGCCTCCGTCGCGGTGGGACCGAGTCGGGCGAGCCAACGGTCTGTCCATTCGCCGAAGTCCGCGGTCGCCTCGCCGCGCAGGATGTTTGCGAGCGTTCGAAACGATGACGTCATGTCCAGCCGGTCCGTCTGCAGGATGCGCAGGAAATCGCCGATGAGATCGTCGTCACCCGGCTTTTCGTCGTACAACCCGAGTTTCGCCCGCATCCCCTCACGCCACGCCGTGTTGTAACGACCCGGGAACGATTGCAGGACGCCTGTGGCGCTCGCGACCGCTGAGTCAACGTCGTCATCGATGAGGGAGAGCAGCGCTTCGGCCAGGCGAGCGAGATTCCATTGCGCGATCTGGGGTTGGTTGCCGTACGCGTAACGGCCGCCGTGGTCGATGGAGCTGAACACCGTGGACGGATCGAATGCATCCATGAACGCGCACGGCCCGTAGTCGATCGTTTCACCCGAGATCGTCATGTTGTCGGTGTTCATCACGCCGTGCACGAAGCCGACGAGCATCCAGCGCGCGACGAGTTCGGCCTGCACCTGCACGACGGCTTCGAACAGCGCGAGGTATGAGTTCGCAGCGTCGCGTGCACGCGGATGGTGACGATCGATGGCGTAGTCGGCCAGGGTGCGGAGTAGTGCCGGATCACCGGAGGCTGCGGCGTACTGAAACGACCCAACGCGGAGATGGCTCGATGCGACCCGCGCCAGGACGGCCCCAGGCACCATGCCTTCATCACGTGCGATGTGTTCGCCGGTGGTTGTCACCGCCAACGAACGCGTCGTCGGGATCCCGAGCGCATGCATCGCTTCACTGATGACGTACTCACGCAGCATCGGCCCGAGCGCCGCCTTGCCGTCGCCGCCGCGAGCGAACGGCGTGCGGCCCGAACCCTTGAGATGCAGATCGCGCCGCTGGCCTCCGCCATCGACGAGTTCGCCGATGAGCAGGGCACGCCCGTCGCCCAGGCGAGGCGAGTACCCGCCGAATTGGTGGCCCGAGTAGGCCTGCGCGATCGGCGTGGATCCGACTGGCGTCGCGTTGCCGACGAGTAGCGCAACACCGGCCGGTGACCGGAAGGCCGCAGGATCCAGTCCGATCTGCCGGGCGAGCTCGTCGTTGAGGAGAACCAACGCAGGTTCGGGCGCGGTCGCGGCCTGCCACGGCTCGTACATCCCAGCGAGGTGCCGCGCGAAGGAGTTCTCTACGACGAGACGCGGCCCTGAGGTTGTTTCCATCTGTTGACCGTATCGATGCGAGAGAGTGCCCGTGACACCTGATCGCTCAGGCGACCGGCGATCCGAGTCCGGCGGACGTCAGCGCAGCGTCGAGCATCGCGCTGAGTGCGGCGGGTGACCCCTGGCACGCCTCGAGTTGGTCAGGGCCGAGCAGCACCAGCACGCCGTCGTCGGTGTCGGCGACGACGACCGGCGTACGTCCGTTGGTCGCACGTCGGATGTGGTCGGGTTGGTCGTCCCGATGAAAGGTCACGAACGGCAGAGACATCTCATCCCGACAGGCCTTCCAGTCCCGCCGCTCCCGAACGGCGCCGTGCGTGATGTCGCACAGCGCACAGTGGGCGCGGCCGAAGCGTGAGCCCACGAGGTAAGCCAGCTCGCCGCGCAATGTGTGGTCGGCGTTGTAAACGCCGACCAGGCGGGGTCGCTGTGACGTTCTATTGCCGCTCATCGAAAGGCACTACGACGCGGGTCTCGTGCATGGACTTGGACCACCTAGCGATTCTTCAGCACTGCATCGAACCGCTGTATTCGCTGTCCAAGCACGAAGGCGGCGCCGGCCAGGCTCATCACTCCCACCACGCGCAACAACCCACTGGCATGCGGACCACGTGAGTCCTTTGCGAGAGGCAGCGCACTTCGTCCGGCGGTTGTCACGGGCTGCGGGGGCGTGGTCGCCAACGGGGCGGTTTCGGGAGGTGAAGTCACCAGCGGGGTCGTCGGCAAAGGCGCTTGCGCGCGGGGAGCCGCGGGCGCACGCGAAGGGATTGGTCGTGACGGCTGCGCAGGCGCGGGCGTTGGTGTCACTGAGGCGCTCGTGCGGCGATTCCAGGAGGTAGGCCACACCGACACGTGATTCACGCTGTCGACGAAGCTCCCCGTAATGCGGACGAAGCGCGCGCCGACCGGGGTGCTGCTGCCAGGATCGGAAGCCCAATTGGAACCGTCGGCCGAAACCGTCACCGTGCAGAAACAGCTGCCGCGTGTCCGAACCTCACCGACGGGTTTCACGGCGCCCAGATCGATCAACAACTCACGTGCAAACGTCTCGCTGCCTTCCGCCGTGGTCAGATCGCCATCGGTCAGCTCCGGACACGGCGTCGTCCGTCCGTCGGAGAACTTCGCGACGCACGACGCGTTGCGTGAGAGCGGAACAAGCGTGCCCTTCGCCGGGAGCCGGGCCGCGCTGAAGCGCTGGTGATAGATGGTGCCTTCCGCGCCGACGTCATCTGTGGCGCGCGGTACGAGCAGGACGGCGGCATCTTCGATGTCGCGGCGGTCGATGAGCGTGCTCGTGCGTGAGCTGATGATGCGGGTGTTGCCGATGTACGTGTCGGCGCCGTTGGTGGACGACTGACGCGGTGGATACGAGAGATGAAGGTCACGCTCGAAGGTCTGCACCGACGCGGCCGGGTCCCACAGCACCATGTCGGGTGCGTTGTGCACCGGTTCGAGGAGCTCGAGTTCGTACTCAGCCTCGACCTCTTGCGAACCGTTGACCGCCGAGCGCATCTTGACGTGCAGGTAGTAGTCGGTGTCGGTCTGCTCGCCCTGATACTTCGCGTCTTCGAAGAAGAAGCTGTAGTTCCCGGCGCCGTCAGTGGCGCCGCTGTATCTCTTCGTGCCACCGAAGAAGCCGCTGTCGACCGCGTCGACGTAGAGCGGCGTGTTCGCGAGTGGCGACCCGTCGGGACGAAGGATGCGGCCGCGCAAGGTCACGTCTTCCTTGGCTCGCTGTTGGGCGCGCGCCGGCCCGGGGAGCAAAGAACTGATGACGAGCGCGAGGAAACAAGCCCAGCGAATGTGTCGCACCATCACCTATCGACCGGCACACCCTCGATCTGAGTGCCTCGATCGAAGGACTCGCTCCGCACGAGCGCAGCGTCGGTATTTCCGCCACAGTGGTCCAATGCGGAAGCGAGCGGCGGTAGTCGCAGCGGTCCTTGTCTTGACAGCGTGCGGCAAGAACGACGATGCGCGTTTCGGGCAGGAAGCTCCTCTCGGGACCGAGGCCGTGCCGACGCCCCATCTGCGGTTGGCCCGCGAAGGTGAGCCAAGCCCGGCATCCCTCACGCTCGAGCTGGTGGTCGAGGCGCAACATTGCATCGAGGACGACCAGGCCGTCGTCGAAGACGTCGCCGTAGCCGAGACGTCCGACGCCGTCACCGTGACGGCACGGCTCGGAGCGGGGCTCCGTTCGATCGCGGCGTGCACCAAGGGTGTCGCGCTCTACGCGCCCGTGCCGATGGTCACCCTGAAAGCGCCGCTCGGGAACCGTCGCATCCTCGACGGATCCTGCTCGCCGCCTGCGCAGGTTTTGCGGCAGTTCGAGAATCGCACGTTCTGCGAGCCGACGGCGGACGAGAAGGCGCAGGAGGACAGCGTCGGTGAATGGGCGCCGTTCGCTGCGGGTCCGCTGTCACCACGGGGTGAGCCCAAAGCGGCGTGGACGGGAACGGAACTCGTCATCGTCGGCGGTTTGGCGCTGGAGCAATACCGCTCCCTGTCCGACGGGGCCGCGTACAACCCGGCAACCAAGACCTGGCGACGCATTGCCGATTTGCCCGTGCCTGGTCGCGTCCACGCGGTGTCGGCGACCAGCGGTGGCATCTTGGCGTTGAGTCATCCGGGTACGGATTACTCGGTCTTCAAAGGCACGAATGCGCACGTGTACGACGTCGCCAGTGACTCGTGGCGCGCCGTGCCGCCGCCGACGGCATTCACGTATCCGCGAGCCTTCTGGACCGGTACCGAAAACGTTGTGTGGGGCGCGGAGGGCGGCGCCGTGCTCAACCCGTCCACCGGCGCGTGGCGCGCGATTCCGCCGGTAAGCGTGGCCGGCGCAACGACGAGCGGTTTGGCTTCGGGCGGCGTGGCGCAGTGGATCGCAGAAGCGAGTGCGCTTGCAGTCGAGGGCGACTACGACGCGCGCGACGGTTCACCGGTGCGCAGCGCCCTGTTCTTGTTCAGCCCCGCGACCAATCGTTGGCGTAAGGCCTCGGACCCTCCGCGTTCTCTCGGGCACGGCGGATCGTTCGTCGTCGGGGCGTTCGAGGTCTTCGACAGCCTCGACCAGGGAGGGGCGAAGCCGTTGGCCTATGACGCCAAGCGCGACACCTGGCGCGAGTTGGACGCGCTCGACGGAGACCGCGACGGCGGCACGGCGTACTTCACCGGCCACGACATCGGCGACGGGCGCGGCGTCGTACGCGTCGGTAGCAGCGCCAAGCCGTTGCTGATGCTCGACCTCGCGAGCGGCAACTGGGCGCACGCGGCGTCGCCGGGTCGCCTTCCTGCACCCGACGCGGTGATGGCGTGGACAGGCCAGGCGCTCCTGCTGTGGGGCCGCCCCACACCGATACGGCCTGACGACCGCAATGCGGCCTGGATCTGGACTCCGCCGGCGAAGACGGCGAGATGACGAACGCGTGCAGAGACGCGCCATGAGCATCTTCATCTCGCCGACATGAGCCGGATTCGAAATCGGATCTCCGTCGCATGACGGTGGATCGCGACGGCGCCAGGGCTGCGACGAATCGAACGGGGAAGGACTTCTACTTATCCATACGGAGGAGGCCCCGGATGACAACACGAGGGTTACTCGCACGCATAGAGGCTGCGCCCGGGAAGGACGAAGAGGTCGAAAAGCTGCTCGCCAGCGCGCGCTCGGTCGTCGAGGCCGAACCGCAGACCACGGCGTGGTTCGCGCTGCGTTTCGGTCACGGCGAATACGGCATTTTCGACGCATTCCCTGACGATGCAGGGAGGCAAGCTCATCTCGAAGGCGGCGTCGTAGCCGCTTTAGGCGACCATGCAGATCTTCTCGAGGGCGACCCGGAGATCGAGCCGGTCGATGTACTCGCGGACAAACTCTCTATCGGAGCAGTGACAAAGGGACTCCTGCTGCGACTGCCGATCAAGCCGTCGCATGCCGACGACGCCAAGTCCTTCCTCATCGGCGGCAAAGCTGTCGTCGACGCGGAGCCCGACACGCTCGCCTGGTTCGGCGTGCAGTTCGAAAACGGCGACTATGGCGTCTTCGACGTGTTCCCGAACAAGCGGGGTCGTCGAGCCCATTTGACCGGCGACATTCCGAAGCAGTTGGCCATGCACGGACTTCCCTGGCTTGCGGGACTTCCGCACATGTCCCTCGCCGACGTCCTTGCGCAAAAGCTCTGAGAAGTTCTGTCAGAAACTTTGTGTACGTGGCGTGATCTGAGTGTCCGCGGCTGAGGCCGTCGGGCTGGAGAGGATCACTCTTATACGACACGAAATGAGCGTTCGTTGGTTTCGGTGGGACGAGCGCCGGTGCCGGTTCATGACGAGGCCGCGATGCGTGAGTGGACGGAGCTGGACGACGCCGAACACGGCGAGCGTCACGAAGATGGGACCCCAGATTCGTGGTCAGGCGGGCTCGCAGTAACCGGCGCCCCGGATAGCGGCTGGCTGAAGATCAAAACGTGTCCGTCGGGTGTCCGTACGTTGAAGTCGCGCATCCCGTACGGCCGGTCCGCCAGGGACTCGACGATGTCGGCGCCGCGGGCGTGCAGCTCGTCATGGCAGGAATCAACGTCGTCGACTATCACGGTCGCCCGGGCGGGGCCGAAGCTGGACTCGGCGTACAAATGGAACTCAGCGGTATCGCGGATTACGGCCGCATAGGTAGGCGGCGTCTGCCAGGTGAAGATGGTGTCGAACCCGAGCACATCCGTGAAGTACGACCGCGCTGCCTCCACGTCTCGGCACGGCAGCACGGGAACCGCTACCCGCATCACCATTCCAGCACCGTACCGAACACGGATCGGCGGGATGGATAACCGTTTCGCGGGACCCCAGGCGTCGCATCGTGCGGATGAGGCTTCCGTGAAGCCACCGCAGCGATTCGCGTCCTCAACCCGGCGTTAGGGGGCACACCTAATTGGTCACTGATGGCCCCACAGGGGCCGTCAGTGACCAACGGGCGGTGTCGGTTCACTCGTTGGTCGATCGTGGCCCTTTGCGACTGTCACGAAATGCCGTCAACGGGGTGGTTGCAGCGCTGCCACGGGACCCAATTCGCTTAGACAGCGACACCGGATGAAGTGCAGCCAGCACGGTGTCGCCGATGGCGTGTTGCGACTCGCACCCCCACGCGTCGCCACGCCGCAATACGCAACGATGGCGGCGCATCTGCGCCGCCATCGAACATCACATTGGTGTCGAAGGGGGGACTTGAACCCCCACGCCCTATCGGGCACTAGCCCCTCAAGCTAGCGCGTCTGCCTATTCCGCCACTTCGACGTGGGCGGCGAGTGTAGCTAGTTCCGGCGCCGACTATGAAACCTTGTCGTGTACTGGATCCTGTTCTACGACTACGCGCCCGACTACATGGAGCGGCGCACGCCGATCCGCCCGGAGCACTTTGCCTGGGCGAACGAGTTCCGTGATCGTGGCGAGCTGCTGATGGCCGGCGCGTACGCCGATCCAGCTGACGGGGCGGCGCTGGTGTTCAAGACTGACGACAAGCAGGTAGTCGAGCGCTTCGCCGCGGGCGACCCCTACAAACGTGAAGGACTCGTGACCGGTCATCGCATCCGGGCGTGGACGGTGGTGCTCGGAGGCGACAACGACGTCGTGATGCCCTAACCGCCGACCGGCGTATTTACCCAACGGACCCTCAACCGCGTCCCAACGCATGCCGAACCATTTCGTACCGGGGGAACGACCAGTGTGCGGAAGGACAGTCGGTGGACCGACGACTCATACAACGCGGCCTTGTTTCGGTCGCGCTCATTCTCAGCGGCGTCATCGTGATGACGAGTGCGGGCCCGGCCGGCGCGGCAACCGCCAAGTGCCGTAAGCCGTGCAGCCCGACGACCTCGACGACGGACACCACGTTGTCGACGACAACAACCGTCACGCCCATCACAACGACGTCGACCACCGCGGCACCAACGACAACGACGTCCACGACGCCGGCCCCGACCACCACCACCGCTCCCCCGCTTGCGCCCACCTGTATCGACGGGTCCACGCCGATCGACGCAACGACGACGCCGAGCGGGGTTCGCATTCGCATCTGCACGACCGTCGGCAACTGGACGACCAGCGCAGTCGACAATCTCCTGCTGGCCAACGCCCAGGACCTCGATGTGGTCGGTCCTCGCCTGACCATCGAAATCTCGTCGGCTCGTCCGTCGTCGACGGGCAGCTCCGCGTCGTGTTGCGACGTGAACGGGAACTACTACGGGTTCAAGGCGACCATGAGCCTCAATCCGTCATCAACGAGCAGCTTCGGCTCGACTCCGGATGCGATCTTCGCTCACGAGTACGGGCACGCCTGGACGAGCTACTGGCTGTACACGAACCCAGCGAACGCCGGTAGCTGGGCGGCGTACCGAAACGTTCGCTGGGTCACGGCTGACGGAAGCCAGGTGCTGGCGCAGAGCTCGAAGCTCAACACGTCCTACAACTGGACGGACTACGAGATGGCGGCCGACGACTATCGCCGACTGTTCGGGTCCGCTGCGGCTCAGGCACAGCTCGGGTATCTCAACTCGAACGTGCCTGATCCGCAGCAGGTCAACGGCCTCGACAGCTGGTTCCTCGCCAGCTGGCGCTAGCCCCCTACAACAGGTTGTTGTTGTACTGGTCGAGCGTCGTGGCGAGTGCGTTCATCGTCGCAGCGTCCCCGGCACTGATCTTGCCCACGTAGCCGTTGCCGTCGAAGTGGTACTTCGCGAGCAGCGCAACGGCCTGGGTGATGGCGCTGGTCGCCGCGGGCTTCTGCTCGGCGCCGGCCACGTAGTTCAGCTCGGCCGCCACCAACTGGGCCGCCATGTTGAACGCCGGGTCACTCGCCATCTTCTTGCCGTTGAAGGTGCTCTTGTTCAGCAGGGCGACCGCCTTGGCGCAATCCGGCGCCACGTTCGGTGTTGCCGTGCTGCCGTGGAGCACCAGGTATCCGGTGGCGACGACGACGCCGGTCGGCTCCGCCTTGGCCAGGGTCTGGTCGAGGACGGGCTTCTTCTTGGTGGAGCTGGTCGTGCACGACGCCCAGTTCTTCCAGTAGCCGATCGTCAGCGCACGACCACCGACCGGCGGCGTGTTGTTGACGTTGAACACAGTCGTCTGGCCGGCGACGGCGGTGAAGTTCTGGCACACCGTGCTGTTGTCGGCCGTCGGTGACGTGCTGTTCGGCACGAAGCCCGTCAGCGTGGTCTGCCAGCCGGGCAGCAGGCCCGACTCACAGAGCTGGTACGTGACGCCCGGCGTGAGATCGGTGCTGAAGGTGACGGTGCCGCCGTTGCCGGCGTTGGCCACCTTCGTCTCGAGGATCGTGCCGTCACTCGACGTGCTGGCGCCGCTGCGCAGCTCGAACGTGAAGGCTTGGGTTCCGGCCGGAGCGGCGCCGCTGACCGTCTTGATCACCTGGGCGTGCCCCTTCTTCAGCGTGTTCGTCACACTCGCGGTGGCCTGGCCACCGTTGGTCGGCACCGTGGCCGGGCTGCCGGAGACGCTGACCGTCCACTCGCTGCCGGGATCGGTTTCGACAACGGTGTAGTCGCCCGGGATCAGGTTGGTCCAGGTGACCGTGCCGCCCGCCGAGCCGACGGTCTTGCAGTTGGCGGTCGACGGATACGACGGACCGGTAATGCAGATCTCGAACGTTTTGCTGGTGTCGGGCGTTGCGCCGCTCCAGTTGACGGTCTTGGTGACCTGCAGCGAGCCGAGCTTCTTCGTGTTGGTCACGCCGGCGGTTGCCGTGCCCCCAACGATGCCGACCGTCGCTGACGTGTCACCGCTGCGAGTCCACGACGCACCGAGGTAGGGCTCGGTGATCGTGTACGTGCCGGGGATCAAGTCGGTCCACGTCTGCACCAGATCGCTCGAGTAGGTGAACGTCTTGCAGTCGGCGGTGACGGGGAACGACGGACCGGTGATGCAGATGGTGAACGTCTGACCGTCGATCGGCGTGACGCCGTTCCAGTCCACCGTCTTGGTGACCTGCAACGAACCCAGCTTGCGGGTGTTGGTGATGACGGGCACGAGGCTCGCCGTGCCACCATCCGCCGGCACGACCATCGCGGCTGTCGGGCTGCCACTCACCGACCACTCACTGCCGGGGGCAGTTTCGGTTGCCGTGTACGAACCCGGAACCAGGTTCGACCACGTCAACGTCGCACCGTCGTAATCCGCCGTCTTGCAGTCAGGCGTCGACGGGAACGACGGACCGGTGATGCAGATCTCGAACGTCTTGGACGTGTCCGGCGTGATGCCGTTCCAGTCCACGCTCTTGGTCACCTGCAACGAACCGAGCTTGCGCGTGTTCGTGATTCCGGTGGCAGTTGTCTTCAGGCCGGGGTTGACGGTTGCCGTGTCGCCGTCGCCTCCCGACACAACCCACGAGGTTCCGGGGTCGGTCTCGTCGACGGTGTAGTCACCGGGCAACAGGTCGCTCCACGTCAGCGTGGCGCCGTCGTAGTCGGCGGTCTTGCAGTCGGGTGTCGACGGGAACGACGGGCCCGTGATGCAGATCTCGAAGGTCTGGCCGGTGTCGGGCGTGACGCCGTTCCAGTCCACGGTCTTGGTGACTTCGAGCGAACCGCGCTGCGTGTTCGTGAACGTGCAGGCGAAGCTGCGGTCAGCGTCGTCGGGGTACGTCACGCTGAAGGAGCAATCCCCGCTGCTGGAGGTGAAGTCGAAGCCGCTCTTGGGCGTTTCGGTGATGACGTAGTCGCCCTGCTCGAGCGGCGTGGTGAAGGTCACGTAACCGCTACCGGTGGTCGTTGCGTCCTCGCCGCCCAATGGGGTGCCCGGGCCGCTCAGCGTGAAGGTCCAGCCCGACTCGTTGCCGGCCGGGACAGTCACCTTCTGCACCTTCGCCGTGGCTGGACCGAAGGTGTTGTTGAACGTCGCGAGGCCGCTGCAGGACGGCAGCGTGACCGTCACGACCTGGTTGGGCTGCGCCGCCCAACCGGCGACGGGTCGCTCGACGATCGTGAACGTGGAAGCTGTTGCGGTTGCCGCGACGTTGATGCTGCCCTGACCGCTCAGGTCGGGCGGGCTGATCGGAATCGTGATCGTGTCGATCTTGGTCAGCCCGGTCGCCGAGTCATCAGGGTTCGAACCGGCGTAGACGTCGAACACGAACGTCTGAGTTCCGGTGACGCCGCCTTGCATGTTCTTGTGCACACCAACGCTGATCGTGGCGCTCGCCGTCAGTCCGACGGCAAGGTCGGCGTGAGTCGTGTAGCCGCCTCCACCGGTCAGCGTCGCCGTGTCGGACAGCGATTTGTTGTCCGCCGCCGTTGCCACCATGGCGGCATCGACAGTCACGGTCTTGTTGAAGGTGACGGAACCGGCGCCCGACTGGGACGCAGAGTTCCACACCACCGGTCCGGTGGTCGAGGTGCCCAGCGTGTAGCCGCCGGCGAACGAGCCGCTGGCTCCGGTGGTCGAGTTCACCTTGAAGTGGAAGCCACTGCTGATCGATTCGGAGTCCGAGATCGTTGCGGTCGCGTTTGCGCTCGGCGTGGTGGAAACGGTCGCGCTGGCCGACGCCGTGGTGGTCTGCGGGATGGCGACGTTGGAGACGGTGTCGATGTAGTTGCCCGTCGCGACGTCGTTGAACGACGTTGCCGTTCCCGCAGGCACGGTGCCGGTGAAGTCGATGATCTTGACCGTGGAGAACGCCGGCACCGAGGCAGTCTCGGTGAGATTGGTCAGCGACGAGCCAGACTTCGTCGGCGTTACCTGGGTGGTCTGCGTCGAACCGGTGTAGATGCGGTCCGTGATCGTCGCTGTGATCGCCCGGGCCGACGGGTTGGTCGCGTAGACGTGGGTGATGATCGTGATGACGCTCGGATTGGCGGCGTTTCGCGTCCAGGAGACGGTGACGGCGACGTTGCCGCTACGACCACTTGGCGAGCACGTGTTCGTGAAGTCGAGCGACGTGGGATCGGAGCTCTTCGTGACGTTCCAGGTGTAATCCTGGTTCTGGCTCGCGCTCATGTCCTTCGTGAGGGTCTGCGGCGCGATCTCGTTCGTCGGGATGGACAGCGTTTTCTTGCTACCGCTGAGGTTCGCGCCGGGGAACATGTAGGACTGCAACGACGACCCGGGATACAGGTGTGACGTCAGCGCGAGCCGCTGGTACCAGTCGAGGACACACGTCGTGCCCTTGTTCTGGTGGATGGTGAGGTCGCGATAGATGACGGTGTCGGTGCCTCCGCCGAAAGGCTGCGCGGCGGTGCCAAAGGTGGACTGCGCGCCAGCCGAAACCGAGCAGCTGGCGTCGGACTTGGCCGCGTTCACCTCCGGGACCGACAGCACGTCGTAGCCGACCTTGCCGTTGGTCACGCCGTCGGCCGCAACGCTGACCTTGTAGTCGGTCGTCGCGCCGGACTGCGAGCCCAGCGACGTCGTCAAGCGATGCGGCACGAGGTCGAG
>JBEHXL010000021.1:0-53881 GCA_048498715.1 Actinomycetota bacterium | reverse complement strand
CGAGTGACCAGTCGGCGAAGGGCTCGAGGTCGGCGAACTTGTCAGGAAGGATCGGCATCACGCACCTGCCTTCACGTAGTCGCGGGCGGTGACGTGCAGATGACGCAACAGCACCTCTTGGTCGTTGAGCGGGAACTCGGTGACGACCCGCGATTCGATCGACCGCTGCGTCGCTTCGAGCGTGTTGCCGTCCTGCAGCGCGTATTCCTTGAAGGTGACCGCCGCGAGCTCCTGACGGACGCGCTCGGTCGCGTTCTTCGGCGGCACGAAGTACAAGGTGCCTTCGAAGATGTGCGAGTTATACGCCGTCGGCCAGTAGTGGTACGTGAGGTACCAACCCGGCTCCCAGATCAGCAGCATGAAGTTCGGGAAGAACACGAACGAGTCGATGCCCCACGCGCGGTGGCCAGCCGGGTTGAGGCCCGGGGGCAGCGCGTCCATGCCGGCGACGACGTCGGGCTTGTCCCACGGACCGAACAGGCCCGAGCGCAGGATGTTCTCGATCGGCTTGACCATGCGCGGGTCCGCCGGCGGCGCCATGCCACCCCACGACGACACCATCGAGTGCGGCCCGTCGATCTTGTACGCGAGGGCCTCGAAACCCACTGACTGCAGCTTCTGCGATTCGTCGCTCACCGCCTGCTTATGGTGCAAAACAGGGGCGTGGTAGAACTCCGCGAACGCGTCGATGAACAGCTTCCAGTTGCTGCCGACCTCGGCCCGGTACTTGTAGACCTGGGTCATGTCGCCGAAGGGATAGCCCTCGAGACCGGCGCCCAGTTCACCGAGGTAGCTCTTGAGATCCTCGGTGTTGTCGGGGTCGAGGTTCACGAAGATGAACCCTTCCCACACTTCGCAGCGCACGCGCACGAGGCCGTAGTCGGCCTTGTCGAGGTCGAAGAACTCCTTCTCCTGCTGCACGAAGGTGAGGTCGCCCTCGAGGCCGTAGCGCCACCCGTGGTACTTGCAGGTGAACTGGCGACAGAAGCCCTCGGTCTCTTCCTGCGGGAAGTCGTTCCACACGAGCTTGTTGCCGCGGTGACGGCAGATGTTGTGGAAGGCGCGGACCTCGTTGTCGGGGCCCTTCACGACGATGACGGAGGTGCGCGCCGCGTCGAGCTCCTTCGTGAAGTAGCTGCCGACGCGGGCGAGCTGCTCGACACGGCCGACGTTGAGCCACGTCTTGCGGAAGATGGCGTCGCGCTCCTTCTCGTAGTGCTCGGGCGAGATGGAGTCCTCGTAGCTGACGGGCGCCGTTCCGAGGTGCGGGTAGTGCTCGGTCCAGCTGCCTTCGGCCGGCTTGTTGAACTTCGGCATGGCCGCACGGTAGCACGAATCTCATGAAATGAGAATGGCGTTTCCGCTGAGCGCGAACGGTGATTAGAGTTCCCCAGGTGATCACGACCGAAAAGCTCAGCGACACGGTTGGTGCCTTGGTGCACGGCGTGGACCAGGACGTCATCGAGAACGACGCATCCTTCCCGCAGTGGTGCCTCGATGCGCTCGAGGAGAACGGCGCCCTGGTGTTTCCGGGCCTGTATCTCGACGACCCGGCGCAGATCGAGTGGAGCAACAAGCTCGGCACCGTCGAGAAGCTCGGCAAGGGCGAGTACCCCGAGATCTTCCGGGTCACGCTCGACCCCGCCAAAAACAGCGCGGCGCGCTACCTGCGCGGCACGTTCGACTGGCACATCGACGGTTGCACCGACGACATTCCGATCATGGCCACGATGCTCAGTGCGCATGCGGTGGCCGAAGAGGGCGGCGAGACGGAGTTCGCTTCTTCGTACGCGGCCTACGACAACTTGACCGACGAAGAGAAGGCGCACGCTGAAACCCTGCGGGTCGTGCACACGATCGAAGCCTCGCAGCGGCTGCACAACCCGAACCCGACCGACGAAGAAGTCGCGAACTGGCGACGCCGTCCGCCGAAGGTGCACCCGCTCGTATGGACGCACATGTCCGGTCGCAAGTCGTTGGTGATCGGCGCGACCGCGTCGCACATCGAGGGCATGGACGAGGACGAGGGCCGCAAGTATCTGCACGACCTGCTCGTGCGGTCCACGGCCGAGGACCGCGTCTACCGCCACACGTGGTCGGTGGGCGACGTGGTGATCTGGGACAACCGCGGCGTGTTGCACCGGGCGTGTCCGTACGATCCGTCCTCGCCCCGCGACATGCATCGCACCACCTTCACGGGAGACGAGCCGATCCAATGAGCAAGGTCGCAATCGTCACGGGCGGCGCATCGGGCATCGGCCTCGCGATCGCCGAGCGACTCGTCAAGGACGGGCTCACCGTCGCCGTGTTCGACCCGAACGCAACCGACGTCGGCGCGCTGCATCTGCCTGTCGACGTATCCGACAAGGAGCAGGTCGACACCGCAGTGGCCGAAGTCGCGGCGAAGCTCGGCGCACCCACCGTGCTCGTCAACAACGCAGGCGTCGAAGGCTTCAAGCGCTTCCTCGACATCACACTCGACGAGTGGAACCGACTGCTGACCGTCAACCTCACCGGCACGTTCCTTTGCTGCCAGGCGGTGATCCCGCACATGGTCGATGCGGGTTGGGGTCGGATCGTCAACATCTCGAGTTCGAGTGCGCAGGGTGGCCAGCAGCTCATGACCCACTACGTCTCGAGCAAGGCGGGGATGATCGGGCTCACCAAGGCCCTCGCGCTCGAGTTCGGCCCGAGCGGCATCACCGTCAACACGATCCCGCCGGGGTTCATCGACACGCCGATGCTGCGCAAGTCCGAAGAGCGCGGCCTGCTCGGCCCCAACGGCGTCGAAGGTGCGATCGCCACGACGCCGGTTCGCCGCGCCGGTCTGCCCGAGGACATCGCCAACGCGGCGTCGTTCCTCATCGACGAGCGCGCCTCGTACATCACCGGTCAAGTGGTGGGCGTCAACGGCGGGCGTAACACTTAGGGAATGCCTCGTATCCCTGCGCTGCCACCGAAGAAGTGGCCGGCCGAAATGCGCGACGCCATCGCCGCGTTGCGTCCCGAGAATCCCCGTCACCCGATCCTCACGACGGACAACGGTCGACCCAAGGGCATGAACGCGCTCGGCACGTTCGCGAACCACGTCGAGCTCACCAAGGCATTCCACACGTTCACCGGGCACCTGCTCTACGGCACGACGCTTTCGCTACGTCAGCGTGAGCTCATCATCTTGCGCGTCGCGACCCTGCGGGCCTGCGAATACGAGTGGCTCCAGCACGTCGTCATCGGAGAAGACGTCGGCATTCCTCGTGAGGAAATCGAGCTCGTACGCGACGGCCAGGCCGCGGACCCGTTCGAGCAATCGCTGCTGCGGGCGACAGACGAACTGATCGCCTCAGCCCGGATCAGCGACGATACGTGGGCGGCGCTCAGCGAGCAGTTCGACACCAAGCAGTTGATGGACCTCGTGTTCACCGTCGGCAGCTACGACCTGCTGGCGATGGCCCTGCTCTCCTTCGACGTCGACATCGACGAGGACCTCCAAAATCGCTGACTTTGCACGCATTGGAACAGACCGTTCTGTCCCAATGCGTGCAAGTCGATCAGGGGAGCTGGCCGTCGCGTAACTGTTGGCGGAGCTTGAACTTCTGGACTTTCCCGGACGGGGTGCGCGGGAAGTCGGTTACTTCGACCAAGGCCTCGGGCCACTTCTGCTTCGCCAGGCCGCGCTCGGCGAGGTGGGCCTTGAGGTCTTCGAGGGTGACGGACTGATCGGGCCGTAAGCGCACGATCGCGGCGGCCTTCTCGCCGAGCCGATCGTCGGGCGTCGACACGACGGCGGCTTCCGCGATCGCGCCGTGGCTCAACAGCACCTCTTCGACCTCCTGCGCCGAGATGTTCTCACCGCCCCGAATGATGATGTCGCTGACGCGGTCGGTGATCGTGAGGTAACCCTCGTCGTCGAGCACACCGACGTCTCCGGTGCGGTACCAGCCATCGGCGTCGAACGTCTTCGCGGTGAGTTCGGCGTCGGTGTAGCCCACGCAACGATCGGGTCCGCGCGACGAGATCTCGCCCCACTCGTCGAGTCGGATCTCGACGCCAGGCATCACGTCGCCGTCGGTCCGCAGTCGCTTGTCGACCGGATCGTCGAGCGAGCATCCGGTGATCGACGGATGCTCCGTCGACCCGTACGAGCGATACGGCTTGATGCCGAGATCCTCGGCGCGTTGCGTGACCGCGAGCGGCACCGTCGAGCCGCCGAGGCCGGCGAAGGGCATGTTCGGCAACACGTCCTCGGCGAAGTCGGGATGGTCGAGGACGCTGACGAGAAAGAACGTCGCGCCCCCGCCGAGCGCGAGGTTGTACTCACGCATCAGCCGCAGCACCTCGCCGGGATCCCACACGTCGAGCAGGTTGACGGGGGAGTGGCGCAGCAACGGGGTGAGGAACGCGTTGAGCATGCCGATGAAGTGGCCGACGGGCGCGCCCGTGATCATCGGCGGCCCGAGGTTCGGGACCATGTCCTTGAGCTGCTGCGTCTCGCACAGGATCGTGCGGTGCGAGTGCACGACACCCTTGGGGTTCGACGTCGTGCCCGACGTGAAGCCGACGATGACGGGTTCGTCGGGATCGACGTCGAGCGGTGCCTCGAGTGGCGATCCGTCGAGCAGGTCGTCGAACTTCACCGCACGGGCCGGCAGCGCGTCGCGCGCGGTGTTGCCCGCTACCAACCACGGCGTGTCGGGGAAGGCGCCGAGCAGCTCGGTGTAGTTGGCGAGAAAGTCGGAGTAACCGAACTGATCGGCCGTGACGACGAGATCGGGCGCGACGGAGTTGAGGATGTACTCGACTTCCTTCGGTCCGTAGAAGTGCACGATCGGAATGACGACGGCGCCGAGATACGCGGCGGCCCAGAAGGTGATGCCGGCCTCGACCCAGTTCGGCTGCTGCGACACGATCACGCTGCCCGGGCCGATCCCGCGCGCCTGCAGATTCGTGGCGAGCACACGGGCAGCGCGGTCGATCTCGCCGATGGTGCCGTCGAACGGCCGCACCTTCGAGTGCACGCGGAACTCGGCCGACGGATTGGCGGCAAGCCCGGCGGCGACGGTCTGGCCCAACGTCGCGTCGGTCCAGTAGCCGTTGGCCTTGTACGACGCGGCCAGGTCAGCAGGGATGGGCGCTCGGCCCCATTGACGAGTCACGCGAGCGACCGTATCGCCTTGTCGATCACGGCCTGCGGGTTCGACGCCTTCCACGGCATCAACGACCACGTGAGCAGGTCGCCGCGCGGCCAAGCGGTGTGAGAGATAGCGCGTTACCCCCGCACCGTCGGGAGCGTGTTGAGCGTGCAGTAGTAGGCCTGCGCCTTGCGTGCGAACAGATTGCCGACCCGCAGGCGTGTCGCCGGCGGCCGCGGTTCGCGTCCGTCGGGGTAGTAGCTGTGCACGTTCGGCAGGTTCAGGACGGACCGCACCTGCGGTTCGAGCTCGAGCACCCAGAAGCCACCAGACTGCGTGGTGAACCAGATCATCCCGCTCTCGGGGAGGTAGCGGACGTGCGACCACGCCTGGTCCAGACCGCTCAGACCTTCCAGTTTGAGAAGGCGGGAGAAGGGTGTCGGCGCGTCGAGGCGTTGACGCATGGTCTTGAACTGAAAGCGGCCCGGGTTGAAGTACGCGACCTCACGCATCTTCTTCGGGTTGCGCAGATCGACGATCCGTAGGCCGGAGTTCCACATGGAGAACAGGCCGAAGGTCGTGTTATTCGGGTCGTCGACGTCGTGGTAGTGGACCGAATTGTTCGTGTAGTCGAGCGTCTGCTGTGCGCAGTTGGTTGGCTCGTTGATCGCGAGGCGGAACTTGCTGACGACCTTCAGCGCGCGCTCGTTCGTTATGTCGGTGAGGTACGGCTGTGACGCGCCACCAGCAGGAGCCAGGTCCTCGGGTAGGCAGCCCTTTGCCGTCGGGTTCGACACCGTTTCGTCGGAGCTCAGCAGGTACTTGCGACCCTTGATCGTCGCGGTGCGGATCGAGTGACCGGCGCGGTCCGTGGTGCCGAGCACCGTGGCCCGCTTCTTGGGCCAGCCGGCAATGTCGAGCACCCAGGTCTGCTGATCGGTCGGGACCTGGCCGCCGAGGTAGAGCCGCGTGCCGTCGGGGCTCGGCCATGCCTCGTGCGCGTAGTAGAGGTGATCGAAGCCCTGCGCGTGCATGTCGTCTTCGGGGTTGCCGATCAGCTTCGGGGCGCGCGGGTTGGCGACGTCGATCACCTGCAAGGGCAGCGTTGCGTAGAGGCGCTGGCCGTCGGCCGAAAAGGTCAGGTTGTGGACGTTGTGCGGCACATCGAGCGTCGACAGCTTCTTGGGCTTCGCGCAGTTGGTCACGTCGTAGAAGTCGACGGGGCCCACACCGGGGAACTGCTTGGCCCCGGCCAGGCCGTACTTACCGGCCGCCAGCAGATGGCGATCACCGGCGTCGATCGCCGCGATCGTTTCGATGGAGGCATCGGAGCCGGGGCCGTGCAGGGTGCGGACGAACTGAGGCTTCGCCGGATCCTTCACGTCGACAACAGCGACGCCCTTACCCGTGATGTACGCGCAGTGGCCCGACCAGGCCATGTTGCCGTTCGCCCCCCGGCTGCCAAGGCTGTTGTACCCGACGAGAGCGACGCCGCAGTTGTAACCAAGGTCGGCACGGCTGTCGGCTTGGTCGATGGCCGGTACTTCTCCTTGGATGCCGGTCTCGGGCATGTCGTCGGCGCCGCAGCCGGCGTTCGCATGAGCCGGCGTGACCGCTGGCGAGAAGCCGAGAAGCAGCAGCGCCCCCGCCGCGATCGTGATGAGTCGTCGCACCGGCGAAGCGTAACGCGTATGGCGTTGTCGAAAAATGAGAATGCGATTATCGTGGCGGCCATCGAGATCACCTTTCTTCAGAACGGCCGCAAGGTCACGACGACGTATCACCCCGGAACCGTGCTGCTGCAGGCCGCGCGGCAAGCGGGGCTGACGCCGCCGTCGTCGTGTGAGCAGGGCAACTGTGCGACGTGCATGGCCCACCTCGACGAGGGGACGGTGACGATGCGCGTCAACGACGTGCTCACTGAGCAGGATCTCGCCGACGGCTTCATACTCACGTGTCAGTCCGAACCGACGTCGGACACGTTGGTCGTCAACTACGACTTCTAGGAGCGTCATGGACCAAGCGTTGATGGCCGACATCATCGAGATCGAGCAGCTGCTCGCGGCGTACGCGGTCGGCATGACGCGCAACGACATCGACGCCGTGATCGAAGTGTTCACGCCCGACGGCACCTACAGCGCGTTCGGCGACGTCTACGCGCTCAAGGACTTTCCGACGCTGGTGGAGGCCGCGCCCAAGGGACTGTTCATGACGGGCACGCCGTCGCTCACGCTCGACGGCGACAAAGGCACCGGCTTCCAGACGCTGTGCTTCATCGACCAGACGAACCACAACATGCGCATCGGTTGGTACACCGATTCCTACGAGCGCACGGACAAGGGCTGGCGGTTGAAGACGCGGTCGATGACGTTCCAGCGCCGCAGCGGCACCGCCGATCACGGCAAGCCGCACGACCCAACGCGTCCCACGCCGGGGGAGTAAGTGGAACTCGACGAGTTCCGCTCGTCTCTCGACGCGTGGC
Source organism: Actinomycetota bacterium (assembly GCA_048498715.1). Taxonomy (GTDB): domain Bacteria; phylum Actinomycetota; class Acidimicrobiia; order Acidimicrobiales; family JACCXE01; genus JACCXE01. Next base: position 46,270 of record JBEHXL010000021.1, on the reverse strand, counting down.
TCGACGAGAACGCGTCGGCGTTGGCGCCCAGCTACGACGGCTTCGGCACGCTGGCCGATCACCTGAACCAACTCGCCAAGGTCAAGCGCCTCGCGTACGACGCCGGCTGGAATCGGTGGGGCTGGCCCGAGCGCGTCGGCGGTTTCGGCGGCTCGGCGCTGTTGCGGGCGTACCTCGGCGAGGCGCTGAACGTGCGCGGCCTCGTCGATCCCGGCGCGTATTCGATGACCGAAGTGCTGGCGCCCACGATGATCGACTTCGCACAGCCGGAGCTCGCGGCCGAGATGGTGCCGCGCTTGTTGCGCGGTGACGAGACCTGGTGTCAGGGCTTCAGCGAGCCGTCGACCGGTTCGAACCTGGCTGCCCTCACGACGCGCGCGGTCGCGACCGAAGGTGGCTACGTCGTCAACGGGCAGAAGGTGTGGACGTCCTTCGCGCACCACGCGCAACGCTGCGTGCTCCTGACGCGTACGGGTGCGCCCGACTCGATGCACAAGGGCATCACCGCGTTCTTCGTCGACATGGACTCGCCGGGTCTCACGGTGCGACCGTTCGACACGATGCACGGCCTCGACGAGTTCGCCGAGGTGTTCTTCGACGACGTGTTCGTGCCTTCGTCGCGCCGGCTGGGCGAGGAGGGCCAGGGCTGGTCCGTCGCCATGGACTTGCTGCCCTACGAGCGCTCGACCGCGCTCTGGCACCGCGGCGCGTTTCTGCAGCGCCGCCTGGACGAGCTCGTCGCGACTGGCAAGCCCATCGATGCGGCGCGACTTGGTGAGGTCGCGCAGATGGTCTTCGCGTTCCGGGCCCGGTCGCGAGCCACGCAGTATCGGCTGCACGACGGCGGCCAACTCGGCGCCGAGACGTCGATCGACAAGATCCTGTTGGCGACGACGGAGCAGGCCGTGTTCGACGTCGCGCTCGATGTGTTGGGCGAGGACATCCTCTTCGGCGCCAGCGGCGACATGGACGAGTGGCGGGCTGAGTTCCTCTACTCGCGTGCCGCGACCATCTACGGCGGCTCGGCCGAGATCCAGCGCAACATCGTCGCCCGCCGCCTGCTCGATCTCGGCCCCGACCGCTAACTCGTCACACCCCTTCGGCATACTCGCCTCATCGTCGGCTCACGCCGTCCTCCAGCACCGCAAGTCCGAGGAGTACCCGTGTCCGCCAACCCCATTTCGCACCCGACTGCTGCCGTGGACATCGACGCCCTGTTCGCGCTGATCACTGCGGGCGTTCGCTACGACGATTCGGTTCGCTGGTTCGATTCCAACCAGCTGCACTTCGTCGAAACGATCGACCGCGGATCCAAGCTCGCAATCCACGTCTTCGTCTACGAGCCGACGGGGCGCCACTTGTTCGCCGACGAGCGCGGACGCACCTACCGCTTCTCTCGCCCCTCCGACCCGTCGAAGTCGGTCGGCAACTTCACGCTCGAATACGGGCGGCACGACGGGATCGCCAACCTGCGCCCGCCGTCCTCGGCGCCCATGACGTTGGAGCCCGGGGCCGCCTTCCGGAACGACGACCTGTTCAGCGACATCGACGATTTGCCGTGTAGCACAGGGTGCTACGGTGACGGCATGCGGCGTGAAATCACGCAGCGCGAGCTGCGAAATCAGAGCGGCGAGATCATGCGAGCGCTCGAGGCGGGCGACGAGTTCGTGGTGACACGCAATGGTGTGCCGGTTGGCGAGTTGCGGCCATTCCGCCGCCGCCAGTTCACCCCGACTGCGGACTTCCTTGAAGAAATGCGCGGAGCTCCCGCCGTCGACTTCCGACAACTACGCGCTGACCTCGAGGCGGTTGCGAGCTACGAGGTCAAACCGCCACGTGAATAACCAAGCGAAGTACCCGCGGGGGCTGCTGGACACGTCCGTCGTGATCGATCACGAGCGCGTCAAACCACAGGACTTACCGGTCGACTTCACGATCAGCACGCTGACCTTGGCCGAGTTGGCCGCTGGCCCGCACGCGGCAACGACTGCCGCGGTTCGCGGTGAGCGCCAGGAGCGGCTCCAGCGGATCGAGGCCTCTCTGAACCCGATCGCGTTCGGACCGAACGCTGCGAGGGCGTATGGCCGCATCTACGCAGCGGCGCTCGGCACCGGCCGCCAGCCACGTGGCGCGCAAGCCGTCGACCTCATGATCGCCGCCACGGCGCTCGCCGAAGGGCTGCCTCTCTTCACCCGGAACCCGAAGGACTTTGCGGCACTGGAAGGTCTGGTCGAGATCGTCGCGGTCTAGTAACGAATAGTTCGACGTCGTAGTATCTGCGGCGTGAGCGATCTGCTGTCGGTCAACTACTTCCGCGACAAGGACGTCCAGGACGACCCGTACGCGTACTACGACGCGCTGCGGGCGCAGTCGCCGGTGTTCCAGGAGCCGCACTTCGGCGCGTTCATGGTGACGGGCTACGAGGAGGCGTTGTCGGTGTACCACGACACCACGCAGTTCTCGTCGTGCAACGTGATCGCCGGTCCGTTCGTGAAGTTCCCGGTGCCGGTGGAGGGCGACGACGTCACCGCCATCATCGACGAGCACCGCGACGTGTTCCCGTTCAGCGATCAGCTCCCGTCGTTCGACCCGCCCAAGCACGCCGAGCACCGCGGCCTGATGATGCGCCTGCTGACGCCCGGCCGGTTGCGGGAAAACGAAGAGTTCATGTGGCGCTACGCCGACGAGCTGATCGACCCGATGCTGGCGAAGCGCTCGGTCGAGTTCATTCGCGACTTCGCCGCGCCCTACACGTTGCTCGTCGTAGCGGACCTCGAAGGCGTCCCGCAGGAGGACCACGCCGGGTTCGCCGAGGGGTTCACGAACATCGCCGGCACGACGTCGCACAAGCCCCTCGAGTTCCTCTACAGCGCGTTCGCGGCCTACGTGGAAGACCGCCGCGCCAATCCGCGCAACGACATCCTCACCGCGATGGCCACGGCCACGTTTCCCGACGGTTCCACGCCGACAGTCGACGACGTCGCGCTGCTCGCCGCCAACCTGTTCAGCGGAGGGCAGGAGACGACGGTGCGGTTGTTGTCGTTCGCGCTGCGGCTGCTCGCCGAGCGTCAGGACGTGCAGAAGCACTTGCGCGACAACCGCGACGCGATTCCGAACTTCATCGAGGAGACGCTGCGGTTCGAGTCCCCGTTACGCGCGCAGTTTCGTATGGCGAAGGTGACGACGGAGGTCGCGGGCGTGAAGGTGCCGGCCGGTTCGTCGATGCTGTTGCTGCCGGGAGCCGCCAATCGCGACCCTCGCAAGTTCACCGACCCAGCCACCTTCGACCCCGCTCGCGACAACGCCAAGTTGCACTGTGCCTTCGGCCACGGCATCCACCACTGCGCCGGCGCTCACCTGGCGCGGGCCGAGGCGCGGGTAACCCTCAACCGGTTGTTCGACCGCACGAGTTCGATCGGGATCAACGAGACCGAGCACGGTCCCGCCGACGATCGTCGGTGGAGCTACCTGCCGACCTATTTCCTCCGCGGCCTGTCGAGCCTGCACCTCGAGATCGCATGACCGACGTGGACGACGAATTCGAATTCGATTTCGTCATCGTCGGCTCGGGCGGCGGCGGCATGGTGGCCGCGCTCGCCGCGCACGACGCAGGCGCGAGCGCACTGGTGCTGGAGAAGCAGCCCCTCATCGGGGGATCGACGTGCATGTCGGGCGGCATCCTGTGGGTGCCGAACCACTCGAAGATGCCGAGCGATTCCTACGAAGACGCGATGGCGCACTTCGAAGCGGTGGTGGGCGATGTCGGGATCTGCTCGTCGTATGAGCGGCGTCACGCGTTCCTGACCGAGGGGCCCAACATGGTCAGGTTCCTCGAGCAGCAAGGCCTGCCCCTCGTCACGTGCCCGGGGTACTCGGACTATTACTCCAACGCCAAGGGCGGTTCTGATCACGGACGCGGGCTGGAGCCGAAGCCGTGGAACGGCAAGAAACTCGGCCCGCTGCGCACGAAACTTCAGTCCGGCCTCGCGCAGTCACTCGGCATGGCGGTGATGACCAACGAGGCGCGCTCGCTGTCGAACTACAACCGCTCGCTGAAGGCGTTCGCGATCTCGGCGCGCGTCGCGATCCGTACCGTGCTGGGCAAGGCGACGGGTCGGGCGGTGCTCACGAACGGCGCGTCGCTGATCGGTCAGCTGCTGAAGATCGCCACCGACAAGGCCATTCCGGTGTGGACCGAGGCGCCGCTCGAGGAACTGATCCTGGAGGGCGGACGCGTCGTCGGCGTGAAAACGGTGCACGACGGCGCGCCCGTCACGATCCGGGCGCGCAAGGGTGTGCTCATCGCGGCCGGTGGCTTTGCCCGCAATCGGGCGATGCGGCAGCAGTACGGCGGCGACCAACCCAACGAGGGCAAATGGTCGATGTCGAACATGGGCGACACCGGTGAGGCGATCCTCGCCGCGATGGGCGTCGACGCGCAGACCGCGTTGATGGACGAAGCCTGGTGGATGCCGCTGCCGCGCACCGGCCAGTTCGGTCAGTCGACGCTCGACCAAGCTCGCCAACGCCCGCGCACGATCTTCGTCGACGCCGACGGACGACGGTTCGTGAACGAGTCGAACTCGTACATGGAGGTCGGCAAGGCGATGTACGAACGCAACAAGACATCGAAGGCCGTGCCGTGTTGGGTGATCTTCGACGAGCGGTACCGCAAGCGCTACGCGCACGTCCGCTCGCACCCGGGCTACTTCCCCAGGGAGATGCTCGAGAGCGGCAAGCTGAAGAAGGCGGCGACTTTGCGCGAGCTCGCCTCGGTATGTGGGATTGATCCGGACGGGCTCGAGGAAACCGTCGACAGCTTCAACGTGCACGCCCGCAACGGCCTCGACCCGGAGTTTCACCGCGGCGAGTCGGCCTACAACCGCTCGCTCGGTGATCCCAACCGCAAGCTTCCCAACCCGGCCGTCGGCCCGATCGACGAGGGGCCCTTCTACGCATGCGAGGTGCTGCCGGGCGACATCGGCACGTGCGGTGGCCTCGTCACCGACGAGTTCGCCCGCGTGCTCGACACCGACGACCAACCCATTGCCGGTCTGTACGCAACGGGTAACTCGACCGCGACCGTGATGGGCCGCAAGTACCTCGGCCCCGGCGCCTCGATCGCCAACACGATGGTCTTCGGCTACATCGCCGCCCGTCACGCCGCCGCCCAGTCCTGAACAGGACCACCAGAACGGCGCGGCCCGTTGACGATAGTTTGATATCGAACTAAGTTGGCCCTATGACGCTGACGTATCCGCCGCAGGGGCTCGGCGCTCCCAAGGACCGCAAGGGCACGGCGACCGGAGCCAACGGGTTGCCGGCCGGCACGCAAGTGTTCTCGGCCGACGACCACATCTCGCTCGCCGACGACATCTTCTACGAGCGTTTCCCCGACGACATGAAGGAAGCGGCGCCGCGCGTCATCTACGACGACGGCGCGTGGACCCTCGCCGTCAACGGCAAGGGCTTCCTGCCCCGCGAGTTCTCGGCGGTGCTGATGTCGTACGACCCGCTCGAGGGCTCGTCGACCAAAGACATTCACGCCCGCATGCGCGAACTCGCGAGCGACGGCATCCATCGCGAGCTCGCGTTTCCGAACGCGCTGCTCGGGTTGATGGGCTGGCCCGACAAGAACGTGCGCGAGCTGTGCTTCCGCACCTACAACCAGTACGTCGCCGAACTCCAGGAGGAGTCAGGCGGTGCGTTCTTCGGCGCCGGCATCATCAACTGGTGGGACGCCGAGGGCGCCCGTCGCACGCTGGCCGAAGTGAAGGACCTTGGCATCAAGACGTTCTGGCTTCCGCTCAAGCCGGGCATGGATGACGACGGCAAGCCGATCGACTTCAACAGCCCCGCGATGTACGGCTTCTGGGAAGCCGTCGAAGAGAGCGGCGTGCCCGTGTCGCATCACATCGGTGAGGCGCCGCTGTCGTCGCCCTGCCGCGACAACTCCATCCTCGTCGGGATGATGCACAACGTTGCGCCGTTCCGCGAGATGTTCGGCCGCTACATCTTCGGCGGCATCCTCGACCGGCACCCGTCGATCAAGGTCGGCTGGTTCGAGGGCGGCATCAACTGGGTGCCCGCCGCGATCCAAGACGCCGAGCACCTCTACGCGTCGCTGCGCCACATGGCCGACCACGACATCGACCACGAGCCGTCGTACTACTGGCACAACAACATGTACGCGTCGTTCATGGTCGACCCGCTCGGCCTCGAACTCATCGACCGCATCGGCGTCGACCGCGTGATGTGGTCGAGCGACTACCCGCACAACGAGTCGACGTTCGGTTACTCCGAGCAGTCGGTGCAGGCGCTGGTCGACGCGGTGGGCGTCGACAACGCAGTGAAGATCGTCAGCACCAACGTGCAGAACTTCCTCGGTCTGTAGCTCGTGGCGGACATCTATTACGACCCCTGGGATGGCGAGATCAACGAAGACCCCTACCCGATGTTCGAGCGGATGCGGAACGACGCCCCGCTCTATTACAACGAGGCGCACGACTTCTACGCATTCAGTCGCTTCGCCGACGTCGAAGCCGGCCTCCGCGACAACGAGACGTTCATCTCCGGTAGGGGCGCGGTGCTCGAAGTCATCAAGGCGAACATGGAGTTGCCGCCGGGCACACTGATCTTCGAAGACCCGCCGACGCACACGATTCACCGTCGGTTGCTGTCCCGTGCGTTCACGGCCCGACGCGTCGCCGACCTCGAACCGAAGATCCGCGAGTTCTGCGCCAACGCGCTCGACCCGATCGTCGAGGCGGGTGACGACGGATTCGACTTCATCGCGGATCTCGGCGCGCAGATGCCCATGCGCGTCATCGGCATGTTGCTCGGTGTGCCGGAGTCCGAGCAGGAGGCGGTGCGCGACCGCACCGACAAGAACCTGCGCATCAAACCCGGCGAGAAGATGAAGGTCACCACGGGCGACGCGTTCATCAACCAGTCCTTCGGTGAGTACATCGACTGGCGGGAGAGGAACCCGTCGGACGACATCATGACGGAACTGCTCAACGTCGAGTTCGAAGACGAGACAGGCACCACGCGCAAACTCACCCGGCGCGAGCTGATGACCTACATCTCGGTCGTCGCCGGCGCCGGCAACGAGACCACCACGCGCCTGATCGGATGGATGGGCAAGCTGCTGGCCGAGCATCCCGATCAGCGGGCGGAACTCGTCGCCGATCGGTCGCTCATCCCGAACGCCGTCGAAGAGACGCTGCGTTACGAGCCGGTGCCGATGTACGTCGGCCGGTACGTGAACCGCGACGTCGAGATCCACGGCCAAAAGCTGCCCGAGGGATCGGCAATCTTGATGCTGCTCGGTTCGGCGAACCGGGACGAGCGCCGGTGGGAGAACGCGAACGTCTACGACATCCACCGTGAGATCGGCACGCACGTGGTCTTCGGCTTCGGTGCGCATTTCTGCCTGGGCGCTGCGCTCGCTCGTCTCGAAGGCCGCATCGCGCTCGACGAAGTACTCAACCGCTTCCCGACATGGGACGTGGACTACGACAAGATCTCGCTGTCGCCCACCGCAACCGTGCGCGGCTGGGAAACGTTGCCGGTAAAGGTGGGCTGATGACGCAAGAAGACGACGAGCGCTGGGTGCTGTACTCGAAGGACCCGTCGACGAAGATCGCGACGATCACACTGAACCGGCCGGAGGCGTTGAACGCGCCGACGATCGGCATGCGTTTGCGCTACGCCGAGCTGTTGCACCGAGCCAACGTCGACGACGACGTGAAGGTGCTCATCGTGCGCGGCGAGGGCGAGGACTTCGGCACCGGCCAGGACCTGCCCGAGTTCATGGAAGCGGTGAACTCCGACGACGGTTTGCTGCGTGAGGTCGGTCTCGAAGGCGAAGACGTGGTCTATCCGCCTCGCAAGAACTTTCGGCACGGCGCGTTCACGACCCAGGCGTGGTTCACCGATCCGCGCGGTGGTTGTCGCACGCTGCAGGAGTTCAAGAAGATCTCGATCGTCGAAGCCAAGGGCTACGTGTACGGCTGGCACTTCTACCAAGCCGGCGACGCCGACCTCGTGATCGCGTCGGACGACGCACTGTTCGGTCACGCCGCGTTCCGTTACGCGGGCGCCGCCCCGCGCATGTGGTGGTGGGCGCAGATGATCGGCATGCGCAAGTTCATGGAGATGGTCTTCACCGGTCGTCCGTTCACGGCAGCGGAGATGGCCGAGGTGGGCTTCATCAACAGCGTCGTGCCGCGTGACCAACTCGAGGACGAGGTCATGAAGTACGCGACGGCCTGCGCGTCGAACCGTTCGAACGACACGATCTTCGTGCAGAAGACCTTCTTCGAGATCATGAAGCAGTCGCAGAACGAATACATGGGCTCGCTGGTGAGCGGCATGCTCGAGTCGTTGACGTCGTACTCGCGACCCGACCGCAGCTTCGATCAAGGCGGCGAGATGTCCACGCAGGAAGCGATCGACAAGGGTCTCACTGGCGCGGTCAAGGACTTCGACCAGCGCTTCCCACCGGAGTGGCGGTTGTCGCGCAAGGGTCGCGCCGCCAGCGAATGATCGTCGACCTGTCGTCGGGGATCGCCGGGGCCTATTGCACCAAGATCCTCAGTGATCTCGGTCACGAGGTGGTCAAGACAGAGTCGGTAGAGGACACCGCGCTGGCGCGTTTCCTGGCACGCAACAAGCGCATCGAACCGTCGGTGGACCTCGCGACGGCGGACGCCATCGTGTGGTGCCCGATGTCCTCCCGGTCGGTCGAAGAACTGCGTGCCGCGGCCCCCCAGGCGGTCATCACGACCCTGACGCCGTTCGGTCTGGACATGCCCTGGAGCGACAAGCCCGTCACCGAGTTCACGCTGCAGGCGTGGTCGGGGGCGATGATCGGTCTCGGTCGCGGATATCCGGACCGCGCGCCGGTGCGCGTCGGTGGACAGGTTGGCGAATTCATGGCCGGCCTGTACGGCGCCATCGGCACCATGGTGTCGATTTCGCGCGGCGGCGCCGAAGTGGTCGACGTATCGGGCCTGGAAGCGCTCGCGTCGACGCTCACGTACTTCCCCGTCACGTACTACGACATGGTGGGTCGGCCGTTTCGCAGCGGGCGCGCGCCCGTGACGCCGGGCGTCGAATCGGCAAAGGACGGCTTGGTCGGCCTCGGCGTGGGGACGGGACAGCAGTGGCTCGACTTCTGCGTCATGGTCGGGCATCCGGAGTGGCAGGAGGACCGCAAGCTCTTCGCCAATCGCACGCACCTTGCGCCGGTCATCGCGGAGTGGATGCGGGAGCGCACTGTCGACGAGATCATCGAGCTGGCGTCGGCGTTCCGGATCCCGCACGCCCGCATCGGCAACGGCGCAACGATTCCCGTGACGGACCACTTCGTCGAACGACGTTCGGTCGTCGACGGCGCTCCGGTGCCGCCGTGGCGTTTCTCCCGTCCGATGACGCAGCGCGCCGCGGCCCCGCTCGACGGGTTGAAGGTCATCGATCTCACTGCGTTCTGGGCGGGACCGCTCGTGACCCACGTGCTGGGCATGCTCGGCGCCGAGGTGATCCATGTCGAATCGACGACGCGCCCCGACGGCACCCGCATGCTGGCCGGGCTCAGCTTCAAGGAGCCGAACTGGTGGGAGCAGTCAGGCATCTTCTCCGGGCTCAACACCAACAAGAAGTCCGTCACGCTCGATCTGCAGACGGCGCGGGGCCGCGAGCTGCTGCAACAACTCGTCGACGGCGCCGACGTGCTCGTCGAGAACTTCACCCCGCGTGTCATGGAGCAGCTCGGCCTCGACCTGTCGCGGCCGGATCTCGTCACCGTGCGGATGCCCGGCTTCGGCCTCGACGGGCCGTGGCGCGACAACCCCGCCTTCGCGTTTGTGATCGAAGACGCGTCGGGCCTGACGTGGCGGACGGGCTATCCGGATCGCAACCCGTTGTCGCCCTATTGCCTGGGCGACCCGAACGCGGGTTTGCACGCGCTGGCCGGGCTGCTGCGCGCGCTCGAGCACCGCGCCGCAACGGGTGAGGGCGTCGTGGTCGAGGCCGCGATGGTGGACGCCGCGTTGAACGTCGCGGCGGAGCAGATCGTCGAATATGCCGAAACGGGCGTCGTCCTCGGGCGGCAGGGAAACCAAGGCGACGTGCCGCTGCAGGACCTGTTCGCGGCCGAGGGTGACGACGTGTGGGTCGCGATTTCCGTCGTCACCGAGCAGCAGCTCGCTGCGCTCTGGACGGTGGTCGACGACGACGTTGCCGCCTGGTGCGCAACACGATCGGCGGATGACATCGTCGACGCACTGTGGGCGGTGGGCGTGCCCGTCGCCAAGGTGATGCAACCCCACGAGCAGGGTGAGTTGCCGCCGCTGCAAGCGCGTGGCTTCTTCGAGACCGTCGACCACCCGATCGCCAAGCCGGCGCGCCACGCGACCTTGCCGATTCGGTTCTCCAACGCAACGGGTCGGCTCCATCGCCGGCACGCGCCGTTGCTCGGCGAGCACAACGACGAGGTGCTGCGATCGATCGGCGTCGGCGAAGACGAACTCGTGAAGCTCGCCGCCGATGGTCTCATCGGCCGGGCACCGGCCAGCTAGGTTCGACCGCGTGACACGGGGGCTTTCGTACGACCCAGTTGAAGCCGCACGCGAAGTATGGGTCGATCAGGGCTGGAGCGACGCTGCGGATGGCATGGCCGCGGTCGTGTCGATCATGCGGGCCGAGCAGATCTTCCTCAACGAAGCGACGGAAATCCTGCGGCCTATGGGCCTGACCTTCGCGCGATACCAAGTACTCGGCATGCTGCGCTGGACCGGGCCACTCACGCTGGGCAAGTTGGGTGAGAGGCTCTGGATCACCCCGGCGACGGTCACCAACGCGATCGACCGGCTCGAAAAGGCGGACCTGTGCAAGCGCGTGTCGCACCCCGACGACGCCCGGGCCACGCTCGCCGAGATCACACCGAAGGGTCGCAAGCTGTTCGACAAGTCCGTCGAGCAACTCAACAAAAACCTGTTCGGCGCCGTCGGTCTCACCGAAGACGAGCTCAACCAACTCGTCCGCCTGGTCCGCAAGATCCAAGCCGGCGCAGGCGACACCGTCGCCGACGACTGAACCCCGCGTTCTTGTGCTGTTTCGGGCGCTATAGCGCCCCGAAACAGCACAAGAACCGCTAGCGGGGGAGGCCCAGGACGCGTTCGGCGACGATGTTGCGTTGGATCTGGCTGGTGCCGCCCGCGATGGTCACGGAGAACGAGCGGAGGTAGAGCTCGAACCAGGGCGCGGTCCACACGTCGAGGTTGAACGGCTCGTCCGGCGCGCTGCGCTGCGTCGGATCGAGCGCGTCCTCCCCAAGCGCTTCGAGGACGTGCAGCGTTGCCTTCTGCACGGCTTCGCTGCCCATCAGTTTGAGGATCGACTGCTCGCGTGTCTCGATGCCGTGGGCGGCGCCGCCGAGCGTGCGATAGCCGAGCAGGCGCAGCGCCTGCTGGTCGACGAGCAACTGGCCGTACCAGTCGAGGGTGAGCGTGTCGTCCTCGAGGCCTTCGCGGGCGATGACCTCGGCGCCGCGCTCGACGAGGTCATCGAGGCGGTCGGCGTAACCGAGCCAGAGAAAGGCGCGCTCGTGGCCGAGTGAACCGGTCGCCACCCGCCAGCCGTCGTTGAGATCACCGATCAGGTTCTCGACGGGGACCCGCGCGTCGTCGAAGAACACTTCGTTGAAGTCGAAGTCGACGGGATTCATGAGCGACCCGAACGGGCGCCGGGTGACGCCGGGCGTGTCAGTCGGGATCACGAGGCAGCTGATGCCCTTGTGCTTCGGCGCGTCGGGATCCGTGCGCACGAAGGCGAGGATGAAGTCGGCGTCGTGCGCCCCCGACGTCCACACCTTCTGCCCGTTGACCACAAACACGTCACCGTCGCGCGTCGCTCGCGTGCGCAAGCCGGCGAGATCGGAACCGGCGTCGGGCTCGGACATGCCGAGCGCGGCGGTCTTCTCTCCCCGCAACACCGGAATCGCCCACTTCTGTTTCTGTTCGTCGGTACCGAAGGCGAGGATCGACGGCGTGATGATGGACAGACCCTGCGGGTTGAACGACTGGTAGACCTTGCGGCGACCGAGCTCTTCCATGTGCACGAACTGCTCGATCACGTTCGCGTTGCGCCCGCCGAACTCGGGCGTGTTGCCCGGCACGAGCCAGCCCGCTTCGAACATCGTGCGCTGCCAGGCGCGGGCCCAGTCGGGCACGTGCGCGGAGTTGCGCGACTTCTCGTTCGCCTCGGACTCGTCGGGCATATTGGCGTCGAGCCACTCGTCGAACTCGCGACGGAATGCTTCGGTGGCTTCGTCGAACTGAAGCCTCATGCCACACCTCCGACGCTGCGCTCGGCCAGCGTGGCCAGGGCGGCGAAGCGGCGGTGCTCGATGGCGGTTCCGCAGAACGCGTCGCCCGCCTTCGCCCGTCGCATGTAGAGGTGCAAGTTGTTCTCCCACGTGTACCCCAGCGCGCCGAAGAACTGGAACCCGTGTTGCACGGCGACGCGTTGCGCATCACCGGCCCCCGCTTTCGCGAGCGACGCTGCCACTGCGCGGCGCGAGTCGTCCTCCGCGATCGCCAGCGCGGCGTACTGGTACAGCGCACGGGCCCGTTCGATCGCGACGTACGCGTCGACGGCCATGTGCTTGAGTGCTTGGAACGAACCGATCGGCACGCCGAACTGTTTGCGGTTTCGGATGTGGTCGATCGCCATGTCGAACACGCGCTGGGAGGCGCCGACCATGACGGCGGACCAGCCGACGACTGCTTCGTCGTAGGCGCGGGCGATGGCGTCGTCCTGATCGAGGAAGGCGCGCTCGGCGGGCACGCGCACGCCGTCGAGAGTGACGAGGCCGGCGTGCATCGAGGTGTCGACCATCGGCGAGCGTTCGCGGGTGGCATCGGCGCCCGGCACGAGGAACACGCCGAGGCCTTCGCCCGTGTCGGCGACGACGGCGAGGTCGTCGGCGCGATCTCCATCCACGACGTGCTGCGCCGAACCGGCCAACACCCAGTTGTCGCCGTCGCGGGTCGCGGTGATGCCGGCGAGCGCGAAGATCGCCGCGCCCGTCGTACCGGTTGCCACTGCCGCGAGGCGAACCGTGTCGGTTGTGCAGTCGCGCACGAGCGGCAGGTACTGCGTGGTGGTCGCGAGGAAGGGCGACGGGTCGGCCGCCCAACCAAGCTGTTCGAGAACCAACGACAGTTCGACCAGCGTGGCGCCGCTGCCGCCGTGCTCGGCCGGCACAGTGAGTCCGGGTAGCTCCATGGCGAGCAGCGCCTTCCAGACCGCGCTGCCGTCGTCGTCGCCCTCCATGACCCGGCGCACGAGCTCGGCTGGGCACTCGTTCTCGGCGAGGTCGCGTACGACCCGGCTCAGCTCTTCTTGTTCCTCGGTGAGGGTGAAATCCATCAGCTCTCCAGCTTCGGTGCCCACTCGTCTTTCAAGGTGCGACGCAGCACCTTGCCCGACGGCAGGCGGGGGATCTCGTCGACCACGACGAGATGACGTAGTTGTTTGTAGGTGGCGAGCGACGTGCGCACCAACTCGATCAGGTCCTCGTCGGTCACCGTCGCGCCCTCGGCCAACTGCACGGCCGCGACCGGGGCTTCGCCCGTGCGTACGTCGGCGATACCGAACACGGCGCAGTCGCGCACGTCAGGGTGTCCGTGAAGCACGGCTTCGATCTCGGCCGGCGCCACCTGGAACGCGTTGACCTTGATCATCTCTTTGGAGCGGTCGGTGAGGTGCACCCAGCCGTCCTCGATGTAACCGACGTCGCCGGTGCGGAACCATCCGTCGTCGAATGCGTCGGCGTTCGCTTCCTCGGGGAGGTAGCCGGCCATCACGCTGTCGCCGCGAGCCTGTATCTCGCCGTCGACCACCCGTAGCTCGACACCCTCGGGCGCGCGGCCGGCCGAATCGAGGCGCGCTCCGTCGAGCGGATTGCACGCGATGACGGGGAACTCGCTGGCGCCGTAAGCGGGCAGCCAGCTCACACCCGTCCGCTTGGTGACGAGCTCGGCCACGCTCTGCGTTACGGGCGTCGCGCCCCACATGATGAAGCGCAGCGACGACAGGTCGTAGTCCTCGAGATGTGGATGGTTCGCCAATGCGAGCGCGATCGGAGCGACGGCCATCTCGAGCGTGATGCGATCGGCCTCGATGCAGCGCAGCACTTCGTCGAGATCGAAGCGCGCGTGCAGGCGAACCGTGGCGCCCGCTTCCGCGGCGGCGAGCAGGTTCAGCAATCCGAGGATGTGCGACGGGGGAGTGGCCACTTGGAAGCGGTCCTCACCCGTCAGACCGAGCACGTCGATCCAGTGACGCGTGCCCGCCGCCAACGACCCGTGCGTGTGCCGCACCGCCTTCGGCATCCCCGTCGTCCCCGACGAAAACACCAGAATCGCCTCGTCGTCCTCGTCCCCTGCCGACTTTGCACGCATTGGGACAGAACGGTCTGTCCCAATGCGTGCAAAGTCGGGGAGGGTGTCGTCGGTGACGAGCGCAACCGGTTGCGTGAGCGCGAGGGCGTGGTCGACTTCTCGCTGTTTCCAGGCGGGGGAGATGAGGACGGCGGCGGCGCCGAGCATCGAAATCGCGTTGACGGCGAAGACGAACTCGACGCGGTTCGTCATCTGTAGGGCGACGCGATCTCCCGATTCGACGCGAAGCGTGGCCGCGAAGGCGTCGCGACCGGCGACCAACTCGTTCCACGAATAGTCGCGGTCGCTGGTGCGGATCGCGACGCGGTCGCCGAAGCGCGCCGCGGCGCGATCAAGCGAAGCGTGCAGCGGCATCGACGCCCAGAAGTCGAGCGAGATTGCCGCCCATGATCTTGCGCACGCGTTCTTCGGGCTGGCCCTCGAGTTGCTTCGTGTACGACGCCGGGTCGGCGAGGCCCTCGGGGTGCGGGTAGTCAGAGCCGAACAGCACGCGGTCCTCGCCGATGAGGTCGGACAGCGCGCCGAGGTCCTCCTCCCAGAAGGGCGACACGTGGATCTGGCGCTTCAACACCTCGATCGGGTTCTCGAGGAAGTCCTGGGGCATCTTCTTGTAGACGTCGGCCAGGTTCTTCATCAGCGGCTCGACCCACGACGAACCGTTCTCGATCACCGCGACCTTGAGCTTCGGAAAGCGCGAGAGCGCGCCGTGCACGATGAACGAAGCAACGGCGTCCTCGACCGGTCGCCATTGGGACAACAAGCGGTACGCCTGCGGCTGGAAGGGAAGGAACTCCGTCTGCGAGCCCATCCAGTCGTTGGTGTAGCGCTCGTAACCGGAGTCCGACGAGTGCATCGCGACCAACACGCCCGACTCCTCGACCAGCTTCCACAACGGGTCGAACTCTTCGAGGGCGAACGAACGCGGCCCCCGAATGCCCCACGCCGGCGCGGGACGGATCAGCACGGCCTTGGCCCCGCGCTCGACGCACCACTCGAATTCGGCGATGGCCTTCTCGACGATCGGCAGGGTGATGACCGGCGTCGAGAAGATGCGCTCCTGGTAGTTGAAGCTCCACGTCTCGTGGATCCACTCGTTCAGCGCGTGGATGACGACGTGGGTCAGTTCGGGATCGTCCCTCATGCGTTCTTCGACCAACGACGCGAGCGTGGGGAACATCAGCGTGCGGTCGATGCCCTGCTCGTCCATCAGCTTCATGCGGTCCTCGGGATTACGGAACGCGGGGATGGAGCGCATGGGTTCGCCGTAGATCTCGCGGCGCGACTTGCCCTCCGGGTTGCCGTGCCGGAAGTAATCCTCTTGTGCGCCGGGACGAGCCACGACGTCGAACGTCGGGTTCGGGATGTACTCGCTGACGACGCCGCGGATCATGATCTTCGTGCGGCCACGAATGTCGACGTAGTCGACCGCGGTCTTGTACCGCTCGGGCAGGAACTTCGTGAGCGAGTCCTTCGTCTCGTAGAAGTGGTTGTCGGCGTCGAAGACGGGAATGTCGAGCACGGTGACTCCTAGAGGTTGCCGTTGAGTGAGGTCAGGTACGCCCGCGTGCGATCGCGTGACGCAATGAGTTCGTCGCGGTTGTCGCCGATCGGCACGACGCGGACGGAGAGGTCGGTGACCCCGGCGTCGGCGAACGCGCGCAGGCGCTTCTCGACCGATGCCTCGGTGCCCGCCGCGAGAATGTCGCCGACGGACTGGGCGTTGCCGAGGTCCAAGAGCTTCTGGTAGTTCGGCGAAACCTCGGCTTCGGAGAGCAACCGGTTGGCGCGCTCGATTGCGACGTCGACCTCCGAGTCGGCGCACACACACACCGGCACACCGGCCACGATCCGTGGCGTCGGTCGACCGGCGCCGGCCGCCGCAGCATTGAGGCGCGGCGCGACGTGGGACTCGATCGCCTTCTCGTCGGCCAGCCACAGGATCGTGCCGTCGGTCCGCTCGCCGCAGATCTGCAGCATGACGGGTCCCAGCGCCGCCAGCAGTACCTGCGGCGCGGGCAGGTCGGTGATGTCGAGGGGATTGTTCACGCGGAACTGTTCGTTGGTCACCGACACGACACCCGGTCCGCCGAAGGCGGCGTCGAGTACGTCGAGATACGACCGGACCGTCGCCGCCGGCTTTTCGTAGGGGAGACCGAGCATCTCGTCGATGATCCAGTGATGGGACACGCCCAGCCCAAGGGCCAAGCGTCCCGCGAGGGCCGCGTTCGTCGACAGCGCCTGTTGGGCCAACGCAATCGGGTGACGCGGTTGCAGCGGCACGACCGCGGTGCCGATCTCGATCGTCGACGTCGACAGCCCCGCGATGGTCGCTGCGGTCAGCGCGTCGAACTCGTCGGGGATCTGGGGGATCCACATCGAAGTGAACCCGGAGGCTTCCGCCCACTCGGCGTCGCTCTGCAACCGCGAAACCTTCGTTGCGTAACGGCCTCGCTCGGGCCCGATCATCACGCCGATCCGCACATTCCCCTCCTTTCGACGTCAAACGATAATGGCGTTCTCACAGAAGTGTAATCCGAATCTCATTCCCGTGATCAAGGGTGTATCGTCCGCGTCTGATGACTGCGACAGACCCGGATCTGTATTACGACCCCTTCGATTTCGTCATCGACACGGACCCGTATCCGATCTGGAGGCGGCTCCGTGAAGAGTCGCCGCTCTATTACAACGAGAAGCACGACTTCTACGCGTTGAGCCGATACGAAGACGTCGAAAAGGGTCTCCTCGACGTCAAGACGTACAGCTCCGCCAAAGGAACGCTGCTCGAGCTCATCAAGTCGGGCATCGAGTTGCCTCCCGGCATCTTCATCTTCGAAGACCCGCCCCAGCACGATCGCCACCGCAGCCTGCTCTCGCGCGTCTTCACGCCGAAGAAGATGGCGGCGATCGAGCCGAAGGTGCGCGAGTACTGCGCCCGCACGCTCGATCCGTTGCGCGGTACCGACAAGTTCGACTTCATCGCCGACCTCGGAGCGCAGATGCCGATGCGGACGATCGGCTTTCTTCTCGGCATTCCCGAGTCGGACCAAGAGGCAATCCGCGACAGCGTGATGAGCGGCCTCAAGCTCGAAGAGGGCGAGATGCCGAACTTCCAGGGCTACGGCGACGATGCGGGCTCGCAGTTCGCCGACTACATCGACTGGCGCGCCAACAACCCGTCGGACGACCTGATGACCGAGTTGCTGCAGGCCGAGTTCGAAGACGAGAACGGCGTCACCCGTAACCTCACTCGCGAAGAGATTCTCAGTTACCTCACGCTGATCGCCGGTGCCGGCAACGAAACCACGCAGCGCCTCATCGGCTGGACGGGCAAGGTGCTCGCCGAGCATCCCGACCAGCGCGCCGAACTCGTCGCCGATCGCAGCCTCATTCCCGGCGCCATCGAGGAGTTGCTGCGGTACGAACCGCCCTCGCCCGTGCAGGGTCGCCTCGTCACCCACGACGTCGAGCACCACGGCCAGACGATCCCCGAGGGGTCGGCCATTTTGTTGCTCAACGCCAGCGCCAACCGGGACGATCGCAAGTTCACCAACCCCGATCAGTTCGACATCCACCGCAAAGCCGAAGCGCATCTGTCCTTCGGCTTCGGCGTGCACTTCTGCCTCGGCGCCGCGCTCGCCCGTCTCGAAGGACGCGTCGCGCTCGACGAAGTGCTCACGCGGTTCCCCGAGTGGGACGTCGACTACGACAACGCGGTGCAGGCGCGAACGTCTACCGTGCGCGGCTGGGAGTCGTTGCCTGCCTTCGTGAAGTAGCGACGAGGTGGACGACCTCGAAGCCATCCGGCAGCTGAAGGCGCGCTACTTCCGCACCATGGACACGAAGGACTGGGCGTCCATGCGTCAGGTTTTCGCGGACGACGTCGTCATCGACACGACGGCGTCGGGTGGCAACGTCGTCGAAGGGGCCGACGCGTTCATGGCGTTCATCGAGGAAACACTCGGCGGCGCCACCACCGTGCACCAGGGCCACACGCCCGAGATCGAGATCACGTCCGACACCACGGCGAGAGGCATCTGGGCGCTCAACGACATCGTGATCTTCCCGGGCGGCGTTCGCCTCGACGGCTACGGCCACTACCACGAGAGCTACGAGAAGCTCGATGGTGTGTGGAAGATCAAGACCTCGACGCTGACTCGTCTCCACATGGACTTCACGACGCCGTGAGCGTTGCGGTCGTCACCGGTGCCGCATCGGGGCTTGGCCTCGCGATGGCCCGACAATGTGCCGAGCTGGGTCTGCGCGTCGCGCTGCTGGACCGCGACGCCGACCGGGTCCGGGCCGAAGCGGCGTCACTCGATGGCCTGGGCCTCGCGGTCGACGTGTCGGATGCGGCCAGCGTCACCGCCGCCGCGGCGGCGGTCGAACGCGAACTCGGCGGCGCCGACGTCGTGATCTCGAACGTCGGCGTGCAGCTTTTCGGCGCGGTGTCCGACTTCACCGACGACGAGTGGCGCTGGGTGTTGGACGTCAACGTGATCGGCTCTGCTCGTGTGGCTCGCGCCTTCCTTCCGCTGCTGCGGAAGTCGCCCGAACCGCATCTCGCGTTCACCACGTCGTCGTCGGTCTTCGACCCGGCGGCGCATCTCGGTGCGTATCAGGCGAGCAAGTTCGCGGTGTGGGGCCTCGCCGAAACGCTGCGACTCGAACTCGCGCCCGACGGCATCAGCGTGACCGTCGTGTTCCCCTCCGGGATGATCTCGCGGCATCTCGAGACGAGTCAGGAGGCGCAGCCGGCGAACGTCGCGCGGCCCGTCGCGTCGCCCGAGGACTTTCAGGCGATGTTCGCCAGCAATCCCAACATGTCCACGATGCTGGCCACGCCCGAGGAGGCCGCGGCTGGGGTGGTCGAGGCGATCCTGACCGGTGAGCGGTACGTCATCACGCACGGCGATCTCACCGAGCCGATGGCCACGCGTCACGCCGCTCTGAACGAAGCGGCGCTCAGAACATAGGACGGGGCGCGGCGACGATCGACGGGATCGAGTCCACCGCGCCCGCCCGGAGCACCATGTGCACGACATCGACGAGTCGCTGCACCGGCATCAGATTGCCGGCGAGGTAGCCCTTCTGGAACCACTGGGGGATGAGCTCGTTGCGCAGCTCCTCGTCCCAACCGTTGGCGAACTCGGTCATCGCGTCACCCTCGCCGCCGGCGCAGTCACCGACGACCACACGCGTGAAGCCGACCGACGAATGCTCGGCGCGCCAGGCGTCGACCATCTTGTCGAGCGCAGCCTTCGTCACGGCGTACGCGGCGAGGCCGGGCCAGGGCGGAGTCTGAGATGCGCTCACGGTCGACAGAAACGCGGCGACGCCCTGCGACTCCTTCAGATACGGCAGCGCGGCGGTGGTGGTGACCGCGGCACCGACCACGTTGGTCTCGAACGCGTCGCGCCACTGCTGGGGCGTGAGGTCTTCGATGCGTGCCAGTGGGCCGACGCCCGGCGTGTAGACGAGCGCGTCGATGCCGCCGAGAGCGGCGGCCGCTTCGTCGATGGCGGCCTTGCACTTCGCCTCGTCGGTTGCGTCGCACTCGATGGCGACCGCGCCGTTTCCGGCCTCGGCAGCGGCGTCGGTGATGCGGTCTCGACGACGCGCCAGCAACGCCACGCTTTCCCCCGCTTGGCCCAATCCGACCGCAATGCAACGGCCCAAACCACTCGATGCCCCGACGACCACCACGCGCATGAGAATCACACTATCGTTCTGTGAGAATGACGATGCCAAAACTGTTTTGACATCGAAAGATACGCTACGGTTCGCTACGCAGTAGTCAGGGAGGGGGAGTTGGTGAAGAAGTCTGCCCGCGTCCGCATTGGGCTGCTCCTCGCGCTTTCGCTGGTAGCGACGAGTGCGTGTGGCTCACGTTGGACCGACGAACAGCGCGCGGCCATCAAGGCGCGCAATGCGCGTTCGTTGACGGTTGGTTCTTCGAACTCCGGGTCTGGTTCCTCGAACGGAACCGACAGCGAGGCCTCCGACGGCGAAGCCTTGGGCGGCAACGGCGCCTCCGCTGGTTCGAACGGTTCGAGCACCGGTTCGGGCTCTTCAACGGGCTCGGGTGGCAAGGCCAACACGCAGGCCGGCGCCAAGCCGTGCGCGGCGGCGTCGAATGCGCCCGGTGTGACCGACAAGACGATCACGGTGGCTTCGATCAACTCGTTGTCCGGTCCGGTGCCGGGTATCTCGGCTTCTGCCGCGGCGGGTGCCCGTTCCTATGTGGCGTTCCGCAATGCGACCGGTGGAGTGTGCGGACGGCAGATCGTGTTGAAGTCGGCCGACGACGGCACCGACAATTCGCAGTACCGGCAGATCGTGACCGAGATCGGTCCGAAGATTCTCGGCATCATTGGCGGCTTCGCGTTGGGCGACAACGGTGGGGCCGACCTCGTCGAAGCGCAAAAGCTGCCCGGCGTGACTGTGCCGAGTGCAGACCGGGCGTCGGCCGTTTCGACGGTCTTCGACATCAACCCTCCCTACAAGAACATCAACGCGCCGACGAAGAAGTACGAGTGGATCAAGTCGCAGGGCGGCACGAAGGCGTCGGTCGTCTACCTGGACACGGACCAGTCCCGCCTCGAAGCCAACAATCACATCGCCCTGATGAAGGCGGCGGGGATCAACGTCGTGCAGGTGCAGGCCCTGCCCCTCAGCACGCTGAGCTACGACTCGGCGGCGCGATCGGTCGTCAACAGCGGTGCCGACTACATGTGGTTCACCGCCCCGACCGACGCCAACGTCTCGATGGCCAACGCGCTCAAGGACGCGGGCGCCAAGCTCAAGTTCGCCGAGTACTTCATCTTCGCCTATGGCACGAATTTCGCGGAGCAGGCGGGTAGCGCGGCCGATGGCGCCTACACGTTCATCCGCTGGCTGCCCAACGAGGAGGCCGGTGTCAATCCGGAGCTGAAGCACTTCGTGGAATGGATGCAGCGGGTCGCGTCCGGCGAACCGCTCGACTCCTTCGCCGCCGACTCCTGGGCCGCAAGCAAGGTGTTCTTCGACTCTCTGGAGGCGTCGACGGGCCCGATCTCACGCGAGTCGTTGGTCAACACGATGAAGGCGATCAAGTCCTACGACGGCGACGGCATGTTCGGCCCGATCGAATTCGGCACCGAGAAGTCGAACAACTGCGTGGTCGGCTTGAAGCTGACGGCCGGCAAATGGAAGCGCGTCGTGCCGGCGTCATCCGGGTTCCTCTGTTGAGCGAATCAGCTCCGCCGCCCATCGAGTTGCGCTCGGTCGACGCGGGCTACGGCCGCATCGACGTCGTGCACAACATCGACATCGCGGTTCGTCGTGGTGAGCTGACGGCACTGCTCGGTCCGAACGGGGCCGGCAAGACGACGACGCTTGGCGTCATGAGCGGGCTGATAACGCCGACGCGCGGGTGCCGCCATGTGCAGGGGCGCCACGTCAACGACGCGAGTGCGGGTGAACTGAACCGCATCGGCATCTGCCATGTGCGTGAAGGCCGCTCGGTGTTCCCGAACCTCAGCGTCGACGACAACCTGATCGTCGCGGCCTCGGGCGGGGCTGACCTCAGTCGATTGCGCGAAGTCGCGTTCACGCTGTTCCCCGTGCTCCAGCAGCGGCGGAACGTGATGGCCGGCAACCTCTCCGGCGGCGAGCGTCAGATGCTCGCGTTGGCACGCGGGCTCGGCACCGACCCCGCCGTGCTCCTCGTGGACGAGTTGTCGATGGGGTTGGCGCCACTGATCGTCGAGCAGCTGTACGAAGCCGTCGCCCGCGTGGCCGAAGTCGGTGTCTCCGTCCTTGCGGTCGAGCAGTTCGCCACGATCGGTCTCAAGTACGCGTCGCACGCCTACGTGATGGCGCACGGCTCGCTCGTGTACTCCGGGCCGAGCTCGAAGGCGATGGATGCCGTCCACGCCGCGTACCTCGGAGCCTCCGCGTGACCGAACTGCTCCAGTACACGTTGTTCGGGCTCATGCTCGGCTGCGTCTACGCGATTGCGTCGATGGGCCTCGTGCTCACCTACAACGTGACGGGCGTCTTCAACTTCGCGCACGGCGCCGTGGGCATGCTCGCGGCGTTCGTCTACTACTACTTGCGCGTCGACCAGAACGTGCCAACGCCGATTGCATTCGCGCTCGTCGTCTTCATCGGCGCACCGCTCATGGGTGTGGTCGTCGAACGCCTGATGCGACGGTTCCAGGGGACCGATTGGGCGACATCGCTCGTCGTCACGGTCGCGCTCACCGTCGCCCTGCTCGGCATCGGGTTGCGGTTGTTCAGTCCCACCGAAGCGCGGCAGATGCCCTTCCTCTTCGGCAACCACCGCATCCGGATTCTCGACGTGCCGATCACGTACGACCGCATCTCGTACCTCGTGGTAGCGATCGCGGTCGCGTGGGGCCTGCGCGTTTTGCTCTTCCAAACGGCGCTCGGGGCGCGCATGCGCGCCGTGGTCGACGACCGCGAACTGGCGGGACTCAACGGCGTGCGCTCGGTGTTCGTCGCTCGCTGCAGCTGGGCGATCGGGTTCATGCTCGCCGCGCTCGGTGGAGTGTTGTTCGCCGGTGGGCAGAGCCTGAACGCAACGGTCTTGGTGCTGCTCGTGCTCAACGCGTACGGCGCGGCGATGATCGGTCGGCTCACGAGCTTCCCGATGACAATCGTCGGCGCCCTGCTGCTTGGTCTCATCCAGGAGCTCACCAACGTCACGTGGCTCGCACCCGACGCGGAATGGTTCCTCCGGTTCCGTCTCGCGATCCCGGGCATCTTTCTCATCGTCGCCGTTCTGTTGGTCCCCTCGTTCCGACTGGCGGCCGGCCGAGTCATCGGACGCGACGAACCAAGGGTGCCGACGTTCTCCCGTTCGGCGATCTACGGCGCCGTACTCGTCGCGGTCACCGCCGTCGCGATGAACGTCGCGTCGATTCGGGTCGGCACGTACGTGATCCAGGCGCTTGTCATCGCGACGATCTGTCTCTCTCTGGTCGCCCTCACGGGGCTCAGCGGCCAGGTGTCGCTCACGCAGTACTTGTTCGTCGGTCTCGGCGCTTTCTGTGCTGGCCAGATCAACGAGGGTCACACGATCACGGGCATGTTGCTCGGTGGCGTGGTCGGTGGCTTCGCCGCCGCGCTGGTTGCGCTGCCCGCGGTCCGTCTTCGTGGCCTGCACCTCGCGCTCAGCACCTTCGGTTTCGCGCTCGCCGGCCGGGAGGTCGTGCTCGGGCATTCGAAGGTTTTCGGGCTCGGCGGTGTCGCCATCGGCCGTCCCGAGATCCTCGGTATCTCCACGCAGTCCGACACCGCCTTCGCGGTGTTCTGCGCGGTCGTGTTCGCGCTGCTGGCGATCCTCGTCGGGGCCGTTCGGCGTAGTTGGTATGGCCGCATTCTCACTGCCGTACGCGACAGCGAGCTTGCCGCCGCCACGCTCGGAGCGCGGGTGCGACCCGCGAAGATCGGCATCTTCGTGCTCTCCGGCTTCATCGCCGGTTGTTCGGGCGCGTTGCTGGGTGGTCTGACCGGCGCCGCGCAGGGCAGTCAGTTCGAACCGGTCAACAGCCTCGTGATCGTTCTGTTTGCCTACGTCGGTGGCATCACGACGGTCGCCGGTGCACTCATCGCCGGCGCCCTGTACGCCGGTTTGCAGTACGCGCAGTCGACCTATTCGAGCTTGGGTGGCGTCGTCTTCATCGGCGTGGGTGCCCTCGCCATCTCACTCGGCCGCCAACCCAACGGCGTCGCCGGCTTCCTGCTCGACAATGTCCGGCGCCTCACCCGTTCGGCGCGAGTGCCGCGCGCGGCTGCGCCGTCGCGCACTGATGCGAAACTGCAGGAGGTGCAGGCGTGATTCGGCGTGCGGTGATCTTCGTGGCGGTGCTGGGCGCCGCGGTGACCTGGGGTGGTCGCGCGACGGCCGACACGTCGGAACTCGGCGGCCTGAAGGGGTCCGCGGCTTCCTCCGGATTGCACGTGCAGTACGCCCCCAAGGGATTGCTGCCGACCGGTCCGCCCGTCGATCTCGGCTCGCCCGACACGCTGGCGACGATCACTTCGGGACCGGTCACGTTCGCCCGGGCCGGCATCGCGTATCCCGGCGACCTTCTGGCCAATCCCGACGCGCTGTTGTCGCAGGCCACTGCGAAGTACCCCACCGGCACGATTCCGCAGTGGCCGTTTCGCATCAGTGCAAGCTCCGCGGTCGGTGAGCCGGTCGTCGAGCAGAATCCCTCACCGGGCCTCACTTCGCGGGCCGAGGCCCGCGACGACAGCTCTCGCTCGGTGGCGTCGATGCCGGGGGCTGACGCTGGTGCGATCGCCAACTTCGGCACGGTGACCGCCGAGTCGTCGACGAAGACGGATGGCAAAACCGTCACGGCGCATTCCATCGTGCGCGCGGCGGGCTTCAACCTGCTCGGCCTGATCAAGATCGACGCGATCACGACGGACCTCACCGGTGTCTCCGACGCGGTGACGGCGAAGTTCACGGGCACGACGACGGTCGCCGGCGCGAGCGTGATGGGCCGCAAGGTGACGATCGATTCTGAGGGCGTTCACGCTCGCACCAAGGGTGTGCCCGATCTGAACAAGATCCTGGCGGCAGTCGGTATCAAGGTGTCGGTGGCCGACGTCGTGACCGCCAAGTCAGGCGCAGCGGGACAGCGCGAAGCCGCCGGCTTGCGCATCGACCTCGACTTCTCGACCCACACCATTCCGGCGTTGCAGGCGCTCATCGAGTCGCTGCCCTCGATCCCGAACCCCGCGCCGGGCGCGCCCGGGTTGGCGGATCTCCTCGCCATCGCGCAAGCGCGTGAAGTTGCGAACATCCAACTCGCCGGTGCCGCGGTCAGCGTCGACGCGCGACCCGCCGCCGAGTTCGACTCGCCGATTGCCGACCTCGGTGGCGACGGCGACAGCTATGTCCCGAGCGTGGTCTCCGGCTTCGATCTCGGTTCGGACTCGACGTCGTTGTTGCCTTCGGGCTCACCGGCGCCGACGACCCTGACACCAACCAAGACCCAGCCGGCCTCGTCGAACTCACCGCTCGGTCGCGGCGTCGGCGGGTTCCTGTTGTTGGCATTACTCGTCCAGCCGTTGCTGGGTTACCGACTGGCTCGAGCGAGCGCTGCGATGTTGGGCGCCGCCGGTCCTGACTGCACGGAGGAAGAACTGTGAGCGACAGCGAGCCCGTCGACCTGTTCCGCGGCACCCCGCTCGACGAGCGCGACGAACGCCTACGCGAGGGCGCCGGCGAACTTGCGTCGTCATCGAAGGGCTTCTGGCGTTCTCCGCAGTTCCTGCTGTGGCTCAGCGCCACGCTCATGTTGCTCGGACTCGCGGGCATCCTGCTCGGCTGGGTGGGGGCCTCGCGCTCGATCCTCATGGAGGAGCAGGTTCCGTACCTGATCTCTGGAGGCCTACTCGGTCTCGCGTTGGCGTTCATCGGGGCGACGACATTGCTTGCGCAATGGGTGCTCGTGCTGGTGCGCGAGCAGCGGTCGCGTGAGGCGGCGCGCCGCCGCGACCATGAGCAGTTGATCGAGCGCATCGACGCGTTGACCAATGCGTTGAGCGGTTCGTCCCGTCGCTCGTCGCGGTGACGTTGGCGCACGGCCGCGGGCCACTGTCGGCCAAACCCGCCGGACGATTCTCCTCGCCGCTGCCCGATGACCTCGCCTACGCCGAACCGCATCGGCGCCGTGTGATCGCCAAGCGCGGCGGTGAGGTCGTGCTCGATACCGAAGACGTCTTCCTCGTGCATCGCCGCGGGCAGCCGCTCGCGTACGCGTTCCCGGCGAGCTTGCTCAGCGCACTGGAGCACGAGCCCGAGCCTCTGGCGGACGGGTACGCGCGCGTGCCGTGGGACGCGGTCGACGAGTGGTTCGAAGAGGGCCGCAAGCTCGTCTCGTATCCGCCGAATCCGTATCATCGCGTCGACTGCCGCCCGACGCAGCGCCGCCTCACGGTGACGCTAGGCGGGGAGTTGCTCGTCGACACCGACGACACGCTCGTCCTGTTCGAGACGGGCCTCGCGCCGAAGCTGTACGTCGCGCCGCATCACGTGCGTACGGACTTGCTGGAACTGTCCGACACCGTCACTTACTGCAACTACAAGGGCTACACCCGGTACTGGTCGTACGTGAACGGCACCACGCGTGTCGACGACGTGGCCTGGACGTACGACGAGCCGTTGCCGGAAAGCCAACTCATCAAGGGCATGTTCAGCTTCGAGCCCTCGCTCGTCACGGTCGATGCGGAGTTGCCTGGTGGATAACGCCGAGCGCGAACTCTTCGCGCAGAGCGTGCGAGCTGCGCTCGTGAGTGGGTCGATCGAAGACGTGGGCTTCGCCGACGCGCTCGAAGACGACCCCGCCGCGGCGATCGCGATCGTGTTCGAGCAACAAGGTCGCGCCTGCGCAACGTCGGGCGCGCTCGACGTGCTGGTTGGTGTCCCCGGCCACGTGCCCGGCGGCATCGACGACGACGCTCGTGTCGTCAATGCCGATCTCGACGACGCGTCACTGCGACTTGCGCGCTTGGCCGTCAGCCACGAGCTCATCGGCGCGGCTCGCGCCATGCTCGAGTTGGCTCGCTCCCACGCGCTCGAACGTATTCAGTTCGACGTGCCGATCGCATCGTTTCAGGCGGTCCGTCACCGGCTGGCCGAGACGCTCGTCGCCATCGAAGCCGCGCAGGCTGCCGTTGACGCCGCGTGGATCGACGAGGCGCCTCATCATGCGGCGATGGCGAAGGCGCTCGCCGGGCGGGGCGCGCGAACGGCGGCGAAGCACTGCCAACAGGTGCTCGCCGGTATCGGTTTCACGGCCGAGCATCCCTTCCACCGCTACTTCCGCCGCGTGCTGGTCCTCGACGCACAATTCGGCTCGGCCCTGGACATCACCAAACAACTCGGCGAGCGCATTGCTGTTGCCGGCGCGTTGCCCGAACCGGTGGCGCTGTAGCGATGTTCATGGCGCGCTTCGACATGCGAGCACCGGGACGCGACGCAGCCCAACGGGCGGCGCTGTATCGAGCGGCGATCGACATGGCGGCGTGGTCCGACACCCGCGGCTGTGTGTCCATCGCCATCTCGGAGCACCACGCGTCGGAGGACGGGTACCTACCGTCACCCTTTCCGCTTGCATCGGCGATGGCGGCGGTCACGACCAACGTGCCGATCGTCATCGCCGCTGCGTTGCTGAATCTGTACGACCCGGTGCGACTCGCCGAGGACATCGTCGTGCTCGACCACATCAGCAACGGGCGCGTGATGATCGTGCTCGGTCTCGGGTATCGACCCGCGGAGTACGAACTGCACGGGGTGTCGTTCGCCGACCGCGGCAAGATCGCCGACGAGAAGTTGGCGGGCTTGCTCGATGCGTTCCGCCGCGTGACGCCGAGCGCGTATTCCGGCGAGCGCCCGATGCTCGCCTGGGGCGGAGCGTCCAAGGCGGCGGCGCGACGGGCCGGACGCTTCGGCCTGCCGTTCTTTGCCCAGGGCGGCGACGCCACGGTGTTACAACCGGCATACGAGGCCGCCGCGATCGAGGCGGGTCAGACACCGGCGATGGCCATGATCCCGTCGCTGGACGCGCCACTGTCGGTTTTCGTCAATGACGACCTCGACGCGGGCTGGGCGGAAGTCGGGGAGGCGCTGCTGGCCGACGCGATCCCGTATTACGACTGGAACGTCGAGGCGGGCAGCGCAGAAATGACGGCGAGCTTGTCGAGCGCACGAACCGTGGACGAGTTACGCGCGGCGAACGGTTCCCATCGTGTCGTGACGATCGACGGTGCGCGCGAGATCATCGGCGCGCACGGCATGTTGTCGCTCCAGCCGCTGTGCGGCGGCCTCGACCCGTCGGTCGCGTGGGAATACCTCCGACGCGTGACCGACGAAGTGCTCTAGGACCCGAGGTAGGCCTCTTGCACAGCCTTGTTCTTGCGGACGTCGGCCGGTGTGCCGTCGGCGATCAGCACGCCCAGGTTGAGAACGAAGATGC
The DNA here is from genome assembly GCA_048498715.1 of Actinomycetota bacterium. GTDB lineage: Bacteria > Actinomycetota > Acidimicrobiia > Acidimicrobiales > JACCXE01 > JACCXE01. The sequence goes on along the minus strand of JBEHXL010000021.1, from coordinate 17,802 downwards.
GCGAACACAGTCGCATCACGAGGTCGATGTCGTGTTCGACGAGCAGGATCGCCATGCCCCGATCGCGCAGCGACAACAACACTTCGGCCACGCGGGCCGTTTCGAACTCGTCGAGGCCCGAGGCGGGTTCATCGAGCAGCAGCACCTTCGGCTTTGTCGCGAGTGCCCGGCCGAGCTCGACCAGTCGAGCCTGGCCGGTGGGCAGGGCATCGGCACGCTTGTCGGCGACCGCCTGCAGCCCGAGCAACTCCACGATCTCGTCGGCGACGACCTTGGCTTCGCGCAGCGCCGCCCGTCGCCCGTTCGCCTGGATCTCCGCCGCGGTGCGCACGTTGTCGTACGCGCTCATGGATCCGAAGACCTCGAGGCGCTGAAAGGTGCGGTTGAGCCCGAGGCGCGCGCGTTGCTGCGGCTTTGCGTTGGAGATGTCGACGCCCTCGAGTGTGACCTTTCCGGCGACAGTGGGCTGCACGCCACAGATGGCGTTGAACAGCGTGGTCTTACCCGCACCGTTGGGGCCGATGAGCGCCGCGATCTGGCCGGAGTCGACGCCGACGGACACGTCGTTCACGGCTCGATGCTCGCCGAACGACACGCTGATTCCGCTGGCTTCAAGCAGTGTCACGTCGCCTCCAAATGTATTACTTTGACGTCGAAATCAATTCTAGAGGGAGCCGGCTAGTGACTGCCATCCTCCAAGGTGTTCGCATCCTCGAAGTTGCCGAACACACCTTTGTGCCCGCTGCGAGCGCGCTGCTGTCAGACCTCGGAGCAGACGTGATCAAGATCGAACACGTCGAGCGCGGCGACGCAATGCGCGGTCTCGCGTCCACGGGCGTGTTGTCCATCGGGGGCAATGTGCACGCACTGCTCGAGCACTCGAACCGCGGCAAGCGCAGCATCGGTGTCGACCTGACGCAGCCCGATGGCGTCGAGTTGATCTACAAGCTCGCCGCCACCTGCGACGTGTTCCTCACGAACAAGCTGCCGAGCGTGCGGGCCAAGCTCAACATCGACGTCGACGAGATTCGCAAGGCGAACCCGAAGATCATCTACGTGCGCGGCACCGGTCAGGGCGAGCGTGGCCCCGACGCCGACAAGGGCTCCTACGACTCGCTCGCCTTTTGGGCCCGCGCCGGTGCGGCGCTCGGCTCGACCCGTCCCGAGTACGGCAACCTCACGGCGCCCCCTCCCGGGCCAGGCTTCGGCGACTCGATCGGCGGTATGACGATCGCCGGTGCGATCATGGGCGCGCTCTTCCATCGCGAGCGCACCGGTGAAGCCACCGAGGTCGACGTCTCGCTGTTCGCGTCGGGCATGTGGGCCATGGGTCAAGCCGTCGCGATGTCGCTCGTCGCCGGCCAGCCGTTCTCGATGCCGCCCGCGTCGCAGATGAACCGCAACCCGCTCGTGAACGTGTACGAAACCAAGGACGGTCGCTTCATCTCGCTGACGTGTCTGCAGGCCGGTAAGTACTGGCGGCCGATGTGCGAAGTGATGGGCAAGGACGAGCTCATCAACGATCCGCGCTTCGAGTCGCACCTCGGCCTGTTGGAACACGGTGCCGAAGCGGTCGAGATCATCACCGAGGCGTTCAAGCAGGGGACACTCGACGAGTGGCGTGAACGACTCGAGTCGTTCACGGGCCAGTGGGCCGTCGTGCAGAACTCGATGGAAGCCGCCGACGACGTGCAGTCGGTCGCCAACGGCTACATGCAGGAAACCCAGACCGCCGAGGGGACGCCGTTTCGACTCGTGGCCGTCCCGATGCAGTACGACAACGCGCCGGCCCCGACGCATCGCGCGCCCGAGTTCAACGAACACGGTGACCAAATCCTCGAGGAACTCGGCCTCGATTTCGACGCAATCATCGACCTGCGCGTGCGCGGCGTCGTCGCTTAAGGAGATCGGATGAGTTCATTCAACGCATTTCGTTATGACGGCAAGCGCGTGGTCGTCGTCGGCGGCGCCACCGGGATGGGTGCGGCCGCCGCGGAGTTGGCGCAGGACGCTGGCGCCGAGGTCGTCGTCATGGACTTCGCCGAAGTGACGCAGCCCGGCGTCAAGGCGATCAAGCTCAACCTGGCTGAGCGCGACTCGATCGACGCCGCGATCGAGGCGTGCGGCGGCACGGTCGACGTGTTGTTCTCGTGCGCGGGTGTCGCCGACGGAACGCCGGGCATCGAGCGCATCAATTTCATCGGCCACCGCTACCTGATCGACAAGCTGCTCGAGCGCGAGATGCTGCCGCGCGGCGCCGCCATCGGCATGATCAGCTCGGCCGCCGGTCTCGGGTGGGAGTCGACGCTCGAACTGTTCAACGAGCTGCATGACAACCACGACTGGGACTCGTCGGTGCAGTGGGTGCTCGACCAGGGCAAGGCCGACTACTTCCACATGAAGCAGGCGGTGTGCGGCTACGTCGCCCGTGAGGCCTTCAACTTCTGGAAGCGCGGCATCCGCATCAACGCGATCTGCCCCGGCCCGACCGACACGCCGCTCGCGCAGGCCAACAAGGAACTGTGGCTCGGCTTCGGCGAGGACTACCGCGCCGAGGTCGGCACCGGCGCGTCGACGCCGATGGAGCAGGCCTACCCGCTGCTGTTCCTCTGCTCTGATGCGGCCATCGCCATCAACGGTCAGACCCTCGTGAGCGACCAGGGCTACCTCGCCTCCGGCCTCGCCAACAGCTACCCCAACGCCAAAGCCATCGCCGAAATCCTCTACGGCAAGACCACCTGGGCCTAACTGCCATGTTCTCGTGCTGTTTCGGGGCGCTATAGCGCCCGAAACAGCACAAGAACGCGGTTAGCGGGTGAGTTCGGCCATGCGCTCGAGGGTTGAGGGCGGGGCGAAGTCGGCGAACCAGCAGTAAAAGCGTTCGACGCCATTCGTGCGCTGTTCGTCGAAGTAGTCCCGCAGCTCGGGGATGGTGCCGATCTTCGGGCGCATGCCCATCGGGTGGAACCGCTTCTCGACCGTCGCGGTGATCTCGGCGCGCGAGTCCTCGTCGGGCACGACCGCGATCATCGTTTGGATGGACACCTTGGCGTCACCGACGGTGTCGCGAAGTTCGGGGACACGGCGCACCTCGTGAATCGGCACGTTCCACCAGTCGGCGTGCTTGGCGACGAGTTCACGCGTCTTGGGTCCGACGCCGCCAATCGTGATCGGGATACGGCGCGTCGGGGTTGGCGCGAACTGCGCGCCCTTCAGCTGGAAGAACTCTCCGTCGTAGTCGACGACCTCGCCCGACCACAGCGCCGTCATGATCTCGAGTGACTCGGCGAGCCGACGCACTCGATCTTGCGGCACGTCGGACCCGATGCCGAAGATCGGGAACTCCGTGGGCACCGAACCCCAGCCGATGCCGAGTTCGAAGCGTCCGCCCGACGCGTGGTCGAGTGACAGCACCTCACGAGCGAGCACCCCGGGATGACGGAACGAGTCGCACAACACGAGGTGACTCGCTTGCAGCGTGGTGGTCTTGGCCAGCACCCATGCGGCGGTGGTGATGGCGTCGTGCATCGGCTGTTCGAACGCGAGCGGCGGCGCCATGTGGTCCATGAAGGCGATGCCCTCGAACCCGGCCGCCTCTGCCGCGAGCGCGCGCTCGACGATCGCCGCGTGCGTCATACGCATCTGGGGGAGGAACAACCAGTAACTCACTGGCCGGCCATCTCCCGAAGCGTGTTCTTCTCGACCTTGCCGGTGGCGTTCAGCGGCAACTCCCCGATGAACGCCACGCGTCGTGGCGCCTTGTAGTTGGCCATCGTCTCGCGGGCCCATGCGACGATCTCGTCCTCAGTGGGCGACGTGCCGGGCTCCGCGACCACGAATGCCATGCCGACTTCACCCAACCGCTCGTCGGGAATACCGATGACCGACACCTGCTTGATCGCCGGGTGCGCGAGCAGGAGGTTCTCGATCTCCGCCGGATACGCGTTGAAGCCACCGACGATGAACATGTCCTTCTTGCGGCCGATGATCCTGAGGTTGCCGTTGTCGTCGAGCACGCCGAGGTCGCCAGTCTTGAGAAACCCGTCTTCCGTAAACGCGGCGGTTGTTGCCTCGGGATCGTCGAGGTAGTGCGACATCACGGTCGCGCCCTTCAACAACACTTCGCTGTCGACGATCTTCATCTCGAACGACGGGCGGGCGCGACCCACCGTCGTCGCGATGGTCTCGGGTGAGTCGCCGTCGCGTGTGCTCGACGCCGTGCCGCCTTCGGTGAGGCCGTATCCGGTGCGCACCACGGTGAAGGGCAGCTCGTCGAAGATCCGGCGGATCAGTTCGACGGGGATGTCAGCGGCCCCCGTGACCGCGACGCGCAACGACGACAGGTCGTAGTCGGCGCGGGCGGGATGGTCGAGCAGCGCTTGGTAGATCGTCGGCGCGCCGGGGAGAACCGTGACCTTCTCGGCCTGCACTCGTTCGAGTACGCGTGTTGCGTCGAACACTGGCTCGGGCAACATCGTGGCGCCCGCGGCGATCGACGCGAGGATGCCAGCCTTCAACCCGAACATGTGGAAGTACGGGTTCACCATCAAGTACGTGTCGTGCGACGACAGGCCGGTCATCTCGACCCAGTCGGTGCCGATCCGCGTCGTACGCGCCTGGGTCTGTACCACGCCCTTCGGTTGACCGGTCGTTCCCGACGTGAAAAGGATGTCGGACACGTCGTCGTCGTCGACCTTCGACGCACGCGCGTCGAGTTCATCGCGTGAGGACCCGTCGAGCGCGTGGATGTCGGTGATGCGGAGTGCCAGGTCGGGCAGGTCGAACTCGGCGAGCATGTCGAGGTAGTTCGCGTCGAGGAACTCGTCGACCGTGATCAATGCTTTCGTACGGGAGCGCCGCAGAATGTCGGCCGCCTCGGCGCCCTTGAAGCGCGTGTTGATCGGCACGAGCGTGGCGCCGGCGAGCTGCAGGCCGAGGAACGCGACGATCCAATCCGGTCCGTTCGGTGCCCAGATGGCGACGCGGTCGCCGACCTCGATGCCGTTGGCGACGAGTGTCGCACCAAAGGTGCGGGCCGCCTCGTCGAGCGACGCGTACGTGTACACGTCACCCACGGCGCGTCGATCGCCGAACTGCGACACCGCCCGTGCGAGCAACCCGGGAATCGTTGTCACTTGCGTCCTCGTTTCGCCGGTGCCGGCGCGTCGATCCCGATCGCGTTCGCCCACAGGCGCGTCACCTGCTCGGCGGCGCGGTCGAAGTCGTAGTCGGCCCACTCGTCGACCAACCACACCTCGGCGAAACGGGCGACCATCGAACCGAGTGCGACAGCCGCGATCTCGGGGTCGATTGCCTTGTCGGCGTGGCCCGTCTTCTGCAGACGCTTGATCGAAGCCTCGGCTCGATCCGCGAAGTGTTTCTGTCGACGGGTACGCGCGTCGTTGACGATGTCGTCGTAGCGCGACACCTCCTCGATCACACCCATGATCGGAGCGTTCTCGCGATAACGCTCGAGGTACAGCCGATTGGCCCGCAGGATGCGTTCGTACTCGGACGCAGGCTCGTCGGCGGCGTCCGACGGGGGAGCGGTGAGCATCGCCTCCTGTGCCTCGGCCACTTCGCGGAAGATCTGTTCCTTCGAATCGAAGTAGTGATAGAAGCTGCCGTGGCTGAGCCCGGCCTTGTCGGCGATGTCGGTGATGCGCGCTTCGAGAAAGCCCGTCTCTTCGAACACCAGTCGGGCCGCTTCGAGAATGCGCGCCCGCGTGGCCGCGCCCTTACGCGACCGTGTTGCCGCCTCGGCAGGAGTTGACATCGACGTCAATATAGGTGGCTAATTAGGCTCGTTCCCGTGGCCTACGAATTCATCACGTACGAGACCCTCGACGAGGGAACGATCGCTCGCATCATGCTCAACCGTCCGGACGCGCGGAATGCGCAGAACCGCGGCATGCTCGTCGAACTGCACGAAGCGATGCTCGCGGCGGAAGCCGACGACCAGGTGCGTGTCGTCATCCTTGGTGGCCTCGGGCCGATGTTCTCCTCGGGTCACGACATGGGGTCGAAGGTCGCGCAGGCGGAATACGGCGTGCACCCGTCGACGGTGGTGAACGGCGGAACGCGCCAGGGCGCCGAGCGTCTGATGCTGCAGGAGTGGCACCACTACTTCGAGAACACGCGGCGCTGGCGAAACCTCCGCAAGATCACGATCGCCCAGGTGCACGGCCCGGTGTTCGCCGCCGGTCTCATGCTGATGTGGGCCTGCGACCTGATCATCGCGGCGGACGACGTCACCTTCGCCGACGTTGTCGGCACGCGCCTCGGTATGTGTGGCGTGGAGTACTTCGCGCACCCGTGGGAGCTCGGGCCCCGCAAGGCCAAGGAGCTGCTCCTCACCGGCGACTCGCTGTCGGTCGAAGAAGCGCACCAGCTCGGCATGGTCTCGAAGATCTTCCCGGTCGACGAGCTCACCGACAAGACGCTCGACTTCGCCCGTCGCATCGCGACGATGCCGACGATGGCGGCGCTGCTGATCAAGGAGTCCGTCAACCAGTCGGTCGACAACATGGGCTTCTACAACGCGCTCAACGCATGCTTCACGCTGCATGAGCTGAACCATTCGCACTGGGCGCAGGTCCACGAGAACGGCTATCCCGTCGCCCTCGAAGAAGACGGCATCCCGAACTGGAAGGTCGCCCCGCCGACCGTCCCGATGGAGAAGAACTCCGTCCGCGCCGAGGGCTAACTCTCGTTCTGTGCGTCTGTGGATGGGCTAGGCCCATCCACAGACGCACAGAACGTGTTAGGCGGTTCTGATCGCGGCGGCCCAGCCCGGGTCGCGGCGTTCGGTGCGCAGCCAACGGCCGAGGTCGTTGGTGAGTTCGGCCGAGGAGCCGAGCAGGGCGTCGAGGGCGAGCACACGACCGTGGAAGTGGTGGTGGTCGTGCTCGGCGGTGAAGCCGATGCCGCCGAGCACCTGCAGCGCCCGCTCGCAGGCCTTGCGCCCGTTGCGGCCGGCGAGCGCCTTCAAGGCGACCTCGAAGTTCTCGGGCATAGCGGCTCCCATGCTCACTGCGTTCCGGGCGACGTTGTCGATGGCGACGCAGTCGGTCCGCGCCCACGCCAGCAGGTGACGCACGGCCTGGAACGATCCGATCGCCTGGCCGAACTGCTCGCGCTGGCCCGAGTACTCGAGGGCCAGTTCGACGACCGCTGCCGCGGCACCGAGCACCTCGAGCGCGAGCGCAATCCGTCCGAGCCTGATCGACTCGGCCCGTAGGGGAGCGGCGGCGCCTTCGGGCAGGATCAGCGTGGCGGTGGCCGCTTCGAAGTCGGCCAGCGGCAGGCGACCGGGCACGTCGATTGCTTGCGTCTCGACCTCGTCCACGAGCGCAACGCCGAGGCCGGGCATGTCGACGAGTAGGCGTCGTCCGGCAACATCGCCGACCACCACATGCACGTCACCACGGCGAGACGAGCGGCGTGCAATTGCGCTCACCACTTCGCCGGGTGAGAAGTCGAACTCTTGCGCGAACGGCTGTGCCATCAGACCGCCGATTGCAACCGATGAACCGAGCGCGGCGCCCTGCGCTTGGAAGAACGCGAAGACCGCCTGACGAGCGTCGGGGTCATCGAGCGACGGAAGAAACTCCCACCAGCCCAGCGCGTCGAGCGCCTTGTCGCCGCCGCTCTGTTCGATGGCGCGACGCGACACCGAGACGTATTCGCTGGGCTCGATCATCGGACGGGAACGATCTGCTTGGCGATGGTGTCGAGCTGCATCTGTTGGGACCCGCCGTAGACGGTGACGATGCGGGAGAACAGGTACTCCTGTCGACGGGTAGCGACGTGGTCGTCGAACACGTCGAGCGTGAGATCGCTGTCGAACGTGAGCGTCGCGTCGCATACCGACTGCTCCGCGTTACACAGCAGCAACTTGGGAAACGCAGCGAGGGGTCCGAGCGGCACGCCGGTGGAGTGAGCGGTCACGCCGGCGTAACCCGTCGCACTCGCCGCGACGAGATCGAGCAAGGCGTTGCCGGTCGCCGCATCGTGCGCGTCGGTCGCGAACGCCATGCCGTCGCGGAGGTACTGGTAGAGGAACGCGTGGCGGAACCAGCAGAACGTGCCGCGCTCGGAGCTGAGGATGTGCATCGCGACGGCCCATCCACCGTCGACCTCACCGACGACTCGGTCGGCGGGCACGAACACGTCGTCGAAGAACACCTCGGCGAGTTCGTCGGTCCCGTTGGCCTGCTCGATGGCCCGCGGTTCGACGCCGTCGGCCTCCATGTCGATGATCAGCGCCGTGAGGCCGCGGTGACGCGAGTCAGGCGCGCCCGTTCGCGTGAGGCAGAGACACCAGCGGGCGTACTTGGCCCAGCTGGTCCAGATCTTCTGGCCGTTCACGACGAAGCCGCCGTCCACCTCGCGCGCCGTCGTCCGCAGGCTCGGGAGATCGGAGCCGGAGCCGGGCTCCGAGAAGCCCTGGCACCAGAGCTCGCGGCCGGACAGGAAGGCGGGCAGCGCGTCCTTCACGAAGGCGGGCGGTCCCATCGCGACCAGCGTGGGGGCGAGGACCTCGAAGTGCTCGAATACGGCCATGGTCGGCAGGCCGAAGCGGGCGAGCGTCTCCCACATCGCTGCGCGATCCACGATGGAACCGCCGAGCCCGCCGAACTCCTCGGGCCAGCCGTGCCGGTTCCAACCGGCGTCGAAGAGATGCCCCATGAAGGTCTGCATCGCGGCGACCCGGTCCGCGAAGACGGGGATCGGGTGGGTGACCGCGGCCAGCGCCTCAGGATGGGCCCGCAGCCAGCTTTCGAGCTCGTCGACATTTATTGACATCGACGTCAATATTAGTCGCGGCGGAGGATCATCACCCCTGACGGAGTGCCGCCGCCCGAGGTCACCACGGCGCTGCGGGCTTCTTTGACTTGGCGGTCGCCGGCGTCGCCGCGGAGTTGCGCCACGGCCTCGTAGAGGAAACCGAAGCCGTGCGTCCGGCCTTCACTGAGTTGGCCGCCGTGCGGGTTGACAGGCAACTCGCCGTCGAGCGCAATGCGCCTGCCCCCGTCGAGCCAGTCCTTCGCCTCGCCGAAGCCGCAGAATCCGAGTCCTTCGAGCCACGAGATCGCGTTGAAGGTGAAGCCGTCGTAGAGCAATGCAAGATCGATGTCGGCCGGCTTCATCGCGGTGCGGGTCCACAGGTGGGCGCACTGCCCGAGCACGTTGGGCTCGTGCGTGAGGGTCCCTTGATCCCAGGAGACGCGTTCGAGAATTTGGGTGCCAACGGCCTCGACCCTGATGGGTGTCTGCGGCAGATCAGCTGCCGCGTCGGCGGCCGAGACGATGAGCGCGATCGACCCGTCGCAGGGAACGTCGCAGTCGTAGAGCCCGAACGGCGTGGTGATCGGGCGCGCGTTCATGTAGTCGTCCATCGTGAGTGGATCGCGGTAGATGGCGTTCGGGTTGCGAGCGGCGTTGGCGCGATCGTTGATCGCGATCCAGCCGAGCATCTCTTTGGGCGCGTTGTACCGATGCAGGTACTGGTTGGCGTTCATGCCGATCCAGTTCGCGGCCGAAGCTGCGCCGAACGGCAAGCGGTAGTCGTACATGACGCCGCCGCTGCCGCCACTCGACGGACGGGGTAGTCCCATCGCGGCGTTTGTTGCCTCCCACACCGTGCGGAACACGAGAACGTGGCGGCACAGCCCCGCCGCCACCGCGAGCATCGCCGCGATGACCGCGCCGCCGGGCCCGGGCAGCTCGCCGCCGCCGTTGTACCAAGTCGGTCGGAGCCGCAGCGCCTCCTCGACGGCCCACGCGCCGCCTTCGCTCATGCCCATGCCGCCGGGCCCGGGGTAGGTCGACAGGCCGTCGATGTCGGCGGGCGTCAGGCCCGCATCCGCAATGGCGCCGAGGCAGGCGTCCATCGCGAGCGACAGTGGATCGCGCATGAGTCGACGACCCAATTGCGAGCGGCCGATGCCGGTGATGGCGACGTTGTGCTCGAAGCGATTCGTCGTGGGCGCGACGCGCGGCGCGGGCAAATTGGGGCCGCCGATCCGATCGACGGCATCGATCTCGCCGGTCGGCGCGAACAGCGGGATGAAGACCTTGTCGTGCTGTTCGAACTGCACCTGCACGATCTGGCCGATGGCGACCTGAGACGGATCGACGTCCACGATGTTCGTCGTCAGGCGAACGCTGGCGTCTTCTTCGAGAGCGACGACGGCGATCGCGTACGGCGTATCGAACATCGGCAACCACGGATGCGAGTTGATCGTGAGGCCGACGATCGTGGCCCGCCCCGACATCTCGCGCGGCGAAGACTTCGACGAATGGCAGCGCGGGCAGATCGCAACCGGCGGGTGCACGAGCTGGTCGCACTCGTCACAGCCCTGGATGCGCAGCGTGCCGTCAGCGCCGGAGGTCCAGAACCATTCGTTGAACGGCGTGACGCTGGGAAGCGGGCGCCCCTCCACTACATGGCCGTCCGAGAGTCGGCGCCGGCGGGGGCGTTGAAACCGCGCACCATCGACTCGACGCTGAAGGAAGCGACGAGGGCGCCGGCCTCGGTGAACACCTGACAGTCGGAGTGCGTCATCCCGTCGCCCGCGAAGGTGGCCACCTGGTGGTACAGCAACCACTCGTCGACCCGAGGCGCCGCATGCAAGGACAGATGGATCGCGTTGACCCCGGTCGAGATCGTGCGGTGCGCCTGCTCCTGACCGATGCCCTCGTGCGGTCGCATCGCAGCGGCGATCGACATGTGTCCGGTGAACTGCGCGAGCAGGCCCGCGTGGATCGCGGGATCGTCGGGAACGTCATCAAGGCGCACCCACGCGTCGATCACCGGCGGGCCGACGGGTGCCGCCGAGTCGTTGGTGTACGCGGCGTCGACGACGCGCACCTCGCGCCCGTCGACGCCGAACTCGAGTTCGGGCGAATCCATTGGGCCGCTCACCGTGGGTGCGTCAGGCCCGTGGCGCATGAAGTCGGGCGCCGTGACGTCGAGCAGCAATGTGCCGATGGCGCCGATCTTCCCGTTCGAAGTCACGGTGGCTTCGTACGCGGACATCGTGCGGCCGTTCGTGATCTCGCGCAGCGTGATCGGGTACGGCGAGGTGGCGTCGACCACGCGGGTGAACATCATGTGAGCCGACACAACCCGGCGGTTGTCCGTCAGGCGCATCGCGGCGGTGATCGCCTGGCCGAGCAGTTGCGAGCCTTCGACGACGGGGCGCGACTCGTCGAACTTGATCAGGCCGTTGTAGCCACCGTCGGCGTCGGGCTTGACGTCCATTTGGCCGACGAGATCGGCCACGGTCCAGGCGGATTCCACGCTGTCTGTCTCCTGTTTCAGTTTCGACGTCGATGTCGAGATTGACCTTAGTAAGGTCGCCGCCATGCGCATCGTTGTCGAATACGACCTCTGTGAAAGCAACGGACTCTGCGAGGAAGCCGCACCTGAGTTGTTCCGTCTCAACGACGACGACAATCTCGACGTGTTGAACGAAACGCCGCCCGAGGAACTCCGCGCCAAGGCCGAGGAAGCCGTCCGCCGCTGCCCGAAGCAAGCGATTCGGATCGAGGAGTAAACGATGCAAGTCCTTCGTGCCGCCCGCCTGTTCGACGGAGAGGAGCTGACGAAGGACGCGACCGTCGCCATCGACGGTGGCCGCTTCGTGGCACCGGTCGACGGGGCGGAGGTGGTCGATCTCGGCGACGTCACCCTCTTGCCCGGGCTGATCGATACGCATCAGCACCTCGTCTTCAACGGGCAGGGCACGCTGGAGGAGCAGGTCGTCGGTTTCACCGACGAGGAACTACAGGGCCGGGCGCGTGAGAACGCGATGGTCGCGCTGCGAGCCGGCATCACGACGATCCGCGACCTCGGCGACCGGAACTACGTGACGCTGCCCTTGCGCGATGAGCCCGGGCTGCCGACGCTGCTGTGCTCGGGCCCACCGCTGACTCTCACCGGCGGACATTGCTGGTACCTCAACGGGGAGTGCGACGACGCCGACGCATTGGTCGCCGCGGTCGCCAGGCACCAGACCGCGGGCTGCGACATCATCAAGGTCATGGTGACCGGTGGCTCACTCACACCAACGTTTCCCATGTGGAAGAACCAGTTCGACCGTCAGGCGCTCCAACGCCTGGTCGACGCCGCGCATGCTGCCGGACTGCCGGTTGCCGCGCACTGTCACGGCATCGAGGGCACCTATGACGCCATGGCCGTCGGTGTCGACACTCTCGAGCACTGCACGTTCTTCACCGAGAACAACAAGTCCGAGCCCAACGACGCATCGATCGCCGCAGTCGCCGCTTCCGGCATCACGATCTCGGCGACCCTCGGGATGCTGCCCGACTCCACACCACCGCCGATCATTCAGGCCAACATCGACACGATGTTCGAGGCGCTCGCCGCGATCATCGCCAAGGGTGGGCGAGTGGTGGTCGGCACCGACGCCGGCATCGGTCCAGGCAAGCCGCACAACGTGTTGCCACACGCCGCCGTCCACCTGGCGCGTGTTGGCTTGCCGGCGATCGACGCGCTCAAGGCAATGACGTCGAAGTCGGCCGAGGCAATCGGTCTCGGTGATCGCAAAGGCCGTGTCTCAGTCGGCTACGACGCGGATCTCATCGCCGTCGCCGGCAACCCGCTCGACGACATGGAGGCCCTGCACGACCTACGCGCCGTCTGGCTCCGCGGCACCCCCGTCGACTTTTGACGTAAGCCCGTTCGACGGGTCACTGGCTTACGTCAAACGTCGGCTAGGTGAGCGCTTCGCGTTCGGCGACGAGGGCTTTGCCGACGCCTTCGGCGACGAGGTCGACGTCGAAGACAGTGTGCGCGCAGATCATGTGGATGTCGCGGTGGATGCGCTGGAGATCGTGGTCGAGGTAGTGCGCTGACGCACCGCTCGACTGCATGACGTCGCGCACGACGTCGCGACACCCGCGCACCATGTGGGCGATGGCGAGCCGCATCTGCAGGAGCTCGGTCATCGAGTAGTTCGCTTCGCCGGTGGCGTGGGCCTGCATACGACGAGCCATGTCGCCCATGAGTGTCTCCATCGCGTCGACACGCACGCCGAGATTGGCCAAGAGCATCTGCGCCGGGATGCGCGCGGACTGCGTGCGCGTCGTGCCGAACATGACGCGTCCGAACATGCGCTCCTCGAACAACTCGAGGGCGCGGAGCGCGCAGCCGAGAGCGGGCATTGCCGCGGTGAACGACAGGAACGGTGCCACCGGAATTCGGTGCAGGAATGGGTCTCCCGGCTTCGCAGTCGCGACGGGCGGGATCGCGAGTGACACCCGCAGGTCGGGCACGAAGACGTCCGTCGCGATGATGTCGCGACTGCCCGTCGCAGCCATGCCGTCCACGTGCCACGTGTCCTTCACCTCGACGGCATCGACGGGGAGCAAGAAGTTGCGCGGCGCAGGGATTGCGTCGCCCTCGACCTTGCCGCTCACCAACACCCAGTCGGCGTGACAGATGCCCGTACCGAAGGACCAGTGCCCGTTGAGGATGACACCGCCATCGGTCGGCACCGCCTTGCCCGACGGGTTCACGCTGCCGGGCGCCAACACGTAAGGCTGGGCTCCGAAGATCTCGTCCTGCAGTTCCGGGGCGAACATCGTGAGCAGCCAGTTGTGCTCCATGTAAAAGGTGGTGATCCACCCCATCGACGGATCGGCCTTGGCGATGGCGGTGCCGATCGCGAAGTACGTCTCCATGTCGATCTCGTAGCCGCCGTACTTCTTGGCGACGAAAGAACGGAACACGCCGGTGTCCTTCAGCGCCTCGATCACTTCGTCGAGGGGGCGACGGGCGTTCTCGGCTTCGGGCGCCTTGGCGGCGATCATCGGCACGATCGCGTTGACGCGATCGAGCAGCCCTTGGGCGGTGTCGCTCATTGCTTGGCTGCTTCCCGGGCGGCTTTCATGCCCTCGAGGTCGAGAAACTTCGCAACCTGGCCGGTGTCGAAGTACTCGTAGCCGCGGCTGATCATGCCGTCACGCGTGTAGCCGATGAAGCAGACGTCCATCTGCCCGACGAAGCCGGTGGTGTACGTGACGAACAGTGTGTGCTGCTGCACGAAGCCGCCTTCGAAGGCGCGCACGCGACGATTCTTGTAACGCGACTTGTTGCCCGACTCCATGCCCTTTTTCAACATGGCGAGGTTGTCGGCGCGCCCTTGGTACAGATTGTCGTGGCTGTGCCACATCACGAGTTCGGGCGCGTAGCACGTCTCGAGCGTCTCGTAGTCGTTCTGCTCGATCGCATCGAAGAAGCGATCGCACAGCTCGATGGTCGAATAGTCCTTGTTCACTTAACGCGTCCCCCCGGTCGCGCCCGCCCATTCGGCGAACTTGCTCGAATCCATGTACTCGTCGATGCGAGTGATCTTTCCGTCCCGCACCTTGCCCACGATGCAGATCCACAACGCGCCTTTGTGACCGTTGTTCATCACGCCATTGAGCGTGTACTGGATCACGAAGCCATCGCTGAAGGCGTTGATGATGCGGTCGTTGTACGTCCGCCGACGTTGCCCGTTGTAGGACGACGGAACGCCCTTGATGTTGTCGGCGCCCGTCGTGTCCTTGCCGAACACGTTGTGCCAGATGATGCAGTCGTCGCTGTAGAGCTCTTCGAGGATGTCGACGCGTGCGCCTTGATACGCATCGAAGAAGCGGTTGGCGAGATCGCGAATCTCGTACTCGGTCATCAGGCCATCCTCGGGAACTTCGAGGAGTCCATGTATTCGTCGAGGCGAACGATCTTGCCGTTGTGCACGCGGGCGACCAGGCACGAACTCAGCGGCACCTTCATCCCGTTCTTGGCGACGACCTCGCACGTGTACTGCGCGACGAATCCGTCTTCGAACGTGTGGATCTGGCGGTCGTTGTAATTACGGCGGCGGTGCAGGCCCTTGCCGGCCTCGACCGCCGCGAGGTTGTCCTCGGCGCTCATTTCTTGACCCGTGAGGTTGACCCACATGACCATGTCCTCTGCGTAGAGGTTGCGGACGGCGCCGATGTCGCCCTCCTCCAACGCGTCGAACAAGTCGTGACAGACCTTGCGGTTGATGCTGTCAATCGATGGCATCGGCCCCCCTGGCGATGTTGTCGAGAACGGTGTCGCGGCCTTGCGCGATGTGCTCGGCCATGAGCGCGCCGGCGCGACCGCCGTCGCGCCGGTACATGGCCTCCACGATGAGTCGGTGGAAGGTGTCGCTGCGCTCCATCTCAGCGGCGCCGAAGGACTGGAACGCTTGAAAGACGAGCGGGATGTCGACGGTGCGATGCAGCATCGTCGTGAGGCGACGGTGACGGGCGGCGTCGAGGATCCCGTCGTGGATGCGCCGGTTCGCTTCGTGAACACGACGGACGCCCTCGATCGTCTGCGCGTTCTTCGCTTTGCGCGCCGCGCTGAACTCCTCGGTCGCATCGATCAACGCCGCAAGCTCTTCTTCGGTCGCGCGTTCCGCCGCAACTTCCGCGGCGTAGGACTCGAGCCGAATCCGGAGGCCGTAGAGATCGACGACTTCGGTTTCCGACAGCGGACGCACCATGGCGCCCCGGTTCGGCTCGCTGAGCACGAGGCCTTCGGCTTCGAGCCGCCGCAGCGCCTCGCGCACCGGGGTGCGTGACAACCCGAGGTCCTCGGCGATGCGCGCCTCCACGAGCCGCGATCCGGGCGGATACCGGTTCTCGACGATCGCATTGCGCACCTGCTGATACGCCTGCTCGCTACCGACGGTTGTCGTGCTCACGCCGGTCTCCCGGTTCTTGTGCTGTTTTGGGGCGCTATAGCGCCCAAAACAGCACAAGAACGCGTCATGGGCGGAACCTCGGGCCGGCTTTGCCGATGTGGCTTTCGACGGGACGGCCGACGAGTGAGCAGGCCACCTCGGCGGCTTCGATCAGGGCGTCGAGGTCGATGCCGGTGTCGACGCCCGACTCCTGCAACACGTGGGCGAGGTCCTCGAGAGCCATGTTGCCGCTGGCCCCTGGGGCGAACGGGCAGCCGCCGAGGCCGCCGACCGTGCCGTCGACGCGTGACGCCCCCGCGTCGATCGCGGCGAGCGCGTTGGCAACGCCGAGGCCCCGTGTGTCGTGCAGGTGCACCCCGACGGGTCGGTCGCCTAACGACGTGGTGGCGCACACGAGGGCGCTCACCTCGGTCGGGATGGCAGTCCCGATGGTGTCCGCCAGCGACACGCCCACCGCGCCGGCGGCCAGCGAACGCTGCGCGGCCTCCAATACATGCGAGGGAGGAACAGCGCCTTCGAAGGGGCAACCGAAGGCGGTCGACAGCGTCACCTCGAGTTGCGCCTCGGAGGGCAGCGTCGCCGCCATCGCCTCCATCTCGGCCAACGCGGCGAGGCGATCACGGCCGGCGTTCTTCAACGAGTGCGTGTCGCTGCAACCCACGACGTATTGCAGATGCGTAAGGCCCGACTGCAACGCGCGCTCCACGCCGCGCTGGTTCAGCACGAGTGCCCAGCGCTTCACGTCATCGTGGCCCGCTGTCGCCGACGCCATCTCGGCCGCGTCGGCCATCGACGGCACGCGATCGGGCCGCACGAAGGAGGTCAGTTCCAAATCTCGAACACCGGCGCGCACGAGCGCGTCGAACAGGGCGACCTTCTTCTCGGTGGCGACGGGTTGCTCGTCCTGCAAGCCGTCGCGCAAGGTGACGTCGCGGAGGGTTACGTCGCTCACTGTTGGCCCGTGACGCCGCTTGCGTGCAGCGACTCGATCGTCGACGCGTCGTAGCCGAGCACGTCGCTCAGCACCTCGGATGTGTGCTCGCCCAGCTCGGCGCCGGGGAAGCGGATGTCGCCGGGCGTGCCGTTGAAGCGCGGCACGATGCCCGTCATCGGAACCTCCCAGCCCTGCTTGGTCGTGACGCGGCGCACCATCTCACGGGCGAGGTACTGCGGGTCCTGCAGCATGTTCGGGGCCTGGAAGATGCGACCGGCCGGCACGCCGTGGGCGTCGAGCGTGCGCAGTACCTCCTCGCAGGGGAGGGTGCGGGTCCAGTCGGCGACGAGGTTGTCGAGCTCGACCATGTTCACGCCGCGTGCGACGTGGGTCGCGTAGCGCTCGTCGGTCGCAAGCTCCGGCTGACCCATGGCGTCGCACAGCCGGGCGAAGACCGCGTCGGCGTTGCCTGCGATGACGACTTCGGCGTCGTCCGACGTCGGATACACGTTCGCCGGAGCGACGCCCGGCAGCACACCCCCCGTGCGCTGCCGAACGACGCCGCCGAGCTCGAAGTCGGCCATAGTCGACTCCATCAACGCAGCGACCGCTTCATAGATCGCGACGTCGACTTCCTGGCCCTGGCCCGTCTTCTCTACCGATACGAGGGCAGACAGGGTTCCGATCACTGCAAAGACGGACGCGAGCGCGTCGCCGAGCGAGATGCCGCAGCGCGACGGTGGACGGTCGGGCGCGCCGGTCGTGTAGCGAATGCCGCCCATCGCCTCGCCGACGCTGCCGAAGCCGGCCTGCTCGGCGAGGGGGCCCGTCTGACCGAAGCCGCTGACGTGCACGAGGATGACCTTCGGATTCACCGCCGCCAACGACTCGTAGGTCACACCCCACTTCGCGAGCACCCCGGGGCGAAAGTTCTCGATGACGACGTCGCATTTCGCGGCGAGCTCGCGCACGATGCGGCGGCCGTCGTCGGTGCGAAGGTCGAGCGTGATCGAGCGTTTGTTGCGGCCGATGGTCGGCCACCACAAGGAGTCGCCGTCCTTGGTGACCCCCCAGTGACGCATCGGGTCGCCGTCACCGGGCGACTCGACCTTGATG
>JBEHXL010000020.1:0-60943 GCA_048498715.1 Actinomycetota bacterium | reverse complement strand
GTCTTTCGTATCTGGTGAAGGAGGAAACGTCGCGCCCTGGACGACGCCGCGTTCGACGTCGATCGCTGCGTATACGGAGCCGAGGGGGTCCTTGGGTGCGGTGAGGTTCGATGCGAGGCGGAGCACCGTGCCGTCTTTGAAGGTCAGTTGTTTGCCCTTCACGGCGACGAGGGTGCCTTGGTAGGACGTGGTGCGGTGGCCTTGGTCGTCCACCTGCACGATGCCGACCAGGCTGATCCACTGGACCTCTTTGCCGTCGAGGCCGATCTGCACGTAGTCACCGATTGTGGCGGCCAGTTGGATGGCCTTGCGGTTGTAGGTGGAGAACGCAATCAGGTGGGGGCTCACGGTGTAGGTGCGCCCCTTGTTCAACGTGATCCCGTCTTTGCTCGCCTTCACGACAACTCCCTCCGCGTCCGGTACGCGGGGCGAGCCGTCGAGCAGCACGACGGGCTTGTCCGATCCCCCGCCGCAAGCGGCGAGCAGCAACGCACCTGCGGCGACCATCCCCAGCACGCGCACCGCTAGGGCGCGATCGTCGTCGTCGGGGCCGAGGTGGTGGTGGACGCGACGCCGTTGGTGTTGGTCTGCTTCGCCTTGGCGGCCGAGTTGGTGCCGAAGAAATCGAGCGACCCGATCTTGACCTGGCTCCCGCTCGGCAGGTCAGCGCGAACCTTTTCGCCCTGACGCCCGAACTCGAACTTCATCGTACGGAAGCGCACCGGACTCTCACCCGCCTGCTGCAGCGCAATGTTGAGGATGAAGTTGAGGAACGGCTCGAGCGCGGCCGGGTCGTCCTTGACGGACTCCACCTGCGCCTTCAGCTTCATGTTGCCTTCGCCGCCCGCCTTGTCGAGCAGCCGCTCGATGTAGTCGCGGAACTTGTTCAGCAAGTC
The DNA here is from genome assembly GCA_048498715.1 of Actinomycetota bacterium. Taxonomy (GTDB): domain Bacteria; phylum Actinomycetota; class Acidimicrobiia; order Acidimicrobiales; family JACCXE01; genus JACCXE01. Next base: position 60,047 of record JBEHXL010000020.1, on the reverse strand, counting down.
GAACTTGGCGCCGATCTGTTCGCGCACCTGCAGGACGCGGCCGTCCTTCACGTACACCGACATCTTGCGGAAAACCTCAGCCCGCGCGAGCGCAGAGTTGCCCTGGCCGGTCGCGAGCTCGTCCGGCCGCGGCATCTTCTTGGGCACGAGGTCCCAGCGCACGACACCCGAACCAGGCGCCGGACGCGGGAAGGGATCCTCGGCCGGGCGATAGTCCAGACCTTCCGGATTGAACTTGGCGACCTCAGCCGCTTGGTTGATCGAGTCCTTCACGTAGTCGACGACCGACAACGAGTCGACGATCGGATCGACACCGATGAGCGAGTCGGCGATGGCCGCATCGCCGATGGCCGGCGCGCCCTTGAGGTCAGCGACCCAGTACCGCGCGTTCAGTGCGGCCACGGTTTCAGGCTTGCCGCCGCTGCCCGTGAACTTCGCGACATACGCGGGGTCGAGGAAGCGAACGGCCAGCGCGTCGTCGTTGACGACCTCGTCGAGCACGTCATCGCCGTCGACCGTGAGACGCGCTTTATAACGGAAGTCGTCCTCGATCAGGCCGCGCACGGCAACCGACTGCGCCTTCGCGAACGGCGATCCTGGCGTCTCGTCGCTGTAGCGGAACACACCAGAGGAATGCGCGCTCTTGTCGAGCGTGTCGAGAAGATTGAGCTTGTCCCTCTTCTTGGCGCAGGCTGCGCCCGTGGCCATGACGCTCAGCGCGAGGCCAAGCGCTACGAAGCGGTGGGCGTTCATACCTCTACCTTCGTCAGCAGTTCGCGCAGCAGCGCGCGCGGCGTGGGATACGTGTCGCGCACGGCGAGGATGAGGAAGTAATCACCCTCGAACCACGACGTGATGCTCTGCTTGCGCTGCGACGTGCGGTACACGTTGTGGTCGCCCATCACGAAGGCCTGCACCTTGGTGCCACCGATTTGATTGGCCACCTGTTCCTGGAACTTCGGATCCTTAGGACGCGCCGCGCTGGACAGCTTGCTCACTTGCAGCGTCGCTTCGAGGAGGTCACCGTCGCGCAGGGAGAAGAGTCCAACCTGGCTGACGTATGCGTTGCCGCTCTGCGTTGCGAGCGAGCCGCTGATGTTCTCGCGCGCGACGTCGAGGCCAAGGTACGAGCCCTTGATGAAGTCCTTCGGCAACTGCTTGACCTTGGACGCCTGGGTGCCCTTGGGCGACGGCGTGCTGCAGGCCGCGCTGAAGCAGGCCACCGCGACGAACGCGGCAACACCAGCGGAACGACGGAACGAGGTGCGGGTGCTCAAACGATCTTGACGACGATCTCGGCGTAGGGCCGCTGGTCGTCCTTCAGCGTGTAGTTGCCGCGACGGGTGACCTTGGCGTCCCACTTGCCGTTGAAGGGGATCTGCGGCGACGTCAGCTCCGGGTTCGCGGGATCGCTGTGGAGCGTGTGGAACGCGCGTCGCGAGTCGTCATCACGGTTGATGAAGCGGATGTAGCGGCCGGCGGTGCAGTTGATCTCGTTCTGCTGCGAGTCGGCGGCCGGCTCGAAGTAGCGGCCCTTGTCGTCGTTGTTGATGTAGACGATCTGGCACGGCGGGATCTCGGCGGTGGTCGCCGTCGTCTTGGCCGCGGTGGTCGTCACCGGGATCGTGGTGGGAGGCGTCGTGGTGGTCGTGGCCTGCCCGATGGCGCCTTCGCCCCCCGACGTGCCGTCGGCCTTGAGGCCACCACCGACTTCCTTGCCGCCGCCGCAGGCCCCAGCCAGCAGCGCGAGGGCAACAACGACGGTTGTGCGACGAATTACAGATTGCATTTAAACGAGACTCCCAGAACGTCGGAGGGCTGCTTCAGAGGTACCGAGGTACGAGCCGATGACGCGTTCGTCATTCAGCACTTCCTCGGGGGTACCGCGGGCCACGAAGGCGCCGAGCTCGAGAGCGAGAAGCTCATCGGAGACCGCGGAGATCAGGGGCATGTCGTGCTCGACGATGAGCATCGAACAGCCGGTTTCGAATCGCACCCGCGACAGGAGCGGGCCAAGGCCTTCGGCTTCGGCCTGCGCGATGCCGCTCGACGGCTCGTCGAGCAACAACACGCGGGGTTCCGCTGCGAGAACACAAGCGAGGTCCACGATGCGGCGCAGGCCCGTCGACAGTTCGCTGACGAACTTGTCACGGAACGAACCGAGTTCGAGCAACTCGATGAGGCGGTCGGCGCGCAGGCGCAGACGCCGCTCGGCGCGGCGCGCCTGCGGCGCACCGAACGCACTGAGGAACGTGGAACGAACTTCGACGCGCTGCTCGAGCGACACCAAGATCGTTTCGTAGACGGTGAGCGAGCCGAACATGCGGGCGTCCTGGAAGCGACGCACGAGTTTGCGCCGCGCGCGCTGCTCCGGCGACCAGGCCGTCACGTCGACACCGTCGAAGATCACCGAGCCCGAATCGAGGGACTGATAGCCCGACACGAGGTCGAACAGCGTTGTCTTACCGGAGCCGTTCGGGCCGATGACGCCGAGGGCTTCGCCGTCGCGCAGCGCAAAGCTCAGGTCGTCGACGGCGCGCACGCCGCCGAAGGACTTCACGAGGTTGTGCACCTCGAGGATCGGGCGGGCGAGTTGCAGCTCCTCGGCGCGGCGACGCTCGTCCTGGGAGCGGCGAACGCTCGCGCCGTCGGTCAGAGCGCCGGTGCCCTTGACATAGACGGCACGGAGAATGTCGGGGCGCTTCATGAGCTCCTTGGTGGGGCCCTCGAAACGAACCTCGCCCTTCTCCATGAAGATCGCCTTGTCGGCGAGCGTCAGAGCGACGTTGACGCTCTGCTCGACGACGATGATCGTGATCCCGCGACGGTTGAATTCCTTGACGATCTCGATGAGCTCGCCAACGACAGCGGGCGACAGACCGAGCGACAGCTCGTCGATCATCAGCAGCTTTGGCTTGGCCAGGAACGCGAGCGCCAGGCTGAGCATCTGCTGCTCACCACCGGACATCGTCGACGCGTTGACGTCGGCGCGTTCCTTGAGGATCGGGAAGATCTCGAAGACTTCGGCGAGCCGATCGCGCACCTCGGCCGGGTTCTGTGTAAGCCAATTCGCGAGCAGCAGGTTGTCGCGCACGGTGAGGCCGGGGAAGACACCGCGGCCACCGGGCATCGCGATGACGTGGCGGGCCGCGATCTCGGCGGGCGGGCTGTGGGTGATGTCGCGACCGTCGAAGACGATGGCGCCATCGCTCGCCTCGGAGATGCCGCAGATGGCGCGCAGCAGCGTTGACTTACCGGCGCCGTTGGTACCGAGCAAGGCGATGATCTCGCCCTCACGAACGTCGAAGTCGACGTCGAAGAGGACTTGTACACCGGAGTACGACACGCATACGCCGCGGCAGACAAGGAGTTTCGAGTCGTCCTCGGCTCGTGAACGACGAATTTCCTCGGCGGCCATCGCAGCCGCGAATGCATTCCGCCGGTCTACATCGAACAGTGGAGCGGCGGATAGGTCTATGAGAGCGCTAATAAGTCCGAACGGAATCCCCGTCCAGAGCACGGCCTTGAAGCCGAAGCCACCGAAGACGGCGAACAGCATCGACGTCCAGAGGATGTATTGGGGCAATTCGAAGACGCTCTCAAGAGCGAACCCCATCGACCGCACGTTTGGCGGCGTGACTTGCGAAGTGACGGCGCCGCGCGCCGGCCCCCCCAGGCCGCTGAAAAAGCCCTTTACAGCAAACGCGACACCGACGACCCATACCGGCGGCGCGAAGCAAATCACAATCGACACCATCGCACTGGTGAACCCAAATCCACCGACGATGAGCATGACCTGGCCCGGTCGCTTCCGTGAGAAGTAGTCGACGAGAGCTCCACCGACGAGGGAGCCGAAGAAGCCAGTAACGAGCGACGGCCCGATCAGGATTGCGCGCTGGGTCGCGTTCAAGCCGTAGTACTGAGACATCATCAAAAACAGGAACAGGGAAAACGCGGTGTCGTAAGGGCCACCAACCGCGGTCGCGATGTACATGCGGCGCAAGGTGCGCACCTTCAGCAGCGTCCGCCAGCTCTCGCCGAGCGACAGTGGCTCTTCCTCGTCCAGGGCCACCTCATCGGTAGCGCCCATGGCGCGCCGTTCCATGAAGCCCCGGATCGGTTCCTTCAACTTCAGCAGCGCGTAGAAGCCGGAGACGACGACAGCCGCCGCCGTGACGAAAATCGTCACACGCCATCCGAAGTGGTCGATTGCAGGACCAGTCGCCGCGAGCGCGATACCAGAAACAATGGGACCGGCCAGCCCGCGCAACGCGTAAACGCGGCCGCGGGCCTCCGGCGGGTAGTAGTCAGCGAGCAACGAACCGAACGGCGTGTTGATCGCCAGCGTCGCGCCCTGGTCGAACGCTTGGAGGCCAGCGACGGTCGCGAAGCTTGTCGCCTGCGTGGTCCACATTCCCGCGAAGCCCGAGAGGATCGTGCCGATGCCGATCCACGGCGCCCGCTTGTGGCGATCGAAGTAGTACGCGATCGCGACGCCCGTCACAATGCCTATAACTGCGACCGTCGACTCGATGCCGATGAGGCCGCCGATGCTGATACGAAGGTCCTGACCAATGTCGGGATACGCACCACTGATAGCGCGTCCCTCGAATGCCAACGCGAAGCTCACGACCGTGATGACCATGAACGGGCTGAGGCCGTACGGAGTCTGACGGAGGTCTCGGTAATGCCGAACCTCGCCGACCATGAATTTCAGTTGGTCGCGAGCACCACCAACGATGTTGCGCGTCGCGCCAGGCTTCTTGTTGTCAGCCATCGGACTCTTCTCCCAGCGCGACGAGCGTCGCCCCAACTACCTCATGTGGGGATTCCACATCGGAGTCCCCGAATGCCGATGCCGCGCTGATCGCCAAGCGATCGGCCTTGCGACCGTGCAGCGCTCGCTGATCCGCGGTGGCCTCACCACCGTGGATCTCGGACCGGAGACGGAAGTGCGCGCCGGGTCCCAACGCTGCCAGGCCGCTGTTCGCAGTTGGGTCGGCGAGCGGGATCAAGCGTCGCTCCAGCGCTTCGGCGTCGTAGTCCGCGAAGAGGCTTGGGACCACGATCTGACGACGCTGGGCGATGATGCGCAGCCAGCCGTCGCGTACTGCGACGACGCCGCCGATGAGGCCGGCAGGAGCGAGGAAGAGCACCAACAGTGTCGAGCCGCCGTTTTGGAACGCCTGCAACACGGCCTTGAAGAAGTCGTTCGACGGTAGGAAGTAATCGAGCAGATTCTGGAAGGCCGCTCCAAGAAGCGCTCCACCGACCGACCCGATGCCACCCAGAACGGTGAAGACGAACGTATTGATGCTGTGGGTCGTGTCGAACGACTGGCCGTTGAGGCCACGCTGCTGATGGACGAACACCGCGCCCGCGAATCCCGCTATCGCTCCGGAAACCGCGAACGCCGACAGCTTGAGGCGAACGGCCGAGACGCCGAAGCTCTGCACGTTGGCTTCGTTCTCGCGCATCGCGATCAGCAGGCGCCCGAATCGGCTGCGACGAAGGTTCATCACCACGACGATGACGAGCACCAGGCAGAACGCGCAGAGGTAGTACATGGGGCGGTCTTGCTCGAAGTCGATGAATGGAAGCGTCGGGCGCTTCACCGCGCTGTCGGGCAACAGCCAGCCGAAGTACTGCTTGTCGAAAAGGGTGACGTCGACCGTGATCGTGAACGCCATCGTCACGACGGCGAGGAACAACCCCTTGATGCGGAGAGCGGGCAAGCCGATCAAAATGGCAAACGCCCCCGAGACGGTGGTGGCAACAGGCACAGCGATCCAGAACGGCAAGCCGTGGCGGGCAGTGAGAGACGACGCGACCGCTGCACCCACAGCGGCGAACCCGAACTGGCCAAGGCTGATCTGACCTGCCCAGCCTGTGAGCACCACGAGCGACACGCCGACGATTGCCTGCAACAGAATCGTGCTACCGAGGAACTGGAAGCGGGTCGGCACGACCAGCGGATACACGATCACGAAGACGACGCCGACGGCCATCAACGCGTATCGCGTGTTGCGCACCGTCGCGACCTTGGCCAATTCCTTCGGAATTCCTCGCGGCTCCTTGACTGCGCTCCAAGAGACGCCGGTGCCTTCTTCGCTGCGGCCGCCCTTGCGGCGCTGACTGAACAGCACGGCGACGAGGATGACGAAGTATGCGAACTGCACAATGCCGATGCGATCCGGATAGCTGTAGGTCACTGCGTTCGCCACGGTCGCCAGCAGCAGGGAAACCGTCACGGCGATCGGGATGCTCTGAAAGCGCGCAACCACGGCGGCCACCATCGGCGCCAGCAGGATCGGCACCGCGGCGCCGGAACCGGTCGCCGCCGCCGGCGTCGTCAGGGCGCCGAGGCCGATGACGGTCAGCGCCGACAGACCACCGGCAATACCCCACACCATCGTCGAGAGATTGCCGACGGGGATGCCGAGCAGCGACGCCCGCTCGGAGTTCTCGGCCAGGGCCCGGATCGCAACGCCCGCACGCGAATAGCGCAAGAAACAGGTGACGCCGATCAGTACGAACACGAGGATCTCGATGTTGAAGACTTCGGCGAAGCCGTACGTGTTGTTGAACTTGCCGACCTTGAACTCCCAACCGGCGAAAGGCAGGAAGGGACGACTCGGCACGCCGCCGAACTGCTCGAGCAGGCTGCGTGCGCCGGTGCGGGGGAAGATCGGCAGGCTCGGCATGAGTCCCGCCAGGAAGAACGCGAGGAATGGCAGCGCCGCGATCGTGACGACGGTCAGGACGATGCGCGGATGGTTGAAGAACTTCCGGCCGAAGATCAGATCGAACGCGATGCCAACCAGGGCGCCCATCGCCACGCCGAGGATCAGCGCAATCGGGAAGGGCACCTTCGTGAACTGCATGAACTCGAAGAACAGCCGACCACCGGCGGCGCCCAACGCTGCCTGCGCAAAGTTGATGACGCGCAGCGATCGGTAGACGAGTACGAGGCCGACCGCGGTAACCGCGAGGCCACAACCGTTCACGAAGCCCACGAACAGGATCGCCATCGGCGTGCCGCGTCCGCCGCCCGGCGTGCCGGGAAGCATGAACTGCACGACGACCAACGACACGAAGAACGCGACGGCGCTCAACGCGATCGATCGCGCTCGGCTTCCTACGGGGAGGGACTTGGTCAGCATGAAGGCGTGGTGTCTCTTACTTCAGTGAGGCGGGAAGAGGCTTGGGCGTGAGGCCGCCGAGCTCCCAGAGCGCGGAGATTGCGAAGCTGTCGCCGGGCGCGTTGACGTCGTTGAGCGACAGCGTTTCGCCGATCGGCAGTGCGCCGTACTGGGTGGCGAAGATGTAGTCGACGGTGCGCGTTTCCTGTTGCGCAATCACCTTGCTCAGGCCGTCGTAGTTCTGGACGTCGCTCGTCAGGATCTGGTGCAGCGTCACGGCGTAGCCCTCGACGATTTCGCCGCAGGCGTCGACTCGGTTGGTGCGGCCGACAGCACCGTCGTTCGCGATCACCGCGCCCGTCGTCGCGTCGATACCAAAGCTGCGGAACGTCTGGCCCGAACGGACGATGGCTTCGTCGAGCGGCACGATCTTCATGGGCATGACCGGCGAGAAGATCGACGTGCGGATACCGGCCGCGGTGAGCTGTTCGATCTTGGTGATGAAGATGCCGGACTCGTCGGCCGGATTCCCGATGCGCACGGCCTGGCCCGGAACCGGGACGACGCCGATGGTGCGGCTGGCGATGTTCTGATTGACCAGCAGCTTCGGGTTCGTGTTCACCTGGAACCCGGTCACGACGGTGCCGTCCTCGGTGAACGGATCCGGCGCGACCATTTCGAAGCTGAATTGGTGATCACTTTCCTTGACGACCCGGCGAATGCCACGACCCTGCAGGGCGAACGGCAGGAACTTCAGCGGGGGCGTCGCGGCGGTGTTCTTGAACTCGAAGCTGTTGCGCTTCCAGGTGTAGAGGCCTTCGGTCGGCATGCCCTTGATCTGCGGCGTGGCCGAGGCCTTCGGGAAGGCGGTGAGCTTCGCCGGCGGGCACGGGCCCTGCGGCGGGATCGGGTTCTGCGGCGTCGGGACCGGCAGGTCGGGCAGGTTGAAGTCCGACGTGTCCTCGGGCTGAGAGAAGCCGGGGACGACGGGCTTTTCGACCGCGATACCGAACACGGCCGACGAGTCGAACTTGGCTATGCCGACCCCGGCCTTGTTCTGCTTGACGCACGCGGTGCTCGCCAGAGCGAGTACCGCGAGGCCAGCGACGGCGAACTTACGCATCGACGAGTTCACGTTCATCGGCGGTTTCCTTCCCTCCTGCAGCAAGGGCGGCATTGAGATCTGGGGCAAACGGGTTACGCAGCGACAAGCGTGACACTGCGGCGACGAAGCGCACGGTCGCGGGCTGCGCGGCGCCGAGGCGACGCTTCAGCGAACGAGACAGCTCCTCGGCCGCAACTGCGAGCTCGAGGCTCGCGTCGTCCTGCAGGTCACCCCACAGCACGCGGGTCACGAGCCAGGCGAGCTCGGTGTGCTCGTCGTCGTCGACGAACCGCTCGAGGTACATGAGCGGCGTATCGGTCGGATACGAGAAGCCGAAGTCGGTCGCCGTGTCGCGGTAGTCGGCGTACGCGTACGCGATGCGGGCGCGGGGCCCGATCTCGAGCGCAGCGTTGCGGCGCTTCGATCGAATACGTGCCTTTCGCAGGCCGGGGTAGGTCGAATAGATCAACATCACCAGCAGGCCGAGCGGCACGACGATCAGCACCACCCGCAGAAGCTGCTGGCCGAATACCGACTGCGGAGGCGTGATGAGCGGGAGGAACACCTGGATGTTCACGTTCTCGCTGGGAAGGATGTTCGGGTCCGACTGCTGGGTGCCCGGATCGCTCGACACGGACGGCTTGGCCTTGCGCGGCGTACCGACGACGGGCACCCACTTGAGGCCCGGGAAGTACACCTCGACGTACGTGATGCCCTGTTTCGGGCGCACCTCGAGCGTGCCGCTGCTGATCTTCTCGCCCTTGTCGAAGCCGAAGGCGATCCGGGACGGCAAGCCGATCCAGCGAGCAAGCATCGCCTGCGTGGCGACGATCTCGAATGGCGACGCCTCGAGCTTGGTGAGGATCTCGTCGACGCGGGCCGGCTTGATCTCGACGGGCACGCCAAGGCCGGTGGCCACCACGTTGTCGAGCACGTAGTTGCGCAGGAAGTCGAACTTGTCCCAGTCGTTGGGAAGACCCTGCACCTGCGAGAGCAGGTCGGCCACGTTGGGCGGCGGGGCACCGACGCCCTCGGAGAAGCGTTTGATGTTGTCGGGAACGGTGCCCGCTGCGCCTTCGAGATCAGCGATCGTCGGTAGCGGCGCGGCGAACACGGTGTAGGTGTCGCCCGACGAGAGCGTGCCGGAAGCGAGACGGATGTTGTTGGAGCGGTAGTCGAAGGCGGGGACGATGCCCTTGGCCGAGATACCGGTCGGGTTCGAGAGGCCGGGCAGCACGGCGCCGGTCAGGCCCTGGATCTGGAACTTGGCCGTGATCTTCGACGGCAGCGACGGGTCGATGACGCCGCTCTTCGGCACGTTGCGCACGTCGGCGTCACTCACCGGGGCGAGGCGCCAGTTGCCGTCTTCGGCCTTGTACTCGTCGAGCCCACCCATGCGCCACGGACCGGTCAGGTCCGAGGTGACGCGGAACAACGGGCGGTCGACGACCTTCGACAGCGGGGTGGTCTTGGGCTTCTGCGGTTCTTCGGCCGGGTTGACTGCCGGCTTCGGGAAGAGGAAGTCGAGCTGGCTGGCCCCGATGAGCAGCGCCGTGACCGGAAGGATCACGAGGAACGAGCGCAGCGCGTTGCGCAACTCATAGGAGAGCGACGGCTTCTCGTCACCCTCGAGACCCGAGTTCGACGACAACAACACGAGGCCGATCACGAACAGGACGAGCACCACGATGCCGCTCGTGACCTGCTGATCCTTGGGAACGCTGATGCCGCCGAGCGCTGCGAACGGCACGGGAATGACGAGCGCCAGCGCCGGCTTCTTGAACGCGATGGCGATCCACGCGGCGGCAAAGCCGACGACGGCCATGAGCCAGCCGAGAATCGCGTGCCAACCGGCGATGAAGGGCACCGGCGGACGAGTGAGATCGCCCTGCGTGTTCGCTTCTTTGACGAGCGACGCGATCTTGCCGACGTTGCCGACACCTGTCGGCACCAGCATCAGTACGCCGATGAAGAAGATGCCGAACGCAACGATTGCGAACGTCGCCGACAGGCGCTTCTGCCGGCTGGCCAACGCGGCGAGGCCGATGCCGAGAAGACCCGCGACTGCGCCGTAGATGCGCGGGCTCGCGCCGGAGAACACACCGCCGGTCATCACGGCTGTGGCGATGACGGGAAACGCCATGGCGATCGCAACGCGGGCAATCGGCTGGTCGGGACGGGTTTCCTCCGGCGCGTCCGCCGCGCGGTCGATGCCCGCCTCGACGCCGCCTTCTTCGGTCAGCCGATCGAGGACGTCTTCTTCGAGCGCCTTCAGGTCCGATTCGGTGGTCGCCATCAGATCCGGTTTCCCGCGCCGATGTTGTGGAACAGGGCCGACGCGAGGTCGCCGCCGGGGCGAATGCTCGCGACCTGGCAGCCCATGGCTGCGGCGAGACCGGCGGTCTCGGAGTTCTCCTCGTCCCACAGGAGGGCGACCACGAGGATCGACACTCCCTTGTTGAGCAGGAGCTTGAGCTGAGCGGCTTCGCCCGGGCCGAGGTTCGGCGTGATGAGAATGTTGTGCGCGTCGCGCTGGGCGTTGCCGAGCAGGCGACGAATGACCGTGCCGAGCGCATCGCGGCCCATCTCGACCTTGGCGAACGCGTCGAGCAACGGCAGCTGCTGCTGCGGGCCGCGCAGCGAACGGGTCAGCGGCCCGCCATTGGTCTCGACCTTGATCTCGTAGCCCTCGCGCAGGTGACGCACGGCGAGGCTTGCCGCCGCGCGCACGCCCATCTCGAAGCTCTCCGACAAGCCCTCGCCGTCGCGGGAGTGCGAACCGCGGTCCGTGTCGAGGATGATCGTGATCTTGTCCGTGATGCCCTGCTCGGCCTCCCGCACCATGATCTTTCCGGTGCGAGCTGAGGCACGCCAGACGATGCGACGCAGGTCGTCGCCCGGCTTGTACTCACGCATGCCGTAGAACTCGAGACCCGACGGCCATGGCTTCGAAACCGGAGGACGAATAGGCGGATCCTCGAACTGGCGGGTCAGCGGTCGGTCCGAAACGACCTCGATCCGAGGATGCACGAGAAGTTCGAAGGGCTCGGCGATGACGGTCTCGCGCTGGGTCAGACCGAGGGGATCGCCCTTGATGGCGACGAGCGGTCCGACTTCGTAGATGCCGCGGCGCGTGCAACGCACCGAGTAGCGGTGCGACAGCTTCTGACCGGAACTGAGCTTCGTGATCGGAACACGCACCGGCTGGCCGAGGCGCTCGGGCACTCGCTCTTCGAGCACGAACGTCGCGACGCTGCGTTGCGCCTCGAGGCTGACCTCGACTTCGAGGCGATCGCCCTCGTGGGCACGCGGGAACAAGCCGGCGCGGTCACCGACGAGCTTCAGGTTGCGAGGCGCGAGGAAGAACGACAGCACGAACAGCAACAGCAGGCCGTACGCGAAGAGGTACATCGCCGTACCGGCGACGATCTTGGCGAGCAGCCACACCAGCACGAAGCCGATGAACGCGACGACGCCGTAGACCGTGATGCCGGTCTTGCGCTTGAACGCGTCGGTCCGCTTGCGCAGGGCTCCGGGCGCGAGCGCATCACCGATGGTGTCGAAGCGCGCCCGGAGGCGGCGACGGAAGGAAAGTTTCTGGGTAGCAGCCATAGAGGCCGAAACAGCCTCTGACTACTTGCGGGCCGAGACCGGCGGCTTGACCTGGTTGGTCACGCGGTCGAGCACGTTGGAAACGTCTTCACCACGCAGGATGGCGTCGGGGTTCAACACGATGCGGTGGGCCATGATGTAAGGCAGCACGGCCCGCACGTCGTCGGGATACACGTGGGTGCGGCCGTCGCTCGCCGCAAGGGCACGCGACGCCTTGAGCAGGTTGATGGTCGCTCGGGGCGAACCACCCATCGAGATGTGGGCGTCGTTGCGGCTCGCCTGCACCAGGTCGACCACGTAGTACGCGACTTCGTCGGAAACCTCGATGTCGGAGGCGTACGCCATCATCTTCTGGATTTCCTTGGTGTCGGTAACGGGACCCAGGTCCTCGATCGACAGCGACTTCGAGTTGGCGAACATGACCTCGAACTCGGCGTTGCGGTCCATGTAACCCATCGACATCTTGAACAGGAAGCGGTCGAGCTGGGCTTCGGGCAGCGGGAACGTACCGGCCTGCTCGATCGGGTTCTGCGTGGCGAGCACGAGGAACGGGCGGGGCAGGTCGTACGTGACGCCGTCGGACGAAACACGGCGCTCGGCCATGGCCTCGAGCAGCGACGACTGCGTCTTCGGCGTCGCGCGGTTGATTTCGTCGGCGAGAAGCACGTTGGCGAACACCGGGCCCGGCTGGAACTCGAACTTGCCGGTGCGGGGATCGAGGATCGACGAACCGGTGATATCGCCGGGCAGCATGTCCGGCGTGCACTGAACACGCGCAGTGGTGGCGTCGAAGGACTGCGACAGGGCTCGGGCGAGCACGGTCTTGCCTGTGCCGGGCACGTCCTCGAACAGGATGTGGCCTTCGCAGAGGATGGCGGTGAGGGCAAGACGGACGATCTCGGTCTTGCCCTTCAGCACCGTCTCGACGTTCTCGATGATCTTGTCGAAGCTCTTCTTGAACGTTTGAGCGTTCATCGAGGTGCTCGACGAGCTACGAGTGGTAGCGACGGTACGGGTCGCAGGCTTACGAGGTGCCATGGCGCTGGTGCGTCCTTACATCCGGGGGAACATTCGAAAGCTGTTCAGAAACGAGACAGCAATCTGGGACCGTTGACACAACCCCAGGACTGTCAGCATAGGTCGTAGTCACAGACAAAACCGTCTCAGTGGACGCGCGTTCACACGACCGTTACATCCTCTGCTGACGTTTTTGGGCCCCTCTTCGGTAGAGTCCGGCCATATGGCGTCTGTAGTTCTCTCGAATCGCGCCGGTTCACAAACCGCTCGTAAGTACATCCCGCTCGTCGTCATCCTGATTGCGCTGGGGCTCGCAATCTTCACGCTGCCAAGCGCGTTGAACCTTCCCCAGACCAATCCGGCGACCACGCTCGAGTACGCGCCGGTTCCACCAACCGACGACAACACCCCGCCTCCCGTGGGCAACTTCGACAATTTCGGTCTCGGCGACAGCTCGTCGATCGACACCGGTGGAGCGCTGGGCGGCAACGGCGGCTCACTGCAGACCGACCAGGGCAAGAGCACCTCGACCAAACGCTGCGTGCAGACGCCGAAGGGCCCGAAGCAGACCGAGGACCCGCTCGCGCCACCCTGCGTGGCCGATTACTCGGGCGCAAAGTGCAAAGACAACGGCGGGTCCACCTACCCCGGCGTGACCCAGAACGAAATCCGGCTGCTCTGGTACTTCGACTCCAACATCGTCGAGTCGAACACCAGTCGCGGTGACGAAACCAGACCGACGAACAAGTACTTCGACCTCGACAAACCCGAGGCGCAGGACGACCACGTGTACGTGCGGCTCTTGCGCGGCTGGATGAAGTACTTCGAGGACCGCTACCAGCTGTATTGCCGCCACCCGCACATGTACGTCTATTACGGCAGCGGCGATTCGGCCGGGCCTGAGGCCAAGCGCGCCGACGCGGCGGACAACTACGAACAGGTGCACCCGTTCGCCGTCATCTCCGACTCGTTCGCTTCGAATGACGCCTACCTCGAGGCCATGGCCCGTCGTGGCGTCTTGAACTTCGGCTCGTTCCTCGGCCGCGAAGCCGACTTCTTCCAGAAGTACCCGAAGCTGATCTGGGGCTACAGCCCGCCGCTCGAAGCCGAGGCCGACCAGTACGTCGACTTCGTCTGCAAGCAGGTCCGTCCGTACAACAACACGACGTTCGCGGGCGGCGACCTGCTCGGAAAGCCCCGGAAATACGGCCTCGTCTACACCGACGACCCCACGCAGCCAGGCCTGAAGAAGCTGAAGGACCTGGTGATGACCGGCATCAAGAACCGATGCCCGCTCGACCAGAAGAACATCCCCGAAGCGACGTGGCATCCCTGTTGTCGCGCCGAGGACAACGGCACCCTGCCCACCTACGCCAACGACGCGATGGCGAGATTCTCGGACCCGAACCAGGCCGGCGGACCCGTCACCACGATCTTGTGGCCGGGCGGCATGGAGTCGAAGTTCGGCGACGCCGCGGAGAGAAACAACTACAAGCCCGAATGGATCATGTTGGGTGACTCCACGACCGACGGCTTCGTGTCGGGCCAGTACCAAAACCCGAACTCGTTCGGGAATCACGCCTGGATCGTGAGCTACCAGACCAAGCAGATCGACTACGAGCAGGAGGCGTGCTTCCTCGCTTACAAGGACGCCGACCCGTCGGCCCCGGACCAGGACATTCGTGGTCGAGCGTGTGGTCTGTACGAGCGGCTCCGGCAGCTTTTCACCGGCATCCAGGTCGCCGGTGCCCGCCTCGGACCGACGTCGATCGACAAGGGCTTCCACGCCATCCCGAAGATTGCGTCGGACACCCCCGGAACGCCGGCGTGCTTCTACAACCTCGGCGACTACACGTGCGTCAAGGACGGCATCGCCATGTGGTGGGATTCCTCGGCCGTCCCGCCGAATAGTTCTTCGCAGGGCTGCTGGAAGATGGTCAACCAAGCCAAGCGGTACTTGTTCGGCCAGTTCCCAGCGCAGGAAATCATGACGATGAAGAACGCTGGGGTTGACCAATGCAACGGATACGGCGGCCACGCCTTGACGTACCTCTCGCCTCGATAGTGCGCCGCGTCCTTTTTGCGACCGCGACGCTGTTGGCCGCGCTCGGCGCCGGATCGGTTGCGTTCGTCGGTTCGCCGCACATTGCGGCGGCCGCCGATACGCCGCTGGACCCCGCCGTCAAGCCCGACGCCGTGCTGAATGTGGGCCAAACGGTGGTGCTGAAGCACACGACGCCACTCGTCGGCAGCGAGTTCACCTACTCCCCCGCCGAATGCCGTGGCG
Source organism: Actinomycetota bacterium (assembly GCA_048498715.1). Lineage (GTDB taxonomy): Bacteria > Actinomycetota > Acidimicrobiia > Acidimicrobiales > JACCXE01 > JACCXE01. Next base: position 44,884 of record JBEHXL010000020.1, on the reverse strand, counting down.
ACACGATCAGCCCGCCGTTCAACGTCGGCAACGCCCCGCTGAGCTGCAAGTCGTACCGGATCGCCGTCAACGTCGACCCGGACCCGAAGGCGTACAACGTCGTGCTGTTCCAGGCCGACTTCGAACAGACGCAGTTGCCGTCGCTCGTGGCGGTGGCGGCCGGAGTCAACCCGCCACCGCTCAACGGCATCGACGTGTACATCTACGACACCGAGGACCACTACCTCGGCATGAACGCTCCGGGCATCCTCGATCCGGTCACGGGTCCAGGCGACCCGTCCGACCTCGATCCCGGCGGCTCCGGCTTCGGCGTTCCCGAGCGTGGCGGCTTTCAGCCCAAGCAGAAGTTCTACGACATCGTCGTCGATGCCGCCCCGGGTGTGAACCAGAACTTCACGTTGCGCTTCACGCTGTCCAACGAGATCTTCAAGGCACCCAACGAGATTCTCGAAGACCCAGCTGCGGTGTTCGGCAACACCGACGACTCGAGCAGCGAGCCGCCTTCGTCGTTCACCGACGTCCCCTTGCCCGGTGACAGCAGCGGCTTCGAGCTGCCGCCGGCCGAGGTGCTGCCGGACAGCGATCTCGCCGGTGTGGGTCTCGGCGTCAACGAGCAGTTCCCGCAGCAGGGCCTGGCCCTCGGAGGCAACACCCGGAACATCAGCTCGAACGCCGCCGCACCGTCGGGGCTGGCGTTGCTGCTGGGCATGGTGCTGTTCCCGCTGGCCGTGACCGTCGGCTTCATCGTCGTCGCCCGGAAGCGGCAACAAGTATTCACTACCGGCTAAAACGGACGTTCGCTACCATTCCGCCATGCGCGGACTGGGGCGCGTCGCCGCCGTACTGGCTGTCCTCCTGACGATCGCGTTCGTCGCGGCATCACCGGCACCCTCCGCCGCCAAGGTCAGTCCAGGGGTGAAGCCCGACTTCGATTTGTTTCCCGACCAGAGCGCATCGAAGACCGTGAACTCCGTGCTCATCAACGTGGCGGGCGAAGTCGAGTTCCATCCCGACGGGTGCCGCACCGATCCAACCGTGGACGTTTTCTGCGATGCGTTCCGGATCAAACTGCACCGCAGCACGGCGAAGGACGCGATCAACGCCGTGCGTGTGTCCATGACGTGGAACCCCCAGGCAACGGTGCCGGATCTCGTGCTGGTGGCCGCGGGGCTCGGTGTCGGCCAGCTCCCCGATCTCGACATGTACGCGTACGACACCCCGGATCATTCGTATTCCTACGACACCTCCGACGACGACACCGAAACACCGGGCTGCCAAGGCTGTGAAGGTGTCGGTGGGCGCGGCACCGTGGTGCCCGAGATCCTCGGGTTCCAGGCCACCCAGGACGAGTACGACATCGTCGTGCAGGCCGGTACCGGCGTCCTGCTGGACGGCTACACGATCACCGTCGCGTTCAGCGACGAGTTGTTTCCACCGCCCATCGAGGCGCTCGGTGAAACGGACGCACCGCCAGCAGCCGAGAGCGGCGACGTTGCGATTGCGGCACCCGTCGACACCGCGGCGCCGCCGGACGCAATAGTCCCCGAACTGGGCCTGGCCCCGATCACCGCCGACCCTGACATTGCGGCGATCGGGCTCGGCACGCAGGAAAACTTCGACCAGGTGCAGCTCGCGTTGGGCGGCGCAACCCGGAACACGGCGGCGACGACGAAGCCGCCATCGGGCCTAGTGCTCTGGCTCAGCCTCCTCGCTGCTCCGGCGGGGGCCGTGGGCTTCGTCGTCGCGTGGCTACGCCGACGGCAACTCGCAATGCTCTAATTCCTCCGCGTGACGTCGATCCTCGATCTTCCCGACGAGCCACCCCGTCAGTGGCGCGGCCCCGTGCTCGGCGCCCTCGTCGGCGGCGCCTGGATCGTGGTCGGCATCATCGTCGCCCGGACCTTCGCCCTCGCCGGATGGACCCGACCGGCGCTTCCCCTCGTACTCGTCATCGCCGTGCCGGCGGTGCTGCTCGCGTGGATCGCGACGGGACCGGCGCCGGCACGGTCCGGCCTTGCGGCGGCCGCGGCAGTGATCGGTGTCGCCGTCATGCCCCTCGCCTCTTCCGGCATCACGCCGTCGACGGCGCGCCTGTCGGCCACGACCGATCGCATCGGCATGCCCGGCCGCACCATCCGCGAAGTCCGGATCGGTGACGGGCGGTGCCGCACCGCGTGCAGCGAACTGCGCCGCACGACGATCGTCACCGGCATGTCGTTCCGTAAGGCGTACGGCCTGACTCTCGGCGCGCTCAAGGCGCGTGGCTACGTCACCAAGGCGTACGCCTTCGGGGTCAACGCTCCGGCCCGTATCGACGCGACCCGAGGCAAGGTCCTCGTCTCGCTGGAGCTACGCGACGAAGGCGGCGGCAAAACCCGGGTGGCGTGTGTCGTGCTCGTGAAAGGTCCCCGACCCGACACATCGGTGGGCTAGCGCCGCCTGTACCCTTTGCCCTGCGATGCGCACCACGTTCCCCTCTCGCAGCCGCCTCGCCGCGTTCGTCATTGCCTGTGCGTTGACGATCGCCGGCTTCACGGCGCTGGCCACCGCTCCGTCACCCGCCAATGCCGCGGGCCTGACGCCGGGCGTGTCGTCCGACTTCGTTCTCAACCCGGGGCAGTCGATCACCAAGACGTTCCAGAAGCCGCTCGTCGGTAGCGCCGAGGTACGGCCGGGTTCGCCGGACGACTGCCGCAACAATCCGGTGCTCGGACTCACCTGCGCGTCGCACCGCATCAAGCTCAACTTGTCGCCCAAGCCGGGCTACTACCTGCGCATCTCCACATCGTGGCTGTCGCAAAGCGCAGCGGACACGTCCGTGCCCGACATCGACACCTACCTCTTCTACAGCGCTAGCAGCAGCTACACGAACGCACAGGTCGGCGGCACGACAGGCTCGATGCCCGAGCAGATGAAGCTGAACGACCCGAAGCAGACCGAGTACGACCTCGTGCTCGGCGCCTACGCCGGTGCGGTCACCGAGTACACGATCGTCGTCGAATACCTGAACGCGAAGGGCGCATCGCCCACGCCGGCCAAAGCCGATATCGAGCTCTACCCGAACCAGAAGCCGTTCGTGAAGAAGGTCAACAGCGCGCTCGCCGGGTACACCGGTGCTCCGGCGCTCTACCCGGTTCTGACCTGGGCCCCCGACGACTGCCGCAACGACCCGACGAAGAATGCGCTGTGCGACGTCTATCGGATCAAGCTGCACCGGGACCCCAATCCGGACGCGTTGAACTTCGTCGTCATCGAACTGACGTGGGACGCGACCTACACACCTGACCTGGCATTGGTGGCCGCGGGCACCTCAGGTCTGCAGCTGCCCAACCTCGACCTGATCATCTGGGATACCGCAACGCACAAGCTCGACCGCGAGGTCGTCGGTGGCCAGGAGTCGGCCATGCCCGAACGCGCCGCCATCTCGGCGACGCAGGACGAGTACGACGTGGTCGTGCAGCTCCAGGATGGCGTGTCGACCAACTACACGATCCGCGCCTATCTGAGTAACGAGATCTTCGACAAGCCCTTCGAGTCCCTCGAGCAGCTCGACAACCCGCCGGCGGACAGTCCCGACAGCGGCGTCGGCGACTTCTTCGGCGACACGCCGGTCAGCAACGACAACATCGACATCCCGGGCCTCGACCTGGCGCCGATCAACGCGGATCCCGACATCGCCGGTATCGGCCTCGGCGTCGACGAGCAGTTCAACGGCAACCAGATTGCACTCGGTGGCGCGACGCGCAACACGGCCGCAGTGAGCAAGCCGCCGTCAGGCATCGCGTTGTTGCTCGCGCTTGGTGTTCTGCCGATTGCGTTGGGCGTGCTGCTCGTCGGCGTGCTACGCCGACGACGCCAAGCGATCTTCTAGAGCGCTTCCAGGAAGCCGCGGAACGCGGCCCACCACGCATCGGGCGCCTCGAGTTGCGGGCTATGCCCGCCGCCCTCGATCGTCGCGATCTGGGCCTGCGGGATGGCGTCGGCGATCGCATTGCTCTGCTGCAGGAACGGGACGTCCTCGGCGCCGACGATGACCAGCGCCGGCATCGTGAGCGCGCGCAAGCTCTCCAGCCGATCGGGATACGCGGCCATGTCGCCGGCGTAGCCGATCCACGCCGCATCTTCGAAGGTCAGCGTCTTGTGATCAGACCACGCCTTGTGGCCGGGATCCCGCGCCACCATCTCGAGATACGGCCGAGTGTCGAGCGGTCCTGGCTCGGTCGACTTCTTGCCGATCTCGACGAGCAACTCGGTGCCGCCGTCGCGCACAACAGCCTGACCAGCGGCCACCGTCTCGGCGGTGATGCCCGCGGGCATGCCGTGGCTCGTGTCCATCAGCACCAGCGCCGCAACTCGTTCGGGATGCGCGACGACGAGCACCTGTACGACCATGCCGCCCATCGAATGGCCGAGCACGACGGCTCGGTCCCAACCCAGTGCATCGAGCAGGCCGATGAGGTCTTCGGCCGCGATCGCCAGCGAGTAGGCCGACTCGTCCGACGGACGGGCGCTGCCGCCGTGGCCGCGCAGGTCGGGCGACACGACATGCCAGCCCATGGCGCCCAGGCGCGCCAGGTAGGGAGCGAAGTCTTCCTTCGACCCACCGAACCCGTGAACGAGAAGCAGGGGACGGCCACCGGCGCCCGCTTCGAGGATCTCGAGATCGACGACGCCGGTCGAGACCACCCGCGAGTTCATGCGCCGGCCCCGAAGCCGGAGAAGTCAACGCTGACCAACTGAGGGATCAGCTTCGAGTCGCCGTGCGGGCGCTCCGACTCGAGCGCAACGGGCAACAAGATCCGTCGAACCCGATCGCTGCGATCGACGAACACGTCGGCCCAGACTTCGCCATCGTCACCGATCTTGCCGACGAGGAGGCGCAGATCGGGGCGCCGGGGCGCGGGTGTGGCGGCGATGGCCTTGTCGAGATCGATCACGAGTTCGTAGCGCTTGGTGCCGATGCCCTGCACCTGCGCGCCGCCGTAGGCGAACACGTCGACAACCCCGCGCAACAGGTCCAGAGCAGCCGCCGGCTGGTCGACACCCCACGGAACGTTCTGCGTGTCGCGGCCGGTGAGGGCCATCGTGTCGACGCCGGTTGCAAAGTTCACGGTGCCGGTCGCCTGCACGTAAGGACCGGTCGTCGACACGCGGGCCGATGCCGCACGAACCGTCGCGTTCGGGGCCGCACGAACGACGTCGTCGGGGCTCGCCTCCGGGCCCGGGTCGCCTTTTCCGCAGGCGGCGAGAGCCACCAGGCACAGCGCGACGCCAGCACGCAGGGGCAACCGATAATTCCGCGACAAGGGCAGGTAACTTACGCCGCGTGTTCACCCGGCAACGAGCCACCCTCGTGGCGCGTTTGGCTGCAACCGCGGTCATCGCGATCGTGCTGTCGCAAAAGGTCGAACTGAGCCGCGCGCTGCCGCACCGCAACGCGGGAAACACGGTGTTGTTGGTTGCCGCACTCGTGGTGACGCTGTTCGGGGTCGTGCTCTCCGCCTTTCGCTGGCAGCGCGTGCTCGCGACGCTCGAGGTGCCAGCACGCCTGGTGCAGCTCACCCGGCACTACCTGGCCAGCTTGTTCGTCGGGAACTTCCTGCCCTCGACCGTCGGCGGCGACGTGTTGCGCGTCACGCGCCTCGGGGCCGAGGCGGGCGACAACTCGCGACCCTTTGCGTCGGTGGTCCTCGAGCGCATGTCGGGCTGGATCGTGTTACCGGCCCTCACCTTCGCCGGTCTCGCGATCAACCCCACGCTGCGCACGCAAGGGCGCTCGACCGCCATCGCCGCGCTCGTCGGCGTTGCCACGCTCGTCGCGCTCGGAGCCGTGCTGTTGCTCGCCGCCCATCCGCGCATCGGCGGCCGCTTCACGGGCGCCGAAGGTTGGCGGCGATTCACCGGGGCAATCCACATGGGCGTCGACCGCTTCCGCCGCAAGCCCGCGCTCGCGCTGGAGGTGATCGTGGCTGGTGTCGTCTACCAACTCAGCGTGCTGCTCGCCGTGTTTCTCGCCGGCAAGGCCCTCGACATTCACGTGGGCTTCACCGCAATCCTGGCGTTCTTCCCTGCGGTCGCGATCATGCAGACACTGCCGATCACCATCGGCGGCCTCGGTGTTCGCGAAGGTGCGCTGGCACTGTTCCTGCATCCGCTCGGAGTGCCGAACGCGCAGGCCTACAGCCTCGGCGTCCTCTACTACTTCTGCACGTTGATCGTCAGCCTCGTGGGGGCGCCCGCGTTTGCGGCCGGGGGCCCGCGTAAAGTCGCGCCGGGCACTGATGACGACGACAACGACTGAAACCACCGCGACGGTCGAGCCGTCGACACCGCGCCTCTACTGGTGGCGCGAGCTGATCACGATCGGCCTGTTCTACGGCGTCTACACGCTGGTACGGAACCAGGGCATCGCGTCGGACTCTGCGGTTCAAGCCCGTCATCACGCCGGTCAGGTCATTCGCTTCGAACGCTTTTTCGGGCTGTTCCAAGAGGCCCGGATCCAGAAAGCGTTCATCGACTGGCGCTGGTTCATCAAGTTCTGGGACGTCTATTACGGCACGTTCCATTTCATCGTGACGATCGTCGCGATCGTCGCGCTGTACCGCTACCAAAAGCATCGGTACGCGATCTGGCGCAACACCCTCGCGGTGACGGTCGCGCTGGCCCTCGTCGGCTTCACTCTCTATCCGCTGATGCCTCCGCGCCTGCTGGAGCCGCATTTCGGCTTCGTCGACACGTTGCAGAAGATCGGGGGCCTTTGGTCCTTCGACTCGGGCACGATGTCGAAGATTTCGAATCAGTACGCCGCGATGCCGTCGCTGCACATGGCGTGGTCGACGTGGTGCGCGCTCGTACTCATCCCGATGATCAAGCCGCTATGGGGCAAGATCCTGATGGGCTCGTATCCGTTCATCACGCTGTTCTGCATCATCGTGACGGCCAACCACTACTGGGCCGACGCGCTCGGCGGGTGGCTCGTGCTGACGATCGGCTACTTCGTGGGCGGCAAGTTGCTGACCAACGCCTTTTCCCGTCGCACCACAAAGCGAACGGCGACAACCACCGCCTAAGTTCCGGCGGATGGATACCAACGCACTGTTCTCGATCGCCGGCAAGACCGCGGTCGTCACCGGCGGCAGCCGGGGCATCGGCTACATGATCGCCGAGGGGTTCGTATCGGCGGGGGCCGACGTCTACATCACCGCGCGCAAGGCCGACGCGTGCGATGCCGCCGCCGCCGCGCTCAACGAGATGGGCCCGGGCAAGTGCATCTCGCTGCCGTTCGATATTTCCGGCGAGGAGGGCGCGGCTGCATTTGCGGCCGTCATCGCCGAGCGCACCCCGACGGTCAACATCCTGGTGAACAACGCGGGCGCGACGTGGGGCGCGCCGATCGACGACTTCCCCGACTCGGCGTGGGACAAGGTTCTCGACATCAATGTGAAGGGCCTCTTCCAACTCACCGCGAAGCTGCTCCCGCAGTTGAGAGCCGCCGCAACCGTCGACGATCCGGCGCGTGTCATCAACATCGGGTCCGTCGACGGGATCAACGTGCCGGGCACGCAGAACTACGCCTACGCCGCCTCGAAGGCGGCGGTGCACCACCTCACGCGGCAGATGGCCCATAACCTGACGAAGGAACACATCACCGTCAATGCCATCGCACCGGGACCGTTCCGTTCGAAGATGATGGCGTTCATCCTCGATCACGACGGCGGTGAGGAGATGGTCGGCAAGGGCGTACCGCTGGGCCGCATCGGTTCGCCCGAAGACGTCGCCGGCCTGTCGATCTTCCTGTCGTCCCGCGCCGGCTCGTACCTCACGGGCGCTGTCATCCCGTGCGACGGAGGCATCTCGACCAAGTCGGGTTAAGTCACGGTGAAGTGCTAACTACAGTTATCTTTTCTCTTGACAGAGTTAGCGTTTGCTAACTAGAGTTAGCGCCATGACCATCCAGGACGAGATCACCGCTCAGACCCTCAAGACCGTCAAGCAGGCGCAGGACATCACCATCGACGCGATCAACACGGTCGCCGAGCGCGTGTCCCCGCTTCTCGCCAAGCTCCCGACGGTGCCCGCCCTCGAGAACCTGCCGAAGCCGGTCGAGATCGTCGAGAACGCGTTCAGCGTCAGCGAGCTGCTGCTGACCAGCGCGAAGAACGTCGCCGTGACGGCGACCAAGGCGTTTGCTCCGGAGGCCCCGAAGCCCGCCAAGAAGGCCCCGGTCACCAAGAAGACCGTCGCCACCGCTTCCGCGGAATAACAAGTCGCCGAGGAAGGTTTGCACTGACGCAATCCCCTTCCCCGCACAGCTGAAGAACGGGCGCTCCATCCCCCCCGAGCGCCCGTTCTTCGCGTCTACAACCTTGTCGCCGGTTCTTGTGCTGTTCCGGGCGCCATAGCGCCCCGCAACAGCACAAGAAGGTGCTAGTTCGGGAGGGCGGCCTCGACGGCGGAGACCAGCGTCTCGTCTTCGGGGGTCACCATGGGGCGGAAGCGGGTGACCGAACCGTCGGGGGCGATGAGGAACTTCTCGAAATTCCACACCACGTCGCCGGCGTTGCCTTCGGCGTCGGCCACCTGCGTGAGCTCCTCGTAGAGCGCGTGACGGTCGTCGCCGTTCACGTCGACCTTCTCCATCATCGGGAAGGTGACGCCGTAGGTGGCGGAGCAGAACTCGGCGATCTCTTCGGACGAGCCGGGCTCCTGGCCGCCGAACTGGTTGCACGGCACGCCGATCACGGAAAAGCCGCGGTCCTTGTACTTCTCGTGCATGGCTTCGAGGCCGGTGTACTGCGGGGTCAGGCCGCACTTGCTCGCGACGTTGACGACGAGCAGCGCCTTGCCGGCGTAATCGTTGAGGGACGTGGGCTCACCCTTGAGGGTGTTCAGCGGGATGTCGTTGAGGGCCATGAGCGGCACCCTATTACCTGCCGAGATAGGTGGCTTTCGCGACCGGGACGGCCTCGGCGAGGCCCTTGAAGCTCTTCTTCCGTAGACGACTGAACTCGACGCGGGGAAGCCCGTCGGCGGCCGCCACGACGTCGCCGGTGGCGACGACCTCGCCGCCTTTGGCCGACTCGGTGACGCGCGCCGCGACGTTGACGACATGACCGACGACGTCGTCGCGGGTCATCACCACGTCGCCGACATGCACCCCGGCGCGAAGCCGCAGCGGTTCGGGCGGCGTGTCGACCAGCTCCAGACACGCGAGCAATGCGGCCTCCGGCTCCGGGAAGGTGAGCAGCAGTCCGTCGCCAATGCGCTTGACGATGCGGCCGCCGCGACTGCGCACAATCGGGCCGACGGTGCGGTGGTGGTCGGCGACGAGCTGGCTCGCCGCGTCGTCACCGTTGCGCTCGGTGAAGCGGGTGAAGCCTTCGAGGTCGGTGAAGGCGACGGCGAGGCGCACAGTTGTGCCCGGGCCTCCACCGTCGTCGGAATCGTCATCGGTTGCGGACAACAACTGGATCGCGGACAGGCCCATCGCGGCCATGAGTGAAGGCCGGCGTTCGACGGACCGTTCCAGCAGTCGCTCTACGACAGCCAGCGGCGGCGCGTTGCGGAAATCGGCGTCGCTGTCGGGTTCGTCGACGAAGTCGCGGCTGACGACGCCCGAATCGACGAAGGTCTCGAGCAGAGCCGGATCCTTGTCCCGCAGGGCCGCGATCAGTCGCTTGGCCGCCCCGCGCCGAAAGCTGTGCACCGCCGCACGTCCCGTCGCCTTAGGGGAATCCATTCGGCTGATCGTAAACTGGTCAGATGCCGGAGGCGCCCACGAGTCTTGGTGAGATCGCCAAGCGCGTCGATGCCCGGATCGACGAGGTGCTGTCGGCTGAAATCGAGCGCTGGAGCGCCGTGGACAGCGCCATGCGCGAACCGTTACGAGTACTGCGCGAATTCGTCCTCGCCGGCGGAAAGCGGCTGCGCCCGGCGTTTTGTTTCTGGGCGTTCATCGGTGCGGGCGGCGACGGCGACGACAACGCAGTGATCGACGCAGGCGCGGCGCTCGAACTGCTGCACACCTTTGCCCTGGTGCACGACGACATCATGGACAACTCACACCGTCGCCGGGGCCTCGACACCGTCCACCGCCACTTCGAGGGAGTGCACGCCGAGTTCGACTGGCGAGGCGAGCAGCGCCGCTTCGGTGAAGGCGCCGCGATCCTGATCGGCGACGTCGCGTTCGTGTACGCCGACCAGATGCTGCGCGGCGCGCCGCAGCCCGCGCTCGACGTCTATACGCAACTCCGTCTCGAGGTGAACGTCGGGCAATACCTCGACCTGGTGGGAACCGTCCGCGGTGACGCGTCAGTCGACTTCGCCCGCAAGATCTGCGCGTACAAGACCGGCAAGTACACCGTCGAGCGCCCACTGCATCTGGGCGCGGCGCTGGCCGGGCGGCTCGACGAACTCGAAGGTCCGCTCAGCGCGTATGGCGACCCTCTGGGCGAGGCATTCCAACTCCGTGACGACCTGCTGGGCACCTTCGGTGACGCCGAAGTCACCGGCAAGCCCGTCGGCGAGGACCTGCGCGACGGCAAGCCCACCACGATGTATGCCCGGGCCCGTGAGGCGGCCACCGGCGACGACGCCGCTTTGCTCGACGACCGCTATGGAGCTGCGGATCTGTCGGCCGAGGAGGTCGTCTCGATCCAATCCGTCTTCGAACGTACCGGCGCACGCGCCGCCACCGAATCACTCGTGGATTCGCTCGTCGACCAGGCCCTTTCCGCTCTTGCCGCGGCACCCCTTTCCGCTCCTGCTCGTGACGAGCTCGATGCTCTGGCCCGCTTCGTGGCTGAGCGAGAGTTCTGAGACCCGTCCGTTAGGCTTTGACCCGTAATGCACCTTGACTCCATTCACTCGCCGGACGACCTGAAGAAGCTGTCGCTGGCCGAGGTCGACGAACTCGCAACGGAGATCCGCCAGTTCATCGTCGAGGCGGTGTCGGAGACCGGCGGCCATCTGGGATCGAACCTGGGCGCCGTCGAGTTGACCCTGGCGATTCATCGAGTCTTCGACTCCCCCAAGGACATCATCCTCTGGGACACCGGGCATCAGGCCTACGTCCACAAGATCGTCACCGGGCGCGCTGATCGCTTCGACAAGCTGCGCCAGGAGAACGGCCTGTCGGGCTACCCGAACCGGATCGAGTCCGAGCACGACTGGATCGAGAACAGCCACGCGTCGACCGTGTTGTCGTACGCGCACGGCCTTGCGGTGTCCGTCGCCAAGGGCAGCACCGACCGCAAGGTCGTCTCGATCATCGGCGACGGCTCGATGACCGGCGGCATGGCCTACGAGGCACTCAACAACATCGGTCACTCCGGGGCCCGATGCGTGATCGTGCTGAACGACAACGGCCGCTCCTATGCGCCGACGGTGTCGTCGCTGACCGAAAGCGTCAGTCGCCTGCGCGTCAATCCGCAGTACATGAACTTCCGCAAGTTCGGTGAGCAGGTTGCCGGTGACCTCCCCGTCGTCGGCCAGTACGTGGCCAAGGCGTGGAAGGGCATGGCTGCGGCGATGCGCGAGGTCGCCGAGCCGGTCGTCTTCTTCGAAGCACTCGGGGTTCGCTACATCGGCCCGATCGACGGCCACGACGTCGCCGGCCTCGAGGACGCGCTGCGCAACGCAGCGGACTTCGACGGCCCGATCGTCATCCACGTGCTCACGCAGAAGGGTCGCGGCTACCCGCCGGCGGAAGACGACGACGAGAAGTGCTTGCACGACGCGCCGGTCTTCGACGTCGCGACCGGTCCTGGAGACTCCGCCTCGAAGCTGCACCCGTTCACCCAGGCGTTCTCCGACGCGATGCTCGCCGAGGCGGGCCGTCACCCGCAGGTGCTCGGCATCACGGCCGCCATGCCGGGACCGACGGGTCTATTGCCGCTGCAGGAAGCGTTCCCCGATCGCTACTTCGACGTCGGCATCGCCGAACAGCACGCAGTGACCATGGCGGCCGGCATGGCGATGGGCGGCCTGCGTCCGGTTGTCGCGTTGTATTCGACGTTCTTCACTCGCGCCTTCGACCAGGCCAACCTCGACGTCGGCCTGCACAAGCTGCCCGTGGTGTTCGCGCTCGACCGCGCCGGCATCACCGGCGACGACGGCGCGTCGCACCACGGCGTACTCGACATGGTGCTGTGCCAGCAGATTCCGGGCATCACTATGTTCGCCCCCTCGTCGGTACAGGAACTGCCCGAGATGTTGGCGACCGCACTCACCCTCGACGGACCGGCTTCGATCCGGTTCCCGAAGGGCGTGGCGCGCACCGTCGACCCGTCGGAGGTGGGCTCCGGCCTCAACGCGAAGCGCTGGCGGTCGAGCGAGTCACGCGACCTTGCGATCATCGGCATCGGCAAGATGCTGGGCGTCGCTCTCGACGCCGCCGCGCTCTTGGCCGACGAGGGCATCGACGTGACGGTGTGGGACCCCCGCGTCGTCAAGCCGCTCGACCCGCTGATGCTCGCTGACGCCGCTGTGCATCGTGTCGTCGTGACGATCGAAGACGGATTCCGCACCGGCGGCATCGGCTCGTCCATCGCCACCGCGCTCAGCGATCTCGGCGGCGAAGGCGCCCCGACGGTCTTCACGCTCGGCATCCCCGACGAGTACATCGCCCAGGCCAAGCCCGACGCGATCCTGCGCCGGTACGGGCTCGACGCCGAGGGTGTGGCCGCCACCGTGCGCGCTGCGCTCGGCGCATCGACACTGGCCTAGATATGGCGCACTCGGAGCTCGACTTCGTGTTGTCGCTCGCCGACGCCGCGGACGCGATCTCCATGAAGTGGTTCCGGGCCAAGGACCTGCCGGTCGAGGCCAAGCCCGACGACACGCCCGTGTCCATCGCCGACCGCGAGGTCGAAGAGAAGCTGCGTAAGCGCATTGCCAAGAAGCACAGCGACAGCGGCGTCATCGGCGAGGAGTTCGGCATTCACGAGGCGTCATCCGCCGGTGGGATCCGCTTCGTCATCGACCCGATCGACGGCACCAAGAACTACGTGCGCGGCGTACCGGTCTGGGCGACGCTCATCGCCATGGAATGCGACGGCGAATACGAGATCGGCGTCGTCTCGGCGCCGGCGCTCGGCTACCGCTGGTGGGGCGTGCGCGGGGTCGGTGCGTGGCGGAACGGCGAGGAGATCCACGTGTCGAGCGTGAGCCGGCTCGAAGACGCGTTCTTGTCCTCGGACTCGTACACCTCGTTCTCGCAGCGCAGCGCCGCGGAGGGTGCAGCGTTCGACGGCTTGGTGCGCCGAGTGGCGCGCTCACGCGGCTACGGGGACTTCTGGTCGCACATGCTCGTCGCTGAGGGCGCCGTCGACATCGCGGTCGAGCCGGAAGTGACGCTCTGGGACCTGGCGGCCTCGTACGTCATCGTGGAAGCTGCCGGTGGTCGCTTCACGAACGTGGCGGGCGAACCCGGACCCGATGGGGGTTCGTGCATCGCAACAAACGGGTTGCTGCACGACGCCGTCGTAGAGTCACTGCGTGCCTAGCCGCGACGACTTTCTCGACTCCTTCCACCGCGACGCCGAACTGTTCGAGGCTGCGATCCGCGAGGGGAACGTCGACGCCGAAGTCGACGGCTGCCCCGGTTGGTCGGTTGCCGACCTCGTCGAACACATCGGCCAGCTCCATCGGTATGTGACCGAGGCGATCGTCACCGCCGCGAAGCCGGGCGGCTGGCCCGCCGGTCCCGAAGGCGATCTGGCCGACTGGTTCGCGACCGGTGCGGCAGCGTTGGAAGCCGCGTTGCGGGAGCGTTCGGACGACACCGCTTGCTACACGTTCTTCGACAATGCACCCAAGACCGTCGGCACGTGGATCCGTCGTCAGGCGCAGGAGATCGCGGTGCATCGTTACGACGCGGAACTTGCGGCGACCGGCACCGCCGAGGCGATCGACCCGTCGATCGCGATGGACGGGATCGACGAGTACTTCGATCTGTTCGTCCCGCGCGTCGATGCGCGCTCGCCCATCCGCATCGGTGATGCGACGCTGCACCTCCATGCTGCGGAGGGCGGCGAGTGGTTCGTACGTTGCGGCGACCATGCGCCCGTCGTCACGCGGGAACACGCCAAAGGCGACGTGGCTGTCAATGGCCCAGCCGACGAAATCCTGCTGGCGTTGTGGGGACGCATCGCGCCCGGCGAGATGGAACTCGAGATCTTCGGCGACACCGCCGTCTGGGACGCCTTCAAGCAGGCGTCCGCGATCTAGCCGCGTTCTAGCCGCGTTCTTGTGCTGTTTTGTGGCGCTGGAGCGCTCAAAACAGCACAAGAACGCGAGGGCTCAGTGGCCCGGCAGCGCCTCGAGCAGTTCGGGGCCTTCGTTCTTGACGTTGCTCACGAGCTTCACCACGGGGTAGGCCCGCATCCGCTCGGAGGGAAGCGGTCGCAGCAATGCGGCCGCTTCCGCCGCGTTCGTGGTCGGGTCGAGCCATGCGTCCCATGACTCCTCGGGAAGGCAGACGACCATCCGGTCGTGGATCTTCGCGACGAGATCGTTGGGCTCGGCGGTGATCAACGTGACGGTGCGGAGCGGCTCGACGCCTTCCTGCCCACGCAGTTCGGGCGGCGTCCATCGGTCCCACAGCGCGGCGAACGCCAGCGGGCCACCATCCGCGGAGGTGATGTAGAACGGCTGCTTCTCCGGCGTCTTCTTGCCCGGCACTTCCTTGCGTTGCCACTCGTAGAACCCGTCGGCGGGCACGATGCAACGGCGCTTTTCGAGCAGCTTGCGGAACGCAGGCTTGTCGGTGACGGTCTCGGAACGCAGGTTGATCATGCGGTTCCCGATCTTCTCGTCCTTCGCAAAGCCGGGGACGAGACCCCACCGGAGCGAACCCATCCGGCGGTGCCCGTCGTTCGTCGTCACGATCGAATAGACGTCGAGTGTCGGGGCGACGTTGTACCGCTCGCCGAGGTCCTCGACCACGACCTCGTCGACGTGGAATTCTTCGGCCAACTTCGAGGCCGCTGTGGCTGACACATACCTACCGCACATCGCTCCCTAGTCTTTCGCACCGTGTCAGCCGTGGTGTTCGACTTGGGCAATGTGTTGATCGAGTGGAATCCTCGGCGACTGCTGAGCGACGCGTTCATCGAGGAGACCCACTTCTTCCTGTGGAACGCCGAGTTGGACCACGGGGTGCCCTTCGACGATGTCGTCGCCCGGGTGCGCGACGAGTTCCCTCACCACGCGGCCGAAGTCGAGGTCTTCGCCGAGCGCTGGCCTGAGACATTGGGCGCGATCTTCGAAGACGTGGTGACGGCTGCCAAGCAGCTGCGGCGACGCGGCCACGGTCTCTACGTACTGACCAACAGTTCGGCGGAGACGATCCCGCGCAGCACCGTGGTGTCCGAGTTGCTCATGCAGTTCGACGGCACAGTCATCTCGGGCGCGGTAGGCCTGATGAAGCCCGACGCGGCCATCTTTCACGAGTGCGAGCGCCAGTGGAACCTCGATCCGCTCGACACGTGGTTCATCGACGACTCGATTCCCAATGTCGACGGGGCACGCGCGTGCGGTTGGAACGCGATCCACTTCACCGACGCCGCAGCGCTGCGCGGCGAGTTGAACAAAGCTGGGCTGTTGTGATCACGCCAGCGGACCTCGACGCGCGCACTGAACACTCCCAGTGGTTCTACGGATCGCGTGTGTCGCGACGGTGGAACTACGTCGCGCTGCTCACCGGCAAGGTCGGCTGTTCGACGATCAAGTACGCGCTCCACGACCTCGAAGGCAGGCCGCCGGTCGAGGGGTGGTGGACCATCCACGAAAGCGACGACGAGATGTCGATGTCGCGCTTCGGCGCGCTCGCGGTGGCCGACATGCTCAACGACGCGAACGTCGTGAAGTTCTGCATGGTGCGCAATCCGTACGACCGCATCTTCTCGGCGTGGAAATCGAAGATCTTGCGGCGCATGGACACGCAGTATCAGGAGCTACGCGATCGCATCCGCGACGATTTCGGGTACCCCACCGCCACGGTCGGCGCACCTCGCGCCACGCTGGCCTTCGGCGACTTCGTCCGCTGGATCGGGTCGCACGGCGACGATCCCGTCGTCGCCAACGACGGCCACTGGAACCGGCAGACGGACAACCTGTGGTGGGACGTGATCGACTTCGACGTCGTCGCTCGCTTCGAGAACTTCAACGACGACTTCGCGGCGTTCCTTCGTCGCATCGGCGCACCCGCAGCAGTCATTGCCCGCGGAACCGAGAAGTTCAACGAGACGACGGAGATCCCGCTCTCGGCCGCTTACGACTCGGACCTGGCGCGGGTCGTCTACGACTTCTACCGCGCCGACTTCGACGAGTTCGGCTACGCCGAAGACAGCTGGCGTCGCTACGACTCGCTCGTCCCTACCGCGGGGTGAGGCCGAGTTGGGAGCCGAAGTAGCCGAGTTGGTCGGCGCCGAGGTCGAGGGTTCGGTCCGTCGAGCGGGTGCTGTGGCCGACGTCGGCCTCGCGACGAAACAGGATCGGCTTCTCGTCTGGGTCCGACGACGTGGCGTGCTGCAACGTCGCGCACATCTTGCGCGGGTGCATCACGTCAGTGCGTGAGTCGTTGTCGAACGACGTGAACATGACCGACGGATACGCGACGCCTTCGCGCACCTTCTGCACCGGCGAGTAGCCGATGAGCCAACGGAACTCCTCGGGGTCGTCGGCCCGGCCGTACTCGTCGTTCCACGTGATGCCGAGACCGAACAACTCGTAGCGGATCATGTCGAGCAAGGGTGCCGAACAGATCACGGCCCGCATCTCTTCGGGCCACTGGGTGAGCGTCGCGCCCACGAGTAGTCCGCCGTTGGACCCGCCGTAGATTCCCAGCTGGTCGGTGGTCGTCCACCCTTCGTCTTTGAGGTAACGGGCCGCCGCGATGAAGTCCTCGAACACGTTCTGCTTGTTCTCGCGCATGCCGGCGCGGTGCCACGCCTCTCCTTCCTCGGACCCACCGCGCAAGCAGGCAACGGCGTACACGCCGCCGGCGTCCACCCAGGCCTGCGCCATGGACGAGTACGCCGGCGTCATCGGGATGCTGAACCCGCCGTACCCGTAGAGGATCGTCGGACGCGGTCCGACCGACGCGTCGCCCTTCGCCACGACGAACAGTCGCACGTCGACGCCGTCGTGGGACTGATACGTGTACTGCCGCTGCAACACGTCCGACGACGCCGGCTTGGCGCCGGGGGTCGCGGCCCATTCCGTCGTCGCGCCGGTCGCCGTGTTCAGCGCGAAGACAGTTGGCGTGGCGACGAAGTCGGTGTAGGTGACGTATCCACCGCTGCCGTGGTCATAGCGACCGGAGACAGACGCAGTCCCCGCGCCCGGCAGAGCGACCGGAACCGGCGCGCCGCCGTCGTAGGGCGCGATGAACACTTCGCTGACGGCGTGGTCGCTGCGACTGATGAGGAAACCCTCGGCCGTGGTCGTGACTTCGTTGATGACGGCCGTCGGATGTTCAGCGACAACCGTGCGCCACGCAGACGGGCCCGCCGCGGGGTCCTCGACCTCCACGATGCGGCCGTTCAGTGCGTCGAGCGTCGTGTTGAGATAGATCCGGCCGTGCACGAGGTGGGGCCACGACTGCGCATCGAGGCCCTCCGCCATCGCGATCGGCGCGTCGCCCGTCGTCGTGTCGTACAGGTAGATGTCGTTGCGCGGCTCGGTGCCGATGCTCGCGTCGATCACGAGGTACCGGCCATCGAGGCTGATGTCGAGTCCGTAGTAGGTCGACGGATCGCGGCCTTCACCGAAGAGCAACGTGTCCGACTCGATGGGCTCGCCGACGACGTGATGCCACACGCGTCGGTTGAACGACTCCTCGGTCAGCCGGCGCACGTAGAAGAACGACGTGCCGTCAGGCATCCAGGCGATTGCGGTGTAGCGGGTGCGTTCGATGGGTCCGTCGATCAACTCCATCGTCGAAACGTCGAACACCGAGATCGCGGTGTCTTCGTCCCCGCCGGACGACACGCCGAAGACGACGCGCGACGCGTCGGGCGACACGGTCGCAACGTCGAGCGTGGTGAGTCCCGACGGATCGACCTTCGTCGGATCGAACAAGACGCGCTCAGATCCGTCGCCCTCGCGTACGAAGAACTTCGCGTGCTGCTCCCCCGGCTGACGCCGGAGAAAGAACAGGCGGTCGCCTCGCGTCGCCGGCGCGCTGATCGCGCCCGGGAGCAACGCGGCCTGGGCGGCGCGCCATTTGGCCCGATTCGGCAAGGCCGCCAACCAGGGCTGGCAGATCGCATCCTGGTCGGCGAGCCACTGCTTCAGATCCGCGTTCTCCGGATCCTCCATCCAGCGGTAGGGATCCGGCACGAGGGTGCCGTGGTAGTCGTCGACGATGTCGGCGCGCGGCGGCTGCGGGTAGCGGACGGGCGGGAGAGCCATCGGCCGATCGTAGGCACTACGTTCTGACGATTCTGCGGGTATTCGAAAACCGCGAGGGGGAGTTTCCAAAGTGATTGGTTGGCTGCGCCGGAAGTTTGAAGCCGACGCCAAGGGTGAGGTGATCTTCCCGCTCGTCGTCTTGTCGGCTCTCTACTTCTTCGACGAGTTCGACACGGCGGCCTTCGGGACCCTCGCGCCCGAAATCCAGAAAACCTTCCACCTCACCGACGAGAAGTTCATTCAGCTGATTGTCGTCAACGTGAGCGTGACGGTGTTGCTGGCTGTTCCCCTCGGCTACTGGGCCGACCGCGTGAGCCGCCGCAAGATCGTCATCGCCTCGGGCGTGTTGGCGGGCTTTTTCAGTTTGTGCACGGGCTTCGTCGGTCTCGGTAGCGCCGCAGGTCTGCTCGCCCTGACCCGTTTCGGCAACGGACTGGGCCTGCTCGCCAATGGTCCGATCCACAACTCGCTGTTGGCGGATTACTACACACCCGACGCACGTCCGACGGTGTTCGCCAACCACTCGAATGCGGTCTACGTCGCCGCATTCATTGCCCCGGCCTTCGCCGGCATCGTGGGCAAGTTCATCGGATGGCAGGCCGCCTTCTTCATCCTGTTCATTCCGATCATCATCGTGACCTTCATCACGACCAAGCTCGTCGACCCTGTGCGCGGCGCGACCGATCCGGGTGGCCATGCCGTCGCGGAGTTCATGAAGCCTCCGAAGTTCCGCGAGGCGTTTCGCACCCTCTGGCGCATCAACACGCTTCGCCGCACCTTCATCGCTGCGATCTTCATCGGCGCCGGCCTCATTCCGCTGGTGGCCTATCTGTCGTTGTTCTTCGAGCGGATCTATCACCTCGACGCGTTCGAGCGCGGCATCATCGGGTCGATCACTGCGGCCTTCACGTACGCCGGAGTCCAGCAGGGCGGCAAAGCCACCCCACAGTGGTTCGTAAAGGGAATGGGTGTGCCGATGCAGCGGGTGGGACAGCTTCTCGCCGTTGTCGGTGTCGGCCTCGCGATGGTCGCAGCCGTGCCCTGGTTGTGGCTTGCCGTCCTGTTCTCGCTCGGCGCGAATTACACACTCGGCTACTTCTTCGCTCCGCTCGCTGCGATCCAGGCGCTCGTCTCCCCGGCGCGGGAACGCAGCCTCGCGTTCAGCCTCGGCGCGATCTTCCTCGTCCTCGGCGTCATCGTGTTCTCGATCCTGGGACTGGGCAAGATCGCCGACGAACACGGCCTGCGGTGGGGCATAGCCGCGCTCGCACCGTGGTGGGTGGTCGGCGGACTCATCGGTGCAACGGCGGGCCGGTTCGTCGAGGGCGACGTGCAGAAGGCCATGATGCTTTCGGCGGCGGCGAACGAGGCTGCTGAGGCCAAGGCCGCCGCCCTGGCGGCGACCATCGAGCCTGGCTTCGAGTCTCCGACGGTTGCCGCGATCGTCACCGACGAGATGGACGACGTCCTCGACGCCATCAAGAAGGCGCCCGCCAAGAAGAAGGCGGCGGCGAAGAAGGCCGTCCCGGCCAAAAAAGCCGCGGCCAAGAAGGCTGTGGCCAAGAAAGCGGCGCCGCCGAAGAAAGCTGCTCCCGCGAAGAAGGCAACGAAGAAGTCATGACCGATACGCCGCGACCGAAGCTCACTGCGCTCGACGAGGGTCTGTGTCATCAGATCCCCGAGCCGTTCCCTACGCCGTTCACGAACCATCCGCACTGGCGTGAGTCGCTGTTCTTCATCGCGCACTCCCCCGACGGCCCGGGCGACATCGTCATCCTCACCCTCGCGTCGTTCCCGACGCGTGGCGAGATGGACGCGTTGCAACTCGGCCGCATCGGCGACGCCCACACCTGGGGCCGCCACGTGCGCGAACTCGGCGACGACCCGCACGCGCTCGAAGCCGGGTCCGTGAAGATCGACATCGTGGAGCCGTTCAAGGAGTTCAAGCTCCATGTCGGCGAAGCGCCCGAGGCGCCCGTCGCCCTCGACCTGACTTTCACGGCGCGCACGCCGCACTACGCGCTGCGGCGCGGCTCCCTCCAGAACGGCGCGGAGACGATCTGGGATCAGAGCCACATGGTGCAAAGCGGCTGGTTCAACGGCACGCTCGTGCACCAGGGCAAGACCATCGAGATGAGCAACTGGTGGGGCCAGCGCGATCACTCCTGGGGCATTCGTGATCACGCGCGTTGCCCGCTGTGGATGTGGCACGCCATCCAACTGCCCGACGGGATGATCGGCGGCTGGAACTGGGAGTTGCCCGACGGCACCGTCGTGTTCCGCGACTTCGCGTGGTGCCCGACCGACGGCAGCGATCCGGTCCCCATGAAGAACTTCAGCTACGACCTCAATTGGCTCGACGAGAAGGGCGAGGTCGTCTCGTATGAGCGCGACGGCGAAGCCGTACACGGCTACGGGGGACGCGTCGACTACGAGTTCGAGAACGGCCTGAAGGTCGGCATCGACGCCGTGGGCCGATGGGCACAGCGTTACGGGCCGGTCGGCGGCGGCCTCAGCGAGATGCAGATCAAGACCGACGACGGCCGGGTCGGCACGGCGATATACGAATGCACGGGCGCGCACCACCACCATTTCTTCCCGGTGCCGCGCGCCGAGAATCTTCCGACATCGCTGTGAGGACCGCTCGAGCGGTCCTCGGCATCGGTGGCACGCCGACCGTCGAGGACATCGAGGTCCACGAACCCGGGTCCGGTGAGGTGCTCGTCGACATCAAGGCGTCCGGTGTGTGCCACACCGATCACGACATGCTCAGCCTGCCGATGCCCTTCATCATGGGACACGAAGGGGCCGGCGTCGTCGCCGCCGTCGGTGACGGCGTCACGAACGTCGCCGTCGGTGATCGAGTGGTCCTCAACTGGGCGATCTCGTGCGGTACCTGCACCAACTGCGTCGCCGGAGTGCGCCATCTGTGTCTCAACGGCTCGCCGATCGCGGGCGGGATGAAGGGCCATTCCGACTTCATGCGTTCGACGCGCGACGGTGCCGGGCTTTACCGCGCCTTCAACCTCGGCACGATGTCGACCAAGGCCGTCGTGCGCGCGCCCGCCGTGACCAAGCTGTCGACCGAGGTGTCCTTCGCCGCAGCTGCGATCGTCGGTTGCGGCGTGATGACCGGCTGGGGTTCCGCAGTGAACGCGGCGAAAGTACAACCGGGTTCCTCGGTTGTGGTGCTCGGTTGCGGCGGCGTCGGCCTCAACGTGATTCAGGGCGCACGCATCGCTGGCGCGACGAAGATCATCGCCGTCGACCCGAAGCAGACGCGCCGCGAAATGGCGCTCGAGTTCGGGGCGACCGAAGTTATCGATCCGGGCGACGACGATCCCGGCCTGTTCAAGACCGCCGATGTGGTCAAGGCCAAGACGGACGGACTGGGAGCGAACTACGCGTTCGAGTGCACGGCGGTGCCATCGCTCGCCGTCGCTCCCCTTGCCATGGTGCGACACGGGGGTATGGCGATCGCAGTGAGCGGTGTCGAGGAAGTCGTACCGGTCGACATGCGTCTGTTCGAGTTCGACAAGACCTACGTGAACCCGCTGTACGGACAGTGCAAGCCGGAGGTCGACTTCGATCGCGTGTTTGCGCTGCACGAGGCCGGGCTGATGAAACTCGACGAGCTCGTCACGCGTACCTATGCCATCGACGACGTCGAGCAGGCCTTCGATGATCTGCTCGAGGGCCGCAACGCCAAAGGCGTGCTGGTCTTCGAATGAGCCCGTTCCTCACGACCGAACTGTCCGATCCCCGCTTCGAACACGAGGGTTTACGTTCGGCCACGGTGTCGTCATCCGCACTCGACCGACGGGGCGACTGCACGTTCTGGGCCCCCGCCGGCAATCACCGCAATCTGCCGGTCGTGATTCTGCTGCACGGCGTCTACGGCTCGCACTGGGCGTGGGCACACAAGGCCGGCGCTCACCGCATCGCGCGAGCGCTGATCGACTCGGGCCAGCTCCCACCCGTCGCCCTCGCAATGCCAAGTGATGGTTTATTCGGGCTCGGGTCCGGGTATGTGAACCACGCAGCGGGTGACTTCCGGGCTTGGATCCTCGACGAGATTCCTGAGCTGGCAGCAATGGCCCTCCCCGGGGTGACCCCGGACAGCCCGCTCGCCTTAGCCGGTCTTTCCATGGGCGGCTTTGGCGCGCTCTTGCTCGGCGCGCGCAACGGTGACCGCGTCCGCGCGGTTGCGGGCTTGTCGTCGATCACGGACTTCAGCCAGATGCGCTTCTTCGTCGGGGACATCTCGCACTACGACGTGGCCGACGAGGATCGCTCGGTACTCGCGGCCATTCGCACCAACCGGGACCGTTTGCCGGCCATCCACTTCGACTGCGGCGACACCGATCCGCTCATCGAGCCGAACCGCGCGTTGCACACGGCACTCGAGGCCGAAGAAATTCCGCACAGCTACGTCGAATACGCCGGCGGCCACGAGTGGCCGTATTGGGAAGCCCATCTCGGCGCCGCCCTGCAGTTCGTCGCTACGTCCTTCTGAAACCGATCTCGCGCGCCACGCGGTGGCCGCTGCGCACAGCGCTTTCCATGTAGCCCGCGACCTCGCAGGTGTGTTCGCCGGCGAACTTGATGCGACCCGTTCCGGCGCGGATCGTCGAGAAGAACGGCGCCATCTGCCCGGGCTTGAACACGGCGTAGCCACCGCCGGTGTAGCGCTCGTTGCGCCACGCGACCGTCGCTTCGTTGCTGGTGCGGAACATGCGACCAGACGGATACACCCCGTCGAGTTGGCGCAAGAATTCCCGACGACGGGCGACGGGCGGCAGCGAAGCCGCGTGGCGGGCCGCGTCACCGGTGATGAACTCAGTAAGGATGCCGCGGGTCGACACACGCGAATCCGTGGGCGACCACGCGATGCCGAACGGCTTGTCGGTCACGGTGAACCCGGAGAACAACTCGGCTTCCCAGAACGGCAGCGTGTACTCGCGGGCGACTTTCACGGCGTCGCCCAGGTCGAGCCCGGCGACAGCCGCAGCGAGCGACTGCGGAAGGCCGGGCGAAAAGGTGACCTCGCGCAGGGGCTGCATGGGCGTCGCGAGCACGAGCCAAGCGCCGTCGACGGTGCGTCCGGTCCTGGTGGTCACCGTCACGCGGTCACGGGCGTGTTCGACACGCACGAGCGGTTCGTTGAGCAGCAGCCGTCGACCAAGTGACTTCGCTATCGCGCGCGGCAGCAGATCGTTGCCGCCGACGACGCGACGGGTTTCCTCGAAGAACAGGTCGTCGTAGTCGGTGATCGCATCGCGCGCGGCGGCCGCCGATTGCTGCGCGGCGAACAACACCGACACGTTGCGGGCCTCGGCGTTGTAGAGGCCGCGCTCCTGGGTGCGAATGAGGAACTCGGCGTCGGGGTCGAGGTGCAGCGAGCGGATCACCTGATCGAGATTCGTCGCGTCGAGGCGCTCGGCGTCGCGTGAGCGCTCGGGATGGAACGCGTCGACGTGCTCGGCGTACGCGTCGATGGCCTCGTAGTACCGCACGTAGTCCTCGAGGACATGGCCGCGTGCCAGGAACGCGGGGATGCGGCTGCGCTCGCCCTTGTAATAGACGACGGCGTCGTAGGGCTTGAGCGGCGCGCGGCGTTCGGTCCGCAGACCGAACCGACGCAGCAGCGACAGCAGGGCGTGATGCGACTCGTCGATCGATTCGCCACCTCCCTCGGCGTACTGGCCCTCGCTGAACGGCTCTCGCAACGTGTGGACGCGGCCACCGACGCGATCACGCGCTTCGAGGACGATCGGGTCCCACCCGTTCTCGATCAGGTCGAGGCTGGCGGTGAGACCCGCCAGGCCGGCGCCGACCACGATGACGCGCCGCCGCCAAGCATCTTCCGGCGGCAGCGGCGCGGCGCGTGCGGCGCGACCCACCGTGGTCGCCGCGCCCGCCCCCGCCAACGCTCCGCCGATGAACCGGCGGCGGCTAAGCAAGGGCGATCGTGTTGCCCCCGGCGTCGGCCGACGCGTACAGCGCGTCGACGACGCGATGCGCAGGGAGGGCGTCGCGGAACGACGGGGTGGCGGGAACCCCGTCGGACACCGCGGTCATGAAATTCTGTTCGAGAGAGACGGACGGGTCTCCTGCCTCAGTGAGGAACGAGTCCAGCTCATCCCCTTCGATCCGATGGAGCGGTTCGCCAGTGAACTGCCACGTGACGGGGCCGAAGCGTTCGCCTTCCAGCTTCACGTAGAGGTTGTCGCAGAAGACCTCGACGAGCCGCAGGCTCGGTCGTTCGAGAATGTCGTGCCAGACCGATGTGAGCTGGGCGACGGCACCATTCGCGAACTCGAGGCGGGCGGCCGCGAGATCGTCGATGCGGTCGTAGCCGTGATGCTCGCGGGTGACGCAGGACGCCGTTGTCACGTCACCGAGGAGCCACTGCATGATGTCGACGTCGTGGATCGAGTGCTCGAGCAGCGTGCCCCGACCAGCGAGGTTCTTGTCCATCCGCCACTGCGACGCATAGTGGCCCTGGTTCGGGATGAACTGGTCGTCGCGGAACGACACGGTGATGATGCGCCCGGCCCGCGGATCGTCGATGAGGTGCTTCAGGACCCGGAACGCGTGGGCCGTACGCAGCACGAGGCCCACCTGGTTGATCACCCCGGCGGCCTCGACCGTCTCCGTCATTCGCGTCGCCGCGGCCGCGTCGAACGCGAGCGGCTTTTCGCAGAAGATCGGCAGGCGTCGTTCGGCGGCCTTGGCCACGAGTCGCTCGTGCTCGTTCGTCCACGTGGTGATGAAGACGGCGTCGACCAGATCGAACAGCTCGTCTTCCCCGACGACGCTTCCACCGAAGCGCTTCGCCATCGTCTCCGCCCGCGCCGAGTCGGGATCGCAGACCGCAACGATCTTGTGATCGACGTCTACGTCGCGGAGCATCCAGGTATGAACTCCACTAATCAGACCAGCGCCGAAGAAGCCGAGGCGGATTGTCATGGTTTCCGTGTGACATCTGACACGGACGAGACGCTAGTCAGCGAATAAGTTGGAAACTCTTGCGGGTTACTTTTTGCGGCGTCCGGGGCTCGACCCCAGCTCCTGGCCACCGGTTCGCTCGGTATGGCGGCAATACGTCGTGCGTGGCCATCACCCCGGCCGGTGCGGACGACCCGACGCTCGTGCTCGATGCGGGCACCGGCCTCGGTCGGCTCGCCCAGGACTTCGAGGGGCGCCCGTTCATCGGCTCGATTCTGTTGGGCCACATGCACTGGGATCACACCCACGGCATCCCGTTCTTCCCGGCGGGTGATCACCCATCGGCCCACGTGACGCTGTACCAGCCGGCGCAAGGTGATCCGCTCGACGTGTTGTCTCGCGCGATCGCTCCGCCCCATTTCCCCATCACTCCGCAAGAGCTACGCGGCCAGTGGGATTTCAAGGCGCTCGAGGCAGGTCACCACGAAATCGAGGGCTTCTCCGTGCTTGCCCGCGACATCCCCCACTCGGGCGGCCGCACCTTCGGCTACCGCATCTCCGATGGTGTCTCGACCATCGCGTACCTCTCGGATCACGGCCCGATCGCCCTCGGCCCCGGTCCCAACGGCGACGGCGAGTTTCACGACGCCGCGCTCGAACTCGCCGACGAGGTGGACCTGCTCATCCACGACGCGCAGTACACACCGGCAGAGTTCCCGGCACGGGCCCACTTCGGCCACTCGACGATCGACTATCCGATCGAGCTCGGCATGCGAGCCAATGTCGGGAAGGTCGTGTTGTTCCACCACGACCCGTCCCGAACCGACGACCAAGTCGACGACATCGTGGCGGTCAACCAGCACCACCACGTGCGCGTGATCGCGGCGGCCGAGGGCCTCAGCCTCGACCTACGCGCCCGTCACCACGCCGCCCACGCGTCCTAGTTCGTCGCGCGGTCGGCGCACCACGACGCGAAGTCGCAACGTTCGCACCAGGCACCTGGGTTCGTGCGTGACTCCCCGGCGTCGATGCGGCGTGCGGCTTCGGCCAGCCAGACTCGGGTTGCGACAATTCGCTCCGGTGTGATCGCGACGGCGACCTTCTGCGCGACCGATCCGTCGCCCTGGAGGTACACGAAGCTCGCCCGAATGTTCTCGGGGGCGTACCGGAAGCTGTCGACCGCGGCCACGGCGTAAATCAGCAGCTGCGTTTCGGCTGACGGATCTCCTTCGGCGGGCGGCCGGCCCGTCTTGAAGTCGACCAGCTCGATGGTGCCATCGGCGTGCTCGTACACCGCGTCGATACGGCCTCGCACCATGTGCCCACCAACGAACAGGTCGAACTGCGCCTCCGCACTGGTCGGGGCGATCTCGGCATAGGACGACGCGCTGAACGAGTCGCGCAGGTTGCCGACGCGGCCGGTCGTGGCCTCGTGGTCGACGAGCACGCCTTGCGGCCCGTGACGCGTCTCGATCCATCGGTGGACCGCCGTGCCGATCGCGGCCGCGACCGAAGCTTTGCGCGGCAGCGGACGGATCGCGCTCCAGTGGAATTGGCGTGGGCAGCGGGCGAACGACACGAGTGAGCTCACGGACAAGCCGAACGGCGCCGCTCGCGCCGGCGCTTCCACCGGCGGCGGCGCGTCGAACAGCGACATCGCGATCTCGACCGGCTCCGTCGCGGCCGGCTTGCCCCGTTTGGGTTTGGGCGGCGGCGGTGGCGGCGGCAGAGCCGCCTTGGCCTCGCGCTCGTACATCTCCATCGCCACCACTTTCGGATCGCGCTCGGCCGGATCGTGGCGGTAGCGCTCGGTCACCAGGTCGTCCTGGGCGAGCGCGAATGCGTACAACTCCGAGGGTCCCTGGGGCGTCGTCGGGCCTTGGTACCAGTGTGCCGAGGACAACACGAGCCGATGCCGCGCCCGCGTGCAGGCGACGTAGAAGAGGCGCCACTCTTCGGCGTTGCTGCGAGCGCGCACAAGCTCGTTCATGGCCGAACCCGTCACGAGACTCCAGTGCGGCAGGTTCTCGGTGTCCTCGCGCACCCACCAGGGCAGGGCGGCCTGCGACGTCTCCGGGTTGTCCCCGCCGCGACCGACGCTCGGGAACTTCCGATGGGCGAGGCCGGGCACCCACACCTGATCGAACTCGAGACCCTTGGCCTGATGGATCGTCATGATCTTCACGGCGTCGACGTCGCCCGGCGTTGCCTCGCCGAGCTCCTCCTCGCTCTCCATCACCATCTGGATGTAGTCGACGAACTCGGCGAGGCCGCTGCCGCCCTCGACGGGTGCGTAGCGCTGCGCCACGTCACCGAAACGCAGCAGGTTCTCGCGTCCTGTGTTGTCGCAGACGGCCCACAGATCGGCGCGACGGGCGATCTCGTCGACGAGTTCCGCCAGCGGTACGCGCTCGCACGCGGTGATGAGCGCATCCCATACCTGACAGAACGCGTCGAGACGTGTGACCGCGGCGTGGGACAGATCGCTGATCTCCGTGCGCGCCCGTACGGCGTCCGCGAGGCAGACGGGCGCGCGGTTGCCGTCGACGATCGCGTCGGAGATCTGACTGCGGGCGTACCGCGCCAGCGAGGCGAGGTCCCGGTCACCGATGCGATTGGACGGGCCGCGCAACAAACGGACCAGCGCGACATTGCGCGTTCGGTCCGCCAGCAGTTCGAGCCAGGCCAGCACGTCGACGACCTCGGGTCGTTCCAGCAGGCCGCCAATGCCCACGACGTCGACAGGAATGTTCCGCCGCTCCAACGCCGCGGCGATCGGCGCGATCAGAGACCGCGTCCGGCACAGCACGGCGCGCTGGGACCATCCCTTCGCGCCTCGCGGCAGGCTCGACTCGATGTCGCTCGCAATCTGCGTTGCCTCCTCGAGATCACTCGACGAGAGGAAGCACTCGATGGAATCGGCCGTAGCATCCTCAGCGGGCTGCAGTTCCTTCTCCAGTGCGTTCGGCACCTCAGCCTGGATCCGGTTCGCGAGCGCGACGATTTTGGGACCACTGCGTCGGTTCACCGTGAGCGCGCGTTGCTCGGCCGGGTCGAAATGCTCGGCGAACTCGATGATGTTGCGGACATGCGCGCCCCGGAAGGCGTAGATCGACTGCAGGTCATCGCCGACCGCCGTGATCGCCGCGTCACTGCCGTAGATCGTGGTGAGCAGCACTCGTTGGGCGTAGTTGGTGTCCTGGTATTCGTCGAGCAGGGCGAAAGGCCGATCATGCGCGAGCGACGAGGCGATGTCGGGGTTGTCCTGTACGAGGCGCACGGCGAGTCGGATCTGGTCGCCGAAGTCGAGCAGACCGAGCCGGCGTTTCGCCGCGGTGTAGGCCCGGATCACCTGGCACAGCTCAAGGCGGCCCCGCGCCGTCTCGTGAATCTTCTGCCGCGGCGCCTTCATCTTGAGCGTCGCGTGGCAGTCGGCCTCCACGTCGGCGAGATCGACCAGGAAGTCGTCGACCCGCGCGGCGAGCGCGAGTGCTTCGTTGATCACGACGCTGGGCGCATACGAACTGCGCTGCTCGAAGCGATAGTCGTCGTACTGCGCGAGACAGAGCTGCCAGGCCTGCCCGCGGTTGATCAGCGCGGTACGCGGCGGCAGGTCCAGCTCGAGAAGGTGATCGCTCACGAGTGACGCCGCAAACCCGTGATATGTCGACACCAGCACGTCGGTGTCGGCGCCGAGCCGGGCCCGCACGCGCTTGGCCAGTTCCGCGGCCGCCTTGTTGGTGAAGGTCAGGGCCATCACCTGCGACGGCTCGGCCTGGTCGGTCTCGACCATGCGCAGGATGCGCCGGGCCATCGACTCCGTCTTGCCCGAGCCCGCACCGGCGACGACCAGCACCGGTGAAGCCGGGTGCTCGATGACCGCCTGTTGTTCCGGCGACGGGACGAACGCGTCGTCGGTCATCGTGCCCCGACCTCTCGGCCCGCACGCTGCAGGGGGCACAAGCGATGGAAGTCGCAGTGATCGCAGTCAGCACTCACCAGCGGGTCCAGCTCTTCCTTCAGCATCTGCTCGGCGCCTTCGAGAATGCGTTCCTCGGCGATGACGTCGTGGTGCTCGGTGATCGTCTGTTGGAAGAACGGATCCTTCGCCCGGAAGTACAACAGCTCCAGGCGCGTCGGCGGCCCGTACTCGGCCAGTGTTTCGGAGCGCGCCGCGGCCAGGTAGTAGACGGCGAGTTGCAGGTCGTGAGCGACGTCTTCGGCGCTCGGGAACCGACGACCGGTCTTGTAGTCGACGACGGCGACGCCGTTGCGATCCCGGTCGTAGTCGACCCGGTCGATGCGGCCCCGAACGACGTGGTCGCCGACCGCGACCTCGAACTCGTGCTCGACGGCGACGACGTCGTCACGGGTCATCGACTTGCCCTCGATGTCCCACCAACGCTCGAGCATCTCCTTCAGCTCGCGCTGCGCCTGCTCCTGCTGGGGCTTCCACGGCGCAACGGCGTCGGTCCAGTTCTCCTCGGCGACCTGCAACAGGCCCTCGAGCGAGTACTCGCTCGAGGCGGACGGATCGAGAAACCGCTCGAGCACGTTGTGCACCATCGAGCCGAACTCCGTCCACACCGATGTCGAGTCGTCGAGGCGCAAGACGCTCGCATAGAACCAGCGACGCGGGCAGTCCTCGAACGTCGACAGCTGTGACGCGGAGAGACGCAGTCGCCCCGACGGATGCATCGGCGTGACGCTGATCGTCGCCGGGCGCGGATCGGGCGCGACGGGTGGCGCCCAGCCCGGCGCCGGCGCGGCGGCTTCGAGGTGTTCGACGTAGCGGCTCACGAGAACCCCAGGTGGTGGGGCGCTGATGAAGACGATTTCTTCGCCGCGCGAGGCCACTGCATGGAAGCGGCGCCGCTGTTCGTCGACCTGCACCCGCCGCCGCTCGGCCACGCTCAACGCGCCAGCCGGCGTGGTGAGCGCGGTGTCGAACCAGCCGATCGCGGAGGAGACCCGCGGGTACTCCCCTTCGACCATTCCCGGAGCAACAACGAACCGCCAATGACGGCCCGCCGCCTCCTCCACGGAAACCACGGCAACGCCGACCTCATCACGGTTGTCGTGATCACCGAGCAGCGGCGCGTCGGGGTCGTTCAGCGCACGACCGAATTCCTCCGCCGTCGCGCCGGGGTGCGCGTGGATCCAATTGTGCGCGAGCGCGTTGAACGCGACGAGCGCATCCAGGGCACGGTCGAGCGCTGCATCGGGCTCCACGAGGTCGACCCCACGCAGTTCACCCATCGCCGCGTCGACGACCGCCGCAAGCGCATCGCCAGCCGCCTCGTTCGCATCGCGAGTGCTGAGCGCCACCCGAAGCTTGCGTACGACCGGCTCGGCGTCGCCTTCGACAAGGCCCGCCCGCACCGGAATGTCGCGGCGGCGCATCGCCCGCACGACCGAGCGGGCGATGGGCAGGGATCGACGCGGCACCACGACCGCCATCTCGTGCCACGCGACGCCGTCGTCGCGCGCGCGGACGAGCGCGCCCACGATCGCGTCCGCCTCCATCGAGGGGTGCCGGCAGAACACCAACGAGCGGGCGCCTTCCGCGGTTGGCGGCGCCAGATCGATGCGGTCAGCGTCGTGCTGGACGGCGAACACCGCCGCATGGTCGACGGGCTCGTGGACGACCGGACCCCGCATGCCGTTCGGGTTCGACGCGAGCGTGACCGGCATGCCACTGGTCGCGATCCGATCGAGGAGCACCGCTGCGGCCGGGCTCATCGCCTCGGCGTCGTCGACAAGCACTTCGACGAACCGCTCACGCAGCGCCAGCCCGTCGAGCGAGACTGCTGCGAGGCTGACGACCTCCGCCGCGTCGACGAAGTTCCGCTCCCTTGCCGCCATTCGGTACTCCGTGGCGAAAGAGAGCAGTTCGGCCCAGCGTGGGCCGACGCCGGCATCCTCGGCGATCGACGCGATGACATCGGCCGCCATCGGCGCGGACAGCACCGCCCGCAGTCCCCGACCCAGCTCGGCTACGAAGGCACGCCGGCCCGACATGGTGGCCGAGGCGACGAACGTCTCTCGCTGCCCAGCGAAGACCTCGGCCATGAACTGTCGCTGCGCCGGGCCGGTCAACAGCGCGGCGTCGGCCAGGCCATGGTCGCCCCGCCGCACCACGTCGAGTGCGAGACCGGTCCACGTGGTGACCGCGAGTGGCCCGGCGACGATGCCGGTGGTCTGTGCCGCGGCGACCATGCGGTGGCGAACGTCCACCGCAGCCGTGCCCCGACGAGCGACGAACAAGACCCGACCGGGCCCGTGCTCCGTCGAAAGCTCGAGCCATCGGTCGACGAGCGCGCTGGTCTTGCCGCTCCCGTAGCCACCGACGATCCAGCGCGAACTCACGGGGAGAGAAGGTACTGACCGGGTGTGACACCCTTGGCGCGTGGCGGTCAATCGGAAGCTGCAGACGGCGATGCGCAAGGCACTCGAGACGGCCGCCGACCCGAAGAAGGCCGGCCCGATGCAGGCCTACATGAAGTCGGCCATGCCGTATTACGGCGTGTCGTCGGTCCCGCTGAACGCGATCCTCAAGGAGCTGTTCCCCCAGCACCCGATCACGTCCGAGCAGGACTGGCACGACTCCTGCCGCGCGATCTGGGACGAGGCCACCTTTCGCGAGGAGCGCTACGTCGCCTTCGGGCTCAGCGGCCTGAAGGCGTACCGGGCCTATCAAACGCCCAGCGCGATGCCGCTCTACGAGCACTGCATCGTCGACGGCGCATGGTGGGATCACGTCGACGGGTTCGCGATCCACCGCGTCGGGCCGCTTCTGCGCGATTTTCCCGACGAGATCGAGCCGGTCATGCGGAAGTGGTCGACCGACGACGACATGTGGCGGCGACGCACGTCGATCATCTGCCAAGTGGGCTCGAAACTCGAGACCGACGTCGAACTGCTCTACGACTGCATCGAGCCCAACATGGCCGACAAGGAGTTCTTCATCCGCAAAGCCATCGGTTGGGCGTTGCGCCAGTACGCCTGGTTGAACCCGATGGAAGTGGAGCGCTACGTGCTCGCCAACGAGGACCGGCTGTCGGGCTTGACCAAGCGCGAAGCACTCAAGAACATCGCCAAGGCGTCCGCGAAACTGTCGTCTGCGAAGATGCGCAGGTGACCGCACCCCTCGAACCCATCACGCCGCTCGGCACCCCGCTCACGACGAACGCGGTGAAGGTTCTCCTGCTGGGTTCGGGCGAGCTCGGCAAGGAAGTCGTGATGGAGCTGCAGCGCTACGGCGTCGAAGTCATCGCGGTGGACCGGTACGCCGATGCGCCGGCGATGCAGGTCGCTCATCGCTCGTACGTCATCGACATGCTCGACCCGAAACTGCTGCGCAAGGTCATCACGCAGGAGCAGCCCCATCTCGTGGTGCCCGAAGTCGAGGCGATCGCAACCGACGAGCTCGTCGCCCTCGAAGCCGACGGGCAACGCGTCGTGCCGACGGCCCGGGCGACCCGCCTGACGATGAACCGCGAAGGCATCCGTCGCCTGGCCGCCGAGGATCTGCACCTGCCGACCTCGCCGTACCGGTTCGCGTCGAGCGAAGAGGAATTCGATGCAGCGATCGAGGCCATCGGTGTGCCCTGTGTGGTGAAGCCGGTGATGAGTTCCTCGGGCAAGGGCCAGTCGACGGTGACGTCGGTCGAGAGCGCCCGTCAGGCCTGGGAGTACGCGCGTGAGAACGCTCGTGTGGTCGGCCAGCCCGTCATCGTCGAAGGCTTCGTCGACTTCGACTACGAGATCACGCTGCTGACCGTGCGCCACGTCGACGGCGTGACGTTCTGCCCGCCGATCGGCCACATCCAGGTCAACGGCGACTACCGCGAGAGCTGGCAGCCCCAGCCCATGTCGGCGGCCGCGCTGGAGCGCGCGAAGGACATCGCCGGCAAGATCACCGAGGGCCTCGGTGGCTGGGGTGTGTTCGGCGTCGAACTGTTCGTCAAGGGCGACGAGGTGATCTTCAGTGAGGTCTCCCCCCGCCCCCACGACACCGGCATGGTCACGATGATCAGCCAACCCCTGTCGGAGTTCGCGCTGCACGCGCGCGCGATCCTCGGTCTGCCGATCAAGGACTCCGAAGTCGAGGTCGTCGCACCGGGTGGAGTCGGCGCATCGGCTGTCGTGCTCGAGGGCGGCGGTCGCGCTCCGATGTTCGACGGCGTCGCCGATGCCTTGCGCGTGCCGACCGCGCAGATTCGTTTGTTCGGCAAACCCGAAGCACCCAAGAAGCGACGCCTCGGTGTAGCGCTCGCGGGTGGTTCGTCGGTGGAGGAAGCACGATCCCGCGCGGTCGAGGCCGCCGGCAACATCAAAGTGAGTTTCGATGGCTGAAGTGGTCACGGTGTTCCGGTCGCGCTTGCGTGAAGACGCGAACGACAACGGCTATCAGGAACGGGCCGCCGAGATGATCGCTCGGGCGAAGGAGAACCCGGGGTTTCTCGAGCACAAGACGTTCGTGGCCGACGACGGCGAACGCGTGTCGATCGTGCGGTTCGACTCACCGGAGTCACACGAGGCGTGGGCGCGCGACAACGGCCATCGTGAGGTCCAGCAGCAGGGCCGCAACGACTTCTACGAGGAGTACAAGATCACGGTCGCCGACGTTCGGCGTGAACGCGCCTGGTCGATGTAACACCCCTCGTGTAGACCTCCACCTGCACGCTTCCCCCGTTGCTGATCGAGTCGCTTGCGACTCTCACCTTCGGGGAGAAGTGTGACCATTCCAACCTCTGTCTCCAGCCTCACCCGGCTGGCTCAAACCCTCGACGCCGACCTCGGCCATGTCGACTCGTTGCCCACGGGCGAGTCTGCTTCGTTGGTGCGCGTCACCCGCAACGGCGAAGTCGCCGTTCGATCGCTCGACGGCGACCATCCCTACGACGCTCTGATGGGGTTCGTGGCCCCGGACGACTGGGAAGTCTTCGGTGTCATCGCTCCCGGATGGGGCACGTATTACGACGGACCGCGGAAGGGCGAGCGCCGCCGCTGCCGGGCCATTCACCTCACCCAACGGACCGGCGAAGAGGTCGCGATTCTGCGTTTCACGGGCGATGAGGAGGGCGACGTCATCCAGGAGAAGGACGCGCCCGGCCGCGTCGCCGATTGCGTTCGGCGCGCGATGGGGTTGCCGACTCCACCCGCGACCGACGCCTCGCTGACCGCGTGGTGGGCCGACCAGGTGTTGCGACGCATCGCGGCGCGACGCCACCCGTCGTTCGAGGGCGAGCTCGTCGATTCGTGCGAGGTCTACGACCTGATCGGGCCGCGTCCGGCGTCGTGGGACGACGCCCGCTGGTCCGTGATCGCCGAAGGTGGCAACACCGTGATGGACGCGACCATCGCCACCTGGATGGACGACGGCATGTTCTCTCGGGAGTGCTTGGGCGAGATGATCGATCCGTCGGTCGCCATGGCCGAAGCCAAGAAGGCGTGCACGCCCGAAGGCTGGCGCACCGTGATGATGCTGATCCTCGGCGAGGCCTTCTACGACGAGGGCGGCTGGGTCGACGACGATGATGACGTCATCGACATCTAGGCCGGAGGCTCATGGCCCACACGGCGGTACCGTGTGGGCCATGAGCGAATCGTTCTCGCACTCCGTACAGATTGGCAATCGTGGCCGTCTCGTCATTCCGGCTCAGCTTCGAGAGCGAGCAGGCATCGCGGACGGCGACACCGTCACCCTCCTCGAGACCCCACACGGCATCGTCCTGCTCACGCGTGCCCAACTCAAGCAACGCGTCCGCGAGGAATTGGCGGGACTCGACCTCGTCAACGAGCTTCTCGCCGAGCGACGCGCCGCATCGAAGGCCGAAGACGCTGCATGAGTGACGCAGTCCTGGACGCGTCGGCGCTGCTCGCATTTCTGCTGCATGAAGACGGCGCCGACAAGGTGGAGGATCTGCTGACAAGCGGAGCGACCTGTGGGGCAGCGAACTGGTCCGAGACCGCACAGAAGATCCGCTCACGGGGAAAGGACTGGGACCTCTGCCGAGCGCTGTTCGATGCCTATGAACTAAACGTCGATGCTGTCACCACGGAGGATGCCGAGTGGGCTGCGGCACGCTGGCGGAGCGGTGAAGGACTCTCCCTCGCGGATCGATTGTGCCTGGCACTCGCTCGCCGTCTCGGATCGATTGCGTGGACAGCGGACTCGGCGTGGAGCGACGCGGCCGCGAAGCAGATCCGCTAGCTAGGACTCGGCGGCGGCCTTCACCCGTTGGAGGGTCGTACGCATGCCTTCGACAAGGAGGTTCTCGCGGTCGCGACCGATGACGCCGCTGCGCTGGACGGCTTTGATGATCGCCGGCGTGTTCTTGAACGGCTCCCGGTACTCCGTCACGCGCGTGCCACCGTCGGCCGTGTCTTCGAAGCGGTAGCCCCAGCGGGTGCTCGAGGTCGAGACTTCCCACTCGATCTGCTTGCCCTCATCACATTTGGTGATCTTGGACAGCGTCGCCCACGGCACCGGGCCGTGGCGGTTGACGCCAGCAAACCGCGCCCCGACCTCGGGCCTCTTGGTGCCCCCGATCCAGATGATCCGGCGCAGTTCCGGGCTCCACTTCCCCATGTTCGAGAAGTCCGCGATGAGGTCCCAGACCTTGGCCCGGGGTGCGGCGATGTCGATCGACACTTCGTCCATGCCGCGAACCGTAGCGTTGCCCCATGGCCTACACCCGTGGTGCGCACGAAGTCGCTGACGGAGTTCATGCGTGGTTGCTTCCGGACGGAGGGTGGGGTCTCAGCAACGCCGGCCTCGTTACTTCCGGCCGCGAGAGCCTGCTGGTGGACACGCTGTTCGACCTGACGTTGACCGGCGAGATGCTCGATGGGTTCGCCTCGATCACGTCCGCGGCGCCGATCGCGACGGTGGTGAATACGCACGCCAACGGCGACCACTGCTACGGGAACTCGCTCGTGCCTGAGGCGGACATCGTCGCGTCCACCGCCGCCGCCCACGAGATGGACGAAACACCATCGGCGCTGATGGCGGGGATGGTCGCCGCCGCGCCCCAGATGGAGCCGACGCTCAGCCGGTGGATCGAGGCCGCGTTCGGCCCGTACGACTTCGCCGGCATCGAGCTGCGAGCGCCGACGATCACGTTCGACGGCACGCTGACGGTGAAGGTCGGTGATCGATCGGTCGAATTGATCGAGGTCGGACCGGCGCACACCGGTGGCGACGTCATCGCCCACGTTCCCGACGCAAGCGTCGTGTTCACCGGCGACATCGTGTTCCACCGGGGCACGCCGATCATGTGGGCCGGTCCGGTCGACAACTGGATCGCGGCCTGCGATCGAATCTGTGCGCTCGCGCCGTCGGTTGTCGTGCCCGGGCACGGTCCGCTGACCGACCCCGACGGCGTGCGGGAGACCCGCGATTACCTGGCGTTCCTGCGTGACGAAGTGCAACCACGTTTCGACGCGGGCATGACCTACCTGGACGCAGCGCTCGACATCGACCTGGGCGCCTTCAGCGATCTCGGGGAAACGGGCCGCATTGTGGTGAACGTGCACAACATGTACCGCTCGCTCGATCCGTCGCGCGCGACGGCCGACGTGATGACGCTCTTCACGCAGATGGCCCAGTACGAGGCCGAGCGGTAATTACTGGCCGAGGAGGCCGTTCACCAAGTTGGTGCTCGACTTCACCAGACCACCGACGAGGCCCTGGGCGCCGTTGTAGTCGATGGTGAACGCGTGGGCGCAGGTGTCGGTCACGTCGGAGCGAACCTCGCTGAGCAGCGACACGACACCGCCCTGCGACTCGGGCCCGATCGGAATGGAGAAGTGCGCGGTCCCGTTCTTGTCGGCCACGGCGGCGACGGGCATCGCGATTGTCACCAGGCGGACCTTCGCCGGGAGGGCGTATTCGACCTCATAGGTGATCATCTTGTTGGCCCATGATGCCTTGGTCACAGTCATGTCGAACTCGTCCGCCGGACCGATGCCCAACGGACCGGGCAGCGCGCTGGCGACGATCTTGGCGGCGAACGTGCACACGCCCGCAATCGGCGACGTGGTGGCCGTCGGCGCGGCCGCGCCCGTCGTCGTCGTGCTGTTGGCGAACTCGCCGAGAGACGGGGTGGTGGTATCGGGCGACGCGGCGCTGGTGGTCGGCGTGACGTCAGGGATCGTGACGCTGGCAACCGGGTTTTCGCTGAACGCGGCCTTACGCTCCGACGACGCGTTCGACGCGTTCAGGGCCTGGCCCGCCCCGAAGCTGAGCGCCAGCAGCATCGCTGCGGTGCCAGCGAGGGCATAGGGACGTCCGCGGTTCACTCCAGTGGTCACGGCCACCCATCGGTAGCCGGGCGCCGGACTTGAGCATTTCCGGCCAGAATGACGGGCATGGCGCAGTTCCCGTCCGTCGTAATCGACAAGCTCTTCCCTGACGGTCCCGAAGCGATGGTCGACCTGTGCGAACGGTTCGGTCGCTACGGCATGTACTCCCAGGAAAACGTCGAGTCGGAGATCGGCCAGGGGCTCGGTCAGCGCCACGACAGCGTTCTGAACTTCATCAAGACCGGCGGTCGACTGGGCCGTCACGAAGACCTCAAGACCCTGGCCCGTCGCACCAACTATTTCCGCGAGGAGTACGCCTACGGGCAGCAAACCAAGATCGACGGGATCGAGCCGTTCCTCAATCACGAGGCGTTCGTCGACGCGGCCCGCCTCGTGCATCAGCGGCCGCTCATCGAACCGGCCATCGTGTTCGCCAACATGATGGTCCCCGGTCAGGAACTCGCCATCCACACCGACGTGCCGGAATTTCGCGGCGCCAACCGCAAGGTCATGCCGCAGTGGCTGCTCGTCGCCATGCACCACTCCGGCCTGTTCGAACCGTGGCGCATGCCGATTGCGACGGGCGTGGCGTGGTTTCACGACTGCGACGGCGGTGAGTTCGCGTACTACCCCGACGGCGCCTTCGGCGACGCGGTCGCCCACAAGGTTGCAGCCAACACCGCGCTCGTCTTCGACGCCGACTCGGTCTTCCACGGCGTGGACCGCATCGCGTCGTCGAGTGACGACATGCCGCCGCTCAAGCCGGGCATGCACCTCACCTTTCTCGGCGACCGCAAGTGGGCGGCGCGGAACGGCGACGACGAGATCGCCCGCTACGAGTGGGACGAGTTGCGCTTCTCCGTGTCGTGGAAGGCGTACTGCTTTGCCGACGAGACCGAGCGTGAGCGCTGGAAGACCAACACCGACGACCTGCGCCTCGACGTCGTGCTCAACAAGTTCATAACCGACCTGCGCTCCCGCGAGCGGATCCTCGGTCCGATCCCATCGCAGAGCGAACTGGCGCTGATGATCATCGACGAGTACATCGTCTTTCCGCCCGTCGCATGACCGTCGCCACGCGCCTGGACGCGAAGGACGCAACGGTCGACGACGTCGTCGCCGCGATGCGGCACGAGGGGTACTGCATCGTCGAGAACATGATGCCCAAGGCCAAGGTCAAGAAGACGAAGGCCGACCTGATCGACATTCTGAACTCGACGCCGGAGGGTCGGAACGACTTCGAGGGCTACAAGACCCAGCGCATCTACGCGCTGTTCGCCAAGACCCGCATGTTCGACGAGTGGGCGATCCACCCGCTGATGCTGGGCGTTCTCGACAAGATCCTGCACTTCTACCAACTGTCCGCACCGGTCGGCATCCACATCGGCCCGGGTGAAGTGGCGCAGGGATTGCACAAGGACCAGTCGGTGTATCCGCTGCCCGACGACTTCCCACCCGTCGTGGTCAACACCATGTGGGCCTTCGACGACTTCACCAAGGCCAACGGCGCGACCCGTCTCAT
Source organism: Actinomycetota bacterium (assembly GCA_048498715.1). Taxonomy (GTDB): domain Bacteria; phylum Actinomycetota; class Acidimicrobiia; order Acidimicrobiales; family JACCXE01; genus JACCXE01. Next base: position 5,682 of record JBEHXL010000020.1, on the reverse strand, counting down.
CCCCAAGAGCCACCGGTGGACCGACCGGCGCCCGACCGGGAAGGAAAGGTTCGTCTACGCCGAGATGCCCGCCGGGTCGGTGATGTTCTATCCCGGCAACGCGTGGCACGGGGGCGGCGCGAACACGACCGACAAGCCTCGCCTCGGTGTCATCCTCGAGTACGTCAGCGCGTGGCTCCGCGCCCAGGAGAACCATGTGCTCGCCGTGCCACGCGAGACGGTCGAGCGCTTGCCCGAGAGGCTGCAAGAGTTGCTCGGCTACAACATCTTCCCGCCGTTCGTCGGATACGTCGACGGCCGTCATCCCCGTCGTTACATCAGCGAACCCGTACGTAGATAGGACCTCGATGCAGACCACCACGTTCACCGACGCGCAGGGCGTCGCCGTCACGTACTACCGCTGGGATCCATCGGGCGACCCGCGGGCCATCGTGCTCATCGCGCACGGCGCCTCGGAATACGGTGCGCGTTACGACCGCTTCGCCACGTTCCTCACCGACAACGGCTTCGTCGTCTACGCCCAGGACCATCGCGGCCACGGCAACACCGGCAAGGTAACCGGCGCCGGCGTGTCCGGGGAAGGCGGTTGGGACGCGATCATCGAGGACCAGCGCCAGCTCGTCGACATCGCGCGCGGCGAACACGCCGGCCTCAAGCTCGTGCTGTTCGGCCACTCGATGGGCTCGATGATCGCCCAGCGCTTCGTCCAGCTGCACGGCGACTCGATCGACGCGCTCGTGCTTTCGGGCTCAACGGGCTCGATCGACAATCTCGACGGCACCATCGATCTCATCGACATGATCGCCGCCGACGCCGGCTTGGACTCACCCGCGCCGCTCTTCGCGGGGTTCAACGATCAGTTCGCGCCGCAGCGCACCGAGTTCGACTGGCTCAGCCGTGACGAGGCCGAAGTCGACAAGTACATCGCCGATCCGTTCTGCGGTGACAACAACCCACTGACGCTCGGCTTCGCCAAGGGCATGCTCACCACGCTGCGCGACGCATGGGACCCGGCCAACGAAGCCAAGGTCCCGAACATCCCGATGCTGTTCATCACCGGGGCCATGGACGTCGTCAGCCAGAACGCCAAGTCGGTCCACGAACTCGAAGCCCGCTACCACGCCGCCGGCGTCGAAGACCTCACCGCGATCTATTACACCGACGCCCGCCACGAACTGCTGAACGAGACGAACCGCGACGAGGTCCAGAAGGATGTCCTCATGTGGTTCAACCGGGTGCTGCGGTAGTCGCCGTCGTCGTCGGCGCCGAGGATTCCTTCGGCTTGGCCCGGTTGTCCGGCGCCGGTTGCGTGGTGTCGGTGGTCTGATCCGGCTCAGTGGTCGTCGTCGTCTTGCGCGGCGGCCGCGTGGTGGTCGGCTCGTCCTGCATCGTGGTCGTGGTCGGCTCGTCCACGACGACCGTCTCGTCGGTGACGAGGGTCGTCGTCGACTCGTCGACGGGTGCCGGGCTGTTCTCGTCGGCGCCGGCGCGGTGGAGGTCGAGCGCGTCGGGCGACACCGTGTGAATGCCGTGGGGCGGCACGCCTTGCAGCGAGGCTCGCATCACGTCATGGAAGACGAGCGCCGGAAACGACCCGCCCGTCACGGCGCGCCCATGGACGTTCGCCATCGGCTTGGGTTGCGGGTAACCGACCCATACGCCGGTGGCGAGGTCGGGCGTCGCCCCGATGAACCACGCGTCGATGTTGTTCTGCGTGGTTCCGGTCTTGCCGATGACGGGACGACCGATGGCCGCCGCCGTGCCCGTGCCGCGACGCACGACGTCCTGCAACGGACGGTTGATCACACCGGCTTCATCGGAGCTGAACGCCCGGTGGGTCTTGGGCTTGTGCTGGTAGACGACGCGGCCGTCGCGGTCGGTGATCGTCGCAATCGCGTAGGGCTCGGCGTATACGCCGTCGGCGGCGAAGGTCGCGAACGCGGATGCCATGGCCAGCGCGTTCACGCCGTCACCGTCGAGACCGCCGAGGAACACGGCGCCCTGCGCGGAGGTCGCGTCCTTCGCGATGCCGTCGTCGTTGGCGGCGCGCACGACGTCGCCCGGACCGACCTGACAGCCGAGCTCGACGAACACGGTGTTGACCGAATGCACCAGCGCCTCGTCGACGTCGATGCTGCCGCCGGCATCCTCGCCGGCGTAGTTCTTGACCGGCTTGTCGCCGTAACAAGGAATGACGCGGTCCGACGTGCCGTCGAAGGTCGAGCGCGGGTCGATCTTGTCCCGCAGCGCGGCCATGTAGACGAACGGCTTGAACGAAGAACCGGCCTGACGACCACTAAAGCTCGACATGTCGAACTGCGTCGTCGCGAAATCCAGACCACCGAACAGACTGCGGATCGCGCCGTCGCCCGGGCTCACGGTTGCCACCGCGGTCGTCGGGTCGTTGGCCTCACCGAGCCGTGCCCGCACCGAAGCGACGGTGGAGTCGTAGACGTTGGGATCCAACGTCGTCTTGATGGTGTAGCCGCCCGTGAACAGCTGCGAAGCACGAGTGTCGGGATTCGAGCCGAGCGCGTTCAGTTTCTTCGCCTCGCGTTCCACGAAGGCGACGAAGTGCGGGGCCCGCGTTGCGCTCGCCGCGGCCTTGGGAATTACACGGAGCGGTTCGGCGACGGCGGCTTTGTACTGACCCTCGTCGAGCCAACCGGATCGCCGCATGTTCACCAACACCTGGTTGCGCCGGCGGGTGACGTCGCGCGCATGGGAACGCGGGTCGAGATTCTCAGGGGCGCGGATCTTGCCGGCGATCATCGCGGCCTGCGCCGGGCTGAGTTGGTCGGGGCTGATGCCGAAGTAGCCCTTCGCGGCGGCGGCGAGCCCGTACGCGCCGTCGCCGAAATACACCTGATTGATGTAGCGCTCGAGTAACTCGTCCTTGCTGTACCGGCGCTCGAGCTTGGCCGTGTACAGGTACTCCTTGAACTTGCGGAAGACGGTGCGTTCGCCGCCCGTGTAGTTGATCTTGGCGAGCTGTTGCGTGATCGTGCTGCCGCCCTGCGTGTGACCCCGGGCCGTGCTCAAGGCCGCCCGCATCATCGCGACGGGGTCGACGCCATCGTGCTTGTAGAAGTTCTTGTCCTCCGCCGCCAGGAACGAGTACTTCACCGGATCGGGCAACGACGACAACTTGGTCGGCTCGAAGGCCCGCAACCCGTCGGGACCCAGATCGCCGAGCACCGACCCGTCGGCGGCAACGAGACGCGTCCCATGCGGCAACTTGGAGAAGTCGGCTGTCTTCGGCGCAAACGGCGTGCCGAAGAACAACACGACGTTGCCGACCGCCGACACCACGGCTTGGCGCAGCGGGGGCACGACACCGATCACGGTGAGCGCGACCGCGAGCACTGCGAAGATCCGCCGCCAGCGATAGTGACCAAGTCGGGCGCGAATGCGAGCGAAGTGATCGCCCCGCAGCCGCGCCCGAGGAAGGGTTCCGGAGTGGGTTGTCATAGGACCGGGCGAGTCATACCCGCCCGGTCCTACGTCATAACTAGAAGGTGCTCAGCGGACGTTTAGGACACGCCGAAGGCGACCCACACACCGCCGTTGAAGTTCGACGGGTAGGCGAAGAAGCCTGGGCCCTGCTGCTGCGGAACGCCGTTGGTGCCACCGCTCCAGATCTTCACGTGCGGACCACCGGTCGGGCCGGCGCCCGTGATGATCTCGGCCTTGCCGTCGCCGGTGAGATCACCGACGGCGAGCGAGAAGCCGCCGCGGAAGCCGACGTTGTAGGCGTACACGCCGGCGCCGAGCGGCGAACCGTTCGCCGCGAAGGTGCGAAGGTGCGGGTCGCCGCCGCCACCGGGACCGGTGGAGGTGACGATCTCGGCATCGCCGTCACCGTCGAGGTCGCCGCCAGCGACGAAGGCGCCGCCGGTGAAAGTCGCGTACGGATTGAAGTCGGCACCCTTGAGCGCCGTGCCGCTGCCCGTGTAGTTGAACGAGCGAACGTTGTTGCCCTGCGACGCCATACCGGTGAGGATTTCGTCGCCACCGTCGCCGTTGAGGTCAGCCGCACCGACGGTCACGCCGCCACCGAAGTTGTCCGCGAAGGCGTAGAAGCCGGCGCTGCCCTGCAGGGAGTTGCCGTTCAAGGTGAACGTGCGGACGTGGGGTCCGCCGCCCGGGCCGGCGCCCGTGATGACTTCGTCCTGGCCGTCGTTGTCGACGTCGCCGGCGGCGACGTAGACGCCACCGCGGAACGTCGAGCCGTAGGGCTGGACCGAAGCGATGAGGGCACCGTCGGGGCTGTAGACCGACACGTAGCCGGAGCTGTTGGTGCCGCCGCCGGTGATGATCTCGTCGCGACCGTCACCGTTGAGGTCGCCGCGAGCGACGTGCTTACCGCTGGTCTCGTCGCCATCGAAGAAGCTCGGACCGCCGGCGGAACCGTCGGCCTTGAGCACCCGGATGTGCGGACCGCCACCGGCGCCAGCACCGGTCGTGATCCGAGCCAGCGGACCCGTCGGGATGGTGGTGGAGGTGGTCGTCGTCGAACCCGGAGTCGTGGTCGACGTGGACGTCGTGGTGGGCGTTGCGTCGTTGTCGTTGATGGTGCCGGTGCCCGTTGCCTTGCTCAGGGTGGCGTTGGTCGGCGCCGACAGGACGACGTTGAACGTCTCGTTGGGCTCCACGGTGGTGTCGCCCTTGACCTGGACCACGATGACCTTGCTCGTGTCGCCGGGAGCGAAGCTCAGGTCGCCGTTGGTCGGCGTGTAGTCGGTCGTCGACGTTGCGGTCCCGGTGGTGTCGGTTGCGTAGTGGACCGTCATGGTCTTCTCCGTGGCACCGGTGCGGGTGACGGTGAAGCTGATCGGCGTCGTGCCCGAGTCGCCCTCGGTCACCTCGGGGTCGCTGATCGACAAGGTCGGCGCCGCGTCGTCGTCGATGATCGTCGCCGTGCCCGACGACGTTCCCAGGGTTGCGTTCGTCGGCGCGGTCAGCGTCGCGGTGAAGGTCTCGTCGTCCTCGTCGATGGCGTCGGCCTTGACGGGAACCTTGAAGTCCTTCTTGTCCTCACCGGGAGCGAAGGTGAGGTCGGTCGCCGTCGACGTGTAGTCGCCTGGCTGCTTCGCCGTGTCGTCGGCCGTCGCCACATGAACGGTGATCGGCTTGCTCGACTTGGCGCTCAGCGTGACGACGAAGGGCGCAGTCGTATCGGCGACGGTTCCTTCGGTGTCGGTCGCGTTCGCGATCGACACGGTCGGAGCATTGTCGTCATCGGTGATGGTGAGCGTGGCCGTGCCGGTGCCGACGTTGGCGTTGCCCGTCGGGTTGCTCAGGGCGACATTGACCGTTTCGTTGTCCTCGTCGAGCGAGTCGGCAACGACGGGAATGTCGCACGTCTTGGACGTGTCGCCCGGCTGGAAGGTGATCGTCTGGTTCACCGTTTCGCCGTAGTCGGCGTCCTGGGTGGCGGTGCCACTGTTGGCGACGGTCGAGCAGTCGACGGTCACGACCTGGCCGGAGGCCGGGCTCAGCGTGACGGTCAGTGACGCCGTGGTGTTGTTCGAACTGGTGCCTTCGGTCACCGTCTTGGCGGCGATCGCGAGGCTGGGGGCCGCGTCGTCGTCGACGATCTTGGCCTCACCGACGGCGTCGGTGATCGACGCGTTCGGCGCGTCGTTGAGCTGCAGCTGGAAGCATTCGTCCGGCTCGTCG
>JBEHXL010000019.1:0-63517 GCA_048498715.1 Actinomycetota bacterium | reverse complement strand
GCTTGCCCGTCACCTTGGGGCAACCCACCACGTGGAGGTGGTCGAGCGCGACGCAGTAGAGGTGGGCGAGCTCTCGCGCCTGCGCGAAAGTCGTGTCGGTCCCGGGGTCGATGTCGATGAGAGCCCAGGTCGGTTCGTGCGGCTTGTCGCCGCGCGACGTCCACGGGTTCAGTTCGATGGCGGCGAAGTTGGCCATCCACACGAGCGACGGGAGGCTGTCGACCACGGCGTACCACTCGGTTTCACCCTTGCCGAAGTCGTCGTAGTGCCAGCGGGTGATCCAGTCCGGGGCGTATTCCGGCACCGCCTTGTTCCAGAAGCCCTTCTTCTCGACGCCGTCGGGGTGCCGATACGCGTTGACCGGTCGTCCGGCGAGATACGGCAGCAGCCAGGGCGCGATCAGCGCGTTGTAGCGAATCAGGTCACGTTTGGTGACGGGCTTGCCGCGGGCGCCCTTGCCCGGGAACAGCACCTTGTCGAGATTGGTGACACGGACGGCCTGGCCCCCGACGTGCCACTCCCCTTCCTTCTTCAGCGCGTCAAGAGCTTTCAGTTCGTCGAGCGTCGCCGCGGGAAAGGGGCCGAGCCCACGGGCCCACTTGCTCACGGTCGGCACCCGACTCGACCAGACGTCCCCCGTGGTTCAGGCGTCTTGGTGAAGTCGCGCTTGGCGTCGTAGCGCGCCAGACGGTCACGCGGCATGAGCACCTCGCAGTTCCTCTAGCCGTTCCCGGAGCCAGCGAGCGTCGCGAATGGCGTTCGCGTGCCAGTCGTTGTTGAAGTAGCCGTACACGTCGGCACCTTCCTCCATCCATTCGCCCAGACGGCGCGCGACTTTGCCGAGGCGGATCGGCCCGTACCGACCGTGGTACGCGAGCTGGGTCGCTCGCGGCCCGTGGAAGCGAACGTAGGTCCAGTCGGTCGTACGGATCCACGGGTGGTCGTCGACGAGATCGTGGATGCACAACGCCGTGCCGTGCTTTTCGAGCACCGCGAACACGTCATCGTGCAGCCAGGTCGCGTCACGCACTTCGAGCGCCCAGCGGATGTCCTTGGGCACCAGCGTGAGGAATTCGTCGAGGCGCTCGACATTGCGCTTCCAGAGCGGTGGCAACTGAATGAGGTTCGGGCCGAGGTGGTCCCCCAACCGGTAGACGCGGTCGAGATGGTTCGCGAGCCAGCCGCTGTCGGCGTCCTTCAGCTTCTTGCGGTGGGAGCCGAACTGCCCCAGCTTGAGCGAGTACGTGAATCCCGGCGGGGCTTGGGCCGCCCACTGTTCCATCGCCTGTTCCGTCGGCAGTCGATAGAAGCTGTTGTTGATCTCGACGGTGTCGAAGTGCTGGGAGTAGAACGCGAACCACTGCTTCTGCGTCAGATCCGACGGGTAGAAGCGGCCGCGCCAGTCCTTGTAGACCCAGCCCGAACAGCCGATGTGAGCGATTCCAGCCACGGTTCGTTGGGTACCCATTTCGCATGCCACGTTCCATCTGGTCGGGCTCGATCAGCTTCGGGCTGGTCAACGTGCCCGTGAAAGCCCACACCGCCGTGCGCGACCACAAGGTCCACTTCAACCAACTCGACCCCAAGGGCTCGCGGATCAAGTACGAGAAGGTGTCGGAGAAGACTGGCAAGGAAGTCGCCGCCGACGACATCACGCTGGGCTTCGAGACATCGAAGGGCAAGTACGTCCGATTCAGCAAGGAAGAACTCGAAGAGCTCGAGCCCGACTCGACCCGCACGATCGACATCGAAGACTTCGTCGAGCTCGCCGCGATCGACCCGATCTTCTACAACCACACGTACTGGCTCGCACCCGACGGCGACGCCGCGACCAAGGCCTACGCACTGCTACGCGACGCGATGGAGGACGAGCAGCGCGTCGGCATCGGCACCGTCGTCATGCGTAAGAAGCAGTACCTCGCGGCGATTCGTCCCGTTGGCGGCGCCCTGGCGATGTCGACGATGCGTTTCGCCGACGAGGTCGTCGCCAGCACGGACATCGAGGGCATCCCGAAGCGGGCGGGCACGGCCAAGAGCGACAAGGAGATGAAGCTCGCGAAGCAGATCATCACGTCGCTCGACGCGGCGTGGAAGCCCGAGAAGTACCACGACACCTACACCGAGGAACTCAAGGCGCGCATCAAGAAGAAGGAGAAGGGCGAAGAGATCACCGTCGAGGACGCGCCGGCCGACAAAGACGCCGACGTCCTCGATCTCATGGCCGCCCTCGAAGCCTCGGTCAAGAAGGCCAAGGGCGCCAAGAAGAAGAGAGCCTCTTAGACGACGACGTGTTCGTGCTCGGGGGTCTCGCTGTGGAGACGCTCGATCCAGAAGTGCAGCGAGGGCCCGATCATCGCCCCCGTGATCACAGTCCCGACCCCGACGACGCCACCGGCCAACCAGCCGCCGACGATCCACGAGGCTTCCATCGCCAGGCGTACGTTGCGGTTGCTCTGCTTCGTGAGGCGGCTCAACCCGAGCATCACGAGGTCCGGTGCGGCCGCGCCGAGACGCGACCGAATGATCAGCGCGCCTCCGAACGCCATGAAGAACGACGCGACGACCACCACGAGTAGGCGCACGCCGATGTTGTGCATCTCGGGCATGTGCGGGTTGCAGGCGTCGACCATCGCACCAACGAGAAAGGGCAAGGCGACGGTTCCGACGCCGGGCCACTCCTTCATGAGGATCGAGAGCAGCGTGAGCACGGACCCGACGATCATCACGGACTGACCAATCGTGATGCCGAGATGACCGGCAATTCCCTGCTGCACGACGTAGAGCGGCCCGAGACCGAGGTCGGCCTGGATCGTCGCCGAGTACATGACCGCCGATACGGCCGAGCCGATCAGCAGCAGCGCCCCCCGGTTGAGCATCTACAAGCCGAGGAGTGCGGGCAGTTCGGCATAGTCGGTGACGGTGATCGTCGCGTCGGGACCATTCTCGGCGGGGTCGTCGAACACACCGGCGTAGCGCACCGCGGTCATGCCCATCGCGAGCGCGCCGGCAACGTCCGTGCGACGCAGGTCGCCCACGTGCGCGACGGCCGACGGCGACGGGTTGCCGACCGTCTCGAGCGCATGATCGAAGATTTCCTTGGCCGGCTTGTAGTGGCCGACGTCGTCGGAGAACGACCAGCCGTCGAAGTACTGGAGCAGACCGCGCCGCTCGAGGTGATCGCGCAGGTGCGTCGAGGGCGTAAACCCGACGTCGCAGATGATGCCGATCTTGAGCCCGGCGTCCTTCAGTGTACGCAGCAGGTCCTCGATGCCCTCGGTGAGGTTGAAGTCGGTGTGCTTACCGGCGTCGACGAAGTGATCGATGAGCTCGGCACTGAGCTCGTCGGTGATCGGCAGTTCGAGGATCGAGAGCGCGTGACGGGCCGCGTCGGCGCCCGACCGCTGCACGCCCGAATGCCAGTCGACCGTGAATGCTTCCCACGTCGTGGCGAACGTGCCGCGCAACAACTCGGGCTCGATCAGATGGCCCTCTTCGGCGAGACGGGCCACCCACGCGTCGATGCGTTTGTGCGACAGGTTCGACTGGTCGTCCTCGAAGACGAGGGTGTTCCAGTGATCGAACGTGACCGCTTCGAGGGTCATCGAATGACGCCGTCGGCGCGCGCCGCCTGGGCGACGTCGGCTGCGACCAGTTCGACGACCTTCTTGTTGAACACGCTGGGCACGACGTAGTTCGGCGACAGTTCCGCGTCGCTGACGGTGCGAGCGATCGCGTCAGCCGCGGCGAGCTTCATGTTTTCCGTGATCGTGCGGGCGCCGGCGTCGAGCGCGCCGCGGAAGATTCCCGGGAAGCACAAGACGTTGTTGATCTGGTTCGGATAGTCCGAGCGGCCCGTCGCCATGACCGTGACGAGGCCAGCGGCTTCTTCCGGGAGGATCTCCGGGATCGGGTTGGCGAGGGCGAACACGATCGGGTCGACGTTCATCGCTCGCAGGTCGTCACGAATGAGCATGCCCGGGCCGGCCACGCCGATGAACACGTCGGCGCCCGGCATGATCTCGTGCAGTTCACCCTTGCGGTTCTCCGGGTTGGTGTTCTCCGCGAACCACTGCTTGGACGCGTCGAGCTCACCGCCACGACCCGACCAGACCGCGCCGCGACGGTCGAGGCCGATCACATTCGGCACGCCGGCGGCCTGCAGGATCTTGGTGATCGCAACACCCGCGGCTCCGACGCCGGCGATGACGACCTTGAGGTCTTCCATCTTCTTGTCCACGACCTTGAGCGCGTTGCGCAGTGCGGCGAGGGCAACCACGGCGGTGCCGTGCTGGTCGTCATGGAAGATCGGGATGTCGAGCGACGCCTTGAGCCGCTCCTCGACCTCGAAGCAGCGCGGCGCGGCGATGTCTTCGAGGTTGACGCCGCCGAAGACCGGCTCGAGACGCTCGACGGTTTCGACGAGCTCGTCCGCGCTGTTGACGTTGAGGCAGATCGGGAAGGCGTCGATGTTGGCGAACTCCTTGAAGAGCATCGCCTTGCCTTCCATGACCGGCATCGACGCATACGGGCCGATGTCGCCGAGGCCGAGCACCGCGGTGCCGTCGGTCACGATCGCGACCGAGTTCTGCTTGATCGTGAACTTGTGGACTTCGTTCGGGTTCTCGGCAATCGACGTGCACACCCGGGCGACACCCGGCGTGTAGGCCATCGACAGATCGTCGCGGTTGTGCAGCGGGACCTTCGACTTCACCTCGATCTTGCCGCCGACGTGCATGAGGAAGGTCCGGTCGCGCACGGTCTTGACCGTCACGCCTTCGACCGCCTCAACCGCGGCACGGATACGGGCGACGTGCTCCTCGTCGACTGCGAACACAGTTACGTCCTCGACGATGTGGGCCGTCTCGCTCTCGACGATGTCGAGCGCAGCGATGTTGCCGCCCGCTTCACCAATGGCGGTTGCAAGCTTGCCCAGCGCACCCGGCGCGTTCGGCAATTCGACACGGATACGGACGGAATAGGAGGCGTTCGGACTACCCACCCCAAGAAATTACGGGGGAGCTTCCAGACAAAAAGAATCGGCCGCCGACGCGAACGTCAGCGGCCGATTCACACAGGCTGCGGGGCTGGGGGGGGAGAGGGCTCGCAGCCAGAGTTTTTGAGCGGGGGTCGAGCTAGTGCTCGTCCTCCATGTTCTCCTGCATGTTGGCAAGAGCCTCGATGACCTCAGCCGCACGGAAGCGGCGGTGACCACCGAGGGTACGAATAGCGTTGATGCGGCCGGCACGCGCCCAACGGGTAACGGTCTTCGGGTTCACCCGAAACATTGCTGCTACCTCAGACGGAGTGAGCAGCTTTTCTTGTTGGTAGACCTGAGCCACAGGGTCGCCTTTCCATGAATCGTTCACGATTGATCCGACGGTACGGAATGTCTGAGTTGTGGTCGATAGCCCGCCCTGACCATTTGTTGACCCGGAGTGACTAGTTACTTCCGTGGTGCAAAATGGGGCCAATGCCTGACGTGTTTCGCGGGTTCCCCGTCGACGAGCTGATCGCCGACCTGAGACTCGCCCTCATTTCCCGGTGTCTCGACGATCGCGAGATCGCACTGCAGAAGCAGAGCCGGGTGTTCTTCCAGATCTCCGGCGCCGGGCACGAAGCGTTGTTGCTCGCGCTCGCCCGGAGCCTGCGCCCCGCCTACGACTGGTTCTTCCCGTACTACCGCGACCGCTCCCTCGCCCTCGGCCTGGGGGTGACGCCGACGGAGATCCTCATGCAGGCCGTGGGCTCGGCCGCCGATCCGTCGTCGGGCGGACGCCAGATGCCGTGCCACTGGGGCGCGAAGGAACTCAACATCGTCTCGCAGACGAGCGCGACGGGCACGCAGTGCATCCCCGCGGTGGGATCGGCCGAAGCGGCGCGCTACATCGTGCGTCGACCCGAGCTCGGCCTCACCGCGCACGGCGATGAGCTCACCTACGTCAGCCTGGGCGAGGGCGCCACATCCGAGGGTGAATTCTGGGAGTCGCTGAACACGGCGTGCACCGAGCACCTGCCGGTGCTGTACCTGGTCGCCGACAACGGCTTCGCGATCTCGGTGCCTGCGAGTGAGCAGGCACCCGCTCCGGTCGCGGATCTGGTCATGGGTTTCCGCGGTCTCGAGGTGCACCGCCTCGACGGACGCGACTACTTCGAAGCTCGGGAGCGCGGCGCCGAAGCGATCGCGCAGGTCCGTGCCGGCGTCGGCCCCGCGCTGATCCATGCCACGGTGACCCGTCCCTACTCGCACTCGGCCGCCGACACGCAGAGCAAGTACCGGTCGGCCGACGAGCTCGCCGACGAAGCGGCGCACGACCCGATCACCCTGCTCGAGTCGGCCCTCGTCGACGGCGGTGTCCTGTCGCCTGACGAGGCGAAGGCGTTGCGGGAGGAGGCGTTCCAGGTCGTCGCCGACGCGGCGAAGGAAGCCATGGCCGCCCCGCGTCCGGACCCCGCCGACATCGAACGGCACGTGAAGGACCTGCCCGATCTCGAGGAGCGCACCTACGACCCCGAGACCGAGGGAGGCCCGGTGGTTCCCTTCGGCGAGGCGATCAAACTCACGCTGCACGAGATGATGGCGAAGGACGAACGTATTCGTGTGTTCGGCGAAGACGTCGGCGACGCACGCGAGCTGTTGCTCGAGAACGTCGAGGGCAAGGGTGGTGTCTTCGGCACCACGCACGGCCTTCAGCGCGAGTTCGGTCGGGCGCGTTGCTTCAACACGCCGCTGTCCGAAGCGAACATCGTTGGTCGTGCCGTCGGCCAGGCGTTCCGGGGATTGAAGCCGGCGCCGGAGGTGCAGTTCTTCGATTACATCTGGCCGGCCATGCAGCAGATCAAGACCGAGGCCGCGACAGCCCGGTGGCGATCGAATGGCACGTTCAAGGTGCCCATGGTTCTGCGCGTCCCGATCGGTGGCTATCTCACCGGCGGGGCCATCTGGCACTCGCAGTGCGGCGAGTCGATCTTCGCCCACGTGCCCGGCCTGACCATCGGCTTCCCGTCACGAGCGCGCGACGCGGCCGGCATGTTGCGCGCCGCGTTCCTCGCCGACGACCCGATCATGTTCCTGGAGCACAAGCACCTTCTGCGTCAGCCCTACACGCGCGACGCGTTTCCGCCCGAGGATTACGTGGTCCCGTTCGGTCACGGCACCGTCGACCGCGCGGGCGACGAGCTGACCGTGGTCACCTACGGAGCGACAGTGGAGAAGTCGCGACAAGCGGCTGACCAACTCGGCGCGTCCGTCGAGATCATCGACCTCCGCTGGATCGTGCCGTGGGACCAGGACCTCGTCGCCGAGTCCGTTGCGAAGACGGGCCGGTGCTTGGTTGTGCACGAGGACGTGATCACCTGCGGCTTCGGCGCCGAGGTCGCGGCGTGGGTCGGGGAGCATTGCTTCGATGATCTGGACGCACCCGTACGACGGGTTGCGGCGATCGACACGCACGTCGCCTACGAGCCGAAGCTGGAGAATGCGGTGCTGCCGCAGGTAGACGACATCGCTGGTGCGATGAAGTCCCTTCTCGCGTACTGATATACGCCGAATTGCGCGAGATAAGGGCGATTCGTCCGTTGACCTTTCGTGGCTATGCCGACTGGACCTCTCGCGCGCCTGGTCAAGCGACCGCGCCTGGAGCCGGTCGCTGACCACCGCAAGGCTGAGCCTCCCGTCGACACCGATGCCCACACGCGGCGGGTCATCGAAAAGGTTGCCGACTTCACCCTCACGCCCCACGCGCGGATCATCTCGCTGGTCGATGCGGTACGCCATGTTTTCCGCAGCGGGATTGCAGGCGCCTTCGTCGAATGCGGAGTGTGGCGCGGCGGTTCCATGATGGCGATCGCCATGACCCTCGTCGAGCAAGGCGACACCGATCGCGAGTTGTACCTGTTCGACACGTTCACGGCGATGCCGCCGTCGGGACCCGAGGACTACCTGGCCAACGGCCAGAAGGTGGTCGACCTGTCCGACGGGGACGAGATCCCGGCCGAGTACGCCTTCATTCCCCTCGAGAGCGTGAAAGCGGCGATGGCGTCGACGGGCTACCCCGTCGAGCGCATGCACTTCGTGCAGGGCATGGTCGAGGACACCATCCCGTCAGCCGCACCGGCGTCGATCGCGCTGTGCCGACTCGACACCGACTACTACGCGTCGACAAAGCACGAACTCGAGCACCTGTACCCGCGCATCACGACCGGCGGCGCACTCATCATCGACGACTACGGGCACTTCCTCGGCGCCAAACAAGCCGTCGACGAGTACTTCCCCAACCCAGCGACCCGCCCTTTCATGCACCGCATCGACTACAGCGCACGCTTACTCCTCAAACCCTGACCCGACTTTGTGTGCATTGACCCCCGCTGAGGTGGTTGTTGCACACCGGTTCGGCGATGCGGCGGCTCAGTTGCACGAACTGGTGTGCAACGCCCACCGCACCGGTGGGTGTTGCACACAAAGTCGTTATGAGTCTTTGTCGTACGCGAAGCCCAAGTCGGGGGCGGTGACGAGGGCGGCGTAGGCGATGCCGGCTTCGCGGGCGATGGCTTCGGCGGTGCCGCCGCGGTCGACGAGGGTGAGCATGAGGATTGGCTCGGCACCGAACTCGCGCACGGCCTCGGCCGCTTCGAGGATCGACGTGCCGCGTGACGCGGTGTCTTCGGTCAGCACGACCTTGTCGGCCGGATCGAGCGCGCCGGCGATGCGGCCGACAATGCCGTGGTCCTTGGCTTCCTTGCGCACCGAGAACGACTTGAGATTGCGGCCCACCGTCGCCGCGTAGACAGCGGTCGTGTACGACACCGGGTCGGCGCCCATCGTCAGGCCGCCTATTGCGGTTGCCTCGGCCGGAATCACTTCGAGGGCCGCCTGCGCAACGAGCAACATTCCGTCGGGACGGCAGGCCGTCTGCTTGGAGTCGAGGAAGTACGGGCTCTTCTTGCCCGACTTCAGCGTGAAGTCGCCGGTGCGCACCGAATGCTTCAGCAGGTGGTCGATCAGCTGCTGCTTGACCGAGCTCACGTGAGGTGCACGACCTGTGTGCCGCCGGCGACGATCTCGCCGACCTGCATGGCACGGTGACCAGCGGCGCGCAGCACGTCGAGCGCCTTGTGCACGTCGCTCGGCGGGACCGCGGCGATCATGCCGAGACCGAGGTTGAACGTGGCCGCCATCTCGTCGTCGGGGATCTCGCCGATCTGCTGGATCTCTTGGAAGATGCGCGGCGTCTCGAACGAGCGACGCTGCACGACCGCATCGGTCTTGTCCGGCAATACGCGGTTGAGGTTGCCCGGGATGCCGCCGCCGGTGATGTGCGCGATCGCGTGCACGTCGACGTGGCGCAGCAGTTCGAGGATCGCGGGCGCGTAGATGACCGACGGGCTGAGCAGCTCGTCGGCCAGCGAGTGGTGCGCACCCTTGTACGCCTCGGACTTCAGATCGCGGGCGCCGATGTCGAGCAGGGCCTTGCGCGCCAGCGAGTAGCCGTTCGACCGCAGGTTCGGCGAGGGCAGGCCGATGAGCACGTCGCCCGGCCGTACCTCGGAACCGGTGAGCACTCGGTCACGATCGACAACGCCGACGGCGAAGCCGACGAGGTCGAAGTCGCCCTCGTGCATGGCTCCGGGGTGCTCGGCCATCTCGCCGCCGATGAGCGCGCAGCCCGCGGTACGACAGCCTTCGGCCACGCCTTGCACGAGTTGCTCGATGTGGTCCGGGTCGAGCTTGCCGACGGCGATGTAGTCGAGGAAGAACAGCGGCTCGGCGCCCTGGCAGACGAGGTCGTCGACGCACATCGCGACGAGGTCGATGCCGATCGTCGTGAACTGCCCGGCCGCCTTGGCGACGAGCGCCTTGGTGCCAACGCCGTCGGTCGAGCTGACGAGGACCGGGTTCTTGTAGCGGTTCTTGTCGAAGGCGAATAGGCCACCGAACCCGCCGATGTCACCGATGACTTCGGGACGGAATGTCGAGCGGACGTGGTCCTTGATGCGCCGCACGGCTTCTTCGCCGGCGGCGATGTCCACGCCGGCTTCGGCGTAGGTGAGGGGCTTCTTGTTCTTGTCAGGCACGGGTGGCTTCGAGCACTCCCTTGGAAAGCGCGACGTCAGGGGCGATGGGATATTCGCCGGTGAGGCACGCAGTGCAGAAACCCGCCCCCGGCGCGTCGATGGCATCGATCAAACGATCGAGCTGGAGATACGCCAGCGAGTCGACGCCCATGTAGTCGCGGATCTCGTCGACGGTCATGTTGGCGGCGAGCAGCTCGGCCTTGGTGCCGGTGTCGATGCCGTACACGCAGGGCCACTTCCACGGCGGCAGCATGATCCGCAGATGGACCTCGGCCGCGCCGGCCTCGCGCAACATGCGCATCACCGCCTTGTGGGTGGTGCCGCGCACGATCGAGTCGTCGACGACCACAACGCGTTTGCCGCGCACGTTGTCCTCGAGCGGGTTGAACTTGCGACGCACGCCGACGTCGCGGCTGGCCTGGTCGGGCGCAATGAACGTGCGGCCGATGTAGCGGTTCTTCACGAGGCCCTGGCCGTACGGGATACCCGAGCGCTTGGCAAAGCCTTCGGCCGCAGGCAGGCCCGACTCGGGCACGCCCATGACCATGTCGGCTTCGACCGGCGCCTGCTCGGCCAGCAGTTCGCCCATGCGGCGACGCGCGCCGTGCAGCTCCTTGCCGTAGAGCTTGGCGTCGGGACGAGCGAAGTACACGAACTCGACGACACAGAGCTTCGGGTTGATGCGCTCCTCCGGGAACGGACGCAGCGAGCGGATGCCGGCGGCGTCGACCACGACCATCTCACCGGGCTCGATCTCGCGGACGAAGTGCGCGCCGACGATGTCGAGGGCGGGCGACTCCGACGCGATCACCCAACCGGTCTCGAGTTTGCCGAGACAGAGCGGCCGGAAGCCATTGGGATCGCGCACGCCGATGACGTGACTGGCGTCCATCACGACGAGGCTGAAGGCGCCTTCGAGCTTGGGCAGTACTTCGATCAGGGCTCGCTCGAGATCGCGACCGTCCGCGTGTTCGTCGTTGGGGAACTGGCGAGCGACGAGCTCGCCGATGAGATCGCTGTCGCTCGACACGGTGCCGGGCAACATCCCCGACTCCTCCACCAGCGAGACGGTGTTCGTGAGGTTGCCGTTGTGACCGAGGGCGAACCCACCCTCGCCGACGGTGCGGAAGATCGGCTGCGCGTTGTGCCACTCCGACGAACCGGTCGTCGAGTAGCGGGTGTGGCCGATGCCGAGATGGCCCTGCAGCGCCTTGAGCCCGAACTCGTTGAAGACGTTCGAGACGAGGCCCATGTCCTTCGTGACCTCGACGATTCGCCCGTCCGACACCGCCATGCCGGCCGATTCCTGGCCGCGGTGCTGGAGCGCGAAGAGCCCGTCGTAGATCAGATGCGAGACGGAGCGCCCGGGGGCATAGACACCGAAGACTCCGCAGGCTTCGCGGAGGATGGGCTCAGCCATGCCGCCCATGATGGCATGGCACGGAGGGGTCGATTCCTATCGGAGCGATTACTTGCCCAGGAGGTGGCCCGTGAGCCCCTCGACCGTGTTGCCCACGGACTCGAGCAGACTCGGCGAGGCCGGGGCGGCCGGGGTCACAGAGGGCACCGTGACGGCGGGAGCGACCGTGCGATCGGTGTCGGTGAGCGTGCTGACGTCGGGCAGCGTGACCGGCGTGACGTTGTCGAGAATCGAGGTGGCCGGGCCCACGAGATTGGGCGTGGTCGTCGGCGGGACGCTGGTCTGGATGGCCGGAACGTGCGGCACTTCCGGGAGATGCGTCGTATTGCCGACGGGAGCCAGCGTGGCCAGACCCGCCGCGGCGAGCGGCGCCGCCTGCTGCACGAACGAGGGCATTCCAGGCACCATGCCGACCGCGGCGGCCACGTGGTACGAGGCGTTGGCCACGGCGTCGCCGACGAACTGCACCACCCGGGTGAGAGTCGGCATTTGCGTGACACCGCCGCCGGCCGCGGAGACCGCGGCCGTCGTCATCAGGTTGCTGGCGCCGCCGTCCGCCGTCATCGACTGCACGGAGGCGGCGAGGCGGCGACGGGCGCGGAGCAGAAGCGAGTCGACTGCGCCAAGCGACAGGCCCAGGGCCGCCGCGATTTCCGGCGGGCGGCGCCCGTCGACATCGCGGGCCACGACGACGTCGCGCTGACGGTCGGGAAGGCTCGCCAGCGCGCGCTGGATCAGGGCCGCCTGCTCGGCGTTGAGCAGTGCATCCTCGGGCTGGTGATGACCGCCCATGGCGACGGTCTCGTCGATCGGTTCGTCGGTCGGTGTGGTGCGCGCCGTCGCACGAAGGTGATCGATGCAGAGGTTGTTCGCGATGACCTGGACCCACGCACCGAACCGACGGTCGCCCCCGCACTTGTCGAGTCGCTCGTACGCACGCACGAAGGCGGCCTGTGCGATTTCGTCGGCCTCGCGAAGGTCGCGAAGTTTGCGGGCGCACGTGCGCCGAATCGTCGGGTAGTGACGACGGAACAGCTCAGAGAACGCGTCGTGGTCCCCCGCTTGGGCAGCGAGAACCAGCATGGCGTCACTCTCGACGTCGTGTGGTGCAACAGCCACGACTTGCTCGCTCCCGCAGCTAGTGGGGTTCGGTCAAACCCACCCGGTCAGAACAAGAATTGTACACATGACCCTTGTATTCCTCTGGTCGGCCTAAACATTTCGGCGTGCCACCCCCGCGGCCCATGCCGATTCACCTTTCGGCCTCGTACGCAGCCGGTACGCCGACCGGCGGACGCATGGTCTTCGTCATCGATGCCGCTGGTATCGGCGAACCGCTGGACTTGTTCGGGCGAGGATTGCATGCGGTCTTCGGCAACTACCTGACGGCTCGTTCCGTCGGCGGCGGACTCGCCGCGTTGTGCGACGACGAGACCTTCCTGCGCGCCGTTCGGAACTTCGCCGACGCTGTCTACGCGGCCGCCGGGGTGGTCGTGGACTCGTCGCCGACGAACGCCGACGCGCCCCACGTGATCGCCGGCGTCTACCCCGACGCGACCTTCGTCGTCGTCGAGCCCGTGCCGCCGGAGATCGCCGCGCGAGTCGCCCTGATCGAACGCGCGCGTGTCGTACACGTGAGCCGGGAGGAGTTGGCACCGCTCCTCGCGACGTTTGACATGTCTGTGCTCCCCGGGGGTGACGAACACGTCAAAAGTCTGACGGAGCCCGTGTTCGTCGTCGGGTGCCCGCGCAGCGGGACGACGTGGGTGCAGCACTTGTTGGCCGCGCACCCGGGGCTCGACGGACCGACAGCCGAGTCCGCCGCATTCGTTGCGCTCCGTGCTCTGCGGGACAACCCGGCGGTTCCGCTTGACGCCCTGCGCTCCTTCGCCTGGTCGCTGTTCGCCCGGTGGTCCGACGTTCGGCTCATCGAGAAGACGCCGATCCACGCTCGCCACCTCGACCTGATAACCGAACTGTTCCCGGACGCGTGGATCGTCGGCGTGCATCGTGACGGGCGCGACGTGGTGCGGTCGTTGCTCGAGGTCGACGCCGGCGCGTCCGATGCGAGCGAAGCGGCGCAGTTCTGGGTGGAGCTCACCCGCGCCGTCCGGGACTTCGCGGCGCGCTCGTCGCGGGCGCGGGACGAGCGGTACGAGGACTGGCTGGCCAATCCCGTCGTCGGCGCCGTCGACGTGCTCGCGTGGCTCGGGTTGCCGCCCGACGAGGCCGTCGTCGACGAACTGCGGCGGCGCGCGCCCGAACGCGTGAGCCAGTACAACACCACCGGCGACGTCGGCGAGGGCAAGTGGCTCGACATGCGCGAGCGCGACCTCAAGGCCGTCTACCGCGTCGCCGGTGCCTGCCTGGTGGAGATGGGATACGACGTGCCGACTACAGCACGAGGGTCCCGGTTCGCGCGCTTCCGACGAGGAGCGCAGCGGCCGTAACGACGTCGGTCGCCAACACGATCGGGAACGCGAGCACTTTGCGCTTGATCGGATCGGGTCGACGCATCACCCGAACGAGGTGCACGAGCGCCCACACGATCAAGCCCACGAGCGCCGGCCACCAGAGCCGGGCGATGAGCAGGATCGGCACCACGTACAGCGGTAGCCGGGTCGCTGCGCCGAGGAACAGCCGGCGCGACAAGAAGGTCGTTCGCAACTCGGGGATCTCTTTCACCAACGCCGGGAACGCGCCGGCCTGCGCGGTACGGCTGAAATGGTCGCGCAGGTCCGGCGGGAACACCGCGTGGGCGACAACGGCGTCGGGCGCATACGCGGCGCGTCCCTCGCGGCGGACTCGCCACGCGAGCACCGTGTCCTCGCCGAAGCCGAGGCCCTTGGCGCGCACGCCAGCCCGGAACCCGAGACGCGTTTCGGCGTTCGGATCGAAACCGCCGGCGGCATCGAAGGCGCTTCTTCGGTAGAACACGTTGCACGTGGGATACAACCCGTCGTCACCCGCAGTGAGGCTGCGTTCGAGCAACCGGCGCGGCGCTGCACTGACCGTCGGGCCATTCGCAACGTCCGCGCCGTCCGCGATTGCGGCAACGCCCGCAGCCAACCAGGTCGGCATCGGGACGCAGTCCGAGTCGGTAAAGGCGAGAACGTCGCCGCGCGCAGCCTCGACCCCTCGGGTTCTCGCGGCGACCGCGCCTACGCCGTCGCTGCCCAGAACCACGATCGGGAAACGCATCTCCGCCCGCGCCAGTTCGTCGGCGCCATCAGTCGATCCATCGTCGACGATCACGACGTCGAAGTCGGTATAGGTCTGCGCCGCCAAGCCGTCGAGCAGCTTCGTCAGCAGGTCCTTGCGGTTGCGCACGGGCACGATCACCGTGACGTGCGGGCCGCTCATGCGGGCCGAAAGTAATCTCCAACCGCGATGCGACCACCGACGGTAAGCGTCAATATCGCCGTGAAGGATCGCCGTGACCTGTTGGCCGCGTGCCTCGACGGCTTGGCGCAACAGACCTTCACCGACTTCGAGGTGGTCGTGGTCGACAACGGCTCGACCGACGGAACGCGCGAGATGGCCGAGGCTCGCGCCGACCTGCGGATCCGGGTGCTGCGCAACGACGGCTCGCTCGGTGCTGTTCGGAACGCCGGGGTCGCGGCGAGCGGCGGCGAGATCGTCGCCTTCGTCGACTCCGACTGCGTGCCGACGCCGACCTGGTTGGCCGAGGGGGTGCGCTTCTTCGACGACGCACGGGTCGCGACCGTGCAGGGACGCACGCTGCCCGACCCATCAGCCTCGCCGGGCCCGTGGCCGGCCACCCAGGAACTCACGTCGTTCACGGGCCGGTACGAGGCGTGCAACCTCTTCTATCGACGGGCGGAGCTGGTCCAGGCCGGCGGCTTCGACGAGGAGATCGGCTTCTTCGGTGAGGACTCGATGGCGGGCTGGGCCGTGAAGCGGCTCGGGTTCGACGAGCAGTTCGCGGCCGATGCCGTGGTGCACCACGCCGTGACCTATCCCGGCGTGCGGTGGCACTGGAAACGCGCGCTGCAGTACGGGCACTTCAACGCGATCGTGAAGCGCTTCCCCGAGGCGCGCTCGCTGCTGTGGAACCGACTGTTCCTACGGAAGGCGAGCGCGGTCACCCTCGCCGCCATCTTCGGGTTCCTCGCGCTCCTGCTCGGCGATTGGATCTGGGGTGTGTTCCTGATGGCGCCATTCGTGGTGACGCATCTGCGTCGGTCACCCAAGGAGATCGTCGCGTCGATGGGCTTCGATCTCGCCGTCGAGCTGGGCTTACTGTGGGGCTCGATCCGGGAGCGCACGCTTGTCCTCTAACTCCACCAACCGAAAGTGGCGCGTCCTCGTCATCGGGCACTCCGTCGCGACGATGGTTCCCGATCGTGCGTCGCGCCTCGACGCGCCATACCCGGAACTCGTCGAACAGCTGCTGCGGCGCGACGGCTACGACGTGGAAGTGCGCAACGCGGGCAAGGAGTTCACCCACATCGGCCACGGCGTGCGGATCTACCAAGAGAACGTCGCGGGCTTCAACGCCGACGTCGTGATCGTCAACTACGGCGTCGTCGAGAACCAGGCGCCGTTCATTCCCCAAGTCGTCTACAACCATTTCCAGACGTGGGACGTCGGCACCAGCCGCCTCTCCCGTGCCTATCGCCGACGGGTCGCGCCGGTGTTGTGGACCCGCCTGCGCAAGCTGCAGCGGCGAGCCGTGGGTGTGATGGGTCAGCGCGGGCATCGCGTCGGCCCCGAACGCTTCGCGACGCTCCTCAAGCAGGTGATCTTCCTCGCCCGCCATGAGCATCGCCTCGTGCTGTTCCTCGACATCAACCCGCCCGGACCACGCATCACCTACAGCCTGCCGGGCGCGCAAGAACGACGGGACCGGCACAACGCCGTGTTGGTCGGCGTGGTGCGCGACGCGAACGATCCCGACGTACGGCTCATCCCGAGTTCGGCGGTCGTCGAGGACCTGGGCATGGAGAAGGCGCTGCCCGACGGCTACCACTTTTCGGCGGAAGGACACCGCCGCATCGCCGAGATGGTCACGAACGAGATCGAGGCCTGGATCGCGAAACAAACCGCGTGAGCGATCGACCACTCGTCGACGTCGGCGTCGTCACGTGGAACACGCGTGAGCTCACTGTTCGCGCGCTGCGCACGCTGCTCGACTCGGACCAGGGCGTCGACGTTCGCCTGTTCGTGCATGACAACGCGTCGAGCGACGGAACCGTCGAGGCGCTGCGCGCCGAGGTTCCGGAGGCCGACGTCTTCGCGTCGCCGACGAACCTCGGTTTCGGCGCCGGCCACAATGCGCTGATCGCGCGCACGGACGCGCCCTGGTACTTCTGCCTGAACTCCGACGCGTGGCCCGAGCCCGGCGCGCTCGCAACGATGGTCGCCGTAGCCCAGCAGCACCCGCATGCGGCGGCGATCGCTCCGCGCATCGAAACACCCGCCGGCGTTATGGAGATCTCGACGCACCCGTTCCCGAGCACTCGCCTCGCCGCGATCGTGAATCTCGGCCTCGTTCGCCTCCTGTCGAAACGACGCAGGGCCGACGCGTTGCTCGACGGGTGGTGGCGTCACGACCAGGCTCGGTCCGTCGACTGGGCCGTCGGCGCGGCGCTGCTCATGCGGCGCAGCGCACTCGACGTCGTCGGCGGGTTCGACGAGCGGTTCTTCATGTACGCCGAGGACCTCGAGTGGGGGTGGCGCGTGCACGAGAGGGGCTACGAAACGTGGTTCGAGCCGGCCGCGCTCGTTCGTCACGTCGGCAACGCATCGGGCGAGCAGCTGTACAAGAGCGAACGAACTGCGGCGTACCTCCGCAACACGCACCGCTTCTACAGGGACGCACGCGGTGGCCGTGCCGACGCGATCTACCGCGGGCTCGAAGCCTTCGGCTGCGCCAAGCAGTGGGCGCGTCTGCGCCTACGAGGTGATCGGCACGCGGCGGGCGCGTGGAAGCAGCAAGCGCTGGTTCACCTGTCGCCGATCGGCGAGAACGACGGCCCTCCGCTGCGATAGATCACGAAGTGGCTGCGGCCCTCGTGGTACGTGCGCTGCGTGATGATGCCGCGGTTCTCACAGTGCTCGAGCAGTTCTTTGATCGGCAACT
This sequence comes from Actinomycetota bacterium, assembly GCA_048498715.1. Lineage (GTDB taxonomy): Bacteria > Actinomycetota > Acidimicrobiia > Acidimicrobiales > JACCXE01 > JACCXE01. The sequence continues at coordinate 45,920 of JBEHXL010000019.1, read as the reverse complement.
GATGGTGCGGGTGTCGCGCGTTGTGACCGTGGGCGTCCTCGAGGAAATTGACGGCGACGATTGGCGCCCGTTCCTCGAGCTTGGCGAGAAATGCCCACGGGTCGTCGACGTGTTCGATCACGTCGATTGAGTATGCGAGGTCGAAGCCACCGGGCACGTTGCCGTCGACGTCGAACCATTCGGCGACCGGCGGCTTGAGACCACGCCGTTCGAAACGCCAGCGCAGGTACTTGGACGACGGGTTGTCGAACTCGGCAAAGCCCACTTTGAAACCGGCGTCGATCAACCGCAGCCCGTCGGTCCCGATGCCGCAGCCGTAGTCGAGCAAGCGCGCGCCGGGACCGACCGCCGCCTTGATCGCTTCGAAGTACGGCAGCTTCGTGTCCCACATCGCGAACGCGGTGAGGTCGTAGAGGTACGCGTCGGTCGTTCGGTAGAACTCGACCTGATCTTCCGCCGCCATTTCTTGCTCGTCGACGTGGTGTGCGTGTAGGTGCAAACGTGACTCGTCGAATTCGGCGCCGAGGTACTCGCGCAATTCGTCGAGTCCGTCGTAGCCCGCCCACAGCCACAAGAAGCGCGGCGCGAGGTTTTGGTACATGCGCGTGTTGGCGCGACGTCGCGCAAAGCGTCGTACGCGTCGAGTGAGCGGCACGCGCTCCACCACCTTGTCGGGGATCAGGTCGGCCACACGCGGCCAGTAGCGCGATCGGGCCGGCTCGTTGAGCGCGCTCTTCATGCGGTCGCGGTACCAGGGCTCGAACCACGGATGCTTGGCCGCCATCATTCGCTCGCCGATGACGATCCCGTCGAAGCGACGCTGCAACGTCTCGAAGTCGTAGCGGTGCAGATGGCGAGCACGCGCCGTCGGTCGGTAATGCAGCCGCATGCGCTGTTGGTGCAGGCGCCATCCGAAGTCGAGATCTTCGTAGTAGTAGACGAACTCCGGGTCGAAGCCTTCGGCGTCGTTGTAGAGCTTGCGGCGCAACGAGACGTTGCACGAGAAGAAGCGGCCGAAACCGGCGTCCTTGCTCGGATCGATCAGGTGGAAGTCGAACTGCGTGCCGGACCAGTCGAGCCAGCGCTGGATGTGATTGACCTCGGCATCGGGATGCCAATCCACGTGACCGAGCACGGCGACGCGCGGATCGTGGAACTCGTTGTGGCCGTCGAGGTGCGCGCCGATGAGATCAGGAATCGGCACCATGTCGTCGCCGAGCAGGAGAACCAGTTCGCGATCGGTTGCGGCAACTCCGGTGTTGCGGGCGACGCCCGGCCCGGCGTGTGGTTGGGTGATCACGCGCACGTTGGGCCGTTCGCTGATCGCGGCGGGCACCGCTTCGTCGTCGCCGTCGACCACCACGATCACGTCGAAGCCGCGCACCGTCTGGTGCGCCAACCCGTTGAGGGTCTTCTCGAGAATGTCCCAGCGCTGACGCGTCGGAATGATGACGGTCAGGTCGTCGGCGTTCACGTGCCCTCGGGGCCGAAGTACTCGACGACCCGAGCGGGTACGCCGACCGCCAACGAAAACGGCGGCACCGGATCGGTCACGACAGAGCCCGCACCGACGAAGGCGCGCTCCCCCACGTCGGCGAGCACGGTGGCCTTGGCCATGATGCTTGCGCCGTCACCGATGGTGATCGGGTTGAAGTCGAAGCCCTGCTGCTGCATGGGCGTCTCGTGGTCCTTGAAACGGTGGCTGCCGTCGACGACGAGCACCGACTCGGCCAACGTCACGCCCTTACCGATGGTGATCTGCGTGGAGCACTGGATCTTCACTCCATAGGTGAAGACAGAGAGATCGCCGATCTCGACCTTGCCGTCGCCGCTGATCTCGCAGAAGAAGTCGCGGCGGAAGTCGACGGCTGTGCCGACGCGGAACGTGCCGTCCTCGGGGATCTCGAGCGAGAAGCCCGGCCCGATCCGGCAATGCGGCCCGAAGGACACGTCTGCGTGGAGGTGCGTCGCCTTGATCGTCGCTTTGCGAACTGTCGACCCGACGCGGGGCAGCGTGCGGTAGCGGAGCTGCCACGGCACGCGCGCGAGTCGGTTGGACACGTACGTCAGACTACGGCCCCATGCCTGACGCGGACCTACCGCCGCCGACCGTCTCACCGGACGTCTACGACGAGGAGTACTTCCGTCATGCCTGCGGTGGCGCGGACGAATGGCGCGAGTCCGACGGCACCAAGGTCGCCGGTATTTACCCTGGCTGCCTGCACAAGGCGCAGTTCAAGGCCGGCGAGGTCCTCGTCGACATCGGCACCGGTCGCGGTGAGCTGCTGGCCGTTGCCGGCAGGCTCGGTGCGGCGCGCGCGATCGGCGTCGAATACTCCGCGGCCGCGGTGGCCATGGCGGAGAAGACGATTGCCGCGTTCGGCGTCGCGGACAACGCCGAGGTGATCCTCGGCGACGCTCGCGCTATCGCGCTCCCGGACGCGACGGCTGATCTCGTGACGATGCTCGACGTCGTGGAACACCTCTCGGCGGACGAACTCGACCGCTCACTGCGTGAAGCCCATCGGCTGCTGAAACCGGCCGGGCGGCTTCTGGTCCACACCTTCCCGACCAAGACCATTTACGACGTCACCTACCGCCTGCAGCGCATGGTCCATCGTTCTTGGCCGGCCCAACCGCGCAACGAGTACGAGCTCGGTATGCATGTGAACGAACAGTCGGTGTGGTCGTTGCGAAAGGCGATGCGCGCCGCGGGATTTGCCGATGCCAAGGCGTCACTCGGCGAGATCGTCTACACCGACCATCTTCCGAACGCTCGGGCCGGTCGGCTCTACCACCGGCTCGCGAAAGTTCCTTTCACCCCGATCAGGGCGCTCGGGATCAGCGACCTTTGGGGCGTCGCGACGCGGTAGGCGCGGGACCGACGGCGAAGGAACCGCCGAGGTCGATCACGCCTTGGACCATGTTGCGGCCGTGGGCGTAGAAGTGGATTGGCGTCGCCGCCGCAACAGTTTCGTGGCCCTGCCGGTCGACGATGCCGAGTTGCGCCTTGTACGAGCCCGTGGCGAGCTCCGGCTTGATTTCGATCTTCACCGTTGTCCGATCGCCTTCGTCGAACGTGCCGCTCTTCACGTCGTATGACGCCTCGCCGTAGACGACGGCGCCGCGCTCGCTCGTGAGGCTGAACGCGAACACGGGATCCTTCATCGGCGCGGCGAACACGATGTCGGCGACGAAGCGGAGCTTGTCTCCCGGCTCGGCGTAGCCGTGGGGCACGCCTTTCGCGTCGACGAGATCCCACGACTCGACCTTCGCAACACCACCGAACGCGACGTCTTCGTCGTCGAGGTCGCGGGTCTCCCCAATCAGTTGGTGGAACAAGGAGACGGCGTCGGACGTCGCCCCCGTGAAGCGGTGCTCGCCTTGATGCAGCACCATCGTGCGGTCGCACATGCGCTTGATCGCATTGAGGTTGTGGCTGACCACGACGACCGTCGCACCGGAGTTGCGGATCTCGGTCATCTTGTCGAAGCACTTGACTTGAAAGGCCATGTCGCCGACGGCGAGCACCTCGTCGATGAGCAACACGCTTGGGTCGACGTTGACGGCGACGGAGAAACCGAGCCGCACGAACATGCCCGACGAATAGAACTTCACCGGCGTGTCGATGAAGTCCCCGATGTCGGCGAAGTCGACGATCTCGTCGAAACGCTCGTCGACCTGACGACGGGTGAGGCCGAGGATGGCCGCGTTCACGTACACGTTCTCGCGTCCCGTCAGCTCGGGGTGGAAGCCGACGCCGACCGAGATGAGCGGCGCAACCTTGCCCGTCACGCGCACACGCCCTTCGGTCGGCGACGTGACGCCGGCGAGCATCTGCAGCAGAGTCGACTTGCCGGAACCATTGCGACCGATGACACCGACGCATTCGCCCGGCGCGACCTCGAAGTCGACGTGACGGACGGCCCACAGCGTCGATCGCTTGGTGCGGGCGCGCAAGCGCAGCGCGGCCGAGGCGAGCATCGGCTGTTCCGAGAACTTCGTGTACTGCTTGCCGGCGTCCTCCAGCTTGATGAGCGATTCGGTCATCTCAGATACGGTCCGCGAAAAGCCGGTCGAAGCGACGATGGAGCTGGAGCGCGATCACGCCGAGCACGAGGATCCACGCAGCGGTCACGAGCAACGACGTCGTCCAGCCCGGCGACGCGCCGACCGTCGCGAATCGAAACAACTCGACGATGCCCGTCATCGGGTTGGCCTTCACGACGGGCTGCAGAAAACGCGGCAACTGTTCGACGCGGAAGATCACGGGCGTGACGTAAAGCCACACCGTCATCGACGCCGACACGATGAACCGGACGTCGCGGAAATAGACGTGCAGGGCGGAGGCGACGAGGCCGAGCGCCGCGCTCAGCGTCGCGACGAGCACCACGCCGAAAGGCAACACGAGCAGCTCGGGGCCCAACGACACACCGAAGCCGAGCGCCATGGCGATCAACAACGCGATCGTGATGGCGACCGAGAACAGGCTCGAGACGACCGGCACCAGCGGCAGCACGGCCCGCGGGAAGTAGATGCGGTTCGACAGCGTCGTGTTGTCGACGATCGCGGTCGCGCCCTGCCCGAACGACGACGTGAAGAACGACCACGGCACCATGCCGGAGAACACGTAGACGGCGTAGTCGGGCGCCCGCGACTTCAGGAGTTTGCCGAACACGACGGTCAGCACGACGGCTTGCAGCAGCGGCAGGAACACCGCCCACAGCAGCCCGAACGACGTGCGGCGGTAGCGCACGAAGAAGTCCTTGCGGGCAAGGACGAAGACGAGCGAGCGGGACCGCCACAGGTCGCGCACAAGCAGTCGCACCGGCGGCGGAGTCGCGGTGAGATCGAAGCCCGAGGCGGACGGCAGAAGGCCTTCGGCGCTGCTGCTCACAATCGAAGGATGGCAGACTCCCACCCCGTGCGCGAAGCCAAGGACACGCCGTGAAGATCCTCGCGCTCACCAACATGTACCCGCCGCACCACTACGGCGGTTACGAGCTGATCTGTCGCGACGTGATGACGCGGCTGCGCGAGCGTGGTCATTCCGTCGACGTGCTGACGACCACGCTGCGTGTCGAGGGCGTGGCCGACGAGCAGGACGACACGGTGCATCGCCACCTTCGCTTCGCCTGGGACGACCACGAACTGGTGTCGAAGCCCGTGTGGGAGCGGCTCCAGGACGAACGCCACAACCAGGGCGTCCTGCGTGACCTGCTGCGCGAGTGCGCGCCCGACGTCGTCTCGGTCTGGAACATGGGCGCGATGTCACTGGGTCTGCTCGCAACGCTGCGCGAACGCGACGTGCCCGTCGTGTGCAACCTCTGCGACGACTGGCTGATCTACGCCCCCGAGCTCGATCCGTGGGCGCGACTGTTCTCGAATCGTCCGTCCATCATCGGCCGGGCAATGTCGATGGCGACCCGGATCCCGAGCGGCCTGCCGAACCTGCGCGATGCGACGGGCCTGTTCATCTCGCAGTTCACGATGAACCGGGCCGAAGGCCACTCGCACATGCGCCTCGGACATCAAGCGGTCACGTGGTCGGGCATCGACGAGCGCGACTTTCCGGTGCTCGACCCGCCGGCGCGCGAGTGGGACTGGAAGCTGCTTGGTGTCGGGCGCGTCGACGAGCGCAAGGGCATAACGACGGCGATTCGCGCCCTGCAGTACCTGCCCGAGGCGACGCTCACCTGGTGCGGACCAGGTGACGAATCGCATCGCGCCGTCTTGAACGAGATGGCGACCAATCTCGGCGTGCGCGACCGATTGCTGTGGATGACCTCGGACCGGGCGCGCCTACCCGAGGTGTACCGGGCGCATGACGTGTTCGTCTTCCCGTCGACGTGGGCCGAGCCGTTCGGACTCGTGCCGATCGAAGCCATGGCGTGTGGCATTCCGGTCGTCGGCACGGCCACTGGTGGGTCGGGCGAGTTCCTTCTGCACGAACAGACCGCGCTGGTACCCGAGCCTCTCGGCGACGACGAAGCCTTTGCGGCCGCGATCCGTCGCCTGGCCGACGACGTCGCGCTGCGGCAGCACCTGGTAACCGCGGGGTCGCGGGTCGCCGGCGAGCTCACGATCAGCAACCTCGTGGAGAACCTCGAGGCGTGGCACCAGGCGGCGGCCGATCGCTACGCGCACGGTGAACCCGAGCGACGGACGCTGCAGCTGTCATGAGGATCGTGCTGTCCCACGTGTACTCGTGGCCCGAGGTGCGTCGCGGGGGCGAGCGCTATCTGCACGAGCTGGGCGCCGCGTTGTTGCGGGCCGGCCACCACGTGCGCATCGAATCCACAGCGCCGTCGGCGTCGCAGGAGGACGTGCTCGGCGTGCCGGTGCGCCGCTTCGCGCGAAAAAGCGACGACCTGTTCGCCGCCGAGCGCGACCTCGGACGGCGGATTGCGCGCGCACACGCGTTACGCGGCATCGACGCGTGGCACGCGCTCGGGACGGGGGACGCGGCGGCCGCCGCCCGCTACGCCCGTCGCCGTCACGCGCGTTCGATCTACACCGACCTCGGCGGCCCGCTGCGGTCGTACCGCGAGACGCGACCGGACCACGACGCCTTCGAGTACGCCGTCGCCCATCTGGACGAATACGTCTGCCTGTCCGAGGCGACGTGTGAGTTGTTGAAGAAGGACTACGACCGCGAGGGCGTCGTCGTCACGGGCGGGGTGGACCTCGCGCACTTTCATCCACGCCACGAGCGCACCCAGGCGCCCACGGTGTTGTTCGCAAGCGCGAACGACGAGCCGCGCAAGAACCTGCCGCTGCTGCTCGAAGCGTTCGATCTGGTGCTCGAACAGACCAGCGCCCGCCTCGTACTCGCAGGTCCGGGCGACCCCAGCGAGGTGCTGCAAGGGGCGACCGATCGCGTCCGCGCCGCGGTCGACGTGATCGACCCGTCGAGTGACCTCGTCGACGCGTACAGCCGCGCCTGGGTGACCGTGCTGCCTTCGTTACGCGAGGCGTTCGGCCTCGTGCTCGTCGAGTCCTTGGCGTGCGGCACACCAATCGTCGCCGTCGCCGGCAGCGGCGGGCCCGAGGAAATCGTGCGCGAGGGAATCGGGACGCTCGCGACAGAAGCGACGAGGGGCGCGCTCGCCGACGCGTTGCTGCAGGCTCTCCAGCTCGACGACCGCGACGCCTGCCGCGCCGAAGCGACGCTCCGCTACGACTGGGACGACGCGATCGTCCCGCGCCTCACTCGGCTCTACGCCGGTCGGTGAGCGACGGCTTCTTTCGTGTCGCGAGTGATTTCGCGATCGAAAGTGAAGCCCCACGACCGCAGCTGCTCGCACACCGCAAGCGTGTCGACGCGCTTTGGGTGCAGGTCGATCAGGATCGTCATCGGATTGGTGCCGCTCAGCGCGCCGACCGCGCCGGCAAGCACGCGGTCCTCGGCGCCCTCGACGTCGATTTTCACGACGTCGACATGGTCGATGCCGCGCTCGGCGAGCAACGAGTCGAGCGTGCGGATGGGCACGGTGACCGTTCCCACCACGAGCGATGGGTCTTCGACGAGCGTGTGCCAGCCCGACTTCGCGCCGAGGAACAGGGTGTCCTCGCCGTCACGATCGGCGAGCGCGACCTCGATCACCTCGATCGATCGGTAGTGGTTGCGCGCGGCGCTCTTGCGAATCCACGAGGCGTTCTCGGCTTCCGGTTCGATGCACAGCACGCGGCCCTCGTCGGCCATCACGCGCGCGGCGAGCAACGAGAAGTCGCCTTTGTTGCCGCCGACGTCAACGAACGTCATGCCCGCGCCGAGCGCACTTCGCAACGCATTGGCGCGACCCGGCTCGTACCAGCGCAACGCGCGGGCCAGCATCATCGGCGACTCGCGGACGTCGAGATACGTCCAGCCCCCGACACCCGGATAGGCCCGGTAGCCCCGCGGCAACACCGGCTTGAGGCGGACGTGCCGGTCGACCAATTCGCGCTTGATGCGATCGCGCCAGCTCACCGGACGCCTGCCGTCGCGGAGATTTCCGCGCCCTCCTCCGAGAACGGTCCCGGCCACACGCCGATCGGAGGTGTCGGCGCCACCGGCGGACGGGTCTTCCGCGCCAACACGAACATGTGGCAGCCCAGTCGCCTCACCAACGGCAGCCGAGTGCACACGGCTTCGATCCCGTCGACGACACGCTTTCCGGCGTCACCGCGGGCGTCGAGCCACGCCGACAACTTCGCCTGCGGCGGCGGGAACTCGAAGGTCGAGAAGTGGAACGAGTCGAGGCCGGCCGCTGCGAACATCGCTCGCGTCTCGGCGTAGATGTGATGCGTGTGCGGCAGCCACACGTCGGGAGCGTCGGGCGGCAGGATCGCGCGATCCATCTTGTGGGGCCACACCCACGGCCGCCGAGAGATGAGCGACGGGTGGTACGCGCCGAGCGCCTTCTCCAGCCAGGCGAACAAGTGCGTGAGCGGTGACCAGAGCGGGACCTCCGACGCGTTGTTCGTCGTCATCACCAGCACGCCACCCGGCTTGAGAACGCGCGCAACCTCCCACGTCGCCCGCTCGGGCCGCATGAGATGTTCGATGACCTCGCTCCACACGACGACGTCGAACGTCTCGTCCGCAAAGGGCAACGCCTCGGCGTCGCAGCGACCGAAGACCGTGCGCAGTTGCTTGGTCTCCGCGTCGTGCTTCGCCTTCGCGTAGGCGATGTGGTGACTGCCGTAGTCGACGCCGACGTACGTCGCGTCTCGTGCCGCTATGCGGTCCGCCACCAACGCCGAGCCGCACCCGAGGTCGAGCACGACACCGCCGTCGGGGCAGGCCTTCGAGGCCGCCTCGGCGAGTTTGTCGTAACGCATCTCGTGACGGTGCTGGTGGTACTCGCCCCAGATGTCGAACTCTTCTTCGATCGTCGGGACCTGTTCGTTGTAGTGACGCGAGTAGGTCTCCCAATTGGCGGTGCGCAGCAACTCCCGTTCGTTCGCTGTCACTCGTCGCGCCGTCGATCGATACCGGGCGTACACGTACGACCAGAGCGCGAGCAACGAGATCAGAGCGACGCCGTGAAGCCACAGCGGATACCACGGCCACACCAGCACCACGAGAAGCGCAAGCGGAACGCAGAGTTTGACGAGCCGCGTCACGAAGCTTTGACAGCCCAGGCCCAACAGAACAGCGAGCCTTCGCCGTCGGTCTTCACGATGTCGAGACCGGCCTTGGTTGCCGTGGCACGCATGCGCTCGATCGACACTGTCGAGCCCAAAAAGTTCACCGCGTTGCGGTGGTACGGATCCTTGCGCAGCCCCACCTTCTGGAGGGCGGCCTTGAGGCCGCGGCGCACCTTCCACGACCACTCCGAACTCTGGTTGTTCCACTGGAACGCGAAGACACCACCCGGCCGCAGCACGCGACCAGCTTCGGCCACATAGGCCTCGATCACGTCGATGTCCGGGATGTGCTGGAACACCGTGAAGGTCAGCACGAAGTCCGCCGACGCATCGTCGACCGACGGGAGCGCCGCTCCTTCCGTCAGCACGAACGACACTCGTTCGTCGGACACGAGCTCGTTCGCCTGGCGAATCATTTCCGGAGCGATGTCGACGCCGACGACCCGGTCGAAGTGCGCCGCGAGCGCGAGGCAATTCCGGCCGAGCCCGGAGCCGATCTCGACGGCCAGTGCGTGGCCCGCCGGCGCGACGGGAGCAAGGGCCTGGTCCACGATGGTCTTGCCGGTAGCGAAGAACGCATCCATGTCGGGGTTGTCATACGAGACCGTCGTGTCGACGTAGAACGCCGCGCTGGCCTTCGCTGCGCTGTCCCAGAAGTCTCTCTGCCGATTGGCCACCAATAGAGTTTGTCCCGATGGCGCTGAAGAATCTGCTTCGCGAGCAGCAATGGCCGGCGCGCATCGCGTATCGCCGCCTGAAGCAGAAGATCTTCATCGCCCGCGTCACGGCGATGGCCAAATGGGAGAGGGCGACAGTCGAGTTCGACTTCGCGCCCGATGTCCAAATTGGCCACGGCGTGCGCGTCATCGTCTGGCCCGGCACGCACACCACGTTCAAGCTCGGACCGAAGTCGTGGATTCGCGACAACGTCGTGATCCACATGAAGGGCGGCTCGTTCGTCGGCGGCATCCGCACCGACCTGCGCCAGAACGTCGCCATCCAGATCGAGGGCCGCATCATCCTCGACGGCGAGAACACGATCTCCTACGGGTGCTCGCTGCACAGCGGCGAGTCGATCCACCTCGGCTACGCCACGATCATGGCCGAGTACGCCACGATCGCCGACTCGACGCACTTCCACACGACGCCGGACGAACCTGTCGGCGAGAACGTGAAGTTCGCCGCGGTCGACATCGGCCGCAACACGTTCATCTGCCCGCGCGTGTCGATCGGGCGGGGCGTGACGATCGGGCCCTGGTCGGTCATCGGGCCGAGCTCCGCGGTCAGCAAGGACATCCCCGCCGGCGTGTTCGCCAGCGGCATGCCGTGCGAGGTCGTGCGGTCACTCGATCATCCTTGGCTCGACGAGGCCGATCCGGAGTGGCCATCGTGGACGAAGCACCACCCATGAGCCCGCGTATCTCGGTCGTGGTCCCGACCGTCGATCGCGTCGCCTTGCTCGAGCGCACGCTGCGCGGTCTCGCCGCACAGGACATCGACGACTTCGAAGTGATCGTCGTGCACGACGGCAACGTCGACATCAAGACGCTGTTGCACTCGTGGAAGAAGCGACTGCCGCTGCAGGCGATCGAGATCTTCGAGCGCGGCGCAGTACCGAAGCGCAACGCCGGTTGGCGGGCCGCGACTGCGCCGATCATCGCCTTCACCGATGACGACTGTGAGCCCGCGCCCGGTTGGCTCAAGGCCGCGCTCGCAGCGTTCGACGACGGTGCACCCACCCTCGACCTCGTGCAGGGCCGCGTCGACGCGCACCCCGAGGACGGCGAGGTCGGTGGCTTGTTCAGGCGAGTCATCGAAGTCCACCAGCACTACGAGGGCTATCCGAACGCGAACCTCGTCTACCGCCGCGCCGCGCTCGAACGCGTCGACGGTTTCGATCCGAAGTACTGGGGCGCGACCGAGGACGCCGACCTCGCGTTCCGCGTCATCGAGTCAGGCGGCGAGGTGCAGTACGTCGACGACGCGCTCGTGTGGCATGCAGTGCGGCCGGTGCGGTTCAAGGCGCACATGCGGTCGCTGCCTCGCTGGGGCAACGCCGCACTGACGATCAAGCGCCACCCGCAACTGCGTTCACTGCTGCCGTACCGAATCTTCTGGAAGGACACCCACATCACCGGCGGGTTGGCCTTGCTCGGCCTGGTGTTGCTGCCCTTCAGCCGCAGGGCCGCGGTGCTCGCCGTCCCGCACTTCGCGAAGCGCATCAAGGATTCGCGCACGGTGAAGGGCGGCACGATGCTCGCCGTCGCCGACGTCGCCGAAGTCGCGGTGACCGTCGCCGGGTCGATTCGCTACCGGACGCTGTTTCTCTAGAGGCCGCATCTAGATGCCCCGCCTCACGGTCATCGTCCCGACGCGTGACCGACCGGAGATGCTCGAGCGTTGTCTCGCTGCGTTGCGGGCGTCGATCAGTGCGGACGACGAAATCGTCGTCGTGGACTCCGCCTCCGTCGACGGCGCCCGCATCGCGACGATCGCGACCAGCGCCAATGCCCGCCTGGTCCGCTGCGAACTCCCTGGCGTAAACCGGGCGCGCAACGCCGGCTGGCGCGCCGCATACAGCCAGCTCCTCGCGTTCGTCGACGACGATGTCGTCGTCGACCCGTGCTGGGCCGACGCCTTCGCGCAGAGCGCGACCGACAACCCGAGCGCCGCCTTCATCACCGGTCGCAGCGCCGCGCTCGACGGCCCGAGTTCGCACACCGAAGTAGCGACCAAGAACGACGACGCGCCCGCGCTGCTCGACCGCACGACCACCGGAGATCTCGGCCACGGCAACAACCTGCTGGTGCGCGCAAGCGCGCTCGCGGTCGTTGGCGGTTGGGACGAAGCGATGGGTGTGGGCGCCCGCTTCAAGTCCGCACCCGAGACCGATCTCTATGACCGACTCTTCGCAGCCGGGTTCACGGGCCGCTACGAGCCGGCGGCACTCGCTCACCACGACCAGTGGCGGTCACCGAAAGAACTGATCCGCCTCGACTGGCGCTACGGGTTCGGCAACGGCGCACGCATCGCCAAACTCGCACGCACCGACCGCGCTCGCGCCCGACGGGTCGCCGCCGAGGCCGCGTGGGGTTGGGGCCTGCGTCGCCTCGTCGACGCCGCGCGCTTCCGCCACAAGACTGACGCCGCTCGCATCGCCGCGCGACTCGCGGGCACGACTGTTGGCGCGGCGCGCGGGCTCAGCTCACGCGTCGTCGACGGGCACTACGCCAACACCTCGTCGTAGAGGTCGTCGACGCGCGCCGCCATCGCGGCGATGTCGAACTCACGGGCGACCGCCGGGCCGCCGCTCGCCAGGCGCTGCGCCAACGCGTCGTCGGTCAACACACTGATCAGCGCCTCAGTCAGCTCGGACGGAGACCGTTCCGCGACGACCAAGGCCGACGCGTTCTCCGAGACGAACTCCGGGATGCCACCGTGACGCGTCGTCACGACCGGACGTCCCGCCGCCTGCGCTTCGAGGTTCACGAGCAGCAGGCTCTCGGCGTCTCCGTCCGCCGCGGTCTGGCTCGGTGTCACCACCACACGCGCTGCGGAGAACAACGAGCGCACTTGCGCATGCCTCGTCGTCGCATCGGGCGCAATGCGCTCCACGCCCTCGCCGACGACAAGCGCGGCCATGGGCCCGTCGCCCAACACGCGCAACTCGGCCCCCGGAACCGCCGCCCGCACGGCGGGCCACGCGGCCATCAACGTGTCGATGCCCTTCTTCTCGACGAGCCGTCCCACGAACGCGACCACCGGCTCGGGGGGCAACGGTGACGGCACGAAGAACGTCGTATCGACGCCCGACGGGATCACCTGCACCTGCGCCGTCGTAAAGCCCAGGTCGACCGCTCGCGCCGCCAGCCATCGGCTGGGGACGACGACCGCTGCGACCAGCGACGGCGAGGGCGCGTACGCCCACTCGTTCGCCGCCGCCCAGGCCGTTGCATCGTGGCCGTGCAGCGAGACGACGACCGGCAGCCGCTCGCGACGCTGCAGGACGCGGGCATACGGCAGTGCGTAACCGAAATGAGCGTGCGCGATGTCGGCGCGAACGTGCCGGCCGTGACGCACGACGAGCCCGCGCGCGACCCGGGCCGGCAACCCGCGGACGGGCAGCGCGTGGACCTCGTCGACCGGAAACGCCTCGCGGTTCACGACGGGCTGAATCGACAGCACCGAGGCCTCGTGGCGGCTCCGCGAGATCTGGCCGTGGACAAATCCGGAGGACAAGTCGAGATACCGCTCGACGATGTGAAGGACCCGGGCCACGGCCCAAGAGGCTACGAGACGACCCCGTCTGGCGGAGGGTGGCCGGATTGCCCGCTTTGTCCAGCAGGAAATTCCCATCCGCGACCGAATTCCTGACCGGACTAGTCAGTACGATTCCCGCAACCGCTGGGGTTAGACCGCAAGAGAGATCATGAAGTCGCTTCGTCGTATCGCCGCTGCCGCCCTCGGGTTGGCCGCCTCCCTCTCCCTCGTCGCGGCCGCGCCTGCGCAGAGCCTCATGATTCGGGACACCTACGTGCCGGTCAACGTCAAGGCGCCGAAGATGTTCCACACCGAGGGCACCCAGGTGTACGGCCCCGGTGGCGCCAAGATCATCCTGCGCGGCGTGGCCAAGAACGGCCTCGAGTACTCGCCGAAGCCGCACCAGGAAGAAGAGTGGAACTACGCCCGCATGAAGCGCTGGGGCGTGAACATCGTGCGCATTCCGCTTGCCACGACGTACGGCGTCAAGGATCTCTGCACCTACGACGCGAACTACATCAAGACGATCGACAAGATCGTGAACTTCGGCGAGAAGTACAAGATGTTGATTCTTCTGGACAACCACTTCTCGACGGCAAGCCACACCTGCGGCAAGGGCGGTTGGTCGACCAACCAGAAGATGCCCGACCGCTACGAACTCGAGTTCATCAAGCTGCTCGCGAAGCGTTACAAGGACCGCACCTACGTTGCGCTCGACCTGCACAACGAACCGCACGACATCAGCTACGACGTCTGGCGCAACGGCGGCATCATCGACGGCTACCGCGCCGTCGGCATGCAGCAGATGCTCGACGCAGTGCGCGGTCAGGGCTTCAAGGGCCTCGTCGTTGCGTCGGGCGCGCAGTGGGGCAACGACATGCGGATGATCGCCGCCCGGCCTCTCGACCGCGACGCGAACGTCATCTACGGCGCCCACGTCTACCCGTACTGGTGCTTCAACAAGCAATGGCCGATGGAAAAGCCGTACTACTGCAACGGCGCCCGCTACAACCCGACCTACGACTCGCTCGTACAGCCGCTCGTCGGTCTGCGCCCGGTCATGATCACCGAGTTCTCGACCCCTCGTCCCGAGGATGGCGAGATGCGAGAGCCGATCCAGTGGGCCGAGGGTCGCAACGTCGGTTGGATCGCGTGGGACTGGTGCTACGGCCCCGCCCAGCACTACTGCTTGCTGAACGATCCGAACTCCGATGCCCCGTCGGTCCTCGGTCGTCCGGTGGTGGACTACCTAGCCCGTAACGGTCGCTAGTTCCTTCAGCTCCCCGACCCGTCGTCGAAGCTGACGACGGTCAGGGATCGCGAACGCAGGCAGCAGCAACGCTGCCTCGGCGCCGAGCGTCAAACCGACCAACGGAGCGACGCGCGCCCACGTGGGTTTGCCGATCGGCGCGGGCCGCGGTGACGTCACCGTGATCGTCGTGTTCGGCACGCGGCGGATCGCGCCGCCGAAGCGGAAGAACGCGGCTCGCAGGTCTTCTCGGTTCTTCGCCTGCAGTCGCGCCACGCCGGTGCCGGGCCCGTAGTTCAGTGGGTCGAAGCAGTCGACCTTGATGTCGGAGGCGACCGCGCGCGTGCCGACGTCGCACACCGTCTCCACGATGATGCGACCGATGTAGTCGTCGTTCGGTTTCTTCGACTGCGACAGGTACTGCGAACTCAGTGAGAAGAACCGGAACTCGACCGCGACGTGCGTCGGCGTCGCCAGGTACAGCACCAGTCCGGCGAGCAAGCCGACGGCCGGCAACAGAAGTCGGTCGCGGGTGAGACGCACCGGTCGCGGCTCCAGGTTCGGTTGTTTGGCGCGGACCTGTTCATAGAGGCCAACGCCGAGCGCGGCCAACAACCACAGGTTCCAACTCGAGAACGGCGCGGAGAACGTGTCGAAGGCGAACATGCCGAGCACACTGGTCGCGAGACCGCCGAAGACGGCACCGGAAAGCGGGCCCAGGTCTTCGTCGCCCTTCAGAGCCCCGTACGAGGCCGTGGCGAGGCCCGTCAGGAGCGCTCCGGTCAGCACGGTGAGGCCGACGGCGCCCACCGCTGCGTACATGCCGAGCGCCGCGTTGTCGGTGCCCTTGATGCCGCGCTGGATCAGTCCGTCGAGGCCGACCCCGACCCAGGGCTTCTCCGCCATCTCCTGCGTCACAAGCACGAGGCGACGGGCCCGCACCTTCTCCGACTCGGGATCAGCCGACTGGTACGGCTGACGGACCGCGCTCGCCGCGGTGTAGAGCACGAGCGCGAGCAAGCCCGACACACCGAGCGCAACGAGGAGTCGTCGATTGCCGCGCGCCGTAACGAGCAGCATCAGTGCGCCGAGCGCGACGCCGGCGAAGACACTTCGGGTGATCGTGAGGATCATCGCGATCACGACGAGACCCGGCACGACAAACGCGACCCACTTCTTGGCTCGCAGCGCCAGCAGGCCGACGAGCGGAAGGAAGTACGCGAGCACCCAGGCGAACTCGAGCGCGAAGTCCGACGCGCCGCGCACCCGCACGGACGTGCCGCGCAGTTCGAGCTTGCCGGCCGCGATCACGTAGGTCGGGCTGCCCTCGAACCACCAGTGCGCGTAGCTCGCGTGCGTGAACCGTTCGCCGATCGCAATGACGGACGCGACCGCGATCGCGCCGACGGCCATCCGGGCCACGGGCAACGCACCGAGTACCCGCACGGCGACCGTCGCGACCCACAGGAACAGCAACTGGTCGAGGATCAACAGCCAGAGGTCGAACGCGACTTCGGGGCGTGACGGGAACGGCCCGCGCGCTACGCCGAGCAGATACGACACGACGACGAAGCCGGACAACGCAACGAGGACCCGGGTCGGTCGGATGCTCCACGAGGGCAACTCGCCCTTGTTGAGACGCGCGACGATGCCCAGCGCCGCGGTCCAGAGCCCGACGCGTACGAGCAGCACGTTGGGTGGTGCGCCCGGGAAGTGCAGAGCCCCCGGGACCAGAAACGTCGTGGCGACCAGTGTCGCCATCGACACCTTGAACGAGGCGCGTAGATGGACGACAACCAGCCCAAGGCCGATGACGACGATGAGCCAGCTGGGCACGGGAGGAGACGGTTACGCGGCGGGGCGGTTGCGGCGGCCCGCGCTCAACTGCAAGCCGACGTACGCGAGCAGCATGCCGGCGGCGGCGGTGACCAACGCGACCTGCCGACCGCGTGACGGATTGGGTGTCACCTTGGCACCGAGGCCGGCGTTCTGCACGACGCGCACGCTGATGCGCTGCGCCGGACTCAGCCCGGTCGCCGCCTGCTCGTCGGCGACGTAGTCCTCCACGGTGTCCGCCGTCGCCTGGGCGATCTTCTGCGCCAGTTCGGGTGACTTGGCCCGAGCCGTCGGCAGCAGGGTCAGCGTCTGCGCGGGAACGACCGGACGCTGCGCGGCCCGCACGACACCGATCGGCAGGTTCGCCCGCTTCGCCGCCGGCGCCATGATCTCGGCCGTGAGGATCAGCGCGACGTACTTGCCGCGCAACGCGTTGAGCTTCACGACGACACCGGCGTCGCCCGACGACAAGGCGAGCGGCTGATCCATCAGCATCACGGCCGACGATTGGTACTGCGGCGTGGCGCGCATCACGTTGGCATAACCGACGGCTCCGGCCACGAGGCCGATCGCAACCGCAACCAAGAGGTTTGCGACCGAGAGGACCACCAACTTGTTCCAGGCCGCCGGGTACGTGACGCCGCGCGGCGCGTATCCCTCGGTCACTTCCACCAATTCAGCCGGCTCCGCCGGGGTTGCAGTCTTTGTCGGCCTCGCCACGGGCCCTCACCCTACGCGGCATGATCGCCGTTCCAAATGCAGCTACTGATCGTGAGCGACACCCTGGCGGGCGGTATGGGCGCTTTGGCGCGCACCCATGCGGCCTGGTTCACCGCTCGCGGGTGGGACGTGCGCCTCGCGGCACCGCTCGACGGCACTCCCCCGTCCGTCGAATTCGTCGAGCTGCCGTCGGTTTCGTCGATTCGCCGGATCAGTGAAGTACGGGCGGCGTTGCGGGCGCTGCGACAGCTACGGGGGCCCGGCGTCGTTCACGTGCACGGCATGCGGTCCTTCGTGTTGTGCCGACTGGCGGGATTACCCAAGCCGTTCGTGAGCGCGCACGGCATCCATCCCGCCGACGATGACCCCGTCTTCTACGACCGCATCCGACAGGCGTGGTTCGGGTTGTTGCCGCGCCTGGCGCGGGGCGCGACGTCGGGCGAACCGACGACCGTCAAGGGCTGGACCTACTACCCCTTCGCGTCGCCGATGCTGGCGCGTATCGGTGAACTGCCGTTCCCCGACGAGTCGTCGGTACCGACGGTCGCCTGGCTCGGGCTGTTGGACGATCGCAAGCAACCCGAGGTGTTCGTGCTTGCGCTCGCGCGTCTTGCGGAACAGGGCGTCACGGTCCGGGGTCTGATGGGCGGAGCCGGCGACCGGTTCGAAGAAATCAAGGAGTTGGTCGCGTCGACGAATGCGCCCGTCGAGCTCTTGGGCCAAACCGACCCGGTTGCGTTGCTACGCGCATCGTGGGCGCTCGCCTTGTTCTCGAAGAGCGAAGGCACGCCGCTGGTCGTCATGGAGGCAATGTGGGTCGGCCGACCGGTCGTCGCGTCGCGGCTGCCGGGCAACGAGCACATGATCGGCTCGACGGGCGCGCTCGCCGACGACGTCGCGAGCGCGGCCGACGCATTGCGCGCCATCGTGACCGATCACGCCTACGCGTCGTCGTTGGGTGCGGCTGCGGCGGCACGCGTGCGGACCCTGCTCACCCCCGACACGCCGTGGGCCGAACTCGAACAGGCGTATCGCCGGTGAAGATCCTCATCGCGCACGCGCGCTACTCGCAGCCCAGCGGCGAGGAAGCGGTCATCGACGCACAGGAACGAGCCCTGCTCGCGCGAGGCCACGCCGTGGTCCGATACGAAGTTTCCAACGACGGGCTCAGTGCACTCTCGATGGCGACACGTTCGTTGTGGTCGCGGTCGGCGGCCCGCGACATCGGGGCGGTGATGGACCGCGAAAACCCCGACGTGTTGCACGTCCACAACAACTTCCAGCAGCTGTCGCCGTCCATCTACGGCGCCGCGGCGTCCCGCCGCGTCCAGGTCGTGCAACACCTGCACAACGCGCGACTGACGTGCATCAACTACTTCTTCCAGCGCGATGGGAGCGAGTGCTTCGACTGCATCGGCAAGCGCGTGACGTGGCCGGGTGTGGTGCACAACTGCTACCGCGGCTCGCGCGTCGATTCGCTGGCCGCGACTGCGGTACAACTCACGCATCGAGCGATACGCGCCCATCACCACGTCGACGCGTTCGTCGCGGTTTCGACCGCGTTGGCCGACGCCCTCAGCCTGGAACGCACCCTTGTCTGCCACAACGGCGTCGACGACCTCGCGGTGAACCGGCACGACGAGGGCTACGCGCTCTACGTCGGCCGCATCGCGAAGGAGAAGGGACTGCAGGTGCTTCTCGACGCGGCGGCGTCGGTGCCCGACCTGCCCGTCCGTATCGCGGGCGACGGGCCGGACCGCATAGCGCTCGAAGAACAGTCCCGGCGGCGCGGTCTCAATGTCACCTTTCTCGGCCGCATCGACCGCGGCACGGTCGCGAGAGCGTTCGCCGGGGCGCGCGCCGCGATCGTGCCGTCGATCGGCTTCGACCCACTACCGACCGTGGCGATCGAAGCGATGGCCGCGGGTGTGCCCGTCATCGGCAGCCGCACGGGCGGCATCCCCGAGATCGTGCACAACACCGGGGTGCTGGTGACGCCCGGCGACCCCGTGGTGCTGGCCGCCGCTTTGCGCGAGGCGCGTGACGACCCGTCACGCTTCGCCGAGCTCGGACGCGCGGCGCGCACCCGTTACGAAACCCGCTTCACGCTCGACGCCTTCGGCGAACGCCTCGAGTCGATCTACAACAGCCTCGTGCTGCCGTGACCACCCCCCGAGCATGTGATTCTCAGTCGTGGTCTTCTTGACTGAGAATCACAGGCTCACGGGTCGCGCGTCTCTGAGGGTGCTTCGCACAATGCGAATGAACTCGTCGGGCTGACGGACCGGGATCTCCCACCAAATACGCCGGATCGTCCATCCCATCTGACGCAGCATGTGGTCCCGCTCGTCGTCTTTCCGGATGACTTCAGGCAGCAAATGGATCGAACCGTTTATCTCGAAGTTCACCAACCGATCGAGATATGCGAAGTCCATCTCCGCGAGTAGCTGACCCTGGGGACTCCAGATTCGATGTTGAAGAACCGGTTCAGGGAACCCGAACTCACGGAAGAGTGACAAAGCGAGGAGCTCGCTGTCGGTGTCGGTCACCTCGTCGTTCGCCGTGCCCGTAGCGATGAGAGACCTCAGGTTCTGCACTCCTGGACGGCCCCGACGCGCGTGAGCGGTGAGGCAGGAGACGAGGCTGCTCCAGGTCACGAGCTCAAGCCGTCGCCCCGATTCGACTGCCTTGCCAAATGCCACGGGCCGGAGCCGACGAGCAACGTCGAGCAGCGTGCGGTCGGGGTCGGTCACCGGAATCCCATGGACGCGGAAGTCCTCGTCCGAACGAGCGAGGTCGGTGCTCGTGTGAACAGTGATGCCTTCGGAAAAGCATCGCCGTCCTCGTGGAACAGTCAACTCGATGCCTGCGGTGTTGAAACCGATTCCGTGGAGCCGGCAGGCACAGAAGTGCGAGGCGCGAGCACGCTTGCCTGCCCCCATCACGGCAGCCAGCACTCTGGCTTCGTAGGTCCAAGGCACCCCGCTGATGCGGTACACGCCTGGGTATGGATTCTCCCATCGGCCCGCGTGGCAGCGCGTGTTGGCGTGGTGCTTGGTGCCCCCAACGGCCCTCACATCAGCGAGCGTGAACAGCGAGTGTTGTGTGATCGCAATCGCAGCGATTTCGTCGTCGAACGACACGAGGAACCCCTTCGTTAAGGAACAGAAGGGGAAGGAACGACGACTATCGCTCTCTCATCGACGGAAGACAAGAGTGAATTCGTGAGCCTGTGATTCTCAGTCAAGAAAAGGTCGACTGAGAATCACAGGCTCGCTAAGGGGAGTAGCGCTTCAGCCAGGTCGACGGGCTGAAGCGGACCTGGTCGCGACGACGGGCGACGGTCTTGGGGGCGACGGCCATCGCGGCGCCCCGCAGCGCGACGCGGCGACCGCCGCGCCAGGCGCCGAGTCCTGCCCGGCGTGCGGCGAAGCCGTGTCCGATCCGGTAGGCGTCGTTCAACGAGGCGGCGGCTTCCAGGCGGCGACGCGACGCCGCAATCACATCGGACGGGCCTCCCTCGCGCTCGGCCGCATCGAGGACCTGGAGCTTGGCGTGCACGAGCCGGTCGTCCGACGACACGTTGCCCGTCGACAATCGATACAGCAGCGTGGGCTCCGACGGACGCACGACCTCGGCGCCGGCGCGGACCATGCGAATCCAGAGGTCCCAGTCCTCGGTGCCGTGGAACTCGGCGCGGAACCCGCCGACTGCTTCGTACCGCTGTCGCGAGAACATCGACGCGATCGACAGGTGATTGCCGCTCAACAACCACGCCAACTGCTCGGCGTGCGGCGGCACAGGCGCCATCTCTTCGAGCGCTTGGTCGCTGACCAGCTTGCCGGGGATCCAGCGCAGGGTGTTGGCCGAGGCGAGCCCGTCGTCAGTCGACACGTACGCCGCGTGCATCGCTTCGATGTGGTTGGTCATGAACGCGTCGTCGGCGTCGAGGAGCGCGATCAACGATGACGACGACGCCTCGATCGCACGCGCACGCGCCGCGGCCGGGCCCAGCTGTCCCGCGGTCGTCACAAGACGAAGGGGGAGTTTCGACGACCATGCCTTAGCGACGGACGCCGTTGCGTCGGTCGAACCGTCGTCGGCGACGATCACCTCGTCGGGCAACAACGTCTGTGCCGCCACCGATGCGAGCGCGGCGTCGAGCGTGTGCTCGGCGTTGTACGCGGGCGTGATGACAGCGATGCTCATGTCGGTTCTTACACTGGCACCCCGTGGGTTGCTCGGTCATCGTTTGTTCGCGCAATCGCCCCGAGATGCTCGCCGAGAGCATCGCTGCCATCCGTCCGACCATGCGCTCGGACGACGAGTTGATCGTCGTCGACTCGGCGTCCACCCCACCGATCGGGCCGCAGGACGACGCGCTTGTCGTGCGGTCCGACATCAAGGGGCTGTCGATCGCGCGCAACGTCGGCGTGTCGCACGCACGCAAACACGTCGTCGTGTTCACTGACGACGATTGCCGCCCGCAGTCCGGATGGCTCGACGTGATCGAAGCGGCGTTCGATGCGCCCGATATCGGATTCGTCATCGGCCAGGTGAGGGCCGACGTCGAGAACGCCTACCTGCCTTTCGACGCCGTGCCGCGACCGCCGCGCACGTTCGTGGGCGTCACCGATCCGATCGACCTCGGCCACGGCGCGTGCATGGCGTTCAACCGCGACGCTTACCTCGGCTGCGGTGGCGCCGACGACCGCATGGGAGCCGGCTCCCGACTCCTGAGCGCCGAGGACCACGACCTGTTCGTGCGGTTGCTCCTCACCGGGTGGAAGGGCAAGTACGAACCGGCGGCACTCGTGCTGCACCGCGACTGGCGCAGCCATCGCGAAGTCGTGAAGCACTGCTGGGGCATCGGCCTCGGCACCGGCGCGATGGTCGGCAAGATGACCCGGGTCGCCGGGTTCAAGGTGACGGGCCCGCTCATCCGCCGGCGCCTCGGCGACGAAGGTGCCTACGAGATTGCGACCGGCCTACGGAAGCGATCGAAGTCGATGGTCGCGGCGTCGACGCTCAAGCTGACGGGGACGCTGACCGGCTTCGCGCTCGGAGTGGTCTTTCGCCGCCAGGGATCACGGTTTCGACCGCGGCCTCCGGCATAGGCGCCCGGCCCCACCGGTCCTTCAAGCGCAGGAAGGGCTGTTCGACGAGGAACCACGAGGCCGTGGTGGTGATCGCGGTGATGACCAGGCCCGCGACCGCAATGAACAGTGCACCCTTGCCTTGGAACAACGAGAACGCAATGCGCAGTGACAACGCGTGCCAGAGGTACAAGCCGTAGCTGACCTTGCCGAGTAGTCGCAGCCACGGCGCTTCCATCAGAGGCTGGAAGACCCACGCGTCGTCGGCCGTCGCCAGCACGACAATCGCGGCGGCGACCGAGATCACCGTGAAGCCGCCCCAGAACATGATCGTGGATTGCGACGGGATGACGAGCGCGGTGCCGATCATGCCGACGAACGCGACGATCGCCACCTCGTTGATCCACTTGAGCGGAACCCACCGCCACCGCCAGAGGAACGCGCACGCGGCGCCGATCAGCAGACCATCCGCCCGCGCGTCGGGACGCATGTACGCCGCCGGAAACCCTGAGCCGAAGTGCCACAGGTAGATGCGGATCAACGCGCTCAGTCCGGCGAGGCCGAAGATCACGACGAGGATCGAGATGCGCGTCTTGCAGAACCGCAGGATTCCGAAAAGCAACACCGCGGGCCACAACAAATAGAACTGCTCCTCGATCGCGAGCGACCACGTGAAGCTCAGACCCGACGACACCATTTTCGGCAGCCAGTACGACTGCGCGAAGTTCGACACGTACGCGACCACCGACGCGATCTGTTTGATCTCTTCGTCGAGCGCGAAGTGCTTCACGCTGGCGTAGACGAAGTGCGCCGCAAGCAGCACGACCAGCGCCGGCGCGAGCCGCAGTCCGCGGCGAACGTAGAACCGCCGGAGCGACACGTCGTCCCTCGCGGCCCGCTCGTTGAGCAACAGCGACGTGATCAGAAAGCCGCTGAGCACGAAGAAGATGTCGACCCCGATGAAGCCAGCGGGCAGGAGGCCGCCGGTGTCGACGCGCCACAGCTTGCCGTAGTGGAACAACACGACGAGCAGCACTGCTACACCGCGCACGCCGTCGAGACCCGGCACGTGATGGAACTCACGCTCGACGGTCTTGCGGCCAACCACGGCTCGGAATTTAGAGGCCAAGGAACGCACTGATGCGGTCGACCAAACCGGCCACGTTCGGTTCCCGACGATGCGGGACAAACCGCGCGAGCTGCGGTACCAACGTGCGGAGGTCGTCGACGGAGAACGCGGCGAGCACCGAACCGAGCTCGCTGAAGGTTCGGGCCGTCGCGACCTGGTGGTCGTTGACGTGTTCCTCCTGATCGCCGAGGCGCGGCAACACGAGCAACGGCTTCATCACCGACAGAGCGGTCGCGATGGTGCCCGAACCGGCGTGGCCGATCATGGCGGTGCACGACGCGACGTGACCGTCGTAGGTGTCCCCGTCGAAGTACCGAGCCCACTCCATGTGCGACGGTTCGAACGCGCCCTCGCCGATTTGCGCGACGACGGGCGCGTCGACGACGCCTTCCGCGACGAGTTCGTCGACGGCGCGCACGAGGCGGTCGAAGGGGTACCGGTTGCCAACCGTCAGGAAGATCACATCGTCTCCCCGGCGTACTCGACGCCGTCGGTGCTCGCCGCAACGCCCGGCCACTGCGACAACGTGAGGTGTGCGATCCGACGTGCCCACAGTCCCGAACCTGACAGCACCTCGGTTTGGGACACGCAGTCGATCCACACGACGCGGGCCCGCAACACACGCGCCCAGAGGCAGACGAACAGCATCGGGAACCCGCCCGTCGTCACCACCGCCGACGGGCGCTCCCGCAGCACGACACGCAAGGAACCGAACGCAGCGCGCGCGGCGCGCCACGGCGTGTTTCGATCGGCTTCGGCAATGAGATGGACGCGGTAGCCGGCCCGTCGTAAGGAGGCGACGCGCGTCGGCGACGTGGTGACGTACGCCGCGACAGGCCACGAGGCGTGGGCGAGAAGTGCTTCGAGATCGTTGGCGTGGCCGCCGGCGGAGGCGCCGACGAGCAACTTCACGACGGGTCGATGACCGACGGCTTCGCGCGGCGCACGAGGCTCCACGCAGTGCGAGCCCGCTCGTACCGAGTCGAGGGGGTCTCCGGGATGGCGTGGAGGTGTTCGTACGACGGGCGACGTTCGTTCTGCAGCGCCACGAGGATCGTGCGGAACATGATCCGCAGGTCGAGCGGGACGCTCCAGTTCTCGATGTAGGCGAGATCCATGCGCAGGCCCTCGAGACGAGGCAACCAGCTGCGGCCCGCGATCTGCCACAGGCCGGTGATGCCGGGCTGGAAGTGCACGCGCCACTCGAAGGCCTCGGGATCGCTGTCCATCTCGGCCTGCAGGAACGGACGGGGACCAACCAGGCTCATCTCGCCCCGCATCACATTGAGCAGCTGTGGCAGTTCGTCGATCGAGAAGCGGCGCAGGACGCGACCGACGCGGGTGACACGCGGGTCGTCCTGAATCTTGAAGTATGCGCCGTCAGCCTCGTTGAGGTGGGCGAGCTCAGGAAGCATGTGCTCGGCGCCGTCGACCATCGAGCGGAACTTCCAGAGCGTGAACGGCACGCCGTCGCGACCGACACGTTCCTGGCGGAAGAACACCGGGCCGCGGCTGTCGAGCTTCACGGCGAGCGCCGCGATCACACAGATCGGGGCGACGGCCACCGACGCGATCACGCCGAACGCATAGTCGATGGCTCGCTTGGCGATCCACGCCGGACCGGTCGGTTCACGGCGCGGGGCGAGCGTGAGGAACGGCAGACCTCGCACGTTCACGACCTCGGCGGTACCCGTCAACAATTCTCCGAGCGGCTGCAGCGCGGACAGCCGTACGCCGTAGGGGCGGCTGCGAGCGAAGACGTGCTCGAGCTTGGGCGCCACCGACGCGGAGGCGACGATCACGTGGGTGATCTTGTGCTCGTCGATGAGCGAGACGAGGTCGGTCATCGCGCCACCGGGCAGCCGAGTCGGCTCGAGGCCGTCCGGCGTCGCGGTAGCGATCGGCAGCACGTTGAGTTGGCCGTAACTCGTGAACAGGTGCACGGCGCTCGTGACGTCGTCGGCCTCGCCGACGATCAGGCCCTTGTCCGGAATCGGGCGGCTGCGGTGGCGATAGATCTGCGACGCCGTCACCCAAACGCCACGAGCGATGAGGGCGATCGCGCCCAGCGATACCCAGTGCTCGAAGGGCGGCGCCACGACGCTCGCCACCACGATCGCAACGGCCAACCATGCAGCAAATACGCGCATCCGCTGCATCCACGAGGGAGCGAGGCGGAAGTTGGTCCGAGTGGTTGGGGTCATGTAGTTGAAGAGGTCCTACTGGGTGTTTGGGAGGAAACTCGCAACCAGCCCGAACCTTACGGCTTGCCGCGGAGCATATAGGTGCACCTCGGGTTTTCTTCTCTCGGTGACCTAACGTTTCCTGCCGTTGTGACCAATGTCTTGTTCGTCGTGTTCGATACTGCGCGACGCGATGCATTTGAGCCATATGGCACAAACTCGGGCACGACCCCAGCGATCGCAGAACTTGCAGCAAAAGGTCTTGCCCACCCCTCGGCGTACGCAACCGCCAGCTGGACCGTGCCTTCCCACGCGTCGCTCTTCAGCGGAAAGCTGCCGCGCAGCGCGGGCTTTCAACACCGAGGGGCGACCGGCGACGGCGTGTATCGCGAAGCCAACAATCAACTCTTCTCGCGCGGCGAGTCGCTGCCGGGTGTTCTGCGTTCGCATGGATATGAAACAAAAGGCCTGAGCGGCAACACCTGGATCACCGACCACACCGGGTTCGACCGCGGCTTCGACGACTTCCGTCTCGTCACGCGTCGCCGGCCCGGCCGGCTCCACAAGAAGGGACTGCGCGACAAGCTCGCGTGGCGGCTCGACGCGGTGAAGGCGAAGCTCGACGACGGCGCGTCTGAGGTCGCTTCGCTACTCGAGGACTGGGTCGCGCGTCGCGATCGCAAGCCGTTCTTCTGGTTCGTGAACCTCATCGAGTGTCACTCCCCGTACATGCCACCGCTGCCGTTCAATCCGCTGTCGCCCGTCGACCGGTGGAGGGCGGCCGACGAGGCGTCGCGTTATCTCAACGTCGCGTCGATCTGGAAGTGCGCGCTCGGCGGCTTCGACGTTCCCCCCGACGCGATCGAACGCATGCGTGCGTTGCACAACGGTTCGGCCTCGCAGCTCGACGCATGGGTCGCACGTGTGCTTTCGGCGCTGGACAAGCACGGGCTGCTCGGCGAAACGCAGATCGTGTTGACGTCGGACCACGGCGAGAACCTCGGCGATGGGAACCTGCTCGGCCACTCGTTCTCGCTCGACAATCGATTGTTGAACGTGCCGCTCGTGACGGCCGGACCAACCCGTCTGCGTGACGACGGCGTGTTCTCGCTCGCGTCGCTGCCCTCGTGGCTGTGTTCCGTCGCCGGTATCGACGAGCACCCGTTCCAACCCGAGTTCGACCCGGGCGTCGCCGTCGCGCAGCTCGACGCGCCGGGCGACGGGTCGCCCAAGAAGTGTCTGCACGACGTGCAGATCTGGGACTGGTCCGACGGCGGCCACGCCGCGGCGGCGCGACTCGGCACGTCGATCACGTGCGCGACCGACGGCCGTTACAAGCTGCTGCGCCCACACGGCACGGGCGCCGTCGCCGCCGACCTCCCCTTCGAGTTGCTGATCGACCTAGCCGCCGATCCCGTCGAGATGAACCCGCGCGCGGTCACGCCTGAGCAGGAGACGTCGCTCGCAGCGCCGTTGCGCCGCCTGCGCAGCGCGCTTGATCGCGCCGCCGAACTCGAACGACCCAAGACCGTCGCCAAGGGCAACGCCCAACGCGACGAAGCACTCGCCGAGCAACTCGCCCACCTCGGCTACTTGTAAAGCGGGCAAGATGGCGGCGTGGCTGTCGACGATCTGAGCGAGATGATCGGCAAGCGCCTCCTCGTCGGCATCACCTATCTCGATCCCGAGGACCACACTTCGGAATGCACCGAGTTCGTCGGCGTCGTGACCGCCGTCGAGCCGCTGGTCGAGATCGAGCGACCGGACCACGAGCCCTTCACGTTGCCGCCCGAAACCGACGCCTACGAGCTCGCCGCGCCGGGCGAGTATCGACTCCACAGCACGGGTGAGGTGGTGGTCGATCCCGACTACATCACGTCGTGGACCGTCACCCCACCCGACGACGACTGAGCGCAGCTACGAGAGCGACGCGCGCAGGTCCTGCACCAAGAGGTGAAGCACGAACTCGTCGACCGGCGACGGACTGAAGCCGTACTTCAAATAGAAGTCACGCGCTTCGTCGTTCTTGGCGTGAACGACCACAAGACGTACGCCGACGGTCGCCGAGATCTCGATCACCTTCTGTAAGAAATGACGAAGCAGCGCCGCACCGAGGCGCTTCCCCTGATGTCGGGTGTCGACTGCGAGTCGACCGAGCACCAACGCTGGGATCGGCTGTGGCTGATTGCGTCGTACTCGGCCGGACACTTCCCCGTGAAGCGCTGATCCGGTGGCGGCCGCGTAATACGCGATTACCTCTTGCCCGTTGTCGAGGACTACCCAGGTGACGGAACCACCGCCGACGATGTTCTTCGCAGCACGCTCTTTGAGAAACCGATCGAGCCCCTCGACGCCACAGTCGAATGACGCCGTCGAGTGAGCTTCGGTGTCGAACGGGACGGGACCAATCAATCGAGGACGGACGACTCGTTCATCAGCTTCGCGAGTTCCGGAATTCGCCGGGGCGGTTTACGCAAGAGCTTGTCGAGCTTCACCCACGCGTCCTCGTCAAGCACGAACGCGCGTCGATCAGCCAGGGCGTCCTCCGCGGCGGAAACGGCTGCACGCGCGACGAAATCATTGAGCGACTCGCCCGATCCAGCAAGGGCGGCTTGCACGATGCTCGCCTGAGAGGGAGTGACTCGGAGGTTCCACCGCTCGGACTTTGTCTCGGCACGATTCATTCAACGATTGTACGTCGTTCTGACGTACAGCTCAACGGCCTTCTTCTTCCTAGGCTGCGCAGCGGCCATGAGCTTCTCGTCCCCGATTTTCCTTTGGTACTTCCTGCCGGGGACCTTGCTCGCCTACTGGCTGTTGCCGCGATCGCGACGCAACCTCGTGTTGTCGGTCGCGAGCCTCGTCTTCTACGTATTCGGCGGTCTGTCGTTCGTCTTCGGACTGCTCGCCTGCATCCTGTTCAACTACGTCGCGGGCATCGTCATCGAGTCGCCGAGGGTCGTTGCGAAGCCGAAGCTGCGGCAACGCCTCTTCGTCGGCACTGTCGGGCTCGATCTGTTGCTGCTCGGCATCTGGAAGTACGCCGGATTCGCGTCACAACAGGTGCGCGACATCGCCGGGCTCTTCGGCGACCACTCGACGCCGCTGATCACCCTCGCGTTGCCGATCGGCATCTCGTTCTTCACGTTCCACCACATCAGTTACGTGGTCGACGTGTACCGCGGCGACAAGACGCCGCAGCGCAACCTGCTCGCGTTCGTCACCTACATCGCAATGTTCCCGCAGCTCGTCGCCGGCCCGATCATCCGCTACCGCGAGATCGCCGATCAGCTCGACGAGCAACGCCCGTCACGCCTCGGTGATTTCGCCGACGGCATGCCGCGCTTCGCGCTCGGCCTGTCGAAGAAGGTGCTCGTCGCCGACCCGCTCGCGTCCGTCGCCGACGCCGCGTTCGCGCTCCAGCACCTCAACACACCCACCGCGTGGATCGGCATCCTCGCTTACACGATGCAGATCTACTTCGACTTCTCGGGCTACTCCGACATGGCGATCGGTCTTGCTCGCATGTTCGGCTACCGCTTCCCCGAGAACTTCAACCGGCCGTACTCGGCCGTGTCGATCACCGACTTCTGGCGTCGCTGGCACATGTCGCTGTCGCGCTGGTTCCGGGACTACATGTACATCCCGCTCGGCGGTAACCGAGGCACCACGTTCGAGACCTACCGCAACCTCTTCCTCGTGTTCTTCGCCACCGGCTTCTGGCACGGCGCCCAGTGGACCTTCGTCGCGTGGGGTCTGTTCCACGGCAGCTTCCTCGCCATCGAGCGGGCGACGGGCAACGCGATCATTGAGGATGCGTCGTTCGTTGCCGGGCGACGGGCGGTCACGTTCCTCGTTGTCGTCGTCGGTTGGGTGCTGTTCCGTGCCGCGTCGCTCGGTGACGCGTTGCATTACATGCAGGCGATGTTCGTGCCGCACTTCGGTCGCGTCGCACCCGAGGTGACGACGGCTCTCACCGGCTACCGCAAGCTCGACCTTGTGCTCGCGCTCACGGTCGTGCTGATCCCGGGTGGCTTCACGATGGGCACGTTTCTCGAACGCCAGGACGACAAGCGCTCCGCCGTCGCCCGCGTTATCTACACAGCTGTCGCGGCGCCGTGGGCCGCCGTCGTCGTCGCCGCTGGCACGTTCAGCCCGTTCCTCTACTTCAAGTTTTGAACCGCAACCGCGTGCTCGTCGGCGTGCTCGGGCTCGCCTTGCTGTTCGGGCCCTGGCTCGCAGCTGCCACCGGCGCGCGCTCCGACGCGATCAAGAGCGAGAACCGCGCGCTGGCGCAGAAGCCATCGTGGCGTGGCTTCAAGACGCTCGACGACATCACCAGCTACACCGCCGATCATTTCCCGTTGCGCGACAACGCGATCGCGGCGAACAAGAAGCTCGGCAACGTGGCAGGCGGCGGCACTGTGAAAAAGGGTCCAGCCGGTGTGAGCAGCAACGCGCTCGACGCGCCGCAGCCCGCGATCACCACGCCGATCATCAAGGGCAAGGCCGAGCCGTGGTTGTTCCTCAGCGAAGACTTCAACCGTGCCTGCGACGCCGAGATCCCGCTCGACGACGCGATCGCCGGCCTGCGTCGCCTCAACGACATCATCACCAAGTCCGGCCGGCGCTTCGTGTTCACGGTCGTGCCGGACAAGTCGACCTTCCAAACGCAGATGCTTCCGTCGACCTACCCGCTGCGTGTCTGCAGCCGCGACGTGAAGGCCGACCGTCGCCAGCGCCTCGCTGCCCTGAAGCTGTCGGGTTATCTCGACATGCTCCCGGCGCTCAAGGCCGACGAACGCGACCGCGACGAACTCGCTTATCTGCCACGCGATTCCCACTGGACCGACCGCAGCGGCGGACTCTTCGTCAAGGCGATGGCCGAGAAGATCGACCCACGCGTCGCATCGAGCACGGAACTGAAGTTCCTCTACACCGCCAAGCGCGCCGACGACCTGTCGATCCTCGAGGGCGACTCTTCGCTGCACGACTACGCGGTGTGGGACCTCGCGCGCGAAGGCGTCACTCCGAACACCGTGACTAGGTCCTACGCGCACGGCGAGGAATACGACGTCCGCACGATCCACGCGACGACGACCGGCCGCGCTCGGTTGATCACCGACAAGACGTTCTGGATCGGCGACTCGTTCAGTGATCACGCCGTGCACCACTTCGAGAAGTACTTCGCCGACATGGTCGAGATGCCCGACCTGACCAAGGCCAAGAGCACCGGTCGCGGTCTCGACGGCAAGGACCTCTACGACGCGGTGCTGCCAACCTTCATCCAGCACATCGTCGACTCGAAGATCATCGTGATGGAAGCCGTCGAACGTTTCTTCTTCGGCCGCGCCGACGGCTCACTCGTGACGCAGGACTTCCTCGACAAGCTCGAAGACGCGCTCGGTTAGCGAGTAACGCGGGCTCGGTCCCTGCGCGGCGAGTACACCGACACCGCGCTTGCCAGGGTCAATGATCGCGATCGACTGAAAACATCCCGTCGCCCCGTCGTGCCACAGTCGCCCGTCGCTCGTTCGCATCCACGTCAGCTCCTGCGCAATGCGGATGGCAGCCCCGAGCGGATGGTTGTCCGGCAACAGGTTGAGCCGGATCCAGGCGGCGAGGTCGCCGATGGAGATGTCGACGCCACCGGCCCCGACGATCGGCTCGTGCCAGCGACGCGCGCCAGTCAGCCACGCACCCGCATGTCCACGCGCCAAACCCCGGCGACTACAGGGCTGACATCGCGAGGCATGCATGCCCGCAGGTTCGAAGACCTTTGTCGCCAGTAATTCGGCCGTCGTCTGTCCGGTTGCTTGACCGAGGCACACCGACAGGACATCGATGCCCATGTTCGAATAGACGAACACGCCTCGGCTCGGCGTCGGCGTTTTGGGGAGGCTCCGTCGGAGCCTTTCGCTTGAGTAGAAGCGGTACGGATCACGCGGCCACCACGGCTGCCGCATCGCGTCGGGCGCGAGGCGCGGGAGTCCCGAGCGGTGCGTTGCCAGCTCGCGCAGTGTGATGTCGGATGCCGCGCCAACCTCACCGAGGATCTCTGCGACACGCGTCTCGAGAGCCACGACACCGTCGAGGACCAGTTGAGCAAGCAGCGTTCCCAGCATGGTCTTGGTGAGCGACCCTGCCTCGAAGAGTGGACGTTTCGTGGGCGCATGTAGGTCGACGTTGCCCCGTTCGTCGACGGCGCACACGGCGACGGCGCCGCGCGGCGGCGCGAGCGCGCTCGCCAAGGTTGGTGCATTCATGAGTTCTCCTTTGTCAGTGATCGGCCCGGTCGAAACCGGTGAAATCAACTCAGGAGAAGCTGGCTCCGTTGGACGAGAGCGTGCGCAAGCACTGAGGCTCGGGCGACGGCGACGGCGACGGCGACGGCGACGACGACGACGACGACGACAGCGAAGACCTAAACGACGATCGGTGCAAGCACCGGCAAGAACAGACCGAACACGGCGCGCAACACGGCGACAAGGAGTTCGATCATCGTCGGCACAGTACGCGTGCTTACGATTCGGATGTGCGCATTACACCTCTCGTCGGCCGCAAGCTCTGGTTCGGTCCGCGTGGTTGGGGTGGCTGGGGCTGGTCGCCGGTCTCTTGGGAAGGCTGGGCCGTGATTGGCGTAGTCCTCGTACTCGCGATCGCAGGCGAAAGCCGGGTGAACCACGGCGTCCTGGCCGCAGTGATCCTCGTTGTCGTGATCGGGGCCTGCGTGCTCAAGGGCACGCCGCCTGGCGGACCGAGCCGTCAGCGGGAGTACCGCGCCGAGCTCAGCCGGTCACGAACGAAGTCCGGCGGCTAGCGGATCACGCCTTCGGCGAAGGGCACCTCGTGCACCTTCTCGTGGTTGATCGGGCCGTGGCCGAAGTAGCCCGCCTCGCCGAACAACTCGCCGTGGTCTGACGTCACCACGATCCAGGTCTTCGGCGGGACGATGTCGTAGAGCTTGGTCAGCAGGTTGTCGCAATAACGCGCGGCGCGCACCTGGCGCTCGCGCAGCCGATCCATCTGGTCGTCGGTGAAGAACGCACCAGTGCCGTTGTCCTCACCGAGGTGCTTCAGTACGCCGTGCACGCCGGAGATGCGCGGCCACTCCCCCGCGTCCTCGTCGGCCAGCGCGTACGGATAATGCGTCTCGCCGACGTTGACCATGTAGAAGCGCGGCGCCTCGGAGTCGAAGACGAGCGCATCGAGCTGCGCTTCGAAGTCGTTGTGCGACGGCATCAGCCGGTACGTATCGAAGTCGTTGTTGATCGGTGTGTGCTCGTTGAGCACTGGCATCGAGACCAGCGCACCGGTGCGGTACCCCAACACGTTGCGCACGTACGTCGGCAGCCACAGCGACGGGAGCATCGCGGCGAAGTCGATGCCCGGCACACCGAAGCGCTCGGGATACCGAGCGAAGTCGGCCTTGTAGTACTCGCTGGCGTACACGTGCGAGGGCGACGCGTGAGGCATGAGCCCCATCAACAGGTTGTAGTGCGACGGCGCCGTCCACGACGCGTACGAGAACCGACGCTCGATCGGACTCAGCCGCGCCATGTTCGTCATGTCGGCCGTCATCGCCGAGTCGTACCGAAGCGAGTCGAGCGTGACGACAACCACGTTGCGCGCACCGAGTGGCGGCGATGGACGGTCGGCCTCGGGCAGCACCTCCGAGAGAATCGATGGTGCAGCTGGGCGCCTGCGCATCGGGCTCATAGAGGAAGAGTCTGCTGCGAGAGATCTACCGAGTACGGATCCAACGCCGGCTGGTCGGCACGGCGCTTGCGAATCTCGTCGTAAATCGACCTCAGATGTCGAGACGGCACATAGATCCGTCCGCGCTTCTGACCCTGAGCCTCAAACAGGTCGGAAGCAACAAGGGCCGCAAGATCACGCGTCGCGCTCTGCTCGCTGATGTCCTCGCCCGTCGATTCGACGACGACCTTCTGGTACAGACCGCGCCGCAGGCGACGACCAAGCGCGCCCTCGCAGAGCGCGGCCACGGTCCGCGTTGGAAGTCGATTCACCGTTGCGAGTTGTTCACAGCGATCCCACAGCTCCTCTGTCTCGCTGATGCGATGCAGCTGCGTCGTCGCCTGCTGCACGTGGGCTCGAATGCAGAACTCGATCCAAGGGCGGGTATCGCGTGAGGGCTGCCACAATCCGCCGCCGACCTGCGCGAGCACGTCGTAATACGCACTCGTGTTCCGCCCGAGGTACTCCTCGATGCTCGAGAAGATCGAGTCCTGTGACCCCGCACGAGCGAGCACCAGGCTCTGCACGCAACGGGCCATGCGACCGTTGCCGTCGCTGAACGGGTGGATGAGCGCGAGATTCAGATGCGCCATAGCGGCGGTCACGACAGCGGGCCGCGAGGTGTCGTTCGCCTGAAGAACGAGCTCGGCGATCAGGGATTCGATCGAGTCACGCTCCGGCGCGTCGTAGACCACGTGCCCGTCGGTGTCGTGCACCCAGATCGCACCGGGCCGCCACTGGCCCGGGTTCTTCGCCAGGTCGTACTTCATGATCATGAAGTGCAGCGATCGAATGAGCGACTGGTCGAGCACCACTTCGCCCTGCGCCAGCTGCAGGACGTAGGTCATCGCGTCGCGATAGCCAGCGATCGCGAGCACGATCTCGTCCCGGGCATCCAACGGGGGTTCGTCCGCCACCATGGCAGCCACGTCTTCGACGCTGGCGTTTATCCCTTCGATTGAGTTCGAACCCTGGACAGCACGGGCGAAGGCGGCGCGGCGAATGGTCCCGAACCAGCGACGAGGGCTGTAGACGTAACGAGCCAGCTGCCCACGAAGGACATCGAGGTTGGCCAGCGCTTGCTCGTCGCGCCCGTCCAGCCGCGGTGGCTCGTAGATCATGGCGTAATACTACCGCCTTATAGTCACATTATGACTATAAGTAATGATCGCTAGTGCGCGTTCCCCGCTGCGAGCGCGGTCGGAACCGCGCCGGTGCGGGCGGCGGCGAGATCGCTGACGGCGACGTCGATCAGCGGAAGGAAGTCGGTGCCGCCGATGTAGAGACGGTCACCGTTGGCAACACCGAGATGCGCGAACGGAAGGTCGGCGTCTTCCAGGCGGTCCTCGAACTCCTGCAGGTGATCGTCCTCGACGACGAGCAGGACGCGAGACGACGCCTCCGAGAACAGCTCGCCGTGGCCGTCGATGCCATCGATCTGGGCGCCGCAGTTGCCGGTGATCGCCATCTCGGCGAGGGCAACGGCCAGCCCACCATCCGCGATGTCGTGCGCCCCGACGACAAGCCCGTCGGCCACGACGCCCCGCGTGAACTCGACCACACCGTGGTGCAGTTCCAGATCGAGCGGAGGCAACGTGCCGCCGACGTGACCGCGCACGTCACGCGCCCAACGCGACGCGGTGAGCACGTCGCTGCGTGGCCCGACCAGCACGACCCGTGCGCCACCGACAAGGCCCGAACCGGGCGGGCGATTGTCGAGCGAGTCGATGAGACCGATCGTGCCGATGACCGGCGTCGGGTCGATGTTGGCGCCGCGCGACTCGTTGTAAAACGAGACGTTGCCGCCGACGACGGGCGTCTTGAGCGCACGGCACGCGTCGCCCATCCCGTCGATCACTTCGGAGAACTGCCACATGACTTCGGGGTGTTCGGGGTTGCCGAAGTTCAGGCAGTTCACGACGGCCTTGGGCTCGGCACCGACGCACGCAAGGTTCAGCGTCGACTCGGCCACGACCATGGCGACGCCCTGCTTGGGATCGGCCGCGCACCAACGATGGTTGCCGTCGGTGGTCACCGCGATGCCGCGCGTGCCCGACGTCGGCACGCCCGGCGCCGCGAGGCGCAACACCGCCGCGTCGGCCCCCGGGCCGGCGACGGTGTTGAGGAACAGCATCGAGTCGTACTGGCGATAGGCCCACACTGGGTCGTAGAGCATTCCGAGCAGGTCAGCCGTCGCGTCGTCGGGCTTGGCCAGCGCCGCGGGATCGTCGGCGAGACGGGCGGCGCGGTCGGGCTCGGCGAGCGGACGGTGGTAGAGCGGCGCGTCCTCCCCGAGCGAGTTGGCCGGCATGTCGGCGAACACTTCGCCGCCGACCGACGACAGCACGCGCAGACGACCCGAACTGTTCACCTCACCGATGACCGACGAGCGCACCTCCCACTTCTCCGCAATCGCAAGGACCTCGTCGAGATTCGCGGGCGAGACGAACGCGAGCATGCGCTCCTGCGACTCGCTCGTCATGATCTCGAACGGCTCCATATTGGGCTCGCGCTGCGGCACTGCATCGAGGTGCACGTCGAGGCCGAGCCCCGCGTTACCCGACGTTTCCGACGTCGCGCCGGTGAGACCGGCGGCGCCGAGGTCCTGGATGCCGGCGACGAGTCCCTTGCGGATGATCTCGAGGCACGCCTCGATGAGCCGCTTCTCCTCGAACGGGTCGCCCACCTGCACCGAGGGACGCTTCGCCTCTTCCTCCTCGGCGGTGCCAAAGCCGGCCGACGCAAGGACCGATGCGCCGCCGATGCCGTCGCGGCCCGTCGAACTGCCGAGCAGCACGGCGAGGTTGCCGACGTCCGACGCCGTCGCAAGAACGAGGTCGTCCTTCGGCAGCAGGCCGATGCACATCACGTTGACGAGCGGGTTCTCGGCGTAGGTCGGGTCGAAGACCAACTCACCGCCGACCGTGGGCACACCCACCGCGTTGCCGTAACCCGACACACCGGCGACGACGCCTTCGCAGATCCAGCGGTTGCGCGGCTCGTCGAGCGTCCCGAAGCGCAGCGGGTCGAGCACGGCGATCGGGCGAGCACCCATCGTGAAGATGTCGCGCAGGATGCCGCCAACACCGGTGGCCGCGCCCTGATACGGCTCGACGGCCGACGGGTGGTTGTGGCTCTCGATGCGCAGCGCGATGGCGGTGTTGTCGCCGCCGTCGATGACACCCGCGTTCTCGCCGGGACCGCAGATCACCCACGGCGCCTCAGTGGGCAGGCGGCGCAAATGGACCTTGGAGGACTTGTACGAGCAGTGCTCGGACCACATCACCGAGTACATCGAAAGCTCGAGGCGGCTGGGATCCCTCCCCAGAATGCGCTTGATCGACTCGAGTTCGTCGTCGGTCAGGCCAAGTGCTCGGTGCAGAGGTTGTTCGTCGCCCACCGCATGAAACTACCTGCCCGCCCGTTGCCTATTGGTAAGCGATTTCGGGGGCAGCATTCATGCGGTTTCGGGGTGACATTCAGGGTTTGCGGGCCGTGGCCGTGCTCGCCGTGCTCGCCTTTCACGCCGACGCGCCCTTCGCTCGCGGCGGCTACTCCGGCGTCGACGTGTTCTTCGTCATCTCCGGGTTCCTGATCACGGGACTCATGCTGCGTGACCAGGGAGAACGCCGGTTCGGCCTGGCGAAGTTCTATGCCCGGCGCGTCCGACGGATCCTGCCCGCGGCGACGCTGGTCATCCTCGCCACGTTGGCGTTGTCGGCGCTCCGGCAGAACGCCTTCGACCAGGTCCGCGCCGCGGGCGACGCACGCGCCGCGACGCTGTTCTATTCGAACATCCACTTCGTCGGCTCGTCGGACTACTTCAACGCCCCGAATGGCCCCTCGATCTTCCAGCAGTTCTGGTCGCTCTCGGTCGAAGAGCAGTTCTATTTCTTCTGGCCCGCGGCCTTTGGTCTTTTGTGGTGGCTCGGCGGCCGTCACCGGCGACGGGTGACCGCGGCGTTCCTCGCCGTTGCGTCGGTCGCCTCCTTCGCCATCAACCTGGCCTGGGTCAGCAACCAGTCACCGCTGTCGCACGACGCGTCCCGCGCCTTCTATCTACTGCCGGCGCGCATCTGGGAACTCGGGCTCGGCGCATTGCTTGCCTTTGTCGCGTCGTCGCAATTCAGGATTCCGTCACGCTGGCGTCAGCCGCTGCAACTGGCCGGTCTCGCCGCGATCGCGCTGGCCATCGTCGGCCTGAGCGACTCGACGCCCTACCCCGGCATGTACGCACTCCTGCCCGTGCTCGGCGCCGTGGCGGTGGTCGCCGCCGGCATGGCCGAGCCCGTCGGAGGCCTCGCCGATCGCTGGTTGTCCGGACGGGTCGCGCAGGCCGGCGGTCGCTACTCGTACTCGCTGTATCTGTGGCACTGGCCGGTTCTCCTGCTTGTCGTCAACAAGCTCGGCTTCGTGCACTCGTGGCCGGCGCGCCTCGTCGTCACGTCGGCGATCTCGATCCCGCTCGCCGTGGTGACGTACCACCTCATCGAAAACCCATTGCGCTCGGCTCGGTTGCTTCGAGTGAAGCCGGCCCGCGCGCTCGCCTTCGGCACCGCGCTGATCGTCCTCGGCGTGTCGATGACTACGACGTCCAACGGCACCGCCCGCTCCAAGTTGCGCACGACCCGCATCGCGGCCGTCACGGCGAGCAATGTCGTGCCGGTGGTGTCGCCCACCGACTTCGTCCCCCGCAATCTGCAGCCGCCGCTGCTGCACGCGCTTCCCGACCGCTACACGAAGTGCGAGACGACCTGTGGCGACGGGAAGCCGTCCATCGTCCTGGTAGGCGACTCGCACGCCGAGCACCTGGCGCCCGGCCTCGAGCGCGCCGCGAAGACCCTCGGGGTCAGCCTGCAGGAACGCAGCCGACTCGGCTGCCCGTGGATCCGCGTCGTGCCCGCCCGCCCCGACGAGCGCGAGTGCGAACAGTTCAAGGTGCAACTCCTCGAGCAACTCCGCGCCGATCCCCCGGCGCTCATCGTGTTCAGCACGGTCAACCCGTTCGCCGATCAGTGGAAGAGCCCGTCGGTGCTCACGTCGATCCTGCAGGCGTTCCCGTCGCAATCGAAGGTCGCAGTCGTCAGCTTCACGCCGCACGCCGAGGTGCGCGTGCCGCTGTGCCTGGCCGACCATCTCAACAACGCGTCGGCCTGCGATCTGACGTGGTGGGTCAAGGCGAACCAGATCGTCGCCGGTGAGGTGCGCGACAACCACGCGTCGTTCCTCGACTTGGCGCCCGTGCTGTGCGTGCAGACGCGCTGTCCCGCTATCAGTGGCAACACGTTGGTGTGGGCCGACGCCCATCACCTCACGGCGGAATACTCCGACTCCCTCGGGCCCTGGCTGGCCGAGCAGCTCCGCCCGCTGCTGCCCGCAGGAACGGCCGCCCCGATCGCCACGACGACAACCTTGCCGGTGACCGTGACCGTCCCGACGACGATTCCGTCACCGACCGTGCCAGCGACAACACCCACGCTGCCGACAGCGCCGACAACACCACCGACGACGCCCGTGGTCACCAAGCCGTCTTTGCCATAAAACCAGCGTTTGCTAAACACTCGCTATGGCACGCAACCGAGTCATTGTCGAGACGATCATTTGCGATCTTTGCGGCAAGGAAATTGAGACGGCGAACTCGTTCCGTCTGGCCGTCAATAAGGACGCTTGGGACCTGGACCTTTGCGATGACGACGCTCGGGTGATGGACGCCCAGATCGAAAAGTGGGTCGCAAACGCCCGGAAAGCCTCGCCTGCGCAGAACCGGACGCCGGCCCGTCAGTCGAAGGACGACTGGGAGTATCTGGAGTCTTTGGGCTTCACGCGTCACCGCGGCCGTAAAACCCCCGCCGAAAACGCCGCGTTGGCGAGCCGTCGGTGACGATTGGCTTTGAACCCACAAAAACCGGGCGGGCAACGCCGATTTGTGTCGGTTCAGAGCCAACGACCCACCCGGGTGGGGATTTACTTACGAGCGGATCCAGCCACCGTCCCGCGATCGACGTAGCAGGTCGATTCCGTCGGCTTTGATCTGCCGTAGGTAAGCCGTCTCACGCCGAACGCTCTTCGGGCACGATTCCTCCCACCTCTCCCGAGTGAGCGGGATGCCGCGATCCGTGTTGAACGGCGTGTAGTCGGCAACGTAGATCCGCTCGATCGCCGAAACGTGATGCGCAAGCGTCACAACTGCGCGGCGGTGGTACCACTTCGTCACGGCGATGACCGTGCGCACCTCTTCGAGA
This sequence comes from Actinomycetota bacterium, assembly GCA_048498715.1. GTDB lineage: Bacteria > Actinomycetota > Acidimicrobiia > Acidimicrobiales > JACCXE01 > JACCXE01. Next base: position 6,312 of record JBEHXL010000019.1, on the reverse strand, counting down.
GCACGCTCGGCGACCGCCCATCCCATCGTCACGTTCTCCACCGTGTTCGACGACCGGTCTTCCACGAGGATCACGTCGCCAGGGACGCCTGCTGCGGTCAACAGGTCACGGTGACGATGCGCTTCAGCGGTCGACTCGGGATCTCGGCTTGGACCGCCGGTGACCAAGATCGCCGGCGCAAGGTTTCGCTTGAACAGCGACGCCGCGATCTCCGCCGGCGTCCAATGCCTCGTGCCGAACACAACGATGAGATCGGCCGCAGCGACCGCGCCCGCGTGCGAGTCGATGAGTTCGAGATCGGCATCACCGCTCATCGTGGATTGCACCTTTTGGCGTAAGAATCGGCACGATGTTGCGCCAGAAGGTGCAGGATCGCTATCGGCGAACGGCGGTCGCGCTCAGGAACGCCTTCAGCAGCACGAGCCCGTCTTCGCTCCCGAGCAGCGCGTCGGACGCACGCTCGGGGTGCGGCATGAGGCCAACGACGTTGCCTGCGGTGTTGCACACGCCGGCGATGGAGTCGACCGATCCGTTGGGGTTGTCGACGTAGCGCACCACGACCTGGTCGTTGGCGAGGATCTCCGCCAGCGTCTCGGGCTCGACGGTGTAGTTGCCCTCGAAGTGATTGATCGGCACCTGCAGCTCGGTGCCGATCGCGACGTCACGGGTCAGCGACGAACGCGAGTTCTCGACGCGCAGCACGACGTCCTTGCACAGGAACGACAAGCCGGCGTTCTTCTGCAGCGCGCCCGGCAGCAGCCCGGCCTCGGTCAACACCTGGAAGCCATTGCAGATACCGACGACGGGCATGCCGTCGGCCGCCGCCTTGCTGACCGCTTCCATCACCGGCGAGAAACGAGCGATGGCACCGGGGCGCAGGTAGTCGCCGTGGGCGAAGCCGCCGGCGACAACAACTGCGTCACACGCGCCGAGCGAGGTGGCGGTGTGCCACACGAGCTCGGCGGTGCCACCGGCGCGTTCGACGGCGAGCGCGACGTCGTGCTCGCAGTTGGTGCCCGGAAAGACGACGACGCCGACGTGCGCCATTAGGCGGTGGCCGCCGCGTTGATCGTGACGACCGAGTCCTCGATCACGGGGTTGGTCAGGAAGCGGCGGCACAGGTCCTCGACCCGGGTGGCGGCGGTGGCCTCGTCGGCCGCTTCGATCGTGAGGCGGATCGCTTTGCCGATGTGGACGCCGGAGACCTCGGGGAAGCCGAGGGTCGGCAGCGACTTCTCCACCGTCTGACCGGCCGGGTCCGAGATACCCGGACGCAGCTTTACTTCCACCAACACATCGAACGTCGCCATCTAGCTAACCCCGTACCAATCGCTGAACTTGAGTCCGGTGATGATCTCATAGGCCTCGATGTAGCGAGCGCGGGTCTGCTGCACGACCTCGTCGCTGATCGGCGGAGCCGGCGGGTTCTTGTCCCAGCCGGTCGCGGCGAGCAGGTCGCGCACGGGCTGCTTGTCGAACGACGGAGGCGTCGCACCCGGCTTCCACTCGTCCACGGGCCAGAAGCGCGACGAGTCGGGCGTGAGCACCTCGTCGCAGAACGACAGCTTGCCGTCGATCCAGCCGAGCTCGAACTTGGTGTCGGCCAGGATGATGCCGCGCTCGGCCGCCTGCTCCGACGCACGGACATAGGCGGTGACGGAGAGATCGCGGGCGAGCTCGGCGTTCTCCTTGCCGATGATGTTGACGGCCTGCTCGAAGGAGATGTTCTCGTCGTGATCGCCGATCTCGGCCTTGGTCGACGGAGTGAAGACCGGCTCGGGCAGCTTCTCGGACTCCTGGATGCCGGCGGGCAGCGGGGTGCCGTTCATGGTGCCGGACTTCTTGTACTCGGACCACGCGCTACCAGTGATGTAGCCGCGCACGATGCACTCGATCGAGAGCATCTCGGCCTTGTGCACAAGCATCGCCTTGCCGGCGTCGCCTTCTTCGATCGGCGCGCCCGCGGCCGCGATCTCGGCCGGGTCGCACGTGATCATGTGGCTCGGCGCGAGATCGGCGAGTTGGTTGAGCCAGTAGTGCGTCATTCCGGTGAGCACGCGGCCCTTGTCCGGGACCGCTTCGTTGAGGACGACGTCGAACACCGACAACCGGTCCGACGCGATGAACAGGTACTTGTCGTCGCCGACGGCGTAGATGTCGCGGACCTTGCCGGAGTAAACGGGCGTGCGGGCCATTACTTGATCGCCTCCAAGGCAGTGAATGTGCGGTCGATGTTCTTGAGCGAGCGCTTCAGGTCGAAGGCGTCGTCGAGGACGTCCTGGCCGATGCCCGCCGCGGCGAGATCCGCGTCGGCTTCGAGCAGGGAACGGAAGTTGGTGCGCGTCTCCCACGCCTTCATCGCGTTGGACTGCACGATGCGGTAGGCGGTGTCGCGCGGCATGCCCGTCGCCACGAGCGCGAGCAGCACGGGCTGGCTGAAGACGAGCCCATAGGACGCGTCGAGGTTCTCGATCATGCGCTCCTCGTGCACGACGAGATTCGCAACGAGGTCCGTCGCGCGGGCGATGGCGTAGTCGGTGAGGATCGCCGCGTCGGCGAGCACGATGCGTTCGACCGAGCTGTGCGAGATGTCGCGCTCATGCCACAGGGCGACGTCTTCGAGACCCGGGTGGATGTAGCTGCGCATCACGCGGGCGAGGCCCGTGAGGTTCTCACTCTTGATCGGGTTCTTCTTGTGCGGCATCGCACTCGAACCCTTCTGGCCTTCGCGGAACTTCTCGTTCGCTTCGCCGACCTCAGTGCGCTGCAGATGACGGATCTCCGTCGCGACGAGTTCGAGCGTGGCGCCGATCGTGGCGATCGCGTAGAGGAACTCGGCGTGACGATCACGGGCGATCACCTGCGTCGCCGGCACCGCCTGCAGACCGAGCGACCCACACACGTACTCCTCGACCGCCGGGTCTATGTTCGAGTACGTGCCAACGGCGCCACTCAGCTTGCCGACGGCGATCGCGTTGCGCGCGTTGCGCAGACGCGTGCGATCCCGATCGGCCTGCAGCGCCCACAGCGCGACCTTGGCGCCAAACGTGGTGGGCTCGGCGTGGATGCCGTGCGTGCGGCCGACCATCACGGTGTCGCGATGGTTCTCGGCGAGGTTGACCAACGCGGCGACCCAGTGGTCCATGCCGAGCAGCAGCGCGTCGCACGCACCGGTGAGCACGTAGCACTGCGCGGTGTCGACGACGTCGGAGCTCGTGAGGCCGTAGTGCACCCACGGGCCGGCGGTGCCGCCGACACGCTCCTGCACGACGTCGACGAACGCAGCCACATCGTGGTCGGTCGTGCGCTCACGCTCGGCGACCGCTTCGACGAACTCCTCGTCGATCTTCAGCGCAGCATTACGCAGCGCGGTCGCGTCCTCCTGCGGGATGACGCCGACCTTCGCCCAGCCTTCGACGGCGAGAATCTCGACTTCGAGCCACGCCGTGAAGCGGGCCACGTCGTCGAAGCGCGCCGCCATCTGCGGCCGGGTGTAGCGACCGATCACTTAACGGGCGCCGTTCGCCTTGAACTCGTCGAGCTTCTTGGCGACATCCGCGTCGGTCACCGCGATGATCTGCGCGGCGAGGATCCCGGCGTTCTTCGAGCCGTCGACGGCGACCGTCGCGACCGGGATGCCCGACGGCATCTGCACGGTGGCGAGAAGGGCGTCGAGACCGTTGGCGATGCCACCGGACAGCGGCACGCCGATGACGGGCAGCGACGTGTGGGCGGCGAGCACACCGGCGAGGTGGGCGGCGACGCCGGCGCCACCGATGAGCACCGAGTAGCCGTTGTCACGCGCGCCGGTGGCGAACTTCGAGACCTCAGCCGGGTTGCGGTGCGCCGACATCACGTGCACGTCGACCTCGACGCCGAAGCGCTCGAGCATCTCCTTGGCGCCCGCCATCTTGCCGTCGTCGTTGGCGGAACCCATGAGCACTGCAACCTTGGCCATTGCCTATTTCTCGCTTTCTTCTACGGCTTTCGCCGCGATGTCGGTCCGGTAGTAGCCACCGGGAAGATCGATTTCTTTCACGCCCGCGTAGGCGAGCTCGCGTGCCTCGCGCAGCGTGGCGGCGCGGCCCGTGACGGCGAGGATGCGGCCGCTGCCCGCAGTGACGAGCGCACCGTTCTCTGCCTTGGTGCGCGCGTGGAGCACGTCGACGCCGTCGATCGCGTTGGCGTTCTCGACGCCGATGATCACACCGCCGGCTTCGACGTCGCTCGCGATCATCACGGTGACACTCGCCTGCGCACCGCCAGCAATGTGACTCGCGTCGACCTTGCCATCGGCCGCACTCGCGAGGAACGCGGCGACGTCGCCCTGCAGACCCGGAACGACCGCCTCGCACTCGGGGTCACCGAAGCGCACGTTGTATTCGACGAGCTTCGGGCCCTCGGACGTGAGCATGAGCCCGGCGTAGAGAACGCCGCGGTAGTCGATGCCTTGCGATCGCAGATACGCCAGGGTGGGGGCGATGAATTTCTCGCCGATCTGCAAGGCGTCGACGTCGACGTTCGGCACCGGTGTGTATGCCCCCATGCCGCCCGTGTTCGGACCCTCGTCGTTGTCGAACATGCGCTTGAAGTCCTGCGCCGCGGGCAGCAGCACGTAGTCGTTGCCATCGCACACGGCCAGCACCGAAAGCTCGGGCCCGTCCATGCACTCTTCGATGACGACGGTCGTGCCGGCGCCCGCAAAGGTCGCGCCGCTCAGCTTGTCCTTGGTGTCGGCGATCGCCTCGTCGAGATCGGCGGTGACGAGCACACCCTTGCCGGCCGCGAGCCCGTCGGTCTTGATGACGTACGGGCCGGTCGAATCCTTGAGGTAGGCGACGGCCGCGTCGACATCGGTGAAGGTTGCGTAGCGAGCGGTCGGCACGCCGGCCGCGGCGACGGTCTCCTTCATGAAGGCTTTGGAACCCTCGAGGAGCGCACCGGCCGCATCGGGACCGAACACGCGCTTGCCCTGCGCGCGCAACCGGTTCGCAAGCCCGTCGACGAGGGGCGCTTCCGGACCGATGACGAAGAGATCAGCGTCGAGTTCGGTGGCGTCGGCGTCGACACATTCGGCGACGGCGGCCATGCCGGGTGAACCAGGCGTGGCGACAACCTCGGCCGTTCGCACCAGGGCGACGGCGAGGGCATGCTCCCGAGCTCCGGAACCGACGACGACGACCTTCATCACTGGGCACCATAGTTGCCTGGCTCCCAAGCCTGCAACTACATTGCAAGAGTGCCGTCAGCCGATGCAACGCCATTGCAGCTCCCCCTGGAGCGGCTCGGGGCGGAGGCACTCGAACTTCCTCCTGCCGAGCGCCGCGCGGCTGACGTGCTGCTCGCCCGCTTCGATCATCTCGACGGCGAAACCACCTCGTCGATCGCCCGCGAGGCCGGCGTCGACCCGGCGACCGTCGTGCGCACGGCCCGTCGGCTCGGCTTCGAAGGCTTTGAAGCGCTCAAGCTGGCTGCGGTTCGGGCCAGCGGCGCCAAGACGGCGACGCCCACGACCGAGGACACGACCGGGCTCAGTGAGGAAGCGCGCCTGGTCCGTCGCTCGATGCTCGGCGACGCGCAGCACATCGCCGCCGCGGCCGACGCCATCGACGCCGAGGCGCTCGCGGCAATCGCGAACACGTTGGTGCAGGCCGATACCGCGTTGTTCTGCGCGGTGGGTGGCTCGGGCAACCTGCTTGGGCGTGCCGCGCTGCGTTTCCTGGCGCTCGGCATTCGGGTCGGCTGGTATCCCGACTCCCAAGCCCAGCTCACCGCCGCGAATCTGTTGAACAAGAAGGGCGCGGTTCTCGCGCTATCGCGCTCGGGTCGCACCTCCGAAGTGCTCGCCGTCGTTCGTGCGGCGAAGGAACGCGGCGCCGACGTGTCCGTCATCACTTCGGCGAGGAAGTCGCCGCTCGCCTCGCTCGCCGACCGGGTCGTCGTGATCGCGCCCGACGCCCTGAGCGACGACGAGCGTTACGTGTCACGCGCGGTGGACGGCGCCGTGCTCAACGCGCTCGAAGCCCTCGCCTACCGCGCGACGCGCGACTGACCTTCTGTGCGGCTGTGGCGGGGCATAGCCCCGCCACAGCCGCACAGAAAGAGTTACGACGCTGCGATCTTCGCGGCCGACGAACCGTGCGGGGCGACGGACTGTGCGGTGATCTGCGCCTTGGCGGCGGGCGTGGCGCCACCGAAGAAGCGGCTGATGGAACCACCGCAGACGACACGGATGCCGTTGGTGAACGCCTTGTCGTAAGCGAAGAAGCCCTTGCGGTTGGCCGACCCGTTCAGGTTGAACATGCGCACCCA
>JBEHXL010000018.1:0-67104 GCA_048498715.1 Actinomycetota bacterium | reverse complement strand
TGGGGGGGGGGGGGGGGGGGGGGGGGTCCCCCACCCCCCCCCCCCCCCCACACCCGCACAGAAGCGCTAGTTCGTCGCGTGCTTCTCGCGGAGTTCGCGCTTGAGCACTTTGCCGGTCGCGTTGCGAGGCAGCGAGTCGCTACGGAAATCGACTACCGCCGGCACCTTGAACGCGGCCAGGCGGCCGCGCACCCAGTCGCGGATCTCGTCGGCGGTTGTCGTCGCGCCGTCGTGCAGACGGATGAACGCGCCGACGATCTCGCCGTACTTCTCGTCGGGGATACCGACGATCGCTGCCTCCTGGACGTCGGGGTGCTCGTAGAGAACGGCTTCGATTTCGGCGGCGTAGATGTTCTCGCCGCCGCGGATGATGACGTCCTTGATGCGGTCCACGACGTAAAGGAAGCCTTCCTCGTCGAGCTTGCCGACGTCGCCGGTGTGGAACCAGCCGTCGATGATCGCGTCGGCGGTCGCCTCGGGTTTGTTGAAGTACTCCTTGAAGACCGTCGGACCCTTGATGCAGATCTCGCCGGTCTGGCCGGTCGGCACCGGCTTGTTCTCGCTGTCGACGATCTTGAGTTCCATGACGGGCGACGCCGGACGCCCGACGGAGTCAGGGCGTGACACGTAGTTCTTGCCGCCGTTGGTGACCGCGGCGCCCGACGTCTCCGTGAGGCCGTAGCCGTTACCGGGAGCGGTGCGGTGGTCGCTCTGCTCGTCGATCCGTTTGACGAGTTCCGGCGGCACGAGGGTCGCACCGGACGCGATCTGGCCGAGCGCGCTCAGGTCGCGACCCTGACGCTTGGCCTCGTCGAGCATCTCGAACATGGTGGTGGGCACGCCCGCCATGATCGTGATGTGTTCGTTCTCGATGAGGTCGAGCACAACCTGGGTGTCCCACTTGAAGATCAGCACGATCTTGCCGCCCGACACCGACAGCGGTGCGAGCGACGACTGCAGGCCACCGACGTGGAAGAGCGGAAACGTCAGCACGGTCGCGGCCTGTTGCGGGGGCAACGCGGGAGCGGCCGATTCACCTGCAGCGGCCGCAGCCTCAGCCGCCGCGGTGAGCGCGCCGTACATCGCGTTCATGACATGAGCGACGAAGTTGCGGTGCGTGCCGACCGCGCCCTTCGGCTTGCCCGTCGTGCCCGACGTGTAGAGGATCGTTGCGTCGTCGTCCGGCGCGATCTCCACGTCGGGTAGCGGCGCCGCATCGAAGCCTTCGACCGAGGTGAAGACGTGTTCGACGACGGTGTCGTCCATCAACCCCTCGAGGCGCGCGAGGCGTTCGTCGTCGGCGATGAGGATGCGGGCGCCGGAGTCGGTCAGGCCATAGGCCAGTTCGGGGCCGGTCCACCACGCGTTGAGTGGGACCACCACCGCACCGATCGAGACGCCGGCCCAGAACGAGAAGACGAACTCCGGCAGATTGCGCATGGCAATCGCGACCCGGTCGCCCTTGTTCACCCCGAGGGAGACGAGATGCGCCGCGAACGCGTTGACGATCTCGTGGGTCTGCGCGTACGTGTACCGACGGTCTTCGTAGACGAGGTAGTCCGCCGGTCCGTGAATGGCGGTCAATTGCCACATCGCGCGGATGGACGGGAAGGCGTTCTTGAACACCTTGAGGTGCACACCGCGCACCTCCACCTCGTCGACTTCGAACATGTCACCTGCGGCCATAGACATGCCGACGAACCTATACGGTTGTAAAGGTGAGCGCGCCGGGCTGGTTGGACGAGCTCCAAATGGCTCCGGGCCCGCCGTGGCTGTCGATGGGCACCCGCTCGCTCGACGAGGGACTGTTCCTTCGTGACGGGGACTTCGCGCGTGACCTCGCTTGGAAGCACGAACTGCTCGCGACTCGGCACGACGAGGTGTTCGCCGCACTCGACTCCGTCGCGGTGCAGTCGGCGTCGGACGAAATTCTGGCGTTGACGGGCGGTGCGCCGCAAGGACTGCATCCACTGGACGCCGCCGGCCGCGCCGTGCAAGAGGACCTCTGTGTTTTGGTGTTCCGCAACGGCCGTCCGCACCTCGACGCCGCGTCGTTGTGCTTTCCGTCGTACTGGCGTCTGACGGACAAGCTCGGTCGGCCGCTCGCCGAGGTGCACGGCCCCGTCCCGCACTACGCGAACGAGATCGCCGAGAAGGTTGACCGGTTCCTCGGACGGCTCCGTACCGGTCAGATGGTGTGGCGACGCAACTGGTCGATCCACGACGACCCGTCCTACTTCCTCCCCGACGCGACAGCGCCGCGCGAGGACGCCGATCTCTACCTGCGCAGCGAACGGCAGGTGCTGCGTCGTCTCGAGTCCGACGCTGTGCTCTTCACGATCCGCACGCAACAGGTACCGCTCAGTTGTCTGGCCGAACGCGCCGATATTGCCCACGCGATGGCGGCGGCCATCGACGCGTGGTCAGATGACCTCGTCGAGTACAAGGGAGGCCATGGCGCGATGCGCGCTCGAGACTGGTTGCGATCGCAGTGAAGACGCAGGCGTCGCTCGCGTCGCTTCTGGCTCAGGCGCTCGTCGCGCTCACGATCGAACTCGACAACGAGTACGAGCATGGCGGCCCGCCCGGCACGTGGCTGGGCTCGACCGCGATGTATTCGACCTTCCTGCAGTTCGTTCCGGACGACGGCATCCCGATGGGCGAGTTGGCGGCGAAGGCCGGTTCGCCCGATCCCGTGCATGTCCTCTTTCACGGCATGCGGCGTTGGGGCTACGTCACCTACACGCCTGACATCGGCGCGACACCGAAGAAGAAGGACGCCGACGCAATGGTGCGTCCCACGCAGTACGGCGCGGCGGCGCGCGACCACTGGGCCAAGGCCTTCGACATCGTGGAGGCGCGCTGGGCCAAGCGTGGTCTCGATCGTCTCCAACACGCGTTGATCGGCGTCGTCACCTCGATCGACCGACCGCTGCCGGAGTACTTCCCGATCCACGGCCACGACCTCCGGTTCCCGGCACTCGCGCAACCCGTCAGCCGGGCGCCCGATCACCTCGGGCTGCTTGGTCTCCTCGCCCAAGCGCTGATGAACATCACGATCGAGTTCGACGAGCCCGCAATGGTCCCGCTGTGCGTTGCGCAGAACCTGCTGCGGCCTTTCGGTGACGGGCCCGTGCTCGTGCGCGACCTGCCCGTGGTGACGGGTGTCGCCAAGAAGGCGTGGGATGCAGGCGTGCCGCTCGGCGAACGTCTTGGCCTCTGGATCGTCGAGGCCGCGCCCAAACGCGGCAAGCAGGTCCGCCTGAGTGACGCGGGCGCAGCGGTGCGCGACACGTTTTCGTCGTCCTTACGCGCCATCGAAGGCGAATGGGAGGCGCGCTGCGTTGCGCCGCTCGCGAAGGCGCGTACGGAACTCGAAGTGCTCGTCGGCGACGGGTCTACCAGCGCGCCCCTCTTCAAGGGTCTCGAGCCCTATCCGGGTGGTTGGCGCTCGACGATCGCGCCCATGAGGACGATCCCGCACCACCCCGTCGTCTCCCACCGGGGCGGCTATCCCGACGGCTCCTGAGGTTCTCGACCCAAGAATCGGTCAGGCGCGGCCTGAGCCGATCACGAGGTCGGCCCACGGGTCGTCGGTGAACGGCAGCGGCGGCCACACGCCGCTGTGCCAGTGGCGCCAGTCCTTGGTGTGGTCGCGCAGGCGTTCACAGACGTCAGCCGGAGGACGGAACTCCAAGCCCAGTCCTTGGGCGACGTCGTGGCCGTGGAGGATCGCTTCGAGGGCGGCGCGCGGCGCAAAGTCGGTGGGCGGGGCGAGTACGACAGGGTTGCGCATGAGGATCGCTTCGACGTCGGGTGGCGTCGTCGCGACGACACCCGCGACGAGACGTCCGGCAACGGCGATCGCTTCCGCGAGTTGATCCGGCTTTGGATCGTCGGCGACGGGCATTGGATCGCCCCAGTCGGGATAGCGATCGGTGCGGCGGGACGCGAGGAACACCCCGATCGCGAGCGTCGCGTCGAAGCAGTGGCTCGCCGTGTACTTACACGACCAGTCGAGCGTGCCCGCCGGCACTGACCAGTCGCGGTCGAGGCCGTGCGACCACGCAGCCGACACGTAGTCCGTCACAGTGACGAGGTCGTCGTGCGTGAACACGCCGTCCACCCTACGGGGAATGAATCGCGCCGCGACCGGGCTGAACAAAGCATGAGTAACTGGAACGAACAGATCATCGAAGAGTTCCGCGCCAACGACGGCAAGGTCGGTGGCAAGTTCGAAGTCGTTCCCCTTCTACTGCTGCACACGACGGGCGCCAAGAGCGGCGCGGCGCGCATCAACCCGCTTGCGTACCGACGCGAAGGTGACGCCTACATCGTGTTCGCGTCGAAGGGTGGTGCGCCGACCAACCCCGATTGGTACTTCAACGTGAAAGCAAACCCTGTCGCGTCCATCGAGGTCGGTACCGAGAGTCACAGCGTCGTCGCGCGTGTCGCCGAAGGGGACGAGCGCGAACGTATCTGGTCCAAGCAGAAGCAGGACTATCCCGGCTTCGCCGATTACGAGTCCAAGACCTCGCGCAAGATCCCGGTAATCGTCTTGGAGCCGGCCGCCTGAATCAGGCCTTGTCGAAGACTTCAGCGAGGCCTTGCAGCCACCATGCATCCTCGCCGCTCAGGTCGTGCGCGAGTGGTGCGCGGTGGCTGAGGCCCTCGATGAGATCGACGGTGCGGCCCTTCAGTCGCGGCGCGTTCGTATCCGTGCCTTCGCTCACCAGTACGCACAGCCCGGCTCGCACCACGAGCGAGAGATCCGGTTCGGTCGCTTCGACCGCGAGCACGCCAGTCTTGTCGGCCCCGATCGACGCATGGAACGACGGGCTGAGGCCGACCGCGTACCGCAGGATCAACTCCATCTCCTCGGCGTCCTCGGTCAGCGGAAGGCCCAGCGGCATCGCGATGTCGCGCTCGTGGATCCAGCTGTCCCACAGCGCGTGCAGCGCGGTTGCCGCGAGCGAGAGGTGGCCGGGCGGTGCTTCTGCGATTGCCGTGATCCACTGATCCGCGGGCACGCCTTCGACGACCGCAGCGAGGCTCTCGACCGCGCCGCGATAGCGCTCGAGCACCTCGGCCGGCGTCAACGCCGCGTGGTCCTTCACCATTTGTGACGGTGACGCGACGGGGTCGAACGAACCCAAGAACTTTGTCGGCTCGCCGCGCAAGCCGGAGCTGAAGGAAATCGCCCAGAACTGATCGGTGCTGATGAGATGCGTGACGACGCCCTGGGTCGTCCACTCGTCGCAACGGCTCGGCGCCGCCCACTGTTCGTCCGTGAGCGATGCAAGCGTGGCGAGCAAACGGCGGCGCTGGCGCAACAGTGCGGCCGACGGGTCGGTGACGCCTTCGATGACGAGAATCGGGTCGGCGTCGTAGCGCGGGCGCAGCTGCATGCAGCTTGCTTACTTCTTCTTGACGGCCTTCGCGGCACCTTCGAGGAATACGGATCGAACCAGGTCGTCGCGCTTCATCAAGTCGGCCGTCCGCCCGTCGAAACGCACCTCGCCCTTCTCCAGGAAGTAGGCGTGATCGGCGAGCGTGAGCGCGACGTTGACGGACTGTTCGACGATGACGATCGTCGTGCCGGTTGCGTTCATGGCGCGTACCGCTTGCAGGAGCTCTTGCACGACCGTGGGCGCCAGACCGAGAGACAACTCGTCGATCATGAGCAGCTTTGGATGCAGCAAGAAGGCGCCGGCGATCGTGAGCATCTGGCGTTCGCCGCCCGACAGGTCGCCGGCGCGCTGCTTGGCTCGCTCGGCGAGACGCGGGAACAGTTCGAACACCTCGGCGAGGCGGCGTTCGAGTTCGTCGCCGTCGCGCCGCAGGAGGAACGCGGCCATGCGGAGGTTCTCTTCGACGGTGAGGCCGGGGAACACGCCCTTTCCGCCGGGCGCCTGCACGAGGCCGCGCGCCGCGACTCGCTCGGGCCGTTCCGTCGTGATGAAGTCGCCGTCGAACCAGACGTGGCCGCCCGTCGGTTCGATGAGACCGGACACGGCGTTGAGGATCGTCGACTTTCCGGAGCCGTTCGTGCCGAGCAACGCAACGATCTCGCCTCGCTTCACTTCCAGGTTCACGCCGAAGAGCACCTGCACCGGGCCGTACGAGACCGTGAGATCACGCACCGACAACACGATGTCGTCACTGTCGGGGTCGTCGTGGGGTGTCGACGGATCGAGGCGGGCGATGTCGTCGTCGAGGTAACGCGTCGCCTGGAAGAAGTAGGCAACGCCGCGCAGGAACACCGGCGTCATCAACATGGTGGCGAGGCGCAGATTGGCGTGCTCGCCGATCTGCGCACCGATGATCGCGAACGGCAAGCCCGCGAGCGCGACGACACCACCGACCGCGTACGCCATCGAGCGCAGCTCGGGAGGCGCGACGAAGGTCGTGATCGACGCAAGGCCCGGTGTCACCAAGGCGAACACCGCCAGGATCACGAACAGCGGCAACAAGAACAGGGCCAGCGTCGGCGCTGCGGCGCAGGCCACGAGACCGGCTCCGGCGACGACGCCTGCGCTGGCGAGCAGTCGCAGCGCTTTGCTCGGCGCGTCGTTGGCGCGGGTCTGCATCAACGCAGTGCCGGCGAGCGTCGCCGCGGTTGCGATGATCTGGCCGACGGCGATGATGGCGCCGCGACCGAACGCCTCCACGCCGAATTCCTTCTCGAGAAAGAACGGCACGAGTGTGCCGATGCCGATCACGGCGCCACCGCACCAGGCGAGCCCGAACCACTGGTAGCGGAGCGAGCGCAGTTGGTAGAGCTGTCGCCACGCGACCTTCATCGGCGGTCCGGCCGGCTCGTCGGCATTGACGACGTGGGTGCGCTCGGGCTCCTTCAGCCGTAAGGCGACGATCACGGCGATCGCGGTCGGGATGCCGAAGAGCAGGAACGGCACGCGCCATCCGAACGCGTCGGCGAGGGCGCCACCGAGCAACGCGGCCACGACGCCGCCGATCGGGTTGGCCAACGAGTGAATGCCGAACGCGCGGGTCTGCGCTTTCGGCGAATAGAAGTCGCCGATGAGGCCGTAGTGGATGGGGCCGTTGACGACCTTGCCCATCGACGAACCGGCGCGCATGATCATCAACACCGCGAGGATCGGCGCCGCGCCCGTCCCGACGGAGAACGAACCCCACGCGGCGGCGCCGAGGATGGCGAGGGGCATGCGTTTGCCGCGGTCGCCGGCGGACGCGATCGGCAAGGCGATGAGCGGTACGACGATGATGCTGAGAACGTTGATGATTCCGAACGTGCCGACACCGACGTGGAAGTGCTTGGCGATGTCGGGCCCGAGGACTTCAAAAAGGCGCGTGTCGAACTCGTCGACCGCGTTGAGCATGAACAGCACGACGATCGGAAAGAGCGCCTCGCCGGCGAGGTAAAGCCGCAGCCGCTTCATCGCACCTTCTCTGCGAGCCCGTCGAGTGACGTCGGTACGACGTCGGGGTTCGGGTCGAGTCCTGTGAGGTGCTGCGCGAGGCGGTCGCGCAGCACGACCCCGATGCGAGCGAAACCCCCCGGGAGGAACATGACGAGGACGAGTACGCCGATGCCCGTCGACAGCAGACCGATGTAGGTCGAGATGTTCGAGCCGAAGTACGGAATGCCGAGCATGTAGAACGCGCCGATGACCGCGCCCGGGATCGAGCCGAGGCCGCCGATCACAACAGCAGTGACGAGCACGAGCGACCGCACCGGCGTGAACACTTCGCCGTTGGCCGAGCCGACGCCGAGCGCCCACATGAAGCCGGCCAGTCCGGCGAAGGTGCCCGACACCACGAATCCAGTGAGCTTGGTGCGCACGACGTTGACGCCGAACGCTTCGGCTTGGCGCGGGTTCTCGCGCACCGCGGTGAGGTTGCGGCCGATGCGGCTGTGCTGCAGCCGACGGGCGACGGCAATCGCGAGCGCGAGCATCACGAACGCGGCGACGTAATACGTGCGGTTGTCGAGGTACGACGGGCGTTGCAGCGATTCGCTCGAGCGGATCCACGGTTGACTGAACAGCCACGACGACGCGGCGACGCCGAAACCCAACGTGACGACGGCGAGGGCAGTGCCTTCGAGGCGCAGCGCCGGCAAACCGATGATCAACGCGCTGAGTCCGCCGACGACGCCCGCCGCGATCAGCGCGACCGGGAAAGGCAGGTGGTTGATCGTGACGAGGTGCGCGCCGGCCACCCCGCCCACGCCGGCGATGCCCCAGTGTCCGATCGACAGCTGACCGGCCCAACCCGTCAGCATGGTGAGCGACACCGCGACGATCGCGACGAGAAACACGGTCGCCGTGAAGAACAGCGCCGATTGCGTGAGCACGAGGGGCAACACCACCGCCGCCACGACCATTGCCGCGAGGCCGACGCGCTGGGCGAGCTGCCAACGCGGATGCTGCAGGATCGCGAGGGGCAGCGGCCGGCTGACGTCGCCCGTGTCCCAGTTCGATTCTTCGTTCGCGCTCGTGCGCTTGTAGCGCTCGCGTCGCGTGTAGAGGACGATGAGCACGACGGCGAACACGACGAGGTCGGTGATACCGGCACGGCCCGTCGACAAGAAGATGAGCTGGTCGGCGACGCCGATGGCGAGGCCGGCGCCGAACGCGACGCCGAGGTTGTCGAATCCGGCGATGGTCGCGCCCGCGAGGCCGCGCATGAGCAACGGCAGACCGACGGCCTCGCTCGACGAGTAGCCGACGACGGGCGCCAGCAACATCGACGCGATCCCCGACAACACGCCGGCAGCGATCCACGCGATGGTCGACACGCGGCGTACCGGGATGCCGGCGAGCAACGCCCGCGAGCTGTTCTGCGCCGCCGCGCGCAGGGCGATGCCGTACGTCGTGCGCCGCAGCAGAAGCACGACGGCCAGCGCCACGAGCGGACCGACGACCAAAGCGATGAAGTGTTGGGGGCGCAGCACGACGCGGCCGAACTCGACGACGGGGTTGTCGATCGGGACGGGGAACACATTGGCGCCGGTGATGAGCGCGTTGTTCGGTTTCGGGATGACGAGGCGCGCAACGATCACAAGCTGCGCCACGCCGAGCGTGGCGATCAGCACGATGAGACGAGGCGCCTTCTCGAGTCTGCGGATCACGCCCTGTTCGATGATCGCCGCGAGCAGACCCGTTGCGGCGAGGCTCGCGAGCAAAGCGGCGCCGTAGTTCCAATGGGCGTTGCGAGTGAGGGCGAGCATCGTCGCCACACAGAACGCACCGAGCTCACCGTGCGCGAGGTTGATGACCCGCGTCGACATGTACGTGAGCACGATGCCGACCGCGAGCAACGCGTTGGCCATGCCGATCGCGAGGCCGAGGAGGATGTAGTCCATCTAGCGGCCCGACCGGTTGATCGCGGCGGCGTCGTCGCCAAGGTACGAGCGCACGACTTCCGGATGACGGATCACCTCGAGCGGCGCGCCGCTCGTCACCGTGCAGCCCGTCTCGAGCGCGTGCAGGCGGTCGGCGACGCCGAGCATCAGCGGCATGTCGTGCTCGATGAGCAGCACGGCGCAACCGAGCTCGTCACGAATCGTGCGGATCATCGGACCAAGCGCCTCTGCTTCGCGCTGCGCGATGCCCGATGACGGCTCGTCGAGCAGCACGACCGACGGCTTACGGACGAGCAGACAGGCGAGGTCGACGATGCGACGGGTACCCGTCGAGAGCTCGCGGACGAGCTTGTCCCGGTACGCGCCGAGCCCGAGCAGCTCGATCATGTCGACGGCGCCGCCGGTGATGTCGCGTTCGTGGGTGCCGTTGCGCAGCAGCAGTTCGTGCGCCACGCGCAACGTGTCGAGCACGGTCATCGCGGGAAACAGGCGCGCGTCCTGGAAGCTGCGGCCGATGCCGGCCTCGGCGCGTTCGGACGGCGACCGGTGCGTGAGTTCGTTCTCGCCGAGCCAGAGCTGACCCGTCGACGGAACGAACCCGCTTATCGCGTCGAACAGCGTCGTCTTGCCGGCGCCGTTCGGACCGATGAAGCCGAGGATTTCGCGGTCGGCCACATCGAACGAAACGTCTCGCAACACCTCGAAGCCACCGAAAGCGACCCCTATTTCTCGTACGGCTAGGACGCGGGTTTGCATTCGACCGATACATTCTGGATATGACTGATCGGGGGCGAGTCGCAAAGACGTCGTCGTTGCTGTCGCCCCGCCGCGTGGGCGATCTGAATCGTTCGCGCGTGCTCCAGGCGCTCACCGATCAAGGCCCGCTCTCCCGCTCCGATCTGGCCCGCGCTGCCGGCGTCACCCGAGCGACCATGGGCACGATCGTGCAGAGCCTGATCGACGCCGGCATCCTCGAAGAACACGACGCGCTGAACAGCGGCGCCATCGGCAAGCCGGCGCGTCCGGTGTGGTTCGCGCCTGGTGCCGGTCTCGCAGTCGCGGCGTCCGTCACTTCCGAGGGAGTCGAGGCTTGCCTCGTCGACGCCGTTGGCACGATCCGCGGCCGCACGAACGTCGCCTTCGCGGATCGCACCGACGCGGGCGGCGTGTGTCGCGCCGTCGCCGCCGCGGTCGACGAGGTGCGGGAAGGCGCATCGCCCGTCGGTATCGGAGTGGCCGTGCCCGGCGTCTGCGATACGTCGACCGGTGAAATCCTCGGTTCGGGCCGTGTTCCGGGCGCCGACGGCCGACGGATCTTCGACGCGCTCAGCCGCACCGAATTGCCCGTCTACATCGACAACGACACCCGCGCCCAGGCCGCCGCCGAGCGTTGGTTCGGTGTGGGCCGTGGCGTCGAGACGTTCGCCTCGGTGCAAACGGGCGACGGGCTTGGCGTCGGCATCGTGCTCAACAACGTCATTGTTCGCTCGCGACACGGCAGCGCCGGCGAAGTCGGTCACACGGCCGTGGTCATCGACGGCGACGCGTGCGACTGTGGTCTGCGCGGCTGCTGGGAGACGATCGCAACGTTGCGTTGGCTGCGCCGCGAAGCCGAGGCTGCGGCGCTTCCGAACGCAGAGGTCATGAACTGCAACCAACTCGTGGCGCTGGCCGACACGAACGCGGCCGCGGCCGACCTGTTGGAGCGGTACGCGAACAACCTGTCGATCGGGCTCGCCAACCTCAACCAGGTGCTGAGCCTCGAGGTGTTCATTCTCCACGGTGACGCGCTCGGAGGGGGCGAACTGTTCCGGCGCAAACTCGAGCAGCACGCGCGTGCGCGCTCGCTCACACGTCTGTCGATCCGCGCCTCGGATCTCGGCGCCGACGTAACCCTGCTCGGAGCGAGTGCGCTCGTGCTCAGCGAGACGTTCCGCCTCGTCGCCTAAGCGCGTCACGGGCGTACCGCGTCCAGCGCGCGTCGACACAGCCGATCCGTCAGGTTGCTGCCTTCGACGATCGACACCGGATCCGACACGAGTCGGTCGCCGACGCGATCACTGACCGGGTAATACGCGAAGCGGATGCCGAACGCTTGGGTCTCGCTGCGGCGCGCGTCGTACCAGTGCTGGGCCATCGCGCCGACTTCGTCCATCGAGACCGGCGCGTCGTTCGCCACGAGCCAGAGCGCGGCTTGCATTGCCTTCGCCTCGGCCTCCCATTGCGCGAGCCACGGCTCGAGCTCGGCGGCGAGCGTCGGCTCGAGACCGTCGCGGCAACCGGCAGTGAGGAACTGCTCGAGCTCGGCGTCGGTCATCGCGAGGAGGCGGCGATCGGGCTCGGGATCGTCGACCCAACTGCTGCACGCGCGCGCCAGCGGCTCGAGGCCCGGAAACTCGCCGAGCGTTTCTTCCCACTGGGCGTAGCGATCGCCGGTGGGATCGCGCCAGAACTTCGCGGCGACCGCCAGCCCGAGGCGCGAGGCACGCGGCCGGTGCATGAAGTTCACGACCGCGCCCGTCGTCGCAGCGACGAACGACGCGTCGCGCGTTGGGTACGGACCGAGGTGCATCACATGGGCCATGCCGCCGTCGTTGACGGGAAAGTTCTCGCCGAACATCAGGTCGCGGCCGAGTGCGGTCGACAACGACGACGCGTCGGTGCCGGTCAGTCGAGGACTGACGATGCCGGTCCCGGTCCAGACGATGGCCACCTCGGGCGGCAGTGCATCGGCGAAGGCGCGCAGGTATTCGGTGGGTTCGCGGGCCGAGTAGTCGACCGGACACGTGAACCAACGGTCGCCGCCGACTCGTTCGAAGACGCGGGCCACCGCAGCCCCGTGCTCGGCGCCGACCACCGCTCCGCCGCCGGGCACGTCGTCCCACGCGACCGCAAGCCCGGCCACACCGATCGACCGGAATGCTTCGAGCTTGGCCGCGAGCGCGTCGATCTCCGAGGCGTCACCGGCGCGCCAGTCGAGGCCCGGGTTCATCGTCATCGACAGTTCCAGTCCTGCGTCACGGCACACGTGGACCAGTTCGGCGAAGCGGGCCAGTTCGTCGGCGGGATACGGCTCGCGCCACAAATCACGCGCGTACGGGTCGTCCTTGGGCGAGTACGCGTAGGCGTCGTAGTCGTGGGCGCCCAGCCACTCGACCAGCGCGACGCGCTCGTCATGCGCCAACGGTGGGCCGTAATAGCCCTCGAGCGCCGCGAGCCACGGCCGGTTTTTCCCGCGCATTGCCTCGGAGACTACTGGACAACACCAATTCGCAAGGAGTACATACTTATTGGAATGGCTGACGCGCACATCACTTGCGTCGAGATCGGCGGAAGCTCCGTCGAGACCGTCGTTTTCGCGCCCGACGGCACCGTCGTGCGCGTCGACGGCGCGGCCCGTCAGCCCGGTGCCCGCCTCGCCATCGCGACTCCGGGTTTGATCGAAGGCACCCGCGTGCTGGCTGCCTCCAGCCTCGGGTGGCTCGACGTCGATCCGGCGGTCGAACTCGGCATCGGCCCGTCGGCCGAACTGGTGCTGAACGACGCCGAGGCGGCGGCGCTCGGGGAAGTCGCCCTGCGCCAAGACGTGCGCGAGCTCGTGTACGTATGCGTTGGCACCGGCGTCGGTGCGGCGGTGGTGAAAGACGGCATGGTGACGGCGTCGAACCTGCTCGGGCACCTCACCGGCTACTCGGCCGACGTCTGCCTGTGCGGCCAGACCGGTTGCCTCGAAACGGTTGCGGCGGGATGGGCGTTGCCCGATCCGATCGAGGCGGATGCCATCGAGCGCGCTGCGGTTGCGATCGCCGACGCGCTGGGCCGCGAACCGCAAGCGACGCCCTCACTGGTCGTACTGGCGGGTGGCATCGCGCACCGTTATCCGGCGTTGCGCGAGCACCTCGCCGAGCACGCACCGCAGCGACGTATCGAGCTGAGCGCGGCGCCCGCGGGCTTCAAGTCCGCCGCAGCGTGGGGGCTGCGCGCCGCACTGACAAGTTCGACTACGCGAGCATGAGCGACGTGCGCACCAACGTCGACCGGGGCACGACGTGGCTGCGAAGCGAACAAGGCACCAAAACCCTGGCGATCCTGATCGCGTGCCTCTTGGTCTCCGCCATCTCGTCGATCGGTCAGGTCAACGCCGAGCTTCGAAAGCGCGACGCAGGCAGCACGGGTAACGGCAGCAATCTCGCCGCCGGTGACCGTGGGCCATCGACGACGGGTGGCCATTCCACGACGACGGGATCGACCGGTGATCCGTTGGCCGGCGCGGCAACGACGATTCCCGGCGGGACTCCGTCGACGTCGACGGCGGGTGGAGGCAAGGGCCCCGTACCGAACTACGGACTCAAGACCCAGGGCGTCACCGACAAAGAGGTGAAGATCGGCCTGACCTACAACGTGTCGGGCTGCGGCGACTCGGGGGCGCTTTCCGCAGCTCTCGGCGAAGCGGTGACGGGTGATCCGCAGAAGTCCTTCGATGCGATGGTGCGCTACGTCAACGACACCGGCGGCGTGGGTGGGCGCAAGGTCGTGCTCGACGTCGCCGACGACGGATCAGGTGGCTGCCCGGAGAAGGCCGCGGCCGCCGCGGTCAAACTCGTCGACCAGGACAAGGTGTTCCTCGTCGTGCCCGGCATCCACGACGTGTCGGACTATTCGATCGCGAAGAAGATCCCGACGTTGTCGGGCCGCGAAGACGAGAAGTCGTTGCAGGCCTTCGGGCCCAACGGCATCGGGCTGTACGCCATCGGGAGCGCGCTCAAAGTGTGGGCGAGCTTCGCGGCCAACTACATCAACACGGCTGCACACGTTCCCTGCCTCGTGCATCCCGACGACGCTGAGTGGAACGGCAACGAGGCCACGCTGAATCGCGTGATGGCCAAGTACGGACTCAAGTTCGCGTCGACCGTGCGCTACGCCGACGACGTGTCCACGGCGCAGCAACAGGCCGGCGCCGCGGTGGCGAAGTTCAAAGCCGCCGGTTGCGACCAGGTGTTTTTCATGGCGTTCAACCCGATCGCGCTGATCTTCTTCACCAACGCGGCGACACAGGCGCTGTGGTTCCCCGAAGCTTGGACGTGGACGTCCTACACCGCGCTCATCGACACGCCGCTCGCCGCGAACCTGATGGACAAGCGCCAGTGGGACAACGCGATCGGGCTCACCTATCGCGTGCCCCACGGGCAGCATCCCGCCGAGGGCAACTGCAAGCGAATCTACGAGCGCTACAACGACGACAACGAAGGGGACTCGGCTGCGGTGCAGCTCGCGTGCGCGCTGCTGCTCCCTCCCGTCGAGATGATGCGTCGTGGTCTGAAGATGACGGGCGAGCTCACTGCGAATTCCCTGATCGTCGGCGCCGACGCAATCACGAACGATTTCTATTTCGACGCAACGGTTCCGATGGACTGGTCGATGCCGCTCGGCGGTCCTTACAAGACCAAGGCGATCGACGACTGGACCGTCATCAAGTGGAACGACGGTGCGAACCGGTACGACTTCCTCGAGTACCCGAGCTACTGGAAGGTCATGGGGCCGGGTAAGAGCGGCGCCCGGGACCTACGTCCCTTGTTCAAGAAGGCCGGTTAGCGGATGAGTCGATCACTGGCGAAGGGCATCGGGCTGCTCTCGGAGGAGGAGCTCGCAGCGGTCGCGGCGGTGATCGACAGCCACCTCTTGTTTCGGTACGACGCACCGCTCGAGTCGAGCCAGGTGCACGCGTTCGAAGCCGGGCTGCAGTCGACGTTGGGTGTCGCGCGTGCCATCGGTGTGTCGAGCGGAACGGCCGCCTTGCGCGTGGCGCTTGCCGCGCTCGGCGTGGGTTGCGGTGACGAGGTCATCGTGCCGGCATTCACGTTCATCGCGACGGTGAACGCGGTGGTCACCGCCGGTGCGGTGCCGGTGTTCTGCGAAGTCGACGACACACTGACCATGGACCCCGTCGACCTTGCGACGAAAATCACGCCGCGTACGGCTGCGATCATGCCGGTGCATCTCGAAAACGTCGTGGCCGACATGGACGCGATCCTGAAGGTGGCGCGCGACATCCCCGTCATCGAGGACAGCGCACAGGCCATCGGCGCCACCTACAACGATCGCAGCGCGGGAACGATCGGTGCGATCGGCTGCTTTTCGCTGCAGGCGCAGAAGAACATCACGACGGGTGAAGGCGGTGCTGTCGTCACGAACGACGATGCCCTCGGGCTGCGCGCGGCTCGCTACCAAGATCAGGGCGGGCAGTTCATCACGCAGCACGGCTCGTCTCGTGGCGGCGAACTCGGTGAACCCTTCGTCGGCGAGAACCTCCGCATGACCGAGATCGCCGGCGCGATTGCAACCATCCAACTCGGCCGGCTCAACGGGCTGATCGAGTCGCTGCGCGCGAACGCCAACGCCGTCGAGAAGCTCGTCGGGCCCATCGACGGGCTGGCGTCGCGGCGCCGTCCGGATGCGGCCGGAGCCGTCGGCTCGAGCCTCACGTGGTTCGCACCGTCGCGTGACGCGGCGCGCGCGATCGTCAGCGGATTGCGCGCCGAACGTGTGGGCGCAGCTCAGATGTACGAGGGGCTGCCCGTGTACTCGGCGCCGGCCATCTTGGCGAAGCGCACGGCGACGGGGAAGGGCGGTCCGTGGAACTGCGCGGAGCATCCCACCGCCGTCAACTACGCCATGGGTATGTGCCCGCAAACCGAGGACCTCGCGGCGCGCTCGGTGACGGTGGGCATCGGCCCGCGTTTCACCGAAAGCGAGTGTGAGGACGTCGCGGCCGCGATCGTCAAGGTCGCGGGAGACGTGTTGTGAAGCTGCGCACCGGCGTGGCCGTCGAAACGATCACGCCGAAGCTGCCCGTGCGTCTCGCCGGGTACGGCGCGCGCAAACATGCCGCCGAAGAGATCGCCGATGAGCTGACGCTGCGTGCGCTCTGGCTCGAGTCGCCGGGCGACGCTCCCGTCTGCCTGCTCGTCTTCGACGTGCTCGCGCTCGACAGCACCTGGTCGCGTCCGATTCGTGAGGCCGTCGCAGCTGAGTTGGGCATCGGTGTCGAGCGCGTGATGACGAGCTGTATTCACACCCACGGTGGTCCGTCGTGCCAGCCGGGCACGGCCGCACTCGGGTGGACGATCCAAGAGGGTTACCGGGACACGCTCGTCGAGGCTTCGGTGCGCGCCGCGCGTGCGGCCGCCGCGTCGCCCGTCAGCGTGGAACCGCGCATCGCGCGCGGCTCGCTTCCGGCCGGCGCGGGCAAGAACCGTCGTCGGCGCGAGTGGAGCGATGCGTTCGTCGCGTTGTCCTTCGTCGCCGACGACGGGTCTGTCGTCGCGACCGTCGCCAACTTCGGGATGCATCCCGTCGTCACGGGGCCGGAACACTGCGTCGTGAACGTCGACTGGGTCGGGCCGTTTCGTGACTCGATGGCCGACGCGCTCGGAGGCACCTCGATCTTCCTGCAGGGCTGTGAGGGCGACATCAATCCAGCCGACACCGAGTGGGAGGTTTCTGCGCCCGACGCTCTGAAGGCGGCGGCGGTACTCGGCGAGTCGATGGCGGCGTCGGTCTCGAGCGCACTGCGCAAGGCCGAGCCGGTGGAAGGCGACGGTATCCGCGTGTGGTCGCGTCGGCTGTCGGTGCCGGTCGGCACGACCGTCCTCACGGTGTTGAACCGTTCGCGCAAACGCCAGGACGTCGAACTGCTCGAGTGGGCCATCGGCGACGAGCACATCGTCGGCGTTCCCGGCGAGGCGACGCAGGGCATGCAGGCGCGCATCGAAGCCGCGCGGGGCACCAAACCGTTGTTCGCCGGCTTCGCTCCGTCGTGGCACGGCTACTTCGCCGAGCCGTTCCGCATGGGCTACGAGGAGTCGATGAGTCTCGGCCGGCATGCGACCGACGCCATCGGCGCGGCGCTGTCGACGCATCCTGACGAGCCGATCACCCACGCGGCCGTCGGCATCGCCGAGCAAGCGGAAGTACGCGAGGTCGA
Source organism: Actinomycetota bacterium (assembly GCA_048498715.1). Lineage (GTDB taxonomy): Bacteria > Actinomycetota > Acidimicrobiia > Acidimicrobiales > JACCXE01 > JACCXE01. The sequence goes on along the minus strand of JBEHXL010000018.1, from coordinate 49,771 downwards.
CACCACGCGGGGGCGAATCGAAGCGGCGTTCATCGGTGAGCGCGGTCCGGTGCTTCTTCTCATCCACGGCACGCCCGGCTCCTACCGGCAACTACTGCCGCTCGCGCATGACCTCGCTGGCGAGTTCCGCGTCATCCTCCCGTCGCGCCCCGGTTACGGCCGCACACCGATCACGACGGGACGCACGCCGGTCGAACAGGCCGCGGCGTACGCCGCGCTACTCGACGCGTGTGGGATCGAGCAGGCGACGATCATCGGCGTGTCCGGCGGTGGCCCGTCGGCCGCGGCGTTCGCGTCCCGTTTCCCCGACCGCTGCGCCGGTCTCGTAATGGTCTGCGCAATGGCGGCCCACATCTTCCCGTTCCCGCCGAAGATGCGCGCCGCACTGCAGGTGCCGTACCTGTGGGAGGCCGTCGGCAATCTGCAGCGCGTGATCACGCGTCGCAAGGTGCGCGGCGGGATCGGCGAGGAAGAGTTGACCAAAGGTCTCACGGAGGCCGAACACCGTTCGCTCGAGTCCGATCCGCTCATGCGGGATCGGCTCGCCGAATTCGCGCGCAGCCACATCGATGCGCCGGCACCGTGGGTCGGCTTCCGCAACGACGTCGCCAACGTCGAGGCCGCCGGCCGTAGTGGCGCCGACGACTACAGCACCGTCTCAGCGCCCGTCCTCGTTCTCGCCGGCGACAGCGACACCGTCGTCGAGATGAACCAAGCCGAGTTCTGGTCGCGTGCGTTGCCGAACGCGCACTTTCACGTCGTCAAGGGCGCCGGCCACGCGTTCCTGATCACCCGCCGTCTCCAAACGATGCCCGTCCTCGTCAACTTCCTGACGAACACCCTCGGCGACGCCGGCGACTACGACTGACCCACGCGTTCTTGTGCTGTTCCGGGCCCCATAGCGCCCCAAAACAGCACAAGAACCGATCGGTCAGGCGATGCGGGTGGCGATCGACGGGTCGGGCGCGCCGCACGCCATTGGGTGCAGGATCGACGCCATCGTCTCGACGCCGGCGATCACACGGGGGCCCGGGCGCACGAAGAAGGCGTCGGCGTCGACGGCCCACACTTCGGCCGACGGCGGCAGCGCGCCGTGGGCGAGCGTTGCTTCGGCGATCTCGGTTGCGGCCGCGAGGTGGTATCCGCACGGCGCGACCACGACGACTTCGGCGTGTGACGACTCGATGGCGGCCCAGTCGAGTCGTACCGAGTCGACGCCTGGATTCGCCAGCACAGCATCGCCACCGCCAAGCCGTGCGAGGTCCGGCACCCAGTGACCGGCCGAGAACGGCGGGTCCGTCCACTCGAGCATGAGCACCGGACGGGGTAGTTCCAAGGTGAGCTGGCTGCGCACGCGCAACAGGCGCTCGCGTGCGTCCTCCACGATTCCCGCGGCCCGATCCGCCTCGCCCAGCACGCCGCCGACCTGCTCGACGGTCCCCAGCACTTCCTCGATCGAGCGCGGGTCGAGCGTGACGACCTCGGCCGTGCAGCCGAGATAGGACAACGCGTCGTCTACGACCGACACGTCGACCGCGCACACGGCGCACAAATCCTGCGTGAGGATGACGTCGGCATCGATCTCGCGTAGCGCGCCCTCGTCGAGCCGGTACAGGTCTTCGCCCGCGGCGATGCGCTGCGTGACCACCACGTCGATCTCGGCCGGGGTGAGCCCTTCGGGCAACGCCGAGGTCGACACGATGCGTTTGGTGCGCGCCTCAGCCGGGAAGTCGCACTCGAAGGTCACCCCAACGAGGTCGTCTCCCCGGCCGAGCGCATACACGATCTCGGTGGCCGACGGCAGCAGCGAAACGATCTTCACCGCCACATCATCACTTCTGTGCGGCTGTAGATGGGCACAGCCCGTCCACAGCCGCACAGAAGGTGAGGAGCGAGGTGGGTTAAGAGGCCATCCCGAGGTAGGCCTTCTTCACGTCGTTGTCGTTGAGCAGATCGCTCGCCTTGCCTTCGCGGACGAGTGAACCGCCGCTCAAGACGTAGGCGCGGTCGGCGACGCCGAGCGCCTGACGGGCCATCTGCTCGACGAGCAGGATCGTCTTGCCCGCGGCCGCGAGCGTCTTGACGATCTCGAACATCTCCTGCACGAGGCGCGGCGCGAGCCCGAGCGACGGCTCGTCGAGGACGAGCAGACGTGGGTCGGCCATGAGCGCACGACCGATCGCGAGCATCTGCTGTTCGCCACCGGAGAGAAAGCCGGCGTACTGCTCGCGGCGCTGCTTCAACACCGGGAACAGTTCGTAGACCTCTTCGATGTGCTCCATCCGTTTGTCGGCCTTCACGAGTCGACGCAGTCGATACGCACCGAGTTGCAGGTTGTCTTCCACGCTGATGGCGGGAAAGACGTGGCGCCCCTCGGGCACGTGCACGAGACCACGGTTGGTGATCGTGTGTGCACTCTTGCCGAGGATCGGCTTTCCGTCGAAGGTGACAGATCCTGTCGACGCCATGTTCGCGACGTGCATGCCGGTGATGGCGCGCAGTGTGGTCGTCTTGCCGGCGCCGTTGGAGCCGATGATCGTGACGACCTCGCCTTCCTCGACGTGCAGCGTGACGTTGCGCAGCGCGTCAGCGGCGCCGTAGCGAACACAGAGGTCGTTGACTTCCAACAGGCTCATGCCGCGTCCTCCGTTCCGAGGTAAGCGGCGATGACCGCCTTGTTCTTCTGAATCGTGCGCGGCGTGCCTTCGGCGATCTTCTGGCCGAAGTCGAGCACACTGACGCGGTCGCACACCTTCATGAGCAGTTCCATGTGGTGTTCGACGATGAGAATCGTCAGGCCGGTCTTCTTGAGCTTCTTCAACAGGTTGAGGAACTCACCGATGTCGGCCGGATGCAGACCGGCGGCAGGCTCGTCGAGCAGCAACACGTCGGGATCCGACGCGAGAGCTCGGGCGATCTCCAACCGTCGCTGTTCGGCGAAGGCCAGCGATCCGGCGCGCTCGTCGCCGCGACCGCCGAGCCCGACCAGCGTCAGCAGCCCGTCGGCCTTGGCCCGTGCCTCGGCTTCGCGACGACGACCGCCCGGGGTGCCGAACATCGCCTGCAGAAGGTTGACCTTCAACGAGCGATGGCAACCGACGAGCACGTTTTCCCGCACTGTCATCTTCTTCCAGAGATGCAGGTTCTGGAACGTGCGGGCCACGCCCAGAGCGGCGCGACGGTGAGCGGAGGCCTGCCCACCGTCGCGACCGCCGATTGTCAGTCGTCCCCCCGAAGGCGCCGAGACGCCCGAGATCAGGTTCAGCATCGTGGTCTTGCCCGAGCCGTTCGGCCCGATCAAGCCGTGCACCGTTCCTGGTTGGACAACCAGATCTACGTTGTCGAGCGCCACGAGGCCGCCGAAGCGCTTCGTGATCCCCGACAGTTCCAGCGCTGCGTGGTCGCCGCGATCACGCACGATCAGCTCGGCGGGCGGAGCGATGTCTGCCTCGGCCACCGACGGCTTGGGACGCCGGTCCAGCAGCTTGCGGATGTTGCCCATCGTGCCGTCGGGAGCGAGGCCGACACCGACGAGACCGAGCACGCCGATGATGAGGCCCTGTTGGTTGACGAAGTGGGTCTGCATCCAGTTGATGCCGAAGCCGAACGTCACCGAGAACGCACCGATGATCGGACCGGCCAACGTGCCAAGCCCACCGAGCGCCATCATGATCACGTAGCGGAACGACTGATCCTGCGAACCCGCCGCCGGGGACACGATCAGGAAGCGCTCGGCGCCGATGACACCGGCGACCGACACGATGCCGGCCGACAGCGCGAACGCCGAGATCTTGTGTGTGTAGGTGCGCACGCCGGACGCTTCCGCGGCCATTTCTGATTCCCGGATCGCCATCGAGGCACGACCCCAACGGGACCGCACGAGGTTCCAGCAGAGGAACAGCGTGATGAGCATCCACGCACTCGAGAGCACGTAGAGCCCGCGATACGAGTCGCCGTTGGCGAACGGCAGCGAAGCCACGCTGAGGGGATGTTCGACCGTGCGGCCGGCTGAGCCCCCGAAGAGGCCCTTCATGACGACGACCAGCGCGGGCATCAACGAGCCGAAGGCCAACGTGACGACAGTCAGGTAGAAGCCCTTCAGGTGGCAGCACAGCAGGGCGAGCAGCCCGCCGAGCATGGCGCCGAAGGCGAAGGCCACCGGTAGGCCGAACCAAGGCGATACGCCCCAGCCCGGCACCCACACGGCGCCCATGTAGCCACCGGCGACGAAGAAGCCAGCGTGGCCGAGCGACAGCAGACCCGTGTAGCCGGTCAGCAGGTTGACGCCGAGCGCGATCGCCGCCAGGTAGGTCGCCTCCACGCCGATGTCGAGCCACGAACGCTGCGCGCCCGGCACCGTCGCAAACCACGCGAGGAACACGACGAGCGTCGCCGCCGGCACGAATCGAAGCCCCGTCGACTTTGCACGCTTTGCGACAGACCCTTCTGTCTTGTTGCGTGCAAAGTCGGGCAGGTGGGGGAGATGAGGGAGATGGTCGACGAAGGCCATGGCTATGCCTTCTCCACGACCGGCAGACCGAGCAGGCCTGTCGGACGAACGACGAGCACCGCGAGGAACACCACGAAGATGATCAACGGTTCGATCTGACCACCCGTCGACGACATCACGCGCAGCACGCCGCCGACGAAGCCGAGCACGAAGCCGCCCACGACTGCACCACGCGTCGAGCCGAGACCGCCGATGACGGCGGCGACGAACGCCTGGAGGCCGAGCATGAGGCCGTTGTCGAACTTGACGAACAGACGGGGAGCGAGAAGCACCGCACCCAGCGCTCCGATCGCGCCGGCGATGGCGAAGCTGATCGTCACCATCTTGCGCGGGTTGATGCCCATGAGCGATGCGGCGGCGCGGTCCTGGGAGACAGCACGCAGCGCGCGGCCCGCCATCGTGCGCTGCTGCACGAACTCACCCACCACCATCAGGGTCAACGCCGCGACGACGATCAGCACGTCGCTCGGCACGATCGGGATGCCCGACACCGTGGAGCCTCGCCAACCGAACACCGAGTCGAGGAGATTCGGGATCGTCCGCGGCTCGGCGCCGATGGTGAGCTTGATGACATCGAGGCAGACCAGGCCGGCCGAGAACGTCGTGAGGATCCACCCGACCGATGTGCCCGGGTCGAAGTCCTTGAGGGGGCGAATGGCGAACATGTCGACCGCCACGCCGATGAGGCCACCGACGATCGTCGCGAGCGGCAGCGCGCCCCACACCGGAATCCCGGCACGAGTGAACGCGAAGGCAACGAAGCCGCCGACGACGAGCATGGAACCCTGCGCAAAGTTCACGACCCGGCTCGTCGCGAAGACGAGGTTGTAACCGAGCGCGACGAGCGCGAGAACAGAACCGACCGTCAGTCCGTAGACGACGATCTGTACGAGATCGCTTGTCAATGGACTACCTCAGTGAACTTTGCACTCTTTGCCGAGGGTGCCGTCGGCGTGCTTGGTGCACTGCGTGCCCCAACCGCCCTTGAGCACTTCCTCCATGACATCGGGGTGCTTGCGCCGGTTCTTCTCGAGCGTCGGACGAACGAGATGCGTGGGGCCGACATAGCCGGACGCGAACACGTCGGTCCATTCCTTGCCGAGCTGGTACGCCGGCTCGGTCTTGGCCGGACCCGACGACTTTTCGAGCGTGACCACGATGAGGTCGTCTTCGGTCTTCGAGAGGTGGTTGTCGGCGCTGAAGCCGAAGGGCAGCGATGCGAACTGGATGTCGCCCATCGTCTCGATGGCCGTGACCATCTTCTGCCGGTCGGTGGAGCCCGCCTTCTCGACGGCTTTCAGCAGCGTGAACAGACCGTCGGCCGGGGACTCTTCGCCGCCGGTCACGGACTTCTTCAGGTACTTCTGCAGCCAACCGCGGATCGCGAACGACGGCAGTGAAACCAGGCCCCCGACGTGCCATGCCGTGATCGTGCCGATCTTGGCGGCGCTGCCCGCGAGGTCAGCCCACGTGTGCTCACCGGTACCGGCGGGTGACCCCATGATGTGGGGATTCCAGCCGCCGGCCTTGGCGGTCGGCGTGTCGACGTAGCCGGACCCGACCTTGTCGATGGCCTTCGCGATGCCGGCCGTGTCACCCGCGATGCCCCAGATGAAGAGAGCCTGGCTCTTCGCTTCCTTGAGGCGCTTCACCTGCGGACCGAAGTCGGCGTCGCCGAGCTGGTAGGTCTCGATGCCAGCGGTGCTCAGGCCTGCGCCCTTGATCGCGGATTCGAAGTATCCCTTCGCGTTCGTGCCGAGCAGGGAGTCGTACATGAAGCCGATCTTCGAGTAGCCGCGATCGTTCTTCGCGTAGTCGAGGATCGTCTGGAAGGTCATCTTGTCGGGCAGCGCGATCTGGAAGATCGAACGCTCCTTGCCCTTCGGGAACAGGTTGTCCGTTGACCACAGGTCGTTGAACACCGCGATGACGGGCATGTTGTCGCGCTGGATCTGGGCGCGGGACTCGTCGAGGCCGAGACCGCCGCACCACAGCACGCCGATCACGTCCTTGTCGCCGGCGAAGGCCTGGTAGGCCTTCACGCCCGCGGCCGGGTCGGTGCCCGTGTCGCGCTTGACGACTTCGACCTTGCGGCCGCCGACACCACCCGTCGCATTGATCTGTGCGACTGCCGCGTCGAGCGAGTTGTTCACGATGCGGCCGACGAAGGCGCCGACGCCCGAGAACGGACCGATCACGCCGACCTTGACCTTGTCGCCGCCACCGCCGGTGAAGCCACCGGACTTGGCGGTCGTGTCCGACGTGTTGGCGTTGTCCTTCTTGTCACCGCCGCCACAGCTGGAGAGATAGAGCACCGAAGCGGTGCCGAAGCCGATCTTGCCGGCCCACGACATGAAGTCGCGTCGAGAGAAGTTGTTGTCGCTACCCATCGTTTAGCCTCCGTATGGGTTATCGAGACCCTTGAGGGCCGCGGGGGGAACAAACGAGCCGGAGACGGCCAACCAGTGGCCACCGGCGGTGGCATCGGTCGGGTACCGATCGCTGCCGTCCTTGAGGTTCGAGTACGTGAGCAGAGCCACGTTGTCGTCGCCGAAGGCGAACTGGTTCGAGAAGTCCGCCGGTGCGCCGACGGCGCCGCTGACGTTCTCGGTGTCGACCGACTTGATGGCGTCGGTGACCTTGGCCCGATCGGCGCCGGACTCGGCCGCCTTCACGAGCGCGAGCACAGCGTCATGGCTGCGGAAGTCGGCGACGCTGAGGTCCGCCGTGACCGCACCCGACGAAACCGCACGGGACTTCGCGAGATAGAAGGCGTCGGCCGCCGCCGTGGGCATGTCCGGACCGGCAAAGGAGCCGGCCGACAAGGCACCGTCACCGACGGGCGGCGCCAGCGATGCCGCCAGGCCCTTGCCGAAAGACGGAACCGCCACGCGATCGCCGAACAGATACGCCCCGTCGTAACCGGCCGACGACAGTGAGTCGGCGGTGGCGACGGCGAGCGACGGCTCGGTCCAGATCAGGACAGCGTCGGGATTTCCCGCTGCGATCGCCGCACCGGGGATCCCGTCGGGACCCGACAGCGGCGTGTCGCTCGCGAACGTCACGCCCGCCTTGGCCAGCGCTTCCTTACCGGCGTCGCCGTAGGCACCCGCCTGACGGATCAGCGCGACCTTCGCGAGGTTCGACTTGCTGATGTGGTTGGCGAGCTCCGTCGCGGACTGCGCGATGGATGGCGCCGCAAGGTACGACGTCGTGCCCTGGTCGACGATGCGAGCGTCGTCTGCGTACGGGTAGATGACCGCCACGCCGGACTCCGCGGCCGTCGCCGCGCCGGCGAGCAGCTGCTCGCCCGTCGAGGCGTAGACGATGCCGACGACACCCTGATCCACGAGTGACTTCACCGCGTTGGTCGCGCCTTCCGGCGTGCCGTTGTCGTCTTCGACGACCAACTGCACCTTGTCGGTGCCGGGCTTTGCGTCGTTGAGACGGAACGCGGCGACGTACGCGCCCGAGGCGAGGTCCTTGACCTCGGCGCCCGGACCTCCGCTCGAGATGATCATGCCGACCTTGGTGCCGGACACCGAGGTCTTGAGGGCGACGGCCGGCTCACCGGACACCGAGTTGCTGGTGCCCGGCTTGACCGTCGCGGACTTGTCGTCCGACTTGCTGCTGCTGCAGGCCGTCCCCCCGAGGGCGACGACGATGAGGGCGGCGATTGCGCCGCGCTGCGCGCGGTTCATGCCACGCCTCCTTGCCTGAGAACGATGAGTGTTCGATGAGCGGTACCGCCCTCGTCGCCGAAGCCGGCGTACGACTCAGCCCGGGCGAGGCCGGCCTGATGCAAGGCGGTGGTGACGTCTTGGCCCGCAACCGTGCGAGCGAGAACGTGACCGATGGTCGTGGCGCCAGCCGCACCGGCTTCGGTGCCGCCGCCGGCGAGACCGAGGCCGTCGCTGATCTGCTTGAGACCGGACAGGATCGTCGTGGACTTCACGTTCGGGTCGCCGAGAGCGTCGACGAGCTGGGCGACGCCGACGACGAACTTGGTCGTGATGGTCTCCTTCGCCGACTCCATGCCCCACAGGAGCGTGGCGGGCGACTCGACGGTGTTGCCGAACTTGGTGACGTGCGACGTGACGGCCTTCTTCGGCGTCCCGTTGGCGTCGAGGTCACCGAGGCCGGCGATGATCTGCTGCACACCGGCGGTGAGCTGGTTCGCACCGGCACCCATGGCGGCCATCGCGGCCTGCACCGTCATCGGTGCGCCGTCGGGCGAGAACTCGGTGCCGTCGCCGATCGCGTCGTGGGCGAGCTGCGCCCCACCTTCGAGCTGGGCGACACCCTGCTGGAGAGCGACGAGTGCGGCCTGAATCGTCAGCGGCGTGGCGCCGTTGAACTCACTGCCGACACCGATCGACGAGTAGATGGTCTCGAGGCCTTCGATGATCGCCGGGCTGTTCATGTCGCCCGACTTGAGGCCGGCCCGGATGGCGTTGAGGCTGGCTCGCAGCGTCTTCGGAACGCCGTTGAGGAATTCCGAACCGGTACCGATCGAGTCGAAGATCGTCTGGAGGCCTTCGAGGACCGCCGGGTTGTTGACGTCGCCCGACTGCAGGCCCGCCTTGATGGCGTTGAGGCCTGCGGTGATCGACAGCGGGGTCGAACCGTTGAACTCGTTGCCGGCGCCGACGGCGTCGAACACCTTCTGAATGCCTTCGATGATCTTCGGGTTGAGCGGATCGCCCGAGGAAAGACCGGCTCGCATGGCGACGAGCGATGCCTGGATCGTCAGCGGCGTGGCACCGTTGAACTCACCCGCACCACCGGTGCCGATGCTGGAGTAGATCTGCTGGAGGCCTTCGAGGACCGCCGGATTCTGCGGATCGCCGGAAGAGAGGCCGGCGCTCATGGTGTCGAGGCCGCCCTTCATCTGGGCGACGGCGGCATCGAGCACACCCTGGACAACAGGCGCCTGCAGGAGCGGGTCGAGGATGGGCAGCGCCAGGAGGCCGAGCTGCTGGTTGACGGTCGTGACGAACGTGGCGTCGAACCCGTCGAGCTGAGTCTTCATCTGCGCCATGCCGGCCACGACCTGCTGGACGCCCTCGATGATGCCGGGGCTGACCTGGCTTCCCGTCGAGAGTGCGCCGCGGATCGCGTTGAGCGACGCACGGACCGTCAGCGGCGTCTGGCCGCTGAACTCATTGCCTGCGCCGATGCCGGCGTAGATCTGCTGGAGGCCTTCGAGGATCGCCGGGTTGTTCTGGTCGCCCGACTTCAGGGCGGCGCGCACGGCGGCGAGCGAGGCTTCGAGAGTCAGCGGCACCTGGCCGTTGAACTCGGTGCCATTACCGATCGATGCGTATATGGTCTTGAGGCCCTCGATGATCTTGGGGTTCTGCATGTCACCCGACGAGAGGCCGCCGCGGATCGCAGCGAGACCGGCGGCCACGGTCAGCGGCGTCGTGCCGCTGAACTCGGTGCCGTTGCCGATCGATGCGTAGATCGTGTTGAGGCCCTCGATGATCTTGGGGTTGTTCATGTCGCCGGACTTCAGACCGGCGCGCACGGCATTGAGCGAGGCGCGGACCGTCAGTGGCGTGGACCCGCTGAACTCGGTGCCGTCGCCGATCGCGGCTGCGACCTTCTGCAGGCCTTCGACGAGACCGGGGGCGTTTGCGTCACCCGAGGACATGCCGACCTTCAGGGCGTTGAGCGAGGCTCGCACGGTGAGCGGATTGCCCTGGCCGTCGAACTCGTTGCCGGTGCCGATGCCGGCGGCGACGGTCTGTAGCGCTTCGAGGACGCCGGGGCTCGCCATGTCGCCGGTGCTAAGACCACCGCGCACGAGCGAGACACCGTCGATCATCGTGTCGAGGCCGCTACCGAGCAGTTCGAGCGCCTGCAGGAGGCCCGGCTGGTTGTAGGCGAGGGTCGGATCCTCGGCGAAGAGGTTCGGATCGAACTTCGGGTTCTTGATCGCCGGCTTCAGTGTGTCGTTGATGCCGGAGAAGATCGCGTCGAGGCCGCCCTTGAGCTGGCCGAGGCCGCCGTCGAGCTGCGCGAACCCGTCGCCGAACTTGCCGATGTAGCCGCGCAGCGAGGCGGCTTCGGCGCCGCCCTTTTCGGCGGCGTCACTGGCCGAGGCCGGGATGGCGCCGCTGACACCCGGCATCGCAACGATGTCGGTGGCGGGCAGGGCGAACGACGTGGTCCGGCCTTCGAGGCTGAACGACGCCGTGCCGGGGAACACCGGCGGCGCGAGAACTGCGGTCCAGTCGAACTTCGTTGCGTCGTTCTTGTCCGTACGCGCGACAACGCCGTTCGAGGTGAGTTCGTCGAAGGTTCCGTCGGGGAGCGTCAGGTCGCTCAGCGAGACGGTGAAGGGCACCATCGTCGCGGCGGTGACGGTCTTTTCCTTGCCGGTGACGGAGTCGGTGTAGGTGACTTCCTCGGCCTTCTGGGTGCGGTTGGTCACATCCCACACCACACGGAAGGCGCCGGCCTTGCCCTTGATCTCGTTCGCAGTGACTTCCTGGTCGTCCAAGAAGTAATGCGTCTTCACGCTGACGGGCAGCGCACGCTTCGCGCCGTCGACGTCGACCAAACCGTTGGTCAACGAGAGCTTCGTCGCGTTTGCGTTGTCGGTGTTGCCGTTGTCGCCGTAGCTACGCGTGAACTCGTTCAGCGTGACGGCGATGGCGTTGCCGGCACTGTCGAGTTGGGCAACGGCAACGTTGACACTGCGGGTCTCGACTGCGTGCGCACCCAGTACCTGGGTCGCAAGCAGTCCAGTGGCACTGACGATTACTAACGCGACTGCACGCCGCGCGAGTGGCCTCCTCATGCGCCTGGCCTCCTTTAGTTGTATGGGTTCGGGCTCCCATGACGAACTGTCGGTTAACGCAAGCTGACGCCGTTAGAGGACGAGGGTGTGACTTTCAAGGGCCGTTGGTCCCGCACGGTGCAACTTGTGACCCAGCACACGTTTCGGAAAAAGCAGATCCGCAATTCGCACTAGTTACGGCGGATGGGCGGTCAGTGAGACCATCGAAAACCCCATCGGCAGAACGTGTCCGAAGCTGACGCGTAACGTGCGGCATATGACGCGTCTCGGGTACCAAATCCCAAATTTCAACTATCCGGGTGTCGACCAGTCGGGACTGTTCGACGCGGTCGCGGCGCAGGCGAAGGCGGCTGACGGAGCCGGCTTCGACACCGTGTTCCTCATGGACCACTTCTTCCAGTTGCCGATGCTCGGCCCGCCCGAGAACTACATGCTCGAGTGCTACACGACCCTCGGTGCCTTGGCGCGTGAGACGAAGAAGGTGCGCTTGTCCGCGCTCGTCACCGGCAACACCTACCGCGCGCCGGCGCTGCTGGCAAAGATCATCACTGCGCTCGACATCGTCTCGAACGGTCGGGCCATGCTCGGCATCGGCGCCGGTTGGTTCGAGCTCGAACACGATTCGCTCGGCTTCGAGTTCGGCACGTTCAGCGACCGCTTCGAGCGTCTCGAAGAAGCGCTGCAGATCATCCTTCCGATGCTGCGCGACGAGCGCCCGTCGCTCGACGGCCAGCGTTACAAGGTGTCCAACGCGATCAACCAGCCGCCGCCCATCTCGAAGGTGCCGGTGATGATCGGCGGCTCCGGTGAGAAGAAGACGCTGCGGATGGTGGCGCAGTACGCGGACGAGTCGAACCTCACCTCGCAGTTCGTCGAGTTGCCCCGCAAGCTCGACGTGCTCGCCGCACACTGCGAACGGCTCGGGCGCGATCGCAGCGAGATCACGTTGAGCCAGCACCTCAACGTCGTCATCGCCGAGAACATGGACGCCGCCTACGAAGACGTCGTGGCGTTTCTTCGCGATCGCGGCATCGATTTGGCGACCGCCGACGAGGACTTCAAGAAGCAGGTGCTCGACGTCGTGATCTGGGGCGACGCCGATCAGGTGGGCGAAAAGCTCACCCAGGTGATGGACCTCGGCGCACAGGGAATCACGTGCTCATTGCCCGGCCACGGCCACATTCCCGGCCGTGTCGAGCAGCTCGGACAGGTTGCCTCGAAAGTGCTGGGCCTCTAGCTAGCGCGCGATGTTCAGCAAGCGGTAGCGGTCTGCGACCAGCGGCGCCATTTCTTCGGCGAGGGCGGTGCTGGCCAGATCGCACTGCAGCGCTTCGAACGAGAGCACCTCGACGACCGCGACGACGCGCTCGTCGAAGACGAACGGAAACGCGCCGCCGGACTTGATGCCGTGCGCGCGCAGCAGGCGACCGGTGCCCTTCCATCCAACGCGGGGGATGGAGGGGATCCACACTGGTCCCCCCGCTTTGAGGGCCGCGGCGGTGATGGGTGTGGTCTCGCCTTCGCCGGCGATGAGACGGAACAGACCGCCCGCCAGTTCACCGTGCGCGATGGCTTCTTCGCCGAAGAGAACACCGAGCGGTTCGAGCAGTTCGCCAGCGGCTCGAGACCACACGGCGTGGGCTAACAGGTCGGGTCGACCCTCGCAGAACTTCAGGCATGCGCCACGAATGGCGTCGGGAAACGAGCGTGCGTTGGCGACGGCGAGATCAGTGGTGCTGGGGCGGTCCTGCAGGCACAGCGCGTCGTCGGCAGAAGAGTCCTGCGGCGACAGGGTCGATGACATGCCGATAGTTACCCCCGCGAACTTGTGAACTAACCGGGGATTCTGTGGGATTTACGCGGGTGGGTCAACGGCGCGCAGCACGGCCGGTTCGCCCTCGGGGCGCTCGTCGCTGAGCCGTTCGAGCACGTCGCCGTCCTCGGGGCTTGCCGTCGGTCCATAACCGAGGACGACGGTGCCGGCCATCGAGCACCACGGGCACGTCACCACCGCGACAGCTGCCATGTCGTCGGGGTCGCTCGCACCTTCGGCCCTGGACAGCGCCGTCACGGAAACGGTGGCCGCATCACTCACCGTTCGGCAGGCGCCGCAGCGGAGCCCGCCGCCCTCGACGACCGAGAACGACGTGACGTACCCCTGATTTTCATAGCGCGTGAGGAGTTCGGCGACGGTTGCGGAATCGGGAACGGTTGCCACGGTCGCGGCGTACCCGCTCGCCGGTACGGGTTAGTCAAAAGATCCTCGGGTACGCCCAAACCATGGAAAACAAGGACCAGATCAAGGGTCGGATCAAGGAAGCCGCAGGCGACTTGACCGACAACGACCGCCTGAAGCGTGAAGGCAAGACCGATCGGGCCGCAGGCGGCGTCAAGAACGCAATCGGAAATATCGAAGAAAAAGCAAAAAACGCGGTTGACGACGTGAAGGGTCGGGTACACGACCTTGCGAACCGGGACCGCTGAGCGGGCCCGAGAGAACAAACGCCCTGATAAGGGGCCATAAGTCTGCTCGGGGTGGGTCCCCGGACCGCCCCGCCCCAGCGCCCGCCCCGAGCAACTTCTCAGTCAGCCCGCAACCTTCGGTTGCGGGCTGATTTTGTTGCTCACGTTCCGCGACCTCCGGACCGGCAAAGCCGGATCCTGCCGCGTCAGGTGGGCGGGTAGACGGTCTTTTGGCGGCGTATAGCCGGGTTTGACCGTTTCTATTCAGCTTTTGCGGCGGCGAGGCGAGCGAGCGCTTCTCGCAGCAGGCGGGAGACATGGACCTGGCTGACGCCGATGCGGTCTGCGATCTCGGACTGGGTGAGATCCTCGAAGTAACGCAGGTACACGATTGCCCGTTCGCGCTCGGGGAGCTTCTCCATCAGCGTGCGGACGGTGACGCGGGCTTCGATGTTGCCGTAGCCCTCGTCCTCCTCGCCGAGGATCCGGTCCTCACGAGACTCGCCGTCGGCGTCGGGAGGCGACAACGCACCCGGCTTGTACGCGGCACCGGCTTCCATGGCCTCGACGACGTCTTCCTCCGAGACGCCGAGATGGCCGGCGAGTTCCGGAATCGTCGGGCCGCGGCCAAGCGATGCGTGCAGTTCGGCCACCGCCGGACCGATCCGCAGGTGCAGTTCCTTGATGCCGCGAGGCACCTTCACCGACCACGTCTTGTCCCGGAAGTGGCGCTTGAGCTCACCCAGAACGGTCGGCGTTGCGAACGAACTGAACGCCGCACCCTGCTCCGTGTCGAAGCGCTCGACGGCACCAACCAGCGCCATCGATGCGACCTGGATCAGGTCTTCGAGCGGTTCTCCTCGATTCTCGAAGCGACGAGCAAGCGCGATAGCCAACCCGGTGTAGCGCTCGACGATCTTGTTGCGCACCGCCTGATCTTTCGTGGCGGCGAATTCGGCGAAGAGCGCTTCCTCGTCGTCTCGGTCGATCACGACTCAGGCGGTCGATGACCGCGGGAGAGCGTGAACTGCACCTCGGTGCCGTCGGTGCTGAACGCGTGGCTGTCGGCCACCGCGCTCAGCACCTGTTCGCTGAGTTCGTCGGGGCCTTCGGCTGCGGACCCTTCGGCAATCGGGGCGCGGCCCGTCACGGTGAGGCCGTTGCTGTCGCCCCGGCAGGTGATCGTGAGCTCCGAGCCCTTGATGGCGTTCGAGATCAGCACACCGCACAGTTCGGACACGGCGATGCGGATGTCCTCGACGGCGTCGTAG
Source organism: Actinomycetota bacterium (assembly GCA_048498715.1). Classification (GTDB taxonomy): domain Bacteria; phylum Actinomycetota; class Acidimicrobiia; order Acidimicrobiales; family JACCXE01; genus JACCXE01. The sequence goes on along the minus strand of JBEHXL010000018.1, from coordinate 34,719 downwards.
TCGAACCCCAGTTTCGCGGCCGCCGACGTTGTCGTCACGCGGGCAAAGCTGATGTGGTCGTTCGATGCCGCTACCACCAAGGTGAAGCTGACGGCGACGTCGACAGAAGTGTCAGGCATGGTCGGCAACGTAATAGGCGCGCTTAAGGACCTTGAGTGCGAGCATGACCATTTGTACCCGCGAGAGGCACAGAACAACCGGAAATGTTCGTACCCACTGCGGGTACCGAGCCACTCATGGACGTCACGCGCATTCTCGAAGCTGACCACCGCGAGGCGGAGGGGCTCATCGAAAAGATCGACGAAAGCCATGGCGAGGAACGGCTTTCCTACGTCGAGCGGCTAAGCGAGGCATTGCGTGATCACATGGAGCTCGAAGAGACGACCATCTATCCGTGTGTCAAGGAACTGATGGACCAGGACGCACTCGACGAGGCGAACACCGAACACGAAATCGCCCGTGGTTCGCTCGCCGACGTCTTGCGGCTCGCTCCCGACGAACCGGGTTTCGGTGCGGCGCTCGACGCATTACAGGCCGCGCTCGCGCATCACATCAAGGACGAAGAGACCGAAGTATTTCCGGCCGTACGCAAGAGCGAGGCCGCGATCGAGGCTCTCGCCACGCCGTTCATGCAAAAGCGGCTGGCGCTCGGCATGAAGATGACGGCGCCGGCGCTGTCCGATGCCTTCACGAAGGACGAATTGGTTCGTGAGGCGGAATCAGCGGGTGTTGAGATGCCATCAAAGATGAAGAAAGCCGAGCTAGCGGAAGCGCTCGCCACGAAAATGGCCAGCTGACCAAGTACCAACACTCGCGTTTTGGACATACGCTCCCCAAATGTCGTTGCGGGCGCGGTTGGTGCTTCTCTGCGCGTTCTTCCTCGTCATCGCGTCGGGTGCTGCGGGGGCGGGCGCAGTGCTCGTCTTACGAGCGAATGACGCACGACGTGATCACACGGAGTTTGCAACCGCCGGCCAGCTCGCCCAGGATCTCGAAGCGACGTACGTCGCGGAAGCGGCGTCGATCCGGTCCTACTTCCTGACCGGCGAAGAGTCCTCGCTCGAGGACTACAACGCCAAGCGAATACACGCCGGCGACGTGAACGGGCGCCTGCTCGGGCTTGTCATGAACGACCGCACGCTCGTGCGAGACGTGAACGCGGTCACAGCCGCAGCGCGATCGTGGCGCAACGACGCCATTCTTCCGCTGATCACGCTGCAGGAGTCGACCGGTCAGTCGCAACAGGTCGTCGACGCCTACCGGGACGGTCCGGCGGTCACGACCTACCAGACCATCGCGTCTCGCCTCTCGACGCTCCGCGCAAACGTGACGAAGAAGGTTCAGTCGTCGGATGCAAGGGCATCGAAGACGCGTGACGAGGTCGCCCAGTTCGCAATCGGGTCGCTGGTGGCGGCCGGCTTGGTCATCGTGGTGATGAGTCTCGTCGCGCGGCTCTGGATCTCCCGGCCGCTGATGCAACTCGGCCGAGCGCTGCAGAACGAGCCGAGCGACATACCCATGCGACGCAAGGGGCCCAAAGAAATCGTGCGTCTTGCGGCCGACGTCGAGTCACTTCGCGAGCGGGCGCACACCGAGATCGAAATGGCGTCGCGTACGCGTGAGGGTCTGTCGCAGAATGCGGCGCTGCTGATGTCGATTCGGGCCCAGCTCGAGACGTCGCCCGAGAATCTGCCGCCTGAGTGGGCGGTCGCCGCGCAGCTCGTACCGGCCACGGGGATCGTCGCCGGTGACTGTTACAACATCGACGTCCTCGGCCGGCAATACCTGACGATCGTGGTCGTCGACGTTGCCGGCCATGGTGCGGGGTCTGCGGTCGTTGCCTTGCGAGCGAATGAGCTCCTACGCGCGGGCGTGCGTAGCTACGACGACCCAGCGGACGCGGTGACGTGGACCAGCGCGCAGCTGTCCGATCTCGATCCCGAGATGTTCGTCACGGCCTTCGTGGGGAAGTTGGATTTCGAGACGGGCGTGCTGCGCTACGTGAACGCCGGCCACCCGGCGGCGATCGTGTGCGACGGCGTCAACAGCGCAGAGCTTGGTCCGACCGGTCCGCTCATCGGTCCGTTCTCGGGCACCTGGCAATCGCGCGAGGCCGTCATCGGGCCGGGCCAATTGTTGGTGGCCTACACCGACGGGCTGACGGAGATGCGCAATGTGAAGCGCGAGGAGTTCGGCCCGAAACGGCTACGGCACGTACTGCACGAAAACTACGGCGAGGCCTGCGACGAACTCATCAAGCAGTGCCTCGCCGAAGTCGAAGCGTTCAGTGATGGTCGGGCCCACGACGACGTCACGATGACGGTCATCGGCCGCCGCCTCGACAGCTAGCTAGCCGACGCTGCGCTGATGGTCGTCGGCTTAGCCGACGCTGCGCTGATGGTCGTCGGCTTAGCCGACGAAGCGCTCGTACTGCCCGGTGATCTCGAGCAGACGGACAACCGCTTCCGACGGGTTGCCCACGCGCAGCTTGCCGCCCGCGCTCTCGGCGGCCTTGTAGGCGCCGATCAGCACGCGCAGACCCGAAGAGTCGATGAACGACACCTCGCTCATGTCGATGGCGACCGTCGGCTGACCGCCTTCGATGACATCGAAGATCGCGGAGCGCAACGGGTCTGACGTCGCTGCATCGACTTCGCCACTGACGACGACGATGGTGTGATCGGTGGCCGCGCTGGTCGTTACCGACAGCTGGTTCTCGACGGATTCGGGAGCCATGGATAGAACAGTATCTGCGCTCATCGCTTAACCGCGGCTGTAGCGGCTGCCGGTGACCGCGCTGGCAATGACCAGCACGAGAGCCACGATCAAGGCCCACTTCAACGAGGCGACGAACAGGCCGGCGCCGCCGAAGAGAAGCGCGAGTAGGAGAAGAAACACAACAAGTGCCATGCGGCGCCTGCTACCCGCATGCTCAAGCAAATAGACGTGTTGGACGGCAAATCCTGCGGGTACATGCCAGCCACCCAATCAACCGAGGAGGCTTACCGCCATGGGTATCGGCACCAGCATTTTCCTTTTCGCAATCGGCGCAATCCTGCGCTTCGCAGTAGACGTCCAGACCGAAGGCTTCAACCTTCACACGGTTGGCGTCATCCTCATGATCGTCGGCGCCCTAGGCGCTCTGTTCTCGCTCATGTTCTGGAGTACGTGGGGCGGGTTCGGTCGTGATGCTGCCTACCGTGACGACTCTGACGTCGTCGTCGAGCGCCCGGCTCGTCGTCGCACCGTCGTCGTCGAGCGCGAGCGTCGCGTCTAACGACGAGCGACAGATTGCACGGCTCGTAGAAGGGCCGGCACAAACAGTCCTGGATCACGAACACAGACGTCGTGACCCCCAGGAATCGCGAACAGCTCGCCGTGCGTCAGCGCGGCGAGCTTTCGCTGTCTCCGGGGTGGAACGAGTCGATCGAGTTCGGTGATGACTGACGCGGCAGGCACGTCGAGGTCGCCGATCCATTCGGAAGAGTCGAAGCGTCGTACCGCCATCGTCGCTTCGACGATCGCTGCCGGGTCGTGGTTGTGGAGTTCGTCGAGCACCCACTGCGGCGCACTACGGCCGCGGGGCGTAAAGCCGGTGATGTTCTTGACGACCTGTTGGCGCAGCAGACCCGGCGTCATACGCAGGCCGAGGCCCATCAGGTCGCCGACGGGAGCGAGCGGTGCGTCCTGCGGCCCGAACCGGTAGCTCGTTGCGCACAGCACCATTCCCCGCACGACCTCGGGATGGCGATGCCACGTGAGTTGCGCAATCGGTCCGCCCATCGAATAGCCGGCGAGGATCGCGGTACCGATGTTGAGTTCGTCGATGAGCACGGCGACGTCGTCGGCGCAGTCGGCGAGGCGGAAGCGGCGTCCCGGCCGGATCCCACGGCCGTGGCCGCGGTGATCGATGGCGACCACGCTGTAGTGCTGCGCAAGCACCGAGAACGACGGGAACCAGTTGAGCAACCCGGTCGCACCGAGGCCGTGGAGCAGCACCACCGTGGGCGCGCCCTTCGGTCCATCGTGGTGCTGGACCCAGGTGTTACCTCGGCGAGGAAGCTCGATTGCGCGTGCGGCCACGCTTCATTCTGACGGAGAGAACGCGAGGGGCAGTTTCGCGGGCCCCCAGATACCGATGTTCGGCGCTTTCCACTCGATGTCGTCGTACGTCGACAGGTCGGGCATGCGCTGCGCCAGGATCGGCAGAGCTTCCTGCAGCTCGGCGCGAGCGAGGTTGGCCCCCATGCAGAAGTGAATGCCCGAGCCGAACGTCATCTGCGGAGCGCCCGCTTCACGGGTGATGTCGAAGGTAAACGGATCGTCGAACTTTTCCTCGTCGTAGTTCGCGTTGGCCAGGCTCGTCGCCACGACGGTGCCCGCGGGGAAGATCACGTCCCGATACTCGATGTCTTCCGACGCAATACGAGCGGTACCGCGGACCGCGCCGAGAATGCGCATCGTCTCCTCGACGGCGCCGTGTGCGAGTTCCGGCCTTTCCGCGAGCATCGCCCACTGGTCGGGATGCTCGGTGAACACGGCGACGGAACAGGCGAGTTGATTGCGCGTCGTGTCGGTGCCCGCCATCAACACGGCATCGGTCATCATCACGAGTTCCTGGGTCGACATGCGATCGCCGTCTTCCTCCGCGGCGATGAAGTCGCTCAAGAGGTCGTCGCCCGGCTTCTGTCGACGCTCGGCGATCAGGTCGAGCACGTACGCGTTGAGTTCGTCGTTGGCCTTCTGGATCAACGCCGCGTCATTCTCGACGTCGCCGTTGAAGATGCGGAAGATGTCCGTGGCCCAGTTCGAGAAGAGCTTCCAGTCTTCCTTGGGGGCGCCGAGCAGCTCGCAGATGATCGGGATCGGATACGGCTCGCACACGTCCTCGACGAGTTCGCAGCGGCCCGTCGACGCGACCTTGTCGACCAGCCCGTTCACGACCTCGCGCATGAATGGACGCAGGCGGTCCGCTGACTTCGGCGTGAAGGCCGGGGCGGCCAAACGACGAAGGCGCGCGTGGTTCGGTCCCTCCATCGTGAGGATCGATTCGCTGCGCACCGCTTCGTCGGGCAGGGCGTTGCCGCCGTTGTTGGCCGGCATGTACGCCAGGGCCGAATGGAAGCGGCGGTCACGAAGGATCGCAACGACATCCTCGTACCGAGTTACCGAGTAGCCGAACTGGTTCTTTGCGATCCAGTGCTGCTTGCGGGCTTCGGCGAGGATGGCCTGTTGCTGATCGCGGGCCATGCCGAAGAGGTCAACCTCGGGCAAGTCGAGTTCGTCAATGCGGATCCCCATGACTCTTCAACCTAGCGACGCCCACGAAAGAATGATCCCGTGAACGCGCTCGAAGCCGCCGCTGTACTCGCCGGTGGCATGGGCGCGGGAGCGATCAACTCGATCGCCGGGTCGGGCACGCTGCTCTCGTTCCCGATCTTGCTGGCGGTCGGCTACCCGAGGGTGACGGCCAACGTGTCGAACAACATCGGCCTCGTGCCGGGCTCGTTCAGCGCCGCCTATGCGTTCCGCGAGGAGCTCCAAGGCCAGCAGCGACGAGCGCGCCGCTTGGCCGTCGGCTCGGCTTCGGGCGCGCTGCTCGGTGCGATCCTGCTGCTGAAGTTGCCGTCCGACGTGTTCGACGCCGTCGTGCCCTGGCTCGTGTTCACCGCGGCCACGTTGATGCTGTTGCAGCCACGCGTGGCGGCACGCGTCGCCGCCGCGCGGGAAGCGAAGGGGCGTACCGCGCACGTCGACGCCGGACTCCTCGCGCCGGTCATCTGCTTCGTCGCCGGCGTCTACGGCGGCTACTTCGGCGCGGCGCAGGGGATCATCCTGCTCGCCACGCTGGGCGTGTTGTTGCCCGACACGTTGGCGCGTACGAACGCCTTGAAGAACGTGCTGGCCCTGACGGTGAACTCTGTTGCCGCACTGATCTTCATCGTGGTGGGTGACGTCGCGTGGGAGGCAGTTGCGCTCATCGCGGTCGGCTCCGTCATCGGCGCGCTGATCGGTGCCCGCATCGGCAAACGCGTCCCGGTCAAAGCGCTGCGGACGTTCATCGTGTGCCTGGGCTACGTCGTCGCGCTGAAGCTGCTGCTGTTTTAGGTTTGCCCCATGAAGATCCGCGTCGGCTTCGGCCTCGGTGCGCTCACGTGGGGCCCTGACTCCGACTTCGGAGCGCTCGTCGACGATCTCGAGCGGCTCCGATTCGATTCGCTGTGGCTGTCGGAGCGGGCGACGGGCCCGGCGCCGGACCCGCTCGTCGGCCTTGCGTTCGCAGCAGGTCGCACGCAGAAGATGAAGTTCGGCACGAGTGTGCAGGTGCTCTCGGGTCGCAATCCGGCGCTCATCGCGAAGAGCTGGGCGAGCCTGGATCGTCTCTCGAACGGGCGGGCCCTGCCTGCGTTCGGGCTCGGTGTCGTCGACGCGCGTGAGCAGCAGGCCTTCCGCGTTGCGCGCGAGGACCGTGCGAGCTGGTTCGACGAGGCGTTGCCGTTGATCCGTCGTTTCTGGACCGAAGAGTCCGTCGATCACCACGGCGCGCACTTCGATTACGACGGCGTCGGCATCGGCCCCAAGCCCCTGCAGTCGCCGCCCGACGTCTGGCTCGGCGGTGCGGCCCCGAGCGAACTGCGGCGCGTCGGTCGTCTCGGCGACGGCTGGCTTCCGAGCTTCTGCACGCCCGACGACGCGGCGGCCGGTCGGCCCGTCGTCGAGGAAGCCGCTGAGAAGGCTGGTCGGACGATCGATCCCGAGCACTTCGGCGCCCTCGTGCTCTACGTGCGAGGCGAAGAGGTCCCGCCGCTGCTGTCCGCCATCGTCGAACGCCGCCGCCCGGGGGCCGACCCGCGTGACGTCATCCCGACCGGTCACAAGGCGCTGCGGGCGCAACTCGAGCGTTTCGTCGAGCGGGGCTTCTCGAAACTCGTGGTCGTCCCGGCTGGCGAACCGCCGTCGTGGGGCGACGAACTCGAGTCGCTGGCGGGCGAGGTCCTCACGATCCAGAACTGACGGCTTGGAATACGTCTCGCCGAGGTGGGTAACTAGTTACTCGGTAACAGAAGTAGAGACATGGCGAATCACCTTTTGGAGCGGGTGGTCCCGGCGCAGTTCACCTCGGTGAGCTCGCTTCGGAGAGAGACCGAAGCGTTTCTGCATGAGAGCGCAGAGGACCGTTTTCGAGCGACCGTGCTCTTGGTCGTGTCGGAGCTTTCGACGAACGCGGTCGAGGCTCTGGGCGACGGAAGCGCACAGTTCACTCTCCGCGTGCACGACTTCGCCGATCGCGTCGAGATCGAGGTCAGCGACCCCGGCCCGGGATTCGCCAAGGCGTTCGGTCGTCCCGGCGCGGCGGCCAACGATCCGCGTGGGCGCGGCCTGCAGATCGTGCACTCGTTGGTGGACGAGTTCATGGTCCACCGCCACGACGGGACGACCAGCGTCAGCTGTGTCCTCTACCGAGTGCCGGTGAGCAAGAAGCGCGATGACGCCTTCAGAAACTCGACCGATTCCTTCGGTGCCTTGAGCGGCGACCCCGCGTCGAACGGGGGCTGAGGGTCGTACTCGATGCCCAGCTGAATCGTCTGGGCGGTGAAGTCGTCGGCCAGGTGGGCGGCCAGCGTCAGCGCCATGTCGATGCCCGACGACACGCCCGCGGCGGTGATGATCCGCTGCGGTTCGTGAACCACGACCCGTTCGAGCGTGGGTACGGCCCCGAAGTTCGGCAGCTCGTCGAGCGCGAGCCAATGGCTCGTCGCCGTGAGTCCCTCCAGTAAACCGGCCGAGCCGAGCAGCAGCGACCCGGTGCAGACCGACGTCGTCCACTGCGATGTCTGATGCGCCGTCCTGAGCCAGTTCAGGAACCGCTCGTCGTCGCGCAGCTGTTGTTCGCCGCGGCCACCGGGGATGACGATCACGTCGGGTGCGGGCACGTCTTCAAAGGCTTCGTCGACGTTGATGCCGACACCGGCGCCCTCCTCGGTACGCACGACACCGGGCTGCATACCGACCCAGTGAAGGGTGGCGCCGGGGAGGTGGGCGAGCACTTCGAACGGGCCGATGGCGTCGAGGGCGGCCATGTTGTCGAACGCGGCAATGGCGATGTGCATGAGGAACTCCTTGGGTCAGGCCGCGCTGGTGTGGAAGCGACGGCGGTAGTCGTTGGGGCTGACGCGCAGCGTGCGAACGAACACGCGACGCATGGTTTCGGCGGACCCGAAGCCGGCGCGCGCGGCGATGGCTTCGACTCCGTCGGTTGTCTCTTCGAGAAGACGACGAGCTGTCTCGAGGCGCACCTGCTCGACGTATCGGGCGGGTGTCTCGCCGACTTCATCGCGAAAGGCTCGAGCGAAGTTCCGCGCGCTCATGCCGACCTTCGCGGCGACGGTGGCGACGGCAAGGTCCGCCTCGGGATGTTCCGCGATGAACCGCTGCGCGTCGCGTAGCGGATCACGATCGGCCATCTGGCCCGCCAGTTGTGCCGAGAACTGCGACTGAGTGCCAGGTCGACGGAGGAACAGCACAAGGCGACGGGCGATGGCCAGTGCGAGGTCCCGACCGTGGTCCTCCTCGACCAGCGCGAGGGCGAGGTCCATGCCGGCCGTGACGCCGGCGCTGGTAGCGACGTTTCCGTCGCGCACATAGATCGGATCAGGATCGACGCTGACTTCGGGGTAGCGCGCCGCGAGCTGTTCGCACGCCGACCAGTGGGTCGTGCAGCGACGCCCGTCGAGCAGGCCGGCCTCGGCGAGTACGAACGCGCCCGAGCACACCGAGCTGACGCGGCGGGATGCCGTCGCGATTCGGCGGACACCGTTGACGAGGCGCTTGTCGAAGATCGCAGTGCTGACGCCGTCGCCCCCGGCCACCATGAGCGTGTCGACGCCACCGCGCACGTCAGCAATGGCGCGATCGACACCGATGGCGAGGCCACTGGTCCCCCGGACGGGCTCGGCGGTCGTCGCCACGACCTCGATGCGGTACAGGTCGCGCCCGCTCTGGCGGTTGGCGGTCGAGAACACCTCGACGGGCCCCGAGACGTCGAGCGTCTGGATGCCCGGATACACAACCATCACGACGCGGCGCGCTTCCATGCCGTCATGGTGCGGCAATCGGCGTACGGCAGCAAGGCGAAATACCCCACAATTCCTGCCAACGGTCTTTCTGTGCGGCTGTGGCGGGGCTATGCCCCGCCACAGCCGCACAGAAGCCACTAGAAACTCCGGCGTGTCCGACTATCCCTTCGACATCAACGAGACCGACCGACTGCTGAGCACGACCCGCGCGGTGCGCAAGCGCCTCGACCTCGAGCGCCCCGTCGAGCGCGACGTGATTCTCGACTGCATCCGACTGGCGGTGCAGGCGCCGACCGGCAGCAATCAGCAGACGTGGCGGTGGATGGTCATCACCGACCCCGAAAAGCGTGCTGCGCTGGCGGAGGCGTACAACGTCGCCGGCAAGGCGTATCTGTCGATGGCCGCTGCCAACCCGGACAACGATCCGCAGACCCACCGGGTCTACGAGAGCGCGTTGGCGCTAACCGACTTTCTCGCCGACGTGCCGGTGCACGTCATCCCGATCATCGAAGGTCGACTCGACCTCCGCTCCAACATGGGCGCCGCGTCGCAGTACGGCTCGATCATCCCCGCTGCGTGGAGTTTTCTCTTGGCGCTGCGGTCGCGAGGCCTCGGTTCGGTCTGGACGACGCTGCACCTGTTCCAGGAAGAGGTCGTCGCGGAGATGCTGGGTATTCCGGCCGACCACACGCAGATCGCCCTGTTCCCCGTTGCGTACACGAAGGGCACCGACTTCAAGCCTGCATCCCGGCCGCCCGTCGAAGAGATCACGTTCTGGAACACATGGGGCGAGTCCTAGGCATGCAGCGCCACGAGGTGTCGTTCATCGTGGACGCACCGACGTACCGCGTATGGCGGCTCTTCCATCCAAAGGTCAATCCTGAGGACACGGTGCCGCGCACGATCACGCATCCACACGGCACCGTCACGATCCTGAAGGACGGCGACGAGGACGGCGCCGGGCTGGTTCGCACGGCCACGTTCCCAGTGCCGAAGTGGTTGCTGTCGCGCGGACGCGCCGAGTCGTTCGAAGTCGTCACCGAAGCGAAGAAGAACGAGTTCGCCAAATACGAAGCCGTCGGCAAACCGCTGTGGTCCAAGGTGACGGGGTGGCACACGCTCGAGCCCGTGAAGGATGGCGACGCCACGCGACTCACGTTCGTGGAGATCTACGAAGTGAAGAACCCGTTGCTGCGCCGGCTGTTCGAGAAGAGGGTCCACAAGATCATCTCGGACGACAACACCGATACGTACCAGACGATTCTCGGTTACCTCGGCGCCGTTACGCGGGAGCGCTAGCGAGGATGTCTTCGCGGGTCAGCGGCTTGTAGTTCGGGTCAAGCACGCGTTCCTTCGGCGCGGCGGCCACTTCGAGGCGCTGCACGATTGCCGGGTCGCCGAACGCTTCCTGAGGGGTGATGAGCAGGCTCATCATCTTGGTCATGAGGGTCGCGATCTCGGGGTCGGTCGACGCCGTGGCCCGTCGCATCGACTGCAGGTCGAAGCCACTGAAGTCGGCGGCCTCGGGCTTGTCGGTCATCAACGACATCTCGTACCAAGGGCGGATACGCGCCTCACTCGCCGCCTCGTACGTGCGGGACGCAGCGACCATGTCGTCGGGGTGAGCGGCGAGTGCGTCGCAGACGAGTACCGCTTGCAGCGTTGCCAGTGAGGAGCCGCGGCCGTAGACGGGGTTGGTGCACGTGTGCGCGTCGCCAATGGTGAAGAAGCCCGGGCTCAGTGGTTCGCCGTTCGCGTCGACGAACACACGCCGTCGATTGATCAGCCCACCCATCGTCTGCACATCGGTGATCGGCGTGCCTTGTCGCGCAACGACCGGAGCCATCTCTTTGAACAAGGGGAGTGAGGCCTCGAATCGATCGGCGTCCAGAAGATGGGCGCGCAGTTCGGCGTCTTCGGACGGGACGGCGAGCGTGGCCGAGTACGTGCCGTTGTCCGCGCCGGCAAGCACGAAACCAACGCCGGCCCGTCGGCCGCCGCGGTAGCCCATCGGTACGTCGTCGGTCGCCCGGTAGAAGCGCGAGAGGTAGATGGTGCCCGTCGGATGTTCTTCCTCGGCGATGGCGACGCCACGCGCCGCGAACCATCCGGGCACGTTGTCGCGTCGACCGGTTGCGGCGACGATCACGTCTGCATGCGTGAGCCGCGCGTCGTCGAGTCCGTCCACCGCTGCGCCGGTGTCGAACGCGACGCCGTTCTCCGCGAGGGCGCAGCGTCGCAGCACCCACTCGAGCGTCGTACGGCGCGCGCTGAGCACGTGCAGGTCGTCGAAGTCGCGGGCGTAGTTCGGCATGTCCGGGGTGACCGACTCCGGGAGGATGCTGACCTCGCCGACACCGGCCGCCCTGAGCGCGTCGAGCACGTCGGGAAAGCGATCGCGCAACGTGGTGCGGATCAGCGCGGGGAAGCCGTGCGTGTGCCGGACCTGGGGTGCGCCCTTGCGTTCCCACGCGAACGCGCCTTCGACGTCGTCGGGCATAGGCGTGTCGTCGCGTTCGATGACGGTCACGTCATGCCCCGCGCGCGCCAAGCCGAGCGCCGCTGTCAGTCCACCGATCCCCGCACCTACGACCGCCACTCGCACGGCCAAGAAACTACGGTGCGAAACGTGCTCGGGCACTCAGACCCTCGGTACGTAGGTCGATAGGGACTGCAGTGCTCGCGCCGCAGCGATTGGTCACCGCTGCGGCAGCGGGCCTGATCTTCCTGGGCGTGGTCGTCGTCGCCAATCACGACGACGACCACAAAGCCGCCCCCTCCGACTTTGCACGCAATGCGACAGACCCTTCGACCACGTTGCGTGCAAAGTCGACGACGACGTCGATCGGAGAGGTCGTAGCGAGCACGACGACGGCCGTCGCGCCTGTCGTTGCCCCGCGGGCGACGGTCACGACCGCAACGTCGCCGGTACCCGCGTCGTCGGGCGGTTGCTCGATCTTCCCCACCGACAACCCGTGGAACACCGACATCTCCAGCGCGCCGCTCGACGCGAACTCGGCCAACTACATCGCGTCGATCGGCGCCGACGATCACCTGCACCCCGACTTCGGAACCTTCTACGACGGAGGTCCGATCGGCATACCGTTCACGACCGTCGGCGCCGGCCAGCCGACGGTGCCGGTGAGCTTCGACTACGACGACGAGAGCGATCCGGGTCCGTATCCCATCCCGCCCGATGCTCCGATCGAGGGCGGGTCGAACAGCGACGGTGATCGTCACGTTCTCGTTGTCGACACGAGCGCATGCAAGCTCTACGAGTTGTACGACGCGCACAAGCAGGGCGACGGGTGGCACGCGGGAAGCGGTGCCGTGTTCGACCTACGTTCCAACCGACTGCGGCCCGACTACTGGACCTCCGCCGACGCGGCCGGGCTCCCGATCTACCCGGGCCTCGTTCGCTTCGCTGAGGTCCAGGCGGGTGCGATCAACCACGCGCTTCGGTTCACGGTCGGTCGCACGCAGAAGGGCTTCATCCATCCGGCGACGCACTACGCGAGCAGCAACACCGATTCGAATCTGCCGCCGATGGGACTGCGCCTGCGTATGAAGGCGGGCTATTCGTGCGCCGGGTTCAGCCGCCAAACGCAGGTCGTCTGCGCCGCGCTCAAACGGTTCGGAATGATCGTCGCCGACAACGGATCGGACTGGTTCATCTCGGGCGAGCACAACCCGTCGTGGGACGACGACGCACTCGGCGACATCAAGCGCATTCCCGGCTCGGCCTTCGAAGTCGTGAACACCGGCACGATCATCCACTGAGGCGCGATGCTTTGGCGATGGACGCTGCCGTCGCACTGAAGGAAGCCGACAAGATCGCCGAGATCGCTCGCGAGGAGGCCGACACGACCGAAGCCGGTCACCGTCTCGCGCCCGCCGTTGTCGACGCGCTCGACGCGTCGGGCTTGCGCTCGTGGTGGTTGCCCACCGAACTCGGCGGGCTCGGTGGTGATCCTGTCACCATGCTCGAGATGGTCATTCGCATCGCGGCCGGTGACGCATCCGCCGGTTGGTGTGCGGGCATCGGGCTTGGCGCCAATGCGATGGCGGCGCTGCTCGACCGGGACGCAGCAACCGAGATGTTCGCCGGCGCCCCAGGCGGCATCGGCGTGTTCAGCCCGACGGGTCGTCTCGTCCCCAACGGCGATGATTACGACCTCGCCGGTCGCTGGCCCTTCAGTTCGAACTGCCAGCAGGCGCAGTGGGGCGCGGTCGGGTACATGCGCTTCGACGGCGACCGACCGGTCATGGGCGAAGGCGGCCCCGTCACCGGCCTCGCGTTTCTGCGCCGCGACCAGTTCGAGATCGACGAGAACTGGGACATGGCCGGTCTGCGCGGCACCGGCAGCCACGACATCACCGCGACCACCACTACCGACGACGCACATCTGAGCGATCTGTTCGCCCCGCGCTGGTCGCACGACGCGCTGTTCCGCATGCGCATGTTCGACCTGCTCGGCCCGGCTCTCGGCGTGGTTCCCTTCGGCATCGGTCGCGCCGCGCTCGACGCGGCGATGGCTCACATCGAGGCGACCGGCGACCTGCCGCAGCGCGGACCGAAGCCACCCTTCGGTGTGGACACGATCGGTCAAGCGGAGTTCGCCCGCGTCGACAGCCGACTGCGAATGGCGAAGGAGTTCGAGCTCGACCAGATCAACGTCGCGTACGAACATGCGCTTCGCGGCGAGCCCACGCCGCGTGAGGTAACCGCCCGCATCGCTATCGGTCTGCACGAGGGACTTGACGCCGCCACGGCCGCCGTCAACCTTGCCGTGCAGATCATCGGCACCGCCGCGTTCCGCGAAGGCTCCTACATCGACCGGTTACGCCGCGACATTCAGGCCGTTGCGTGCCACGTGTTGTTCCACCCCGCGAACCTTGCCCCGCTCGGTCGACAGGCGGCGGGCATGCACACGGTCGCCTGGCCGTTCCTGCCGCCCGACGAATAGCGCCAACCGCTACGCAGGCAACTTCACGGTGAATCGGGCGCCGCCCAGCGGGCCCTGATCGACCGACACCGTGCCGCGGTGGTTGTGCACGACCCGTTGCACGAACGCGAGGCCAATGCCGGAGCCTTCGGCCTGTGCCGCGGCCGAGCCGCGCTTGAACATCGAGAAGATCGTCTCGCGGTCTTTCTCGGTCACACCGTTCCCGTTGTCGGACACGGCAACGAACAGCGACCCGTCGTCGGCCCGCCCGCCCTCGACGAGCACGATCGGATTGTCGGCCGCGCCGTAGTGCACGGCGTTCGCGATGAGGTTCTGCAGCACGCGCTCCATGAGCGGTCCACTCACCGTCGCGGTAGGAAGGTCGCGCACTTCGATCGTCGCGTTGCGCTGCTCGATGAGGCCGCGCAGGTCGACGATCACCCGGCTCGCGATGTCGTCGAAGTCCACTCGTGACACGGCGAGTTCCGTAGTTGCGGCCGTCGAGTACTCCAGGATGGCGTCGATCAGGTGACGCATGCGCTCAACCTGCGTGCGGACGGCCTCGAGCGATTCGAGGCCGTCAGGCGAGAGGTTGTCGCGGTCGAACGCGATCGCCAGGTCGGTGAATCCACGCACCGTGAGCAACGGGCTACGGAGATCGTGGGCCGCGAGCTGCACGAAGGCCTGGAGGTCGCTGTTGGCCGCCTGCAGTTCCGCCGTGCGTGACCTGACGCGCTCTTCGAGATCACCACGTGTTCGGATGTTCTCGAGTGCGACGGCGGTGCTGTCGGCGAGCGCCTGGAGCAGTTCGCTTTCTTCCTCGGGGATGACGTGGTTGTCGGCCCAGTACACCCCGATCGCCGCGATCGGGTCCGCCGAACGAACCGGTGTCATGCAGAGGCTCTGGACGAACGTCGGGCGGTAGGCCTCGTGCGGAATGCGGTCGTCGGCGTATATGTCGGGAATGAACACCGCCTGCTTGTTGAGCATCGCCCAACCGCTGATGCAGGCCTCCATGGGAAAGCGTTGCTCGCGCCAGAGTGGCGAAATCGCGTCGTAGTCGACGTAGTAGCACTGGCCGTTGTCCCGCAGCACGAACGTGGCTCCGTCCGCGTCGACGAGCTGACGCGCCGCATGGCGGACGATGTCGACGATGTCCTCCATCGACTGCGCGGCAGCCAGATCTCGAACCGCAACGACAAGCCGGTGAATGCCGGCGGACTGCGCCCACGTGACCGCCATGCGCGCCCCATCGGTTGGCTCGCCGCGCTCCTTTACCGTTCGTCACGAACTCCTATGGAAACCGGCCGAATTACGTACGCCCCTCCACGTCCTGCGCTTCCTTGAGTGCGGCTTTGGTTGAGCTGTCGCGTTGTTCCCATTCGGCCTGAAGGGTCGGAAAGCCCTGCGCCTTCATGGCGGCAATGACATCGGCGTCATCGTCGATCACGATGCCGATGGTGCGCGTGGCCGAGAGGCGCTGGGCTTCCTGCAGTTTGAACTGGGCGGCCGGTCGACGATCGTTCGCGCTGCGCATGCGAAGACGTGATCCGCCCATGCCGTACTTCGCGAGCCATTGCTCGGTGTCCTCGCGCAACGTCTCGGGGCGGCCCGTCAAGAAGACGACTTCGTGGTCCTCGAGGAGCCGTTCGACGACGGCGAGGCCTTCCGGGTGGGGCGGATCGTCGACGGCTCCGGCGAAGAAGCGTTTCCAGTCCTTTGGCTTCTGCTCGACGAAGTGGACGCGGTGTCGCACGTCGGCGACCACACCGTCGATGTCGACCAAGGCGATCGGGGGTTTGTCGGCCACACCCTCAGTCTTACAAGTTGGGTCTTGACGGCCGAGCACGCAGCTTGGAGCATTCGTCGGCTCGCTTCCCCGAGACATTCACTTGCTCGAGGAGCTTCCATGTTCACCCGCTCATCCCGTCGCGCTCGTCGCGTCGGCCTTTTCGTCGGCGCGGTCACCGCTGCTGTCGGCATCGTCGCCGGCGTTGCGATCGCCGCGACCCCGTTCGTCGACATCAACGGCCATCCGAACGCCGCCGATATCGACGCCACCTACAACGCCGGCGTGGCGACCGGCTGCGACGCCACGCACTTCTGTCCGAACGATCCGCTCAAGCGCGGTGACGCCGCCGCGTTCTTGGCGCGCGCGGCGGGCCTCAGCTCGACGGCTGCCAAGCGGTTCCCGATCGCGAACGCGCGCAGCGACAACCAGACGTTCTGCTCGTTGTACGCGACCAGTCCTCGTTCGTTCGAGGGCGGTCCATGCATGGGCACGACAATCGACGTCGATCCGAACGCGCAGATGGGCCAGGAGGTCTCGGTTGCCATCGGTGCCGACGGCATGCCGATCATGAGCTACTTCGACGCCAAGAACGGCGACCTGCGCGTCGCGCGTTGCGCGAACCCGGCGTGCAGTGGCGGGACCACGTACAGCACGATCGACGCCACGGGCGTGGTGGGTCGCTACTCGTCCATGGTGATCGGCACCGATGGTTTCCCGTTGATCAGCTACTACGACGTCACCAACGGCGATCTCAAGGTCGCCCACTGCACGAACGTCGGTTGCACGGGCAACGCAACCACCTCCGTCATCGATGCGGCGGGTGACGTCGGCCAGTTCAGCGCGCTCGCGATCGGGGCCGACGGCATTGGTGTCATCGCGTATTACGACGCAACGAACGGCGATCTCAAGACCGCTCGGTGCACCGCGACCGCCTGCACCAATTCGACCAAGGCGGTCTTCGACGGTGCCGGTCAGGTCGGCCAGTTCGTCGCGGTCGCGGTCGGTGCCGACAACATCCCGGCCATTACCTATTTCGACGTCACCAACAACCGGCTGAAGTTCACGCGTTGCAGCGACGCGACCTGCAAGGCCGCGACGTCGACCAGCACGCTCGACCCGAATTCCGTGGCCGGCAAGTACACCTCGATCGCGATCGGCGTCGACAACCTGCCGGTCATCGCTTACTACGACATGGGCGCGACCGACCTCAAGGTTCTGCACTGCGGCAACGCGACGTGCGGTGCCGGCAACAGCGTCGTGGCCGTGGACTTCCAAGGCGACGTCGGCAAGTACGCATCAATCGCGATCGGCACCGACGGTCGCCCGGTCGTGGCGTCGTACCGGACCGATGGCGGCAACCTTCGCCTCGCGCGCTGCCTCAACGTGACGTGTTCGGCGTCGGTGTTGCGCAACCTCGAGTCCAACGGTGACGTCGGCTCGTTTGCCTCGCTCGCGCTTGGTGCTGACGGTGTGCCGATCGTCGCGTACCAGGACCTCGGCCGCACCGTGTTGCGAGCGGCCCGTCCGCCCGCGGCCTAACGCGGCAGTTCGGTGCCGTGGGTCCGCTCGCACAGGTCCCACAGCGCCGCGGCCGCTTCGGGGTCGAGCGCCCACTCCCGCACCCCGGCCATCGCGTCGGGGTCCTCGGTGCGCTCGGCCTCGTGGCAGTCCTCGAGGTACAGCCCCCCAACGCCTTCGAGCTCGGCGCCGACCGCGGCCCACACGGTCGTGGCGGCGCCCTGCTCGACGGTCTTGAAACGCGGGTTGACGTTGCCGTCCTCGTCGACCCAGCCCATCTTGCGCGGCAGGTCGGGATCCATGTGCCGCTGCAAATTCGTCATGATCCCGCCGGGGTGAACCGCGTTTGCGTGGACGCCGCGATGGCCGAGGCGATCCGTGAGCGCGACCGCCAGCAGGCTGTTGCCCGTCTTCGACTGGCCGTAGGCCGACCACGGGTCGTACTCCCGATGTTCGAAGTGCGGGTCCTCGGCGTGGAAGGGTGACCGCCGGTGCCCGATCGAGGACAGGCACACGATCCGGCTCGGCGCCGCCGCGATGAGAGCGGGTGCCAGAAGCACAGCAAGAAGCTGATGGCCGAGCACGTTGGTCGCCATCTGCAGTTCCCATCCCTCGGGACTGCGCTGCAAGTCCGGCAGTGCCATGACACCGGCGTTCTCGATCAGGAGGTCGAGCTTCGAGTTCGTGTAGAGCCAGTGCTCGGCGAAGGCGCGGACGCTGTGCAGGTCGGCGAGGTCGAGCGAATGCACGGTGATCTTGCCGGTGGCCTCAGGGCGGATCCGGTCGGCGACCTTCTCCGCTGCGTCGAGTGATCGCGCGCCGATCGTCACGTGCGCGCCGGCGTGAGCGAGGGCGCGCACGGTCTCGGTGCCGATGCCCGACGCGCCGCCGGTCACGATGGCGGCCTTGCCGCTGAGGTCATGACCGTGCACAACTTCCAGGGCGGTCGGTCGCGGCGCAAGCGGTGAGGAAATGGCCATGGAGCGGACCTTATCCACCGCCCTCGCCGCTGCGTTACAGGTGCTGGGGTGGGAGCTCGACGGGTGACTCCTTCGGCGAGCGCTTCTTCGCGTTGAGTCCCTGCTGCAACAGCTTGTAGTCGGCCTTCATCTTGGCGTTGGGCGTCCACGGCCGCTCGTAGATGACTTTCGCGATCCCGGCCTGGAGCAACTCCTTGGCGCAGCCGAAGCACGGCTGGTCCGTCGTGTACAGCGTGGCGCCGCGCAACGGGATGCCCGCACGCGCCGCCATCGCGATCGTGTTCGCTTCGGCGTGTACACAGATACAAAGGTCGTAGCCGGTACCCGTCGGAAACTCGCCGCGCTTGGCGCAACGGGTGCAGCCACCGTCGAGACAGTTCTTCAGGCCGGCGGCGACGCCGTTGTAACCCGTAGCCACGATCCGATCGTCGACGACCGCAATCGCGCCGACAACCCGGCCGACGCAATTGCCCCGGTACGCAACGGTTCGCGCGATCGACTGGTAGTAGTCGTCCTTGCTGAGCACGCTGCGACAGTACGCGGAACCTCGTCTCGGACCTGCTTCTAGATTGACGTCATGGCACGGCGGCGATGGGCAGTCACGCTCGTCGGCGTCGTCTTGCTCACCGTTCTGATCGCAGTGGAACGGTCGACGCTCGTCGATTCGTTCGACGTGTTCGCGCACCTCCACTACGTCTGGCTGCCGGTGGCCGCCGTTGCCGAGATCGCATCGATCGCGGTCTTCGGATTGGCGCAACGCCATCTCGTCATCGTCGCCGGTCATCGCGCGCCACGCGGGCATGCGGTGCGTACCGCGTTTGCGGGCAACGCCATCAGCGGCTCGATACCTGTCGTCGGCAGCCAGGTCGGCACGTTGTTCACGTTCCGCGCCTATCGCCACCACGGGGTCGACGGGCCGACCATCGCGTGGGCGCTGGCCATCGCAGGTGTGTTGTCGGCCTTGGCCTACGGCATCGTTGCGGGTACCGGTGCGATCATCTCCGGCAACCCGTTGGCGACCGGAGCGATCGCCGGTTCGAGCGTCGCCGTCCTCGGCGGCTCGGCCGTCGGTTGGTACGCCTTACGTCGCGAGGACTGGCGTCCGCGTCTCACCCAACGCGCGGTGGGTGTCGTGAAGTGGCGCCAGCGTATGGACAAGACGTCGACGGGCGTGCCCGAGGAGATCGTGGCCGCCGCCTTCGAGCGCTTCGACGCGCTGCGGCCGTCACGCGGTGAGTACGTGAAGGTGTTCGCCTACACGCTGGTCAACATCGTCGCCGACATCGGCTGCCTCGCGGTCTGCATCCTCGCCGTCGGCGCCGGCATCCCCTGGACGCGCTTGGTGCTCGTGTGGGTCGCCGGCTCGACAGCCAAGGGAGTGCCCTTCACACCGGGCGGGGTCGGCTTCGTCGAGGGCGCGATCGCCCTGGCGCTCGTCGGTAGCGGCCTACACCCCGCGACCGCCACCGCGGCGGCGCTGCTGTACCGAGTCGTCAGCTACTGGATGCTCGTCGCGATGGGCTGGCTCGTAGTGGCCGTCCGTCGGTTCCGCCGTCGTTAGCGGTCTTCGGCGTCGTCTTCGTCGCGACGCATCAACAGGCGCGCCCGCGACGAACCGAAGAAGTTCGCTCGTGTCGTGTGCGACGCGCCATCGGCGAGATCGGGCCACACCGGCACGGAGCGCGCCGCGGCGTCGATGATCAACGACGCGTCGATCTCCACGCGCGTTTCCGGAATGTCGTACGCAGGCCATTCGCCGACGAAGGCGAGCGTGCCCGCGGTCGGCAGGGGCCAAACCCACCACTCCTGCTCGTAGTGGTCGTCCGACCCACCGCCGGACTGTGACTCCATCCCGTGTTGTGGCTCGGTCGCGTCGGGCGATATGTCCCACGGTGTCTCGTCGATGTTCGTGACGCTCGCGCCGTCGGGAAACTGAATCCCGAACCGCAACAACTCGGCGGGGAACTGGCCCTCCTCGTCCATGTCGAACGGCGTCAACAGAATTGACTGGTGGAAGCGCGCCCGCCGGCGAGGCCGCCTGACGTTGCGCACCCACGCCGCCAGCGTGAACTCGAAGCCGTCGGGATACGCCGTGATGCTGCGCACTGCGAACGCTGCCGTGTCGGACCGCGCGATCAACAGTTCGAGAGGCACCACACCACCGAGCAAGCGCGCTTGGCTGTCGGCGAAGTCGTCGAACTCGTCCAGGAAGTCGTCGTCCGCGTCGGACGGATCGGGCCGGCGGTCGGCAAAGAAGGACATGTCGGGAAGGTACCCATGAGGCGTCGGTGACAGCAGGCGATTTACGCTCCGCCTGTGCGATGGGTCGTGGCCGCTGCCGTTGTCATGTCGATTGCTGCCTGCGGTGGTGGAGGCGGCGGGGAACGAAGCATTCCGGCCGAGGTTCGCGGCGACCCGCCGAGCGTGATCTCCTCGTCCAAGACCGAGTGCCGTTTCGACGGGAAGCGGCAGGTGTTCGCGAGCGGGGTCGTGAAGAACTCGGGCGACAAAGAGCACAGCGTGAGTGTCGAAGTCCGCTTTCTCGATGCGGACGGGGTGCGCATCGATCTGTTATCGGACTCGATCAGTTCGCTCGAGCGCGGCGAGTCAGCCCACTGGGACGTGAACTTCTACCCGGACCATCCCAAGGACGTCGCCAAGTGCGACATCACGACGACAGCTACTTGAAGTATTTGCGCTCGAGTTCCACGACATCACCGTCGCCGTTCCGCGTCAGCGCAACGGTGTGCCCGTCGATCTGATCGAGCCGCTCGGCGCACAGAGGCTCGACGCTACGCGCCGCATCAGGCGAGGGCGCGCAAGATGTCGAGCTGGGTTTCGAGGACGTGGTCGCCGAAGCAGCGGTCGACCATGAACTCTTCCTCGTATTCGCCGAGCGGCGGGTCCGTGTTGTTCGTCACGCCGCCGCCGGGATCCGTCTCGAAGTGCTGGATGACGTAACCGAGGCTGTCCTGGGTTTGGCCGAACACCATCGCCTGGCCCGCGGGCAGCATCGAACCGTCAGTGTTCACGCGAGACGCATCGCGCTTCGCCTTGGACTTCACGACCTCGCTCATCGTGCCGAACAGTTCACCGGGTGCCGTCATGACGGTGAGCTCGCCGATGCGATAGCCCGACACGTCTGTGGTGATCGACAGGGGCCCCGTCGTCGCGCACCCGCGGCCGGCGGGCGCACCCTCGCTCTTGCGCCACAGGTAGGAGCTCGGTCCCGACGCGCCGGGCGTACCGGGCAGGAATTCGCGATCGAGAACATTGATGAGGCCGCCCGCGACTTCGACCCAGTTCGACACTGGATGCGAGATCGTCTTGGTTCTCGCCGCGATGCGGTTGGTCGTCAGTACGTAACCACCGCGGGCGATGTCGTCGGCGACGAACGACGCGAAATCGCGGCCCATCTGGACCACGTGGTCGTAGTCGTCGATCTTGCGGTCCCCGGTGAGGTCGGCCGTCGCCGGGCGCGGCACCGACGGCGACACGTTGCCGAGACCTCCCTCCATCACGATGCCCCGGCCACCCATCGCATCGCCCAACGCCTTCGACGCCGCGCCGGGCCAGTCGGCGTAGAGCCGCGTGTTGTTGCCACCCGCCACCGTCGGGTGGGCGGCGAAGTTGACCAGCGTGGCGATGACGGGCGACGCGCCGCCGCGGGCGCGCGCTTGCAACCACACCGCGCCGTAATCGCCGGCGGAGTAGTAGGTGTCGCGTCGCTCACTGTTGAATGGCCGCGCGTCGACGGCGCCGACACTGATCGAGGCCGGCGTCATGGCGCGCAGCGCCGCGAAGGCCGAGCGCAGCGCCTTGTCCCGAATCTGCGCGCGGTACCAGTCGGGAATGCCGCCCCAGGCGCCGTACCCATCGGCGCCGCCGTGCGTGTGGGTCGCGTTGATGGCGACGTTGGCCGTCGGAACCCTGCCGCCGGTCGCCTGCGAGATCGCGTCGCGAATATCGGACATCCCGCAGCCTTCAGGGCACAGGTCGGAGCGGTAGCGGCTGAAGAACCCGACCATGTCGAGGCTCTGCCACACCACGATGTCTTTGCCGTTCGAGATCGCGATCGAGCGGACGTGGACCCCGGCGGTGGTGTCGACGCCCGTCGCGGGCCGCGTGGGGCCGAGGCCGTAGCCACCGAGGTAGATGCAGTTCGGCGACTTCGGCCAACCGGGCGGAATGTGGCCAGCCTGCGCGAGGCCGACAAGGTCGGAGGCGCCCGGGTCGATGATCGACTGGTCTTCCTTCACGCACGGCGTCTTCGCCGTGTCCCACTGCACGTTCGGACCTTCCGGCGCAAGGCTTTCGTCTCCAGTGCCGACGAGGAATTCGCCGTGCGGGAGGCGAGTGGTGAACGCCGTGAGATCCGGCGCCGACGATGACGTCGCGCCTTGCGCCTTGAGGTCCGACGCAAGTGTGCGCGCCACCGCGGACGCGGTTGGGTTCGGTAGATGCTCGTGGTGGCTCGTGACGTCTTGACCCACGGCCGCCCAAGCACCGCCTGTGATCAACGTGACCGCGATGAACAACACGTACGCGTTTCGTCCGAGTCGGTTCATGCCTTCACCTCGTACGCCGCGCCGTTGAACTCACCGTTGCCATCGATCAGCGCGCCTCGCTCGATGATGGCGGTATCGCCCGGTGCGAGCCGCGCCCTTGTGGTGAAGCGATCCCCGACGAGCGTCGCCTTCACGCGGAACACCTTGCCCGAGGCCCGGCGCACCGTGACGATGCCGCGTCGCACGTTGCCTTGCGATGCCCAGGCGCGGAAGCTGCAGGTCTTGCAGATCGGATTGTTCTTGTCATCGCCGATCGCCGGTATCGCAGAGGGGTAGCTGCGCGGGTAACGCGCCGAGGCCGCGAACGACACGGTCC
The DNA here is from genome assembly GCA_048498715.1 of Actinomycetota bacterium. Classification (GTDB taxonomy): domain Bacteria; phylum Actinomycetota; class Acidimicrobiia; order Acidimicrobiales; family JACCXE01; genus JACCXE01. Next base: position 11,522 of record JBEHXL010000018.1, on the reverse strand, counting down.
GGTTCGGTTCGATACGCAGGTCCGTCAGCGTCACGCCCGCCCACGGCCGCACTGCGAAGGGCTTCGACCTCAGCGCGTACGCCACGGTGCGTCCGCTCGTGCGGCGATGACCGTCGATCACGAAACGGTAGGTGCCGGTCGGCACTTGACCGTTGGCGATCGTGCTCGGCGAGAAGTCGGCGGCCTCGAAGTTGGCCGTCCAGCGCCACGACAACCGGTTGAGCCGGTAGGGAACTTCGCTCTGGAGGCCCTTGGGGAACGCGACCGCCGTCTGCACCTCGCCGGTCTGGTCGGCGTAGGGCGACCAGCGGCCTTCGACGTTGCGTTGCACACGCACGACCGGTTGGTCGACGTCGTTGTTGCCGCCGCGCCAGCTCACCGTCGCCGCTGCGAACCGCGTGATGTCGTGCGGCTGGGTGGTGATGGCGGGCGCGCCGTCGTCATTCGGCAGCGACGCGATCCACCCGTCGTACGCCGCGGAAGACGCGCGCCCGAGCGCCGTCGCGACAGCGACCTGACGGGCTTCGTCAGCCGCCGCGAACGTCGCGAGTGGTTCGCCCTTCGGGAGCGGTGCGCCTTGGAGCGACGCAGCCATGCGGACAAGACGCGTGACCATGTAATCCGCGGTGTGGGGTCCGTAGGCGGTGAGCGCCTTCCGGTAGTGATCGAAGCTCATGTACATCCGGTAACTCACCGTGTAGCCGTTGTAGTCACCGGTGTGGCCGAGCCCGACAGCAAGTTTGTAGCCGCGCCCGCCGACGTCTTGGATCTCTTCCTTCGTGAAGTTGCCCTTGATCGCCGCTGGGTCCAACGGCTCGGCGTTTGCCGTGGCCGCATTGGTCAACGCATCCCACCCACGTGCGTCGTTGTGGACCTGGGCGACCATGCGCCGGTACGCGGCGTCGCTGACCGTGAGGCTGCGATCACTGAACACCTTCGACTGCGGAAGTCGCGGATTCGCGCAACGCCATGACGTGTCGCGTTGCTGATCGCAATACGGCGCCCAGTCCCACCCGTCGTAGATGTTGTGGCGCGTCGCGTCTGTGCGGCTCTCGAGGTTCTTGATGAGATCGACCTGCGGCTCGCACGAACACGACGCCAGCAACACGTCGCCGATGCGCACCGCCTGCAGATGAATGCGGTAGTTCTCCTCGACGGCGTCCTTCGACGGTGCGTCGTAGTTCTCCGGGATCGGCACACCGAGACCCTTGAAGAGTTCCATCGTGCGGCTGACGTTGTCGTCGCTCGCGCCAACCGGACGTTCACAGTCGGGGAGACCGGCGACGGGCACGCCGGGGTCGCCTTCCAGCGTCGGCTCGGTGCGGCAGTTGCTGACCGACGGGTAGGGATGCGAAACCGGTCCGGGCACCCAGCCGTCGAACATCTTCACCGGCACGTCGGTCATCCACGGCACGTTGCCCTGGTTGGCACCGATGGCGCGAAACCCTTCGACCACTTTGTCGGCCAGCAGGCGCGCGTGGCGCTCCGCCTGCGCGTAGCCCTGATGGGAATAGTCGGTCGACGGTTCCGAGCTGCCCACGTCGCCCTGCGTGAAGACGAGGGGCGCGCCGACTTCGCGCTCCACGAAGCGCTCGAGCGGACCGAGGTAGTCGGCGGAGATCAGGTTGTAACCGTCGAGCGACTCCGGGTGGACGCCGTAGTTCATCCACACGGCGAGCGGCTTGGGCGTATCCGACGAGATGTCGTCGAAGCGCAACACCACGAGGCCGGTGTCGTTCTCGAGTTGTGGGTAGCCCGACGGGCTGCCGTCGTCGGCCACCGCGCCACCCGGCGCGTTGCGAAAGTCACCGCCGGCCTGCACGGTCGTCGCGCCGATCCGCACGCGGGTCATGTGGGTTTCGGCCTGACGAATCGCGCGCGCCATGGCGCGGGCCTGGTACTCGAACATGCGCAGGTCCATCACGTCCTGGAACACCCAGAGCCCGACCGACGGGGTCGTGTAATAGGGCGACGAGTGGTTGTGCGCCGCGCTGTACAAGATGTTGCCCGTCGTCACCGACGAGCCCGCCTTCGCCAGCAGCTGGCCGGCGCGTCGCACCAACAGATCCTGCGCGAGGTAGTTGTCGCTTTTCACCAGAGCGACGGGTGCACCGGTCTTGCCCTGCACGACGATGGCCCGAATCGTGAGGCGCGACTGCACGCCGTAGCTCGGCTTGCGCCGCGTCGCGTGCAGGTTCGGATCCGTGTCGGCGCTGAGCAGCCGATCGGGATGCAACTCGGGCACTTCTTGATCGCTGACGCCCTCGATCAAGGCGTCGGTCTCGAGGCCCTCGCGGTCACTGGCGTACTGCCCGGCCGACGCCCCGACGTTCCATGTCGCGTCGACGACACCGACGCCCGCGCGCAGCGCGTCGCTCGTGGCCGCGCTTACCGGTATTGGCACGGTTGCGGAAGCGAGAGCCGCCAACGCAATCGATAGGCCGCTGATCCAGCGGAGTCCCCACCCCATGGCACCAGTTTGCCGCAGATTGCTGCAAACTCCCCCTCGGCGGCATGCGGCGACGGATTTACGGTGAGTAGAAGGCGGCGTGCGGCTGCGCGATGACGGCGACCAGTCGCGTGCCCGGGACCCAAACCGTGGGGCTCAGGGACCAGGAGTTGTTGCTCACCGACGCGATCGTGCGGCTCTCGCCCGTCGCCACGTTCGCAACCTTCGCGTCGTAGGTGCCGCCTTGGTAGTCGATGCTCCGTCCGTCGCTCGACCAATCGATCGGATCACCGGAGCCAAGAGGCACGAACGCACCGCCCGCCGCCGAGACAACGCCGGCCTGGCCGTCGTGGCTCACGGCGACGTCGTTCGAGGTCGGGCTCCACCGCGGAAACCACGCGTTGTCCATGATCTTGGTGAGCGCGCCTGTCGCCGGGTTCATGCGGTGCGTCGGCACGGAGGTCTTCATGTCGCCGACGCTGCTGACCGCCAGCGTTGCCCCACTCGGGGACCAGTCCACGAGATACGGATGGTTGTACGGGAAGCGTTTTTCCGTACCAGTGTCGACGTCGTAGACGAGCACTTGGTTCTCGTTGATGAGCGCCGCGGCGAAGGCGTTGCCCGAGGGTGACCACGTCGGCGTCGCCCATCCCGGGTCGCCGTCGATGACGCGCCGGCCTGATCCGTCGGGGTGCATGATCCAGATCTCATCGTCGACGGAGAAGCCGATCCACTGCCCATTGGCCGACCATCGCGGAACGCCGGTCGATCGTGCGTCGGTGGCGATTTGATGGCGCTCGCCGGTCTTGACGTTGATGACGTGCATGCGAGACGGCTGCCAGGCGTCGGTCGCCCATGAGTTGGTGGCGCTCACGGCCACGAACTTGCCGTCGGGCGAGAAGCCGATTCCGCCAACACCGAGATCACCGAGGAAGTAACGGGCTTCTGCCTCGTCGGCGTCGACGAACCAGAGACCGAGCTTGTCGATGTTGACCGGCGCCGTTCGGGACCATCCGCCCTGGCCGGTACCGGGACCATCGCCCGAAGGCACGGGCACACGGATCGTGACGGGCACGGTGGGCAGTGTGTGGTCGACGTTGTCGGCGGCGTCCGCTCCGTCGGCACGTTCGCGGCTGTGACTTCGATGGTCGTTGCCGTTGGTGTTGGTGCCGACGCCCGTCGTCACGGGATTCGTGGTGTCGGGCGTATCGGGGGCGGTGGTATCGACGGCCCGTTCTTTGCTCTGTGGCGCGTCCTGCATCTGCAGCACCTGCGTCATCTCGTGACCGTCGCTACGCCCCAACGCGAGCAATGCCAACAGCAGGTTCAGGGCAATGCCAATGCCAAGCCAACGACGCACCCGAACCAATCGACCAAACCGGCCGGACTGTTAACAATCGGCGGCATCAAGCATCGGATCGCTCGACCAACTTGGATGGAGCGGGTGACGGGAATCGAACCCGCGTTCTCAGCTTGGGAAGCTGATGTTCTGCCTCTGAACTACACCCGCGTGGTGAAGTCGACGCAGCCTACCTAGGCGTCAGCGTGAAGACGAAGGCCTGGGCATCGGGTTTGGCGGGTTCGCCAGCGAAGTCGACGACCGATTCGACCACGAGCCCGGCGTCGGCGACCAGCAACCGGAAGCCGTCCTGGCTGTGCCAGTGCAGCAGCCACGGTCGTTCGACCGACTCGTCGCCGCGCTCGTAGCGCAGCACCGTCGTTTGTGTCCGTGCTTCCTCGTCGCGCTCCTCGTGCATCGGCGCGAACCGCATGTCGCCGTTGCTACGGAACCGTCCCAGTACCTCGGGTGGTGTCGGGGGCGGAATGAACAGCGGGATCATTGCCGCGCCGTCGGGCGCGAGATGCGCACGAATTCGCTCCAACGCGGAACGCGCAACATCATCCGTTGGCAACAGGTTGAACGTCGCGCCAGCCAAGAAGATGGACCGGTACCGCTGTGCCAACACGACCGAGGCCATCGAGCCGCGGTGCAGCACCACCTCGAGTCCACGATTGGCGGCTCGGGCCGCGCACCGGTCGAGCATGTCCTGCGACGAGTCGAGGCCCTCGACATCGAAGCCCATCTCGACGAGATCGAGGATCGGCTCGCCGTCGCCGCAGCCCAACTCCAACGCCGGCTCGCCGCGCGACCGAATGAAGGCGGCATACGGCGCTGGGTCTTGCGTCGACGACTTGAGCGGCCCGTACAGCTCGGCGACGAGTCCGGTGTAGAAGTCCGCTGGGTCGCTCACGTGGCGAAGCCGTACGTGTTGGCGAGATCAGGATTGATGACGGAGATCGGGTCACGCAGGTCGTCGATGTAGCCGAGCGCAAACGCTCCACGCTGGTACCCCATCAATCGAAGCAGCGGCTCGTCCAACGTTGCAGCGCACTCCCGCGACACGGCGAGGTACTGGTTCTCTTCCTGACGCAGCCAGCCGCGGTTGTACGTGATGTTGAGGCCGATTCTGGTCTCGTCGGCCGTCGTGTTCGCGCCACCACCGTGGAACACGCTGCCGGAGTAGACGATCACGGATCCCGCGCGCATCGCGGCGCCGACCGTTTCTTCCGGTGAGTACTCGCGCGGCTCGTCGTACTGCGAGCCCGGCACAACGCGCGTCGCGCCGTTCTCCTCGGTGAAATCGTTGATCGCCCAAATGGTGTTGCACTGGACTTCGAAGCCGCGCGGGAAGGCGAAGAAGTCGAACGCCCATTCATCGCGGTGGATGCCCTGTGCCGGGCTGTTTGGTCCGATGCAGATCGCTTGGGTCAGGTGCAGCTGGTATGTGGTGGCTCCGTCGAGCAACCGCTTGGTCGCCGCGTTGATCAGTGGGTCCATGACGAGACGCCGCGACGCGGGCACGCGCTCGATCAGCGAACCGAAGCGCCGGGTGTTGCGCCCGGTGAAGTCGTCCTCGCCCGGCGCCGTCGCGTCGAGGCACGGCTGCAGCTCGGTGCGCAGTTCTGCGAGTTCGTCGGCGCGGAGAACGTCGTCGATGATGACGGCGCCGTCGCGCTTGAGCGCAGTCACGACGTCTTCGGCCGAGCAGGTGGCAGCGAGATGTTCAAGCGGCATGGCCGCCATCATGTCCGCTGCGGGTCAGACGAGTTCGGCGGAATCAGATCGAACGACGTAGACCTGCACGGGCTCGCTGAAGCCGTTGAGGTCGAGCGTGCGTTCCTCGGCGCAGCAGTCGACGCCCGCGGCCTCGTAGGCGCGTTGGTCGACGAGGATCTCGCCGTGACGAGCGACGTCACTGAGCCGCGAACCGAGGTTCACGACGGGGCCGAGTGGCGTGTAGTCGCTGCGGCCTTCGAAGCCGATGACGCCGAGCGTCGCGTAACCGAACGCGATACCGATCCCGTGACCGAGACTGAAGCCGCGTCGTGACCAGGCGGCTGCGAGTTCCTCGAGGTCGGCTTGGATCTGTCGCGCGACGGTGAGCGCACGACCGGCTGGGTCCTCGCACTGCACCGGATCGTTGAAGTACGCCATCAGTCCGTCGCCCGCGAACGCGCCGACCGTTGCGCTCGCTTCACGCAGCCGGCGACCGGCCGCGGCGTAGTACTCGTCGAGCACCTGCACGACGTCCTCGGGCTCGTGGTTGGCCGCAAAGCGCGTGAAGCCGCGGAGGTCGCAGAACAACACGGCGATCTGACGGCGGTGCGGTTCGAGTGCGTCGTCGCCGCCGGACACGAGCAGCGCGTCGGCGACCTGAGGAGCAAGGAACCGGCGGAGCCGGTTGAGCTGCTTGGACTCGTCGACCTCCTGGGTCAGCAGCCGTTCGAACGTGAGGCCGACCGCCGCAAGCACACCGACGAGGTACAACCACTGGGCGACGGGCGTCGTGTAGTCGCCGTCGGCCATGAGCACCGCAGCGTGAGCGAAGCCGACGACCGCGATGAAGCCGAACGCGTAGCGACGCGGCAACAGATAGAACGCGAGCGCCGTGAGTTCGACGTACACGATCGACGCTGTGACGAAGCGCGGGCCCGCCGTGTACTGCGCGGCCGCGACGAGGCCCACGGATCCGACGAGGCCGACGTACACCACGGTCGGAAACCACTTCGTGAACCGTTCCCACGAGAACGACGCGAGAAGGAACGCGAGACCCATGGCCTGGGCAATGGCGGATGCGGCGATGTGTCCCTTCGCGTGGCGCAGATCGTCGCCGACCAGGCCGCCGACGAGCATTCCGCCGGTGCCCGATGTCAGGCACAGGGCCGCGGAGATACGGATCAGCAGGCGCTGCGCCTCGACTGCGAACGGTCGGGCCAGCGGCAGCCGCGATGCGTTTTCCATTTCCCCCGGTAGCACGAACGCCATTCTGCCTTAGTGTCCGGCCCATGAAAGCCGCCGTCTACTACCGCAATGGTGCGCCCGACGTTCTCCAGTACGAGGACGTCCCTGATCCCGTGTGTGGCCCGGGTCAGGTTGTCATCCAGATCGAGGCGATCTCGATCGAAGGCGGAGACACGCTCAACCGTCTCGGTGGACCGCTCACCGCAGAGCCCCACATCGTGGGCTACCAGTCGGCCGGCACGATCATCGAAGTGGGCGACGGGGTGACGGACCGCGCTGTCGGCGATCGCGTCGTGGCGACGTTCATGAATGGCTCCCACGCCGAACGCATCGCGGTGCCCTCGCAAGTGACCTGGAAGATCCCCGATGGCGCCGACCTCATCGCGTGCGCGTGTGTTCCCGTCGCTTTCGGCACCGCCGACGACTGCCTCTTCGAGTTCGGTCACCTCCAGAAGGGCGAGACGGTTCTGATCCAAGCCGGCGCGGGTGGCGTCGGCATGGCGGCGATCCAGCTCGCGCATCGCGCCGGTGCGACGACGATCGCGACGGCGAGCTCGCTCGAGCGACTCAAGGCCCTGCTCGACCTCGGCCTCGACCACGCCGTCGACTACTCGAAGGACAGTTGGGTCGACGAGGTGCGTGGCCTCACCGACGGCAAGGGCGTCGACCTCGTCGTCGATTCGGTCGGCGGCGCGACGCTGCAGAAGTCCGTGGCGTGCCTTCGGTATCGCGGCCGCGCGATCACCGTTGGTTCAGCTGGTCGCGACTTCACGCCGTTCAACGCCGGCGCACTCGGCATGAACAACCAGTCGCTCACCGGCGTGTTCCTCGGCGCCGAGATGGCGACGCCGCGCGCGCAGGCGATGGTGCAGAAACTGGTCGAGGAGGTCGCGGCGGGTGAACTCACCGTGCTCGTCGATCGCACGTTCCCCCTTTCGGAAGCCGCCGACGCGCATGCGTTCATCGAGAGCAGACAAGCAGTTGGTCGGGTTGTTCTGATTCCTTAGTGGGCAACACGTCGATGTGAACTGGGTCACGCGTGGATGCGCGCTCGCGTTGTTGCTCACAGCAACGGCCTGCGTGTCGCATCCCGTCGGACCGGCCCGCACGTTCGGCAAATACGAAGGCAAGGCGGTGACGACGGCCGAAGGCGTGTTGTCGGCCGCGCAGACCGCCCGCTTAATGGCGCAGACGGCCAGCAAGGGAAATGCGTTCGGGCCGTACGCGGGAGCGCTGGCGTCCGAGTCCGAGGACGCGTCGTCGGGCTTGCAGGGGACCTTCGACTCGATTCAGCCGCCCAATGAACGAGGCGACTCTCTGCGTGACGCGCTCGACGACATCATCAGCGACACCACCGATCACCTGGCCACGCTGCGTATCGCGGTGCGGCGCGGCGAGATCGCAAACGCGGCGCGCATCGCGGCACCTCTCGGGCACGACGTCGCGCGCCTCCAACGCTTCATCGAGCGGCACCAGTCGTGAAAAAGGTGCTCGCCGTCGCGCTCGGGATCCTCACCGCCATCGGCGGTTTCGTGGACATGGGCGACCTGGTCGCGAACGCCGCGACGGGCGCTCGGTTCCGTCTGAACCTTGCGTGGGTCATCCCAGTCGGCGTCCTCGGCATCTGCGTGTTCGCCGAGATGAGTGGACGGGTCGCGGCAACCTCGGGCCGCGCCGTCTTCGATCTCGTCCGTGAGCGGCTGGGGCCAGGTCCGGCGCTCGCCAACCTTCTTGCGTCGTTCTTCATCAACCTGTTGACGCTCACCGCAGAGATCGCCGGCGTTGCCGTTGCCATCTCGCTCGTCACCAGCGTGAACTACCTGTTCCTCCTTCCGGTGACAGCGTTTCTCGTGTGGCTCGTCATCTGGCGACTGCCGTTCGAGACGATGGAGCGCGTCTTCGGCTTGCTCGGCCTGGCCCTGATCGTGTTCTGCGTGACGGTTGTACGTATCGGTCCCGACTGGAACGCGCTCTTGTCGGCCGCAGCGCATCCGCACATCCCGAGCCACGAAAACGCGTTCACGTACGCCTACTACGGCATCGCGTTGTTCGGCGCGGCGATGACGCCCTACGAAGTGTTCTTCTTCTCCTCCGGTGCGGTCGAGGAACACTGGAGCGAGTCGGACCTCGCCACCAACCGCGCCAACGTGTTCATCGGCTTCCCGCTCGGTGGGCTCCTTTCGGTGGCCCTGATGGTCGGGGCGAGTCTGGTGCTCGGGCCGCGCGACATCTCCGTCGAGGCGCTGTCCCAGGTCGCGTTGCCGACGGCGTTCGTGCTCGGCAAGCTCGGCCTCGCGGTGTTGCTGCTCGGCATCTTCGCGGCCACATTCGGAGCCGCCCTCGAGACGGCGCTATCGGCCGGCTACACCGTCGCCCAGTACCTCGGCTGGCAGTGGGGCAAGTTCGTAAAGCCGCGCGACGCCGCGCGCTTTCACACGTTGGTGCTGGGCACGATCGTTGTAGCGGTGCTCATCGGCATCAGTGGCGTCGACCCCGTGAAGGTGACGGAGTACTCAATCGTGTTGTCCGCCGCTGCGCTGCCGCTGACGTACTTCCCGATCCTCGTCATCGCCAACGACCCGGACTACATGGGTATGCGCCGTAACGGCCGTCTCGCCAACGGTCTTGGGTTCGCGTACCTCGTGCTTCTCAGTGTTGTCGCGGTGGCGACGATCCCCCTCATGATCATCACAAAGGCAGGTGCGTGATGGCGCAAGGCCGCCGTATGTGGGCGGCGCTCAAATTGCTCGATCGCCAGATCGTCGATCGCGACGGTCGACTCGCCGGCAACGTCGACGACGTCGTGCTCACTGATGTCGATGGGCAACTGATGGTGACCGGTGTTCGCACCGGACCGGGAGCGCTGGTGTACCGACTCGGCGGCAAGCGCATGGGTCAGTGGCTCCGCCGCATGCATGACGTCCTTGACGGCCACGACGGGGTGGTGCCGATCGGACAGGTGTCGTCGGTCGGTAACCACGTCACCGTTGCGCTCGAGGGCAACGATCTGCCGAGCGAACGGCACGAGATCTGGTTCCGCGACCACGTCATCGCGCGCATCCCGGGGAGCAACCATGCTGCTGAGTGACCTGCTCGACACGCCCGTGATCGATTCGACGGGCAACAAGATCGGCCACATCGTGGATGTCCTGCTCGTGCAGGACGGGCCCATCGTCGGAGGCTTCGGGGCGCAGCCCCGCGTGGAGGGCATTGCCATCGGGAAACAGAACCTCGCGGTGCGCCTCGGCTACCACCGGGCCGACGTCAAGGGCCCCGCACCGTTGCGGTTCGTCTTGGATCGACTCGCGCTGCGGACGCGTTACGCAGACTGGGCTGATGTCGCGTCCGTCGAGGAATCCGAGGTGCGGCTGCGCGTCGCGGGCGGCGACCTGTCACCCCCGCCCGTCGTCTAACTAGAGTCCTGCGGATGGTCCTGTCTGACCGCACCATTCGCGAAGAGATCGCCGCCGGGCGCATCATCATCGACCCGCTCGGCGACGATTGCATCCAGCCGTCGTCGGTCGACCTGCACCTCGACAACCTCTTCCGTGTGTTCCTGAACCACACGATGGACGTCATCGACGTGAAGGCGGACCAGGAAGATCTCACCGAGCTCGTGAAGGTCCCCGAGGATCAGTACTTCGTCCTGCACCCCGGTGAGTTCGTGCTCGGCTCGACGAGTGAGCGCGTGAAGCTCGCCGACGACCTCGTCGCGCGTATCGAAGGCAAGTCGAGCCTCGGCCGTCTCGGCCTGTTGATCCACTCGACGGCGGGCTTCGTCGACGCCGGCTTCGACGGCCACCTCACGCTCGAGCTCGCCAACGTCGCGAACCTGCCGATCCGCCTCTACCCGGGCATGAAGATCGGTCAGGTCAGCTTCTTCCAGATGACGACTCCAGCCGACGTGCCGTACGGCTCCAAGAGCGTCGGCTCGAAGTACCAGGGTCAGCGCGGCCCGACGCCGTCGCGGTACTTCGAGAACTTCAAGAAGAAGTAGCGCCCACACAAAAAGCGACGACCGACCAGCGGAGCGGATTGCCAGTCGATCGTCGCATTTGTACCCGGCCCGTCGAGGCTGGGGATCTTTGTAGAGGGAGAGGGCCTGTGGGCGCCGACTGGGGCGTGTACAGCGCCCACAGGCCTCGTTGTGTTGCTGCTTGGGATCTAGTCGTCGCCGCCCTTGCCGGAGTTGTCCTTGCCCTTGCCCTTCTGGCTTCCAGGGTTGTCGTCGCCGACGTCGTGGCCGGCACCGTCGTCCGCCTTCACGGTGGTCGGCGTGTTCGCGATCGTCGTCGAGGTCGAGTCGTCGTCACCGGAGTCGTGACCCGCCGGGTCGTCGGCGCCGTTCCTGCCGCGACCACGGGAATTGTCAGAAGCGTGCGAGTCCTCGGACTTGCCCGCACCGTTGCTCTGGCCCGGCCCGCTGTTGTCGTCACCGGCCACGGTCGTCGACGTCGTGTCGTCGCCCTTGTTGTGGCCGTGGTTGTCGCGAGCGACGGTCGACACGTCTTGGCCGTGGTTCGAATCGTCGGTACCCGACTTGTCGTGTGCGGCCGCGGAGACATCGTCGCCGTGCGGGATGTGCACGCCGACGTGCTGGACGGCGTCCGAGGCGGTGTTCTGCACGGGGTCGGGCAACGTACCCGTGGCCGCGGCCGCGACGCCGCCGGTCAACACGAGGACACCGGCGATGGCGGCTGCCTTCGCGGTGATGACTTTTCCGATCACAGATTTTCTCCGGGGTGAGGGTGCGGTACCAAGAGTCCCCGT
>JBEHXL010000017.1:0-70040 GCA_048498715.1 Actinomycetota bacterium | reverse complement strand
AACCGTGAATTTCTTACCGGGCATCATTTACCTCCATGGGTGCTAACAACATCACAAGCACTCACACAGAAAATGGACCGAAAAACGGGGGCCCTGACAGTTAGTTGCGAACTCTCTTGCGAGTTCAAACATTGACTGCTTGGTGGCCCGCTAACAATGAGCTTGTTGTTCGGGGAAAAACACCTGGTCACGGTACCTTTCCCAGCGATCTGAGCGAATTTTCCCAGCCGGTCGGTGTTTGTGCTGGTCACGAGGGTGGTGGGGGCTGATCGTGCGTCGGGGCGGATTTGGGGCCGCTTGGGGGTCTGTTGACCGGTCCTGACTGGCTGCTGGGGCGCCTTGTCTGGGGTGGCTAGGAGAGGGTGGTGGCGAGGTTTTCCAGCGCTGTGAGGAGCGCTTCCAGGGCGTCGGCGGCTTCGGGTGTGGGGTCGGTCCCGATCCAGGTCGCCTCGTCTTCCCAGCGGTAGTTGGCCTCTTCGACCTTGAGCAACAGTTCGACGAGGTTTGCGTCTTGGTCGTGGGTCGGGGCTGCGAGGCCAAGCTGGAGGATTCGGTCGACGTGTCGCCGCGACGTGTCGGACATGCGGCGGCCGGGCGTCACGGCGTTGGCGGGCTTGATCGTGATCTGGTCCCGTCGTGTCGATGTGTTGACCTGTTGTCTGAGCCTGGCGAATCCAGCGTCGAGGGCTTCCTGGCTCTCGTAGAAGATGACCTTCTTGCCGTCCAGTTCGATGCCGATCGACCCGTCGAGGCTTCGCTGGAAGGCGTGAAGTTCGCGTGTGAGGCGTTTGGTGGTGAGGTCTTGCACGACGGCCCAGCGGCGCTCTTCGCGTTTCTTTGCCCTGTGGTCGAGAACGGAGGCGAGGACGAAGGTGCTGACGATCAGGGAGGTCGTCTCGACGAGTAGACCGCCGAAGTAGTTCTTGGTGCCGAGCCACCTCCAGCCGGTGATCATGCACAGGAGTGTCCCGAGGGCCGCGATGATGACTATGCGGCGAGTCCCCGCGTCGTTCGTCGTCACGTGGAGAGTCTTGTGCATGGTCATCGGCCGGCCTGTGAGGGGTTACCCGGCGGCGCGTTCATGGTCGGAGAGCCAGCGGACGACGGTGCGGCGGTGAACGCCTTCGGTTTCGGCGATGACGCCGATCGTGAGCCCGGCGCGCCGGGCTCGGTGGACGCGTTCGACCCGTTCGAGGTGGTCTTGGTGGGCGGCGGTTAGCTGGTCGCCAGCGATGTGGTTCCGGCGTTGCTGGGCGGTCATGCCGGCGCGGTAGCCGTGGAGTTCGTGCGGGGACTGTACGAAGAGCAGTTCATCGGCGAGGCAGGCCGCGGTGACGGGGCAGTTGGCGCATCTGGCCACGGCTTCGGGCGTGGGTGGTTCTGCGAAGAACGCGTCCGTGCTGATGTCGCGGCAGGCGGCGTGGGCGAGCCAGGTGCTGTTCATTCGTCGTCTCCGTCGAGGCCGTCGAGCTCGACGCCGTCTGGGGCGTCGTGTGCGAGCAGCTCTTCCCACAGTTCCCGGGCGACGTCTTCGCCGGATTCGTACGCGGGGACGCTGTTGACGGTGTCGAGGATGGTCGGCACCAGCCGCGAGGCGCAGGAGATGACGCTGAATGCGGTGGGCAGGGCTTGCAGCAGTTCGCCCTCGACGAAGACCGGGACCCGTGCGGGGCGGTCGTGGCCGATGTCGAGGAGTGCGTCGCAGATGACGTAGCCGTTGCCGTTGGTGCGCCCCGTCGTGACGATGACGTGCATGGCGTCGGGGTCGAGCCGGTCCAGGATGCGGCTGGACACGGCGAGGGAGCCCGAGGTGGTGGCGTTGTGTTCGCGCAGCGCGGTGGTGCTGACGACGCGGTTTTCGCCCTTCATCTAGACCGCCGCCTTCTTGAGCCAGCCGCCCGCCGACGGCAGGTTCTCGAGGCGCATGCGGGGCAGGCGCGTGCGGTAAAGGCCGGGGATGTCCTCGGCGTCCACGAACTCGACGCCGGGCGTGTACGCGAGGCGGCCGGCGCATTCGCGGAACCCGACGGCGCGGACAGGGATCCCGCCGCGGGCAAGCCCGGCAAGAGGGTCGGCGAAGCATTCGGCGTCGTGGGAGAAGACGGTGACGGTGGCCCATTCACGGGAAGCGATGTGGGCGACCATGTCGTCGTCGATGTCGTCGGTCGAGTGCAGCTTGGGCTTGGCGAACACGTCGATGCCGCTCTCGACGAGAAAGTTGAGCCAGCCAACGAAGCCCGGCGCGGTCGGCGTGGGCACGTTCGTGAACAACGCGGTCTCGACGGTGGCATCGCTGAGCGATTGCGCCCAACGGTCGAAGACGATGGGGTCGAAACGGTCGTGACGCCCGGGACGGTGCCCGATGACGTTGGTGGTGACCGCGTCGATGTTGGGCGCGTCGATTATCGCGACGGCGCGTTGCGCGGGAGTTCGGAAGGGATTGGTCGTGGTCATGGCGATGGTTGCATGTCGCTTTCAGTTCGGCGCACCGTGTTGTGCTCTGGGCAACTCAACACCGACCGCAGTGACACGCGCCAACAAGACACGGAATCCACATCATGAGATACAGCGGAAACAACAACCGTTATTAGCGCGTGTCACATTCGGTCTTATAGCGTTGAAGGTCGATAGACCGAGCCGGGATCGTCCGAAACTGGAGCGGATGTATGGGAGCAAAGGAGCAAGGGAGCGTGGGGAGCACAAGGAGGAGCAGGCGACCCTCCGCCGAGAAGCCGAAAACTTCGCGCGCCGCCGCCCCTACAACGACGAAGAAAAGTGCCCCCAAGAAGTCGGGCGCCAAGAAGTCGGCGACGCCGCCCCGGGTCGCGACCCGCCCGTTCTCGGCTACACCCACCGAGGACCCACCGCGCCGCGAGCTGCGGCGCATGCCGAACCCGGACGCGATCGAACTCGCGGAGGAAGTCGGCCGCCTCCGCCTCTCGGACTGCAACGTCCGCAAAAGCTTCTCCCGGCGCGCCGATGACACCGAGGCAGTCCCCGTGCTCGCCCAGCTCGTCGGCAAGGGCGCCGGCCGGGCTGCCGAACCCCGCGTCAAGGTCGCGCTGACATTGCTGTTCCTCGCCCGCGAGGGCGATCCCTGGACCGTTGAGAACGTATCCGGCGAAACGTGGGCACTGTTGTTCGGTCTCGACGAACCGAAAACGGCTGGCGCAGCTCGGATCGGCAAAGCGATCCGAGCGCTCACAAAGGAAGGCATCGTCAGGTCCCACCAGGAGCGCGGCGCCATGCCCAAGCTGCTCGTCCGGCACGAGGCGGGCAGCGGGAAGCCCTGGAAATCGCCCGTCGGCGAACGCGGGATCAAGGGCGAGCCCGCCGACTTCTACATGCAGCTCGACCGAGGGTTCTGGGCCAACGGTTGGATCAGCGTGCTGTCAGCCCGCGCCGTCACCGCGCTGGTCATCCTGCTCGACGCCACATGGAAACGCCACGGACACGAGACGATCCCCGTGCCCGGCGAGGACGGCAAGACCACCTACGCGGTCACAACATGGTTGCCCTGGCAGTACCTCTCCGAAGCCGACCTCCGAAAGAACTACGGGATCTCCCGTGACATGTTCGATCGCGGCGTGGCCGAGCTCGACCAATGGCAGCTCATCGAGAAACGGGTCCGACCAACGCACCCGAAGCCAACGTGGGCGCGGGACCGATGGTTCCGCGAGCTCCGCGTTCGCGTTGAGGTCTTGCGCACGCCCGTCGTCGACATCGCCGCCGGCAAACGCGTCGCGAAGGTCCAGTCCGGCGCCGATCTGCTGTCACCCGACACGCCGACCGCTACCGCCAGCGCGGCGGCCAAGAAGAAGGCGCGTACCGGTTCGGTGGCCAGGAAACGCACGCCACCCACGTCGGCCGTGCCGGCGCCACGTCGGAAGACCCGGTCCAAGACCTGACGTCGGTGGCTCGCTTTTCGGGCGTCTTGGTCGCGGGCTAGGTCGGTCTATTCCGGAAGGGTGCAGGTCGCGAGGAACCGCAGGAGTTCGGTGGCGTCCCGGGACTCGAAGAGAACGTCGAGCGCGTTGTTGAACTCGAGTCGCCGGGCGACGGGGACTGAGACGACGTCGTAGCCGGAGGCCATGAGTTCGCCGGCCATCATTAGGCGCGCGGTGCGCTTGTTGCCGTCGAAGTAGTACTGCCGGCGTGCGGCTGACGCGAAGTAGATGAGGGCGCGTTCGCGAGGGTCTTCGACGGTCGCGAGGTACGTCGTGAGGTCCTCGAAGTTTTGGCGTAGGAGTTCGCCGCCTTCGCCGTGCGGGTCGCCCTGGACGTAGCCGCCATTGGACAGTTGGACGTTGCCGCCGCCGTTGGCGGCTCCTTCGCCGCGGAAGTGGCCTGCCTCGATCGCCTCGTTGACTGCGACGAGTCCGTTGAAACGGTCCGAAACCTCTTTGGACAGGCTGAAGGTGCCCGAGGCGAGAAGGTCGTCGAGGTGGTTGTACGCGTTGCTGAGGTCAAGGATCTGCGACTGCTCGTCGAGCTTGTGTCCGTGCACGGTCACGCCGTCAAGCAGGGTTCGGACTTCGGGGAGGGTGAAGGTGTTGCCTTCGAGCGCAGCGGTGTTCCAAATCAGTTCGGGCAACTGGGCGCGGAAGCGAGCGCGTGCCCGTTCCGTGGTCGACGGCTTGATCGAGTCCACCGCGAAGTCCGACCAGTTGATGCCCGTGTCCTCTTGGCGCCACTCCTCGGGACTGTTCGATACGCGAGCGGCCGCGTCTGCTTGGGCTTTGAGACGCGCGGTCTGGGCCGCCGACGTTGCTGGTGTTGCGCCCGGGCGTTTGACCCATTGGTTCGAGCCGCGCGCCCACTTGCGTGGTGGCTCAGCCATGAGTCACCACGACCGGGCTTCGGCGAGGGCACGATCAGCCGTGTTGCCGCCTTGTGCGATGCAGTCGAGCAGGATCTGGATCGGCGCCGCGTAGCGGACCGGGCCGTGGTTGAACGCGCCTTCGAACAGCTCAGGTTCGGCAGCGAGGACCGCGACCGTCGCTCGATCCGGCCGATGGGTTGGACGCAACGCGGAGTCCGCAAGGAGGCTGAGAGCGGCCTTGGCATCGTCAACCCACAGCAGGGTGGTTTGCGGTGCAGGCGTGGAGAGGGCAGGTAGGTCGAGGCCCGCAGGACCAGAGATGGCCCACGCACCCCGTGACGCGTCGCCGGCCGATGCGAGTCGTCCGAGGGACACGTCGCCCGTGAAGAGGGCCGCGTCGGGGCGGCGTAGCGGGGACGACGCCCGGGCCGCTGCCTCGAGAACGGCTACAGGATCGTCGCTGTCGGTCCGGTGCGTTAGCCGGTCGAGCCACGCGTCGACGCCTGGAGACACGGGCGGCTTGTAGCCGTCTTCGAGCATCGCCCGCGCCGCGGCCGCGGCGAATGGCTCAGACATGGGTCGCGTCGTGAGGTCGAGGGAGGTGTTGCACGCGATTGCGATCTCCTCGAGTGTGCCTATGGACGGGTCGACGAGTCCGTTGAGGACACGGTGCATGGTCGAGGTCGATACACCCGCGCGGCGGGCGACGGCAGACGCGCTAAGACCAGCGTCTTCCAGCCACTGTCGTACCAAAACCGGCGTATCCATATACGGAAAGGTTATCAGAAACATTCCGAATACGGAAATATCTAAGCGTGTTGTCCTTTTACGGAACGGAATGTTTTGCGGCGATGATCGTGGACATCAGTCGCCCCAGTCGTCGAAGTCGGGTTCCCAGTCGGCGTCGACCTCGACGAGGTCAGGGTCGGGGATCGACGACGTCGAGCCGATCGGCTCCGACTTCACCAACACGTTGCCGACGAACTCGGAGAAGTGCTCGACGAGTCGGCGGTCATCGCTCCAGCACGCCACCTCCAGGTGCCGTTTCGATCCCTCGGTCAAGTTGGCGCTGCCCCACCACACCGAAGTCGGGGTGAACAGCCACCGGTCGCCCATGTACTCCTCGTCGTCCTCGTACCAAAGGAACCGTCCCAACAGAAGCACCTTGGCGTGCACCAGCGCCGAGTTCTCGGTCGACCAGCCGAACACGCGCACCGGGCCCACGTCGTAGTCAGGCCGCCCGAGCGCATGGTCTTCGGCCAGTTGATCACGGGGCACCTGGAACCACAACGCCGGATGCACGCTCGGCAACGGCGTGCCGCGCTTCGCCAGCCGCCACGCCTCAGAGCCAACGTGCTTCTTGTCGATGACAACGCACGCCGGTAGCTGCGTCAGGCGATCCGCGATCCCGCGGTGCGTGAACCACGGACTGATCGCGATCGCGCCCATCCACCAGTGATGCCGGCTGCGCACTCGCTTGTTGCTCGCGATCGCATCATCGAGCAGTCCGCACACGCCTTCGACCACGTCGCCGCCGAGCCACATCCGCCACCGATCGTCCGGACCCCACGAGTTCGCCCTACCCGTCCAGTGCTGCAGACCCGGCAGGTCTCCCGCCTTCATTTGGTTGTCGCTGGTCACCCACTCATCCTGCGAGAAACAGCCCCGTGGGCACAACGGTGCTTCGGTACCGTCGCCCCGTGACGCTCGTCTGCCGCTACTACCGGTTCGTTGATCGCCCACCGGGCGATTTCGCCGACACGCTCCGTGACCGTCCTGGTGCTCGCCACGTCGACACGAAGCACAAACGGTTCACCGTGAACGTCATCGGCGACGAACGCGAGGTGCGCTGCATCCGCGTGGACTTCGAAGTCGACACGCACGAGCTCAGCGAAGAAGACATCGACGTGGTCCACCGGTGCCTGCATCACATGCTGTCGGTGCTGCGCGTCGCCTACGACTACAGCGTCGCGTTCTGGCGCGGCCCGACCATGTGGATGTTCGACGACCTGGACCTGCCCGAACTCGGTTTTCACATCCAAGCCGACGACACCAACAACGACTCGTTCCTGGTCAACTACGACAACATCGGCAACGTGTTCATCGGGGCCTGGGGTCACCAGAAGGCGCTGAAGTACCTGGCCGACTCAACCGACGTGGCGATCCCGCTCCGCTACCGGTTCCTGTCGGCGTGCCAAGTACTCGAGGACGAGTTCGAAGAGCGCGGCGAGTTGAACACGACGCGCCTCGCCGCGTTCCTCGAAACGAACTCGACGCTGACGACCGGCCGCTACCTCACCATGCGGGCCCGGTGCGCGCACACCGCGGTCCGCGGTGGACGCGTCGGGTTCCTCGAGCTCACCAACGAAGACGCCCGCGAACTCGACAAGGAACTCCCCGAAGTCCAGCGACTCGCCGGGCTACTGCTCAACGACCGTTTCGACGGGCAACTCACGCTGTTCGGCGACGGCTGGGCCGCGTCGAACGGCGCCGGGGTGCAGTCCTAGACGGTTGGCCGCCAACGCACGGTGAGGTCGATTGTCGTGGCAACACCCGCAGGGTCGTGGTGCGTGACGGGGATGACACGGCGTTCGGTGCAGAACGTGTCGGCGAACGACTTGATGAGCCGGCTACCGCGGATGATTTCGATGTCGCTGGCGATGTGGGACAACAACTCGTCGGTTATGAGCACGATGAGCTTCGTCTTGGCGCGGGTGGCGAGCACGTTGAACCGGTTGAGGTCCTGCAGGAACTCTTCTTCCTGGGCGATCGTGTCGGGGTCGCCTACCGCGTAGGAGGCGAGAATCGCGTTGCGTTCCTGGCCCTGGAATCGTTCGACGGTATCGACCGCGCCGTCGAACACCTCGGGGTCCACGCCAGGGAACGCGGCGCTGAGGCCGTTGACAAGCAGGGAGCGTTGGGCGCGGTGCGGGGCGACGATGCCGATGCCCTCATCCCACAGCCAGCCGTCAGCCTGGGTCGACGCGTGGGCGGTGAGGCGTTCGCTGAGGATCGCGGCGACGCCGACGGTGAGGTCGGCCTCAAACTGGTTCCATTGGCCCGCCAACCCTTCGGGGTAGGTGACGCACACGATCGGCATGTCCGGGTCGGCGAGCCATGACAGCTCGCTGTCCCATTCCAACGCCACCGGCCAGCCGTCGGGTGCCGTCACGAGGCCATCGGTGGCGGGCAGCCGCATCGTCGGGTCATGCGCGACGTAGTCAGCCGGGTAGCCGGCGTAGCGGGCGAGCTCGACGATCTCGGCGTTCGACCGGTAATTCGTGAGCAGCACACACTCGGGCACGTCGTGGCCGTCCTTGAAGAACGAGTAGATCGGCCCGACCGACGTCGCGAGATGATCCGGGGGTTCGGCCTGATGGATCGGTGGGAGCTGCAACGGGTCGCCAGCCACGATCACTTGCGCGTCGCTGCTCGCTCCCGCCAGGACGAGCAAGGCGTGACCGACGTCGAGCTGGCCGCCCTCGTCGATGATGATCACGTCGAACAGCTCCCCGCCGGGCGAACCCAGCGTGTCTTCGATCAGTTGTTGGGCCTGTTGCGGTGTCGTGCCAACGACGACCGGCGCCTCACGCGCGGTGAGTTCGGCGACCAGGTCAAACATCGCCGGGGTGTTCTTGGTCACGTCGACACCGGCGTCGATGGCCCACGGCGGGCCTTGCGACGCGTCGGAACGGATGCGGCGCATCGTCACCGCGTCGGCGTGCCGTTCGACCGCGGGTTGCAACACATTGTCGATGGCCGTGTACGTGCTCGCGGTGAGCAGGATGCGTGGAGCGGCCCCGGTGGCCGCCGCGTCGTCGAGGAGGCCGTCGAGGATTACGCCAACGGTCCGGGACTTTCCGGTGCCGGGCGGCCCCCAGATCAACGAGAGGCGTCGCCCAAGCGCGTGCCCCCACGCTTCCCACTGCTCCAAGTTCAGGGTGTGGCGTGCTTCGCGGGCGAGTCGGTCCTCGACGAGCGCACGGGTCGCGTCGATGTCGCGGCCAACCTCGATGGTCTCGAGCGGCGCGGCGTCCCACAGCAAGTCCTCGGCGGGACACGCCGCGGAAGTTCGTGGGCCGCGTGTGGTGACGTTGAGCGAGGCGCGGATCGCGGCGTCGCTCGCCGCCGCCTTGGGCGGGTTCCCGATGGCGCGGCCCGCGGCTTTGATGCGTCGCGACAAGAAGTCGACGGACACCGGGTCGAGCACGCAGCGTCCGTTCAGGTCGACGAGGCCGTTATCGACGAGGCCGGTGACGATGTCGGGCTGGTTGAACTCGATGGCGACGAGTCGATGAGTGCGGGAGAACCCGCGGATTGTCACCGCGAGCGCGCCCTCGAAGGTTGTGATCCACGGCGCTTTGCCCGTCCACCACGCTTCGCCTTCGAGGCCGTTGTCGCGGATCGGGCCGAACAGGTTCCGCTCGAGCAGCCCTTGGGCGGCTTCGGGGCTGATCGCCCACGTGAAGTCCCCGACAGCAGCTTTCGCTTCGGTCGACGCCTCGCTGATCCGGAAGATCATGGTGTTGGGGCCGAGCGTGATCCCTAGTTCGTCTGCGGCTGTCGCCGCGTCGTCGCCGGCGAGGCTTGCCTCGCACACGATCGACGCGAAGCGGGCTTCGCGTTCATGCGGCGCCGCGGCACGGAGCTGCAAGGTCTCCTGCCACGTGATGGCGGCGTTGAGCTTCGCGTGCGCGAACAGCAGGCTGCCCAGCATCGACGTGGCCGGCTGGAAGCCCGGTCCGGTGACGTTGCGGATTTTGGGTGCGGTTCGTGGCAACACGGTTCGTAGGTCGTCACGGAGCCGCCGAACAACGGTCGCGAGCGCTGCGTGTCGGGCGCGGACGGTCCGGTTGAGCATCTCGACGAGCGCCGCGTACGGAAGGTTCGGTCGGTTCCGCCGCGTCCACAGATCGAAAGCGCGTTCGCCAGGGATCTGGTCGGAGAACTCGGTGGTCCAGAACGGCGGCGTGTTCAGCCACGCCGGATTGAAGTCGCCGCCTTCGTTGTAGATCGCGGCGGTGCCGAGCAGCGTGTAGGTGTGGGCTTCGCTGGTGGCCAACACGCCGCGTACCGCGTCGGCGACAACTGAGATCGCGGGGACTTTGGTCAGGCCGGGGTCGTCGACGATGTCGTCGGGTGGGAACAGCCAGGCGAGACGGCTGATCTGATCGGTCGCGAGGAGCCAGTCGAGGTGGCGGCCGATGACGCGGGTGAGGTGTTCGAACGTGAGGGTGTCCCACACGTAGACCTGCATCGTCGCCTGCGGATCGACCGTCGACGCCGCGGTCATGGCGGCCTCGATGGCGTGGAGGAACACCGAGAGTTGTGTGCGTTCTGCCTCCACGGTGCGGTGCTCCACGTAGTACGTGGCGGTCCGCACCGGGATCGGGGGTTGGCCGGCGCCGACCCCGAATCGCGATGGCAGGAAGAATCCGGACAGCCCGAACGCGAGCGTGATCGCCGAGGTCGGATCAAAGTCGGCGGTCACGTACAGGCTGAGATCGGACCACTTCGGGATCGCCGCGGTGGACGCGCGGCCGTCGCCGATGTCGGCCGCGCCGGGCGTGGCCAGTGCCACCGCCCTCGACGGGATGATCGCCCGGTTGGCGCGCAGACTGTGGTGCAGGTCGAACTCGGGCGCGGCCGGGTCGAGCGCGGCGAGCCCGGCTGTCGTTGCTATGCCGGTCCGGTTGAGCATCGTGGTTCCGCCGCGCGGCAGGTACGGCAGGCGTGACAGATGGTCGATCGTGGCGGCGGTGGGGACGCAGTGGTTGGCGTGCGGGGCCGAGGTGATGCCGGGGTTGTCGACGCCGGGGAAGGACTGGCCGAGGTAGTCGCAGCCCGAACATGACGACGCGACGTGCCACGCGAGACCGGTGCGCCATGCGTAGGTGGCTGCGATCGGGGCGACGCGGGGCAACACGGTGCGGAAGAACCGGGCGATCTCGGAGACGAACACCTCAGTTGGCACTACGAGGAGGTCCTCGTTCAGCGCGGCCAGCAGTTCGTCGTGGGAGGCGCCGCCTTGCGCGAAGCGGGTCCGGACCGCGGCGGCGTCGTGTGAGCCAACCCACAGTGCCGCGTCGGCGGCGACCACGAACTGGTCGTCGAGTTCGTTCTCCTCGAGAAACGCTGCGAGCGCCAACGAGTAATAGGTCACCTCGGCGAAGTAGCCGGGCCCGGGCTGGCTCGACAGCTTGAGGTCGATCACGCGTAGTTGGCGTCGTTCGTCGCCGGCGAGGTCAACGATCGCGCCGGCCGGGGTCAGCCCGGTAGCGCAGAAGCCAGGGGCGCACACCTGGATCAGGTCGGGACGGACTTCGGAGAACTCGAGACCAATCGAGCCGCGCCATCCGAGGTCCCACTCGGTCACGAAGACCGCGGTCAGCGGATCGAACTGGGCTTCGACCAGAAACTGGCCGGGCTGCGCCCCGGCCAGGTGGGTGTCGATCCCGACTTCCTTGTACACCGCCGACGCGTAGTCGTCGGGACCGTTCATGACCGGCCTTTTCGCCTGGCGGCCGAGGACGTTCGCCGGGCCGAACACGGTGAGGAGGTCGCCGAGTTTTTCTGATTGCCATGCGACGCCGGCGTCGGCCATCTGCTGGAGACCGGGACGGAGTTGGCGGTGCGGGATGCCGAGACCGGCGGCGCCGAGCGCGGCGTCCTCCTCCTGGTCTCGGTCGCGGAACAGGCTCAGGCCAAGCTGGCGTTCGCATCGGTGCGCGACCCACTGCGTCAGCGACTTCTTGTTGAACAACATGGCGCACCCTTTCCGCAACCCGAACGGGTCACTGTACGGAAAGGGTGTGGCGCGTTCGGAGGGCTCTACGCGGTTTGGGTGGTTTCGAAGTCACTGAGCGCGACCGGTGAACGCTCCTTCGTGGCGAGGAACCCGGTCGCGCCGGCGACGTAGGTAGCAAACCGCAGGACGGCAACGTCGGGCGCGCCGAGGTGTAGCCGGTCCGCCCACTCTGTGACGTGCGAATCGAGCTTCGCGACGTGTTTCGGCCCGCGTAGCACCGGCTGCGTCGAATCTGGGGTCGCCGGTCGCATGACGAACACGGCATCCCACGTCGAGGACCCGTCGTGGTGATGCAGGCCCTTCTCGCCGTCGCCCTTCATCGGCATCACGGTGATCGTCTCGAAGCCCGCCGCCCGAGCCGCGGCCGCGATCGCGTGCCACGCACCTGCGCTGTGGTGTTGGAACGTGAAAATGAGGCGGCCGTTGTCGCGCAGCACGCGTCTCGCTTCGACAAATACCTGCGTCAGCCCGTCAGCGAACGATGTTGCGTCGGCAACGTCGCGGCGCCGCGCGGCGAGCGTGTCGCTCAGCGCCGTCGTCTTGCGGCTCGTTAGGACGTCGACTTCGGCGAGCCACGGCACGAAGAAGTCCGACAGTTCGCTGTACGCAATGTTGTCGAGGTACGGCGGGTCGGTCACGACCAGATCAACGCTGTTGTCGTCGAGCACGGCGAGGTCACGTGAGTCGGTGTTCAGGATCGTCGCGGCGCCGGCGGGAATCGCCGGCGTCGGAACGAACCCGGCAGGGGTGAATTCGACCGGCGCCGTGACGTACTTGCGGGCGTTCGCGACCTTTCGAACCGAGTTCGGGAACGTGCCACGACCGACGCTGACGAGCCACGGGTTGATCTCGACGGGACGGACCGAGTGCCGGAACGAGCGCACAACGAATAGCGGTGTCACTTGCCGCCACTTCGGTGTGTACGAGGTGAGCATGCAGTTCGACAGCGTGTGATTCGAATAGGCCAGGCCCAGCCCTTCGCGGGCGCCGGGTTCAACGTCACGGATCGCCGCAGCAAGTCGCACCAGGTGCAGCAGTTGCCGGTCGTTGAACAACTCGGAGTAGTACCGGTAGCCGTAGCGCAGGAGCCGTTCATCGGAACGCCCAGACCGTGGGATCAGTCGCCGCGGCACCTTCGCCCGGACCGCCTCCAGCTCGGCCGACACTCCCGCATACCGGGCGAGGTCCTCTGCGCTTGCCTTGTGAAACCGCCGGTCCGTCAGCGCAACACGACGACGGTCAGAGTCCGGCACCGATTCGATCGCGAACAGTCGCCACTCGGGTCGGCCGCAGCGTTGCGCGTTCTCGATCAGTCGCTCAACGGTGCCGCACTGAGGGCACGTGGCCACCCCGGCTTGCGCGGCGCCGGCGTCGACCGTCGTGCGGTGCCCGCAGCCACAGCGCAGCGTCTTGAGACTTGCTTTCTGGTGATGCACGTCGCCGCAGCCGGTACAGACCACCCATGCCATCGTGCCATCGACGCCCAGGAGGTGCGATGGGTGCGCGTCGAATGGCTCGTCGCATCCGGCGCAGGTGACTTGTTGCACCCAGAAGAAGTGCAGACCGATGCGCGGTTCGCCATCAAGCGACGTCCGGTAGTTCGCCGCGAGGTCCTTGCCGACGGCGCGGGTGACCTCGTCGAGGCCCAACATCGGGTCGGGCGCTGCGGCGGCGCGCAGCTCGAAGTCGGTGATGGCGCAGGCGACTGGGTCGACGTCCACGCCGGTCACTGCGGCGCCAAGCCGTTGCGCCTCGTACAGGATCGTCCCGCCTCCGACGAACGGATCCAGCACATGAAGACCGCTCAGGTCTTGTTCGCCGTTGCCGTAGTAGTTGGCCCAGAACTCCTCGCCGGCAGGTGTGACCGCGGCGACGAGCAGCGCCCGCATCGCGGTCCCGAACCGCCGCGCGAACCAACGATGCGCGAGATACGCGGGCCGCGGCCTGCTCGCCTCACGGGTCGAAAACGACGCCAACTCGCCAACCGGAACGGCGCCCGTGTCAAGCAAACTCTGTGAAGGAAGACTCATCGGTCCCGACCATGCCGACTCCGGCGGCGCATCGGGCGAGCCTACGAGAACCCCGCTGGCGCCGCCTCCTCGCGAACCTACCGACGCACCACGACGCTCACCGTCTCCAGCAGCGAGCCAAGCGAAACGCCACTCGCGACGAGCACAACCAGCACGTAACCCCGTAGCCGCTGATGCTGGCCAACCAGGTCACGAAGCACACCGAGTTCCACGTCATCTGCCTGCGCCAACACGGAACGATCCGCAGGAGCCAGCCCAGACCAGGGTTTCGTGATGGTGTCGGATCGCATCGCCGCGCCCAGCGCGTCGAGGTCTCCAAAACGAAGCCGCGGTGGATACGCGGCGAGCAACGTGAAGACCACGGCGAGAGCCGCCGTGGCCGCGGCAACCAGTGCCCATCCGCCGACGCCGCGTGCGGTCAGGCGACCCGCCAACCGAGTACTTGTCGCAAACACCAGGCCGGCGATCGTGACGAGCAGAGCGGTGACGCTGGTCGCGATCTGAAGCCGCTGCTGTAACTGGTCGTTCATCGACACGACAAGGCCGATCTGGTGACGGCGATGGTCCCGCAGTGCGTCGCCGAGGGTTACACCGTCCACGGTTGATTTCTACCTGAGTGGTCGGTCCGGATGGACGTCGTTTCGAGCAGTCGGGCTTCGAATCGGTGCCGACCCCTGAACACGAAGCCCCACTAGAACACTGCCGATGTTCTGTATCGCGTGGCAGCGGTGGGCGCCGTGTCTGGCGTAGCGACAGCGGCAACCCTCGTCGCGTTCCCGATCGCCGCGACCGTCACGGGCGCCGGCGTCGCGACGTTGAAAATACCGGGGCCGAAGGTGACCAGCGCGGTTCAGCACTTCGCGGCGGGCGTCGTGTTCGCCGCGGTCGCCGGTGAGGTCCTTCCCGACCTGCGTGACCAGCATCGTCTCGGCCCCCTCGTCGCCGGGTTCGTCGCCGGGGTAGTGACCCTGCTCTTCCTTGACGCCTTCGAACGGCGAGCCGAAGCCACGAACGCGAGGGGACTGCCAACGGCGTTGTTGGCCGCGATCGCCATCGACCTTGCCATCGACGGTGTCCTGGTCGGTATCGGCGCCGTGCTCGGCGAGGGAAAGGCCGTGATCCTGACAATCGCGTTGACGCTCGAGGTGCTTTTCCTCGGGCTGTCCCTCGCCATCGAACTCCGTCAGCGTGGCTTGAGCGCTACCCGCGCCACGGCCGCGACCGCGGCGGTGTCGACTGCCATCGCCGTCGGCGCGATCGGCAGCGCAGTCGCGCTCGGCGGGGCATCCCACGGTGTGCTGGCTGCGGTCCTCGCGTTCGGGGCGGCCGCCTTGCTGTACCTCGTGACCGAGGAGTTACTCGTCGAGGCTCACGAGGCAACAGAGACGTCGTTGTTGACCGCGATGTTCTTCGTTGGCTTCCTCGCGATCTTCATTCTCGAGGGGCTGGGCTAACCCGCACGTCGACCGCGGCGACATCGTTGGTATGCGGCCAGCGTCAGTTGCCGTTGACCGACCAGTGCCAGGCTTCGGACGGCAGGTTGTAGAAACCGAAGCGCGACGCGTTCGCGTTGAGCCACTTGTATCCGTCGCTGCTGCGGCTCTGGATCAAGCCGCCGTTGTAGGTGAAGTCGATTGCGAGACCCTGTTCGTGCATCGACTGACCCGGCCGCGCCGTTGGGGGCCGACACTTCGATGCCGGCATGTCATACACGGCGTACTGGCTAGTCCCGCAGTTCCGCTTGCGGGCCGCGACCTGGCCATCGGACGATCTGTAGCCGCTGCCACCGAACCGTGCGCCGTCGGCTTCGGCGGCGCCGAGCATCCGATCGAGCTGGTTGGCGATGCTCGTTGCGACGGTGATGCCGCGCACCGTCGTGAGGGTGACCGCGCCACGTTTGGCGTAGCCCCGGCTGCCGCGTGCGCCGATCCGGCGAAGCGCGTCCGCGTCGCGCACCGCGGCGTCGAGCCGGGCCTCGGCCGCCGCGGCCAGCTGGAGCTGGCGGCTCCTCGACGCGCGCAGATCGACGAGTGCCTGGTCAACCGCCCTGCTCCGCTCGGACGCAACTTTCGCGGCGGCCTCTGCGGAGCGCCTGGCGGCATCAGCGTCTTGGCGCGCGGCGCGCAGCCCATCGAGCGCGTCGCTTGCCTGACCCAACACGGCGGTGCGCAGGTAGTTGGCGCGCGCAAGCAACGCTGGGTCCTCCGAGGTGACCATGAGACGCTCGTGACCGGCGCTCATGTATGCCTGCAGGGCGACGGTGCGAGCCGCGCCGCGCAGGCGCTGAATACGTGCCTCGAGGACTGCGAGCTCCGCTCGCGCCGCGGCGAGTCGCTGTTTAGCCGCGGCCGACGCCTGCTGCGCCGCCTCGTGCTTCGCCTGCTGCGCGTTCAGGCGCTGCGTTACCGATTGGAGCTCACGGCGAATCTGTTGCGCGTTGGCGCGGGCCACGTCGACCTTCGATGGTTTCGGCTTGGCCGCGACCGCTGAACCGGCAAGCGGGCCACCCACCGCCAGCACCGCGGCGAGGATGACAGTCGTGGCGCGGCGGGCAGCTACTCGCTTCATGAAAAGAGTGGGCGGCGCCGCCGGGGGTCGCCGGCGCCGCGACCGACAATCTACGACACGCTGTAGGAGTTCGCGGCATCGCCCCTAAGCGCGCTCATACCGGCACCGCTTTCGTTCCAGATCGGTCGACGTTCGGAACGACTTGAACCAACAACCACGCGCCGGCCGCGGTCAGCCCGATCGCGAGGAACTGGGCGCCGGTAAGGCCGAAGAGGCGTGAGTCGTTGACCCGCAGCGTGTCCGAGAGGAACCGGCACGCGCCGTACGCGAAGCAGAACAGGCCGATCGCGCTGCCCGGCCGGGGGTTGCCACGAAGCATCAGCCGCAGCGCCGCGTAGATCCCGAGCAGATAGAGCAGTTCGTAGAGGGCGGTTTGGTGGAAGACCTGGCCGACGTGGAGCGGCGTGGCGCCGAGCGTGTGTTCTTGGAGGTCGCCGCCGTTGTAGCGGACGCCGAGGAAGAAGCTGGTGGCTCGTCCGAAGTGCTCGCCGACTGACAGGCAGGCAAGGCGCCCGAAGGCGAGCCCGACGCTGAGTCCGAGGGCGTAGCCGTCGAGGCTGTGCCACCGCGTGAGCGGGTCCCACCTGCGGAACTCCGGAAAGCCGGCGGCGACGGCGGCGACGAATCCGCCGGAGAACTGGAGGCCGCCTTGCCATACCGCGATCACATCGAGCGGGCTGCCGATTTCGCTCCAGTGCGAGACCACGAACGTGAGGCGGGCGCCGACGACGCCGAACAGGACCATGCGCATCCCGAGCCGGTAGGTCGTTTCGCGGGCGATGCCGTGGCGTTCGCCGTACCGGGCCGCGATCCAGGCGCCGAGCAGTACGCCCAACGCGGTCGCAATACCGAAGGTCTTGAGCTGCAGCGGCCCGATGCCGATGCTCGGGAACGTCCGGTAGGGAATGGCGGCAACGAGTGGTCGCAACATTTTCTTGGTCCTTCGGGAACTTTTTGCCGACACGGCGCAACTACTACGACGTGTAGTTGAATAGTTACTACGCCGTGTCGTCGGTCGGATTGACCCGCCCGACCAATACATTCATACTTGCACAGATATGCAGATATCAAGCCCTGATCCCGTGGTTGGCCTCGACGCCTGCTCGACGCGGTCGGTCGACAACGACCGTGTCGCCGCGGTCAAGGGCCGCGTTCTGGCCCACGCCGAAGCCGTGGACCTGGCGAACGTGTTCAAGCTCCTCGGTGACCCGAACCGGACGAGGATCCTGTACGCGCTGCTCGAGGCAGGGGAGCTGTGCGTGTGCGATCTCGCCGAGGTCGTCGGAATCAACGAAACCGTCGTGTCCCAAGGGCTGCGCTTGTTGCGGACAGCCGGGATCGTGCGTAATCGCCGGGCCGGGCGCCAGATCTATTACTCGTTGGCCGACTCCCACGTCCGCCTGCTCCTCGACCTCTCCCTGGAGCACATCCGCCACGACAGCGAACCCGCGCCAGCCCCGGCGAAGCGGACGAGGAAACGGTCATGAGCAACGACCACGACCACGATCACGGTCCGAGCGCGGCGGACATCTCGGCCCGCCGCGAACGCCGGCTCCTCATCGCGCTCGTCCTGAACTGCGTGATCGTCGCCGGGGAAGCCACTGCGGGCATCCTCGCGAAGTCCGTCGGTCTGCTCGCCGACGCCGGTCACAACCTCACCGACGTCGGCGGCATCGCCCTCGCACTCTTCGCCGTCCGCTGGGCGCGCCGATCGCCGACCGCGAAGCGCAGCTTCGGGTTCCACCGCGGCACCGTCCTCGCCGCCCAAGCGAACGCGGCGTCGATCCTCATCGCCACGGGGCTGATCACCTACGAAGCGATCCGTCGTCTCGCGAGCCCCGAACCCGTCGAAGGCGTGCTGGTTATCGCCGCCGCTGGGATCGCGCTGCTCGCGAACGCCGGGTCCGCGGTGCTGTTGTTCGAACGCGGTGGCGACCTCAACATGCGCGCCGCGCTGTTGCACATGGGCGCCGACGCCGCCGCGTCGGTGGGCGTCGTCGTGGGCGGCATCGTCATCGTCGCCACGGGCGGCTTCGACTGGGTTGACCCGGCCATCTCGCTCGTGATCGGCGGCCTCATCGCCATCCAGGCATGGGGGCTGCTGCGCTCAACCGCCGACGTGCTGCTCGAATCCACACCACGCGAGATCGACGCCGGCGAAGTCCAAGCCACGATGGCCGCCGTTGCGGGCGTCGAGGCCGTACATGACCTGCACATCTGGAGCCTCTCGTCGGACGTGCACGCCCTGTCGGCGCACGTGATCGTCGACGGCCACCCAACCCTCGAGGAAGCCCAAGCCGTCGGCAACCGCGTCAAGCAAGCCGTCGGGACGAAATTCCGCATCGCTCACGCCAGCCTCGATCTTGAGTGCGAAGGCTGCGTCGATGACGGCTCGTGGTGCGCCATGGAATCTCTCACGCCCACTGTGGTGTCCAGCCACGCCGGCCACTCCCACTAACCGCCTGACCCGGAGCCACCCAATGCAGCCCGTCCCTCATCGTCTACGCCGCCTGACCGGCGTCCTCGCCGTCGGCGTCGCCGCGCTCGTCGCCGCAGCCCCCGCTGCCGGCGCACACGAAGGCAAAGCGGTGATCACCGTCGAGACGCAGGTCAACCAACCCGCCGGGACCGACTACACAATCCGCGTCGTCTGGAACAACGACGGCCACCCCGCCGCCGACGCCACCGTCACCGCAACACCGATCGACCCGGCCGGCGCCAACAAGACACCCATCGCGTTCACGGCACGAGACGAAGACGGCCGCTACGGCGGCTTCGTCCCGCTGCCGTCGCCCGGACGCTGGACTGTCCGATTCACCGTCGTCGAACCCGCAGGCACGCTCGAAATCACCCGCGACGTCGCCGAAACGACCACGACCACCGCGAAACCGAAGGCAACGACCACGACCACGCCGGCCAAGAAGTCCGGCGACCCGGCGAACGTCTCCGCCCTATTCATTGCGATCGGCCTGATGGCCGTCGTGTTCATCGTCGCCTGGCTCATGCACAAACAGTCCAAGCGCGCCAAGGCCCGAAACCAGTGAGGCGCGCCCGGCTCGCCGTTGTCGCTCTCGTCGCCTCTGCGCTGTTCGCCGCGTGCGGCGGCGGCAGCGACAACGAGATCCCGAAGCCCACCGGTGCGGCGTCCTTCGCCGGTCTCTGCGCGGCCCGAGAAGCGGCCGACGAAGGCAACCTCGCAGGCGCGAAGGCGACCTTCGATCACGGACCGCTTCACGTCTTGGCGGCGAAGGCCGAAAAGACGGACCGTGCCGCGGCGGCAGACCTGCTGGAGAACAAAGAGAAGGTCGAATCGCTGAGCAACAAGGACGGTGTCGAGCCCCGAGAGTTCCGCGACGCGCTCGACGCGCTCATCGCCGCGACCCGCGGCGCCCAGCGTGCGGCCGGGCAGCCCGAAACCAAATGCGAATCGGAGTCGAACTAATGCGTCCCACCTTCACTCGACTCGCCGCGCTCGCGTTGACCGTCGCCGCGACGACGGCCGCCTGCGGATCCGGCGACAAACCCAAAGCCGCGACCGCGACAACGAACCCACGCGCCACGGTCAACGCCCAGGTCGCCTCCTATGACCTGTCGGCAGGCAAGCCGCAACGCTTCATCGTCGGGCTGCTCACCAACGACAACGGCCTACTCGTGGGCGGCAACGTCGGCGTCGCCTTCCGCCGCGTCGCGGCCGACGCCAAACCCACCGCACGGTTCGCCGCGAACTTCCTACCGGTCGCTGACAGCCCCGCCGTGCCGGACGGGCCGCGGCTCCGCGAAGCCGACGAGTCCGTCGGCGTCTACGCCATGGAAGGCATGGTGTTCGACCAGCCCGGCAACTGGGAAGTCGAAGTCGTCGGCAAACTCAACGGCAAGGACTTCATCACCCGCGCCGCGTTCAAAGTCAGCCAAACACCCGAGCTTCCGGCACCGGGCGATGCGGCTCCGCGCACCGTGAACCTGTTGCCCGGCGCGAAAGACGCGCCGGTCAAGGCGATCGACTCACGCGCCGAAGAAGACGGCACCGTGCCCGACCCGGCTTTGCACAAGCTGACGGTCGCCGACGCGATCGCGCAGCGCAAGCCCACCATCGTTGTCGTGTCGACTCCGGTGTATTGCGTGTCGCAGTTCTGCGGACCGATCACCGACGCCGTCGACAAGATCGCGGCGGAGTTCGCCGGCAAAGCGAACTTCGTGCACATCGAGGTGTGGCGCGACTTCGAGCAGAAGAACCTCAATCGGGCCGCGGCGGAGTGGATGTATCCCGACGGCAGCGAAGACGCCCGCGAACCGTGGGTGTTCCTCATCGACAAGGACGGCACCATCGCGCAGCGCTGGGACAACGTCGCCAACGGCGACGTCATCCGTAGCGCACTCTCCCAACTCACCGCGTAGGTGAGCCTGGTCCACGCGATAGTGCTCGGCGTCGTCCAAGGCGCTACCGAGTTCATCCCCGTCTCGAGCTCAGCGCACCTGCGCGTCGTCCCAGAACTATTCGGCTGGGCGGACCCGGGCGCCGGGTTCACCGCGGTCCTGCAACTCGGCACGACGGCCGCTGTGCTGCTTGTGTTCCGCACCGACATCCGCTACCTCGCCCGCGGCGCGATGCGGCTTATTGAACGACGCGACGGCGACATCGGAGACGACGCCCGCGTCGCCCGCGCCGTCATCGTCGGCTCGCTACCGATCCTCATCGTCGGCGCGGTGTTTGCCCCACTCGTCGAAGGCCCATTTCGCAACCTCGGCCTCATCGCCACCGCGCTCGTGACCGGCACCGCCTGGCTCGGCATCACCACGCGTCGCCTCGGAGCACGCTCACTCGACAACATCACCGACCGTGACGCTCTGACGATCGGCGCCGCGCAAGTCGCCGCGCTCGTACCCGGGGTGTCCCGATCCGGGGCGACCATCGGCGCCGGATACGCGCGCGGCCTCACACCGGCATCGGCGACTCGGTTCTCGTTCTGGCTGTCGATCCCCGCGATTGTCGCTAGCGGTGTGTGGGAAGCCCGCCACGTCAGCGAAGGATTCGAAGTCGGCCCGACCGCCGTCGCGCTGGTGTGCGCGTTCGCCGTCGGCTGGGTGTCGATTCAGGCGCTGCTGCGCCTCGCCAGTCAGGGCCGGTTCCGCGGCATGCTCATCTACCGCCTCGCGTTCGCTGTCGTGACCTTCGGAGCCGCGGTCCGATGACCCGGCTCCGGCTCCTCGCTCTGGCCGGGTTCACGCTGGCGCTCCTCGCGGTCGGTATCGGTCCCGCGTCAGCGCACGCAACGCTGAAAGAGACGACACCAGGCGCCGGCGAGATCGTCTCGGTCGCGCCCGGCACGGTCCGGCTCCGTTTCGATGAACCCGTCAAAACCGTCGGGCAAGGCGTCCGCGTGTTCGGGCCGGGCGGCGACCGCGTCGACGGCGGACGCAACACCGTTCGCGACGAAACCGTCACTGTTGCGATTCGAGCCGAGGAACGCGGCACCTACACGGTGGCGTGGCGCGTCGTGAGCGACGACGGGCACAACCTGTCGGGCAGCTTCGTGTTCCACTTCGGCAAACAGACCGGGGCGGTCGATGTCACCGAACGGATCAGCGCGGCGACCAGCGCCGCCGGAGGCATCGGCCGCTTCGCAGCATTCGCCGCCGCGATCATCATCGTCGGCGCGACCGCGCTCGCCCTGTACTCCCGCGACGCCACCGTCGCGGCCCGGCTCCGCGCCGTTGTCCTCACCGCGGCCCTCGCCGGCCTGGCCGCCGTCGCCTTGGTGCTCGTAAGCCAAGCCGCACGCGCGACCGGACGACCACTCCTCAACGGGTTCGGCGCAACATGGGACCTCGCTTCCAACACGCGCACAGGACAGTTCGGTCTCGTCCGCGCCGCCACCTTCGCGGTCGTCGCCGGGCTCTCAGCGTGGCCCGCAGGCTGGCAACGCCTCCGGGCCGTCAACGTCGGCCTCGGTGGCGCGGCGATGGTCGCGGTGACCCTGAGTGGACACCCATGGTCGTCCAGTGTCCGGCCGGTGGCCGTTGTCGCCGACATCGCGCATCAGGGCTTCGCCGGCGTGTGGATCGGCGGACTCGTCGCCCTGGTTCTCGTGCTGCGTGTCGCAGCGGACCGGGTAGGGCTCGTGTACCGGTTCTCCCAACTCGCACTCGTCTGCTCGGTCGGTGTTCTCGTCTCCGGGTCCGTGTCCGCCTACCTCAACGTGCGGTCCCTCAGCGTCGTCCTCACCACCGGATACGGGATCATGCTCGTCGCCAAAATCGGCGGGTTCGCCGGCCTGTGCCTCTTCGGCTGGCTGAACCGGCGCCGCTACATCCCGCTGCTCGCCAAGACGCTCGAGCCGCTCACGCGATCGCTGCGCGTCGAAGTCCTTGTCGCCGCAAGCGTCGTGGCCGTGACCGCCGGGTTGGTCAACCAGCCGCCCGCCGCGAACGCAATCAACAAGCCCTTCGAAACAACCGTTCTTGCCAGTGACGCGTCGGTGCTCGTACAGGTGACACCGGCACGAGTCGGGCTGAACGACATCCACATGTACTTCTACGACAAGGCGGGTGTGTCGTCGTTCGACACCGACGCCGTCGAAGTCACCGCCGCAGTCGGCGACATCCCGGCGCGCAAACTCAAAGTCACACCCGTCACCCCGTCACACCAGAGCGTGTACGGAGCATCCCTGCCCCGACCCGGCGAATGGGTGTTTCGCATCACCGCCTTACGGGCCGGGACTCCACGCGTGTTCACCGTGAAGGTCCCCGTCAAATGATCCGCCGCGTCCTCGCCATCGCCGCTCTCGCTGCCGCACTCATCGTCGGAGTCGCCTCGCCTGCATCCGCGCACACCGTCGCGGGTACCGGGGCCACCAACTACCGGACCACGCTGCTCACCAAACCAAACCTGCCCGGTCTGCGCGTGCAGGTCATCGAGATCGGCAGCCGCTTCGAAGCGACCTACACCGGCCGCGGCGATGTGATCGTGCTCGGCTACCAAGGCGAGCCCTATCTCCGCATCGGCGGACGCGGCGTGTTCGAAAACCTGCGCTCACCCGCGACCTATATCAACCGGACCCGCAACGGAGAAACGCCACCGGACGACGCTGACCACACCGGCGAACCGGTCTGGCGCAAAACCTCCGGCGGTCAGACGGCGCGGTGGCATGACCACCGTGCGCACTTCATGGGCAACATCAATCCGCCCGCCGTGCGCGCCGCGCCAGGCAAGCAACACACGATCGTCGCCGACTGGAAGATCCCGTTCCGCTACGACGGCAAGACCTACAACGCGGTCGGTGACCTCGTGTGGGTTCCCGGCCCATCACCCAAGCCCTACGTCGCAGCGATGATCGCGGTCGCCGTGATCGTTCTTGTCGCGGCGCGGAGAAAGCCGTACGCGGTGCTGCTCGCGGCGGGTGCTGTGCTCATCGCGATCGACGCAGTGCATATGGCCGGCCTCGGGTTCGCCGCCGCGGGCTCGGGTTGGGAGCGGGCGGGGAAGATGTTCTCCAACGCAACACTGTCGATCCCGGCGTGGATCGTCGGCATCGGCGGCCTCTGGTTCCTGTGGAAGCGACGCATCGACGGGTTCTTCGCGCTCGTGTTCTGCGGCCTCATCGTCGCCGTCGTCGGCGGCGTCGCCGACATCACTGTCATTGGCCGCTCGCAAGCACCGTTCGCGTACGGCACCGAGGCAGTGCGCTGGGTTGTCGCAAGTTCGCTTGGCCTCGGCGCTGCCGTCGCCATCGCTTCGGCTCTCGCGATTCGCCGTCTCGACCCGGTCGCGTTCCGTCGCCCCGATCCGTACGACCCCGACAACTTCGACGCCATGGTCACCCGGCTCGAGGCCGACGGATGACGACTCCGCTAGTGGCCGGCGTCGCTGTTGTGGTTCATCCCGAAGGGCCCCGACGTCCAACCGGGCGGGTTCGGATCCAGACCGGCCCGGGCCAACGCGCCTTCCATCTCGTTGACCTCGAGCCGTTGCACGCGGGCCATGCGTGCCGCGATTTCACGCACGAACGCGGTCTTGGCGTTCTTCGCCGCGTAGTCCGCCATGACGATCCCGCCGCGATGATGGTCCTGCATCAACCGCACGAACAACGAGTCCCTCGCAGCGCCCGTCGCCGCTCCCAGCGCGTCGAACTCGGCGGTCGACGCCATGCCAGGCATCTGGTCCGGCTGGACGTCGTCGCCCATCCAGGTCATCGCCAACTGCGATCGGTTCTGCCGCGAGTAGCCCCACTCG
The DNA here is from genome assembly GCA_048498715.1 of Actinomycetota bacterium. Lineage (GTDB taxonomy): Bacteria > Actinomycetota > Acidimicrobiia > Acidimicrobiales > JACCXE01 > JACCXE01. The sequence continues at coordinate 45,582 of JBEHXL010000017.1, read as the reverse complement.
TCGAGCTGGCGTTCCATCGCCCCGATCTCGTACGCCTGCAAATAGTGGATCTCCTCGGCGAACGATTTCACCGTCGCATCGTTCCCGCCGCGCATCTCAAGCAGCGACATCTGGATCGCCTGTTCGTGATGACTCGACATGTCCTGCAAGAACCCGACATCAACCGACCCGGATCCGGGACGCGACGGCTTGCCGAGATCAACGCCCGCCATGAGCCCGATCGCGAACGCCAGAAACGACATCGCACCCACCAGAGCCATCCACTGTCGACGCGTCGGGACCATGACCTCATCCTCGCAGCCATCCGACGCGAAACAACCTCGGCCAGCGCCAACGGAAAGGGGCGCGCATGAGTGTCCAACAGCCGGTACTGATGGGGCCGCTCGTGCGCGCGAGGCTCGTGCGACGCGTCCGTCTACTCGTGCGCGGCGTCATCGCGTACAACGCCATCGAAGGCATCATCGCCATCAGCGCCGGCGTCGCCGCGTCCTCCGCGTCGCTCGTCGGCTTCGGACTCGACTCCGCAATCGAAGTGTTCTCCGCCCTCGCGGTTGCGTGGCAATTCGGGAAACAAGGCTCGAACCACGAGCAACGTGAACGGCGCACGATCCGACTCATCGCCTGCTCCTTCTACGCACTCGCCGCGTACGTCGCGACGCAGAGCGCATGGACGCTCATCTCACAAGACGCTCCAAGCGAAAGTCGCATCGGCATCGTCCTGACTGCGGTCAGCGTCGTCATCATGCCGACGCTGTCGCGCGCGCAACGCAACGCAGGACGCGCCCTCGGCTCGCAAAGCGTCGTCGCCGACTCGCGGCAAACGATGCTGTGCGCCGCGCTCTCCGTCGCAGTACTCGTCGGTCTCGCCGCCAACTACATGTTCGGATGGTGGTGGGCCGACCCGGTCGCCGGTCTCGTCGTCGCCGCCATCGCAGTACGCGAAGGCCGCGACGCCTGGCGCGGCGACGCGTGCTGCGCCCCGACGCCGCTGAGCGAAACGGTGAACGCGTGCGGCGACGACTGTTGCGATGGTTGAAGCGCTCACGCTGCCTTTCGCCGCCGTCCTTGCCGGTCTGGTGTCGTTCAGCTCGCCGTGCTGCCTGCCGCTCGTCCCCGGCTACCTCTCCTACATCTCTGCCCTGCCCGTCGCTGACCTCCCGACGCCACAGGCGCGACGGGTCACGCTGCTCGCCGCATCGGGCTTCGTCGCCGGGTTCACGCTCGTGTTCACAGTGCTAGGCGTCGCTGTCTCGTTCGCCGGCGCGTCACTTCTGCGGCATCAGGACAGCATCGTGCGCGGCTTCGGCGTCGTGATCATCGTCCTGGGTCTGTCCACGATGGGCGTGCTGCGCATCCCGGTGTTGGCCCGTGAACGTCGCGTTGACCTCGCCCGCGTCCCACGCGGTCCCGCATGGTCGGTACCGATGGGCATGGCCTTCGCCGCCGGCTGGACGCCATGCGTCGGACCCGTCCTCGCCACGGTCCTCGCCACCGCATCGGTGGCCGGCACCGCCTGGTGGGGCGGACTCCTCTTGGCCCTGTACTCAGTCGGGTTCGGTCTGCCGTTTATCGGTCTCGCGCTCGGTTTCGGTCGCGCCCAACAGTCCCTGGCTTGGCTGCGCGCCAACACCCACCGCATCGAACGCGCCGGCGGCGTCCTTCTGGTCGGTGTCGGCACGCTGTTCGTGTCTGGCCGCTGGGTGCCCTTGTTCCGCCCGATGCAGGCATGGTTCGCCCGCTACGGATGGCCGCCCGTATGAGCAGCCCCGAACTGCTCCCAGCGGCAGTCACACGGCCACGTCGCCGCGCCAGGTGGATCGCCATCGGCGTCGCCGTCGCAATGATCGCTCTCGTCGGCGCCCTCGCGACCCGAAAACCCGCCTCGGAGCGCGTCGCAAATTCGCCGCTGCTCGGCCGCTCCGCCCCCGCCATCAACGGCAAGACGATCGACGGAACCGACTTCAGCCTCGAGTCCTTGCGCGGCAAGTGGGTGCTGGTCAACTACTTCGCCACCTGGTGCGTGCCGTGCCGCAAGGAACACCCCGAACTCGTCCGCTTCGCGCAACGCAACGCCAACCAAATCGAAGTTGTCGGCGTCGTCTACTCCGACCGCATCGGCGCCGTCCGCAGCTTCCGCGACAAGGAAGGCGGCGATTGGCCGATGGTCGAAGACCCCGACGGGCGCACCGCGCTCGAGTGGGGCGTAACCGGCGTGCCCGAGTCGTTCCTCATCGACCCCAGCGGCGTCGTCCGGTCGCGCATCCTTGGCGGCGTCACCGTCGAAGGACTCGAACGACTGCTGCGCGAAGCGAAGTTCGGATGAGCGTCGGCCAGAGCCGCCGACCACTCGGCCTGCTCATAGTTGTCGTGGTCGCCGCGCTTGTTGTCGGCGGCATCGTCCAACAACGCAGCGACAAACCAGCGACGCCACGGCAGGAACTCGCCCGTCACCTCGACGCCGCGCCCAGCTCGGCCCGGTTCTCGATGCACTACGACCGCACCGGCACCCGCGTCCTGGACTGCGTCGCGCTCAACCTCCGCTACACCGCACGCGTCGACACCGACGCGCAACGCATGGTCGTGACCACATCGGGCCTCGATCAGCCCAGCGTCATCGTCGAATCGACCCAAGTCCTTCTGCGCCGCAGCCTGTTCCAACACGCCCCCGGACAAGCTGAATGGCTCAGCGTTCCCCGCCAGTTCGCGGCCGCAGCCCGCAAGACACTCACCGATGTCCTCGGCGTTGACCTCGCCACCGCGGTGACAAGCTCGCGGCTGCCCGCGTCAGGTTCCGAGCTCGCCGCTGCTGCGCTCAATATCGCGCGCAGCGTGCGCCGGCTACCGCCATCCGATGTCGACGGTGACACGGTCGACGGCTACCGGATCCGGGTGAGCCGTCGCGGCTACGAACGCGACACCCTCGCTCTCAACGCCGAACCCGGCGACACCTCACTGCTCCCGGTCTTCGACGTGTGGGTCGACGCCGACAACGAAGTACGACGCATCACGATTGGCAGCGAAACCGAACACGACACGACCGGCCCCGCCGAGAACGGTTGGACCATGGACTTCACCGCCGCCCGAACAGTGCGTCGCCCTGCCGTCGGATTTACTGCTCCGCTTGGAGCCGCCGATCTCGCCGAGCTGCGCGGAGCTCCGCAGGGTTGCGAGCTCCCCGTTGGCAGCGGCAGGGCTTAGTGATGGAGGAGGGCGAGTAGCGCGGGGATGTCTGTGGTTGTGTGGCCGGCCAGCCACACCACCGACATCGTCAATGCCAAAAGGCCCCCGCCAGCGACGGCTTCGACTGCGTTGGGTGCCGCAACCGGCGTAGCCAACTGGCTGGCCCGATACGCGAGAGCCTCCGACGTGCCCGGACCGTCGCCGACCGAGAGCCGTTCAAGACCGGCGCTGGCATGCTGGCGCCGGTCGGGGTCAAGCCCGGCAGCGTCCTCGTCCGCGACTCGTTCGATCGCGAGCCGCAACGCCAGCGTGCTGCGTGTCACAGCTGACGCCCGGCCGAATGCGGCGTCAATGATGCGTGCGAGCAAAAGGTAACGGCGATGTCCGCGGCGGAGATGCGCGCGTTCGTGGTCAATCACGAAGTCGACGGTCTCGCTATCGACCAGGTCGCGCAGCCCTTCGGAGATGACGACTTGACGCTCACCGCCATCGACCGCGTACGCCACGACAGCGTCGGTCGGCACGACGACGACCGCGTGATCATGATGAGCCGTGTGCTCCCCTAGCCACGACTCCGCCCGCGCCGAGGCGACGGCGTGCGCGGCGCTCCGCACAGCGCCCACTGCCCGCAAGACCAAGTACGCGAGAAGGCCGGCGCTTGTGATGGACGCACTGAGCCCGCCGGGGGCGAGGTGACCGTCGTAGGTCAGCAGCGACGCCCCGGCCGCCAGGTGGACGATGCCGACGCCGACGTAGACAGCCAGCCCGAAACTTACGGCGACCAATCCGAGTAGGAGCGCGACCGCGTTCATGAGGACGAACGCGTGGGGACGTCCACGCCACAGGTGCGCTGACCGCAATCCGGGCAGCATCAACGCGATGACGCCCACTACGAGCAGCCCCGCGCTCACCGCTTCGGCCGCCCCAGAAGTTTCCGAAGCTGGGCGCGGCCTTTGGTGTCGAGACCCTCAACGAAATGAGTCAACGCGGCGTTCGAGTCCGAAGCCGCGTCGAGGAGTTGGCGCATCCTGTCCGCGGTGAGTTCCTCACGCGACGTCACCGCCACGTACCGAAACGCTCGGCCTTCGCGGGTCCGGGTCGCGAGACCCTTCTGCCACAGACGAACCAGGATCGTCATCACCGTCGTGTACGCAAGATCACGTTCCGCGCCGACAACGTCGTGCACCTCGCGGGGCGTCATGCCGTCCTCACGCGACCACAACGCCTCGAGCACCCGACGCTCGAGCTCGCCGGTCGACAGACGAGGCGTCATGGCTGCTCCAAATTCACGATGAGCAGTGTACGAAGCCAAGCGTTCGCCACCATCAGTGGGCGCGGTCATCGTTCGAGAAACAGCGCGACGACGGTCACAGCGTTGAAGGCCGCGTGCGCCCAAATCGCAGGGCCGAGCCGGTCGTAACGCAACGCCAGCCACGCCAAGACCGCGCCGAACGCGGCGAGCCCCACGAACTGGAGCAGTTGGAAATGCGTCGCGCCGAACACGCCGGCAGACACCACCAGCGCACCCGTAGCTCCCCACCGCCGCTTGCAGGCCCGCATGAGCAATCCGCGAAAGAACAGTTCCTCGACCACCGGCGCGCCAACAATCAGCACCAACGCCAGGACCACAAACGCCGGTCCCTTGGCTTGCCCGGTGAGCTCGCGTGCCGGTTCGCTCAGCTCGCTCGTGTCAACCAACCGCGAAATCGGCCAATACAACAACGGCAGCATCACCAACTGACACGCAAGACCGATCGGGATACCCACCAACGCATCACGCGCCCGCACCCTCAACCCGAAGTCGTCTCGCAACGAACCCGACCCTCGCCGTTTCGCCGCGAACAGTGGCGCACCAAGGAACCCGGCCCACAAGCCAACCTGCGCCACCGCCAGCCCCGCAAGACTCAACTCGACCGAGCCCGACGCGCTCAACCACAAAGCGCCGAGCACACCTGAGGCAACGAGCGCGATGAGATAGCCCGCTGCAGCGTCGCCGATTCCCCAACGAAGGCTCGCCGTATCGACAGGGGCGGGAGAGGTTGTCTTTGTCACGACGAGCCTTCGAAGGAGGGAAAACGAAAGCCCTAATCTACTACACAACGTCGTAGACACGGCCCGGCGACCGCCGCTGACGGCGAGAAGACGCGGCATCAAGCCGAACGTCCTCGTGCTAAAATCGAACGTTATGGACACATGGTCTGCTGGCGACTTGGCGGAGGTAACTGGTGTGTCGTTGCCCACGGTTCGTCGCGCGTCTCAGCGGCTCGCGCTCCAGCCCAGCCGTACCGACGGCGGCCACCGGCGCTTCAGCGCCCGGCAGGCCCGGCGCCTCGTACTCGAACTCGGCGCGGTCCCACGCCTCGATGGGTTCTCACGCGGTCAGGTGCAACAGTTAGCCGCGCTATCGCAGCATCCCTTCGGATTCACCTCGCTGCGCACGGCCGCTGCCGCCGCCCGGCTCTCCACCACGGCGTCGTCTGCCGCACTCGGGTTTCTCGTCGACCATGCCCTGGCGCAAGTCGATGCCGAAGACGTCGTTGACGCCGGAACCGCCAAACCCGGACATCGCTGGCGCCTCCTCGTCGGCCCAGCCTGGCTCGCCATCGCCGACGCCGTCGCGTGCACCGTTCTCCCGGCCGCGCCCGTCGCGGCCAGCCCGGACCGGATCCCGCGCCGCTTCTGGCATCACTTCTGGAATGCGGACCCCGCCAAACTCACCGTTGGCCACGACGCCAGGTTCATCGCCGCACGACTCCTGCTGTCCCACGACACGGCAGCCAAAGGCTGGGCGCTGCACAACCTTCCCGCAGACGCCGTCGAAGCCGCGACCCGGAACCGGGCGGCCACGCCCGAACTGAAGGCGCTGGTGGCGAACGCGATCGCGGCGTCGTGATCACTCTCGCCGAGCTCGCTAACGTCATTCCCGACGCTGCCCGCGACGCATGGCCTCACGTTGCTGCGGTTGCTCCCGCTGATGCGGCGTTGCTCGGCGGGACAGCGCTGGCCGTGTGGCTCCAACATCGAGTGAGCCGCGACCTCGACGTGTTCACGCTCGACGAGTTCGATCCCGACCACATCGAGAACGAACTACGCGCGCGGGGCGCGTTCGCGACCACAAGAAAAGAACGCGGAACGCTCAACGGTGTCTTCAACGGCGCCAAAGTCCAATTTCTCTGGGCAATCAATCAGACACAGCTCGAGGACCCCACCATCATCGACGGGCTACCTGTCGGCGCGATCAGCGACATCTACGCCACGAAACTCAACGCCGTCGCGGGGCGCGGTGAACTCCGCGACTACTTCGACTTGATGTGCATCGAGGCGCAGACGGGCCGGCCAATCGAAGAAGGCGTCGCATTATTCATGGCTCGTTACGGCGTCGACCGGACCCATGACGTCGTCGGCCACGTGGTCGAAGCGTTGGGTTATCTCGACGATCTCGAGGACGACCCCTACCTAACCGACGAATTCGGCCCCGAGCTCCGCGACGAGGTAACCGCGTTCTGGGCGCGACGCCAACCCCAGCTCGTCCGCAACTTCGACACCGACCCGTCACCAACGGCGGATCTGCTCGCCGCCCGCGCGTTAGCGGACTACCGGGCACGCAACACTGCGACACCGACGACCAAGCTCAAGCGCTGCACCGGCCGCCTCGCCAGCGGCAAACGCTGCAACTACAACGCACTGCCCGGCTCGGACCGCTGCGGCATCCACTCCGGGTAGGTCACGTCTCGCCCTCGACGCCCGCTCCGGACGACACACCAAGCGGTTGCGTTGAAGTGTGGATACGGCGAAGCAACGGCAGGTTCGGACTCTCCAGCACCAACACGACCAGAGCGGCCAGACCAACGGCGAGCACCGGTTCACCGGCGCCGGCGTAGATCCCGGCCGCCGAGGTAGCCCACAGGCTTGCCGCCGTGGTGAGGCCGAGGACCTGGCCGCCGTCGGACTTCATGATCATCCCCGCACCGAGGAACCCAACACCGGTAACAACGCCGGCGATCACCTTCTCGGCGGTGGCGGGGAAGTTCTCGACACCAACCGCGGTAAACCCGGCGGCGCCGAGCGCGACCAGTGCGAAGGTGCGGTCACCGGCGCGAGAGCCGCGGCGTTCGCGTTCTGCGCCGATCGCGAACCCAACGACAGCCGCAAGAAGAAGACGGCCCAGCAGCATGACATCAGTCATCGCCGTGGTCCTCCGCCATGGCTTGGAAACTACTACACGTTGTCGTAGAGTGCGCAGCGCGGACGGCCCGGAGGGACCCTTTGTTGCTGCTTGCCCACGCAGGGCGACCTGACCATTCACCCTGGATCTGGCACGCCCACCTCGACGTGGTGGCCGTCGTGATCCTTCTCGCGGTGGGCTACTGGTGGGCGTTCACACGTGTCGGGCCGCGTCTCGTTCCGCACGACGAACCCGTCATCAGGCGGGGACAGCTCGGCTGGCTCATCGGCGCTATCGGCGGGTTCTGGGTCATGTCGGACTGGCCGATCCATGACCTCAGTGAGGGCTACCTCTACAGCGTCCACATGGTGCAGCACCTCGTGTACACGCTGATCCTGCCGCCGATGTTCATCTGGGGAACCCCGGCGTGGCTGTGGCGCTGGTTACTACGCCCTGTAATGCCGGTCTTCCGGTTCATCACCCGTCCGCTGCTCGCGCTCGTGGTGTTCAACACCATGGTGGCCGCGACACACTGGCCCGTCCTCGTCACGGCAGCCGTCAAGTCCGGCCCTGCTCACCTCGCCCAACACATCCTGCTCGTCGCGACGGCACTGATCATGTGGTGGCCCGTACTCAGCAGCGTGCCTGAACTGAAACGAATCCCGCCGCCCCTGCAAATGGGCTACCTGTTCCTACAGTCGCTCGTCCCGACTGTGCCCGCGTCGTTCCTCACCTTCGCGGAAGCCCCGGTCTACAAGGTGTACGCAGAGTTCCCCCGCATCACCGGGTTGTCAGTCGTCGCCGATCAACAGTTCGCGGGCGGGATCATGAAGGTCGGCGGCGGGATCATCTTGTGGACTGCGATAGCGGTGATCTTCTTCCGCTGGTTCGGCCAAGACGACACCAGCCGCGACCGGCGCCGCGCCGCAACGCCCGTCGCTGTGCCCGTCGAGGCAGACCGTTGAGCCGCTCACACGCGACGCCCGCGCACATGCTGCCGCGGAACAGCCGGCTGCGGTCCGTGGCCGACCGTGCCGTGTTCGGAGCGGCCGCGGGTCTCGCGCTCGCTGGGCTTGTCGCGGTCGTGCTGATCGTCACGCCGCCAACCGCGACCGCAACCATGACCCCGATTCGTGTGCAGCGCATCGCGTTGCCGCCGAGCTCGTCGACCACGGTTTCAGCGCCGTCCCCGTCGACGACCGCGGCGCCGGAGGTGGTAGGTCGTCCACCCGATCCTCCGGCGCCGCTCCTCTGGCCTGTGCGTGGCCAGGTGACCTCGGACTTCGCAAACCGAGCAGGTCGCCTTCACGCGGGACTCGACATCGCCGCACCAGCAGGCACACCAATCCTCGCGGCCCGCGCGGGCCGCGTCGTTTTCGTCGGACGCCAAAACGGCTACGGCAACATCGTCGTGATCGACCACGGAAACCGCGTCAGCACCGCCTACCCGCACCAAAGTTCGTTCGTGACAACGGTCGGCCAAGTCGTCAATGCGGGCGACGTCATCGGCTACGTCGGCTGTACCGGTAGCTGCACCGGGCCCCATCTGCATTTCGAGATCCGATTCAACGGGATCCCGCAAAACCCGCGCCGATTCCTTCCCGCCCGCCTCGTGGCACCGCCCGATACCCGCTCGTGACGATCGCGAACTGGAATAGCCGTTCATGCGCGCCACCACCGTCGCCAACCTCGAAGGCATCGCTGCTACGACGCTGGTTGTCGCCGTCGCTGCCGGAGTTCTTACGCGGGTCCTCGCGCGCGAGACCTTCGAAGGCATCACCAGGCCGCTGCGCCGCTTCGCCCTGCCCGCCGCCGCGACCATCGCGGTGGCCGCAACCGCCGGGAGTCTGTGGTTCTCCGAAGTTGCCGACTTCCCGCCGTGCAAGCTCTGTTGGCTGCAGCGCTGCGCGATGTATCCGCTCGCAGCAATCCTCACCATCGCGGCGGTCCGCGGGGACAACAAGGTCCGTGTCTACGCGTTCGCGCTGCTCGTTCCCGGTCTCGCCGTCTCGGCGTGGCACAACTTCATTGAGACCGCCGCGACGTCGAAGTTCGGTGGCTGCGATCCACTCAACCCCTGCACTATCCGCTGGGTTGAAGGTCTGGGCTTCTGGACGATCCCTCGCATGGCCGCCGCCGCATTCGTCGGCATCGCCGCCTGCCTTGCCCTCATTCCCACGATGAAGGAACCGATCCAATGAAACTTCGCATCCAACTCTTCGCGCTCCTCGGTGTCGTCCTGGCAGTCACGGCCACGTGTTCCAACTCGGATAAGCCCACCAAGATCAACCTGGAACCGGCCAAGCCCGACGACACGTCCGTCAGCGCCGAAGCACCGGCGTTCGGCCCCATTGTCGTGACCGGCGATCCACTGCCGACGCGTTCAGACGAAGGCCCGGACAAGGCCATCGGCCGCGCCGCACCTGTCGTCGAGGGCAAGACGCCGAAAAACGCCACCGCCATCATCGGCGGCGCAGGCAAACCGACTGTCGTCGCGTTCGTCGCGCACTGGTGCCCCCACTGCCAGAAAGAGGTTCCCGTCATTGTGTCGGCGGCGAAGGCTGGCGCCTTCGGCGACGTCCGCCTCGTGGCCGTCGCGACCGGAACCAACAAGCAGGCCCCGAACTATCCGCCCGTCGCCTGGCTCGAGCGCGAGTCGTGGACTGGCGAGGTGATCCTTGACGACAAGGACGCGTCGGCGGCCCGTGCATACGGGCTCAGCGGCTACCCGTTCCTCGTCGCGATCAACGCGAACGGCAAGGTCGTCGGACGCACGTCCGGAGAGCTGCCACGCGAGGACCTCGTCAAGTTCGCCAAGCTCGCCGCCGAGGCGTGATGGACACGGCTCAGTGACGACGCAGCGAATGCCTACCTGGGGGTAGACGACGCGGCCGGCGGCGGCTTCGGCGTGTGATTCGTTTCGCCATCAGTGAACTCGCGGAACAAGCGCGTCCCGAAGAAGGCGGCGCCCAGCAGGGCCAGGATGGCGAAGCCGATTACCAGCCGTCGCCCGTCCGAACCTTCGAACCTGGCGTCTTCGTGCTCGACTAGCTCCACTCGGCGACCCTACGGCAGAAGACGGCAAGCGCGGCCGCGGGTTGTCGAGTTCAAGCGGTTAGCCGAGATGCGCAGTTTGTGAGTGAGCATCGGGATCGTCTGGGTTCACGTGTACGTGAGCGTCGTCGAGGTGAGCGACGGCGTGCACCAGTTCGTGTCGCACGTTCTCGGCGATCTGATGACCGCTACTTACCGGCAAATCGGAGGCCACGGTGATGTCGAGTTCCGCCGCGAGTCGGTGACCGAGCCAGCGTGCCCGGGTTGAGGTCACAGCCTTGACGCCGGCAACGTGGCTCGCCGAATGACTGATCTTTTCCACGATGGCCGGATCGACTGCGTCCATGAGCCGGTAATAGATCTGGCGTAGCGCGCCACGCAGCACAGCGAAAATCGCGATGGAGATGCCGAGGCCGACGATCGGGTCCGCCCGGTCGAAGCCGGCCCAGACGCCGACGGCGCCGAGTGCGACAGCGAGGGACGTAAAGCCGTCGGTGCGGGCGTGGTAACCGTCCGCGACGAGTGCCGCTGATCCGATCGCGTTGCCCTCACGGATCCGGTAGAGCGCAACGAGCTCGTTACCGATGAACCCAGCGACGCCGGCAAGGAACAACGGACCGAGGTTCTCCAGCGGCCGGGGATTGATGAGACGGTCGATCGCCTCGTAACCAGCGATGACCGCAGAAATCGTGATCATCAACACCACGAAGACGCCGGCGAGGTCCTCGGCCCGTCGGTAGCCGTAGGTGTAGCGCTGATTCGGAGCGCGACGACTCAAACGAAACGCGAAGAACAACGGGACGGCGGTGAGCGCATCCGAGATGTTGTGAATGGTGTCGGCCAACAGCGCGACGGACCCCGTGGCAATAACGATCACAACCTGGAGCGCAGCGGTTACGGCGAGCGCGGCGAACGAGATACGCACCGCGCGGATGCCTCGCTCGCTTGACTCGAGCACGGTGTCGATCGAGTCGGCCGCGTCATGGCTGTGGGGTCGAAAGATCGACTGAATGACGCCGCGTAGTCCGGTCGCGTGATCGTGATCGTGATCGCCGTGGTCGTGATCGTCGTGGTCGTGATCGTCGTGATCGTGCTCGTCGCTCATGCTGACTTGCTCCGGGACTTGTGGTGGGAGGCTCCGGCAACGAGATGGTCGGCCTGGAGCAGCGCCTCGGTGGCGAGTCGCTGGATGTGGTCGTTCTCGATCGCGTAGAAGATGCGGGTGCCCTCACGGCGCCGCGCGACGAGCCCGGCGAGGCGGAGCTTGGCGAGGTGCTGAGAGACGACCGTTGGTGTGCAACCGACGTGGTCGGCGATTTCGTTCACGGCGTGCTCGCCGTGCAACAGCGCCCACATGATCCGTAGTCGTGTCGCGTCAGCGAGCAGTTTGAGTGTTGAGACGGCGGCGGCGAACTCGGACTCAGAAGGTTCGCGACTGTTTATCTGCGCAGACACGCATATAGTTTGCCACACCAGCGCGCCAGTGGCGGTTTGCGGACGCTGCCGCCGCAGAAGGTCGCCCTACGTCAGTCGGCGGAATCTGCTCGAATCTGCGTGAAGGCGGAGCCTTGAGCAAAGCGCAGCGCGTTGCGGTGCAGCATCTTTCCCATCGCGTCGGAAAGGTCGACGTCGCCGAGTTCGGCGAGCTGCAGGGCGTAGGAGAGCAGTTCCGCGATGACGACGTCGTGATCACGTAGCTGCTCGGCGAGCGTGGCGTCATCTATGGGGGTTCCGCCGTCTTCGTCGTGGTCGTTGGTCTCGGCGATGGCGGCGAACTTGGCGGTGTTCTTCGCTAGGTGCAGACAGATGTGGCGGAACTTGGCCGCAGCGGGTTCGCTGACCCGCCATCCGACAGCGTCATAGGCGCGCTGCACGGCGACCAGCCCCGACAACGGCTGTTGGGCTGCGGCCAACGCGGCTTCGATCTCGTGTGGTTCCATTCAGGTGCGTCCTCGCTTGCTGCCCCAAGGCATCGTGAAGTCGGCGTCGATGATCTGTCCGTGCGCGTCGACGAGCGACGCGGATTCTGTGCTGACGATCATCGCCGCGGTGTGGACTGTGTGGCCGAGCGAACGCAGGAAGGCCCGCAGTTCGGCTTGGGTGTGTCCTGACACGACGCGGTCGTCGAGGATCAGTGTCGTGGTGCCTGGGTCGTACGCGGCGACGAGGGAGGGGACGTAGACGACCCACTTCTTCGTCTCGATCTTCCGCGCGCCCGCCTTCGCGGCGGCGCGGTCAAAGAGGCGATGTGCTGGGGTCATCTCCTCGCGCTTGGGGAAGGTCGTGCACGCAACGACCGGCACGTCGCGGGCGTCGAAGGACTGACACAAGAACGCGGCGAAGCTGCCAGGCCCGCTCATGGTGATGACGAGGTCCGGGCTGAAGCGGCGCTCGATGAGACGGTGGAGGTGGCGCAGCATTGCCTCGATGGACTGCCATCCGACGTCGACGGCGCCGCCGCTCGGTTGCGTGTCGAGCGCGACCGACTCGAGCTCGATGAGCGTGGAGATGAAGGACCGCAGGACCGGTAGCTGGTAGTTCCGAACGAAGTTCGCGAACTCCTTGCCGAGCCGGCCAGCGGCGCTCGTTTGCCGGGTCTTCAACGCGGTGACCTTGGGCCCGAGCAAGAAGAGGTCCTCGGACGCTTTGGCGTATTCGGGCGACCACGCGGCCAGCTTGATCACGCCAGCCTGAACCGCGGCGGTGACGGCTGCGACGCGGGCGTTGTGGGTCTCGAGCTGGCCGATCTTTTGCACGGCGGGCAGCTTGTAGAAGCCGACGATGTCGTCGATGCACCGGTCCAGCCCGGGGTCCATGAGCCTGCGCAGGTCTCGGTACAGTTCGAGTTCGAGTTCAGTTTCGAATTTCGGATCCGCCACGCCGCCGAGTATTCCAGCCGGCCGCCGATTTTTCGCCTGGAGTGCCGGGGTTCCGCCGGACAATTTTCATTGTTCAGCGGGGTTTTCGCCGACGCCGCCTCAGGTGCGGTGTGTGACCGTGATCAACGATGACCCCGCATCGTCAAAGCCCCCACGACGTCGGCCATTACGGCTTCGTCTGCGACCTCGCGCACAGCGCGGGGGTAAAGGTCGAGGTGTGGACCGACCAGCTCCGCGACGGCGTCGTTGGCGACGTGGTCGTGATCGCGACCCAGCATCCGGCCGGGACCGACCGCGCCGTCGACGCGCTGCGTCACCACGCTGAAACCGGCGGCAAGGTCATCGTGCTCGCCGACCCCGACCTCGACACCGGTCCCATCGCGCGCCGCCTCGTTCCCGTCGTCGTCGGCGACGAACTTCTCCTGCCCAGCGACAACCCGATCGTTGCGCAGCACGTCATTGCTGGCACCGCCGTGACCCCGACCCGTGTGCATGAGCTCTGCCTGGCCGGCACCGTCCGCGTGAACGGTGGCCGACCCTTGGTCTTCGTGGGCAAGGACGTCGTGGGTGCCTGCTTCGCCGTCGGCGAAGGTGAGGTCGTCGTCATCGGCGACGCCGACCTGTTCACCGACGCCAACATCGCCCGCGGCGACAACGTGGCGTTCTTCGCCGACATCGTCGGCGCCCACATCTCGGACTCCGCCGTCGCCGAACGGCTCGCCGGCGCGTCGCTCGGCATCGACAAGCAGCGCTGGGCGTCGGTCAAGACCGTCGACCTTCGCAAGCAGGCAAACCGGCTCGAGGTCGCCGCCACCGAACTCGCCGCCACCTGGACCGACCTCACGAGCGAGGACGCCATCACCGACGCCAAAGGCAAGACGACGGCCCTCGGCTCCAACGTATTGAGCACCATCGCCCGTTTTCGTGGCGACGGTCCCCGTCCCGCAGCGCTGCACCTGACGAACGCGCCGTTCCACGAGCCGGGCCCGACCCCGAGCACGCCGGGCCGTCCGACATCGGGCTACAACGTCGCGCTCGCGCTCATCCTCGCCTGCGCCAACGGCGAACCGGTCGGCTACCGGCAAGAAGGCCGAGGCGCGCTCCTCCACGAACTCGTCCCGACACAGCAAGACGCCCGACGTCAAACCTCGTTGTCGAGCGACGTCGAATTGCTCATGCACATCGAGACCGCGTTCCACCTCCACCGCCCCGAAGCAGTCGTTCTCAGCTGCCTGCGCGGCGACCCGAACGGCGAAGCGCAAACGCTCGTGTCCTCCGTGCCACGCGCCCTCGCTCAGCTCAGCCTCACCGACATCACCGTCCTCTCCGAGGCCCGGTACCGCACCAGCGTCGACGAGTCCTTCGGCGGAGGCCGCGAACGCCTGTCCTTGCCGTTCGCGGTGCTGCGCGGCTCCACCTACGACCCGCTCGTCACGTTCGACCTCGACCTCCTCGTCGCCGGCGACGACACTGCGGCACGCGCGCTCGCCCGCCTGAACGAAGCTGTCCTCGCCGAACGTGTCGGGGTGGCACTGCGGGCCCGCGAAGTGCTCGTCGTCGCCAACCGCCACGCGGTACACGGCCGCACACCTTTCACGGCCCGCTTCGACGGGACCGACCGTTGGCTGCTGCGCAGCATGGTCGTGGGCCAGTTGCCCTCGACCGAGTTCCGTCGTGGCCGCATCATCTCCACCCGCTACCTCTAGGAAGAACCCATGCCCACCACCCGCCTTGACGCGGAAAGACTCATTTCCGACTGGGTCACCGACCCGTCTCTCCGGACCCACCTCGACGCAGTGTCAACCGTGATGCGCGCCGCCGCCCACGAGTTCGGCGACCCCAACGCAGACCCTGAACGCTGGGCGCTCGCCGGGCTGCTCCACGACGCCGACTGGCAACTCGACCCCGACCACCACCCGGCGCGTGTCGTCGCATGGCTTCGCGGCAACGGCGACGACGATCTCGCCGACGCGGTCAGCACTCACAACACCGAGTGGGGCGTCGCAGTCGGCGCAATGGCCAAGGCCCTCCTCGCCCTGGACGAGATCACCGGTTTCGTCGGAGCTGTCGCCAAGGTCAACCCCGACGGCCTGAGCGGTGTCACCACGGCGAGCGTGCTGAAGAAGCTGAAGAAGCGTGGCTTCGCGGCGTCAGTCGATCGCGACGAGGTCGCCGCGGGCGCGGCGGCTCTCGGCGTTGACGTCGAACGCACCGTCGCGTTCGTCATCGAGGCGCTCACGCAATAGCGAAACGCTGGGGCTCCCCGACGCTGTTCGCCCCCGTTCGGCCGCGGCGCGGTGCGACACGGCATGGTCACACCCATGAAGGCCAACAAGACCGGCGGCGGACCTTGGTGATGCTGTCGTTCGCTGACGGACCGTGCGACGAGGGCTACGCGTACATGAGCCGCAGGGGTTAGTAAGGCGGTCCGGCTGTACCGATTCCGTCGGGGTAGGCGGCGAAGTCCAACTGCGAAATCCGGCCATTTGATCACTCGCCCACGTCGCGAACGATCAGGATCGGCGCCCCGGTTTCAATGCAAGTCTGTCGAGGCGCAATGAAGCCTGAGCCACCGAAACTCCTCGACAGCTAAACCCGAATGCGTCGCGTTCTCGCTCGGTCGCAATGCGCTCGGACGAGTTGTCACACCCCTCTGGCACACTAATTACCTCCATGTGATTTAAGGAGGCGGAGTGCCGTCGTCGTTTGAACTTGAGTTGGACCGATACGACAACGTGATCTGTCGGGACCTACGGGAACGCTTGAACCGCTGCCGGGATACGCCCACGGTACTGAGTGGCATGAGCCGCTCCGGCGTCGCGGCGGTGCTTGGAAAGCAGCTCGGGCTTCGTTGTTCATCGGGCGCCGTGATGGTCGGCCTTCTGTGGCGCCTTGTACGCGAGCTCGAGCCGATCGTGGAACGCCCGGCCTCGCTAGATCCCGGTGGAGGCGCGGCAGTCCGGGCCGCGGTCGAGTCGATGACGGCCGACACCCTCATCGAGGCGCTCGAATTGATCGGTCTCGGGGCTGAGTCGTTGCCGCAACTAACGGTCGGCGATGTCGAGACGGAGCTGCGTCGCGTTCTCACCACGGATATGACAGTTCGTGTGAATCGACTGCTCTCGGATTGGAACAACGGCCACTCCAGCCAAGCCCATGCCCGTCGCGCGGAGACGCGCCGGGACCGTTCCCGCGCAATGTCAACGCGGTTCTTAACTGATCGACAGCGATGATTTGTTGCTTGGATCTTCAATCCGTTGACGCGATTGCTCCCTGGTTTGGGAACCCAACGCCGGCGGCGGGTGATGGCAGGAGATGACGGATGGGCGGGTGTCGAGGTGGCGGCGGCAGCGCTGCAGCTTCTTGGGCCCGCCGGCGACGTATTTCGGTTCCTGCTCGACCAGACGCCGGTAGTTAGACGTCGCCAAGGATTCAGCGTGATCGAGGCCCTCGTTGCGGCCGCGGACTGCGACGCCGAAGGTGTGATGGAACGAATGCGCGATTCCCCACCGTTCCTTCACCTCATTGCGGAAGCTTCCGAGGCGGCTGCGCGGACCGTCGCTGAGGAAAAACTTGAGGCACTCAGACGCGTTGTGAGGTTGGGTTTAAACGACGATGCCGCTATCGACACATCACTGTTTCTCGTCCGGACGCTTGGAGAGATGGAAGGACTCCACATCCGAATGCTCGCCGAAATAGACGGTTGGTCCCGGCTCGTCCACGCCGACGGCGTCGAAGCGGCGACCGTGTTCATGCGTCTCGGTTTGTTCGAAGAAAAGGAGATTGGTCACGCGATAGTCGCTGACCTCATCCGGCTCGGACTTGTCGAAGGCAATGTAAAGCTCTCCAACGGCAACTACGGGTGGCACACGACGCGTTACGCGACGAGAGTCCTTGAGTTCCTTCGCTGATCGGTGTTGGAGCTCTGGGGCGCACGACCCGGACCTCAAATCGTCATCAGACGCCGTTGATCGCTAGCACTCTGGAAGTACCAGTAGAAAGCAATACGTTGAGCGTCAGTCCTCTATCTCAAACCGAGCGCCTCGATTTCGTAATCCTCTACTGATACGAAGCGTTTCATTGTGCTGGCGAACCTGATTGCTGCGAGTGGATCAAGCGAACGCAACCCGCGAAGAATTTCGGCAGCGAGTTGGCCCGATGTCACCACTGTCTGATGAGACAGTTCGTGTTCGACCGATTCGGCGAGGCGCGTTGCAAGGTCCCGTACTGAACCATCAGACGGCCCACGACCCTTCGACGCGACCCCGATTGAACGTTCGAGTTTCCGAATGTCAAACGGCTCTCGTCGGCCGTCCTTCTTCACAACGACAGCGATTCTTGCGGAGGCGTGCGAGCGCGCAGTCGCCTCTGGGTACTCGCTCTCGAGCCAGCGGCGAAACTCTTTGACGCCCTTCCATCCGTTGCGGCCGCCCGGCCGTTGGTCGCGTCGGCCGAGTTGGGTCAACGCGTAACGAACGTGTGTGACGGGATCGAAGTCCTTGAGATGGCTGAGTACGACGTCACTTACGTCACGACTTGAGACCCGTTCGTTGGTCGCTGCCTTATGCACAGCAAGGACGATGCTTTCAATCACCTCTAGTAGCTGATCGGCGTGGTGCTGTCGTACGGCCGCCTTGATGATTCCCCGTCGTACTTTGTTGCGATCAAACAACTCGACGCCCCCGTCCGACTTCTGCACCTGCAAACGCTCGGCATTCACCCGTTCGACAGTCTCGAAATCGTGGAAGCAGTCAGCGCATCGGCGTCGTCGTCGGATCCCGCCTTCGGCGGCCTTCCGGGTTTCCAAGACCGCCGCTTTGGCGTTTGATCCACAGTTTGGGCACAGCATCCGGCCTCCTTCGGAACTACACCTGGCATCGACGTGCCGTGACGCGTAAAGGGCCTTGCAGGTTTAGGGCGCCCTCTCCTGCCCGCCCACTATATATAGGTTCCTTGGCAAGCGACCTTGCTATTTAGTCGCCTGTTCCTTACCGTCGGAGGCAACCTCACAACAAAGGGGAGGGGTTCAGATGAAGGCGAAGCGAACTGTCTGCATGATCGGTGCCGGAGTTTTGGCGGCTGCCGGCGCAGTCGCGCTGCTACCGAGCAGCTCGGCCGAAGCATCCACTGTGCTCAACCTGTACACGAGGACTTGCGCGAATAACTGGTCTTGGTGCACCGGATGGAAGCAAGCGAATGGACCGCGCCACGACTGGTCAGTCGGAACCCGATGCAGGACCTACAACCAATCCGGTCAGATCGTTGGGTCATACGATCGTCCGCCGGGGCGCCTCTGCTGAGCTTCCGGGGTTCTCCCGTACTTGGGGATATGCGCGGCGGGCGGAACTTGGCCTGCGCCGCCGAAATCCAGCGCCTTTCTTGTCCCGCGCAGATAATCACGCTTCCACGGCGACTCAGTTGCGGGTCTTGGTCAAACGAGAAGTGACGGTTACGCGGCTTTGGGTCGAAGCCGCGTGTCGTCGATCGACTTGGTTGATTCCTCAAACGCAGTGGTGACTGAAGGCTTCCTCAGTCGGAGCGAACGCGCACCAACGGTCTGGTGTGCGAGGGACGGCGAAGGTTCAGGCAACGGGTCAACTCCGCGATTCAGCACGTGGACGCGGTCCCTTTGTGCTGACAGACATCGGCACGACGTCGCCAGCACGCTCGGCGGCGAAAGCTCGGCGGTTCTCGATATCGGCGACAACGCGGGGATGTTTGGCCATTCGATTGATTTCAGCGGACACGAGTTCGCGGACCAGTCCGTTCGGGGTAAGTCCACTGAGGTGAGCGACGGCCTCGATGATCTCCATCTCTTCGTCAGTTAGACGTGCAAGTACCTGTCGACCCTTCGGATTCTCAGCTTTCTGTCGTCCCACGCCGAAATGTCCACCAGACGCATAGATGAATGTCTTATCTTGATAACACGAATTGGACGGAGTTGCGTTGGGCGACGAACATGAACGAGGAGTGTGGACAGTGGACCGTGACACTGCCGACCGTGCATGGTTGGACGAGATTCAGCGGCTAGCAGCGTTGTCTGGGCGTGACGCGCCTGCTCGCTCCAGTCGCAGCATTCCGGAGGAGGACGAGGTTCCGGTCTTCGAACTCCGTCTTTCGAACTCTTCGGTGGTCCGCAAACGCCGCAATTAGCTCCGCTAAAAAGGTGCAATGCCCAGTTGGAGCGCGTTAGTTGATGAGGTACACGCAGCAGGGTCCACTTATGACCTCACCCGCAGAAAGTACCTGTCGCAATTAAGCGAACACACCGGCCGCAACACGATCTTGTATTACTCGGGGTGGTTGCAGCGGGCACGTCTGGTGCAGCAGTCGGGCATCAGCTTCTCGGTAAACGACCTTGACAAGGACGGCCTAATGGCCACAGTCCATGAGCTCGATCGCTCAATGGGCTTGGACTTAGTTCTCCATACACCGGGTGGCGACGTCGCGGCGACCGAGTCTCTGGTGCACTACTTGCGACAGATGTTTGACACTGACGTGCGGGCAATCGTGCCGCATCTTGCGTTGTCGGCTGGCACCATGATCGCGCTCTCCTGTCGCGAGATTGTCATGGGCAAACACTCAAGTCTGGGCCCGATAGATCCCCAGATCGGCGGTTTGGCAGCTCATGCTGTCGTGGAGGAGTGGAAGCGGGCCTACGCGGAATCGGCGGCCGACGAGACTCGTCGTCAGTTTTGGCAACTCGTCATTAACAAGTACCCGGTCGGCTTGGTCGGGACGTGCGAGAAGGCGATTGAGTGGTCCGAACAGATCGCCTGCAGCTGGCTCGAAACTGGAATGTTTGCGAACGAGGCCGATCCTGCGGCGAAGGCCAAAAGTGTCATCGACGAGATTGGCAGCCTCGCAGAGACGAAAGCCCACAATCGGCACATATCAGCTGACAAGGCCAAGTCCATGGGCATCCATGTCGTTGCGCTTGAGGACGACCAAGATCTTCAAGAGCTCGTACTGAGCGTCCATCACGCTTGCATGCTCACTCTCGCCGACACGCCGACCGTGAAGCTCATCGAGAATCAGCACGGCATTGCGTACGCGCAGCAGTTCGATTCGTAGTCAGGCTTGGCCTCGATGGGCTGCGCTCAAACTGATCCCGAGATCTAGGACTGAAATCGGATGAATGCCGACGAGGACGGTGTCTCGGAAGTCGGAGCGCTCGCCCGGCTGGGTCTCAAGCTGGCCTTCGGCGAACGAGGCGTTCACCTCGCCGAGTATCTCGACGATCGCCGGATCAGGCGGTCTTCGGCGCGAATTGAGAAGTTAGGCGACTGGGCCATGGAGGATGGCGTGGATACCAACGACATTCTCGAGTTGGTCGCGGAAGACGACGAGGCGGCGGAGGTTGTCGAATCAATCGTTCAGATCGCAGCGCGAAGTCGATATGAGCCGAAGCTTCGCTACCTGGCGAAGTGCCTCTCGAACTTCGTGAAAGGGAATGCCGGGGCCTCTCCTGACATCACCTTCGCCAAAGTGGCGGCGGTGGCCGAGCTCGACGCCGTCCACGTTCAAGCGATGCACGGCATACGCGCTGCGCAAACGGCGGCAGCGCGTAGGACGAGGCAACCAGAACGAGTCAACCCGGCCACGGTGTTTGTTTCAAGATCCGATATCGAAGGGACACGCCGCGAGTCGCCGCTGCAGACCGTGTTTGATCCGGTCATCGCGACCTTGCTTCGGACTGGTCTGGTGGAGTCTGAGACTGATGTGGACGTTGACGTTCAAATCAATCTCGACGTGAAAGGCGAAGCAGCCGAGGCGATTCCGTTTGCATCCACGACAATTACTTACCGAATGACACCGCTGGGCCATGAGGTCCTTGCTGCGCTTGAGGGCGATCTGCACTCACAATTCGACGTTCCGAGCTAACGCCTCTTGATCGCTCTACTTCGGTGGGCGCGGTTCGGTGTAGATGACCGGCCACAGGGTGATATCTGGCGAGTCGCCACCACCGAGGATCCAGCCGGCCGCCGCAGAAGCCGTTTCCGTTGCACTCTCGAAGGGGCTTCGGACGCAGGTTCGTTCGCTTCCCACGAACTCACCGCACACGAGCTGCCCGCGCTGATCAGGCCGGGCTGGAGCGAGCGTCGCCTGTCTGTGCTCACCGTTTTGATCCGTTCCGAGCGGAATCCGAAGGTACGGCTGTCGAGGCGCCGCAAGGCCGCCGTGTGACGATCCCTCGCTTACGCGGGCGACGTCGTCGCGCGCCAGCTTGAGTTCGCGCGCGTGTCCGCTGGCTGGAGCGTCAGGCGTACTGGATGAATGTGTCCCAAAGGTCTGAGCCCCAAGGTGGGGAATGGCAACCATGGCGAGGCCAACACCAACAGCGACTGCTGCGGCGAGCCCAGGCGAAACGGATTGCTTAAGCAAACGGGGCACGCGAAGGCGAACTCGCGCGATCGCAGCGGCGAGACCTCCGGTCGCCTCACGAAGGCGAACTCGTAGCCGATTTCGCTGGACGTTGAACTTGACTGCTTCACGTCGCGTCGAAGCCTGAACCCGTCCGAACAGCACGTCGCGCTCGCTGTCGGTGAGTCGAGCGACTTCAGCGACAGCACGATCGAGTGCAATGCCCGCAGTCACGCGGTCTGCGATATCGGTCCAGTCGATTAGGTCGACGAATTCGCTGACGTGTTCGCGGGCGTCTCTTCGCCGAACGTCGGTCGAATAGTTGATGGCCGTTACGACGCACCAGCCCACGAGATGCGCGTTGTTGGCGAAGTATTCGTCGCCTTGTCGCAGGGCCCGTGTCGCAGTCTCCTGCATCACGTCATCGACGTCCCGCACGCGTCGCTTGCGCAGGAGCTCCTCAAGCTTGATCCCGATGGGCTCCCATAGGCGTTCGAAGTCGGAGCTGATTTTTATGTAATCGGCCTCCGTCGACTCCGTGTCACCCGCAACCCCAAAAAAGGAGTTGCCATGAGACGGCTCACGTTATCGGTTGTAATACTCGGCGCAGTCATTGCGGCACTGCTCGGAACGCAAGCTTCGCCAGCGTCTGCCGAACCAATCTGTCTGAATATCCCACCGGTTCCTCCGGTGCTGACCGGACCTCTGGAGATCTGCATCCCGCTCTAGTGGTAGTGAGCGTCGGACGTGACGGAGGCTGGTCGCGCCGTCACGTCCGACTCTTTCGGGAGGCCAACGCCGCCACCTCAGCCGCGCTCTTCCTCCCACGGTGTCGGACGAATCCCAGCTTTTCGAGGTAGTCCCATTCGTCGCGCGCCAACGCATCTGGGCGCCGCTTGCGGGGTGCTCGACCGTTTCTTGTCCACTTGCGAATTTGCTGATCGATGGCCTTCTGGTCCGCTGCACAAACGTCAAGTTCCCAGGTATCGGAGTTCCACCGCAAGACTCCACCGCTCGCATCGTCAACGACTTTGCCGCAGACGTCGCACACCACCTTCTCAATCAGCATCTTGGTCCGCGCCATTGCATAGGCGTTATATCAGTGTTGGCCTACAACCCCGGTGACCCATATACGGAGACGTGGCTCTGTGATTACAGAAGTTTCTTCAGAAGTTGGTGTCGGCGTCCTCGGCGTCGATCCGGAAAGATGCTTGTACAACCACACTACAAGGCTTGTCGGTCGGTAGTCAGTGGCGAGGTGCCTGACGACGATCCACAACCCCGCTACCAGCTCCACGGGTACGTGTCCGCCCAGGCGCGCGACGGCTGGTACAAGTTCTGCGATCGGCAGGGCATCAACGCGACGGCGCTTCTCGAAGCCGTCGGCATCTTCCTTGCCGGAGTTGAAACCACTCCACCTGAATTCGAAGGGATCGTGCGCGAGGCTCAGCGGATCGCTAGCCGCCGGAGTTCGCGGCGCCGAGCCCCAGATCCAAAGAAGTAGCTGACTAGCAAATCGAGGCGGACCCTCAGCCGTGGGAAACATTCGAATGCTCTGAACTAGGGGCTTTCGGCCGTTGTCGGCATTGACGGCGCGTTATTGCTATGTAGTCAATTCGCGTTATCTACGAAATGGGCCGTGACTTTCGCGGACGGCACCTCTTCAATCGCCGGATGCAAACCGGGCCCGCCATGCCGCTTCGTTTCGTTCGTCATCTCGCAGCGAAGGCGAAGGTGCGAACCGCACAGTCGTTATCCGTTTTCTTGATCGCGAGTCTGCTGGCTGTGGTTGGCCTGGCTTTCGGCGCAGCGCCGGCCAGGGCGAACCAGACGGTGTGCGCTGGCCAATGGGTCAATCAGTCATGGCCTGCGTGGTACTCGATCTACGGGTTCAACGACTCGAAGGTGAACTACGACGTCAACACACCGGCAAACAGTTCGATCACAGTCGAGGGCTGGTACTCAACTCCGAGTCCGGACGGCATCCTCGACATCGAAAATGGCATCGCGCATTACTACAAGACGAACGATCCAGCGCCGTCGTACTCACATTGGGTCTCCGGTACGAAGTACATCGGAGGCGGCGCGGGTCTCAAGACTTTTAGCGTTGCTACGTCGCTGTCGCAGAATGCGTTCTTCTACTTCCGCGTCCTCGTTAATGGCGCCGCGGACACCAGCTGCATCGCAAGTCACAGCGGGGCCATTCTCGGAAGCCGCAATCCCTCGGAGCCCTACAGCTGCTCGTGTCAGACGAATGTCATAAAGCCGGTCAACACTGAGAGCGGCAACTTCTGGCACGCGTTCACCGACTTCGCTCTCGCTGGACGCGGCCCGTCCGTGGGCCTCGACCGCACGTACAACAGCGCCGCAGCGGCGACAAACGGCCCGTTCGGATTTGGCTGGCAATCCTCGGCTCAGGTTGGTCTGTCTGAAAACGGAACGACAGGCGTCGTCACTGTCACCCAAGAGAACGGCTCGACCTCGATCTTCACGCCCACGAGCGGAGGCAATTACTCGTCGTCGTCCTACACCGACGCAGTGCTGACCAAGCAGACCGGCGTTGGATGGACCTTCGTTCGTGGCGTCAACACGACGATGCAGTTCAACACAGCAGGCAAGCTCCTCACCATCAAGGACCCGAACGACGAAACCGTCACGTACGGCTACAACGGCGCCGGCCAGCCGACCTCAATCACCGGCGGCGGCGGCCGTACCTTGACGCTGACCTGGACCGGTTCGAATATCACGGCAGTGTCAGACTCCTCGACGCCCACACGAACGGTCAACTATCACTACAACGCCGCAGGCGAGATGGACTGGTTCACCGACGTAGCGGGTTCGAAAACGTCGTTCACCTACGACGCGTCGCATCGCATGTTGACGATGCGGGATCCGCGCAACAACCTGGCGTCGGGCACCGCTGACGTCGTCAACACGTACGACACCACCGGAAGGATCGCCACCCAGACCGACCGCAACGGTAAGTCAACGACGTTCGAGTACTCACCCACGTCTGGATCTACCGTCGTCACCGACCCGATCGGAAACAAGACGCTCTACGCCTATTCGGCTGGCCTCCTCGTTTCCAAGGTCGAGGGCTTCGGCTCAGCCGGCGCGGTGACGACTTCCTACGAGTACGACCCGGCAACGCTCGGCATCAGCAAGATCACCGATGGCAACGGGCACGCAACCTCGTTCACATACGACTCGAGCTTCAACCGGACCGGGAGCACCGACGCGCTAACTCGATCAACATCGGCGACGTTCAACTCGCGGCACGAGCCACTGACAACGACCGTCGGCGGCGTAACAACGACCTACACCTACGACTCGCGCGGAAATCTCACGTCGACTTCGACGCCGCTTGCTGGGGCTTCTCCGGCACAGAATCAGGTCACATCATTGACCTATACCGATGCGTCGCACCCTGGTGATGTGTCCACGATGCTCGATCCCCGTAGCAAGACAACGACGTTCCATTACGACGCCGCGGGCAACCGCGATTCGGTTACCGATCCGCTTGGCAACAAGACGACGACGTCCTATTCGAACGGCTCGTTCTCGATAGCTGGCTTTCCGATGAGCACGGTCTTGCCACGCGGGAATGTGCTCGGTGGAGTTCCGACAAGCCACGACTGGATCTTCACCCGCAACGCCCGCGGGCAAGTTCTCACTGCAACGGATCCGCTGAATCACACGGAGACGCGCGCCTATGACGCCAACGGCAACCTCGCCAGCGTCCAAGACGCGAACTCGCAGACGACGACGTATGTCTACGACAACGAGGACCGGCTCACGGAAGTACACCGCCCAGACGGCGTCGTTGAGAAAACGTCCTATTACGACAACGGGTGGCTCTGGAAGCAGGTCGACGGGGCAACCAACGCCACCGTCTACGCCTACGACGCTCTTGGCCGCCTAACAAGCATGACGGATCCCGACAACCGGGTCACCTCGTTCAGCTACGACGCTGCAGGCAACCAGACCGGCTCAACGGACAACATGACCCGCACCGTCGCCAACACTTTCGACGCGGCGAACCAGCTCACCGCCGTCGACTACTCCGACACGAGCACGCCGGACATCACGAACATCCACTACGACGCTGCAGGTCGCAAGGACTCCGTCACGCAGTCCGACGGCATCAACTCGACTTGGGCCTACGACTCGCTCGGCCGGCTCACCGCTTCGAACGACTCAACAGGGTCCGTCACCTACAGCTATGACCTGGCGAACGACCTCACCACGATCACGTATCCCGGCAACAAGGTCGTCACCCGCGGTTACGACGATGCAGGCCGTATGACGTCGTCTCAGGACTGGCTGACAAACACAACGACGTTCGCGTACAACGAAGACAGCGCGCTCATTGCGACTGACCAACCCGGCAACCAACGCGACAACTACGTCGTCGATGACGCGAACCGCGTCATGGCCTCGGACTTCTACAGCAACTACGGCACCTCGACGAAGTTCGCATCGCTGACGTACACCCGTGACAACGCTAACAACGTGACCGGATTCAGCCAGACCGGCCTTCCGGGTGTTGCTTCACAGACGTATGGCTACAACCAAGCCAACATGCTCACGACTCAGAACAGCACCGCGACCTGGAGCTACGACGCCGCGGACAACCTGACGAAGAACAGCGACGGCCGCACCGAGAAATACACCGCCGGCAACGCGCTCTGCGGAACCGCGGTCCTAACCTCATCGACCTGCGCAACCCCAACCGCCGACGCGACCAAGTACACCAACGATGGCGTTGGATCACGCTCAAGCATGGTCCCGCAGACCGGCAACACCATCACTTACGGTTGGGACCAACTGCGCCAACTCCGCTCAGTCACACCCGGCGCCCTGCACACGGCGACGCCCGGCGGCTTCCTCCATACACTCGTAGTCCGAGCAGACGGAACGGTCGAAGCCTTCGGCTACAACAGCAACGGCCAGCTCGGCGACAACTCGACCACGCAGCGGACCACCCCCGTAGACGTCGTCAAGGCGAGCGGTGGCAAACTCATCGACATTCGACAGGTCAGCCCCGGCGCCGCCCACTCCGCAGCGGTAGACAACTCCGGCAACGTGTGGACCTGGGGCCTGAACAGCGCCGGCCAGCTCGGCGACGGAACAACGACACAGCGCACCGCCGCAGTCCCGGTCACCTCGCTATCCAACATCGCGGCAGTCGCCGCCGGGGGCGGCCACACGTTGGCCCTTACCTCCGCTGGCGCCGTCTACGCGTGGGGCGCGAACGACAAGGGCCAGCTCGGCGACAACACCCTCGTCGCGCACTCAACACCTGCAGTCGTCAGCGGACTCAGCAGCGGCGTCATCGCGATCGCTAGCCGCGCAGGAGCTTCTTACGCGCTGAAGGCGGACCACACCGTCTGGGCCTGGGGCAACAACGCCAACGGCCAGCTCGGCAACAACTCCACCGCTAACAGCCCGGTGCCCGTCCAGGTATCGGGCATCACCACTGCCGTTTCGATCGGTGCAGGCGAAGCCAGCGCGTACGCCCTCCGCTCCGACGGCACTATCGCCGCTTGGGGCCTGAACGCCAGCGGCCAGCTCGGCGACGGCAGCATCACCCAACGCACCACTCCCGTATCGGTCTCGGGCATCACCACCGCCACGCAGATCGCCGCCGGCGGCTACCACGGCATCGCTCTGAAGGCGGACGGATCCGTGGTCACGTGGGGCGGCGGCAGCGAAGGCCAGCTCGGCAACGGCGGCACCGCCGACGCCACGACCCCCGTGACGGTCACCGGTCTCGCAGGCAAGAACATCGGCATTGTCGACGCGGGTCGCGTCGTGTCCATCGCCATCAACACCGTCGACGGCACCGTCTACACCTTCGGTGACAACAACTACGGCGAACTCGGCAACGGTCTCCTCACCGATGCCACCACGCCGACGCAACCCGCTGACGGCTACGGGCCCGAACAAAACTCGGCACCCGGCGGACAAGCCCACACACTGCAGGTCCGCACCGATGGCACCGTCTCCGCAACGGGCTTGAACACGTACGGGCAGCTCGGTGACGGCACAACCACACAGCGCAACACGCCCGTTCTCGTCAACGGCCTTCAGAACATCACGACCGCCGCGGCCGGACAGATGTACTCGGTCGCCCTCGACAGTGCCGGCAACGTCTGGACCTGGGGTCAGAACACCTACGGGCAGTTGGGCGACGGCACGACGACCGACCACCGCCTTCCGGCCCGAGTCTGGGCCATCAGCAGCGTCGCAGAAATCGCAGTGTCCAACTCGGGGTTCACCACCTACGCCCGAAAGACCGACGGCACCGTTTGGGCCTGGGGTCGTAACTCCAACGGCCAACTCGGCAACAACTCCACGACCGACAGCTCCGTACCAGTGCAAGTCAGCGGCCTGACCGGCGTCACGTCGATCGCTGCAGGCGGCGGCGCCGGCTACGCACTCAAATCGAACAACACCGTGTGGGCATGGGGCATGGGCGCCTACGGCCAGGTCGGCGACAACGGCTGGGTGAACCGCCTAACCCCCGTACAAGTCTCGGGCATCACGACTGCGACACAAATCGCGGCCGGTGCCTACCACGCCTATGCCCGACTCAGTGATGGCACCGTCAAGGCGTGGGGTCGCGACAACACAGGCCAGCTCGGCAACGACGCCACCCTTGCGGACATGGGCACGCCGGTAACCGTCAGTGGTCTCACCGGTATCTCCAAAGTCGCGGCGGGGTCGAATCATGGCATTGCGCTGCTGAGCACTGGTTCGCTGAAGGCGTGGGGTTCGAACAGCAACGGCCAGATCGGTGACAACTCGACAACGCAGCGGCCGACACCGGTAGCGGTGTCCACCATCACGGGTGTGACCGTGATCGGGGCCGGCTTATTGAGCTCGTCGGCGATCACGACAGGCGACCTATACCAATGGGGCTACAACGGGTCGGGCGGTGTCGGTGACAACACCACGACCGACAAACTTGTCCCGACCATCATCCGGGGCCAGCTCGACCTGGACAACATCCAACTGTCCACCACCTACGCCTACGCGGCCGGAGGTCTGCGGACGAGCAAGACCCGCGGCGCAACAACCACGAGCTACGTGTGGGACAAGACAGCTGGTGCTCCCGGCCTGCTCACCGAAACCACCGGCAACGCAACCACCGCCTACCTGTACGGGCCTGACGGCGTCGCCTACGAACAGATCGACCCTGCCGGCGTCGTGACCTATCTGCATCACGACCAGATCGGCTCGATCCGCGCCATCACTGACAGCTCAGCTGCGGTCAAGGGCACCGTGTCGTGGGATCCGTGGGGCAACACCACTGGCACGACCGGCACCGTCTCGAACCTGGGATGGACCGGCCAATACCGCGACACCGAAACCGGCTTCACCTACCTGAGGGCCCGCTACTACGACCCCGACACCGCAACCTTCCTCTCACGCGACCCGCTCGACGCAGTCACACGCGAGCCCTACGCCTACGTAGCCGGCAACCCCCTCAACAACACCGACCCCACCGGCCTCTACTTCGGAGAAGGTCTGGTGAAGAACGTGACATCTGCGGTCGGTGACGGGCTTTCCGCCGGACAGAAGTACTTGAAGGAACACCGCGACGGGATTCAGCAGACCCTCTTGCTGACTGCAATAGTTGCGTCGACAGCAGCAGTTACTGTCGCCAGCGGGGGAGCCGCTGCGCCGATCCTCGCCAACATCGCTCTCGGCGCTTCCGTAACCAGTTCGGTAGTGACTTGTGCCACCGAATCAGGCCGTAGCTGTCGGCAAAGTATTGCGATAACGGTAGGCACTTGGGGCGTCGGAGGTCTCCTCGGCGACATGACCTGGAACGCCACCCAAGCGGCACGGGTGGACGGCGCAGTAGGCGGCTTCATCGCGCTGCTTCAATCCGCCGGCGGCAGCTATTTCGATCACTTCAATCCGTTTAGCGATTTCAATTTCACGTTTGCCATGGCAGCACAGTTCGGGCCTCGCGGGCTGTACGCACGAGGTGGGTCCGCATGCTGACGGAATCGGTGCCTCCCGCGCGGATCGTTCTTTTGGCCCAGCTAAAGCGCATGCCCCTGACATACGTCGCAGCAGTAGTTGCGGCGTTCACCGCCTTACCGGCATTCCAGCCAAAGGCGTTCTGGGTGGGGCTTGTGACCGTAATGCTGATTGTTGCTCTGGGGTTGCGCCGAAGAACAAAGATCGTCGTTGGTGACGATTCTGTATGTCTACTCGAGCCGGGTGTCCCTAGCGTCGCTCTCCCTCGCGACTCCGTCACGGGGCTGACGAGCCACGATGGTCGGGTCTCTCTGGTATCAGTCAACGGCGTCGAGTCCGGTTCAATCACGTCGTTTTGGTCCGACACCAGGCTACGACGCTTTTGCGAAGACTCTCACTTGAAGTGGCTCGATCCTGAAGTTCCGCAACGAAGGTTGGATCGACGAGTTTCGCGGCACCGAGTAAAGCGCCTGCAATGGTCAATCGGCTTGACGCTGCAAGCAACAGCAGGAGCCGGCGTCGGAGCTGTGTTTGGGGCGACCGTAACGGACCAGCAAAACGCGATCTGGGCCGGAGCCATGTTGCTCTTGATGGGCCTCGCTGCGCTTCGTCGGCGAGTCGCCGGATCGAAACGTGTCGGCGCGTTTGCATTTCCCTTCGGTGTGACCTTTGGCTTGATGTCGGTGCTTGTCGGGTGCGCGCGCATCATCGGGTGACTGCGTTCGTATTCCGTGATGCTCGGTTAGCTGTACTAGCGGCACGTAGAGATCTCACGACTGAGACGCAGATTGTGGCCGGTGCCTACCACGCCTACGCCCGACTCAGTGATGGCACCGTCAAGGCGTGGGGTCGCGACAACACCGGCCAGCTCGGCAACGACGCCACCCTTGCGGACATGGGCACGCCGGTAACCGTCAGTGGTCTCACCGGTATCTCCAAAGTCGCGGCGGGGTCGAATCATGGCATTGCGCTGCTGAGCACTGGTTCGCTGAAGGCGTGGGGTTCGAACAGCAACGGCCAGATCGGTGACAACTCGACAACGCAGCGGCCGACACCGGTAGCGGTGTCCACCATCACGGGTGTGACCGTGATCGGGGCCGGCTTATTGAGCTCGTCGGCGATCACGACAGGCGACCTATACCAATGGGGCTACAACGGGTCGGGCGGTGTAGGTGACAACACTACGACCGACAAACTTGTCCCGACCATCATCCGGGGCCAGCTCGACCTGGACAACATCCAGCTTTCCACCACCTACGCCTACGCGGCCGGCGGATTGCGGACAAGCAAGACCCGCGGTGCCACAACCACGAGCTATGTGTGGGACAAAACAACCGGTGCGCCGGGCCTGCTGACCGAAACCACCGGCAACGCAACCACCGCCTACCTGTACGGGCCCGATGGTGTTGCGTACGCGCAAATCGATCCTGCCGGCGTCGTTACCTACATGCATCACGACCAGATCGGCTCCATCCGCGCCATCACCGACGCCGCGGCAGCAGTGAAGGGCAGCGCGTCGTGGGATCCATGGGGCAACAGCACCGGCACGACCGGCACTGTCTCGAACCTGGGATGGACCGGTCAATACCGCGACACCGAAACCGGCTTCACCTACCTCCGAGCCCGTTACTACGACCCCGACACCGCAACCTTCCTCTCACGCGACCCACTCGAGACCACGACACGCGAGCCCTACGCCTACGTCGGTGGCAACCCCCTCAACAACACCGACCCGACCGGGCTGTATTTCGGAGAAGGATTAGTCAAGAGCGCCGGCTCCGCACTCAACAGCGCGCTCCCGGCCATCCACGCGGTATCCAGTCTGGTCAGTACGGGTGCGACGGTCTGCTCAATGACGCTCTTCTGGGCCGGAGGAGTGGGCACCGGGTGCGCTGTCGTCGGTGTCGTATCGAGCACCGTGGCGGCAGTCTCTGCGGACGCCTTGTACGCCCAGGGCCGTATTGACGGCGGGACCGTAGCCAGGGACAACGCGAACGCAGTTCTAAGCATCTTCGGGACGGGCGCTTCTCTTCTTTCAGGCTCATTCGACGAGCTCGCAACAGGCGCAAGATCCATGGCTTACCTTCGCCAACTGGAGATGGATAACGCCTCGTTGTTCGGCCGTGTGAGTCCCTACATGTCGAGTATGGCTTGGCGCCTTAAGGCGTTCGGATGGTCCACTGCGGCTGGCGGCGCTGGCTCTCTCAGCTGGCTATCGAATCTCGCCCAGCTCCTCAACGGCGGGCACTGCGGATGAATCTCAAACCGAAGAGGCGGGAAGCATGGATCATGTTGCCCGTCGCGGTGTCGTCAGTGCTGGCCACATCGCACTCGCAAGGTTGGTCTGCCACGACCGCAGCTTGTGCGGCAGGAGTAGTAATCGCTCTCCTCATCAAGCGGCGTCAGGATCGAGTCCGGCGGCGATGAGCCCGTGCAACGAGCCAATGAACACGACCATGTCGGCTCGATGCGCGCCGTTACTGACACGGCAGCCGCAGTGAAGGGCGCTGCCTCGTGGGACCAGCGATGGCGCTGAACTGGGCTTCCTTTGGCCTCTCGCAAGTCACTTTCCCGGCGGGAGCATTCTCGGAGGTTCGGATGAGGATGCGTTTTTGAAGCTCACGCGCTGGGTTGGTGGGCTAAACGTCACGTTCTTTGGCTCGGTAGGTGGCTTCATGATCGACACGAAGGAGCGTCCCAAGACCTGTCGAGGTAACCGTGGTTGAGCTCCTCGTTTTCGCTTCGTTAGGAGCGCTCGCGGTCTCGATCTTTGTTGCCTTGGTTAGCGGTGTATCGCAGTTAATGACAAGGCGGCACGACGGCAGCCGCTACCGAGACATAGTCGGCTTCAACCCACCTGCCGCGCTGATGACGTTGTACGGAAGGGCTTGGCGCTACGCG
This sequence comes from Actinomycetota bacterium, assembly GCA_048498715.1. GTDB lineage: Bacteria > Actinomycetota > Acidimicrobiia > Acidimicrobiales > JACCXE01 > JACCXE01. Next base: position 13,044 of record JBEHXL010000017.1, on the reverse strand, counting down.
TGCTTAGCCGTCGCTCTGACTAGTGCCGCGACGGTTGTTTCCTTGGCAATCAAGTCGCTGGCGTGACCTCGAAATGGCCCAAGGACACGGGTTCCGGCTACTTGTGGCGGCCAGCTCTACCCCGGCTAAAAGCCTCGGCTCGATCTTGGAGGTTGCTGACATGGAGTCGAATCTCCGACGCGAGTTGGGTAACGTCCGGCTGATTCTGGGCTCCGTGGCGGCTCTCATTCTTCTTACCAACGAGCTAGGTCTTCGACCACTCGCCTTCGTGCTATTCGGCGTTCTCATTGTTTTGTCAGTCGTGCTCGGTGGCAAGTCGGTGCTTCGGCTGAGGGGTAGGTCGTGAGGGCGCGCACATTTGTGCCCGAGACAACACCTGTCAGTTCGATAACCACGCCACTCTGGCCGACATGAGCACCCCGGTGACGGTCGTGGTCTGACCGCGATCTCCAAGTCGTGGCGGATTCGAACCGCGCATGCTGCTCACACTCGTTCGCTAAAGGCGTGGGGTTCGAACGGGAAGCGACACCGAACCGGCCTCACCGACCTGGGGCCCGCCACTCGACCTCGATCAGCAGCCTTCCTCGGGGGAACGACCGTATGGCCGCGAGTAACACCATGTGAACGCAACGCCCTCCCGGTGGCAGGTATTGCTGTCAATCGTTTCTAAGCAAGTTTTGCAGACTCGTAATTCGCCTGTTTGACTTGCAGGCAATGGTTTTGTGGGTTCTTCCGTGCGGCCGATCGCACGTACGGCACTCCGTGGATGCCGCGTGGAGCTACTCGCGCCAGCACCCGCTCCGGCCGCGGGCGAAGGGGTGCTCCGATCTCGCGGAATGTTTCGCCCGCGTCCGACGGCGCGTTGTCCCAGCGTCGCCGGTGGTTGTCGAATGACGTGGAGGCAGTCCCTCGCAGTCGCAGTCGCCGCTGGACTAATCGTTGCGACCGTCGTGTACGCGCTTCATCTAGATCCCGCGAGGCGAGAACGGCCGCAAGCCGGGGTGACAACCCCGACGCTTAGCTTGCAAAGCAGCGACGACACCGACGCAGGCGACGATTACGGAGTAGTGGATGGAACGACGACTTCGTTTCCGATTCGACGCAGCACGTCCTCGACCAGCGCGCTCGTTGCGACGACCGTCGCCGATGGGCCGCAATTTCTTTCGATGCTCGAGCCGGTCGTTAGTGACGGAGCATCATCTGGGGACGCGAAGATGTCGGGTCGCGAGTACATCCGAAGCGTGCTGTTTGCACGCGATTGCGTCTGCTGTAGCGGCGGCGAGGTTGACTCAGTTGAGTACGACCTAGGCGAGCGGTATCGCGAACTGGACGCGGTACTCGGTGTCACCGACGACTCTCGAGACGGGTACTCCGCTCGAATCTCCGTTCTTGACAACACTGGCAAAGTGTTCGGCGACTGGACCGTGAAGCTGGGTGACGCGATCCCAATCTCGGTCGACCTCACGGGAGTACTGCGGTTGAAGATCCAGATCGAGTGGCTCTTCGACGATCTCTGCCACCTCTCTGGTGGACCGCTAATCACAGGAGCTCTGGGCGACGCGAGAGTTTCGTGAGAGCGCGCTGGAACGGGAGTCAAAGCGTCGCTCGACGGACAGCTCTGTTCCCGTACAGGTCGGTGGCCTGACCGGCGTCACCTCGATCGCCGCAGGCGGCGCCGGCTACGCACTGAAATCGAACAACACCGTGTGGGCTTGGGGCATGGGCGCCTACGGCCAGCTTGGCGGCAACGGCTGGGTAAACCACCTCACCTCCGTACAAGTCTCGGGCTCGACAGGCGCGTCGCGTCGCGAGACTCGCTGTGCTCCCTTAGCGCGAACCGGTATGGCTCTCCAACGCGGGCGCCGTAGTCATGTGTCTCGTCAACGTCTCTGCACGCCGAATGCGTGGGGATCGAGTCGGGCGCGTCAGCAGCGATTTTGCTGTTCCGCAAACAAATAATTGCCTGGCCGCAACAGCCTGTTACACCCCGTCCGTATCTTGGTCCTCACCTACAAGGAGGAATTGATGAAGGTATCGGCTTATTACTCGAGCAACCCCTCAGATCCGGACGTGTACCACGACTACGACGACTGTCCGACGGGTCAACAGATCCCTGCGGCCAACCGTGTGTCCGGCACGGGTGGTTACCGTCGGTGCAAGCAGTGCGCTGATAAGGACTAGGCGCGGCCACTTCGCCTTTGGGATTTCCTCGGCCGACCCGTTGAGGTTCCCAAGGGCAGGTCGCGACGGGCTCGCCCTGGCAGGTCGTCGCGACGCTCTCTACGCAATATCAGAATTACCAAATGGCAATAGCAAGATTGTCGAGAGCGCGATACCCTCCGACTGAGCGATACGGGAGGGGCGGCTGAGGAACTTCGGTTCTTCTGCTGGTGAGGCAGCTTTCTTGTTCTCGCTTGTGATTCAGGAATGGCAACGGCTGGGGAGCTTCGCAGGCCACATGCGGCGAGCGCCTGAGTCGTCGAGATGGGGGCGCGGAAATGATCCGATCGAATCGACGTTCACTGCAGGTATCGCTGTCCACGCTGGTCGCGTTGATCTTGTCTGTCGTCATCGCGGGAGCGCTGCTGGCTGCCGTACCGGCACTGCAGTCCGAGAACCCCAAGCTCGAGCTTCAGCCGTTGTCGACGCTGAAGCCGATGGGCGAGCCGTCGACGCCAACGGAGCACGTCGCCAAGCCCGGCCCGGCGAAGCCGGACGTGCCGGCGGACAGCGAGTCGATTCCAGAACCCGAGGGCCCCGTTGCGCACGACCCCGTGCCGTCACCCGCACCGGGCGATGAGATCGTCGGGCTGCGGACAGAAACCACAAAGACGTATGCGACCGCGACACCGAACGAACTACGGGTGGTCGCGTTTAGCGGGCCCGTTCACTTCAAGAACGGTGCCGGTCATTGGCAGGAAATCAACGACAACCTGGTTGTTGACGCCAAGGGCGACGCCGAGCCGAAAGCGCACGGTCGTGACGCCCGGTTTGCCGCGAAGGCGGATGCCGACGAGCTCGCATGGCTCGACCTTGGTGCCGGCCGCTCTGTCTCTTACGGCCTGCGCGGCGGGCGTGCGTCGTCGGAACGTCAAATCGCGGGCCGCAAAGCGACCTATGTCGACGCCCTACCGAGTGTGAACGTCGAGTTGGAATCGCTGCCGGTCGCAGTGAAGGAAGCGTTGGTGCTCGCATCTGCTGACGTGCCAACCACTTACACCTTCGACCTCAAGACGGACGGTGTGACCCCAGTTCTCGTCGATGCCGGCCGCCGGGTCGAACTTCGTGACGGAGACAAGAAGGTTGCGGAGATCCCGGCGGGCTTCATGACGGACGCGTCTGTATCCGAGTACGCGGGTCTCCCGGCGCGTTCCGACGACGTCTCGTACGCGCTCGACAGGGTCGGTAACAAGTGGCGGCTCACGGTTTCCTTGGATGCGGCGTGGCTGAAGGACTCCGCGCGGGTGTTCCCGGTCCGGGTGGACCCCACTGTCACCCCGTTGTCGGTTTCGCAGGACGACACGTACGCGGCCGCTGGCCATAGCGCGGCGTTCGACTCTGCGGACGTGCAGTTGAGCGTGGGCTACTGCGATAAAGCGGTTGACCCGATGTGCGGCAGTTCAAACTTTGAGTCCTACGCCTATCTGCAGTTCAACTTCGCTTCGCTGCCAGGAACTCACACGATCACTTCAGCGGCGCTGAACCTGTATCAGAACCACGCCGCGTATTCCTGTGTCGCGTCGGACACTGAGGTGCAGACCGTCTCTGCCCCGTGGAACCCAGCGACTCTCGACTGGACGAACAAGCCAGCCGACGGCTCCCACGTCACGACTTTGTCGACAAACGCTGGGAACGGGTGCCCGAACGCGTGGGTCGCGTTTGACGTGTCTTCCGTCGCGAACGCCTATCGGCAGGGCACCATCGCGAACAACGGCTTCCGTCTTAATGACCTGCTAGGTGCCGACATGCACGGATGGAAGAAGTTCGCCTCGAACAACGACGCGAACCCGGCGCTGCGCCCGAACGTGACCTACACGATCACGAACAACCCGCCCAATGTCCCCACGTGGGTCGCGCCTGCCAGCGGGGCCTGGTACACGACGGGTAACCCGACTCTCCAGGCGTCCTACTCGGATCCTGACGGAGACCCGGGCCAGGTCGCGTTCCATCTTGTCAACACCGAATCCGGCGTCGAGTACGGATGGACTCCGACGAGCTCGAACGGTGTTATCGGCAACGTCGCATCCGGTGCGACCGCGTCGTGGACACCGACCGGCTTGCCCGACGGCTTGTACCGCTGGACAGCGCACGCGGATGACTACGGGTCGAATTCGCAGCCGATGGCGGACCGCTACTTCGGGATCGGCGCGAAGCCGACCTTCACGAAGTCGCTGACGCCGGGCCAGCCGGTGCGCGCGAACGTTGGGGAGTTGCAGTCGTTCCGATTGACGGCGACGAATCCGTCGTCGTTGCCAATGACGATCTATCGGCTGGTCGACAACTTCGGTACGGCTTTTGTGCCGGCGACGCCGCGCATCACCTATAGCGGCACCAACCTTCCGGCGACCAGCACGTGCGGAGCAGGCTGCGTGCTCGACACCGCCACGAACATCCTCACCATTGGCGGGCTACCGAACAATGGTGTTCTCGCTCCAGGAGCGACGATCTACTTCGACGTCCCAGCGGTCGTTTCCGGAACCGACGCCGATCCGTGCGGGTCGCCGAACAACGCGTCGGGCATGTACTCCTCGCGGCTCAACATCGCCTCGAACCTCGCCGCGATCACCGCGTGCGACGCCGGTCTTGGCCGCGAGGCTTGGTGGCAGTTCGTCAACACCGACATCGGCCCCGCGTCCTGGGCCGGCGTGAACGTCGCGAACGGCAACCTGGTGTTGCAGCAGGCCGACACGACCCCGATCCAGTCCGCGGGTCGCCTCGCGTTGGGCACAGTCCGGACGTACAACTCGCTGTCCGCTGCCGGGTATCAGATGCCGACTGGGTTCGCGAAGGGCTGGTCGCTCAACGCGATGGACTCGAGCCTCGGCGTCCCGGCCGGCCTGTCGTTTGCCACGACCAACTCCGTCACGGCTCCGAATCCGATCACGATGGTCGATGCCGACGGCACTCGCCACGTGTTCGGGTTCAAGGGCCTCGGCGCCGCCGTCGCGTTACCGGTGCCGTTGGACGTTCCGATCTCGGTCAATGGCGTCGTCGACACGATCAAGGCTTCGGCAGGGTTCATGCTGTGCGTCGATCAGACGTTCAAGGCGCCAGCAGGCGTGCATCTTGGGTTGTTCCGTTATGTGCAGGTGCCCACGACTGATGGATGCGCCAATCTCGCGTCGGCCTCGATTGTTGGGTACGCGGCGGTGCGGCCGGACCGCACCCGTTACGAGTTCAACACCCCGTACGGTCAGGTGACCGCAGTACGTGACCCTTCCGGGAATGTCATCAAGTACGCCAACGAGGCGCCCGGGGGCGGGAACCTGTTTGGCCGCTTGCTCCGCGAGTGGGAACCGTCGGCGACCTGCACCGACGGGACCCAAGCGACGTGTCGTGCGTTGCGCATCGCGTATGACGATCCGGCAGGCACGATGACCGTGACCGACCCGGCGGGCCGCGTCACGAAGTACACGTTGAACGGCAAGGCCGGTATTCCAACTTCGTTGCTGCAGAGCGTGCAGCTCCCTGACGGGCCCGCGGGCGCGCTCGGCTCGATCATCACGTACACCTACGGCGGCTGCGCGGGCGCGGCGTCAAACCAACTCTGCGCAGTCACCGATCCACGTGGCGGTACGACCCGGTTCTCGTATGTCGCTGGTCCCTCCGGCGGCCCCGCGCGTATCGAGTGGATGGGGAGCCGTCGCTCTGCTTCGCTCGGCGACGCTTACTCGACCAAGTTCGCGTACCAGTCCGGATCGACGGATGTGACTCGTGACGGCACCCTGCGACGCTTCCAGAACATCGACTCGGACGGCCGCGTCGGCCGCATCCTCGAAGGCACCGCCGCCGGTTCCTTCATGCACGACACCACTTACTCGTGGGACACGAGCTCCTCGTCGTGCATCCAGCCTGACACCAAGGTCGACAACAACCTGTGCTCGATCAAACGTGTTGGCATCGCCTCCGGCGCCCCCGACCAGACCACGATTTACACCTACACCGCCGAGGGGCTCCCGCTCATCGAGCGCAAAGTCGAACCGGTCAATGGTGACATCGTCACGACGTGGGGTTACAAGACCCAGGCCGTCCGCACGGGCACCACTCAGGTGTTCAACGACTCCTCCGGCGGTAACGGGACGATCACCTCAACTGGTACGGGGCCACGTGACACTGCTGACACCATGTTCACCGTCTCCGACAACAAGGAGATGCTGTCGCCGAAGGGCAACTCGGGCGGCGCGATTCTTCCGTTCCTGACCGTGTTCCGAAGGGACAACAACTCCGCCGTCGCGCCCGGCGCCGCAGCCACGTCCAACCCGTGCGCGACACCAACCTCGCCAAGCTCCAACACAGGTGTGTTGTGTGAAGCGGTCACGCCGTACACGGGCACGGCGTGGCGGTCTACGAAGTACCGCTACGACCTGGCAGGCCGCCGGATCGAAATGACGACGCCGAAAGAATCGGCCGACAACGCCACCGTCAAGACCACCTACACCTACTACTCAGGGACCGAACTCGACCTATCGGCAACGAAGACCGCGTCCGGGTGGCTCAAAGCAGAGACGGACCCGGCCGGCCAGTTCGTGGTCTTCGCCTATGACGCGGCTGGCAACGTCGCCCGCACCTGGGACCGCAACGCCACCGCCCCGGTCGCCGGCACCTTCCCAGCGACGTCGACCCAGTGGGAAAACGCGGCGACGCCCCCGACCAGCCAATACGCGGAGACCAGGTACGGCTCCGGCACTGCGGCGTTCTCGGCACCATGGCGGTACCCGCTCTCATCCCGAAACGCCGCGGGGGAGACAACAACGTTCGCTGTCGACGCCAACGGCAACGCCACGCGCATCCGGCCCCCGAAGGGCAACAACGGCACCCCTGTCACGACGTTCGATCGCACCTACACGTTCGATGCAGCCGACAATCTCACGTCTAAGAACACGCCGAACGAAGCAGCGGCGTCGACGTCGTGGCGTTATGTGTACGACGCCCGCGACAACCTCGTTGCCATCGCCGACCCAACCGCGGCGTCGAACTACCCGGCTTCGGCGACGACGTCGTCGAACGGTCACGTCCGCACCTTTACCTACGACGCGGTGAACCGACCTGTCCAGCAAGAGTGGACGCGAGGGCTGGAGTCGGACATGGGCAAACCCGCCGCGTGTCGCACCACCGGTTCCGGTGACGCACCGCTCCCGTCGGGACGAGTCGCCTGCCATGTTGCCCGCTCCTACGCAGGCACCGACGCCGTCATCTCCTCGACTGACGGTGAAGGCCAAACCACCACCTACGTCTACGACGCGGCCGGTCGTCAAACGCGTGCCACCGCGCCCCGCTTGGGCGGAGTGACGTTGCGTACCGACACCGTTTACGACCTCAACTCCAACGTCGTGCGCGTCTGCTCACCACGACAGTTCGACACGACTGAGCCGAACAACACTTCGGACTGCCAAGACACGGCCCTTTACGCGACGCACAACACGTATTGGGAGTCGAACGAACTCAAGACCACCAAGACCTATGAGGACTCGACCGCGATCACGTCGACGTCGATGACTAGCTACACCTACGACCCAGACGGCAACACCATCAGCGTTACCGACCCTCGCGGCTTCGTGACCTCTGCAACGTTCGACTACCTGGATCGGCGCGTGTCTCTGGCTGTGCCCCGAACCGCGTCGACGTTTAATACGACGCAGTACTCGTACGACAAGTCAGGCAACACAACGGCGATCACTGACCCGACAAACCGCGTCACCGCTTATTCCTACGACAGTGTCAACCGACTCGTTGACACTGTCACTGGATCGGACAATCTCGTCGCTGCGTCCGCGGGCACCGCGACCGGCACAACCAACACGCGAACGAAGGTCCTGTACGACCTGAACGGGAACACCGTCGCCACATACCAGCCGAACGCATTCAACGCGACGACCGGCGGATCCGTAGCGAACCCGGATGAGCGGTTCATGATCCGCGTCGACTACGACAACGACGACCAACCGGTTGCCCGATGGACGCCTCGTTTCGACACTGCCGACGCAAATCGCAACGGCTTCACCACTGGCACGTCCATCCAGAAGACGCAATGCCCCGTGGGTGCGGCAGGGACCGCGGGAACCGTTCCCGCCTACCCGGCAACCGTCGGCGTCTGCGTGACCAAGACCGACTATGACCCTGCCGGGCGAGTAATCACCTCGTGGATGCCAACAGCCGTCGGAACCGGGTCCGCCAGCCGCAAAGTCACTTTCGCATATACCGACGACAACCTTCTCTGGAAGCAAAGCGCGCCCGACCCCCGCACGGACGGAGTTGCCACACAAGCGACAACGACTCTCATCTACGACGGCGCTGGCCGCCAAGTCCAGTCGTACGACCCTCTCAACCGTGTCACCCTGATCGGGTACACGGCGGACGGCCTCGTCCAGTCCGTTGCCGCCCCCGACGGCCCCTTGACCAAACACACTGCCTATGCGACGTACAACGCTAACGGGCAACGCGTCAAGCAGGTCGACCCGGCGAATTACATCCAGGGCTCACCGGACACCTCACCCGCGACGGTGTCGGCCTACACCTCAAACGGCCGTCTCCGCTCCTTGACCGACGAACTGAGCAACATCACCCGCTACGAATACGACCTCAACGGCAACCCACTGAAGGTGTACGCACCCAACGACGTGGCCGCCGGAGGCACGAGCCGCGCGACCTTCAACTACTTCACCGCGGACAACCTGCTTGACGCGACAGCCGTCGCTACAAAGACAGACCTGTCGCAATGGCGCCGAACCGAATATGTCTATGACGGCGCCGGGCGCCAAACCTCCGAACGCCCATGGCTAGCCACCGGATCCGGACGAAACGCAACCACCACCGGATCAGACGGCGCCATCAGCTACACGTTTGCGAACAACGGCCGCAACACCGTCGACACGAGCCGTGTCGGCGAAACAATCACCCGCACCTTTGACCCAAGCGGCGCGCTCATTGGCCTTTCGTCCAACGCAGGCGCTGCGACCTCGTCTACCGCGACCTACTACCTCGACGGCGCCCTTCGCAGTTGGGCGGATACGGGAGCCGGCGCGACACTCGACGACAACCGCTACGAATACAACGCCGCCGGACAACAAACGCTGCGCGTCGAACAAGGCCCGCTTGACTCCGGCTGGGTCGAACGAGGCCGCACCACCACGACATACGCCGACGCCGGCGGACCCCGCCAGCTCACCAATTCCCGAGTAACAGGCTCATGGGCCTGGACGTACGACCTCGCTGGCAGGGCAAAGCAGATCAACGCGGCGAACGGTCAAGCAACCCAGCTCGACTGGAACACAGACGACACCCTCCGTCAGGCGTTCCTCAGTCGGACTCCCGGATCGACAGCGGCGGCTGACCTCATCACATCCAACACCTATACGTACGACAACGGCTACCGGCTGACGCAGAACGTCAAAGCGGCCACAACCGGCGTCGCCGGGACAGGCACCCAGTCGTACCACTACGACACCGCCGGTCGAGTCGACAAGTTCACGAACCTTGCCAACACGCTCGTCTCCTATCAGTGGGACCGAAATAGCAACCGCACCAACGACGGCACCAATGCGTACGTCTACAACCCCGACAACTCGATCGCCTCGCGGGCCGGAACGGCGTACACATACAAACCGTTCGGTGGTCTTGCCACAGACGAATGCGGCTCCTTCGCCTATGACGGCTTCGACCGAGAAAAGACAGCACCAGCACGAAACAACCTGCTGGCCTGCGTTCTCGGCTCCAGCCAGGCGACGGTCTCCGACGGCCTTGGACGCGGCTGGAAGGCCACAGTGGGAGCGGCGACATCGACGTTTGGTTACGACGGACCGTCCCAAAACCTCGCCCGCCAAGATGTCGCCGGTACCCGGGTGTCTTACCTACTCGACTCTGTGGGCGGCCCGCTCGGAACCCAGACCGACACCACCGTCTCGCCAACGACTCGCTACTCCTTCGGTGATGGGCAAGGCAACACAACGACTTTGTATGCAACGTCGGCTTGCACCGTCAGCTACACGCCCTTCGGTGACTTCGATGGAGCAGCTTCCACAGCTTGCGTTGGTACCGCGGCGAACCAACGTTGGTACCAAAGCTCGCAACGGTCAGCCTCCACGGGCTCCTATCGATTCGGGTCCCGGACATACCAACCAGGCACTGCCACCTTCACGACGCCCGACTCCATGGCAGGTGCCGGCTCAACGGCAAACCTCTCGATCGGCGTAGACCCGCTGACCCAAAACCGTTACGGCTACGTCAACGGTGACCCCGTCAACTACTGGGACCCGAGCGGTCACGGACTCTGTGTTCGGCCGAACCGGTGGAACTTCCCCACCATTGGTTGGTGTCCCACTGACCCTGTTACCAAGGCGGTCAACAAGGCTACAAAGAAGGTCACTGACACCGCCAAGAAGGCAGAGAAGAAAGTCGAAAAGAAGGTCACGGAGACCATCGACCCGTACCTCCATCCTGCCCGCAACTACGCAAACGCAGTGAATGCTGCCAACGGCTGCGGCGGCAGCGGCATCAGCAACGGACCACCAACCGGACCATGCCTCGACCCGTCGATGGCTGACGAAGTCGACAGCCTGGTTGTCCCGCTGACAATCAACCTCGACCTCTGGTGGCTCCAAGCCGGGGTTGAGCTCGCAATCATCCCCGAATCCGCGATTGAAATCGACTCTGCCCTCACTGCCGGCAGGAACGGCGCCAGCGACCTCTCAACGATCGGCGATTCCACAAGCGCTGGCTCCGCAATGAACGCCGCAGAATCCGGAGGTCCTGTTCAACAAGCCGCCGCCGCGCAGAGCCAGGCCCCTTACGGTGGCGTCGACGAGTGGGAGAGTGTCACCTTGAAAGCCGGGACGATTGTGCACGCGGGCGAGCCGGGGCTTAGCGGCTTCGCGACGTCTGACGCGGTTGCCTCTGCAGTCGGGAGTGACGCGACGGCCCTTAACCAGGGACTCCAGATCGCAGACAGGGCCGGCACGTACCGACCCGGTCTCACGGCGTTTCGCCTCACCCAAGACGTTGCCGCCGCTCGCAGCATCGCTCTCGCGAACACACAATTCGGGCCCGGCGGATTTGAGCAGTTCTTCATCCCCGACTTCGAAAAGGTCGCGGAGCCGTGGCTTACCCGCCTGATGTTCGGAGGTGCCCCGTGAGCGCGCTCCTGAGGAAGTCGGCCGACCCGGAAAGACCCTTTGCCAACCTTCTTCCAATAGTCGATGCACTGATTCGATCTGGCAACGAAGCGCTTGACGAGGGCTTCAGGCTCAATCCAGATGGATGGCGGTGTCGGCTTGCGCGCCCACTCGACTTCAGCCTTATCCGAGAGACATTTGACATCCCCTCGAACGTCGTCCTCTCGCCGGATCATGACACGATCCTCGACCGATTGACCTGGTGCTCGATCGAGGGCCCAGGTGCCCACACCTAGCAAGACACCCGACGGGCAGCCTTTGCCTCTGTCCGTCACTGATCCCTCATTGAGGCGACCGGTGGTCGAGTCAGCGCGAACAAGTTGTGGGCGTGGTGGCCGCGCATCAATAGTTTCTGGTCGAGGTGGCCATGGTGATCAGCTACGACGAGAACACGATCAAGTCTGTGCTCGACAAACTGCCTTCGACCCAACAGGTTTGGTTTGCGTGCGCGTGCGCCGAGCGCCTTATGCCGTTATACGACCTGTTCGCGTCATCGGCAGGCATGGGTGATGTTCACGCTTTGCGGCGTGGTCTCGATGTCGCCTGGGACACCAGTTCGACCCCTATTGCAGCAGAGGCTCAGCGCGTGGTTGTCGAAGCTCTCGTTCCGCACGACGATGATGCCGACTGGTCCCGCTGGAGTGCGTTCGCGCAAAATGCAGCGGCAGCCGTTGCGTACTCACTCCGGCTCGTTGTGTCCTCAGACTCTCAAAATGGTGTGTGGGCTGCCCGCCAGCTCTATGAGGCAGCGGACTTTGTCGCTCAAGCGAATGGCGAGAGTCCACCCAACGGCGGTGATAACGAGGCGGTCGTCGTAGCACTTACCGCGATCGCTGACGTGCTCCAGGCGGTGCGTTCGTCCACGCCCGAAGCCCTTAGGTCCACGGCCGCACTTGATGGATCCGTCCTGCGTCAGCTCGCCGAACAGATCAACTGATACTTCGTACTCGAGGCGACCTCTGACACAACCGCCGAGCTCACTAACAGACCCACCAATTCGATTCGCAAGCCACGATCTCAGTCAGTTCTGAAATCGAAGTCGGACAGTACCTAACACTGGCTATACCCACCATGCGGTCGGCATGGTCAACCGCTTGGACGCACCCATCGTTTGGATCACGCCCAGGGATGACCCGGTCTCCGATGACGGGCGCTAATGGCTCACCGCGGCGGCGCTGCCTCGATCGTGCATCATCGCCCGGATCGGCACATTGGTTGGCCCATCAGCGTGCTTGAGGGGCCGACAGAGCCCGTGTCCAACTTGGGCCCGTTGCCCGGGATTTGCCTCCCCAATACGTTCGCTGTCGGCGCTTCGCCAAGTTGGCGAAGGCACGGGGAGCGCTCAAATGAAGAACCAATTGAAGCTACGCGTCGGCGTATTCGCCGTAGCAATCCTGGCATCGCTAGCGACGCCCCAGGTGGCGAGGGCCGAGGAGTCGAGCTCGGCTCCTTCGAGTCAGACGTCATCGATTTTTGCGCCGTCCACGCAGGACGCCGACATCTACAACCTCGATTTCTTCCGTGGGTGTCGCTCGGCTGGCGGCTCGATCGCTGACTGCGTCAGGGGCGCAAAAGAGCACGGCTAGGCATTTGTCGGGGGGGGGGGGGGGGGGGGGGGGGGGGTGGCGGGGGGGGGAGCCACACAAAACCTCACAAA
>JBEHXL010000016.1:0-70127 GCA_048498715.1 Actinomycetota bacterium | reverse complement strand
ACCGTGAATTTCTTACCGGGCATCATTTACCTCCATGGGTGCTAACAACATCACAAGCACTCACACAGAAAATGGACCGAAAAACGGGGGCCCTGACACTTGCAATAAACGTGCGTGCCTGGCACTGACCGCAGCTCGTAGTTCGCCAACGAGACGCGAAGTGCAGTGTTCTCGTCTCGATCACGAAGGACCGCGGTGCCGTTGATGGCGCGCAGCAGGAGGGGCTTGGATATTGCTTTTGTCACCGTAGGCTCGAGGGCAGCAAGACAAACGGGCCACGCTCGAAAGTTGAGGATCGCAGCAACGCGCTGGCGCCGGCCGGCGCTATCGATGTTCTGAGCCTCTTGCGGGATGCCCAGCCCAAAGCGCCCCGAATCCCACGAGGATCGTAGATCGAACAGCGAGTGAAGCTCGTAGTGCCAGGGTTGTGCGCACATGCCGTGCGAACCGGGTCCGTCCGACTTGGCTATGCGCCCGACAGACCGCCGAATGGTTCCGCTGTCTCGCTCTTCGGCCGCTCGACGTATTCAACGACGCAGGCATCATCAGGGATGTCGCCGAGATCTTCGCCGTGAACCATGGCGAAGATCTCGGCACCTTTTTGTCCCATCGCACCGATGCGTTGACGGATCAACTCGACGACCGCGTCCTTTGCCTCTTCCTCGGTGTGACCAGTTGCTTCTAGGCCAAGCAGGTCAAACCGCGCGAGCCACTCGTCGCCAGTCCAGCGAACAGTTGGCAAGGGAAACCTGACGACACGGCGAGGCATAGCTAGCCGAAGACTAGATACAGGCCGGCGTCGCCGAGGCAAAGGTCGCCGATGTAGTCGCCGCCCGGAGAGGTAACCGAGCCGATCAGCGCGTCGCCCGCGAAACACAGACCCGCAGCGTGAGCTGGGGTTGCCGTTAGCAGCATGCTCGCGGGAGTAAAGACCGCGAGGCCGATAGCCGCCCTACAAAGGATCCGTCGAACCATCAAGTGCCCGCTATCCAGTGGGACCAAAACCGAAACGACAGCAAACCGCATCGGCTTCGCTCCGTACGTCTAACCTGCGCTCAGCGTCCTCTTTTCGATCGTGCACGTCAATAGGATTGCGACAATTGCGGCAATCAGAAACTGGCCGATGGTGTCAGTTTCCGGCGCTTGCGGCGCCCACGTGCAGCAAACCACCGAGCCGTTCGCGAATCGCATTGGCCCACGTCTTGCCCTCGGACTGAAACGTCGCGAGGACATCCAGATTCAAATGCCAGAAGGGATCTCGCTTCTCGGTCAATGGTCAGTCACGTGAGAAATGCAACTAATTCCGTTATGACCACGAGCTGACTTTCTTCTAGAGCGTCAGGATCATCAGTGAGGAGTGCGTCGGGCTGAACGTCGGACAGATTCAAGAGGTACGACAGGAGATCAGGACTGAGTACCTCGCGAACGAGCGCGAGCGTTGATTGGTCCGTCATGCCGCAGGCGTCACTGTCGAACCCAATAACAGCGGTGACAGGATCAGAGAAGTTTCTGGAAGCTGCGAACGACGGGTACCGAACGGAGACGACCACGTGGCACCGCCAACACCCGTCGTAGACCGTGATGCACCGTCAGCTACGGGCACGCGGAGGGCACGAACGGATCGGCCGCAACCGCAACAGGCCAAGCAGATTGCTCTTGACCTGGGACAATAGAGTGGAGGCGATCGGACTCGAACCGACGACTTCCTGCTTGCAAAGCAGGTGCTCTAGCCAACTGAGCTACGCCCCCGTTAAGGGACCGCCATGGTAGCGAAGCCGGTCTCGGACTCCGAACTAGGCGTTCGCGTACGAGGCGACCTTCACGCCTCGATCGGCGAGATCGGCCAGAAGACGGCCGGGGTCCTTGGCCAGCACGGCGAGACCTCCGGCACCGTGCTCGAGCTCACCGCGTAGCGCAGCGACGGCGGTCAACGCCGCCAGCGTTCCCGCGGCGACCGCGGGCCGGTCGACGGCTCCCATCACGAGCGTGTTCGCCACGCCACCCTGCCAGCCACGAACTTCGACACGAACGCCACCGAGCAAGCCCTCGGGGTGCGGCGGGCGCAGCATCGGCAACCACGTGGTCGCCTTGTCTCGACGCGTCGCAGCGACACGCGCACTCACCCGCCGAGCCGTTGGGAAGGCAACCACCATGAGCGAGGCCTCCGCCGAACTGGTGGCGTAACAGTCGAGTCCGCCAATCGGCTCGGGGAACCAGCACAGCTCGCGGCCCGAGCCCGCGGGCTCGGATTGCCAGCGGCCGTCGAACCAGATTGCGGCGGGACCACGCAGCGACGCGTGGGTCGCTCGCGCGCAGGCCGGTCCGCCGGTGCCGGACTTGGCGACGTGCACCTCGTCGACAACGTCGAAGTCACGCGCCGCGCGCCACGCGAGCAGACACGACAAGCCCGGGGACATGGCCACTCCCGCGACGGCGGTCAGTCCAGCGGCCGACGCCCGCGCGCCCAGCGAGCTGACCCCGTCGACCGCTTCAATCGAGCCTGCCGTCGAAATCACGTGGACGGAGTCGCCCAACGCCACTCGCGCCATATCGGCCTGCAGCAGGTCGGGAACCGCGAGAACCACGGCGTCGACCTCGCGGCCAACGCCCGGCCACTCCCCTACGACTGCGCCGTCGCCGAGTTGCGCAGAAATCTCCGCGGCTCTCGCCGCCTTGCGCGACACGACGACGACCCGTTCGACGCCCTCGGTCTCATGCAGCTGACGGGCGGCGCGCAAACCAACGGCGCCGGTCCCGACGACAGCGACGCGCACTACCGAAGTTCGTCGGCGGGCACTTCACGCCAACCACCGCCACTCGGCGGCGTGCCACCGGACCCGCGCAAACGCACGAAGGCCGCGGCGACCGCGGCAATGAACACGGCCACAACTGCTCGACGGAAGCCCTTCACGCTCGTCACAGTAATGAACCTGGACGCGAAAGAGCCCCGGCCGAAGCCGGGGCTCTCCCGATCACACTGCGGAGTGGCTAGGCGTTACCGAATCGGCGACGCAGACCACGCATGACGATGAACACGCCCATGAGGCCGAAGCCGAGGCCGAGCGGAGCGTCGGCACCGGTGCGAGGCAGCAGACCACGCGAGCGCTGGGCGCCGTTGTTGAGCACGTTCGAGCCGGTCACGACGGGCAGGCTCGACTTGTCCGTCACCGTCTGACGGCCCGACTTGATCGTGACCGTCGAACCGAGGTTCTCCCCGCTCTTGGCCGAGTTGTCGACCTTGAACGTGGCGATGAGGTCCTTGCTGACGCCCGAGCCGAGGTTCGAAACCGTCCAGGTGACCTTGCGGGTCGAATCGTTGTGCGTGCAGTTGTCGGTGCACGAGACGAACGAGGTGTCCGGCGGGTAGTTCAGCGAGATGGTGATCGTGTTGCACGACGCCTTGCCGAGGTTGCTGACCCGGACGTACTCGTTGAACATGTCACCGATACGAACTTCCTTGTGCGACGAGGACAGCGAGCTGGCCGAGATGTCACACGCAGTGTCGCTCGGAGCACCGACGGTCGGGACGGGGCCCGACGACGCGGTGGCCGACGTGTCCGAACCGTCACAGGTGCCGGACGCCGTCGCCGTGCCCGTGTAACTAGCGCCCGGTGTCGCGCCGGCCGGCACCTTCACGGTTGCTTTCACAACCTTGAGCGCACCCGGAGCTATCGACCCGATGTTGTTCCACGTTGCCGTGAGTCCACTGATCGAGTCGGCCGGCGGGACCGTGCTCGTGATCGACGAGCCGTCAGGCCCCTTGACCGTGAGGACGACCTTGACCTTGTCGACCGTGCACTGACCGATGTTCGGGATCGTGACGGCGTACTCGAACTGACCGTTCGGCAGCACCGTCGGGGTCGAGGCATCGACCTGCAGGTTCGACAGCGGGCTGGCGCCGCAGTCCACGCCGCCTTGGGGCACGGTGGCCTTGACGGTCATCGGCGCGATCTCGACGTTGGCGACCGTGAGGTCGGACGATGGCGTGAGGCCGGTCTGGATCAGCTGGATGCTGAGCAGGTTCGCGGTACCGCTCGCTTCGGTGTTCGTCTTGACGACGTTGACGAGCGTGCCGAGCTGCAGACGAAGCAGCAGCGGGGGAACCGAGCCCGGAATCGGGATGTCGAGGTTTGCGTCCGACGCGTTGAGAATGTCAGTGACGTTGCCACCCGAGATCACCTCGATGACCGGCTGGTTGTAGGTGACTGTCGAGGTCGCGGCAGTGCCGGTGGCCGTGGCCTGCACCGTTGGCGGAGCGGCAACGTTGAGCGTCAACTCGTTGGCCGTGCCCTTGAACAGGACAATGCCGGTCACCTGGCTCAGCACGTCGGACTTCACGGCCTTGTTGTTCTGGCCGGCCACGTTGACCAGGCCAACGCTGGTCTTGCTGAAGGCCGCGCCACCATTGCCGTTGTCGATCGAGACGAGCGCGGGGCTCGACGGCAGCGGAAGGGCGCCGAGCACGCCGGCGTCGGCGACTGTGGAAGTCGCGGTCGAGATCGGGGTGCCGGGAGCGACACACGAGGTGTCACTCGAACCCCACCGAGCGCGAGCGGTGCCGCTGCCGGCGGCCACGTTGGCCACACCCGGGATCGGCACCGAAAGGAACGTCTTGCTATCAGGATTCGCCTGGGTGGGCGGCGCCGTCTGTTCCGCGGCGACGAGGAGATTGCTGAGATCGATCGCCCCACCGAGCACCGGCGCATCGACGTTCGCGGCTCGGGCCGCCGAACGCTTGCTCGCATATGGAGCGGAGAGACCGGACGAGTTCACGAGCGCCTTCGAGGGCGCGACATGCACGTCGGCCAATCCGGGCGCTACGGGAATCGTGCTGAGGACATTGACGTGAACGAGGTCACCCACGGCGTTACCGCCGTACGGACCGGTCGCTGCTTTCGCGGGGGACGCGGTAGCGACAAATAGAGCAGGTACTGCGGTAAGTGCCGCGAGCCCTGCTGTGGCCCATCGACGAATACGCATGCGGATATGAACTCCCTGGCTTGGACGTTGCGTTGTTTGTCTAACGGTGAAGCCGGCCCGCTCTGACGCCGCTGACCGAAAAATCTTGCAAAAAGAAGCGATTTGCTAGCGCGAGTGAGCCAATTGCCGCATAGAGGTAGTTCGAACCTACCCACCGATCCGAGTCGAAAGTCCTGTTCGGGACACATACCTTCGGTACGAATCTTGCTGCAGTTTGGTGGGGCTACCTGGAATCGAACCAGGGACCTCAGCATTATCAGTGCTGCGCTCTAACCAGCTGAGCTATAGCCCCGTGACGGGACTGGAAAATGTAGCTACTCGTCGACGTCGACGTCGATCTGGATCCCACCGACGATCTCGATGATCTGGTTGTAGAAGATCGCGCCGAGCACATTCGCTCCCGTTCCGAGGCCGATGAGAACCGGAGCGCCGACCAGCAGACCCAAGCCCTGCAAGATCGGTGACACGTGGAACGAGTCGAGCGCGAGCAGCTTGGAAACGAAGTCCTCGACGTTGCTCGTCACGCCCAGCACGCCGGCGACCACCCACAAGATCACCCACGCGATGACCAGCACCAGCACCAAACATGCGTACAAGACGACCGACACGCGCACGACGCTGCGCACGTTGATCGAGCGCAAAGTCAGGCGACGGGGCGACGGCATGGCTGCGAAGTTAGTTAGGTCCGGTGGCTGTAGTGCACCACGTCGTCGACAATCGGCACCGCACCCGGCGGACAGTCCGCAGCGCGAGGGCGTACGTAGACCTCGTACTCACGCATCGTCGGCCCCAACAACGTCAGCGAGCGCGGCGGTTTTCCTTGGTCGCGAATGTCGCAATACACGTAGCCCTTACGCAGATACGGCCATAGACGAACACCGCCCCAATAGGTCGCGGCGTCCTGGTAGCTGACGTGTTCGACGCTGAAGTACGTCTGATTGGCGCGCACCATCGTCCAGAACATGACCAGGGCAAGCGCGCAGAATCCGACTGCAGCAGCGGGCTCGGCGCGTCGTAGACGCGGGAAGAACATGCCGATCACGCCCGCCCAGACCAGCGGGATGAACATGTAGTACCGCAGCACGTGCGACTGCGGCAGGAACGAAACGAGCACGAGCGTGACGAGACTCGCAACGGCGACGACACGACCGCGCCGCCCGCCGTAGCGAACGAGCAGCGTGAGCATCGCGGCGAGAAACACGACGACGCCCACGAACCAAAACCCTCCGGAGCGGTAGGCGATGAGGCCCCCGCCCTGATCCAGGGTCCACCGGGGACGGTTGGCGTAGTGCCAGGGATGGCCGACCTCGAACAGCGAGCGGAAGAACAACTCGGGCTGGCTCGCGTGCTTCAGTGGCGGCGGCACTTGGATCGCGTGCGTGATCGGCACCGATCCCCCAAGGGGTGCCTTGTCGCCCCGAAACAACGGTGCGTTGGTCGGCCACAGTGGGTTGCCGTGCACCACGAGGTTGCGCAGGAACGGGAACGCCGCGACGACGCCGAGCGCCCCGAACAAACGCAGGTCGCGTTCCTGGACCGGCTCTTCCCACATCCGGTAGACGACGAAGTAGAGCACGAAGACCACGGCGACGATCGGGACGAGCGGTAGTTTCGACCAACTCGCAACGATGGCCGCGCCGAGTCCGATCACCAGCAGCATCGGCTCGGACTGACGCTCGAACACGTACACGCTGATGAGCACGAGCAGTGCGATCGCCAGAAACGCGTTCGACCACAAGTCGATGTAGTCGGTCGCCGCATGGATGATGACGAGCGGCGTGGTGAGCGCGATCAGTCCGACGATGTAGACGGGCGCGCGCAGCCATCGGTGGCACACGAAGAGGAACGCGCCGAGCCCGATGATGTTGATGGTCCCCGTCGCGTTGACCGATCCGGTGACGCGCCAGAGCAGGCCTTCGACGATGTGCGCGAGCGGGGGATAGCCCTCGAGCCGGGACGCGAGTTGCACGTCCATGTGGAACGGGATGCCCAGGTGGCCCGCCTTCGCGGCGTAGGCGATGTGGTAGTGCCAGGCGTCCCAGCGCAACTCGAGGCGCGTGTAGCTGCGGATTGCGAGGAAGAACAGCGCGACACCGACGATCGCACTGAGCACAACCGTGATGATCGACAGCGCGTCCTCGGCCTGTCGCCGAACCTGGGCCTGCGCCATCACGGCGCACAAGCTAGGTGGAGCCGCAGACGCGGAACGAGCGCGGGCCGGCGGGGCACAACCCGACTTCCGCCGCGTGCGGCGCGAGCTCGGCGAACCCCGCATCCGTCAGTTCGACGACGTAGCCGCGGGCGCGCACGACACGCGGCTGGTGGCGCAGCACCTGGGCGGCACGAGCCAACGCGGCGCGGAGCGCCGGCGATGGATCCGTCGCCTTCGGTTGTGTGCCGCCGCCTTCGCGCACCGCGCGCGCGATCGCATGCGCGCCGCCGTATTGCACGACGACTTCCGCCTCTCGATCGTTCACCTGCTTGTAGCGCGTAATCCGCGCATCGTTGGCTCGTGCCAAACGATCTGCGCCATCACGGCTTTCGGCCGCGCCCGCGAGCGCGGCGGCGTCAGCCCCGCGCCGGGCGAGGGCGCGTTGGACCGCGCCGCCGCCGAGATGCGCGAGGCCGAGCATGAACAATCCAGCGATGACGATGAACGCCGCCATGAGCGGCACTACCTGTCCCCGATCGCGCACGCGCGACCTCCAGTGGTGAGTTGGAATTACGCGGGGGAAGCGGTGGTGTTACTCGCCGTCTTCGTCAGCTTGGATGATGGGTGCCGCGGTGGCAAGGGTTGCTCCGTCGTCGACGTTGATCACACGCACGCCGGTCGCATCGCGGCCCTGTGAGGAGATCTGACGGACGGGCATACGAGCGGTGACACCGTTGGACGCCGCCAGCATGATCTCGTCGTCGAGGCCGACCATGAACGCTGCGACCACGAAACCCTTCTTTGCGGTGAGTTTGATGCCCCGCACACCCATCGTGCCGCGACCGGTGCGACGGAAGTGCTCGAGCTGGGTGCGCTTGCCGTAGCCGGCGTCGGTGACGATGAGGATCGCCACGTCGTCGCGGGCAACATCGCAACTGACGACTTCGTTGCCGGCACGCAGCTTCATGCCGATGACGCCCTGCGCCGAACGACCCGTCGGACGAACGCTCTGCTCGTCGAAACGCATCGTGGTGCCGTCGCGGGTGACCATGAAGATGTCGTCTTCGCCGGAGGTCGTCATCACCTTCACCAGCTCGTCGTTCTCCTTGAGCGTGATGGCGATGAAACCTTCACGTCGCGACTTGTCGTATTCGGAGAACGGCGTCTTCTTGACGACGCCGTTCTTGGTCGCGAAGAACAGCATCTTGTCTTCGGGGTAGTCGCGGGTCGCAATGACGGCCTGGATCTTCTCTTCGGCTTCGAGCGGGAGCAGGTTGATGACGGGCGTGCCGCGGGCCGTGCGCTCCTTCATCGGAATCTCGTGGGCCTTGAGGCGGAACACGCGGCCCTTGTTGGAGAAGAACAAGATGAACTCGTGGGCACTGGTGTGGAACACCTGGTTCACGAGGTCTTGATCCTTCAACTTTGCGCCGGCCACGCCGCGACCACCGCGGCCCTGCGTGCGGAACGAACCCGCCGCAACGGTCTTCACGTAGCCGGCCTGCGTCATGAGGAACACGAGCGGCTCGTCATCGATGAGGTCCTCGGTGCCGAGTTCGCCCGGGTCGTGGGTGATCTGCGCGCGACGCGGGTTGCCGAACTTCTCGCGAATGGCGCCCATCTCGGTCTTGATGACGCCGCGCAGGACTTCGGGCTTCGACAGGATCTCCTCGAGCTCCGCGATCGTGGCGCGCAGCTCGGCCATCTCCGCCTCGAGCTCGGAACGACCGAGCCGCGTGAGACGACCGATGGTCATGTCGAGGATGTGGTTGGCCTGGATCTCCGAAAACTCGAAGCCGTCACCCATCAGGCCGGCACGGGCCTCGGCGCGGTCGGCTGACGCGCGGACCAACGCGATGATCTGGTCGATCATGTCGAGCGCCTTGATGAGGCCTTCGACGATGTGGGCGCGGTCTTGCGCCTTCTTGAGACGGAACTCCGAGCGGCGGCGGATCACTTCGACCTGATGGTCGACATAGGCCGACAGCGCGGTCGCCAGGTTGAGCGTGCGCGGCACACCGTCGACTAGAGCAACCATGTTCACGCCGAAGCTGGTCTGCAGCTGCGTGTGCTTGTAGAGGTTGTTGAGCACGACGAGCGCGTTGGCGTCGCGCTTGAGGCCGATGACCAACTTGGTCTCTTCACCCGACGACAGGTCGTCGAGGGCGCGAATGCCGTCGAGCTCGCGGTTGTTGACGAGTTCCGCGATGCGCGTCGTGATGGCGTTCATCGAGGCCTGGTACGGCAACTCGGTGACGACGATCGACACGCCGCCCTTCTTGTCTTCTTGAATCTCCGCTTTGGCGCGAACGCGGATCGAACCGCGTCCCGTGCGGTACGCGTCGATGATTCCCTGACGACCGAGGATGAGACCGCCGGTCGGGAAGTCGGGGCCCTTGACGAACTGCATGAGTTCGTCGGGCGTCGCCTCTGGGTTGTCGATCAGGTGCATCGTCGCGTCGATGACTTCGGCGAGATTGTGCGGCGGGATGTTCGTCGCCATGCCGACGGCGATGCCCTGCGAGCCGTTTACCAACAGGTTGGGGAAACGAGAGGGGAGAACTGTCGGCTGCTCGAACTCGAACGTGTAGTTCGGCTCGAAGTCGACGGTGTTCTCGTCGATGCCGGCGAGCATCTCGTTCGCGAGCAGCGCCAACCGGCATTCCGTGTAGCGCGCGGCAGCCGCGGGGAAGTCGGGAGATCCCAAGTTCCCGTGAAAGTCGATGAGTGGTTCGCGCAGCGAGAAGGGCTGCGCCATACGGACGAGCGCGTCGTAGATCGACGAGTCGCCGTGCGGGTGCAACTTGCCCATCACGTCGCCCGACACGCGGGCGCACTTCATGCGGGGGCGGTCGGAGCGCGCCCCCATGTCGTGCATGCCGTAGAGGATGCGGCGGTGCACCGGCTTGAGGCCGTCGCGCGCGTCGGGCAGCGCGCGGGACACGATGACCGACATCGCGTAGTCCAGGAAGGAGCGTTCCATCTCCTCCTGGATCTCGATGCCCTCGATGCCGCCGACGTAGTCGCCGGACACATCGACAGGGGCGACGTCTTCTTCTTCGGGCGCGTCGTCGGAGGGGGGCAGGTCACTCATTGGCTACGTCTCCCTACGCGTCCAGGAATCGAACGTCGGATGCGTTCGTCACGATGAAGTTCTTGCGGGACTCGACGTCGTCGCCGAAGAGGATCGAGCACGCCTGGTCGGCGAGCGCGGCCTCGTCGGCCGACACCTGCAACAGCGTGCGACGCGTCGAGTCCATCGTCGTGTCGCGCAGCTCCTCCCAGTCCATTTCGCCGAGGCCTTTGAGGCGGGCGAACTCGGCCTTGTGGTTCGGACGCTCCTCGAGGAAACGGCCACGGGCGCTTTCGTCCTTGAGGTACACGGTCTCCTTGCCAACCGTGGTCGAGAACAGCGGCGGCTGGGCCACGTAGACCTTGCCCTGCTCGATGAGCCCGCGCATCTGGCGGAAGAAGAACGTCAGCAGCAACGCGCGGATGTGGGATCCGTCGACGTCGGCGTCGGCGAGGATGATCACCTTGCCGTAGCGCGCCTTGTCGCCCTCGAACTCTTCGCCGATGCCGGCGCCGATCGCGGTGACCAGCGTCTGGATCTCGGTGTTCTTGAGCATCTTGTCGATGCGGGCCCGTTCGACGTTGAGCGGCTTGCCGCGCAGCGGCAGGATCGCCTGGTTCTCCGGGTTCCGGCCGCGCACGGCTGAGCCGCCGGCGGAGTCGCCCTCGACGATGAACAGCTCGGCCTGCTCTGCGTTCTTGGTGCGGCAGTCGGTGAGCTTGCCGGGCAGGCCCGCGCCTTCGAGG
Source organism: Actinomycetota bacterium (assembly GCA_048498715.1). Classification (GTDB taxonomy): domain Bacteria; phylum Actinomycetota; class Acidimicrobiia; order Acidimicrobiales; family JACCXE01; genus JACCXE01. The sequence continues at coordinate 59,176 of JBEHXL010000016.1, read as the reverse complement.
GCGGACTTGCGACGGGTTGCGTCACGCGCCTGACGGGCCGCGACGCGTGCCCGCGCCGCCTGGGTCGCCTTGGTGACGAGCGCCTTCGCCTCGGACGGGTGCTCCTCGAGCCATTCGGCCAACTTGTCGTTGGTCACCTTCTCGACGGTCGACCGCATCGCGATCGTCCCGAGCTTGCCCTTGGTCTGGCCTTCGAACTGGGGGTCCTGCAGCTTCACCGCGATGATCGCCGTGAGGCCTTCACGGATGTCCTCACCCGCGAGGTTGTCGTCTTTCTCCTTGAGTAGACCGCGGGCTTTGCCGTACTTGTTGACGACGTTGGTCAGCGCCTTGCGGAAACCCTCTTCGTGCGTACCGCCTTCGGGCGTCTCGATGCCGTTGGCGAAGGAATGGATGCCCTCGTGGTAGCCGGTGTTCCACTGCAGCGCGACCTCGACCTCGGAGTCCTCACCCTTGAACTCGTACGACGCGACCTTCTTGAAGAGCGCTTCTTTCGTCTGGTTCAAGTGCTTGACGTAGTCGACGATGCCGCCGTTGTAGAGGAACGTCACCGACTGGGTGTGGCCCGGCCGCTCGTCCTTGAAGCGGATCTCGAGGCCCTTATTCAAGAACGCGTACGTCTGGAGGCGTTCGAGGACGGTCTGGGCCCGGAACTCGATGCCCTCGGACTTGAAGATCTCCGGGTCCGGCCAGAACGAGATCGTCGTACCGGTACGACCCTTCGGTGAATCACCGACGACCTTGATCTTGCCCTGAGGCCGACCGCCGTCGAGGAACTCCATGACGTGACGCTGACCGTCGCGATCGATTTCGGCGATGAGCTTGGTCGACACCGCGTTCACCACCGACACACCGACGCCGTGCAGGCCGCCCGAGACCTTGTAGCCGCCGCCACCGAACTTGCCGCCGGCGTGCAGGACGGTGAGCACGACTTCGAGCGCCGACTTGCCCTTCTGGGCGCCGCTCGTCATCGGGTCGACAGGAATACCGCGGCCGTTGTCGACGACACGGCAGCCGCCATCGGCGGTGAGGGTGACGTCGATGCGCGTGCAGTGCCCCGCCATCGCCTCGTCGACGGAGTTGTCGACGACCTCACGGATCAGGTGATGCAGACCGGTGAGACCGGTCGATCCGATGTACATGCCCGGGCGTTTCCGGACGGCTTCGAGGCCTTCGAGGACCTGGATGTTGTCTGCGGCGTACCCCGCCTTCGGAGCCTTTTTGTTCGCGTTCTTGTCAGTACTTGGGGTCTCTTCGGAGTCGCTCATCGTCTCTCTTCGTGGCGAGGTTCACAGCAGGCGATTCAGGCCGCCTCGACTGGATAAAAGTCCTGGTCAGAGGCCTAGTAAGACCCGAATTGCAATAGTGTGAGTTTACCAGAGAGGTGTAACGACTTCGGTCACCGTCGGGCCACGCGTAGTTCGATCTGCTTGACCGCGCCGGCCCCGAGTTCGGAGCAGCACTTCTCGACCAGTTCGGTCGTCATGAACCGCAACTGCGTGGCCCACGCGTTGGAGTCGACTTCGACCAACAAATGACCTCGATTGAGCGAGACCGGCTTCGCGTGCCCCGCGATGCCAGGGCCAACCAGCTCTTCCCACCGTTCGAACAACCCGTGCAATGCGGTGGCCGACGTCGTGCCCAAACGCTTGGCGATCTTGTCGAGCGACGCTCCGATCGGCTTCGGATCGACGTCTTCGTTGCGCTCGGGAAGCGGCCGCCACGTCATTCGACGATTGTCCCCCCCGCGATGCGGACCGTCGCCGCCGGCACCGCGCCCTCGGGAAGCGGCCCTGCGGTCGTCAGGATCGCCTGGCCGACGGGAAGGCTCGCAAGAAGTGCGGCCGATCGAAGCGGGTCGAGCTCGGAAAAGACGTCGTCGAGCAGGAGAACCGGCGCTGCTCCCGTGGTCTCCGTAACCGCTTCGTGCACGGCCAGGCGAAGAGCCAGGGCGAGCGATCGCTGCTCGCCCTGGGACGCGTGCGTTCGCGCCGGTAAGGGACCTATGTGTAATTCCAACTCGTCGCGATGCGGGCCGACCGTAGAGACGCCTCGGCGGAGGTCGTCGGTTCGGGCCGCGGTCAAGGCTGCGTGGAGCGCCTCACGCTCGGGCAGATCGTCAGGATTACTCCAGGACGGGGCGTACCGCAGGCCGATCGGCGCGGCACCGGCCGCCACCGCGGCATACGCCTTGGCCGTCACGGGCTCGAGTCGCGCCGCCAACGCTCGGCGTGCCTGCACCAGAACGGCTCCGTGCTCGGCGAGCTTCGCGTCCCAAACGTCGAGGGTCGACACGACTTCCGGGGTCGCTTTGCCGCCGGCCTGGCGCAACAACGCCCCCCGTTGGCGAAGCACACGTTCGACGTTCGAGATCGTCTCGGCGTGCTGGGTCGACAGAGCAACCAGCGCGTCGTCGAGCAACTTCCGTCGCTCCGACGGGCCGCCCTTGATCAACGAAAGATCGTCGGGGCTGAACACGGTCGTACGAATGGCACCGAGCAGATCCCGGGAACGACGCAGCGCCTGGCCATTCACCAACACCCGGGGCGAGCCGGAGCTTGGGATTTCCGCCTCGACCAGCAACCGCCGGCCTTCCCGATCGGCTTCTGCTCGCACATACGCGGCCCGGGCGTCGGTCCGTACCAACGCCTCGTTGGGCGCGCCGCGGAACGACGAGAGTGTCGCCAGCCACCCGAGCGCCTCGAGCAGGTTGGTCTTGCCTTGTCCATTCTCCCCGATCACAACGGTCAGTCCGTCGGGCGCCAGCTCCAGCCGTGCCGTCTCGTAGTTACGAAAGTTCTCGACCGAGAGCCAGTGGACCCGCAAGGAACTACGGGACGCGGACGGGCATGAGGAGATACAGGTAGTTCTCCGCGCCCACACCTCGCATCGTCGAGGCCTTCAAGGTGTCCTGCGTCTCGAGCGTCAGCTCGTCGCCGGCGATCGCGTCGATGCCGTCGGTGAAGTACTGGGGGTTGAACGCCACGGTCATGTCGACGCCCTCGTACTTCGCCTCGACGTCTTCGGTTGCGGTGCCTTCGGCGGGGTTGGTGACCGTGAGCTCGACTCCATCGGAGCGCAATGACAGGCGAACCGGTGTGGTCTGGTCGCGAACGAGCAGCTTCACGCGCTTCACGGCGTCGAGAAGGGCATCGCGGCTGATCGTGAGCTTGTTCGGATAGCTCGGCGGCACGAGGTTCAACACGTTCGGGTATTCGCCCTCGATGAGACGGGTCGTGAGCTTGACCTGACCGACTTCGAAGCTCGCCTCGGTCGTTCCCAGGCGAACCGCGACTTCGGGCGCACCCGAAAGCACACGTTGCAACTCGGCCAGCGCTCGCGACGGAATGAGCACCTTCTGCTCGCCCCGAACCACATTCACGCCCGGCAGCTGACGTACGGCAAGCCGGTAACTGTCGGTGGCGATGAGCTGCACGCCGTCTTCGGTCGCCTGGAGAAGCACACCCGTGAGGATCGGACGAGCTTCGTCATTCGACGCCGCCCGCACGACCTGCTTCAGCGCGTCGGCAAGCTCGGGCGACGAGATCGTGACGGCATCGGAGGACACCGCACCCGGCGCCGCCGGGAACTCGTCGGCCGGAAGCACACGCACGGCGAACTGCGAGCGGCCCGAGGCGATCTTGGCCTGGTCGGCGTCGGCTTCGACGGTCACCGCGCCCGGCTCGAGGGCGCGCACGATGTCGGACGCCAACTTGGCCGGAATGACCGCCACACCGTCGGCGATGCCGGCCACGGTGGCGACGACCTCGATCGTGAGATCCAGATCGGTCGCCGTGATGCGTAGTTCGTCACCGGTGACTTGCAGGCGCGCACCGGCCAACACGGGCAGTCGTTCGCGACCCGATGTGGCTCGGCTTGCCGAGCTCAGTGCCTCGACCAAAACGTCTCGTTCGCAGCGAAACTTCACAGGTAGTTCCTCTAACTAACTCTCTATGTAGAAATTCAGTAGCAGTAGTAGGTGCTGTGGATTGGGGACAACACCACGTTTGTGCAGGTCAGACGGGGAAATGAAATCCGTGCGTGATCCCCAGAATCACACAGGGGTGTAACAACTTCGTGGACCGCAGTGGAACACCAGGTAACTGTCCACACTCGCTCACAGGTTTATCCACCGGGTCAGTTGCCACTCTTGATCTTGGTGATGAGGCCGGTGACCTGATCGAAGATCTGGCGCTTTTCCTTCATCTCCTTCTCGATCTTCGACACCGCGTGGATGACCGTGGTGTGGTCGCGGCCGCCGAATTCCTTGGCGATCGCGGGATATGAGAAGTCGGTGATTTCCCGGAACACGTACATGCCGACCTGGCGGGCAATCACGAGGGGGCGGCGCCGGCTCGGCCCACACAGGTCCTCGATGGAGAACCCGAAGGTCTCCGCCGTTGCATCCAGAATGGTCTTGGGTGTGATCTGACGAGGCTGGTCGCCGGAGATGACATCGGTGAGTAGGCGCTCGGCGAGATCGAGGGTGATCGGCTGCCGGTTCAGGCTCGCATAGGCGATGACACGGGTCAGGGCGCCTTCGAGCTCCCGGATGTTGTCCTTCACGTGCGTGGCGATCAGCTCGAGCACGTCGGCCGGGATCTCTTCGCCCTTGGCCTTCTCGCGAAGGATGGCGAGGCGGGTCTCCAGTTGCGGCGGCTGGACGTCGGTCAACAAGCCCGCTGCGAACCGGCTGCGGAGCCGGTCTTCGAGGGTGGGAATGTCTTTCGGAGGACGATCCGAGGTCAGCACGACCTGCTTCCGGGCGCCGGTCAGGTCGTTGAACGTGTGGAAGAACTCTTCCTGGAGGCCTTCCTTGCTCTCGATGAACTGAATGTCGTCGATGAGCAGCACGTCGGACTCGCGGTAGCGCCGCTTGAACGCGATCGTGGTGTTCGTACGGATGGCATCGACGAACTCGTTCATGAACGTCTCGGTCGTGACGTAGCGAACGTGGCGGTGCGGGAAGTTCTGTCGCACGTAGTTCCCGATCGCATGCAGCAGGTGGGTCTTGCCGAGGCCCGACTCGCCGTAGACGAACAGCGGGTTGTACGCCCGACCAGGGTTTTCGGCCACCGCTCGGGCCGCTGCGTGCGCGAACGAGTTGGACTCGCCGATGACGAACGAGTCGAAATTGAACTCCGGGTCCAGGCCCCGGGTGGACTCGGCCCGCGGGGGCGGTGGGATGTGATTCGAACCGGTGTCACCGGCGGTCGCAGCAGCGTCGCCCGCCGTGTTGCTCTCCAGATCGGGCGACGCCGGCGCCTGCAGGTCGGCGTCGACTTCGACGACCACCTTGCCGGTCGTGCCCAGCACTTCTGAGAGCGCCTCGTCGAGATCGGCTTGATGTTGCATCTCGAGCCGCTGCTTCTGCACCGAACTCGAGGTTGCAAGGGTCAGCGTCTGCGCGTCACTCGCAACCGGGACAAGTCCCTCAAACCATGCCATCCACGTCGAGACGGGGATGCGCTCGCGCAGCGTGTCCGTGCACGCCTTCCACAACCGTTCTGCGTCCGTCACCTGCGGTATTGCCTCCCCGAATTCCACGTTCTCCACACTTCTCTCCACACCTGTGGAAAACCGAGTCGCGATAGCCGCAACGGCCCCCGGGGTTGCTGCCGGCCCAGGGGAAGAGGGCACTGGTGCACACGTTCGGGAGGCGCCGCATCGACGGGGCCCACATCTGGAAGGCAGCGACGGTAGCACCGTTTTCCACAGGCGCGCCAAGAAGACGAAATAAGCGTCTGACCAGGGGAAATAGCGTTTTTCGCGACGGACCGGGGGTCTGGCTGGCGCGCGACTGGACGACACCGTAACCTTGATGGACCGTCGCATTGGCTGGGCCCCAATCCGCCCGCCCGGTTTTCGGGTCTCCGCCTTCAGCGGAGCCGGGGTGCCTGCCTTTTCGCCGACCCGCAACGCCGTTGCGGCCCCTTCGAATACCAGAGGAATTCGCATGAAGCGCCCCTATCAGCCCAATGCTCGGAAGCGTGCAAAGAACCATGGCTTCCGCGCCCGGATGTCGACGCGGGCTGGCCGCGCCATCCTCGCCGCTCGTCGCCGCAAGGGTCGGGCAAAGCTCTCCGCGTAGTAGTTAGAACGCGAGGAGCAGCCCTCCCGTGACGGCCGTTGACCGGCTCCGGGGACGGCGCACCTTCACGGCACTTGCCCAGCAAGGCCGCACCGTCCGCAACGGTCCCCTTCGGGTCCGCTTTCTTGCCGCGCCCGCGAACTCTGCCGCCTCGGTCGGTTACGCGATCAGCAAGGCGACAGGCAACGCCGTAGAACGCAACCGGATTCGCCGTCGCCTACGCGCCGCGATTCAGGCATCGACCATGCCGCTGACCAGCGGTTTTTATCTTGTTTCGGCGGATGCCGCGGTCGCTCGACTGCCCTTCACCGACCTCGTCGCAGCCTGGAATTCGGCTGCGACCCGCGCCGCGGAGCCCCGATCGTGACTCGATCGGCCCTCGTCATGCGCAAGCTCATTCGCGGCTACCAGGTGCTGAGCGCCAACCGGCCGCCGTCCTGTCGCTTCTACCCGAGCTGCTCGGCCTACGCCATCGAAGCCATCGAACGCCACGGGGCGGTCCGGGGTTCGTGGTTTGCCGTCCGGCGCCTCGCCCGATGCCACCCCTTCGGTGGTCACGGCGTCGACCCTGTCCCTGATTAAGGAAGATTCGTGTTCAGTCTCCTGGCCGGCATCCTGGCCTTTTTTTACGACCTCATCCCCAACTACGCCGTCGCGATCAGCCTGCTGACGCTTGTCGTACTCGGCGCGTTGACGCCGATCACGCTCAAGGGCACCCGCTCGATGCTCGCAATGCAGAAGCTGCAGCCCGAGATGAAGCGCATCCAGGAGATGCACAAGGGCGATCGCGAAGCGCAGAACGTGGCGATGATGGAGTTCTACAAAGAGCACAAAATCAACCCGCTATCAGGGTGTTTGCCGATGTTGGCGCAGCTGCCGGTGCTCCTGATCATGTTCCGCGTGCTCCGCGGCCTCACCCACGTCACGATCGGCGACGGCAAGAAGGCCGTGCTGTTGAGCAAGGGTTTCAAGGTTGGTGAGCAGATCAGCGACGGCATCCACAAAATCGTGTTGCCCAAGGGCCTCAAGGTCGGCACCCCGTCGTATCTCGGCCACGACACCGCGCTGTACAAGGCATTGGAGACGAGCAAGGGCAAGTTGCTGTCCTTCGGAGTCGACTTCGGTGCCACGCCGACGCAGAACGGTCGAGGTGCAGTCGTGCTGTACACGCTCATCGGACTCGTCGTGATCACGTCGTTCTGGCAGGTCCGCCAGATGACACAGCGGTCGGCACAGGACGCGCCGCCGCAGATGCAGATGATGAACCGCATCCAGCCGTTCTTCTCGGGCTTCATCTCGCTGAACCTGCCCGGCGGCGTGACGCTGTACTTCCTGATCTCGAATCTGTTCCGAGTGACGCAGCAGAGCCTGATGTACCGCTTCGATCCGCACCTCAAGTCGCACTTGGCCGAGGTGAAAGAAGTCCGCAGCCGGGCCGCCAGCCAGCCGCCGCAGCCCAAAAAGGGCCTCTTCTCCTCGCTCAAGGAGCAGGCCGAGGAGCGCGAAGCGAACCGTCGCGGTGCCAGCAACGGTAAAAGTGCTGGTAGTGCCCCTGTTCCGACGACATCCCGGGCCCAGAGCGGACGGGTGACACAACCCGGTCAGCGCGGCAACGCCCAGCAGCGCAAGCGCAACAAGAAGAAGCGGTAAGCGCGATGGAGTGGGTGGAGATCACCGCCAAGACGGTCGAGGAGGCGAAGGAACTCGCTCTCGATCAGCTCGGTGTCGACGCGGACGAGGCGGAATTCGAGATCCTCGAGGAGCCCAAGGCCGGCTTGTTCGGCCGGGTGCGAGGCGAGGCCCGCGTGCGGGCACGCGTCCGTCCGACGACTCCGCGTTCGAAAGACGGCGCTCGGCGCAGCCGGTCCCGTAGGACGGGATCAGACCGGCCGCGCGAGACGAACGGCGCGAAGTCCCAGGTCAGCGAGGCAGAGGGCGATCGCCCGACCGGAGCGAAGGACCCGGCGATGGCCAATGCCATCGCTGAAGCGGTATCGGAAGGTGATTCGGAACCGCGTTCCGGTGAACGGAACTCAGGTAACAATCGCCGGCGACGGAGCCGTGGCGGTCGGGGCCGCGGTGGTGGAGAACGAAGCAGCAACACCGAGCGCGGTGGGCGCCGGTCGAATGGTGAAAAGACACGAGGTGAACCGGTGACGGTCGAGGCATTGGAAGAGCAGGGCAAGGTCGCAGTGACGTTCCTGACCGGGCTGGTCGAGGCGTTTGAGCTGACCGCGACCGTTGCGGTGCGTTCAGTGAACGAATCGGCGGTGGAAGTCGCCGTCGACGGCGAGGACCTCGGCCTGCTCGTGGGTCCCCGAGGGGCAACGCTCCAGGCGATTCAGGAACTCACTCGTACCGCAGTGCTGCGTGAGACCGGTATGCGTGACGGTTGGGTGATCGTCGACGTGGCCGAATACCGCGTGAAGCGCCGTGCCGCGCTCGAAAAGTTCGCGCTGCAGGTCGCTGACCAGGTGAAATCTGCTGGATCAGCCGTGCGCATGGACCCGATGCCGCCAGCCGACCGCAAGGTCGTGCACGACGTGCTCAACGGCGTCGAGGGTGTCGAGACAGGCTCCGAAGGTGAAGAACCCCGCCGCCGTGTAATCGTCCGCCCGCTTGCCGGCTGACGACGCCACTCTTCTTCGGGTCCTCCATGAGGCCCGTGACCTGGGCTTTCTTGGTCCAGGCCCTGTAGAACCACACATCGAACAGGCTCGCGCCTATCTCCCGGCTTTGCCGCGCCTCGGCAAAGGCGGGACGATCATGGACCTGGGGACCGGAGGCGGCGTTCCGGGTCTGCCGCTCGCCTACTGGCGCCAGGATCTGCGCTGGATCCTGTGTGATGCGATGGCGAAGCGGATGGCGTTCATTCGGCGTGCGGTCGACGAGCTCGAGATCGACGTGGTCGTCTTGGAAGGCCGTGCTGAGGAACTTGCGGTGCTTCCCGAGCACGCACACCAGGTAGATGTACTGGTCGCCCGGTCGCTTGCCGCCCCGGGCGTGGCGGCGGAGTACGCCGCTCCATTCCTCAAGGCCGGCGGCAAGGCCGTCATCGCTGAACCACCGGGTGGCGCCCCCGAGCGCTGGTCCCCCACCGGTCTGAAGGAACTCGGGATGCGAACGGGCCATTCGCTGTTTGCGGGCACCACAACCCTCCAGATCCTGGAGCAGGTCACCGAGTGCCCGGCAACGTTCCCGCGCCGCGTTGGTGTGGCAGCGAAACGACCGCTGTTCTAGTTGTCCCCGCAGCGCCGCGAATCATCCCCAACGATTTCCACAGCCCATTCCCGGCGGAACTCGGTTTTCCGGTTGTTCTCCACAGGACTGGATGATCGAAACAGCTGAAAAAGCATGAAAAAGGTTGTAATTCGTGTTTCACGTGGATCTTTTGATGTCCACAGGAACGCTTGCTGGAGCCTCCCGATGTTCCACGGGAAACATTGGTGGTTCTTGACCGGGACGCGAATCGTTGCAAGCATGGGGACCGCATGAGTGCTCCTGAGCCGGACATTCTGAGGCGCGGGCAAGCGATCTTTGATCGGTTGCGCAGCGCTGGTTCCGAACCGGCGGAACCCCCTGCCGAGGCGATCGATGAGGTCGTCGAGGAAGTAGTCGATAAAGAAGACGACGAAGTAGAGGTCCCTGTTCTGGAGGCCGTACCCGAGCCCGCCGGCGATGAGGAGTCGGCACCGCCTGAGCAGCCGCTGATCTCGGAAGACACCGCTCCGGTCGAGGCAATGGAAGTCGCTGTGTCCCAGCCGACGCCGGCCGTCATCGAGGAATTCGCTGCTACCGAGCCTGAGGTCGTGCCGGAACCCGATCCAGAGCCGGTGGTCGTGCCCAATCCACCGACGATGGCGGAAATCGTGGGTGAAGCCGCTGCCCTGGCGTCCCAACCAGTGGTCGAACCTGTCGTCGAGCCCGTTGCGGCCCCAGAACCGGGCGCCCGGAAGCCACACCCGTCTTCCCTACGCTCACTCCCCCGCGTCATCGCGGTTGCCAATCAAAAGGGTGGCGTCGGAAAGACCACCACAACCGTCAATTTGGGCGCTGGGCTCGCTGAGCTGGGCTTTCGCGTGCTCATCATCGACTTGGATCCGCAGGGCAACGCCACGACGGGCCTCGGCATCAACCAGCGGAACCTCGAAAGCTCCGTCTACGACGTCCTGTTGCACGATGTCTCGCTGGACGACTGCATCGAACCCACGTCGGTGCGCAACCTGTTCGTTGCGCCGGCCACGATCGACCTCGCGGGCGCCGATATCGAGCTCGTTCCGGCGTTCAGCCGTGAATTGCGGCTTCGGCGAGCCATTGAAGGCCTCGATGACTCGTTCGATTACACGATCATCGACTGTCCCCCGTCGCTTGGTTTGATCACCGTCAACGGTTTGGCGGCCGCCAGTGAGGTGATTGTGCCGATTCAGTGCGAGTACTACGCCCTGGAGGGCCTCGGTCAGTTGCTGAAGAACGTCAATTTGGTGACCGGTAACCTCAATCCGAGCCTCGAAGTCAGCGCGATCGTGCTGACTATGTATGACTCCCGTACGAAACTGGCGGAACAGGTGGCTGAAGAAGTGCGAACGCACTTCGGCGACAAGGTGTGCCGCATGGTGATCCCCCGAACCGTGCGTCTTTCCGAAGCGCCGTCGTTTGGACAACCAATTCTCACGTTCGATCCCACGTCGCGCGGCGCCGTCGCGTACCGCGAATTGGCCAAGGAGGTCAGTGGTGGCAAGGCCTAGCGGGCTCGGTCGAGGTCTCTCGGCCCTCATTCCGACCGATGTGACGGTTGATCGCGGTGCCAGCCTGATCGATGTGGCTGTCGATCACGTCGAGCCGAACCGGTTGCAGCCCCGCAAGCACTTCGACGAGGACACGCTTGCGTCCTTGACGGCGTCCGTGCAGGAATTGGGCGTCTTGCAGCCGATTTTGGTGCGGGCGATGGAGGGGGGCGACCGTTACGAGCTCATCGCGGGGGAGCGTCGCTGGCGTGCAGCTCGCCGGGCTGGCCTGGTTTCCATCCCCGCCATCGTCAAAACGACCTCCGATACGCACTCGCTCGAGCAGGCCCTTGTCGAGAATCTCCACAGGCAAGACCTCAACCCTCTGGAAGAAGCCGCGGCATATCAGCAGCTCATCGAGGACTTTCAACTCACACATGACGATGTCGCGAAACGGATGGGGAAAAGTCGTGCCGCGATCACGAACACGCTGCGGCTCTTTCAGCTTCCGCCGACGGTCCAGCGGATGGTCGCAGACGGACAGCTGGCCGCCGGCCATGCGCGCGCACTGCTCGGCACGCCCGATCGAGGGTTTCAGGAGTCGCTGGCGAAACGCGCGGTCGCCGAATCACTGAGTGTTCGTGCCGTCGAGGACGAGATCCGACTGCACAATCAACCTGACGGCGCCAACGAACCCGAGGTCGATACTTCTGAACCTACCGTCGCGCCGTCACCGGAGGCGGGGGAGCCTCAGCCCAAGCGGTTGCGACCCCCGGGCTTCCGTGAACTCGAAGAACTGCTCGCGGAATTGCTCGACACGCGCGTCGCCGTTGACCTGGGCAAGAACAAAGGCCGCGTGGTGATCGAGTTCGCCGATCTCGAAGATCTCGAGCGCATTTACCGTCGGATTACCGAACCCCAACAGCAGTAAACGGGCGGAAAACCCCGTCTTTATTGAGGGTTTACATCGTCTCTCACTGTTTCCCCAGGCTGTGGGGAAGTCTGTGTGAAACTCAAACGGCGTAGGCCAACCGGCGGAAGTCTCTACTCAAGATCGAGACAGGGCCGGTCGACCCAGCGGGCCACACCCCGGGCGACAGCTGCGGCAGCGATGGAGGCTCGTTCGACGGCAAACCGTGCGGGTCCGAGCTCCACGCTCACCGCAGGCATCCGTGTTTCGCGCAAGATCGCAGTGTTCATCGGCGTAGGTGGACCGTCGGTGCCCGCGCCACTTATCGACAACTCGTCGAGGATCAGCCCGGCGAGTCGTCGGCCGGCGGGGGAGACGGAGCCATGTGCGCCCCAGTACGCCGCGCGACACCCGCGACCGTTGCCGGCGAGCGCAACGCCGACGAAGACGTCCGCACCCGTCGCATTCACTTGTCCGCCCAGAATTGAGGCGTCCGGGTGCGATAACAACGTTACGATCGCGCCCTGGTTGCGCAGCGCGAGCTGAATTTCACGGAGCACGCCGCCGAGGCCGCCGTATTCCCCCAGTGCGACTTTGGTGCCAGCCAGGCTTGGGCGCCCGTCTGACCACCGGACCGACTCGCGCACGGCGGCCGCGTCGAGCTCTGGGCCCTTCGAGCGAAGTCGGTTCAGAAACAGGACGGTGGTCGGTCCGCAGATACCGTCGACCGTCAGACCAGCGTTCCGCTGGAAGGAACGCAACGCTCGGTTCGTGTCCGGGCCGAAGATCGCATCGACCTTGCCGGCGTCGAAGCCCAGCGCGCCGAGGCGGCGTTGGAGGTCGGCCACATCGTCGCCGCGGAGGTACGGCGTGCGCATGTAGAGAAGCCGGTCACCGAGTCGGTAACCGGCTTCTACCAGGCTTGACCAGGTCTGACGGCCGCAAATGCCGTCGACCGTGAGGCCGCGACGTTCCTGAAACGCGCGGACGGCCGCCTCCGTGAAGGGGCCGTACCACTCGTCTTCGTTTTGGACGGGATGGCCCTGCGCCAACAGCCGGCGCTGCAGGTCGGCTACTGCCGGCCCGGTGGCTCCGCGTTCGAGAGGTAGGCCGTTAGGACCTACAGATATCGGTCGAGCTCCTCGAGCAACTGCCCCTTGCCCTTCGCGCCGACCATGCGCGCGATCGGTTCGCCACCCTTGAACAGAATGAGCGTGGGGATGCTCATGACGTCGAAACGGGCCTGCGTCTGCAGGTTGTCGTCGATGTTGAGCTTGGCGATCGTGAGGGAGCCCTTTCGCTCCTCCGCGATCTGTTCGAGGATCGGAGCGATGGTCTTGCACGGACCGCACCACTCCGCCCAAAAGTCCACCAAAACCGGGGTATCGGCGCCAACCAACGTCTCGTCGAAGTTGGTGTCGGTGAGGGCAAGCAGATCGGACACGTTTTCCTCCTAAGCGGTACCGGGATCGTACCCGGCTCGCTATCCAACGAATCGATTGGTGCTGCTATTCCGGGGACTAGTGCTGAGACTCCAGCCAACGCTCGGCGTCGATCGCGGCCATGCAGCCCGAGCCGGCCGCTGTGATCGCCTGCCGGTAGACGTGATCCTGCACGTCACCGCAGGCGAAAATGCCCTCGATGTTCGTGTACGTCGAGCCGGTCACCGTCTTGAGATAGCCGACGTCGTCGTGGTCGAGGATGCCGGTGAAGATGTCGGTGTTCGGGACGTGGCCGATGGCGACAAATAGCCCGTGAACAGGCAATTCGCTCTCTTCTCCCGTCACCGAGTTCTTCAGCAGCGCCGCCTCGAGGGTGGGATCGCCCTTCAGGTCGGTGACCTGGCTGTTCCAGATGAAGTTGAGCTTCTCGTTCGCCTGGGCGCGGTCCGCCATGATCTTCGACGCCCGGAGAACGTCGCGGCGCACGATGACGTGCACCTTCGTGGCGAACTTGGAGAGGAACATCGCCTCTTCGAGGGCAGAGTCGCCGCCGCCCACGACGGCAACCTCGAAGCCGCGATGGAAGAAACCGTCGCAGGTGGCACAGGTCGACAGGCCGTAGCCGAGGAGGCGCTTTTCGGCTTCGAGGCCGAGCATGAGCGAGCGCGCGCCCGTCGCCACGATCACGGCGTCGGCCGTGTACGTCTCACCGATCGTGGTTTCGACGGTGAAGGGTCGGCTGCCGGCGTCGACCTTGGTGGCCTTGGCCGTCACGAATTCGGCGCCGAAGCGCTGCGCCTGCTGCCTCATGTTCATCATGAGTTCGGGGCCCATGATTCCGTCGATGAAGCCGGGAAAGTTCTCGACCTCCGTCGTCAGCATCAACTGACCGCCCGGCTGGTCGCTGTCGGAGGACGGTTCGCCCTCGATGACGAGCGGTTCGAGATTGGCGCGCGCCGTGTAGATCGCGGCCGTGAGACCGGCGGGACCAGAACCAACAATGACGACCTTGCGATGGGTGCTCATTAGCGGGTTGCCTTGATTGCCTTTCTCCAGCAGAAGGTGCCGGCCGCGGTGAAGAGCGCAGCAATGCCGGCGTAGCCCCAGTACAGCGGGCCGGGGATGATCGACACGATGCGCACCAGCATGATCAGCAGCAACGTGAGCAGCGTGATTCCCAGGACGGCGAACAGGATCAGATAGACCGCGTAGCGCACGACCTTGGCGAGTCGTTCGGTCGTGTTCTTGCGAACGAACTCGATGCCTTCGTCGAGTCGGTCGAGGACCAGCGTGATCCAGTCGTCTTGGCGCGGGGCGCCCGGGTGGGTCATGGCCGGTGACGCTACCCTGCCGCGGTGCGCGTCGTTTCCGGTTGCCTCGCTGCAGTCGTCATCGCCTTGTTCGGTGGACTGATCATGGGTGAATACGAATTGAAAGGCGGCATGGCGTTGCTGGCCGGCGTTCTCTTCGGCTTGGCCATCGCGGAGGTCGCGATCAGCGTCGGTAAGACCAGCGATCTGGCCCTTGCGATCACTGCGGCGGTGAGCGCGTTCGCCGGCATCACCTGGGCTGCGTACATCGACGCCGGCGACGGAATCGGGCGCATCGCAACGATGCGATGGCTCGGCTCGCTGTGTGCCGCCGCGGCGGCCGGCTTCTGGGTCAGAAGCTTTGGCTCGCGAGCAGTGAGCAGTCCGCCCGTCGAAGAATCCGCATAACACGGCCGTTCTCGGTTTCGACGGCCTCTGCGACGGCGGCCTCGCCGTTGAAGGTCAGCGTCGCTTGCCACAGCGCCGTACCGGCCACTTCCACCGGGCACGGCGACGGCTCGTCGACGGTGTGGTCGAAGCGATCGGCGTCGGGCTGATCCAGATCAGCTGACGCCCGCCGGATCAGTTCGTCGATGGCACTGACAGTTCCGAGCTCGCCCGCGTTGTACGCACCCGCGGACCCGCCGCCGGCGGTCCCGGCCGCTGACATCTCCGCCGACGGAGCGGCGAGCGTGCTCGAAGCGTCGTCCGCAGCCGCGGATTTGTCGGCGCGGCCGACCGTCGTCGAGCCCAGGGCCTGGGCCAGCGAACCTGAATCCGACGTATTGGCTGTGCGGTCCGGGCTGCGACCGAGCTGCGTGATCAGGAGGCCACCCACGGCGAGCGCGACGAGCAACACGGCGGCCGCCGACAGGGCACTCATGCGCCGGGGCGCCGGCGCAATCGAAGCGGGTTCGTCCAACGATCGCAGCGCGGTCGCCAGCGCCGCCTCCCGCAGGTGGGCGGGTGGCAACGACACGGCCGAGGCGATCAGCGTCGACGCGCCACGAAGCTCGCCGAGTCGAGTCTGGCAGTCGTCGCACCCGTCGACGTGCGCGACGTCACCCGGCGGGGCCTCGCCGTCGAGCAGCGCGCTCAGAAATTCGTCGTCGGGGTGGGACATGTGACCTTTCGTTAGACGTTGCCAGGCTCGCTCCGGGTTCCCCGGAGTGCGTCAGCGAGCGCGGCGCGGCCGCGCGCGATGCGGCTGCGGACCGTGCCAGCAGGGATGTCCAGCGCCTCGGCGATCTCGGCGTAGTCCAGACCGGCGACGTCGCGCAGGACGACCGCGGCGCGGAACTCGGGCGAGAGGCCGCCGAGCGCGGCGTCGAGGGCGAGACGATCGCTGATCGAAATCGACGGATCGGGCGTCGGGTCCGGTTCGTCGCTCTTGGATGCGACGAGGCGGTCGTCCGGGCGAGCGCGACGTCGACGTCGGCGCAGTTCGTCGAGGCTGGCGTTGACCGCGATGCGGTACGCCCACGTGCCGAAGTTGGCGCGCCCGTCGAACTTGGCGATGTTGCGGACGATCGCGATGAGCGCTTCCTGGCACGCGTCGGCGGCGTCGTTGTCGTTGCCGGTCAGCCGCCGGCACACAGCGAACATGCGGTCGTAATTGGCCCGCAGGAGCCGGTCGAGCGCGGCGCGGTCGCCCGCTTGGGCCCGCCGGACCTCGTCGTCGATCACACGCGGCCCGTGAGGCTGAGTTCGGCGATGCGCGTCTGGAAGCCGGGGCCGGGCTCAGTGATCCAGAGCAGCACCGCGCCGCCCTTCGTGTTGTTCAGCGGGATGGAGAAGTCGTTCGAGGTTGCGGTAGCCGTCGCCACGACCGGACCCCACCCGGCGAGAGTGGCCGCTCGGGATTCGGCGACGTAGACCGAATACTTCCAACCCGACTGCGGCGTCTGGACGCGCAGCGAGTCGAACTCGGCGATACCGCTCTGGCTGACGAGCACCAGGCCGACCCCGTCCTTGAGGTTGCCGAAGTTGGCACGGTGATACCGGTCCGTCTTCCAGACGGTCGAGGCGTTTCCGTCGACGGCCAGGGGCGCCATCGACTCGTTCTCGGTGCCGTCGCCCTGCGGGTCGAGCGAGGACGCGACTGCGCGAATCGCGACGGCGGGGCCCGAAACGTCACCCGAGTTCCCGCGCCCGGGCAGCAGCGCGATGACGACGACCGCGGTAGCGACGAGAAGCACCGACGCGACGATCGCTCCGGGTGAGAGGCGCCGCTTCGTGCGCGGGATGCCGGCCACCGGGGTGGGGTCCGGATCGACGAGCGCGATGGTGTCCGCGTCGTCGGGCAACCCCAGCAAGGCATTCACGATGTCGGCAACCGACTCCGGCGGATCGGTGCCGCGCCAACCGTGCGCCATTTCGCGCAGCGGGTGCGCCTGCGCCGGGGCCAGCGCGGCCACGAGGTTGACGACCGAGTCGACGTCGCGCTGACGGTCTTCATCGGTGGCCGGTTCGACCGGCAGGTAAAAGCCGCGCACCTTGATGCGCCCGTCTTCGTGCACGAGGACGCTGCCCGATGTGAGCGCGTCGTGCAGCAAGCCGCGCGTGTGCGCTTCGGCAACGGCTCGCGCAATCTGCGTCGCGTACGACACCCGCTGCGAGTCGTTGACCGTCGCCGGATCGAGCGCGGCTCCGTCGGGTAACTCGTCGACGCGGTAGCTCGCACCGTCGACGTCGACGCCCGTGTCGTAGGTCGCCACGACGTTGCGGTGCGGCAAGCCGGCCAGCGCACGCGCCTCGAGCGCGAAATGGTCCTTGTCGTGCTGGTCAGCTGTCGCCGGCAGGAGATGGACCACGACGTTGCGCCGCAGGGTTTCGTCGACCGCGTCCCACTCGTCCGCGCTGCGTTGCGCGACGAGTCGGTACCGGTCAGCAACACGCCGACCGGCGACGAGCGTTCCGTCTCCGGTCACACCCTGCAGGCTATTTAGGAATCGCCCTCTTCCCATGCGATGCCGATGGCACCGGGCCCGGTGTGGGTGCCGACGACAGCGCCGACGTCGGCGAGGATCACGCTGCCCTTGTCGCAGCCGAGTGCCGCACAGAGTTTGTCGAGGAACGTGTCGACGTCCGGTGCGTCACCGTGCATGACGCCGATCGCCTTGGCGTTCGCGGCGCCGTTCTCCTTCGCCAGTTCGATCAAGCGGTCGAGCGACTTGCCGCGCGTGCGCTGCTTGCCGGCTTCGCCCACGGCCCCGTCGGTGACCGTGATGATTGGCTTGACGGAAAGCATCGAGCCGAGCATCGCTTGGGCGGCGCCGATGCGACCTCCCTTGCGGAGGTTCTCGAGTGTGTCGAGCGCAGCGAACAGACGCACGTGCGCCGTCTTCTGCTGTACGAGCGTCGCGACGTCGTCGAGCGACTGACCCGCGGCCGCAGCGCGGGCGGCCGCGAGCGCCAGCACCCCCAGCGCCAGCGTGACGTTCTGGCTGTCGATCACGCGGACGTCGATGGTGTCCTTCACGGCTTCGGCCGCCAGCTGCGCGGATTGATAGGTCGCCGAGAGTCCCGAGGAGAGGCACACCGCCACGACGCCGGTGGCTCCTTGCGACGCGGCGTTACGGAAGCATTCTTCGAACGCACCGGGTGACGGGGCGGCCGTCTCGGGCAGGACCTTCGATTCCTTCACCTTCGCCCAGAACTCTTTGGGCGTGAGGTCTCGACGGTCGGTGTACTCGGTGTCGCCGAAGCGAATCGACAGCGGCACGACGTCGATGCCGTGTTCCGCGCAGGTCGACGGCGGCAGGTCGCACGAGCTGTCGGTGACGATGCGAATGGTCATTGTTCCTCTTCCAGAAGGGCGTCAGGGGTTGGACTCGCTGACGCGGGAAACCGTAACGGCTGATCAGTTCCGCCGGTCCGCATGACGACGAAAAAGGCGACGATCGCGGCAATCGAATACGCCGCGGCGTACGCGTAGGCGAGACCGCGCACGTGCATCGACGGATACAGCGCGAGCGCCAGCACGATGTTGATGCTGTTCTCCAGCACGTACAGCCAGAACACCTTCGCCATGTCGCGCCGCGCCTGGAGCGCGCCCATGCACAACGAGTAGGCCGAGAAGCCCGGCAGACCAACGACGAATGCGGAGAGGGTCGTCGCCGTGGTGTGGAGCGACTTCGTCGTGAGCTCGCCGTGACCGAGGATGGGGCCGAGCGCGGGTCGGGCGAGAAACACACCGACGACTGCAGCCGGAATGAGAAGCGCAGCGATGATGCGGATGCCGCGTAGAAACAACGCTTGGTATTCGGCGCGGTCACCGCGTCCTGCGGCCGACGACAGTTCCGGTAGCAGCGCGCTGGTGATCGACACCGCCACGATCGCGTGCGGCAGCTGGAAGAACATGAACGCCGCTTGGTAGGCGCTCAGCTCGCCGCCGCGCTTGTTGGCGAGGGCGACGACGAAGAGGTAGGCAACCTGGTTTGCGATGACGAAACCAAACGTCCACGTCGACAGGCGCGCCGCCCGGCGCACGACGGGATGGCGCGGGTCCCATGTCGGTCGCAGCCGCGCCCCGATGGCGCGCAGATCAGGGACGAGTCCGATCAGTTGCGCGCCGTAGCCGAGCGTCGTGCCGGCGCCGAGAATGACAAGGCCGGCGCCGAGTTGCAGGGTGGAACGTCCATGGGCGGTGATGAAATGCGGAGCCGTCACGAGCGCGGCGATCGCCACGAGGTTGTTGAGGACCGGTGCGAACATCGGGGACGCGAACTTGCGCCGTGCGTTCAGGATCGACGTTCCTACCGACATGCCGGCGAGCAAGACGACTTGTGGCGCGAAGAACCGCATGAAGGCCACGGTGAGATGCTTCTGGGCGCCCGCCGACTTGGCGTGGTTCAGGGCCGCGTAGGGCGCTGACAGCAGCGGCGCCGCGAGTGCGAACACGATGCTCAGCACGACCGTGGCGGCGACGACGAGCCAGAGCACGGCGGCCACGCCGTGCCACGCGTCCTCCTCCGATTCGTCGTCGAAGAGCCCGACGAACAGCGGAACCAAGGTCGCACTCACGACCCCGCCGAGAATCAGTTCGTACACGATGTTCGGCAGCGTGTTGGCCAGGTTGTAGGCGTCCGACAGACGGTTGAACCCGAGTGCGTAACCAAGCGCCAGGACGCGGAGGAACCCCGTCCCGCGCGACAGGACCGTGCCGGCCGCCATCACGGTGCTCCGGCGCCGCAGATTGAGCGGTTCGGTCATGGGGTCGTCGAGCGTCGGCGGTGCGCCGCGTGGCGATACCACCACACCAGCAGGAACAGCAGCGCACCGGCCGAGAGCGCGATGCCGACGCCCGACGCGTTGCGCGATCGAACGGTGAAACGAGATTGGGCCAGGACGACGCGTCCGTCGGGAGACTTCAGCAGCACCCGCAACGGCACGTTGCCCGAACCCAGGGATTGGATCGTGAAGCGCTGTGTCGTGTTCTGATGCGTGAGCGTGATGGTGCGCGTGGCGCCACCGGGAAACCGCAGCCGGTCGCTCGCGACCTGGAGGATGACGTGCGCGTCGTAGCCCGCGTCGGACCGCACGGTGATCGGGATACCGCCGCGCCGGGCCGTCAACGTGAGCGCGCCGCCCGCCGGCAGTTGGAACTTGTGACGCTCTTCGGTGACGGCGTCCATGAGGTCACGCACGTAGTCGCGTCGTTCGGACGCGTCGAAGCCGGCGGAGGCAGCGATGAGCAAACGATCGGCGAAGTTCTGCGCGACGTCGGAGTCGTTACCCATCACCCCGCGCAGCGAATCGACGGTGCGCCGCAGCGTCGGGAAGCCCGTGGGCAACGGCGGTGGTGTCGGTACCGCATTCAGCACGCGGGCGCGCGGCGTGGTGCGCTTGGTCGCGAGCTGGAAGAGGCGGTCGGGTCCCGCCGCTTCGAGAATCGGGCTCGATTCGAGGCCGGCCAGGAACGGCGCCAGCAGATCGGCGTTCGCTCGCCAGGCGTCAGCCGGGTTGACGATCACCGAACGGAAGCGGCCCGGGCTGTCGAAGTAGATCGTCGCGAGGTCAGCCAGCAGATGATGCGCGCTGAGCACCGGTGACACCTTGTTGTCGAAGTGGGCGGCGATGCCGGAGTCGGCAATGAGCGCCGGTACCGATCCGGTCTTGACGTTCGAACGGCGGACGGTCACCGGCTCGGCCGGCGTCACGCGCTGGCTCGCCGGCTGGAGCAACTTGTCGGAGACGATGAGCCTCGACGGGAGCTCAGCTTCGAGGCGGTCATCGCTGGAGTCGGTGATGACGCTGAGGCCGGCGTTGGGCGTCTGGCCCATCACGTCGTGGATCACGTCCTGGCCGCGGGCGGCCGAGACGTTGCGGCCTTCGGCCGTTGCGGCGGGCGCCTGCGTTGCCACGAAAGGCGAGGGGATCACCAAGTGGTCCTTCGCAAGGGCCTGCAGCGCGTTGACCGCCGCTTGGTCGCCGTTGCGCGAGCTGCGCGCGAGGGCGGCCAGCGTTTCCGGTGCCGGCGCAAGCAGCGTGCCGCTCGTCGGCAAGGTGGCGAGAGTGGCGGCCACGCTGGTGATCGCGTTCACATCTGTCGCGCGCAGCACGTCGGTGCCGTCGGCGTGCAACGCGAGCGGCGCGCGCAACGGCACGACGACGCCGACTGCGAGTTTGGGCCCGGTCGGCGTTTCGGGCACGTAGATGAGGTGGGTGAGGAGGCGGGCGTGGACGTCGGACCCGATCGTGCGGAGGTCGACCGACACCGGGTACACGCCGGCGCCGCGAAGTCCGACGCGGGCCCGGTCGCGCGGAAGCGCGGGATCTTGCACGCCGACGTCGAGGGTGACCGCTCCGGTGCTGTCGCTGACGGCTTCGGTCGCGCCGATGGTGATCACTGCGAGCGGCGCCGTGCGAGGGCGCGTCGTCAGCGTCTGGGTGAACGCGGAGCGGCTGGTCGACGCCGGGTAGACCGAGATCGCGTATTCGAGGTCGGAAGCTGCGGTCGAGAATGTCGGCGGCTGGGCCAGGCGGACGGAAAACGAGCCGCCGCGACCGACCCACGGGGTCTGACTCTCGAGGGTGAGATCGGTGATCTTCGCCGTGGCGGCACGCGCCGGGACCGTGACCACCAACGCGGCAAGGCACACAAGCGCGACGGCGAGTCCCCGGAGCAACCTCACGTGAGCGGAGCGGACAACACCTGGAGGCCCTCGGGCTTCAAACGGAACTGGAGAGATTCGTACAGCGCCAGCGCCGTTGCGTTGGACTCCTGGGTGTTGACGAGCAGCGTGCGCGTATGGCGTCGCGCCGCCCACCGAACGCCGTCGAGGACGAGCGCGGTGCCGACACCACTGCGCCGAACGCTGGGGTCGACGGCGAGCCGCTGGAGGTACCCGACGCGGCCTTGGCGTCCGGTGATCGCGTAGCCGACCAAGCGGTCGCCCTTCATGGCGACGCGGAACCGCGCGAAGGCCGTGGCCGTGCGGGCGTCCTGGATGCCGGCCGCATCGAGACGCCAGAACGAGCCGAAGCTGCGCCCGTCGACCTCGAGCAGTTCGGGCACGTCCTTTTTGGTGCCTCGTCGCAGTTCGATGCCGGCGGGAATCGACACCGCACCGCGGTCCGCGGCGGTCACCGTGCGCTCGAGCAGGTGAAGGTGCTCCGTGATCGTGAAGCCGGCTGCGAAGAAACCCGCCGACTCGTTGGGGGCGATTGCCGCCGTGATTGCCTCACGAAACCCGAGGCGTCGCAGCGCCTCGAGACAACGCTGCACACTGCGGGCGGACAGGGGAGGGCAGCCCGGTTGCGGGGTCACGCAGCCGACACGTGCGTCGCCGTGCCACGGGCCGACCCGCGCCCGTTCAGCCCCTTCCGTCACCAGCGCCGATGTCACCGCCAATGAGGCTAACGGCCTACCTTTGAAATGTGATTCCTCAGCGGCTGGAGGGCCTTGTCGCGGCCACGGCCGATCTCGCGGAACGCTTCAGCGCCGCGGGTAAAAACCTGTACCTCGTGGGTGGCGTCGTGCGTGACGCGATCGTCAACCGCCTCGAGGACAGTGACGATCTCGACTTCACCACCGACGCGTTGCCCGACGAGACCGAGCAGATCCTGAAGGGCTGGGCCGATGCGCTGTGGTCACAGGGCAAGCGCTTCGGCACGATCGGCGCGAAGAAGGACGGCCGGGACTACGAGATCACCACGCACCGCGCCGAGGCGTACCACCCGGACTCCCGCAAGCCCGAGGTGACGTTCTCGTCGGCGGTCGAGGCTGATCTCGCCCGTCGTGACTTCACCGTCAACGCACTCGCGCTCAAGTTGCCGAGCACGGAGATCATCGACCCCTTCGACGGCCTCATCGACCTTGCCCAAGGGCGGCTGCGTACGCCGCTGTCGCCGGAGGAGTCGTTCTCGGACGATCCGCTGCGCATGTTGCGCGCGGCGCGGTTCATCGCGGGCTTCAACCTGGTGCCCGACGACGAACTCGTCGCGGCGGTGAAGGCGATGGCGTCGCGCTTGGAGATCGTCTCGGCCGAGCGCGTCCGCGACGAGTTCAACAAGCTGCTCGTGCTCGACGATCCCGCGCCCGGCCTCTGGTTCGTCTGCGAGACAGGATTGGCCGACCAGTTCCTGCCGGAGCTTCCCGCGATGCGCGTGGAGCAGGACCCGATTCATCGTCACAAGGACGTGCTCGCGCACTCGATCGCGGTCGTGGGCAACACCGAGCCCGATCTGATCCTGCGTATGTCGGCGTTGCTGCACGACATCGGCAAGCCGGCGACGCGTCGGTTCGACAACGGCGTGTCGTTCCATCACCACGAGGTGGTCGGCGCCCGCATGGCCAAGAAACGGCTCGATGCGTTGAAGTGGCCGACGGAAGAGCGCGACCAGGTCGTGACCCTCGTCGAATTGCATCTTCGCTTTCACACGTACGCGATGGGGTGGACCGACTCGGCGATTCGCCGCTACGTACGAGATGCCGGTCCGCTGCTCGACCGTCTCAACAAGCTCACCCGCGCCGACTGCACGACGCGCAACGAGAACAAGGCGAAGCGGCTTTCCGATCGCATGGACAAGCTCGAGCGCGAGATCGAGCGGCTGCGCGCGCAAGAAGAGCTCGACGCGATCCGTCCCGACATCGACGGCGAACAGGTGATGAAGCATCTCGGTATCGCGCCCTCGCGCACGGTGGGTGAAGCACTCGCCTTCCTCCTCGAGATCCGCCTCGAAGAAGGACCCATCGGCGAAGAGGAAGCGTTCAAGCGCCTCGACGCATGGTGGGCGGAGCGCCAATAGAGTTCCGGCTCATGCGTAAACGAGTTGCTCTCGTCCTGGGGTTCGCTGCTGCACTGATCGGTCTCGCCGGCGCCGCCGCCGGTCAGGCCCAGGCGGCACAGACCATCGGTAAGACCGGCCTCTACAAAGACGGCTGCGGCATGACCCACGTGTGGGTCAACGGGCAAGACCTCGGCCCGCAGTACCTGGTCTGCATCCAGCCCTAGTCAGGACTTCACCCACTCGGCGAACGTGCTCGTGAAGAGCGCAGGTACGCCGCCGGTGTGCATGAACACGATCGGCCCGTCGGGCAATCGTCCTTCGCGCGCGTACGCGACAAGACCCGCCGCGGCCTTGCCGCTGTACACGGGATCGAGCAGCAGGCCCTCCGTCGTTGCGAACAGGTGGAGTGCTTCGCGGGCGCTGTCGGTCGGCAGTCCGTAGTCCTCACCGAAGAAGTCGTGGTCGACGCGGACCTCGCCGATCGGTGATGCGCGTCCCGCGAGCTCGGCGGCCGCGGCGGCTTCCCGCGGTACGACCTCCTCGAGGTCGGGGCGCGTTCCGACGTCGACACCCAGGACGAGCGCGTGGTCGCCGAGGCCGGCGACCAGCCCCGCGTGGGTACCTCCTGATCCGTCGGCGGTCACCACCAGTGCCGGCTTCTGGCCGAGGTCCGTCACGATCTCATCGGCCGCGTCGACGTAGCCGAGCGCGCCGACCGGCGTCGCGCCGCCAATCGGGATCAGGTATGGCTGGCGGCCCGCAGCGCGCAGGTCGTCGCAGACGGCCGCGATCTTCTTTTCGAGCGGGTAGTACTTCAGCGGGCCAGCCCATACGAACTCTGGGGCGAGGACGTAGTCGAGCACGACGTTCCCACTCGGCTTCACCACTTCGTCGCTCGCCAGGACCACGGTCGCCTCGAGCCCGAGCTTGTTGGCGGCGGCGATGGTCATACGCACGTGGTTGCTCTGGCGCCCGCCGCCGGTGACCAACACGTTCGCGCCCTGCGCCACTGCGTCGGCCACGAGGTAGTCGAGCTTGCGGGCTTTGTTGCCGCCGCCGGCCAGGCCTGTGCAGTCGTCGCGCTTCACGAACAGTCGGCCCGCTTCGAGGCCGAGGGCGGCGCCGAGTCGATCGGCGAGCTCCAACGGCGTGGGGAGGTGAGCCAGGGAAAGGGGAGACGGGGCGAGCGACTCGGTCACGCGAGCAAGATACGCAGATGCCCGCGCCGCTGACGCCGGAACTGCAAACGCTCGCCGACGCAGCCGCCGCCGCGCTCGACGCCGACCTCCCGAACGAGCGCGCCCGCTGCGACGCCATGCGCGCCGCAATGGACGCGCTGTTGCAGTCCGACGGTGTGCCGGCACACGCGTGCGAGTCGCTCGACGGTGATGCCGTCGGCAACCTGCTCTACGCCGACCCAAACGGCCGGTTCCACATTCTGGGCGTGGTGTTCCCCGAAGGAACATCGTCGGGCGTGCACCATCACGGCTGTTGGGGCGTGATCGGTTACTACCGCGGCGGCGACGAGGAGACGCGGTACGCCGGGAGTGACGAACCGCACGAGCACGACGCCGACGTCGACCTCAGCGAGGTCTCACGCCACGTGTGGCGCCAGGGCGACATCACCTATCTCTTGCCCGACGAGGGCGACGGCTGGCACCGCGTGCGCAACCCGGGCCCGGGCGACGGCGTGAGCATCCACGTGTTGTGCCTGACGCCGAGCGACCACCCGCACCTGTTCTGGGACCGCACCACGCGGGTGATCAACGGCTACCCGTTCGTCGAGGTCGCCCCCGACCGCTGGCAGGCGCGGCTTGCGTGACTACAGACCCAAACCCAGGCGCAGCATCAAGTCCTTGATCGGGGTGGGTGTGAGCGCGTCGGCGACGAACAACGCGCGGGCGTCGAGGCCGACGAGATAACGCGGGCGGGGTAGGCGGGTGGTGAGCGCGGTCGCGATGACCTTGGCGCACTGCGACGGGTCGCCCATCAGCACCTCCAACATTCGCTGTCCGTTCATCGAACGCTCGTACGCGGTCGTGAACCGTGACCCGTCCGCCTTGCGGTTCGCGATGTCGCGCTCCATGTCGTCCCAGATGTTGGTCTTGAAGCCGCCGGGTTCGACGAGACTGACCTGCACCCCGCGAGACGCGACTTCGATGCGCAATGCGTCGGTGATCGCTTCGAGCGCGTGCTTGGCGCCCGCGTAGTGACCGGCCAACGGCGACGTGGCCCGGCCGGCGATCGACGACACGTTCACGATGCGGCCCCCACCGTTGGCGATCATGCGCGGTAGCGCGAGGCGGGCGAGACGGATCGGCGCGTGGACCATCGTCTCGAAGAGTTGGTGCGCCTCCTCGTCGGTGACGTCTTCAACTGCTCCGGTGAGGCCGTAGCCGGCGTTGTTCACGAGGCCCCGCAACGCCGGCAGCTCGTCGATGACCGTCGCGCAGCCGTCGGCGTCCGTGACGTCGAGGATGAC
The DNA here is from genome assembly GCA_048498715.1 of Actinomycetota bacterium. GTDB lineage: Bacteria > Actinomycetota > Acidimicrobiia > Acidimicrobiales > JACCXE01 > JACCXE01. The sequence continues at coordinate 32,983 of JBEHXL010000016.1, read as the reverse complement.
GGTGTCGACGCGTCCCGACAGGCCGGCTTCGGCCGCAGCTTTCATCACGATGTCGGCCTTCGCGTCGGAGCGGACGCTGCCGATCGAATGAAAGCCCTGCCGGGCGACTTCGACGACAGTGGCGAGTCCGATGCCCGAGCTGGCTCCGGTGGTGAGGACGGTTCCGCGATCCATGGCCGACTACGTACCCGCTTCGGGCTACCGACCGTTGGCGAGCGAGTCAGGCCCGCCGCTGAGGTAGCCGCCCGCGGCCCGGATCTGCTTGCCCCAGTCACTGAGAATCGTGCACAGCTGGTCGAGGTCGTCGCCGAGGGCGTCGATGGCCGAACGCATCTGCAGATCGGTGTTCGTTTCGATCGTCTCGCGCAGGGCGCGGCCGGCGTCGGTGTAGCCGTCACCGTCGAGCAGTCCCCGCGAGGTGAGGCGCTCGGCCGCCGCATCGAACTCGTCGTCGGACCACGCGCGGCTGCGCGAGTACGAGCGCATCGGCAGGTTCCAGTACAGATCCGTCAACAAGCAGATTTCGGTCGCGTCGACGCCCTCGGAGATCCACGACGCGGTGTGCGAGTCGCCGCGGTACTCGCGCAACATGTCGGCGCAGCGCCACGCCCGACCGAGGGCGGACTCGGGCACCTTCTGCGACGACAGCCCGGCGAACAGCGGGCGGCCTTCGGGCCGCAACGTCGACGCCGCGCGTTCGAACAGGTCGGCGACGAGGTCGATGTTGTCGGGCTTCTCGCCGAGGATGCGTTCCAGTTGGCCGATGCCGCCCTTGTCGCGCGCCGCGCAGATCGTGGCGGCGTCGGTCAGCGTCCAGCCGTAAGTGACCGACGGCACGACCGCGGCCGGATTGAACACGGCGAAGGCCGAAGCGATCAGCTCGCCCGGTACCTGACCCATCACCGAGCCGCGGGAGGTGAAGTACGCGGGTCCGTCGGGCATCGCGACACCGGGATCTCCGATCGCGGCCGGGCTCGGGTTGAACCCCAACGCGACGTACTCGGCGTGCGCTTCGGGCGAGAAATACACCTGACCCGCGAAGGGCTCGAGTGCTGCTGCGAGACGGCGTGCGTTCTGGACGAGATCCTCAGCCATGGGCCAAGGGTTTAGTTCAGATGCCTTCTTTGCGCGCCCGGATGATGAGCGTACGCGGCACGTACCGGTACGCCTCGCGCCAGTGCTGGCTGCGCGGACCGCCCGGAAGCGGCTCCGGCTCGATCATGACGTCGACCCGGTAGTTGGCGCGGAGCAGGCCCATGTAGATGTCGGCCATGGTGTGGCGGTAGTCCGTGAACGCGATGCCGTTCCACTCGTAATCGATCGGTGTGCGATCGAAATACGAGCGCCGGATCTGCAGTGGATTGTCGCTGTCGTCGTCGATCATGTCGTAGGCCGGGTGCGGCAACGAGAACACGAGCGGCGCGCCGGGCTTGAGCACGCGGTGCACCTGACGGAACACGCGGCCGAGGTCTTCGACGTAGCCGAACGCATAGGCCGAGAACACGAGGTCGATCGACTCGGCGCGAGCGAAGGCAAGGTCGGCGAGATCACCGTGACGAAGCTCGACCTTCACGGCTTCGCGGTCACAAAGCCGCCGTGCGAACGCCAGCTGTTCCGACGAAAAGTCGACGCCGATGGCGATGGCGCCCTGCTTCGCGAACGCGATCGAACACTGCGCGCCGCCGCATCCGAGCTCGAGGACGCGCTTTCCTTTGAGGTCACCGAGCAGACGGAAGTCGGTTTCGGTACCGATGTCCGGGCCGTAGTGGGCGACGTCGGTCGGGAGCTGGGCACCGGCCTGGTACGCCGCGGAGTGGCGGTCCCACGCGGCGGCGTTGTCAGTCGGCATTCCTTGATTCTGACGTGCCCGAAAAAACTTTTGTGGTTTTTGCAAGATCGCTGCCGCTCATGGGTCTTGCTGAACATGAAGACACTGATCGCCGTTGCCGTCATCGCCATCGCCGGACTCTTCGGTCATTCCGCTGGAGCTGACGAGGGCAAGGCACTCGACACGACTGCAATGGGGCAGTCGTTCCGGACGCAGCTCGCAGGCGTCGACTATCAGTTCGCCATCGCGCGCGCAGGCCAGCTCGAGCTGACCGGCGAAGGCGGTTACGCGGCACCGACCGAAGCGATCAACGAGCTCGAGCTCGGCACGCTCGGCGGCGACGAGACGAAGTGCCACCTCTCCGACAACGGCGTCGAAGTAGTGGTCATCCTCACCAACCCACCGACGACCCTCCCCCAGCCTTGCGGCATCGTCGGTGAGGCGATGGACGCGGCGGCCTAACTCCCCCAGATCGTCGCGTTCCGCGAAGAAGCCCCGGTCAACGTTGACCGGGGCTTCTTCGATTCGGTGGGACGCTTACGCCTCGGAGTGCGTGACGGCGGGCTCGCCCATCCACTCGCGCAGCGTGTTCTTGAGCTTCATCTGCTGAATGAAGATGTCATGCTCCGGCAACAGCTTCGGGTCAGCCGTGGTCGGTGCCTTGAAGTAGAAGCTGAGCCACTCCTGCACGCCCTTCTCGCCGGCGCGAGCCGCGAGGTCCATGAACAGCGCGAGGTCGAGCACGATCGGCGCGGCGAGGATCGAGTCGCGGCAGAGGAAGTCGATCTTGATCTGCATCGGGTAGCCCATCCACCCGAAGATGTCGATGTTGTCCCAGCCTTCCTTGTTGTCACCGCGGGGCGGGTAGTAGTTGATGCGGATGACGTGGGAGATGTCGCTGTAGAGCTGCGGGTACTCCTGGGGCTGGAAGATCGTGTCGAGCACGCCGGCCTTCGAGACTTCCTTCGAACGGAAGTTCTCCGGGTCGTCGAGCACCTCGCCGTCGCGGTTGCCGAGGATGTTGGTCGAGAACCAGCCGTTGAGGCCGAGCATGCGGGCCTTGAGGCCGGGGGCGACGATCGTCTTCATGAGGGTCTGGCCCGTCTTGAAGTCCTTGCCCCCGATCGGCACGCCTTCACGCTCGGCGAGCTCGAACATGCACGGCAGGTCACAGCTCAGGTTCGGCGCGCCGTTGGCGTAGGGAACACCGCTCATGATCGCGGCGTACGCGTAGATCTGGGACGGGCTGATCAGCGGGTTGTTGGCGACGAGGCCGGCCTCGAACTTCTCGACGGAGCTGTGCACCTCGGTGACGTCGCGGTAGGCCTCGGTCGACGCGCACCACACCATGACGAGACGGTCGCAACCGTTTTCTTCCTTGAAGCGCACGATGTCGTCCATCAACGCCTGCGCCAGATCCATCTTGGTGGCGCCGGTCTTGACGCGGGTGCCGTCGAGGCGGCTGACCCAGTCCTGATCGAACACGGCGTCCATCGCGGTGACGCCTTCGAGCTCCGCCGAGATCGGGGAGATGTCGCGCTCCTCGAGCACGCCGGCGGTGCGGGCGGCCTCGAGGGCGTTGGGCGAAATCGGATCCCAGCCGCCGAACACGAGATCGTTCAGGTCGGCGAGGGGCACGAACTCCTTGATGAGCGGGTTGCGGTTCTCGGCGCGGTCACCGAGGCGGATGTGGGCCATCTGGCTGATCGAGCCGATCGGGGCGACGCCCGAGTTTCGGGCCTGGATCACGCCGGCGATCACGGTGGAAGCCACGGCGCCGAGGCCGGGGAGCAGGACGCCCAGCTTGCCGGTGGCCGGGGCGATGTTGCGTGCAGTCATAGTTGCAAGCGTAAAGGGAAACTGTTGCAAGCAGTTCAATGGTTTAGAATTACTTAACAACATGCGCGGCCTGCCCAACATCTCGGTGCACCAGCTCGACTACCTGGTCGCGGTGCACGAGCACCCGACATGGGGTGACGCCGCGGCCGCGGTGGGGGTGACGCCCTCGGCGTTGAGCCAAGGCCTCGCGGAACTCGAGAAGCGACTCGGCGTTGCGCTGTTCGAGCGCGACGGACGCCGGCGCGTGCCCACGGAGGCCGCGCCCGTCGTCCTCGATCATGCGCAGGCGGTGCTGGCCCGCACGCACGACCTCGCTCGCTGGGCCGAGCGGCGACGGGAAGGTGTGGCCGGTGTCGTGCGGGTCGGCATGATCGACGCCGCCGCGACCATCCACTGCGCCGCGGGTCTCGCGGCGTTTCGGGCCGAGCGACCTGACGTCGACGTGCGTCTCCAGGTGAGCCCGTCGGGCGATCTGCTGCGTGACCTGGTCGCCGCGCGGCTCGACGTCGTGGTGTGCGTCCAACCCGGCGTACTACCCGAAGGCCTCACCGCAACGCTGCTGTTGGAGGAAGACCTTGCCGTGTACGCGCCCCGTCAAGGTGACGTCAACGCGTGGGGCCCGTGGGTCACCTATCCCGTCGGGTCACACACTCGTGAGTCGGTCGTCGCGGCGCTGCGGCGAGCCGGGCATCCGGTGACGGTGGTGGCCGAGTCCCATCAGCCCGAGGTGCTCGCGCAGATGGTCGCGCTCGGCCTGGGGTGGTCCGTGCTGCCCGTCGCACAAGTGGAGCGCTTTGGCGTCGACGTGCACCGTGTCGGGACGATGCCCTTCGCCCGCCGCACGCTCGTCGTCATCCGTCGCGCCGACGCTCCGGCCGACCCGACGCTCGACGCGCTCGTCGCCGCCATCTCCTGACGACTTCGTCCGGGTTTCGCACGCCCAACACGCGAAACCCGGACAAAGTCGGTGAGAGAGGCCGAGGGGTCAGCCCTTGCCGGCGACCTTGCGGGCGTTGGCGGGGGCCTCGATGGTGATGGGGGCGCCGATGTCGCTGAAGGTGACCGTGTAGGCGGTCTTCGTGGTGCGTTGTTCGGACGGGCCCATGTTGTCGGGGTCGAGGCCCTTCTTCACGACGTTGCCGTTGGCGTCCTTCGTCAAGATCGTGCGGGCGTGTGGGTAAACGGTCTCGGTCATCGAGGTCGACACGTCGAGGCGACGCACGACGTTGTCGGCGTCGACCCAGACGTCGAACTTGGTGACCTTGGTCTTGTCGTCGTTCACGGGGCCGAGGCCGAGATTGACGCGGGGCACCGCGTCGAGACGAGTCGCCTCCAAATGACGCACGGCCACACCGTCGACGGTGCCGTTGCCGGCATCACGGAACTGGGCGTCCTCACTGGCGCCGGCCACGAGCGTGCGGGGGTCGGCGTTGAAGAGGTCGGAACCGCTGAGGTGCTCGTTGGTGTCCTCGATCCACGTCTGCTGTCCGGGCGCTCCGTCCCGCAGGTAGAAGCGGCCGTCGACGACCTTGTTGGCGATCTCGAAGCTGTTGTCGGCTTCGCACCGCTCCTGTTTCTCGACGGGGATCGACGCGTCGGCGCACGGGTTGCCGGGATCGAGGCGACCCACGGTCGAGCGGTTCTCGCCGGCGAACTCGATCGTGAAGTCACCGCTGTCGTGGATGAAGTGGCCGTTGTCGGTCGTGTAGACGATGTGCGCGCGGCCGGAGCTGAGCGCCGCAGCCGTGGATTCGGCGATGCGCTGCATGTTCGGCGCCGCGATCTGGGTCGTCACCGACGGATCCGCGGTCACCGTGCCGTTGTTCGGCAGCGTCACGGCGACCGCTGCGGCCGCCGTCGCCAACACCGCGGCCGCGCCGAGACGAATCGGCGTCACGAAGCGACGCTTCGCAATAGGGGTGGTCATCAAGATCTCCTCGATCAATTGGGGTTGGGGTTGGAGGAGATCGGCTGGCACGTGTGGTCGTGCCTTGGCCAGTTGATCCAGCAGTTGATCAGGCAGCAGGTCATCGGACATCAGGCACCTCCAGTAACGATCGTCCTCGACCGCTACGTGTCTCTTGTTCGGCGCGTGTTACCGCGGTCGCGAATCGTTCGCGGGCGCGATGGAGGCGCACGCGGGCCGCGCCGGCGGAGCAGCCCAATGCGACGGGAAGATCGGCGACGGGCACGTCGTCCCATGCGACGAGCCGTAGGATTTCCTGGTCGTCGTCGCTCAGCGTCTTGAGCGCGTCGAGCATCAGCGACAGATCGGACGGTTCGTCCGGCGCGGGCACGGGCGTGGCGGGCGGTACGACGAGGCTGAGCGCGGCCCGTCGCCCTTCGGCGCGGCAGTGGTTGCGCACGACGTTGCGGGCGACACCGAAGAGCCAAGGCACCGCGGCGTCGGCGGGGATGTCGGCGAACCGGCGCCAGGCGATCGTGAAGGTCTCGGCCACGACGTCGTCGGCATCGGCGCCCTGCAACCCGCGGTGGTGGGCCCAACGGCGCACCGGGGCGAAGGCCTCGGCGTAGAGCGCGCGAAAGCGGGCCGACTCGTCCACATACTCAGTGTGTCGGGAACGCCGCCGTTGTTACAGGCGATACGGTTTCGGGCCGTGGCCAGCCGTTCCGAATCGCTGAAGCAGGGCGACGATCGGAGCGCCGCGGTCGATTTCCGGCTCGCGCGCAACGCGGTGCTCGCCGAGTTCAAGGCCAACAAGGTCATGCGCGAGGACATCTGCGACGCACACCCGGAGTTGCTGCGGGCGGCCAAGGCCGGCGTTCGCACGGCCGAGGTCTGCCCCGTCTGCGCCGACGCAGAACTGGTGCACGTCATGTACGCGTTCGGCCCCCGCCTTCCCGCTCGGGGCCGCTGCGTCGACAACATGAAGGAACTGCGTCGGCTCGACGCGTCGGGCGAAGAGCTGAGTTGTTACGTCGTCGAGGTGTGCCCGCGGTGCGCGTGGAATCACCTCGTGCGCAAGGTGCCCGTCGGCGGTCGCAGGGGCCGGCGCTGACCCAAGCCGCCGCAAGGCCCGCCGTTCGTCGCGCTCGCACCCTCGATTCAGTCCCGCTCGCGGCGCGTGATGCGTCGTTGGCGGCCGCCGCCGTCGTCGTGCTTGCCGGGCGCGGCGACGTGTTCGTCGTTGCGATCGCGCTCGGTGTCGCTGCGGGCTCGGGCCTCACCACGCTGACGGTTGCGCTCGCCGGCATCGCCACGCTTGCGCGCATCGGCTCGGCGGGACTCCCCGACATCACCGGCAGCCAGGCCGTCCTCGGCGCGGCGGGCGTGACCGGCGCGTCGGTGGCGATCGCGGCCGCGTGGGCGTCGGCGGTGAGTCTCGTGCTCGCGGGGCGGCAACGGACGACGGGCGCAGTGCTCGGAGCGCTCGGCGGAATGCTGGTCGCGGGTCCCGCGGTTGGTGGAGGTGTGAACAGCGCTCTCGTGTTCGCCGGCGGCATCGTCGGAGGTGCGGCAGTCGGTTGGGTTGCCGCGGCGTCGCCGCAGCGAGCCAAGTGGCAGCCGTGGGTTGCGCTGGGTGTTGGTGTCGTGGCCGTTGGCCTTGGAGTGACTGCGGGGTATCGCTAGCTATGGGCATTCATCGTCTGAATCATGCCGTGCTGTTCGTTCGTGACTTGTCGGCGTCCGTGAGCTTCTACGAGGAGGTGCTCGGCTTCCACGTCGTGAACGAGATGCCGGGGCGCGCCGCGTTCCTGCAGGCGCAGAACTCCACGAACGATCACGACCTCGGCATGTTCCAGATCGACCCGAACGCCGGTGACTCACAGGCGGGGCAGGCGACCGTCGGCCTGTACCACCTCGCCTGGGAGGTCGACACGCTCGAGGATCTGTCGCGGACTGCCGACGCTTTGACGTCGCACGGCGCGCTCGTCGGAGCGACGGACCACGGCTCGACCAAGAGCCTGTACGGCAAGGATCCGAACGGCATCGAGTTCGAGATCGTCTGGTTGGTCCCGGCGGATCGACTGACCGAGGAGATTCTCGACAGTCGGATGGAGTTGCGCCCGCTCGACCTGCCGAAGGAGATCGAGAAGTGGGGCGCGACCACGCGCAGCGGCGTCGGAGTGTCCCGCCCCGCATGAAGCAGTTGATGGCCACCGGCACCGTCGCGCCCGTGGCCGCCGGCGGTCTCGGCGCGATCGGAGTGTGGGCCGCTCGTAACAATCCCGACGCGGCGCCCGGCATCGTGTTCGCCGCGCTGGTCGTCGCCGTCGCCTGTTCGGTGCTGCATCAGCGTGGACTCGCCGTTGCGGCGCTGGGCGTGGGCGCGGCCGCGGCGTTTCCGTCGCCCGCCGGGCTGGGACCCCTCATGGTTGCGACGGGCGCGGTCATCGCGACCGAGCCGACGGCGATCGACCTGCGGCTGGCCCGCTGGCCGGAGGTGATCGACGGGCTCATCGCGTTGCCCGCGCTGGCGGGGTTGGCAAGCGTGGTCGCCGCCCAACCGAGCGAACGTGGACTGGCCGTCGGGATCGGCACCGGCGTTCTCACCGCAGTGAGCTGGTGGCGCGGGCCCCGCCACGGCGTGTACGAGCCGATCGACGAGACGGTCGTTGCCTATTTGGGCGTCGTCGGAGGGTCAATGCTCGCGTTCGCGCCGTCGTTGTTTTCCGTGTTCGGCGTGCTGCCCGGCGCCAGCGTTCAGGCTGGTCAGGGCCTCGCGGCGGCGCTTGCCGTGTTCGTCCTGGCCCTCGTGGTCCGCCAGCTTGGGGCATTGCGGACAAACGCCCCCGCCCCGACTGCCGCCCACCGCCGCTGATCCAATAGCGTCAATGCCCCATGCCGGGGCGAGCACCACAGAAGAAGCGCCCCAAGCGGCGGAGTTGGATCTGGCGATACCGCCGGCTGTTCTTTCTCGTCGGCTTGCTCGCCTTCACGGCCGTGGCCGGCACGTTGTTCGTGCTCTCGCGGGTCCCGCTGCCCGACGCGGCGCCCGAGGCGCAGACCACGTTCCTGTTCGCGGCCGACGGCTCGCGGCTCGCCACGCTGACGGGGACGGAGAACCGGATCTCGGTGGACCTGAAGTCGATACCACCGGTTGTGCGCAACGCGGTCGTGTCGACCGAGGACCGCAGCTTCTACGAGCACAGCGGCGTGGACCCCTTCGGTCTTGCCCGCGCGACGATCAACGACATTCGTGGCGGCCACCTGCAGGGTGGCTCGACGATCACGCAGCAGTACGTGAAGAACACCTACGTCGGTCGAGAGCGCACGGTCTGGCGCAAGCTCAAAGAAGCGGTGCTCGCCGTGAAGCTCGAGCGCGAGCTCACCAAGGACGAACTGCTCGAGCGCTACCTCAACACCGTGTACTTCGGCCGTGGGTCCTACGGCGTTCAGGCCGCGGCGCAGGCGTACTTCGGCAAGGACGTCAACCAGCTCGGACTGCGTGAGGCTGCCTACCTCGCCGGTCTCATCCGCGCCCCCGAGACCGCCGACGTCACCAAGGACCCGGTGACGGCCACCAGGCGTCGCGATCTCTCCCTGCGGGCGATGGTCGAGACCAAGGACATCAGTGCCGCCGACGCCGCCGAGGTTCGCAAGCAGTCCCTCGCCAGTTACGTCGTGGGCAAGCGCAACATGGCACCCCGCGTCGTCGCGTCGGAAGCCGGCACCGAGTACGTCGTCGACTACATCCGCCGCCTGCTCGTGCGCGACTACGGCGAACAGGTCGTGCTGGGTGGCGGCCTGCGCGTGCAGACGACGATCGACGTCGGTGCACAACGCGCGGCGTACAACGCGGTCTACGGCGTGTTGAACCGGGCCAACGATCCGTCGGGTGCACTGGTCGCGATCGACAGCGACGGGGCGGTGCGGGCCCTCGTCGGCGGTAAGAACTTCAACGACTCGAAGGTGAACCTCGCCATGGGCGCCGACGGCGGTGGACGGGGACGGCAACCGGGTTCGACGTTCAAACCGTTCCTGCTCGCCGAGATCGTGAAGGAGGGCTTCTCGCTCGAATCGTCGTTCCCGGCGCCGAAAGAGATCGTGTTGCCCAAGGCCGACAACGGCAAGGACTGGCACGTCGGCAACTACGACGACGCTGGCTTCGGCGGCAAGCTCAACCTGATTGAAGCGACCCGCAACTCCGTCAACACCGTCTACGCACAAGCCGAGACCGAGATCGGTCCCGACAAGTTGCTGGACATGGCGAAGGACCTCGGGGTGAGTGCACCGCTGCGTCCGGTCGCGTCGCTGGTGCTCGGTACCGTCGAGGTCGCACCGATCGACATCGCGTCCGCCTATTCGACTCTGGCACGACGCGGCGAGCGCATCACGCCGCAGTTCATCGACTCGATCCAGACCGCCGACGGCAAGGTGTTGTATCGCCGGAACGCAACGCGGACCCGCGTGCTGAGCCGGGAACAGGCTGACACCGTCAACACCGCGCTGACCCAAGTGGTCGAACACGGCACCGGCGTGAACGCCCGCTTGAAGGGCGCCGGTCCCGACACGCTGATCGGCAAGACGGGCACGACGCAGGACTACGGCGACGCGTGGTTCGTCGGCTCGACCACGTCACTCACGGCCGCAGTGTGGATGGGTTATCCGGAGGGCAACAGCCGGACGTTGGAGAACTTCCGCGGCGGCCGGCCCGTCACCGGCGGTTCGGTGCCCGCCGACATCTGGAAGCGCTTCATGACGTCGGTGACCAAGGGCCAGACGCTCAACGCGTTCCCGACGGTCACCAAGTTCAGCGGCAAGGTGCTCGGCAACAGCCGCTCGAGTTACACCGCACCCGCGCGAAGCGCGACAACGACGACGGCGAAATCCGGTACCACCGCGACGACGGTGCGCAAGAGCACGACGACGACGTCGCCCTACACGTCGGTGACGCCGCCACCCTCGGACACGCCGTCACCGACGACGACGAGCCCCGGCCAGAGCCAGAGCGACGCGGCGACCGAGCCTTAGCTCTCGAGATCCTCGTGCGGGTAGATCGTGCGGCACGACACGCACCACCGTTCCACGTCCTTCACGACTGTCGCCTTTGGCTCCTGTTCGCCCCATTCGTCCAGCTCGAGATAGACGCGATGGACGGGCTGAAGCCCGTCGGGATGGGTTTCCTCCCGGGCGCAGTTTTCGCAGGTGGTCGCGGGTGCATCAGACACGGCGGCAACGTACACTTTTGGCACCTGCCTGCAGCCACCCGGCGCGGGACGGGGATGAAGGAGAAACCAATGTCTGGACTCAAGCCAGTCACCGTGCCTGACGTGCGCGCGGCCAAGGGCCAAACACCGCTGGTGATGGTCACTGCCTACGACGCGCCCACGGCTCGCATTGCGGACGACGCCGGCGTCGACATGATCCTGGTCGGCGACTCCGTCGCCATGGTCGTGCTCGGTTACGACGACACCCTCCAGGTGACCATCGACGACATGGCCCACCACACGGCGGCCGTCGCCCGTACCAACCCGCGCGCCCTCGTCGTCGGCGATTTGCCGTGGATGAGCTACCACGCCGGAACTGAGGACGCGGTGCGCAACGCAGCCAAGCTGATCCGGGCCGGCGCCAAGTGCGTGAAGCTCGAGGGCGGCGCCAAGCGGGTGCCCGTCATCGAGGCGATCGTCGACGCCGAGATCCCGGTGATGGGTCACCTCGGCCTCACACCGCAGTCGGTCAACGCGCTGGGCGGGTTCAAAGTGCAAGGCCGCACTACCGAGGCGGCACGCCTGCTGATCGACGACGCGAAGGCGCTCGTCCACGCCGGCGTCTTCGCGATCGTGCTCGAGTGCGTTCCGAACGACGTCGCCCAGATGGTCACCGGCGCCATCGACGTGCCGACGATCGGCATCGGCGCCGGCAACGTGTGTGACGGCCAGGTGCTGGTGATGCACGACCTGCTCGGCCTCGAAGATCGCGTCACGCCGAAGTTCGTGCGTCGCTACGCCGATGTGAAGGCACACTCGGTCGAAGCAGTGCAGTCCTACGCGGCCGACGTCCGCGCCCGCACGTTCCCCGGTCCCGACGAGGGCTACAAGCTGCCGGGTGACGTCGCCGAAGAGCTGAACCTGTACGGCGGCGGCCGACGTGCAAGCATGTCGGCGTGAGCCAGCCGTACCGCGCTTCTGAATTCACTGCGGCCCATCGGGCCGTCAAGGTCATCGCGTGGGTGCTGCTCGCGCTCGGGCTGCTCGAATGGTTCGTGCTGGGCGCCAATCGCCCGATCGATCCGGTCGTGAGCCCGGTCGCCGGTGTGATCCTGCCGCTGGTGGTCCGCAGTCTCACTCGATAACGAGGACTGGGAGCCGCGGCCCCGGCGCGGGCTGCAGGCGATTGCGCTTGTCGTCGTACTTGCGCTCGCGCTGCCCGTCGTGATCGGCACGATCGTCGTGATCAGCCGATCGACGAAACACGAGTCGAAAACCACCGCTTCGACGCGGCCGATCATCCCCCCGTTCGGCACGGCCCGCTTCACTGTGGGTACGAGCCCGACGGAGTACTGCGCGTTGCTCGCGTCGACAACCGAGGCGCAGGTGCTCGGCATGCAGCAGCGCAGTGACCTCGGCGGTTATGACGCGATGGTGTTTGCGTTCGACGAGGACGAGACCGTCGGCTTCACCAACCACTTCGTGCCCATCGACCTCGACATCGGTTGGTACGACAAGCACGGCGTGGTCGTCGACTACACGACGATGGAGAAGTGCCCCGACGGCAACAACTGCCCGGACTACACGGCGCGCGACGTGTTTCGCTACGCCGTCGAGACGCCGGTGGGCGGCCTCTCGGCGCTGGGGCTGATGACTGCCGGCTCGACGATTCACGTCGGCGGTTCCTGCTGAGCTGATGGCGGTCTCGAACCGGCGACTTCTCGCAAGCAGCGCGATCGGCATAGTGGTGGGTGCCGCAGTGTCGTTCGTGACCCTCTGGCAGGTGGCGACGTTGATCGGGTGGTGTTCGGGCGCGGCGGCGTTCCTGGCGCAGGTCGCGCGGGGCGTCGCCCGGCTCGATCCGCCGACCACGGAGGAACACGCCACGCGGGAAGCGCCGTCGATCCTGTTCGCAGACGTGACCCTCATCGTGGCCGCATCGGCGAGTCTCATCGGCGTCGGCTTCGTGCTCGCCAAGGCGGGCGAGTTGTCGGGCTACCCGAAGGGTCTGACGACTGCGCTCGCCGCCGTCAGCGTGGTGCTCGCGTGGACGACGGTCCAGACGATCTTCATGTTGCGCTACGCCCGCCTGTATTACGACGGAACGAATGGCGGCATCGACTTCGGCGGCGACGAACCCGACTACGGCGACTTCGCCTACCTCGCGTTCACCGTCGGCATGACCTACCAAGTGTCGGACACCGCGATCACCAAGCGCTCGATCCGTCGTGTCGTACTGCGTCACGCTCTGCTGTCGTTCGTGTTCGCGACTGCGTTCATCGCCGTTCTCGTGAACGTGGTGGGAAGCTTGCTCTGATGCGCGGCGCCCACGAACTGCTCGACGAGGTCGGCCTGCCGACCGACATCCCGCTCACGATCGAAACCGGTCCCGCCCTGCTGCCCTCCAAGTTCCCGATCGGTGCGCGAGCCGCCGCAGCGTTGGGTGCCTGTGCGTCAGCCGCCGCCGTGTTGTGGCGTGACCGCACCGGCGAGTCGCAGGAGGTCGTCGTTGACCAGCGTCGCGCCGAGGCGTCGCTCGTGAGCTTCATGCTGCAGCGCCTCGACGGCGAGATGACACTGCGCACGGCCGAGGGCAATGCGCTCGTCGCAATGTACGAATGCGGTGACGGGCGTTGGATTCACTTGCACGGAGCGTTCCCGAAACTGGCGCAGCGCACGATTGACGTCATCGGCGGTGCGGTCGGCGATGACGCCGCCGCGGTCGCCGCGCGGGTGAAGCAGTGGAACGCGCTCGAGTTGGAGGATGCACTGGCGGCGGTCGGCGCCTGCGGCGCCATGATCCGTTCCTTCGACGAGTGGGCTGCGCACCCGCAAAGCGACGCGCTGTTGCCGCTCGGCCGCGTGTCGGTCGAGAAGGTTGCCGACGGTCCGGTCGTACCGGTGGGCGACGGCGTTCGTCCGCTCGGCGGGCTGCGCGCCCTCGACCTCACGCGCGTGCTGGCCGGTCCGACGGCCGGGCGCATCCTCGCCGAGCACGGCGCCGATGTTCTGCACGTCAACGGTGACCACATGGACAACGTGCCGGCGTTCGTGATCGACACGAGCCACGGCAAGCGGTCGACGTCGCTCGACCTCACGAGTGTCGAGGACTGCGATCGACTGCGGGCGCTCGTGCGCGACGCCGACGTGTTCACCCAGGGGTATCGCGGCGACGCGCTCGAGCGCCGCGGCTTCGGCGTTGGCGACCTCGTCGCCGTGAACCCGTCGATCATCGCAGTGACGATCAACTGTTACGGCGACGTCGGTCCCTGGAAGACCCGGCCCGGTTGGGAGCAGCTCGCGCAATCGGTGACGGGAATCGCCGACGCCGAAGGTGACCCGGGCCGCCCGCGCCTCATCCCGGCCGCGGCCGCCGACTACACGACGGGCTACCTCGCGGCGCTCGGCACGATGGCTGCGCTGCGGCGCCGCTCGATCGAAGGCGGGTCCTACCGCGTCCGGGCCTCGCTGTGTCAGACGGCGATGTGGATCGGCGAGGACGGTGCCTGCATGGAACCGTCGGAATCGTCGATGGGGACCGACCCGTCCTGGATGACCACGACGTCGACGGGACACGGCTCGCTCGAGCACTTACTACCGGTCGCCCAGTTGTCCGAGACGCCGGCTCACTGGGAGTTGCCGAGCCCACCGCTCGGGTCTCACGACCCGGTGTGGGCGTAAGAAATTTTCCAGATTCAGGTTTAGAACCCCCCAGGTTCGGGAAACCGTGGGCTGCGCGTCGGGATTCCTGGGGTATCCCTGACGGTCTGGGGGACTTTTGACGCGTTTCCGCACACTTCAAGAAATGGAGACGCAATTGCGTAAACGCATTGCTGCTGTCGCGGCGTTCGCCGCCGGAGGCCTGTTCGCAGGTGCCGGCACCCTGTCGGCCAAGGCCGGCGACGCAGGTTCCCCCGGAAACAAGGGCTTGTGCAACGCCTACGCCCACAACAACCAGCACGCCAAGAACAACGGCCAGGCGTTCGTGCGCCTCGCCACGACGGCAGGTGACTACGACGGCGACGGTGACCGCGACGCCGACGACGTGACGTCGTACTGCGCCGACAACGTCGCCGCAGTCGGAAAGCCCGCCTAACCAGGCCTTTATCCGCGAACATGGGCGGGCAACCTCGAACAAAGGAGCCCGCCCATGTTCAAGGAGTTCAAGTCCTTCATCATGAAGGGCAACGTGGTCGACCTCGCCGTTGCGGTGGTCATCGGTGCCGCGTTCTCCAAGATCGTCACGTCGATTGTCGACGGGCTGATCACGCCGCTCGTCGGCCTTGCCGGCGACAAGGACTTCGACCACCTCTACTGGGCAGTCGGCAAGACCAAGTTCATGTACGGCCCGGTGATCAGCGCCATCATTTCGTTCGTTTCGATCGCCGCGGTCATCTTCTTCCTGATCGTGAAGCCGATGAACGCCCTGCAGGCCCGGCGAAACCGGGGTGAAGCGACTCCCGATCCGACCACCCGTGAGTGTCCGGAATGCCTCAGCGAGATCCCGATCAAGGCCTCACGCTGCGCCCATTGCACCGCGAAGGTGACCGCCGCCTGAGGTCCCTATAAACTCCTTCGCTCGTTCCTGACCGGTTGGCCAAGACTGGCTTGCGGCAGCGGGGGCGCGTAGGAGGAATCACCGGTGGACGAACAGCAGGCAGACGTACTCAACAAGGCAGGCTTCGAAGCACGTGTCGCCCTGTTCGAGGCGATCAAGCAGCGTGCCGAAGGCGCGACGTCTGCGCAGCTCGTCAACCTCGCCGAGGCCTGGGCCTGGCTGACTTCTCCCGCGCAGCCCCACGGCGGCTCCACTGCGCCCAAAGGTGGGGCATAAGGCGCTGGGCTTTTAGCCCTTGAGCAAGCTGGCGAGCGCCCAGACGGCGGCCAGCAACCCGATCGCCGCCATGCCGAGGCTGCGGCCCCGAGGCGCCCGTTCGAGTTCGCCTTCCTTGGCTTCGGCCGGCGGACGGATGATCGCCATCACGTTGCCCAGCACCATGGCGGCCCCGAGGGCCAGCACCAGCAGCGGCAGTAGATCGTCACCCAGTAACACCGGCAACCTCCAGATCCGGTCGTTCGTTTCGGACTACGAGTAGTCCGACGCCCACGATGGCGGCGCCGCCCACCAGTGTCGCCGCTGACGGTCGTTCTCCGAGAACCAGCCACGCCCACACCACCGCCGTCGTCGGTTCGAGGTAGCCGAGTACGCCCGTGATCGTCGCACCGACGACTGACAGGCAACTCAGGTAGACGGAGATCGCGACGCCCGTGTGGACGACGCCGAGCACGATCAACCACAACCATGCCGGGTGCGGCGAGCCGATGTCGGACGCGAGCACGAACGGGATGATCAGCAGTCCGGCGCCCGTCATCTGCATCTGGGTGGCGCGGATGCCGCCGTAGGTGTCGGCGAGTGGCTTGTTCAGCAGGATCAGGGCGATGAAGGTCGCC
Organism: Actinomycetota bacterium; assembly: GCA_048498715.1. GTDB lineage: Bacteria > Actinomycetota > Acidimicrobiia > Acidimicrobiales > JACCXE01 > JACCXE01. The sequence goes on along the minus strand of JBEHXL010000016.1, from coordinate 16,752 downwards.
GCCGCGACCAGGGACAGCGCCAGTCCGTCCGCCCCGCTCGACTCGAGCGCAGTGCGGCTCATGAACGCGAAGCCGGCCACGGCGAGGCACCGAGCGACGACCGTCTGCCGGTCGATGTGCTCGCCGAGGACGCTCGGCGCGAACGCGGCGATGCCGATCGGCGCCAGGAAGATGATGAACAGCGCGGTGCCGATCGGGGCGTGCTGGTAGGCCGCGATTTCCGACAGCCAGTGCGCGGCCAGCACCGCCGACACGGCGACGGCGCGTCCTCGCGCCACCGACCAGACCGGCGGCCCGCTCGGGCGACCCCGTCGCTTCTCCCACGCCAGCACGGCCGTGAGCGACAAGGCGGCGAGCCAGAAGCGCGCCGCGACGATCGCGGCGGGCGGCAGGTGGACCGAACGAGCGATGAGCGGGACCGTGCCCCACGTCGTCGTGGTCGCGATCAACGCGTAGGTGGCGCGCTGCCGCGGAGTCACGTCGGCAAGCGTACGGTTTAGGCATGGGTTTCCATCACGTCGCCTTTGCCAGCAAGGACACCGAAGCCACGCACCGCTTCTACACGGAAGCGATGGGCTTCAACCTCGAGAAGGTGGTGATGGGCGCATCACCGGAAGGCGGATGGGCCAAGCACTTCTTCTACGACACGGGCGACGGCACGCTGATCGCCTTCTGGGAAATCCACGACGCGGATGACTCGCATCGACCGGGCATCAAGACGGCGATCTCCGACGACATGGGCCTGGCCCACCACTACAACCACCTTGCCTTCGACGCCGCGTCGCTCGACGAACTCGCAGTGGCGCGCGATCGCTGGTTGGCCAACGGGTACGACGTCGTGGAGATCGACCACGAGTTCTGCGTGTCCGTCTACACCGACGACCCCAACGGGATCATGGTCGAGTTCTGCTGCACGACCCGTCCCTTCGACGACGACGATCGCGCCGAAGCTCAGCGTCGTCTCGTACTGGCATCGGCCGAGCTCGACCCGGATCCGAAGATCCAGTTCCACATGGCGGCGGCGTACAACCCGGCGTGAGGCGCCCGTTTCTCGGGTACTGGCCGGATCCCTCCGAAGCGCCTGAGGTCAGCCCGCGCTACGAACCGGTCGCAGCGGTCACCCCGGACGGCGCTGTCGTGCGAGGCGTGTTCACGACCCCGCCCATCGGGACGAACTGGGAGACGGCAGTAGTGCTCACCCATCCGCGGGGCGACTTCTCGCAGCACTACGCCGCGCCGCAACTTGCCGCCGCAGGCTTTGCCGTGCTCGGTGGCGCGACCCGGTACGTCAACAACGACAGCGACTGCCTGCACGAGAACTGCGTGACCGACGTCGAAACCCTCGTCGCCGAAGCGCGATCGCGGGGTGCCCAAAACGTCGTGTTGTTGGGCAACTCGGGCGGCGGTTCGCTCATGGCGCTGGCCGAGGCGACGGCGTGGCGTGAACGGGGCGAGCACCTCGGTGATGCGTTCGTCGCACTGGCGGCACACCCGGGCGAGGGTGTGTTCATGCTGCAGGTGATCGATCCGTCGGTCATCGACGAGAGTGATCCGTTCGCAACCGATCCCGCGCTCGACATGTACAACCCCGACAACGGGTGGAAGCCGTGGCCGAACCCGTCGACCTACGACCGGGATTGGCTCGCCACGTATCGAGAGGCGCAGCGGGCCCGGGTCGCCCGCATCGATGCGATCGCCGACGCGGCATTGGCGGACCGCGGTGATCCCGACGACCGGCGCCGGCGCGCATTCGTGCGTTACATCACGACCTATCGCACGCTGGCCGACCCGGCCTACCTCGACCCGACAATCGATCCCGACGATCGACCGCTCGGTTCGATCTTCGCCTACCCCGATCCGTACGACGCGAACTTCGGTTACGGCCTGGCTCGGATCATGACGGCGCGCGGCTGGCTGTCGACCTGGTCGGGCCTGCGCTCCCACGCCGCGCTCGTCGAGACGATGCCGTCGGTGGAGATCCCGTCGTTGTTCGTGCATCCGACCGCCGACACCGAAATCCGTCTGCACCAGGCGCGGGCCGCGTACGAACAGTGCGCGGCGAGCGACAAGCAGTACGTCGAGATCGACGGAGCGGTCCACTACTTCACCGGTCGGCAGCGCGACGCATGCGCGCCGATCATCGACTGGCTCAAGGAGAAGTTCTGAAAATGCGCAAGGCGCTGCTGCTGTCGATCGTGTTGTTCTTCCTCGGCGCTTCTGCGGCGTGGGCCCACGTGGAGGTCTCACCCGACGAGGCGGCGCGCGGGGACGTCACGAAGTTCACCTTCACGGTGCCGAACGAGGAAGACGCCGCGAATACGACGGCGGTCGAGATCGTGTTCCCCGAGAACTCGGCGTTCACGACGATCACGCCCGAGAACAAAGACGGCTGGACCGCCACGCCGTCGGCCACGTCGGTGAAGTGGAGCGGCGGCACCATCACGGGTGAGAACAAAGAAGACTTCGTGCTCACCCTGGGCCCGCTGCCCAACGGCGAGAACCTCACCTTCAAGGCGCTGCAGACCTACAGCGACGGCACCATCGTCCGCTGGATCGACATGCAGACCGGTTCCGAGGAACCGGAGCATCCAGCGCCAGTGGTCACGCTCAGCGGCCCCGCGGTCGTGGCCGACACCACGACGACGGCCGCCAAGGCAGCGACCACGACGACGCTCGTCGAAAAATCCGAGAAGAAGGACAAGAAGAACGTCGCGCCACTGCTGTTCGGGGCGCTCGTGCTAGCCGGTATCGGCGCGGGTATCGCGATCGGCGCTCGCCGGCGCTCGGCGTAAGCGCAAACCACTGCTGCTCGGCGCTCGCGGCGCCGGTACGGCGAGAGCCCACAACAACGCCACGCTGATCAGCTGAGGCACGTGCACGATCTCACCGCTGTAGCGGGTCGCGCCATCGATGATGTCGACGGCTGAGCCGAGAACAATGGCGAGCGCGAGGACTTGGGCAACGGGCAGCAACGTGCGGGCGCGGGCCGGTCGCGCGACGACCACCAGCAGGCCGACGGCGTACGCGATCGAGAACGCTCCCAACTCGCGGGACGTGTGCGGCGCGACATTGCCGCGCACGCTCGTCAAGAAGTCGGGAAGCGCGAAGCCGATGATCTGGACAGCGACGACGCCGAGCGTGAGGCGAACGAGCCACCAAGCGCGGGCTCGGTCGGCAACGGCGTTCGCTTTGACGACCTGACGTGCGAGATCCGGCATCGGCGTCGCGACCGACATACGCATCGGTGATCGTGTTGCTGCCACGTCGGACTCGTACGAGCGGCACGCGGCGCACGACACAACGTGCGCGTCGAGGAGCCGCCGGTCGAGGCCCGGGTCCTCGCCGTCCGCGATCGCCGAGATCGCTTCACGCCACGGTTCACAGCTCATTGCCCTCATTGTCGTTTGCCGCGTTCCAAAAGTTCCCGGGTACCGTTCGCACGTGTTCGACGACCCGCTGGCGCCGCTCGTCGCGGCGGCGCTCGAAGGCGACGACCGGGCGGTCGGCGAACTCGTCCGCCGCACACAGCCTGGGGTGTGGCGCCTATGCACGTACCTCGGGGCGCCGGGCGAAGAGGACGATCTGGTCCAAGAGACGTACATCCGAGCGCTACGCGCGCTGGGTTCGTATCGCGGCGAGGCGCCGGTACAAGCGTGGTTGCTGGCCATCGCGCGACGGGTGTGCGCGGATTTTGTGCGGAAGCGCCAGCGTGACCGCCGCCTCGTTGACACGCTGCGCAATCTGCGACCGGCGACCGACATCGCCGCGCACGAGTCCGTCGATGATTTGCTGGCGGCTCTGGATCCCGACCGTCGTGAGGCGTTCGTGCTCACCCAGCTACTCGGCCTGAGTTACGACGAAGCCGCCGCCGTCGCGGGCTGTCCCGTCGGCACGATTCGATCGCGCGTCGCGCGCGCCCGCGCCGATCTCATCACGGCGATGGAAGCCGCTGAGGCGATCTAGAACTTTCGGGAACTAACACCGTCGTGGCGGCGACTGGTGGGGCATGCGAAAAGTCATCGTCCTCGCGGTTGCCGCGGCGTGCGCGTTTCTCAGCGTCGGCGTCGCCGATGGGCATGTCACGGTGAACCCGGCGAGTGCGCCGAAGGGCGGCTTCGCGAAGCTCACCTTCCGCGTGCCCAACGAAGACGACGCCGCGAGTACGACCAGAGTCGAGGTCGCGTTTCCGTCGGACGCGAAGCTCGAGTTCGTTTCCGTGAAGCCGATGCCGGGTTGGACGTACACGGTCGCGAAGTCGCCCGTCACGACGATCACCTGGTCCGGCGGCAAGATTGGTCCGGGAGAGTTCCAGGAGTTCGACGTTTCGGTGGGCCCGCTGCCGAAGAACAAGGACTCGATGACGTTCAAGGCGTTGCAGACCTACGACAACGGCGAGGTAGTGCGGTGGATCGACATTGCGAGTGGGAGCGAGGAGCCGGAGCACCCGGCGCCCGTGCTCACGCTGACAACTGCGTCGTCGGATCACCACGCCACCGCGTCGGACGACGACGCGACGACGTCGTCGACGTCGAGCGACGGAACGGCGCGCGCGCTCGGTGGCGCGGGGTTGGTTCTCGGCTTGGCGGCGCTGGGCCTCGCCGGGTCGAAGCGAGGCAAGGCCAACTGATCCGCCGCTTCGGCGCCGCATTGCTGGTCGCCTTCGGGCTGTTCGTCGCGCTCGCACCCGCCGCATCGGCCCATGCGACGCTGAAGGACAGCGACCCGAAGAACGGTGCGCACCTGCAGACGGCGCCGAAGACGATCACGTTGTCCTTCACCGAATCGGTCGACGCGTCACTTGGCGCGATCCGCGTGTTCTCGGCGTCGGGCGATCGGCTCGACAGCGGCAAGCCGGCGCATCCGAACGGCGTCGGCTCACAGATCGCCGCTTCGTCGGGCATCTCGAAAGACGGCGCGTATGTGGTGACCTGGCGTGTCATTTCGGCCGACAGCCATCCGGTGCAAGGCGCGTTCACGTTCGTCGTCGGGGACGCGCGCGCCGCCAACGAGTCGTCGATCGCCGATCTGTTGCACCAAAAGGGCGGCTCCAAGGTGGTCGGCGTCGTGTACGGCACGAGCCGTGCGTTGGCGTTCGGGTCCATGCTCGTGCTGATCGGGGGCCTTGCGTTCCTGGTCCTGGTGTGGCCGGAAGGCCGCACGCACCCCGGCGCCCGTCGGGCGGTGTGGCTTGCGCTTGCGGTTCTCGCCGCCGCGTCAGTTGCGAACATCGCTTTGCAGGGCGCGTACGCCGCGGGAGCCGGACTCACGAAGGCCGTCGATCCCCATCTGATCGGTGACGTGTTGTCGGCGCGGTTTGGACACGTGTATCTCGTCCGTCTCGCGCTGCTCGTCGTCGCGGCTCTGCTCGTACGCGTGCTCTTCCGAGCAGACCCACCGGCGTGGTGGCGCTGGATCGCCGGTGCCATCGGGGTTGGCATCGTGGCGACTCCGGGCTTCGCCGGCCACGCGGCCATCGGTTCCCACGAACCGTTCGCGCTCATCGCCGACGTTGTGCACGTGGGCGCCGCATCGCTGTGGCTCGGCGGCCTCGGCATGCTCACGCTCTTCGTGTTGCCCCGTCGCACCGACGATCTCAAGGCGACGGTTCGCCGCTACTCCGAGGTTGCGTTCTGGGCGGTAGTCGTTCTCGTCGGGACGGGCGTGTTCCAGGGGTGGCGCCAGGTCGGCACGCTCGAAGCGTTGACGACCACGCCCTACGGCAAGTTCCTCATCGTCAAGTCCGCACTAGTGGCGGCGATGCTCGGCTTCGCCTGGCTGAGCCGGCGGGCGACGCACGCGCGATGGGCGCCGGACACCGCGGGTCGCGTGCGCATGACCGTCGGCATCGAGACGGCCATCGCCGTGGGCGTGCTCGTCGTGACCAGCCTGCTCGTGAACGCCGTGCCGGCCAAGACGCTCGCCGCCGCGCCGCAGTCCGGCGAGCTCACCAGTGCGACATTGCTCGTGGACTACACCGTCTCGCCCGGTCGCTCGGGCGCGAACGAGATCCACCTCTACGCGCTGACCAAGGCGGGACAACCCACAGAGATCCCGGAGATGACGCTGAAGCTGAGCCTGCCCGGTCGCGGCATCGCCGCGATTCCGGTACCGCTCGAAGTTGCCGGGCCCGGCCACTATCAGTCGCTCAGCTTCGCGATTCCGATCAAGGGGCGATGGCGCATCGACGTGGTCGCGCGCACGACGGATGTCGATCAGGAAGTGTTCGAGGGTACGGTCGAGATTCGATGACCGACGCGTTCGACGTCCCGGGCGTCGACGCACTGTTCGACGCCGACCTAAGTGAGTTCATCGCGGCGCGCGACGCGCTCGTCAAGCAACGCAAGGCGGCGGGCGACAAGGAAGGCGCCGCGCTCGTGAAGGCGCTGCGCAAGCCGAGCACGGTCGCGTGGGGCGTCAACCGGGTGGCGCGGACCAGCCCGGACGACATCGACGCGTTGCTCGACGCAGGCGATGCCGTCCGCACCGCGCAGATGAAGGCGGTGCAGGGAACCGACGACGGCAGCTTGCGCGACAAGTCCAAGGCGTGGCGAGAACGCGTCAACGCGCTCGGCGCCAAGGTTGCTGCACTCATCGGTGACCAGTACCGCGACGAAGCCGCCGCATCGTTCGAAGCGGCGAGCACCGACGACGCTGTCGCCGACGTTGTGCGACGGGGCCGCCTGACCAACGCGATCGAGGCCGCGGGCTTTGGTCTCGCGGGGATGCCCGACCCACCCACTCGCCGTGCCGAAACGCCGTCCCCCGACGTCGAACCGGAGCCGGTCGACGACGACGAGGGCGTCGTCGACGAAGCGCGCGAAGAGGTTGCGCAGCGGGAGAAGAAGGTCGAGCAAGCACTGCATCGGCTGCGTCGCGCCGAGCAGCGCCTCGATCAAGCGCGGGAAGCCGTTGATGAAGCCAGGCTTACGTACGAGGAAACAGTCGCGGCGCGCGACAAGGCGGTTAGGTCGCTGGAGAAGCTCACCTCGTAACCTTGCGGGGTGGGGCGAAGGCGGTTCGGCGTAGTCGCGTGCGTGGGCGCGCTCATGCTGCCGATCGCGGCGCGCGCCGCCGAGCCGACGACGACCACCTCGTCGACCTCGACCTCGTCGACGTCCACCTCCACCACCGTCCGTCGGGGCACGACGACGACAACGCCGGCGCTGCAGTACGACCCGGCGAAGGAACCGGGAGAGGACGGCGCCACCGACGAAGGCGTCGACGTCTCCGAGACGCCGCCGCCCTACGACGGACCGGTTCTCAACGTCAATCTCTCGGCCGCGACCTTCGACCCCCGCGCGGCGGGTGCATATCAGCAGTGGAGCCAAGCGCGAGCTGAGGTCGAGGCGCTGGTCGTGGCGCGCTCGAGCCGTATGTCCGACGGCGAACGCCTGCGGCAAGCCGCCGTCGACGCGCACGCCGCGATCGCGGACGCGCAAGACGACTTGCGGGCGAACTCGAAGGCGCTGCGGCACTACGTCGTCTCCGTCTACATCAACCCGGCGATGGAGCCCGACCGCGACTCGCGCCGCGGCGAGCTCGTGGCGCAGCTGCGTGAGGTGCTGGTGAACGCGTACGCGCGCAAGCAGCACCGGCTCGAAGCGCTCCGCGCGACTGCGGCCGCCGCGGACGAAGCAGCCGCGAGCGCGCAGCGATTCACGGGCGACCCGGCGCAGGACGCCGCGATCAAGACGGGCCAGGCGAAGGTCGACGCGCTCGCCGCGGCCCTGCGCCTCTACGCCGTGGGCGATACCGGCACGCCGAGCGGCTTCCGGTTCCCGATCAGCGCGCCGTACCGCTTCGGCAACTCGTGGGGCGCACCGCGCATGATCGGCACGCAGTTCGCGCACTCGCACCAGGGCGTCGATGTCTTCGCCGACAAGGGCTCCCCGCTTGTCGCAGTCGAGCCCGGCACCGTCGTGCGGCGGGGCAGCGACCGACTCGGTGGCCTCAAGCTGTGGCTGATCGGCGACTCCGGCTACGTCTACTACTACGCCCACCTCGACGGGTTCGTGGCGTCGGTCGTCGACGGCACGCGCGTCAAACCCGGCGACACCATCGGCTACGTCGGCAACACCGGCAACGCGCAAGGTGGCGCGCCCCACCTGCATTTCGAGGTGCATATCCGTGGCGTCGCGGTGAACCCGTATCCGTTGCTCGTTGTCGCGTCGACCGGCGACCCGTTCAACCGCGCGCACTAGGACGTAACGCGGGAGCGTGAAACGGGGACTACGAAGCATGCGTAAGCGATCTGCTCCCGAAGTCGAACCCGAGGTCACCAAGAGCGAGCGGGAGTGGCGGGACGAGTTGACTCCCGCGCAGTACCACGTGTTGCGCGAGGCCGGCACCGAGCGAGCATTCACCGGTGAGTACTGGAACTGCCATGACGACGGCATGTACATATGCGCCGGCTGTGGAACCCCACTGTTCTCGTCGGACACGAAGTTCGACTCGGGGACGGGCTGGCCGAGCTTCACCGAGCCAGCCGTTCGCGAGGCCGTGACCTTGCACACTGACCGGTCGCTGTTCATGACGCGTACCGAGGTGCGCTGCCGTCATTGCGGCGGTCACCTCGGCCACGTGTTCGGCGACGGACCCCGTCCGACCGGCGAGCGCTACTGCATCAACTCCTGCGCCTTGGAGCTCAAGCCTTCGTCTGAGTAACACTCATGGCGTGGCGCCCCTCTCGGTCCTCGTCTACTGCGGCTCGAGCCCGGGTCTGAACCCGGCCTTCGCCGACGCGGCGCGCGCCGTCGGCGAGGCCATTGCCCGTCGCGGGCACCGGCTTGTCTACGGCGGCGGTCACGTCGGACTCATGGGTGTGGTCGCCGACGCAGTGCTCGCGGGCGGCGGCGAGGCGTACGGCGTCATCACCGAGGGCCTGGCGTACCGGGAAGTCGGTCACGAAGGGCTCACGTCGCTCGAAGTCGTGAGCACGATGCACGAACGCAAAGCCCGCATGGCCGAGCTTTCCGACGTCGTCGTGATGTTGCCTGGCGGCTACGGAACGCTCGACGAGTTCTTCGAGGCCGTGACGTGGGCTCAACTCGGCATCCACGAGACGCGCTGCGGCGTGCTCAACGTCGAGGGCTTCTTCGACGATCTGATTTCGTTCATCGACGGCGCGCAGGCCGCGGGGTTCATCAAGGACAAGTACCGCGGCCTGGTCATCGTCGACACCGAGATCGACGCGCTTCTCGACAGGCTGACGTCGTGATCCTCGTCGACGCCGCGAGCGTCTCGATGAGCCGGCCCGGACGGCCGCTCTTCCGTGATCTGTCGGTGACGCTGTCGAGCGGCGACCGGGTGGCGATCGTCGGGCTCAACGGCACCGGCAAGTCGACGCTGCTCAACGTGCTGACCGGTCGCGTCGAGCCCGAGTCGGGTGTCGTGCGGCGCGGGCGTGACGTGCGCATCGGCTACCTCGATCAGCGTCCCGTGCTGCAGGGCGCAACTGTGCGCGAGGCGGTCGGCGAGGGTTGGGAAGCCGAAGCCGTGCTCGACAAGCTGGGCATGGGACGTCTGCTCGATGCGCCCGTCGACCAACTCAGCGGCGGACAGGCCAAGCGCACCGCGCTCGCGCGCGTGCTGGTGAACGAGACGGACTTCCTCGTGCTCGACGAGCCGACCAACCACCTCGACGTCGGCGCGATCGCATGGCTCGAAGAACGCCTCGCGCAATATCGCGGCGGGCTGCTGCTCGTCACCCACGACCGCCACGTGCTCGACCGCGTCACCAACCGCATCCTCGAACTCGACCGCGGCACGGGCTTCGTCCACGAAGGTGGCTACGCGAGCTATCTCGAGAACAAGGCGCTGCGGGAGGAACAAGCCGCCGCCGCCGAGTCCACGCGCCGCAATCTCGCGCGGACTGAGTTGGCGTGGCTGCGTCGGGGTGCGCCCGCCCGCACCCGCAAGCCCAAGGCGCGCCAGGAAGCGGCGAAGAAGCTGATCGAGACGCGCGCCCAGGCGGCGGCGCGGACCGACACGATCGACCTGCACATGGGCACGCCTCGTCTCGGCGACAAGGTGATCGAACTCACCGGCGTCGGCCACGCGTACCCGGGTGGGCCGCCGCTGTTCGACGGCCTCGACTTCCTGCTGGACCCGACCGAACGCCTCGGCATCGTCGGCCCCAACGGCACCGGAAAGTCGACGCTGCTCGACATCATCGCCAAGCGCCGGGCGCCCTCGACGGGCACCGTCGAATACGGCCCGACCGTTCGCCTCGGTTACTACGACCAGGTCGGCGTCGAACTCGATCCATCCCAGCGCGTGCGCGAGGCGATCGCCGGGCCGCGCCGCGAGCCGGATTGGACCGACGCCGTCTTGCTCGAACGCTTCTGGTTCGACAAGGACGCCCAGTGGGCTGAGATCGGCACGCTGTCCGGCGGCGAACGTCGTCGGCTGCAGCTGCTCCTCGTGCTCGCGCAGAAGCCGAACGTGTTGCTGCTCGACGAACCGACGAACGATCTCGACCTCGACACGCTGCGCGTGCTCGAGGATTTCCTCGAAGACTGGCCGGGCGCGCTGATCGTCGTGAGTCATGACCGCGCCTTCATGGAGCGCACCATCGAGGATGCGCTGGTCTTCGACGCCCGCGGCCATGTCGGTCGTGAGCCCGGCGGATTCGCCGCGTGGGAGGCGACGTGGCGGTCGAACACCGCTCCGACCCCGGCGCGCAAGGCGGGCGACACTCGCATCGCCGAAAGGGCGACCGACGAGCCCAAGAAGCGTTCGTCGAGCACGCTCGGTCGCCTCATGCGCGGGGCCGAAAAAGCGATGGCCGCCGCCGAACGCGCCCGCGACAAGCTGGTCACCCAACTCGAAGCGGCCGGAACGGATCACGAGGCGCTGCGGCGAGTCGGTACCGAACTGGCCGAGGCGGAAGCGCTGCTTCGCCAACGTGAGGAAGAGTGGATTGCTCTCGCCGAGGAAGCCGAGGGTTAGACCTCGCCTACGGCGGGAACATTTCCGCCACCATGCAAGCCGCACACCGACGAAACGAACCCAACGAGTTGTTCGGCGGTGTCGCCTTGGGTGGAATCGCTCTTGCCGTGTTGGCCGCCTTCGCCTACTCGCCGCTCGGCACGGTGGCGGCGCTCGTCGTCGCTCCCATTGCGATCGTGTCGTCACTGCGCGCCGACGGGGTTGGCGCCGCCGGTCTGCGCACGGTGCAGCACATCAGCCTGGGGATAGCGGTGCTCGGCGTGCTCGCCGCTTTCGTGTTGTTCTGAAGACGACCGAGCTCAGTTCCGGATCCAGCAGCGTTGCTGCGCTCGCGACCATGAGGATCATGAACGTCGTCAGTTCCAGGCGGCCGCTTGGCAGCGGATGCATCGCGTCAGTGACCGAAGGCGCCAGAGACGCCATCGCCGCGAAGACCGCGACGAGCGGCGTGCGCCTCCAACCGAACGCGGCGAGCAGCGGCAAGACGGTTACGAGCGGGTAGCCGACGGCCGAGCAGAAGTCAGCGAAGGCTGGATACTGGATCGAGGGTTCGTCGCCGCTGGCGATGACGATCGTTGCGAGAGCGAGCGTCCAGCCCACGCCGTATGTCCATCGCCACCGCGTCGGCAGCTTGACGCGCACGCGCTTGGTCTTGCCGCTCGCCGCCTTGGCCGCGGCAATCATCGCGCCTTGCCGTTCGACGTCGGCTATCGGTACTTCGCCGCCGAGGCGTTCGATCCGACGGGCGAGTCCCGGGTGGCCGCCGTAGCCGAAGCGGCGACTGTCCAGCGCGTCGGTGTTGAAGCGTCCGAGTTGCAACAGCGCCGCGACCATTGCCTCCGGACTCACATGACGTGCGGCATAGTCGTCGGCACGCATCTCGACGTAGGGATCCAACGCGGGCAGCGCTACCAGCAGCACCAGGTAGTAGAGGAACCCGATCGTGCCGGCGATGTTGAGCAGTACAAGGCCCGTCGCGATGAGCACGAGTCGCCACAACAAGTGGTGTTCGCGTCCGTGGCAGATTTCGTGCGCCATTACCGCGTCCAATTCATTGCCGCTGAAGTTCTCGAGCATCGTCTCTGACACCGCGACGTAGCGACGCGACGGCACGATCCCGACGAACAGGGCGTTGGCGCGGGCGCTGGTCGACCCTCGGTACAGCCTCACGCCGCGCACGCGTACTCCGTGGTGTCGGCATTGCGCCGTGATGCGCGTCGCAACCGACGCCGGAGCGTCGTAGGTACGAAGGACCACGCGCACAATCGTCGGCGCCAACGCGCCAAAAACGAGGAGGAGCGCAACCTGCGATAGCGCGCGGAGCATGCGGTTGTCCGTGCGTGCCGCAACGAGGAGGGTGACGGCATAGAACGCCGCCATGGGCGCGCCGCCGACGACGAACAACAGAAGCTGCCGTCCCGCCGACGGCCGCGCGTCCTCGCCTCGTCGACTTCGGGCCACGCCCGAAGTATTGCTACTTGTAACCGGCGATGGTCTCGTTTGCGGCGGTACGGGGCCTACGAGAGCTGATCGCGCAGCGCGATCTCCTCGTCGGAACCGGCCGGGAGCGCCATATCTTCGATGAAGACGGCCACAAATCGATCCGATTCCGACGATGCGTGCAGCAGCGGCCGCCAGGACCAGAGGTTCGGATGGTCGAAGGCTTCGCAGGCCTCAGCGGGCGTCAGAAGTTCGATGGCCCGGGCGAGTTGGTCGTAGGACATGCCCACAGTGACATTGCCCCGTACGTATCCGACGACAGTCGCAAGACACACTGCGGGAAGCTCGTGCATGCCGCCGACCTCGTTGACGTAGGCGAAGGTCCACCGGTCGCCATCCCTCCGAGCGACGCTGTACGTCGCGGGCTGTACGAACCCTTCGATCGCCTCGCGCATCCGATTCTTCGCGGCGACGACTTCCTCGGCGGTGACCCAGCGTTCCATCGGACGAGTCTTGTTCCGTTTCGGCACCGTCGCATCCGATATGACCGGCTTGCAATAACTGAATGGTTCATTCAGTATTGCGGTGTGCCGAGAACTGCGGCCCCGAACCGCGTGGGGGAAATCGTCGACGCAGCACTCGCAGTATTCGGGCGTGATGGGTTCGCGCGCGCACAGATGGCCGACGTTGCCGCCCAGGCCGGGGTATCGGTCGGCACTCTCTACAACTATGTGGAAGGCAAGGACGCCCTGCTTCTGCTGTGCGCGGCGTACGCGTTCGATGCCGAAGACGCGATCGCCGGCGCCCGTCCGTTGGCCGTCACGTCACGCAAGAAGTTCCTCGCCAACCTGAAGAGCCACCTCGACGCGATGGCTCACCTGCCTTCCCTCGATGCCGCACTGAAGGCCAAGGCGGCGCCCGTTGACGTCGCCGCGGAATGCGCCGCGATCGTCGCCGAGCTGTTCGACCTCATCGCGGTGCGCCGCCGCGGCCTCGATGCGCTCGAGCGCAGTGCCCGCGACGTACCCGACATCGCCGCGTTGTTCTACGCGGATGTTCGTGTCGGACTCGTCGCCAACCTCGCGACCTACATCGAGCGACGGGCCAAGCAGAAACGCATTCCGTCGCCCCTCGACGCCACGGTCGCCGCGCGGTTCGTCATCGAATCGGTCACGTGGATGGCGCGACATCGCCACGGCGATCCCGATGGCCACGCAATCGACAGCGACGTTGCTCGCGCAACGAGCATCGCACTCGTCACCCGTAGCATCTGCGCGGAGGCGTCGTGAACGCAAGCCGACGGCCAGACATCGACAACCTGCGATCGGCCGCGACGTTTCTCTTGCTCGCGTTCCACACCGCCAAGGTCTACGACTACTCGCCCTTCTACCACGTCAAGAATCACGCTTCGTTCCAGGGTTTCGACGTGTTCACCGCCTTCGTGCACCAGTGGCACATGCCGTTGTTCTTCGTCCTGTCCGGCTGGTCGATGGCGGCGATGTTGCGGCGACGTACGGCGAGGCAAGTGCGCGCCGAGCGCGTGAAGCGCTTGCTCGTACCCTTCTTCTGCTTCGGCCTCACTGCCTGCGTGTGGATCGGTTGGGTCGAGGCGCACCACACGCACGACCGGCCCGGCGAGTTCGCCGGATCTCCGGCGACCATCGGCGGCGTCGCCGTGACGTGGTCGCACCTGTGGTTCCTCGTCTATCTGTTCACGTTCTCGCTGCTGTACCTGCCGCACTTCGTTCGGCTCGGCGAACGAACGGCGGACCCCGTCGTGAACCGCCGGACGTTGTGGAAGTACCTCGGCGTGATGATCGCGATCCAGGTCTGCCTGCGCTGGCTGTGGCCGGGTCAGCAGAACCTCGTGTGGGACTGGGCCAACTTCGCCTACTACTCGTCGTTCTTCATCGGTGGCTTCTACGTCGGCCGGTTCGCGTCGGTTGCCGCGTTGATCGACGAGCACCGTGGTGTCATGACCCGACTCGGCCTTTTCGCCGCGGCGTGCCAGGTCCCGTTCTGGCTGCGGCTCGTCGTCATCGAAGACGCGAGCGACTGGAAGGCGTACCTCGTCTACCAAGTGCTCAGCGCCGTTGCCGGCGTCGGCCTGGTCATCGGCATCCTCGGTTGGGCCAAGCGTCGCTTCGTCGGGACGGGCCGCGTGCACGCGTGGGCCAAGGACCGCGCGTTCCCCGTTTACCTCGTGCACCAGGCCTGCGTCGTCGCCGCGGCGCTGCCCGTCATCCGCACGTCGTGGCCCTTCGCCGTGAAGTTCTCGGCCACTCTCGCGCTCGCGACGGTGATGACGGTTGTGATCACCGAGGTCTTGGTGCGGGTCGACGTGCTGGCGCCGGCTCTCGGCCGCGATCGGCGGGCCGTGGGCCGCGACGCCGCGCGCCTTCCGGCGTGATCTAACCCTTCTTGCGGTCGCCCTTGTCGCCGTAGCCGGGCTTGGCCTCGGTCTTGGATTTCTGACGGCGGTCGGCGGCCAGGCTGCGGCCGACGTTCACCTGGTCAGACGTGAACTGCCCCTCTTCGTCGCGTCGGATGTAGCGGGCGTTGCTGCCCTCACCGACTTTTTCTCGCTTCGGCATGACTTTCGGGTTCCCGACCCTGTCGCCCGTCAAACGTGGCAGTCAGCCTCGCGGCTTGTGCGTGCGCTCGGTCGTGGCGGGAAAGCTCTCGAGCAGCGCGGTCGCGCGCACGGGTCGCTCGACCAATGCGCCGCCGCAGTTCGGGCACGTGTTGTGCAACGACTCGGCGCAGTCTTCGCACCACGTGCACTCGAACGAACAAATGAACGCTCCGGGCTCGTCGGCGGGAAGGTTGACGTCGCAGTTCTCGCATCCCGGCTTCATCAGCAACATGGCCGACAATCTACGTAGCGTGCTGACCTGATGAGCCCGGCCTGCAAGTACTGCGACGAGGAACTTGTCGACGTCGCCTACCGAGACGAGCGGTTCGTCGTGCGGATCATGCGGCTGCAACCAACCGGACCGGGCTACACGCTGCTCATTCCCGTCGACCATGTTTCGGATCTCCGCGAATGGTCCAGCGATCGCGCCGCGGAACTGCTCGACGCGATTGCGTCAGTGAGCCGCGCCGTCGAAGCAGCGTTCGACGTGACGGGCACGACTGTCGTCACGAACGTGGGCCCGCCGGGACAGAGCGTGTTCCACCTCCACGTGCACATCGTGCCGCGACGACCCGGCGACGGTTACCCCTCGATGACCGATCAGTTCATCGACGACGACGAGGCCGCCCGCCAGGTCGCTCTACTTGGAGCGGTCGTCCAACTCGCGTAGGTGCTGGGCTACGTAACTACTCCGCACCAGTCAAGCGATTTCTCTTGGCGATGGTTCGTCGTCCTTACGCCGGCGATTCCGCAACCAGTTACGACAGGGCGCGTCGGCGGAGATGGCGCACCTGCAGACGCACTCGAAGCCGCAGGGCTGTCGTGGTCCGTCGACTGTCACGCCAGGCCGCTGCCATGGTCGAACGCGCCGAGCGCCACAGCAGACGCGCCTCGCTCATGACCGTCCACGAATGACGGAGCGCTACGAGGCCGATGCGGCCCGTCGCTCGTAGCCGTAGTGCGACACCTTCGAGCAGGACACGGCCGAGTTTGACCACGCCCACGGCAGTGTCGAACAACAAGAACAACGGCATGAGTGCCAGCGCGAATGCTCGAACGACGAAGCCGTTGCTTGTTCGGGTGGGGACCGGCGCCGTCGGCGTTGTATCGACGTGACCGATCTCATCGAGTTCCTTCATCGCTTCGGTCACCGCATGGTGTCGCTCCCGAAGAAGCGCAGCGGTGTCGTTCATTGCCGCGACGCGCGCCTCGACGAAGCGCCGTTGCGTGGCTCCACGCGGTTCGCGACCGACGAGCAGAACGGCGGCTTCCAGGACTGCATCGTCGGCGGCCGTCAGCGCTTCGGCTCTGTCGGTCACGCCGGGCAATGCGGTCGCCTCGACGAGTGAGCGGTAAGCGTCGGCGAGCTCGTCGGGTACGAGCGCGAGCAGCGAATCGCCGCGGCGTCGTTGTCGAAGGCGCAGCACCGGAGCGACGAGCGCCACGAGAACGAGACCGACGGCGACGGGATAGAAGCCCTGCCACGCGCACACGGCGCCGGCCAGAGCGAGCGATAGATCGATCCAGATCCGACGTGAGGCAAAGTCGAAGTTGGTAGGCAAGTTGTTCTCCATTCGATGAGATGAATGCTGCTTCTCATCGAAGGTCTTGCCAGGCTCTCGCCCAGTGCACCGGGCCCGGAGGCCGTGTTGACGATGCGACTACAGGGGCTACTCCCCTTCGACTGATGACGAAGGTACCACCGCCGCGTCCGTCGACGAGCGAGT
>JBEHXL010000015.1:0-71457 GCA_048498715.1 Actinomycetota bacterium | reverse complement strand
CTGCCGGCCTGGGCGGCCGGCGGGGAGCGCCCCCGGGCGCGCGAGCCGAGCAGCATGGGCTTCCACCGTTCCTCGATGATCGTCGACCTCACGCTCCCAACTGCGCACCGCGTCGGGCAAACCGGGCTCCACAGACGCCCAGGTCGACGCCGCCGCTCGCTGCGCCAGCGTCGTCGTCTTCGCCTTCGTTGCCTCGTCCATTAGGAAGCCTCCCGTCGACGTGCCACACTAAGACACATCATTCACTATGTCACACGAGGAGGCACCACGTGGCACGACCGCGGGGACTGACCAACGACGCGATCCGGGGCTTTGGCATTCGAGAAGTAGGACGGGCCGGTGCAACTACTCGCGTGCTCGCTCGCCACGGAGCGCGAATCGCGCGCCGTGGCAAGCGTCCGACTCCGCGCGACCAAGTCGCCGCGGAGGAACTACGCGAAGCCTTTGCCGAATTGGGCCCGACCTACGTAAAGCTGGCACAACTCATCGCGTCGAGCCCGGGCCTGTTTCCCACGGTCCTCGCCGACGAGTTTCGCAGCCTGCTCGACATGGTGCCGCCCATTCCGTACGAAGACGTGGCGGCCGTGATTACAGAGGAACTTGGCGCGTCGCCTGAGAGCGTCTTCAGCCGCTTCGACCGAGAGCCACTCGCTTCCGCGTCAATCGCACAGGTTCACACCGCACAACTGCATGACGGCGAGGAGGTCGTCGTCAAGGTCCAGCGGCCCGGCATTCGCGGGCGACTGGAAGGCGATCTCCGTATTCTCATGCGCATCGCTCGCATCCTCGAGCGCGCATCGGCGAAGGGACGCATGGCCAACCCCATCGCCGTCGTGGAGGACTTCGCCGCCACTCTGTCGGACGAGCTCAACTTTGTGACCGAGGGTCGCTCGATGGAGACATTCGAGACGAACCTGCGTGCGTTCGGTGGCAACGAAAGAGTCCGCGCACCAAGTGTTCGGTGGGCCTATACAACGCCGCGCGTGCTCACGATGGAACGCATCAACGGGTACAAGATCGACGATCTGGCCCGACTGGGCGAGACAGGCTGGGATCTGGCGGGAGCGCTGAAGAAGGGCGTACGAGCCTGGATGGAAGCTGCGCTCGAGCACGGCTTCTTCCATGGCGACGTACACGCGGGCAACTTGATGCTCGACTCGGACGGAAACATCGTGTTTCTCGACTTCGGCATCATGGGCTCCCTCGACAAGCAAACGAAAGAGATCATCCGACACGGATTGCCGGCGCTGCTGATCGACGGTGACTTCCAGGAGGTCGCGAAAGCGATCTACGAAATGGGAGCCGTGCTGAATCCACAGGACCTCGAGGAGTCGGCGAAGGACATCGCCGAAATCGTCGAACCGATTCTCGGCAAGCCGCTGTCCGAAATCTCGTACGGCCAGATTCTCGTCGACATCGTCCGCATCGGCACCCGGTACGAAGTCCGACTCCCACGCGAGCTGGTTCTGGTCGCGAAGCAGATGTTGTATTTCGAGCGCTACGCCAAGTTGATGGCGCCCGACTGGAACATCCTGAACGACCCCGAGCTGATCGGCTTTCTCTTCGAGGGCCTCGAGACACACTCGATCGGCGAGGAGCTCTCGGGTGAATCTGCGGCCTTTGCGGATCGTGTGACCTCGCAGGACCAGTAGCCGCCTTGCACGGCGCCCACGGAGCGTGATGTAATCGCCCGCAACAATGCAACATACTCGTTGTATTGTTTTACTTAGGGAGGGTGCCGATGCGAGCCGCACGCTCGCGCCACACCAGCAAACTCGTCCTTGCTGGTGTTGCGCTTGTTCTCTTACCCGCCACCGCCGTCGGGGCTCAGGAATCGACCGGTGGCGCCGACGTCCTGCTGTCGGGCGGTGGCGTGCTGGCGCAGACTGACAGTCAGTTCGCGGCCGTCGTCCCGTACGCCGGGGGCACCGCGCTGCCAGTGAAGATCGGGATCGCGGGCTCCCGACTCGACGGAGCGGTCGCCACTTCGAGTTCGGGAGCTGCCGACCTCGGCTTGCTCGGCTCGCTCGCCACGCTCGCATTGATCAACGCGCCGACATTGCAAAAAGTCGGCGTTCCGACCCAGTCACTGTCCAGCTTCCAACTCCCGGCGCCTGTGACCGCTGACTCCCGCACCAAGCCGGAGGCCACCGGAACACCGGTCTTCCCAAGGATCGCTGCGGGTCCCCTCGAACTCCGCGGTGGATACGAATACGCAAGCGCGCAGGACAAAGGGCCAGCCCATAGCCGCACGGAAATGGGTGCGATGAGTGTCGACCTTGGTGTCGTGAGGATCACGGCGTCGGGCGGCGTTGCCGAGACGTCGGCTTCGGCGACCGAGATTCGTTCGTCGGCATCGATCGGCGAATTGCGTTTCGATGCCTCCGGCGCGGCACCGGTCCTACGGGGCATCAACTGGCGGTTCGTTCAACGCGTCGGACAGGCTCCTGTCACGTCATTCACAATCGGCTCGGCCGACATCGGGCCGACGCGGTACGCCTTCGACTCTCCGGCGGCGGTGCGAAGTGGATTCGCACAAATCAATCGGACGCTCAAGGCGACCGGCCTGTCGTTGACCCCGCCTTCGCCTACGGGATCCGGACTGACACCGATCGTGATCAAGTTGAAGGACTCAGATCTCGCCAGCAAGCTCGTCGGCCCGCTCTACAGCCGCGTCCTTGCCGATGCAATCAACCGCGTCGAGTCGACGCTGGTGTCCGGGCTCCCCGAAAGCGGCCTAGCCCTTACCGTCGCCAACGTTGGCCTGGCTGCCCTCACCGGTCGCGGCGGTATCGCGATCGAACTCGGTGGCGTATCGGGCACTCTCGGTCATCGCCCGGTTGAGACGTTCGACTACGGATCAGCCTTCGGAGCCTCAACCGATCAGACGCCTCTCGCGTTCGAATCAGCACCGAATCTCCCTCGCGGCGCGACGAGTGACACCGAGCCTGTGGCATTGCCGTCGCTCGGAAGTACTCGGACCCCTGCCGCTAGTCGTGACGTCGTGGCGGCGACACCCGTGCTGCGCGTCGCCGCAGAAAAGGCCCCGGCCCTTGTCATTTTGCTCGGGAGTCTTGCGGCGCTCGCCCTCGTGGGCGCTCTCGATAGGCGCCGACTCGCCGCGTACCTCTACGAAAAGGAACGGACGTGAAACGACAACCTCGACTCGGCGTCGACGCGACAAGCAGGCTGGTACTTGGTGGTTACGGACCAGCGGGCGTGATCTTCCTCGCCGTCGCACTGCTCGTCGTGCTCGTGCCCAGCAAGGCGCCCGACGAATCAGCCTCGGTGGCGGCCACGAGTCGGCGCGCGCTCAGCTCGGCCGACGCGAGCGATTCGACAGAGGACTCCGCGGCGTCGATCGCGAATGGCGACGCCGCAGTGCCGCCAACGGGCGGATTGAAGGACGCGAAGGTGGCGCTCGCCTCCACATGTGTCGGCGGAGCGCGTCAGACGCGCGAGCCGTACTCACCACCGTGCATCACATTCTCAGGCAACAACGGCGGGGCGACATCGCCTGGGGTCACCGCCGACAAGATTACCGTCACGTTCCGGGAGGGCGACCTCCCGAGCGTGTACGGGGTGGCGGGCCAGGTCGCGGAAAAGGCAAACATCAAGGACACCCAGGAGGACATTCGTCGAACAATCCGTGCGTACTTCGATTACTTCAACAAGAACTTCCAGCTGTACGGGCGCAAAGCCGAGGTTGTGTTCTACAAGGGACAGGGTGACCAGCTCTCCGAGTTCTTCGGTGGCGGCGCCGAGGCGGCCAACGCCGACTCGCTTACCGTGTCGAAAGAGCTCCACGCGTTCGCGGACCTGAGTGTTCTAACGACGCCCTACGCCGAAGCGCTCGTACGGCAGAAGGTCATCGCGATTCCACCGGTCCACATGTCGGCCGCGTGGTATCGGTCGCACCGGCCCTACGCCTGGGGTGTGCTGGCCGACTGCACTCGCCTTGCCAACTCACTCGTCGACTACTCCCTCAAGCGCCTCGTCGGCAAGAACGCGAAGTACGCGGGTGATCCGGCGTTCCGAACGCGACAGCGCGCCCTCGGCCTGATCGTGCCCGAGCAGCCTTGGTACCAAGAGTGCGCCAAAGAGGGCAACGCGCGATTCAAAGCGGGCGGCGGCTCGTTCGCGCACCAGATCAATTACACGCTCGACTTCAGTCAGTTGTCGTCGCAGGCCGCGAACATGATCGCTCAGATGAAGGCGGCCGGCGTGACGACAGTGGCTTGTGTCTGTGACCCGGTTCTTCCCTTGTTCCTGTCTACGCAGGCAACCCAGCAGGAGTACCACCCGGAGTGGCTGGTGGCAGGGACGGCGCTGAGTGACGTCGATCTGCTCGGGCAGATCTACGACCAAGAACAGTGGCGACATGCGTTCGGCATCAGCTTTTTGTCGGACGTGCTGCAGGGGGTCAAGTCCGAGTCATACCGCGCCTACCGATCTGTACGCCAGGACGAACCTGCCTTCATCCACGACGTCTTGTACTACCCCGTCCTCATGTTCTTCTTGGGTCTCCACATGGCGGGTCCGAACCTAACGCCAGACACCTTTGAGCAGGGCTTGTTCCACTACCCCGCTACCAACGGTGAGACCGGGCAGTGGAGCTTCGGTCCGAACGACTACACCGCGACCGACGACGCCCGCGAGATCTACTTCGACCCGACAGCGATCAGCCCGTTCAACAACGAGCCTGGGCGATACGTCCAGACTCTGGGTGGTCAACGATTCGTTTCGAACTGGCCGGCCGGCGAGCCGCAGTTCCCGATCGCGCCATGAGCGCGTCGCTCGAGCAGCTGCAAGCAACCGCACAGCGCCACCGCCGGACCCTTGGAGCAGTGGGTCTCGTTGCGGCATGGCCGGTGCTCGCCGCGCTGCTTCCGCACGGCATGCCGCCAGGCATCGTCTTGCTCGGCGCGGTCCTCGGTTCGCTCACCGGGTTGACGGCCATGGGCCTCGTCCTCGTTTACCGGGCCTCGAGGGTCGTCAACTTTGCCCAAGCGGCTCTGGGGTCCGCGGCAGGGGTGTTCTCGGTGCTGATCTTCACTGCGTGGGGTGTCAACTACTTCGTCGCCTTCGCAATCGGCATCGCCGCGGCCGCCGGTGCCGGAGCGATCGTGGAGATCAGCGTGGTGCGTCGGTTCTTTTGGAGTCCACGCCTGATTCTCACGCTTGCCACAATCGGTCTGGCCCAGATCCTGGGCGGCGTTGAACTCATCCTTCCAAAAGTGTTCGGGCAGCCGCTTGTCGTGAACTCGTTCCGCACGCCCCTGTCCGGACGGTTCAATGTTGAGCCGATCCTGTTCACCGGTAGCCACATTCTGATCCTGGTCGTGGTGCCCACCGTTGGCCTTGGCCTTGCGTGGTTCCTGCGATACACGTCCCTCGGAACGGCCATTCGCGCGACGTCGGAAAACGCCGAACGAGCGATGCTGCTGGGCCTGCCCGTCCGGCGTCTATCGACGACGGTGTGGGCGCTCGCCGCCGTGCTGTCTGCGCTCACGATCATGTTGACAGCACCCATCCAGCCCGTTCCTCCTACTGTTCTGGCAGGGCCGACGCTCCTGCTGGCACCGCTCGCCGCGGCGGTGCTAGCGAAGATGGAAAGCCTGCCCATCGCATTCGGGGCTGGCGTGGCTGCGGGGATCCTGCAACAGACGACCTTTTGGAACACGTCTCGGGCGAGCCTGACCGACGTCGCGTTCCTCGTCGTGATCCTTGGTGGATTGTTGATCCAGAAGCATCAGCTCACGAGGGCGGAGGACGCCGCTACGTCGAGTTGGGTCGGCGCCACCGAGACGCCGGCAATACCAGCCGAGCTTCGGTCCCTGCCCGAAGTGGTCTGGAGTCGACGGATCGCGATGGCCGCAGCGATCGCGGCGGCAGTTGCGCTGCCGTTCATGCTGACGGTCAGCCAAGTCAGCCTCATCGGTACGATCGCTATCACCTACGCCGTGGTCGGCGTCTCGCTGGTCATCCTGACGGGATGGGCGGGCCAACTCAGCCTCGGCCAGTTCGCGATCGCCGGTGTTGGCGCGGTTGCCGCGGCGAACCTCCTGCACAACGGCGCAGACGTCTTGGTTGCTATGGCGGGCGCCGCCGTCGCTGGCGCCATCGCTGCGTTGTTCGTCGGGTTGCCTGCGTTGCGCATCCGCGGGCTCTTCCTCGGCGTGACGACGCTCGCGCTTGCGGTCGCAATGTCGACGTTCTTCCTGAATCCGAGCTACTTCCCGTCCGTGTTACCCGACAGTGTCCGACGCCCCGTGGTGTTCACTCGGTTCGACCTGACGGATGAGCGCACGCTCTATTACGCGTGTTTGGCCGTCCTGCTTCTTGCGGTATGGGCCGCACGAGGTTTGCGAAACGGGCGACCAGGACGCGTTCTAATTGCCGTCCGCGACAACGAGCGCGCCGCGCAGGCTCGAGGCGTGCACGTTTTGCGGGTGAAGCTGATGGCCTTCGCTGTCAGTGGCGCGATCGCGGGCGTTGCTGGCTGCCTGCACGTGCTCGCGCTGAACGGGCTTAGTTATGGCGCGTACAGCCCCGCGCAGAGTTTCGAGGCGTTCAGCATGGTCGTCATCGGCGGTCTCACGTCAGTGACGGGCGCGCTGGTCGGAGCATTCGCGCTCCGGGGCACGGAGTACTTGGTCGGCGGCGGCTTGCAGCTCGTCGTCACCGGAGCCGGCGTTCTCGTGTTACTGCTCGTCTTTCCTGGTGGTCTCGGCCAACTCGCCGTGCGCGTGCGACAGCGCCTGCTCCGGCTAGTGGCGAACCGTCGTGGCATCGATGTACCCAGCCTTGTCGCTGATCGCCGGAACGAACCCGAACCAGCCGAGGAAGCTCCGCAACTCGAGCAACTGCTCTCGCTGGATGGGGCCAGAATCGCTAGCAGCCGAGTCGCCGTGCTGAACCACGACGGCGCCGATCAACTTCGCGCCGAAGCCGAGGAACTACGCGCTCGCGTCGCCGAACTGGAGTCCCTCATCGGGAGGAGCAGGCGATGATCCCACTGCTGGCTTGTGAGGGCCTGGAGGTCGCCTACGGGCCCGTCCAAGTGCTCTTCGGTGTCGACCTGACAATCGAGCAGGGCGAAGTCGTCGCTCTGCTCGGTACGAACGGCGCGGGAAAGTCGACACTTCTCCGTGCCATCACCGGCCTCACGCCGTCGCGACGAGGCCGCGTCGCGTTCAACGGCGAAGACATCACGAAGCGTGACCCCGCGGCCATTGCCAAGTCCGGCGTGACTCTCATGCCGGGGGGTCGCGCCGTCTTTCCCGGACTCACGGTTCGCGAAAACTTGAAGATGGCCGGGTGGCTGCGTCGCGACCATCCGGAGGAAACGGAGGCCGCAACCGCGTCGGCGCTCGAACTGTTCCCGGTGCTGTCGGATCGGATCGAACAAAAGGCAGGACTTCTCTCGGGCGGCGAACAACAGATGTTGGCGCTCGCTCAAGTGCTTTTGGGAAAACCGCAGCTCCTACTGATCGACGAGCTGTCCCTGGGCCTCGCCCCAATCGTGGTGGGCGAATTGTTGCGCGTCGTTACCTCGCTCAAAAAGCAGGGCATGACGATTGTGATCGTCGAACAGTCCGTAAATGTCGCGCTCGAACTCGCCGAGCGGGCGGTGTTCATGGAGAAGGGCGAGGTCCGATTCGAAGGTCCGGCCGAGGGCCTCGTCGAACGGGGCGATCTGCTCCGATCGGTCTTCATTGGCGACGCACCGAACGCGAAGCCGCCTGCCCGTCCGGCGACGGCGGTTGTGGAGTCGAAGCCCGCGCTCCGCGCATGCGGGCTCGCCAAACGCTTCGGAGGCGTCGATGCTGTTGACGACGTCAACTTCGAAGTTTGTCGGGGGGAGATCGTCGGTGTGATCGGCGCGAACGGCGCGGGTAAGACGACGTTGCTCGACCTCCTCAGCGGCTTCGTCGTTCCCGACCGAGGCACCATCGAATTGTGGGACGACGATGTCACGACGTGGACACCTGCCAGCCGCGCCGAAATCGGCCTCGGACGGTCCTTCCAGGACGCACGCCTTTTCCCAGGACTCGTTACCGCGGAGAATCTCGCCGTCGCCATGGAGCGCTTCGTCGCGAGTCGCGAGCCCTTCGCGGCCGCCTTTCGCCTGCCCGCCTCTCGCGTCTCGGAACAACTCGTCGCGGAGCGAGTCGAGGACCTCATCAGACTGCTCGGTCTTGGTGCGTTTCGCGACAAATACGCCGGCGTGCTGTCCACTGGCTCTCGTCGCATCGTCGAACTCGCCTCGCTGCTTGCGCAGCAAGCGGACGTGCTGTTGCTCGATGAGCCGAGCGCCGGTATCGCCCAAAAGGAAGCCGAGGCGATGGGGCCGCTGCTCCGTCGGCTGCAGGGGGCGACCGGAGCGGGAATCGTCATCGTCGAACACGACGTCCCGCTCCTGCTCGCGACATGCGACCGCCTCGTCGCCATGGAGCTCGGACGCGTCATCGCCGAAGGCGCCCCTCAGGACGTCATACGCGACCCTCTCGTCATCGCGTCGTACTTGGGTTCGAACGAAACCGCCGTCGCGCGATCCGGCACGCGGGCGAAGAAGGCAACTCGACAAAACAACAAATCCGTCTTATTGACTTGACCGGCGAGCCCGATCCGACAAGAGTTCACTCCATCGATTCCCTCTTGAAGGAGACGCATAGCTATGGCACACCCCTTTCTTTCCGATCCCTGGTTCGACGAGGTCGACAAGCTTCGCGGCGAGGCTCCTGAGCCGCCCACGGGCCTCGCTGACCTCACGGTCAACATCATTGTGTCCGGTGGACCCGAGGGCGACAAGGAGCTGCACATGAGCGCGGGGCAGTTCGAGCGCGGACTCGCCGACGGTGCGCCGACCAAGCTCACCGTGCCCTACGACGTCGCAAAGGGCATGTTCATCGAGGGCAACCAGCAGGCGGCAATGCAGGCATTCATGTCGGGTCAGATCAAGGTCGAAGGCGACATGACCAAGCTCATGGCCATGCAATCCGCGGGCGCGCCCTCGGCGGAGCAGCAGGCGTTCCAGGACAAGATCAAGGCGCTGACGGCGTAGTCGGCGCAATGGGCATTTGCGACGACAGGGTTGTCATCGTCACGGGCGCGGGGCGTGGCATCGGGAGATGCCACGCCCTCGCTTTTGCCGCCGAGGGAGCCAAGGTCGTCGTGAACGATCTGGGCGGGGATGTCGACGGCACAGGATCGTCGACGGGACCAGCCGGTGCCGTCGTCGACGAAATCAGGGCCATGGGCGGTGACGCAGTCGCCAACGGGGACAGCGTGGCCAGTTGGGAGGGCGCCCAACGCCTCATCAACACCGCTGTCGAGACCTTCGGGCGCCTCGACGTCCTCGTCAACAATGCGGGCATTCTGCGAGACCGCATGCTGGTCAACATGACCGAAGAGGAGTTCGACTCGGTCATCGACGTTCACGTGAAAGGTACGTGGGCGACGATGCGCTGGGCGGGCGCGTACTGGCGAGAGCAAACCAAAGCCGGCGAGAAGAACGACGCACGCATCATCAACACGAGTTCCGCATCGGGCCTCTACGGCAACCCTGGCCAGACGAACTACGGCGGCGCGAAGGCAGCGATCGCGTCGATGTCGGTCATCGCCGGCAAAGAACTCGAGCGCTACGGCGTCACGGTGAATGCGATCGCGCCGGGCGCCCGAACTCGCATGACAGAGAACCTCGGTTTCGGGGCGGTCGAGCTGAAGCCAGAAGAATTCGACGCGTTTGCGCCCGAGAACATCTCGCCGCTTGTCGTTTGGCTCGGCAGCACCGAGTCACGCGCCGTGAATTCGCGCGTGTTCAACGTCGCCGGCGGCACGATCTCGGTCGCCGAGGGATGGCATCGAGGGCCTCAGGCGGACAAGGGCGACCGGTGGCAGCCGGCAGAACTCGGTCGAGTTGTCGAGGACCTCCTGCAGGATGCTGCGCCCCTGCCCGGCATGATGGGTTGAACGACGGGTCTCGGCGGAGCGTCGCCCACGCGACTATCCGCCGAGACCCGTCGACACGACGATGCCCGCCTGAACAAGGCCGATCAGCGTGCCCAGCACTCCGCCAAGGGCAATGAGCGTGCCTTCGTCTTCCCGGAAGATGTTCCGGAGGATCGTCTCGAACTCGTCCTTCGGGAGCGCCGCGAGTCGTTGTTCTATCGTCGCCGCGATTTCGAGTCGCTTCATCACACGATCCTCGATGATCGGTCGCACCTCGGCCAGCGCGTCGCCGGCGGTGGCAACGACGGCAGCCACCACGCCGTCGAGCAACGCCGGCGTGTCTTCCACTCCCCCGAGCGCGGCGAGGAGCGCGATGTGAGGTGCCAGCCGATCGCGTACCGCCTGCGTCGCCGCCTGACCGATGGCAGCAGCGCCGCCGTTCCGGGCCAACATGTCAGCGACTGTCTCCGCCGTGAGAACCTCGTCCGCGATCATCGCCGCATAGTTGCGACTTATCTCGGCTTGGCGAGCCGGGAACATTCCCTGATATGGGAAGACACCGAGATACTTTTTCCGCTCGCGCGGCAGGAAGATCATCTGAATGGCAAGCCAGTTGTTCACGAGCCCGTCCACGGCTCCGACGATCGGCAGCAGCCACCAGCGCTCCAGAAAAACATAGAAGCCGACCTCGACGGCGCCGATGAAGAACCCCATGACCGCGCCGTACCAGATCATCCAGCGCAGCTCGTGTGAACCCACCGCTTGCAACAGACGCGACAGGCGTCGGGCGTTCGGGCCCGAAAGCAACGGAACGACGAGAGCTTCGATGTCGATCGCATCCTGAACGGCCGGCTTCAACTCCTCGACAACTCCGGGAATGAGCGCACCACTTTGGGCGACAAGCAGCTCAGCGACCGACGAACGCGCGTCGAGCGCCAGCTCCTCCAACAGACCAGGCCGGACCGCGTCGAGCGCAGCGCGGGCCAGGTCGTCCGCCCTCGCCTCCAAGGCGGGCGTGATGAGTTCGGCGAGTTCTCCGCCGTCGATACGACCGAACATCTCGTCAAGGTCGAGCACCGAACCGCTCATCGTTTCCGCGATGCCGGCCGCGAACTTCTCCGATCGCCGGATGACGATGCCCTGCCAACCAATCGGTCCAATTCCAACCCGCTTCTCGGGTTTGAAGACGAGCTTGAGTGCAGCCCACTTCGTCGTCCATCCGATGATGGCGCCGACGATCGGAAGGAAGACGGCGATCGCGAGAACGTTCATCGTCGGAACCGTCAGCCTTGGTTGGCGAAGTGCTTCGCGAGAAGGTCGTTCACCAGCGAGGCGTTCTCGATGTTCGAGAAATGGCCTGCTTCGGGGATGATCTCCAAACGTGACCCCGTGATCGCCGAGGCGACCTCTTCCGCCTGGTTTGGCGGCGTCAGGTTGTCTTCGGCGCCGCAGCAGACGAGGGTCGGCGCCCTGACCGCGGTCAGCTCTTCCAACGCGTCGAAGCCCGCGACGGCCCGAATGTCCCAGGCCAGACAGGCCGGCGTGTTCGCCCGAAACTGTGCCTGAAACCGCTCGATCACCTCCGGTTTGGACGCAGCGGTCGAGCCGGCAAACACCATCGCCTGAAACCCGGCGGCGAAGGCGTCGAGTTCGCCCTTCTCGATCTCATCCGCCATCGCAGCCATCGATGCGCCAAGCGGGCCAGGACGGGCGAACGTGTCCAGCAGGCTGAGTGTCCGCACCCGCTCGGGAGCATCCAAGGCGATGCGTTGCGCGATCATGCCCCCCATCGACAAGCCGACCACGTGAGCCGACTCGACCCGCAGGTTGTCGAGCACGGCCAGCGCGTCGGCGGCAAAGCCCGCGATGGAAAACCCTGATCCGACGGCGCGGTCTGACTGCCCGTGACCGCGGTGATCGATCGCAATACAGCGGTACTGGCCGGAGAAGGCCTCGATCTGGGGCATCCAGTCGGTCGCGTCACAACCCATCCCGTGCAGGAACAGGATCGCCTCTCCGCCACCTCGTTGAATGACCGAGATGGAGGTTCCGTTTACGTCGATTTTCATTGGTGTCACACCCACTATCCGAGGAGCGCGTCGAGGTCGAGGCGGGGTCCGGCGGTCATCGCGCCGTCGACGGCCAACGCCTGGCCGCTGATCATCACGGCGGCGTCGCTCGCAAGAAATACCGCGAGGTCGGCGATCTCGTCCGGCTCGAGCAGTCGGCCAAACGGACTGGTGGCCCCCATCCGTTGCTTGAGCTCCGGAGATGCGGCGCCGCCGAGACTCTTGCCGATCATCGGCGTGTCGACGATCGCAGGACAGATGCAGTTGACCCGGACGCGGCGCGCCGCCAGCTCCAACGAGGCCGTCTTCGTAATGCTTACGACGGCTGCCTTCGACGACGCGTACAGCACCTGCATCGGGATGCCGGAAAGCCCCGCGACGCTGGCGGTGTTGATGATCGACCCGCCGTCGGCAATCCGCATCGCGGCGTGCTTGACGCCGAGGAGCACACCCAGAACGTTGACATCGAAGATCCGTCGGTAGTCGTCCGGTGTCGCCGCCACCACCGGACCCAAGGACTCGAGACCTGCGTTGTTCCAAACGCAATGCAACGCGCCAAACCGATCCGTTCCGGCATCAAACGCGGCGGCGAGAGAAGCTTCATCGGCCACGTCGGCCTTCACTGCGAGCAGATTCGCGGCTACGGCCGCCTCGAGATCGGAGAGCGCGGCGCCATCGACATCGATCGCGATGACGTTGGCGCCAAGCCCAGCGAATCGGACTGCTCCCGCCCTTCCGATGCCCGAACCCGCTCCGGTGATCAAGACGGTCTTGCCGTTCAAAGTGTTGGTTGAAGCAGTCATGGGCTGGTCCTCATTTCATTTCGCCGACGCCGTGGCCCGACGTCGAGTTCTGGCTTTTGATTGCGAGGCGTCGCTACGCGCGCCCGGTCCGAGATAGGCCTCGAGCACCGCCTCGTGGTGAAGCACTTCGTTGGGATTGCCATCAGCAATCACGGCGCCGTTGTCCATGCACACAAGTCGGCGGCTGAGATGTGCGATCAGCTCGACGTCGTGTTCGATCATCACAAAGGTTGCTCCGGTTGATGCGTGCAAGTCCGACAGGACCGACGCCAGTTCCTCGGTCTCGGCCTCATCGATGCCAGCTGTCGGCTCGTCCAGAAACAGCAACTCAGGACGATTTGCGACGACCCCGGCTAGCTCGACGATGCGGCGCGTGCCTGTCGAAAGATCTCGCGTCGCCGTGTTGCGAACGTCGCCGAGCGACAACCTCTCGATCACATCGTCCACCGCCGCGAACACTCGTTGTTCGGAACGCCACGCGGCTGGCAGTCGCAGGATGTGCGCGATGGGCTCTCGCACCTCGGCGCGCCGACTCAATGCGACCGCAATGGTCTCGCGGACAGTGAGGTTCGGGAACATTCGGGCGTGCTGAAAGACGCGGCCAAGACCGATCTCGGCGCGTCGGTCGGGGCTCCACCCCGTTACGTCATAACCGAGCATCTCGACACGCCCCACATCGGGCGCGGTGAAGCCGGAAAGCAAGTCCAGCAGCGTCGTCTTACCCGCGCCGTTTGCGCCGATGATGCCGATGAACTCGCCGGCCTGCACCGTCAAGTTGACGTCATGCACGGCCCGGACGCCGCCATAGTTTTTCGACACGCCGCTTACCGTCAGCGCGGCGTTCGCGGCTGTCGCAACTGGCTCGAGTCGGCGTCCGCTGGACAACTCGCGCCGGAGCAGCGACCGCGGCGTTCGCGTCGTCCCACACCGCTGGGTCGACACGATCCGGCCTCGCGCCATCGTGGCGACACGGTCGGCAAGCCTTTCGGCATTCGCGAGGGACTGCTCGACGGTAACGACGACGAGTCCCTCGCGTCGGAGTTCGTTCAGGACATCAATGATTCGGTCCACGACGACGGGCGCGAGCCCCAACGACAGCTCGTCCACGAGCAAGATCTTCGGTGCAGCCATGAGCCCCATTGCGAGGGTCAACATTTGCTGCTCTCCCCCGCTCATGAGTTCGACCCGTGTGTCCTTTCGTTGCTCGAGGATCGGGAAGAGTTCCTGCACTCGCCGCCGCGTCGCTGCGATCGCGTCGGGCCCGTCCGTTCGTGTCCACGCGGCGAGCGTGAGGTTCTCGTCGACGGTGAGTAGGCGGAACACGCCTTCGCCTCCAATGACGAGTACGAGGCCGCGCGCGACGCGTTCCTCGGCGGTCAAAGCGGTGACGTCCTCGCCGAACAACTCGACTGCGCCGCCCGTAGCACGTAAGGCACCGGCAAGGGTTTTGAGGAGGGTCGTCTTCCCGACGCCGTTGACGCCGACGACCGCCACGGTGTCGTCGGCCCGAACCGAACCGGTCGCGCCGAACAGCACGGGAATCGGCCCGTAACCAGCGTGTAGGTCCGTCCATCGCAACGCCGCTGCACCCTGAACGAGCGCCGCGTCGTTCGGCAACTCTCGGACTGGAGCGTCTTGAGGCGCATCGTCGCGCACGGGGTCGTCGCGACGAACAAGAGCGGCGACGAAGCGATCACGCAGGCCGTATCCCACCTGCGCGAAACCACCCGGGAACAACAGCACGACGAACAAGAGGCCGGCGCCCGTCCCCAGAAGCTCCGCTGCACCCGACGTGAAGTAGAAGACGCCTTGGCCATAGATCGCTCCAGCCAGCGCGCCCCAGACGGAACCAAGTCCTCCAATGACGACAAGCAGAAAGATCTGCAGGCTCTCGCTCGCGTTGAACGTCTGGTATCCGAAGCCCCGCAGGCTGAGGGCGTACAGACCGCCGGCGAGGCCGGCGATGAAGCCGGAGAAGCCGAAGGCGAAAAGTCGCGTCCGCACGACATGAATCGCGCTCGCCGCCGCGGCCCTCTCGTTTTCTCGCACGGCCAAAACGGTGCGACCGACATAGCTGCGTCGAAAGGACACGACGAGCAATGCGACGACGGCAAGCGTTCCAAGACAGAAGAAATAGAACGACACCGGCGTATCGATGCTGAAGCGCCCGAGCAGTTCGGGTCGAGCAACCACCGACGGCGTCCAGAGACTGAAGATCGTCGGGTTGAAGAAGTACGAGGAGAACGCGGTGGCGGCGGCAAGCGTCGCAACACCGAGGAAGATTCCCGTTGCCCGCTTCGTGAACGCACCTATGCCGACCGCGACGGCAGCCGAGACCAGTCCAGCGATCAGGAACTCGAGAAAGAAGTCGGCGTTGGTCCTGACGAGGAAAGCGCTCACAGTCGCAGCGCCGACGCCGACCAACGCGAACTGCCCGAGGGAGACCTGACCCGACCATCCGGTCAGGACGAGGGCAGAGAGCACAATGATGCAATAGATCGCGACGTTGGCCGCAAGACCGATGTTGCTTGTCGATCCCAAGATCGGCACGGCCACCAGAACGACGCCCGCCATCGCGAGTGAGAGCAGGACCGCGGCGCCACGCACCGCCGGGTGACGTCGCTCGACCTCTGACAAGCTTCGCGGCTCGGCGGTTGCGGCTGAGCCAGCAAAATCGCCACCCTCACGAATTGACTTGCTGCGCTGCAGCGAGAGTCCCACCGCGACAATCACGAAGATGACGACGTCAATGACGGCGCTGCGGGGGTGTGACCAATAGACGACCTGCTGGACTGTCGTCACCGCAATTGCCGCGATCAGCGCGCGGGGTAGCGAGTCCATGGCTGCGAGGACCGCCGCCGCGAGGGGAATGACGAGGGCTGACGGCCCCGCGATCGAGCCGATGTTGACCCCGACAATCGGCGTGGACAGGAGGGCCGCGACGCCGGACAACCCCGCCGAGATGACCCACGTGATCGTCGACAGCCGGCGGACCCGGATGCCAGCAAGGGTGGCACGTTCAGGTGCCTCTGCGGCGCCGCGAATTGCAACGCCGGTGCGCGTGCGGCCGAAGAACCAGGTGACCGCGATCACGATGCCCAGCGCGCCGAGCACGGCAACGACGTGATCTCCGCGAAACAGAATGGAGCCAACGCGATGGCTGAAGTTGAACGGCGTCTTGAACGCGGTGAACGGGCGAAGGTTGTCGGTGAAGAGGTGCGGCAACACCAGCTGGGTGGCACCGAGGAGTTGCGCGACGCCAACCATCGCAACCGTCGCAATCAACCGCGGCGCGTTCGACAAACGACGGACGACCGTGAGGTCGACGGCCGCGCCCACCAAGAGCGCGCAGACCAACCCGATGGGCACCGCAACGAGGTATGGGAGCCCGTTCCCCGCGACGAGAAGTACTGCCATTGCCGCGGAAACACCGCCGATTTCGGCTTGCGCGAAGTTGATGACGCGGGAAGAGCGGTACACCAGGACAATGCCCATCGCAGTCAACCCGTGCAGTGCGCCCAACACGACGCCGAGGAGGACGACACCCAACGGCACGCCCTTGGGCAACTCGATCATCCCAAGGGCCACGACCGCGGCCGTCGCCCCCGCTAACGCCACTGAGCGGGCATCGCCTTCGACGGCGACGCGTGCCCTGTTTCTCCACGTCGTGGCTACGGCGGTCATGGCCGCGGCGCCGTCGGGATCGGCAGCGGAGCGATGACGTTGTAGACCACGCGCTGCAAACACGGAGTGATTGGCGTCGCGTTGGTCGCCTCCAAGACGGGAGATAGTTGTGCGAGAAGTTCGACCTCGAACGGCTGGATGTACTTCGCGTTCAGATCGAGCAGGGGCCCTTCTAGCGGAGCGAGCGGGCCGTCCCACAATGTCGTTGCCGCACCACTGATCTGCAGAAACAAGGGATTGAAGAGACGGATGTACCCGCTGAACACGTCGGCGACGGGAGCCACAATCGGCAGCACCGGCGATGCAACGCCCAGCGCGGGCACTGCGTTGGGACCCAGCGGTCCGAGCAGTGACAAGACGGGCGATGCCGCACCGAGGAGCGCTCCCGCCACGTTGCGCGAAACCTCAGGATCCTCGCCGAACGTCAGGGGACACGGCGGCGGCCCGGAGTTGAGGTTCTCCGGTTTGCCGCTCGGCGTCGCCGTCGGATCCGCGTCGGGGGCGGAGGTGACGGGGTCCGAGAAGGAGTTCGTCGGTGAAGGCGGGGAGATCGCCGACGACGATTCTGGGCTCAGACTGCTTGGTGGAACCGGTGTGCCCGAAGGCGTCGTTGGCTCCAGCGCCAACCCGCCCGCCGTGCTCGACGCAGACGTCGGACTCTCGGAGCCAAGGGACGGGTTCACCCTCGACGGGGCCACGACGGCCACGACGAGCAACACCGCCACAGCTGCATACAGCGGCGCGTAACGCACCACGAGACGCCACGCAATACGTGCGGTCGCCGACGCGATCTCGCCGTAGAGATCTGACGGGAGTTGTGGATGTTCAGGCATCGCGGATCCTCCTCAGCACTTCACTTGTGTCTTGGCCGGTTCCCAGCCCTGGACGGGGTCGAGGGGGTAGTAGGACGGCCCGGGACAGGGCGACCAGTAACCCGTGTTCCCGCCGTCGGGCGACGGGGCTGTGGCACTCCACCGCGTGACCTGCATGCCCGTCCACGGCGTGAACACGCCGCCGAGGCTCGGCTCGGCGTTACCCCACCACGGGCCGTAGTCACCGCCGTCGAGCGACCTTGGCAGGTTGCGAGTCGCCTCGTAGAAGCGCTGTGGCGTGAGGTTGGGGCCGGCCATCTGGATGGCGGAGTAGATGTTCATCATGATTCCGTAGATCCATGTGAAGTAAGGCCTGCTGGGCGGATCCATGTTTGGGAACGCCGATCGGAACACGCGGAAAGCCTCGGTCTGGCTGGCGGGCGGCAGCGCTGGGCCATTGCTGAAAGAGTGCTTGAGCTGTTCGGCGTCGTAGTTCGAATCGACGATGCCCTGGTTGTGAAACAACCACTCGGGGTAATAGCCGTCGTCGGTCGCCGACTGTGTCATGAAGATCGGGCCGAGCGGGTCGCATACGCACAGGATCGTGGTGACGCCCGCCTCCCGCATTTGGGCCATCATCGACGCGCCGTACTGCGAGAACGTACCGAGATCGAACTCGTAGCGGAGTTGCGTCGCGTCGACGCCACATTCCTTCTTCATCATCGAGCCGACCAGGTCCGCGGCCGCCTCCCACTCCGGGATGTTGACGCCGATCACGCCGAACTTGCGCGGCTTGTTCTGCTCGGATCCGGCTGCGTAGATCGCGGGCATTCCCACCATTCGCTGGCACACCAAGCTCGTGGCCCAGCGTGACCACTTCGTGCCGTCGGGAATGAAGTTGTAGAGATAGGGAGCGTGCTTCGCGTAGTTCTCAGTCGTGCGAAGTGGGAACGTCCAGGCCATCACGCCTAACTGCGCCAGCGCGTTGCCGTACGGCAACGAGCTTGTGTTGGTGAGCGCGGTGAGGTCGATGAATGCGCCGAGGTCTTTTGACGTCTGGGCGTCGGCTTGCGCGGCGGCGGTATCGCGCCCCATGTCGGCAAGCACATAGTCGCTCTTCATCTGGTACGTCTTGACCTCAACCTTGCGGCCGTAGGTCTCGAACTGCGTGTCGAAGTACTTCGCGTAAGCCTTGATGGTGTCGGCCCATGCCTTGTCATCGGGTGTCGCGGGTCCTGCGAGCGACTGAATGGCCGCGTTCGTGGATGCGTTGCCGTAGCCCACAACGATCGTGATCTTGTCGCCCGTGACGCCGTGGGCGGTTGCGCCGCCGTTGTTGCCCGAGAATGCCGCGACGCACGGCGGCGCGTATCTCGACCACGGCATCTGCCTGGCGCCGGGCTTCGAGCAGTCAACGGCCGTTCGTGATACCCCGCGCCCGGTGACGACGGCTGCCCCGCGTGCTGCTGGCGCTGCGCCGCCCTGACCGGCCGACGACACGCTTGGACTCTGGTCCGCGACCGCGCTACCGCTGTCGGCGGTGGAGGCCCCTTCATCGCTCGTTGTGAGCGAATCGTTGTTGCTCGCGTTGCCTGCCGCTCGGACCTGACGTTCACTGGCCGGCGAGGTCGTCGCGGCAACAAGGCTCACCACGGCGACGAGAATGACGAGCGGCACCGCCCACCGCATGATCCGCGCGAGATACGCGGCCACGGCCCGCTCGATCAGCGCAACGTTCTGCGAACTCGCGCCAGTGTCTTCAGTCATCGAAGACCCCTCCCTTATTTGTATGTAGTTACTTACAAGCAGCGGGCGTGACTGTCAACGAAAACATCAGCCCCTGCCAACGCACTCACCCGGAAGCCTCGTATTCCCACACAGCGCCCGTGCGGGTGACGGAACGATCGGTACCTGCCACGAAGAACCCGTCGGGTGTCGCTACTGCGGCGCGAAGGTCGGCCGCAGCGTTCTCCAGAAGCGCCCCCTTGCAGGGCGTGAACGCGCCGGGACGCGCCTGCGTGCGCAACCAACAACTGCGGGAGCCACCAGCCTTTACACCCAAGATCGTCACGCCAGCGTCGCTTGCCAAGAACAGAGGAGCCTGCGGGGAGTCAGCCCCCGGTGGCAATCGGGTCGCGGTGGGTGTCCCCGCGTCGATAGTCCACGCGACCGCTCCGCTGGCGTCGTAGCCGAACACGACCTCGCCGCTGCTGTTCACAAACGACGCGGTTCCTGACCGGTCGACGGGAAGCTTTGTCCGTGCCCAATCGCGACCGTCACGCGACACCCAACGGAACGCTCCGTCGCCAGCACGACCCGCGGCAAACATGCGATCACGGTCAGCCGCCACGTCGAAAATAACGACGCCCCCGTCGACGCTGCCTTCGAAGGAACTCGACGCAACCTGATCGAGGCTGCCGTCGCGTTCGCTCCAGAGTCCGACGCCGTTGCTGGCATACCCGCCCACGACGAGGCGCCCGTTGGCCAGCACGACCGAGCTGAGAACGACGATGTCACGGCGGGGTGCGTCGATGGTGAGTTGCCGCCAGCGGCTGGTGCGCAGCTCCCAAACCGTGGACGCTGCGCCGGTCGTCACGACCATGACGACGCGCTGCCGATCCGCGGCCACAGCCCGCGCCGCCGCGCCAGCCGGCAAGCCTTCCTTTGCAAGCGTTCGCCACGTTGCGCCGCCGTCGCCCGAAACCGCCACTGCTGGGGTGTCGGCCTGACGACCCGCGGC
The DNA here is from genome assembly GCA_048498715.1 of Actinomycetota bacterium. Classification (GTDB taxonomy): domain Bacteria; phylum Actinomycetota; class Acidimicrobiia; order Acidimicrobiales; family JACCXE01; genus JACCXE01. Next base: position 51,395 of record JBEHXL010000015.1, on the reverse strand, counting down.
CACGATCAGACCGCCCTCTGCTTCCGAGACGTCGGCGATCTCGCTTTCAACCGTCGTACCGAGCGGGTACGACTCACGCCAAGGGTCCGCGACCGCGGGCGTGGTGTCGGCCGGAGCGCTGGCGCTGGAGGCCGCGGCGCTCGGCGCAACGGCGCTAGACGGCGAAACAGACGCGGGAAATGACGCAACTCTTTTCACGGGAACTGCGGCCGCGAACCACTGCGGCGCCTCCTGAGGGCCTTCAGACGTCACGACGACAACGCCGACAACAGCTGTGGCCGCCAAGGCGGTTGCCCCGACAAGCACGCGACGGTCCGGTCGCACCTACGACACAGCCTCAGACCGATACTGACCGACCAAGCGGCTCTATCGGCAGGGACTCCAAGCCCCGCAGGAAAAACGACGGGGCATAGTGCAACTCGCTCGGTTCGACCGCCAGTTGGTACTCAGGCGCACTCAGCAAAAGCTGCTCGAAGGCAATGCGGCTCTCGAGCCTGGCTGTACTCGCGCCAATGCAGAAGTGGACCCCATGGCCAAACCCGAGGTGCGGATTCGGCCATCGATCCAGGGCGATCCGGTCGGGATCCGGGAAGACCCGCTCGTCACGATTTGCGGCTCCGAGCATGACGAAGACCATCTCGCCCTCGTTCATCAACGTGCCACCGACTTCGATGTCTTCACGGGCGACGCGCATGGTCGCCTGGGCGGGGCCGACGAGCCGAACGAGCTCCTCAAACCCTCGGGGCAACAGGGTCGGATCCGCCGCCAGCTCCGCCCGGGCCTCGGGGTTCTCGGCGAGGAACCGCGCAGTATTACCGATGAACTTCGTGGTCGTCTCGTTGCCGGCCACGAGCATGAGGACACATGAGGCGAGAAGTTCCTCGTCGCTCATCGTGCCGTCGCTGTTTGCCTGCACCATGCCTGTCACCAGGTCGTCGCGCGGGCGTGCTTTGCGGTCCGCAATTTCGGCGGCGAAATACGCCCGAAGTTCGCCCGCGGCAAGGCGGGCACGTTCTTGCTGCTCGAAGCCGGCTGATTCGTTAATACCCGCGATGAGCGCGTCGGACCACTGGCGAAACAGCGCGCGATCGGCCGACGACACTCCGAGCATCTCGGCAATGACGATGACCGGCAGCGGGTAGGCGAGCTGCTCGATCACGTCGTAGCGCTCCCCGTCACGCAAAGGCGCAACTAACTCGGCGACGATCTCACGAACGCGGGGCTCCAACTCTGCGACTGCCCGAGGCGTGAAGGCCTTCTGCACCACGCCACGCAAGCGCTCATGATCAGGCGGATCCGAAAACAACATCGTCGGGGCACCCCCGAACGCGTCTACCCGGTCGGTGGCCATCTGCGCAATGCCTGTCGACGAGAAGACAGCGGGCCGCTTCAGGATGGACAGGGCGTCACTGTGCGAAGCAACCATCCACGCGCCGAAGAGGTCGTTACGAACGACATCGCCGTGGCGCTTGAGTTCCTCGTAGTGCGGCAGCGGGTCGGCGATGACCGCCGGATCGAAGAAGTTGATCTGCACCGGAGCGCTCCTCTCGAGGCGACCATGAGCTGGACGCCTGGCGCTTAGTAAGTTACTACATACTTATTTAGCTTGCCTAGGGCGACGCGCGGATTTCTTCTCCTCCGCAGGCCGCTCCAGCAAGCCTTCGAACAGCAGGTCAGTGATGTGTGTCGCCGTTGCGTCCGCATCCACCTCCGACCCCGTGAAGTGGCGCTCGATCGCCAAAGCTCCACACGCGCCCAACACCATCGACGTGACGAGCCTCGGATCGAAGTCGCGATGTGACCACGTCGGAAAGGAGTTCCGGACGACTTCAGTGATGGCGTCGAGCAGAGGGGCGATGAGTTCCGCGTAGAACGCGGTACCACTTTCGTGACCGGTGAACAGCACCAGCCCGACAAGAGGCGTGACGTCCAACAACACCCCAAGCAACTCAGCGAGGTAACGCTGGGTCAACTCTCGTTGCACGCGCGCGTCGGGATCGAACGTCAGGAGTGTTCCGTCGACGGCCGACACTGCGGCGACGACGTCACGCAAGGGCTGCACTACTGCTTCGTGAAAGATCTCTTCTTTCGAAGAGAAGTGCTGATACAGCAACGCTTCGTTGACACCAGCCACCAACGCGATGTCGCGCGTCCGCGCTCCATTCGAACCTGCGGCAAGAAACGCTTTCCTCGCGGCCGCGAGGAGCTGCTCGCGCCGATCCGCTGCAGTCAGACGGCGACGCCGTCCTGTTGTCGAATTGAGATCCTGCACGGGGCTACCTCGTCGTCCGGTCGTCGTACCTTTCCTACTGTGGGCGATGCGCGCCGGCACCGGGGGGATGGGCCGGACGCGCTCGCCCACAGCGACCTAAGCGAACTCGAGCCCCTCAAACCCCTTCGATCGCCACGAACGGAGGTGGGCAAAAAAGGCCATTGGGCCTCCTGGATGCCCCTTGGCGAGATCCGCCGCGAAACCCGTTCCGGGCTGGCCCTCGTTGTTGTAGTAGCCGGGTGTGCAGTCAGCCGAGCCGATCTCGATTCCGAACGCCGTCGCCGCGGAACTCTCGACGGTCTGCATCCACGCCGCTTCTGCGTCCGCCGACGGCTCGACGCGTGTCGATCCCATCTCGAGCGTGTGCTTGACGACGGCCGCGACCGCCTCCGATGTCTCCGTGAAGTTGTGCGGCACGTTCGAGACGAGGTTGGCGCCGTGTCCGAGTTGGGTGATGAACATGTTCGGAAAGCCGCGTACCTGCATGCCGTGAAGGGTGCGCATACCGTCAGCCCAGTGCTGCGACAGCCTCACACCGTCACGACCGACCGGGTCGTACCCGGCGCGGTCCGCGAACGGCGTCCCGACTTCGAAGCCCGACGCGAACACGATGCAGTCGACCTCGTATTCGTGGCCGGCGACGACGACTCCAGTCTTCGTTATCCGCTCGACGCCCTGGCCGCCGGTGTCGACAAGGTGGACGTTGGGTAGGTTGAACGTCGGAAGGTAGTCGTCGTGGAAGCACGGCCGCTTGCACAGCTGGCGGTACCACGCCTTGAGGCCCTCAGCCGTGTCGCGATCCTGGACTACGGTCTCGGCTCGCGCCCGAATCTCTTCCATCTTGGCGAAGTCGGCGTCCTCGATTGCCGTGACGATGCGCTCCGGCGTGATCTCGCCCTCGAGCGACGTAATCGCGCTGAGCATTCGACGTGCGAGATCGGTCCAACCGTCCTGCACGAGGTCATCCGGAGCGAAGCCGCCGCTCTGGTTCGCCGTGAAGTTTTCGATCCAGCGGCGCTGCCAGCCGTCGGTGGCAATCGATGCGAACCATTCCGGGTCGATCGGGTGATTCCCACGAACGTCAACGGACGACGGTGTTCGCTGGAACACGAAGAGCTCTCCGCTATCGCGGCCGAGATGCGGAATGCACTGGATCGCGGTTGCACCCGTGCCGATCACCGCGACTCGTTTGTCGCGCAAACCGCTGAGCGGGGCCCCGTTCGGGTCGCCACCGGTGTAGCCGTAGTCCCACCGACTCGTGTGGAACGCGTGGCCGCCGAACTCATCGATTCCGGGAATACCGGGGAGTTTGGGAACGTGCAGCGGACCCGTCCCCATCGACACAAACTGCGACGTGAAGGCGTCGCCGCGGTTGGTGCGCACCAGCCACCGCGATCGGCCCTCGTCCCACTCCAGGCTCGTCACCTCGGTATGGAACAGAGCGTGGTGGTAAAGGCCGAAGTGCTTGCCGATCCGCTGACAGTGCTCGAGGATCTCGGGACCGTGCGCGTATTTCTCGGTGGGCATGTGGCCGGTCTCTTCGAGCAGCGGCATGTACACCATCGACGCCGTGTCGCATTGCGCCCCGGGATAGCGGTTCCAGTACCACGTGCCCCCGAAGTCGCCGCCCTTGTCCACGATGCGAATGTCGTCGATCCCCGCCTCGGTGAGGCGCGCGCCGGTGAGCAAACCGGCGAACCCGCCGCCGATAACGGTGACCGCCACATCGTCGGTCTTGGGTTCGCGCGGTTCGACGCTCGTGTACGGGTCGACGGCGTACTGGGCGAATCGGCCCGTCAGGCGCTGGTATTGGCTGTTGCCGTCAGTTCGCAGACGGCGATCCCGCTCCTCCCGGTACTTCCGCCGCAGCGCTTCACGATCGAATCCCGGCGTCGTTGTCGTGGTCATCGGCTTTCCTCACGTCCCTCATCGGCGGGGCTGCCAGCCCCGCCGAGATTTATCAGTAATGACTTACTCACAACGAACTCTCCCCTATCGAGGCCCATCCGTCAAGGGTCGGATCGGGCGTCATGACAGCCGAAAGACCGCCAGGTGTCGACCGTCGGACAGCGGTTCCCAGTCGATCGTCACGCTCGCCCCGACTTCGACCTCCGCCGGGTCGCATCCGACGATATTCGTCATGACGCGAGCACCCTCGGGGAGCTCGACCAACGCGACCACATAAGGAACCTTGTCGGCCATGAACGGCGATCCGGGCTGGTGCATGACGTTGTAGGAATAGACCACACCGTCGCCACGCGCCGGACGCCACTCGAGTGAATCGCCGAGGCAGGCCGGGCACACCGCACGCGGGTAATAGATGGCGCGATCACAGGCCTGACAGAACTGCACGAGGTACCGCTGTTCCCGGGTGGCATCCCAGAACGCTTGTGTCAGAGCAGTCGGTTGGGGTTCGAAACGCGGCATTAGAGGGTCGCCTCCGTCCCCATGACGACGGTTGACGTGCACGACAGCACGCCGCCGCAACCGTGGGCGACCGCGACGCTCGCGTTGGGTACTTGGCGGTCGCCGCAGTCGCCCCGCAGCTGACGAGCGGCCTCGACCAACAGGAACATGCCGTACATCCCCGGATGCGTGTAGGACAGACCACCGCCGTTGGTGTTGGTCGGGTGCGTACCACCGGGCCCCAGCCCGGCCTGTTGCACGAACGCACCACCCTCACCCTTCGGACAGAAGCCGAGGTCCTCGAGGGCCAGAAGTACGGTGATGGTGAAGGAGTCATAGATCTCGATCACGTCAACATCGTCGGGACGCAGGCCGGCCCGCTCGAAGGCCTGCGGACCTGAGACCGCCCCCGCCGTAGTGGTCAGGTCAGGCATCTGGCTGATCGACATCGCGTGGGTGTGGCTTGTGCCCGTCCCCAACACGTACACCGGCGGCCGCCGCAAGTCGCGGGCGCGCTCGGCGCTGGTCAGAACGATCGCGCCCGCCCCATCGGTGACCAGGCAGCAGTCGAGCTTGTGTAGTGGCTCGGCGACGTAGGGCGACGCCAGAACATCGTCGATTGTGATCGGATCTTGGTAACGCGCGTTGGGGTTCATCGACGCCCACGCGCGCGTCGACACCGCAATCGAGGCCAGCTGCTCCGGAGTTGTTCCGTACTGTGCCATGTGGCGACTCGCCGCCAGGCTGTAACTCGCAGCGGGCACACCGAGGCCATAGGGCAGATCCCATTCCATCATTGGCATCTCGCCGCCCATGCCCGACATCATCGATGCCATCCCTTCCATGGTGCGGCCCGAACTCCGCGGAGTCTGCGCGTACACAACGACCGCCACCTCGCACTGACCCGCAGCGATAGCCGCAGCCGCATGGTCAACGTGAACCTCGAAGCTCGAACCTCCCGTCATCGTGCTGTCGGTCCACCGGGGCTGAATTGCGAGGTACTCCGCCAACTCCATCGACGCCATCATCCCGGTGGAGGTGCACAAGGCGTCAACGTCGCCGATGCCAAGTCCGGCGTCGTCGAGAGCGGCCTTGATCACCTCAACCTCGAGCGCACGACCCGATCGGCCGAGCTTGCCGGTCGGTGATGCGATGTCGTACGCACCGACGATTGCGGCCTTGCCGCGCGACTCGTGCCCTTCGCTACGCAAACTTCCTCCGTTCAACGGTAAGACATCATCGTTGCTTTGTCTTGACCGGCTCGTCAAGTCAAGCCAGGATGCGAGGATGAGCCCTGAACCACTCTCCTCATTGCTCGGCCGCACGTTTGACCCGGTCGCCACGTCTTGGAACAGCAAGGACACCATGCTGTACGCCGCTGGCGTTGGCGCGCGGCCGGAGACAGAACTCGAGTTTCTCTTCGAGGGCCAGGGACCAAAGGTGCTTCCGACCTACGGCGTTATTCCGGGAATGACCGCGATGGGCGCCCTGCTCGGCAGCGGTGTCGAGATCAACCCGATGATGATCCTGCATGGCGAACAGGCCATCACGCTCCACCGCCCCATCCCGTCGGATTGCAACGCCGAGGTGACCGGACGCATCAGTGAGATATGGGACAAAGGCAAGGCTGCCGTCATCGGCGTCGAAGGCATCGTCACCGACGCCGATGGGGCACTCTTCACCACCAAAGCCACACTGTTCATCCGAGGCGCTGGTGGATTCGGCGGCGAGCGCGGCCCCTCCAGCTCGAGCACGGAGCCACCCGGACGCGACCCCGACCACATCGTTGAAGCGACGACGCGCGAAGAACAGGCCGCGATCTACCGGCTTTCGGGCGACCGCAACCCTTTGCACATCGATCCGTCGTTCGCGCAAATGGCCGGCTACGAGGAACCCTTCATTCACGGCCTGTGTACCTACGGATTCGTCGGTCGCGCCATTTTGCATTCGCTGTGCGACGGTGACCCAGCCCGCTTCACGTCGTTCGCTGCACGTTTCGCCGATCAGGTGTACCCGGGGGATGCGATCGTTACCAAGATCTGGCGGACCGCCCCCGGCGAGGCCGTCGTACAGGCCGAAACCCAGCGCGGCAACGTCGTGCTCTCGCAGGCGAAAGCCACGTTCGCCGCGTCGTAGCAATACGACACATATCAGAATTTGTTGCATGCATCGCCAGCACTTCGCGATGATGCGATTCACACAGCCTGTCGGGAGGACAGATGCCAGATCAGCACCAACCGGACGCGGAGTCAGTACGCGCCGAAGCCAAGGCGTGGTTCGAGGAGAACTGGAATCCGGAGCTGAGCCTTCGGGACTGGTGGGAGCGGCTCGCCGAGTCAGGCTGGGGGTATCCGACCTGGCCGACGGAGTGGTACGGGAAGGGGCTGTCCTCCCAACTCGCGGCGGTGGTTGGGGAGGTGCGACGCGAAGTCGGGGCCTACGGTCCGCCAAGCGGGATCGGCGTGATGATGGCGGGGCCCACGATCGTCGTCCATGGAACCGACGAGCAGAAGAAGCGGTTCCTGCCCGACATGGTCAGCGGCAAGGAGATCTGGTGCCAGTTCTTTAGTGAGCCTGGCGCTGGATCCGACCTCGCGGGCCTGCAGACGCGTGCCGTCCGCGACGGCGACCAGTGGGTCGTCAACGGCCAAAAGGTCTGGACGTCGGGAGCCCAGTTCTCGAAGTGGGGCATCCTCATTGCGCGAACCAACCCAGACGTACCGAAGCACGGCGGCATCACGTACTTCGTGATCGACGTGGAGCAAGACGGCGTGGACGTGCGGCCGCTCAAGGAAATGACCGGCGAAGCCATGTTCAATGAGGTCTTCTTCAGCGATGCCATTGTCCCCCACGAGAACGTGATTGGTGACGTCGACGAAGGCTGGGGGGTCGCAGTGACGACGCTGGCCTACGAGCGCAACTCGCTCGGCGCGGGAGGGATGTCCGGCATGGGTAGCGGCGCCGTCATCGGCCGCACCGATCTGAGCAGTCGTGTCGGCGACGTCGCAAACCAGAGCGGCGGCGGCATGATGGGTGGGATGGCCGCCGCGTTCGGCGGCGGCGGCGCGTCGATGCTGAAGATGCTGCCGCAGATGTTCGGCAAGGGTGACGACCCCGTAGTGCGTCAGGAGATCGCGAGTCTCTACACCCTTCTCGAGATCAGCCGCTTCACCGGCCTGCGCGCGCAAGCCGCAGCAGCCCGCGGCGAGCGCCCCGGTCCGGAGGTGTCCACCGGCAAGCTGATGGCGTCGCAAATCGTGAAGAAGATGCGAGACACGATCTTGCGGATCGAAGGTGCCCAGGGAATGCTCCACGGCGACGACGCGCCTCTCGGTGGCATGGCGCAGTACCTGGCGCTGTTCAGCCCCGCCATCTCGATCGCCGGCGGCAGCGACGAAGTGCAACACAACATCATCGGCGAACGCGTCCTTGGCCTGCCGGGCGACGTCCGCGTCGACAAGGAACTCCCGTTCAAGGACCTGAAGGTCGGCACCCAGCGGGCTTGACCGAGCGCGCGCTATGCAACAAAACGACGATTCTGTAGTATCGGAGCAGCGAATACCCGAGGGTCAGGAGCCACGATGAAGCGAAACATGACGAGCGACGAGCTCGCTCGCGACGATCGGTTCGTACGCATGCCGATTCCGTACGAGTTCCTCATGGCCGACGAGGTCACATTCGAGTCAGTGCAGAGCCTCTTCAACACCTTCGTGCAGGACGAGAAGGTACGCACGATGGTGCAGAAGCAGATGACTGATCAGGGTGGCGGTCTTCCGTTCTTCAACCGCAGCGTTCGTCCGACGGACGACGAGGCGCCAGCCTTCATCCGTTCGTCCATGCACGGCATCTTCATGGGTGAGGTCCAAGCACTCGAAGGTGCGGGTCGCAGCTGCTGGGACTTCACCGACGACGAGGCCTTGCCCTGGAAGTTCCAGCTCGACATGGCCCGCCAGTGTTGGGACGAGACGCGTCACGTCGAGATCTACTCAGCACTGATCGACCACGTCGGCGGAGAAATCGGTCAGTTTCCGGAGAACGTGATGCTGTTCGAGTTCGCGTGCTCCGACGACGCGGCCGAGCGAGTCGTCGGTGTCAATCGCTGCCTCGAAGGGCTCGCGCTCGACGTCTTCGACGACACGATCAAGTTCGGCAAACGTGCCGGCGATGAGTGCATCTGGCGGACGGTCGACTTCGTCGCCGCCGACGAGGTCACCCACGTTCGCTTTGGCTCGGTGTGGGCCAAGGAACTCACGGAAAACGACCCGGAGCGCCGCGCAAAGGTGGTGGCGTTCCAACGGAAGGTCGACAAGGCATTCAGCTTCGGCGGCCTCCGCGGCGCGTACGACCACCGCACGAACGATGTTCTGTTCCCGTTGGCGACGCAATTGCGCGAGCTCGCCGGTTTCACCACCGAGGAGATCGACCAGGTACTCGGTTCGGGTCCGCAGGTAACCATCGATCTTGCGGTGGTCGAGCAACTCGCGGCGGCGATGCTCAATGCACCGCCCAACGACGCCTAGGCCTGTCGTGTCCCAAACTCCTGGACGAGGAGGCGCTTGACCTCGCCAACCGCGTCGACGGTGGCGTCGGCGCTGGCCCCACGCGCGAGGAGATTGAAGTCCCGACAGCCCGCCTCCACATACGGCGCCAGGAACTCAGCCACCTCGGCGGGTCGACCGAAGGGGCAGTAGCGCTCGAAGCGCGCAAAGGGCTGTTGATACACCGCTTCCATCGATGACGACACCGCAGCGCGCGCGTCCCGCGCGCGATCGCCGAGGCCGCACCACACGGTCATGCCGTGGCGCGTCGGAGCATCCTTCCTGCCGACGGCACCGGCCTCCTCAGCGACCTGCTTCACCGCAGCCGCGAAGCGTTCAGGCGAAACCCAGATACCCAGCCACCCGTCACCGAGGCGCCCGGCCCGGCGGACCGCTGCGCTGGAACGGCCACCCACGATCAACGGGATGGGCGGATCCGGCTGCGGCAAAATGAGTGCGTCGACGATGTCGAAGAATCGCCCCTGGTATGTCGTCTTGACGCCTGACTGAAGCGACCGCAGCACCCGAAGGCTTTCGTCCATTCGCGCGCCGCGCGTGGCCGGGTCGACGCCGCAGATCTCGACCTCGTGGCGATCCTCGCCACCGATACCGACGCCGAACACCACACGGCCAGGAGCAATACCCGCCAGGGTCGACAGTTGTCGAGCCACAACGACGGGGTGCCGCAGCGGCAACAGGTACACGCTCGTATATACGGGCAGCGATGGATGCAGCGAGACGAGCGCAGTGGCCTGAATGAGGCCGTCGAATCCGAGTCCCACGAAGAAGCTGACGTGGTCGCCGACGACAACGTGGTCGACCCCGGCGTCCTCCATGCGCGCCAGCGTCGCGGCGATTCGTTCGTTCGTAGCCGACCCGGGCATGAGCGGCGGACTCGCGCCGACGCGGATCGTGGTCGTCAAATGTTTCTCTCGCGCCCTTGCCAGTATTCGTCGCGTAGTAGGCGCTTGTAGAGCTTGCCGGTGGGATAGCGCGGCAACTCGTCGCGGAAGTCGAGCGACCGCGGAACTTTGTATCCCGCGAGCTGCGATCGGCAATGCTCGAGTAGTTCATCGGCAAGCTGTGGAGAGGATTGAACACCTGCGGCGGGCTCGACGACTGCCTTGACCTCTTCTCCCCATTCGTCGTTGGGGACGCCGAACACGGCGGCGTCGCCGACCGACGGGTGCGTCAACAACGCGGCTTCGATCTCCGTGGGATAGATGTTGACACCCCCCGAGATAATCATGTCCGCCTTGCGGTCGTTGAGGAACAGCCACCCGGCTTCGTCCAGGTACCCCACGTCGCCGACGGTGAAGAGGTCGCCCTTCCGCGCGTCAGCGGTCTTGCCGGGGTCCTTGTAGTACTCGAAGCTCCCGATTGCCGAGCCCATATAGACGGTGCCCGACGTCCCGGCAGCGCACTCGTCGCCGTCATCGTCGAGAATCTTGATGGTGGCTCCGGGGAAGGCCCGCCCGACAGTGCCGGGCCGCTCGAGCCACTCGGGAGACGTCACGTATGTTCCGCCGCCCTCGGTGGCCGCGTAGTACTCGTAGATCACAGGACCCCACCACTCGATCATTCTGCGCTTGACGTCGACGGGGCACGGTGCCGCGGCGTGAATGACGTTGCTCAGCGACGATGTGTCGTGCACCTGCTTGATCGCGTCAGGCAGGGCCAACAGCCGGTGGAACATCGTTGGCACCATGTGGCTCGTCGTTACCCGGTAGCGCTCGATGAGTTCGAGTGTCCGTTCCGGTGACCATTTGTCCATGAGGACGATGGCGTGGCCCATGTGCAGCGCGCCTGTACCAAATGCCAACGGGGCCGCGTGGTACAGCGGGCCTGCCGCGAGGTGTACGCCCTCCCCTGGCTGGACTTCGAAGAGGCTGGCCAGCAGCGATGACAATGCCGCGGCCGTGTCCGGATCGGCATCGGGCAGCGGGCGACGTACGCCCTTCGGCCGTCCCGTTGTGCCCGAGGTATACAGCATGGTCTGACCTGCGCTGCGTTCGTCGGGAGGCGCGATCGGCTGATCGGCCTTCAGGTCGTCGTACGGCTGAAACCCGTCGACCTTGCCGACCCCGAAGCACCGATCACTCGCCAACCCCGCTTCGCTCGCCGCGGCGCGCGCTGCGTCTGCGAACCGCTCCCCCGCCACGAATACCTTCACCTCCGCGTCCTGCAGGATGTAGGCGATCTCCGAGCCGGTGAGATGGAAATTGACGGGCGTGATGTAGAGGCCGATCTGGGTTGCCGCGAGATAGAGCTCGAGGAACGCCGCCTCGTTTGCCAACAGCACTGCGATGGCGTCGCCGCGCTGAAGCCCGACGGAGCGAAGGCCACGCGCAAGTTGATTGCTGGTTGCAGACAACTCACCGAACGTCGCGGTTCGCTCCTCGGCGTCGACCAGCGCCAGGCGGTCAGGGTCCGATGCTGCGATCTTCCAAAAACCGAGTTCCGACACGACACCCTCCCGATGCGGGTTGACACATTTGACAAAGTTTGTCTTATCACTGTCTACTACGGAATGGCTTACGTGTCGCTGGAGGAAGACCTGTTTCGCGTCGACGGTGAGACGCCGACGCTGTTGGGGAGTCGATGCACGACTTGTGGGCGGAGTTTCTTTCCCCGGCGCCAACGCTGCGCGGTCGACTTCGCCGACACCGAGGCGGTCGACCTATCCCGCGAAGGAACGCTGTACTCCTACACCTTCGTACGAATCCCGTTCTTCGGGAAGCGGCAGGTTGAGGCGGAAGGCGGCTACGGCGTTGGCCAAGTCGACCTACCCGAGGGAGTCCGGATCCAGACCGTTCTCCAGGGCGAAGCTGACGAGTGGCGGATCGGCATGCCCATGCGAATTGGCGTCGAGGTAATCGGCGAAGACGACGGCAACGATGTCGTCATTTTCCGCTTCGCGAGTGCGGAGGCAGGCGTTCATGCGTGAGGTGCGAGTAGCGGGCACCGGGATCGTGGCCTTCAGCAGCGATGCGCGGCCCGGCGCCGATCTCGCCCTCGACGCGGGCGTCGCCGCCATGCTTGATGCGGGCATTGGCTTCGGAGACGTCCAGTCGGTGCACACCGGCTACATCGCTGCGGGCGCAACGACTGGCGTTCGGGTCGCGAAGGAGTTCGGGCTGGCCGGCGCGCCGGTTCATCACGTCGAGAACGCGTCAGCGACCGGACTGGCCACATTCCGCGACGCATGGATGGCCGTGGCCGGCGGGCACTGCGACGTCGCGTTGGCAGTCGCGTTCGACAGCCTTTCTGGTGGAGGACGCGGGCGGGGTCGCGGCGGAGGCATCGTCGGGGGACGCAATTCTCTGGAAGGCGCCATTCTTCCGGCTGCGTTCTTCGCGATGTGGGCCCGTCGCCGCATGCACGACTACGGAACGACCGTCGAAACCTTCGCCGCGATCGCCGCGAAGAATTGGAACCACGCGCGAGAGTGTTCGTGGGCGCAGCGACGCAGCGACCACGTCGTCACCATCGACGAGGTGCTCGCGTCGCGAATGATCGCTGACCCCCATACCTCCAAGATGAGTTGTGGTGTGAGTTCAGGGGCGGCCGCCGCCGTTCTCGTCTCCGAGGACTATGCGAGGAGGCTTGAGCGTAAGCCGTCGGTGCGTGTGCTGAGCGCAGTCATGCAATCCGAGCGCTACACCGAAGGCCATGTCTTTCTCGGCCCGGTCATCGGCCCGTCACAAATGACCGCCGACACCGCCCGCGAGGCATACGAGCGCGCCGGCGTCGGCCCGGCCGACCTGGACCTTGTGCAAGTACACGACGCGTTTCCCATCGAAGAGCTGGTGTATTACGAGCTGCTCGGTATCTGCGCCGACGGGGAAGGCGACAAGCTCGTTGCGAATGGGGACACACGACTTGGCGGCCGTATCCCGTTCTCGACCGATGGCGGCCTGATCGCCCGCGGCCATCCCGGCGGACCGACCGGACTTGCCCAGATCCACGAGACCGTGACGCAGCTGGAAGGCCGCGCCGGACCGCGGCAGGTCGAAGGCGCAACCGTAGGGCTGTGTCATCTGGTTGGCGCCGGCAGCACCTGCCTCGCCGTCCTCTTGGCCCACTAAGCCGTCATTTCTCGAACGAGTCGGACAGCTTCGTCAGGAAGCACTTCCCGCCGAACTTTTCCTTCTGGTCGCTCGTGAAGTAGCCGGTCTCGGGTTGGCGCTCCGCCTCTTCCTTTTGCGCGTTCCAGTGCCAGCGGCCAATCCACACGACTTCTGAACCTGTCTTGCAGTTCGGAGCCATCGACAGCACGGGCGGCGTGATACCCGGATCGAAGTTCTCGATCTTCGCGATCCAGTTGTTGATGCCGGCCTTTGTAATGGTCTTACCTTGCGCCTTCAAGGCGGCAACCAAGAGTTTTGCTCCGGCGTAGTAGCCAAGTGTCGCCGGCGACTCGAAGTGACCTGTCGTGGCGATCTTGGGGTGGTAGCGGTTGATCGAGGACGTGTATTCGTCGATCGCAGGCGTCTTGGTGCGCGGCTTTCCGTCGGGGCGATCGCCTTGGGACCCACCCCACATTCCGTCGATCCATGGGCCGACCTGCGTCGCCAAGCCAGCCACGCTTGTGGGCCAATTACCCCACCCGAGTGGGGGTCGATACCCCTGACGCGCCGCAGCAGACGCACACAAGACCCACCCGAGACCTTGGAAGTCCCAGTAGTCGATCTGCATCTGACGCATCTTCAGCACAAGACTCGTGCAGTCACCGTCCGAGAAGTTGAACGGGTCCGTAGAGACGACCTTGGCGCCGGCGTTTTCCCACGACTGTTTGAGGAACGGCACGTACGGCGTGACGTCGAGGATCTGCGTGTCGTACAGCATGCCGACCCGCATCCCCGGCTTAAACACACCCTTCTGCTTCAGGCCGACAATCACCTCTTGTGTCCAGAGCAGCGCATTGCCCACGAGCGGAAACACGGTCGGGTACTTCGACGCGAACGACTTCGGCGTGACGCCAAACACGAGCGTAGGGATCTTGTTCCGGGTGACATAGTCCGCGACCGGATCGCCGAACGCGAGAAAGAGTCCGACGACCTTGTCCTGCTCGTAGAGCCGTTGCACGTTCGCCAACGTCTGCGAGGAATCGAACCGGTCGTCGTAGGTGATCAGCTTGATCTTGCGACCGTTGATGCCACCCTGGGCGTTGATTGTTTGGAAGTACGAGTCGATGGCACCGAAGGCCTCCTCACCGAGGAACCCGGCCACACCCGACAGCGGACCCGACGCGCCGATCCTGATTTCCTTGTCGGTTACGCCGGCGTCCGACGGGCCCGACGGCGTTGCGGAGGCACTCGCGGAACCGCCACCGGACACCTGCTCTCCCACCACCTGGCTTCCACCCGAACCGGTGCCACTGTCGGAACTCGCCGACCCCGCGTCACTCGAACCGGTGGACAACTCGCCGCCGGAGGAATCGGACGACGCGCCGGCGCTCTGCGCGGCCGCGACTGTCGTTCTGTCAGTGACGCGTGTTCCGCACCCGGCCACCAGACTCAGCGCGGCGACAAAGGCCACGATCCGAAGCTTCATTGCAATACCTCCTCAGGAGCCCCCGACAGATACACCTCGACCAGTTCCGGGGACGCGGCCAACTCGGATGCCGAGCCTGCGACCGCGACGCGGCCTTTCTCGAGCACGTACGCGCGATCGGCAAACCCCAACGCGACCTCGACGTACTGCTCGACGACGAGCACGGCCAAACCGTCGCGTCGTAAGTCGTCAAACAACTCGTAGATCTGATCGACGATCACGGGTGCCAACCCCAGCGATGGCTCGTCAACGAGAAGCAAACGCGGCTCACCCATCAAGCCGCGAGCCAGAGCAAGCATCTGCTGCTCACCCCCCGACAGGTCCCCAGCGTGCTGATCAGCGCGTTCTCGCAAGCGCGGAAACCGCTCAGTAACCCGCTCGATCGCGTCGTTCAGGGCGCGTCCGCGTAGGCGGCGGTGGAAGCCGCCCATGACGAGGTTCTCCTTGACGCTGAGCCGCGGAAAGATTCCCCGTCCTTCAGGCACCAGCGCCACGCCGCGCGACGCGCGCTTCTCGGCGGGAACCCCAGTGACGTCCTCACCGTTGATCCGCACCCGGCCCGCTTTCGCGGCGAGCAGTCCCGCGATGCATTTGAGGGTTGTGCTCTTCCCGGCGCCGTTGCGGCCGAGCACCGCGACCGCCTCTCCTTCCGCGATCGTGAGATCAACCCCGCGGACCGCCGGCACCAAGCCGTACGACACCTCGAGGTCACGTACCTCAAGCATGCGTGGCGACCTTCGCCCGTGATCCGAGGTAGGCGTCCGCCACCCGGGGGTCCTCGAGCACCTCCGCGGTTCGGCCTGAGGCAATGACCTGGCCGAATTCGAGGACGGTGGTGCGCTCCGCCAGCGTGCGCACGAAAGACATGTCGTGTTCGACGACGAGTACGGAGATTCCGAGTTCGTCACGCGCCCGCCGGATCACCTGGGCGAGATCGGCGGTTTCGCTCGGGTCCATGCCCGCCGACGGCTCGTCAAGCAGGAGCAGGCGCGGGGCCAGCGTCAGCGCGCGGGCCAACTCCAGTCGACGCCGATCGCCGTAGGCGAGGTCGCCCGCCGATCGGTCGAACGCATGGCCGAGGCCGACAAACTGAAGAGCTCGCGCGGCAATCGCCCGGATCTCGCGATCCTGCCGACGGGCCACACCTGTCTGCAGCATCGAACGCACCAACCCGGCCGTGCGAAAACGTCCGGCTCCAACCGTTGCGTTGTCCAGAACACTCAACCCGGACGCGAGGGAGAGATTCTGAAAGGTGCGACCCATGCCGAGTCTGGCGCGTGCGACCGGCTTGAGGTCCGTGATGTCCTCACCACCGAAATCGACCCGCCCCCGGGTGGGCGCTTGCGCGCCCGTGATGACGTTGAACAGCGTCGTCTTGCCGGCGCCGTTAGGCCCAATCAGTGCCGCGATCTCGCCCTCACCCACATGCATCTCGACGTCGTTGTTTGCAACGAGTCCGCCGAAGCGAACCATGACGGACCGCACGTGGAGCAGCGGTGGGTCGGAGCTCATGAGCGGCGTGCTCGAGGCGCCTGGGCCTTGCCGTTCGCCGCTTCGACCGTGCTCGAACGGTCGTCTAGCCGCTGCTCAAGTTGATCGATTCGGTCGAGGAGACGGTCCAGCGCGGCGCGATCACGTGCGTGCTCGAAGGCGACCAGAGTCGTGACGCCAAACGCAATCAACGCGGCGCCACCGATTCCCCCGGAGATGAGATACGGCATCTGCTCTCCTGGATCAAGCGTGCCCGAAATGCCGTACCACGCGATCAAGATGGCAACAAGGCCGGCCACCAGCAGCGCCCCACCCGCGGCTTGTCGCCAGTCGAGCGTCGACGAGGGTCGCGCATCGGCGACACGCGTGGTGTCGGCATCGAGGAACGGATGCCGGTGGATGGCTGCGTCGGTGTTCATGATGACCTCCGTGAGAACGAGAGCAGTCGTATGTGAGCGAGGATCGGCACGGCTATGACCAGGAAGGCGAAGGGCCCGAAGCTGAAGTGCCAGTCACTCCGTGGACGGCTCGCCGCAACCTGACGTTGAAAGGACTTCGCCGACGGTTCGCCGGCGTTGACGCCCGGCAACGGTGCTGGCGGGGGTGGGGGGCCAAGATCGAATGACGTCGAGTTGTCGATCGAGGGCGTGTCCGCCACGGCGGACGCGGGCTCGTCAGGTGCTGACACATCTTCGACCTGGTGCGCGCTCATTCGGACGCTGCTCTCACCGAAGACGACGTCGATGCGCCCGCCCAGCGTCGGAGGCAAGGCGACCCGCACAAGCAGTCCACCACTGGTGACGTCGGCGGTCGTTCCGTCTGCGGAGACAGCCGGAGCGCGCCCGACGGTCCTGATCTCAATACCGAGGTTGGCGAGAATGGCGTTGAGTTGTTCCTGCACGGCGAACAACTCACCTCCCGCGTCCTTGCCCGTGACGTGCACGCCCGCCCCGTCGATGGTCGCCTTTTTTCCGAAGACCTCCACACCCACGATCTCGAGCGACTCGGCATGGACGCCGGAATTCGGGGTGCCACCGAGCGCAACGCTGACTGACGAGCGGATCGCCCGGATCGACACAGTGTCCGCAATCACAAGGTTCTCCACGCTGGTGGATGCACCCGACGCCATGCGCCCACCGTCGGCTCCCGCCGAGGCGGCCGACGCCGCATTTGCCAGCGTGAAAGCCTGCGGCGCGGCCGCCGCCGAACTCACGCCCTGCGAAACAACCGAGGATTCCGAGCGCAGCGTCGTCGGATCATCCTGCTGCGCCATGGTCGTCTTGGTGTGACCGGCTCCGGCCGACGCGACGAGGACTCCGCCAATGTCCTGCGCAGGCCCGCCACATGCTGCTTCGTGTGGATCGCCCGGCGCGTACGAGTAACACCACACGGCGACCGGCAGAGGCAGTGGCACTCCCAGCAGCGCGGGTGCGGTCTCGACGACGGGCGACCACGCCGGCGCCGCCTCCGAGATCACGTTTGGCTGGCTGTTGAGCGTCACGCTGCTGCGAGCGACACCAACGTCGACGACGAGAGGCAACGCGACGGGTACCGATGCACCGACCCGAACTGCGGTTCCTGCCGCGTCGATATCGAAGACAGCGGGCGCACGCGCGGCCGCCCGAACAGGCGGCGCGCTGAACCCCACCAACATCGTCGCCGCGCCAAAGCAGACCGCGACCCGCGACCACCTCTTCACGATCGCGCGGCCGCCGGAAGTTCGCGTGTGCGGTCGTCCGACCCGCCGCCGCGACGACGAAGTCGCCTCGCGGTTCGCGGGCGGGCCGAATTGTTCGGTCGGTGGGCATCGACCACCACATCAAATCGACCCGCGCGAACGCGACGCGGCACGCGCCGCTCTGCACTCGCCGGCGAGCCCCGCAAGAGCGAGGCGAGACCGGCGGGCCGGAAGGCGAGCAACGCAATGACGGTGAGGCCCGCGATCATGTCCGGCACTGCGCTCGCTGTCGCACCCGAACGTCCCTGCACCAACTGAGGCACGACGCCGAAGAGGATGCCTGCGAGAATCGGGCCACCGAGCAACGTCACGCCTCCGACAACCGCGTTGAGCAGCAGCGCGATCGACAGAAAAAGCGAAAAGTCGAACGGTTGAAAGCCGGTGAGTAGCACGCCGTAGAACCCACCACCGAGCGCCGCAATGAACGACGCGAGCAGAAACGCCTGCATTCGGACCCGCCGCGGATCCGCACCGAAGTGCGCAACCGTCGGGCCTGCATCGCGCGACGAAATCAGCAACGGGCCGAATGTCGAACGTCTGAGGTTCCAAACCAGCAGATACAACAACGCCGTGACGATCAGCATGATGATGAAAATGTTCGAGTCCGAACTCAGATCGATGCCGAACATGTGACCGCGCGGCAAGGCTTTGGGAAACTCGGGGCGTTTGAAGAACCACTCCGACGCAGCACCGGCGAATACCAGCGAAGCAATGCCGAATTGCAAACCCGTGAGCCGCAACGCGGGCAAGCCGGCGACTGCGCCGAAGACCATTCCTGCGACCGCCGCGCCGACGATCGCAAACGCGAGCGGCACACCGTGCGAGACCAAATACGCGGTAGCGAAGGCACCGATACCTACATACGCGCCGTGCATCAGCGATACCTGACCACCCCAGCCGACGAGCAACACCAGGCTCAACGCCTCGATGACGTAGAACAGCCCGCGGGCGCCCACGAAGCCCCAGTAGTTCGACGTCAACGGCTTCGCGAGGGCAAACGCAACGACGACCATCGCCACCGGCCACCGCACGGGGCGAACCATGTCAGCGACGCGACGACCGAGTTCGCGCAGGGGCTCAAGTCCGGGCAGGCTCGACGATGCCTCAAAGCTCGGTTCTTCGTCCGCCTCGCTTGGCCACGATCGACGAACAAGTAACAGTCCGACGACGATCGCCAGCGTCGCCATCTCGCGCGCCCCGGGCACCGACCAGAGCGGAACGGTGAGATTTTCCGCGACGCCAATGAGTAGGCCGCCGGCGAAGGTTAGGGGCAACGACACCAGCCCTCCGAACAGGGACGCGGTAAGTGCCTTGGCAAGAAGCAACGGAAACGTTCCGGCGGTCACAACCTGCAGTGGCGCGATCAGGATTCCGGTCAGGCCCGCGAGGCCTGCACCTACGGCCCAGTTGAAGCGTGCGATTTGCGTGAGCGAAACGCCCATGAGCCGCGCTGACTCGGCGTTCTGCGCAACGGCACGCACCGCCGTGCCGAACCGCGTGCGCTTCAGAAACGCGCCGAGCGCTCCCGCCACGACGCCCGCGATGATGATCACCGCGACCTGCTGATAGGTAATGCGGAGATCACCGACACGGACCGTCTTGTCGGGGAGCAGCAGCGGCGAGCTCGTCGGCTCGAAGCCATAGATCTGCAGCAGGAGCCCAGTCGTGAAGGCCAATACGCCGAGGGTCGCTATTAGCTTCGTCGTGTGCGAGGCGGCCCGGACAGGGCGGATCGCGAGCCTTTCGACCACGAGGCCATACACGATCGTCGCGGACAGCGCGACGACAGCGGCGACGGGCCGCGGCCACCCCTTGGCTCCAGCGAGGTCGGCGTACATGTACGCGCCAACCGCCGCGAACGCAGCGTGGGCGAATGACAACACCCCGGTGGAGCGGAACATCAAGGTGATGCTCACCGCCACGAGTGCGTAAGCACCGCCGGCCAGCAAGCCGACAAGTGCCGTATTGACGTACGTCACGCCTAGGTCACCCCCCTAGCGCTACAGCAAATTGTTACTGCAACAGAGATTGTCTTATGTCTCATTATCCTGGGCGCGGAGGGCGCGCGCAACCAAAAATCGGATTACTGCGACAAAAACCCGAACTCGCGGTTGCCGGCCGCCAGCCACGGTTCGAACAACGCTGCGGCACGCAGTCCCCCTGCTGCAGGCGCCGTGAGATCACCCGCCAGACTCGGCGTGTGCAACAGCCCGAGCACATATCTGATGAGTTCCTCGGCGAGGACGTCGAGCCGCAAGGCGTCACCAAGCACGCCTCGACCCTGCGCCTCTCGCAATAGCGGCACGAGGAACTGCACGCCCCCCGCGATAATTGGCGTCGCGCTTACGGTCAGAACCGGCAGGACGAACTCGAGGTCGGGACCGGCGAAGCGGCGCAGTACCGGTCGGGCGCGGACGGTCGCGAGTGCGGCAGCGACGCCATCGCTCACCAAGGCCGACGGTGTTTGCGCCCGGGAGAGGGCTGCGGCGACGTTGGCAAACAGCTCGCCAGCCTCATCCATCATCACGGCGCGGACGAGGTCGGGGCGCGCGCCCACGGTGCGGTAGACCGTCGCCCGAGACACGTGCGCTCGGTGCGCGACGTCTTCGACGGTCACCTGCCGCACCCCGAGCGACACGAAACAGTCCCTCGCGGCTTCGACGATCTCAATCGGCGCAACAGAGCGAGGGCGCATCAGGTACCTACTCGGTCTTCTCCAGGATGCTGAATCGGATTTCCCCGTCCGCCTCCTCGGCGACCGCGTCGCCGCGGAGCCGTAGATGCTCCAGGTGGGCGTACGTTTCGCTGTCGGCCATGAAGCCCCACTGACCTTCCGCGAACAACTGCCGGGAGTACTCGGCGACGGGCGCCAATCCGATTGCGGCGCCGATCTCGAATAGCTCCGTAAGCCGACGCTCGTGATGTGCCTCGATCGCCGTGACTCGCGCTTCGACGTCGTCGAATGGATGCCCGTGCGCCGGCAACGCGACGGTGACCGCGAGCCGCGCGACCTCGTGCAGCGAGCGAAGATATTCCGACAACACGTCGACGCTGACACCGGCGCCCGCGATATGGGGAGTAATCGACGGCAACACGTGGTCGCCGGTCAGCAGTACGCCGGTTTCGCGGTTGTATAGGCAGAGGTGGTCCGCCGTGTGCCCGGGGGTGTGCAGCGCGGTCCAATCACCGCGCCCCAGTTCGATGCGTTCGCCGTGGTCAAGGCGAAGCGTCGGTGAAGGTGGCGGGAAGTCGCCTCCATTCCCAAACGCCGATCCGGCGCGGCGCTGTTCCTCCGACAATCGAATCGGCGCGTTCGACCACGGGGCTCGACGCTGCAGAAAGTCCTCGTCGAGGGTCGCCAAGTCCGGCTCGCGTCCCGCGAGCCACGGCACGACGAAATCCGTATGGGTGATGATGCGCGCGCCGGACCGCTCGGCGAGGCGTCCAGCACCACCGAAGTGATCCGGATGCGAGTGCGTCACCACGACGCCGTGCACGTGGCGCATCGCAAAGCCCGCACGTGTCAGTCCACGTTCGATCGCCTGCCACGACGCAGGGTCGGCCAAGCCCGGATCCACGACGACGATGCCGTCGTCATCGATGAGTCCGTACATGTTGACGTGGCCAAGGCCAGTAAAGTTGATCGGCAACTGCATTCGAACAATGCCGGGCGCGACCTCGACGACTTCGTCACTCGCCGGTTCTTGCTCCTGCTTCAAGGCTCGAACTGGCCCGTGCTGATGAACCGCCGTCAATTCGAGGACCGCGCCAGCTTGACGATCGCATCAAACGCTTGCGCTTTCACGGCGACTTCACCGATCGTGGCCAAGATGCGAGCGCCCGCAAGGTCGACCGTCTGCTGGTGGACGAGATACTTCAGGGCTTCCTCAACCACCTCCGCAACCGTGGCGCCGTGGAAGTCGAAGTCGCCGCCGGCGCGCAGGACCTCGGGAATAGTGCCGTACCCGGCTGCCAGCAGGCGCTTCTCGATCGCGAGGGTTTCACGCACGGCCTCGTCTTCGTAGACGTCGCCGACCGACGTCGGGTCCGACTCCGGGGTCACGCGTTCGCCTTCTCCCGCTCTCGCTTCTCGCGCAGCGGCGCTCCGAGCACGGCATCGGCGGGCATGACAATGGAGGCGCGCCCACCAAGTGTGTGCTCTCCGGCGACACCGCCCGACTTCGCGAGGAGCACGTCGAGACGCGTTTGCCAATTTCCTGCCCGCTCGCGCAACTCCGGGCTGCGCGCGAGATCCTGGATCATCATCTCGCCCTGCACGAACTGTTCGTGGTTGTCGACAAGCATGAAACCGAGGCTTCGCACCGTTGGCGCGTCCACGATGTCGGACGTGACGCGCTGGTGGTAGGTGTAGACCGCGAGCAAATGCGGGACGAGCACGCGGTAAATGCCCACGAGCTTCTCGATCGTCTGGTCCTGACCGTCGGGACTCGTGAGTTCATCCATGAACGTGACGAACGCAGCGTTGCCCGGTTCAGCCCGGTGTTCGTTGGGCTCCTTGAGCTCGGGCAGGCGCTGGCGCCAAAGGTCCGCGTGCCACGCGTGCTGATAGCAGTGTGGGCCGAGCAGCGTCTTCACATCGAGCTCAGGAATCGTCGCGACCCAGCCGCCGAGCGCGGCGGAGAGCCGCTGCTCGCACCATTTGTAGTTGACGATCCGCTCGACCGACTCCTCGACAGTCCACTGACCCATGAGCCGACGGCGATCCCAATACGGAAACGCTAAAGCGTGACGCTCCGGCCCGTAGCCGGTGACGGCCGCGTGTCCGTTTCCATTCGTTGCGCTCATTTTGATTGTCTCTACCCCTTGATCTTCGGGCCGGCGCCGGCCACTTCGGCAATGTCGTCGTCGCTGAATCCGGCGAGCTTCCGCAACTCGACGGCCAGCGGGAGAAACGCTTCCTGGTTCGCGCCGTCGTAGGAGCCGCGCAGACCGCCAAGGCTGAATGCTCGATCGACCTTCCGTTGGAAGGCGACGACACGCTGACGGCGCTCAGGGTCATTCTCAGTGAGTGCCTTGCTCCAGACCTGACCGAATCGCACGTGGGTCACTTCGTCAGCTGCGACAAATTCAACCGAGCGCCAAATGCACTCGTCGTCGGCAAGTTTGCCGAACCGGACAGTGTCGTTGAACACGTCGAGCGCGAGTCCCTCGAGGCAGCGGTTCACACCAACGACGCGCTCGGCTGGGTCGTCGGAACACCCGAACTCGAACAGGAACAGGTTCTCGTTGAATTCGCCGATCTGCCCGTCGACATGGTCGAGGAGCGCCGAGTAGATCTCGACGTGGCGCGTCTCGTCCCAGCACTGCCGAGCCATGTCCAGCTGGAACTGCCAAGGCAGGTCGTCATCGTCGGTGAAGTCCCAGGCGCTGCGGCCGGCAGCTTCAAGTGCTTGCATCTCGCCCATGAAGATGCCGTGCATGTTCGACTTAATGAACAGCGGTGCCTCGTCGTCGGTTGGCTGCACCCTCCGGCCGATGAAGGCGCCGGCACCTTGTTGCTCCATCATGTCGCGCATCTCGGCGTTGCCGAGCAGCATCTTCATGGTGTCTTCGATCTGCTCGACGGTCACTTCCTCGGCCATGAGGAAGTCCAGCGGAACCGGGGACCTCTGGAAACGCTCGTCTCGCGCGAGCTCCTCGGTCGTCATGAATTTCTTCACTGCTTCTCTCCTTGTGTGGCCAGGACCGCTTCCCAGTTGTCCATTACGAACGGCAGGTTGGAGGCCCGAACTCGTTTGGCGCGTGGATCGTCCATCGGCACGATGGTGTCGACAGGGCACGGGTCGTAACAGCGATGACAGCTCGGACACTTCTCGCCGTCGACGACAAACTCGAAGTCGTCGCTCATGAAAATTGCGTCGTAGGGGCAGGCACGTTCGCAAATGCCGCACTCGATGCACCCCTCGATGATCACGTACGGCGCCCCGTGACGCTTTGTGAAGCTGCGACCCATGTCCTCATGATACAACAAACGTTGTTTGTCGCAATACCCCGTCTGGACAAATCACGGGACGCCCGACACCGGGAGGTGCGACGAATTCGTTGCAATGTGGCACGATGGCGACGTGCCACCCCCCGACTCACTGGTGCTCCCGCCGCTCCTTTCTGGCATCCCTCCGGCGCCGAATCCCGACCTCGACCCGTACCTCGACGCAGCCGCGGAATGCTTTGCGAAACACGGCGTGCAGCGCGCGTCAGTGCAGGATGTGGCGCGCCGTCTCGGCGTCAACCGGACGACGGTGTATCGACAAATCGGCAACGTCGAGGACATGGTGCGGCTCCTGATCGCCCGCGAATTTCACCGCTTCCTCGAAGACACGCCGATCGTGCTCGACGAGTCCGACGCCCCCGCCTCGATCGTCCACGTGCTGACCGCGATCGTCGAGCGGGCCCGCAAACATCCCGTGCTCGTCAAGGTGCTCGAGGACGAACCAGAGGTCATCGGTCCATTCCTCGCCACCGAGATGCGTGCCGTCATCCAACGCGTCGCCGACGACGTCGTGCCGCTGCTGGAATGGGCCATGGCCCAGGGCGCCATCGCCGAGGTCAACTCGGAACATCTGGCCGAGTGGCTCGTGCGCGCCGCCATCTCGGTCATCCTGGCGCCGCCGCCAGGCGACGTCGCCGTATTCCTCCAGGAGATGTTGCTACCCGTCCTCACGCCGGCGGCAGGCACAAGTGAGCCGCCCGCTCGGCGACGGCGGCTACGCCGCTCACTCTGACGCGACCAGCTGCGCCTGAACGAGATGCTGGATGAGTCCGGCGTCGGAGAGAATCTTGTAATCGGGCGCCATCGCCTTCGCGTAGCGCTCGAAGTACAGCAGCTGTTTCGCAAGAAGCACCATCTCGCGGGGAAGCCGCAGCCGGTAGCGCGCGGCCACGGTCAGGATCTCCGTGAGGATCTCGCCGTAGTTGACGTCAGCGAGCGTGGAGCCCAACAGTGGCGTGGCAACCGCTTCCACGTCGGCCGCGAGTTGCGCGAGATCGAGCTGCCGCGTCGCAGCTCCCAGCGCGACGATCGCCTCCGCTGTCTTTCCGAAGTCGCCCGTGAACAGCATCGCGGGAAGCGTGCCGAGCAGCAGTGCCCGCGTTTCGCCGGTGACTTCGCCCATGATGCCGAAGTCCAGAAAGGCGATCTTGCCGTCGTCGGTCACCATGAGGTTGCCGGCGTGCACGTCGCCGTGAAACAGGCCGTGGACGAGAGCGCCTTCGGTCCAACCCCGAATCGCGGCCAATAGAAGCGCTTGCAGGTCGAAGCCGGCGTCGTTCAAGGCGACCACATCGTCAACGGGCCGTCCTTCGATGAAGTTCATCACCAGCACGCGTCGGGTGACGAACTCGGGTATCGGCCGAGGCACGACGACCTGCTCGTTCTCACCACACTTCCGGAGGTTCTCGTCGAAAGCCACCATCCACCGCGCCTCGTTGCGGAAGTCGAGTTCGGCGCGCAACGTCGTCGCAAAGTCGTCGATGATTGCTCCCGGGTTCGCTACTTCGCCGAGAGTCCCCGCTTGTTCGAGCACGGTGGCCAACAGGCGCAGCAAGCGCAGGTCGCGTTCCATGCGACGGCGCAGGTTCGGGCGACGAACCTTGACCGCGACGCGACGACCGTCGTGCAGCGTGGCCTGGTGCACCTGCGCCATGGAAGCTGCGGCGACGGGTTGGTCGTCGAATGTTGCGAATACATCGCGCATCCGACAGCCGAGGTCTTCACGCACAATCCTGCGCACGACCGATGTCGGCTCGGGCGGGACGTGGTCGAGCAAGTGGCGGAACTCGTCACAGAAGACCTTCGGAAACAGGCCCGGACTCGAGGCGACAAGCTGGCCGAACTTCACGTACGTCGGGCCCAAGTCCGCAAACGACTTGCGCAACGCGACCGCGACGGCGCGAGGCCCGCGATGCCTGAAGCTGAGGACCAGGTACGGGCCTTTGCGAACGACGATGAAGAGCCCGTGCCGAGCGAAGGTGAACACGACCTCAAGGAGACGACGCGCGTCGCCCGGTGAGAGCTTGCGCAGATCAACGCCTTCCTCGACCCCTGCCGCCGCGGGGCCGTTCGTTAGGCGGCCGTGCGCACGCTCATCGGGCATGACAAGACGGTAGTACACATCTGTCGCTTCGTTGCATCTTGACGGGCGTCCCGTCCAAGCCGCTCACTCTTTTTGGGCGCCGTCAAGACGTCAGACACGAAATGTTTTACGAAGTATCGACGCAGCCCTCTCGAGGTAGGCAATCACGACGAACGAGACACGCGCGAGAACACGAAGTTGGTCGCGCACCCGAACCTTCAACCGAAAGTCTCGCCGTGGCTAGACCAGTCGCTACTCCTGCGGCGTCGTCAGCGCATGATCGACGGCAATCGATCGGCTCTTCGCGTAGTCGACCTTGCCGTTTGGTGCCCGGCCCACAGTGTCGACCATGATGATGCCCTTGGGCGCCTTGAAGGCCGCGAGCCGGCCTTTGACGTGATCGATCAATTCCTGATGCTCCGGAACCGCGCCGGGGGCCAGTTCGACCAGCGCCGTGATCGCCTCACCCCACTTCTCGTCGGGTACGCCTACGACGACCGCGTCGCGCACGTCGGGGTGTGTCTTCAAAGCTTCTTCGACTTCCTCGGGGAAGACCTTTTCGCCGCCCGTGTTGATGCACACCGAGCCGCGGCCGAGTAACCGAATGGTGCCGTCGGCTTCGACAGTCGCAAAATCACCCGGAATCGAGTACCGCACACCGTCGATGACTTTGAACGTGCGCGCGCTCTTCTCTTCGTCCTTGTAATAGCCGAGCGGGACGCGGCCACCGACGCCGACCATGCCGATCTCCTCGGAACCGGGTTCGACGAAGCGGCCGTCCTCGGTGATCACCCGAGCGTTCGGACCAAGCGAGAACTTCGCGGTCTCGGCGGTCGACCCCGCGCCGGACACCGACATACCCATTCCGAGCGCCTCAGAAGACGAGAAGCCGTCCATCAACATCATCGCCGAGTGGTGACGCAACAGTCCCTGTTTGGTTGCCTCTGACCACATCACGCCCGAAGAAGTCATCGCTACGAGGCTCGACAGGTCCCATCGACCCGGCTCGGCATCCAGAGCCCTCAGCATGGGCTTCGCGAAGGCGTCGCCCACGATTACCACGATGTTGACGCGCTGCCTCGCCACGACGTCGAGAAGCTCGACCGCGTCGAAGGCCCGTTCCTGCAGCAAGGCGACCGCACCGCCTTGGGTCAGTGTGACCATCGCGATGAGACCGCCCGTTCCGTGCATCAGTGGACACGCCGGGAGTGCCGTCGGCCCCGGCCCCGTGCGCATCGCCCGGACCGCGTCGAGATCGGGTGTCTCAGGAAAACCACCGCCGAGCTGGCTCGCGAGCAACATGACCAAGTCGTCTTGTCGCCACATGACGCCTTTGGGCATGCCAGTGGTGCCACCGGTGTACAGCATGTAGATGTGGTCGCCGTCACGCCCCCACGGTCCGACTTGCCGGCCGACCGCCGCCTTCGCAGCATCCTCGTAGGGTGTTGCCCATCCGGGACACGGTCCGGTGCCGTCATCGACCCAGAGCCAGCCCTTGACGCGCGGCAGTCGCTCCCGCAACCGGTCGATCCGATCAGCGAACGCGCCGTGGAACACAACTGCCACCGCGTCGGCGTTGTCCCACAGGTACACCAACTCGTCATCGCTGTACCGATAGTTCGTGTTCACGGGCACCAGGCCCGCCTTGTACGCAGCGAACATCGACTCGAGGTACTCCGGCGAGTTATAGAGGTATTGCGCGACCTTGTCTTGCTCGACGACACCGAGGTTCAACAACCACGCGGCTACCCCATCGGCCCGCTGGTTGAACTCGGACCACGACTCGAGTCGGTCGCCGTAGACGATCGCCGGCGCGTCGGGCAACACCTCGGCATTCAGTTCCCACAGATCGGCGAAGTTCCAGCCGGACATACAAACTCCTCCTCGAGCACGGGAATGCTAGCCGCGCGTGGGGAGCAGTGCGACGTTTTCTGTTTCTTGTCTTATTCTTGACGATTCACGACTGACGTCTCGACCGCTCGACGACTGCCGCAATCGACGAGACAGTTCGACAATGACACGCGGCGTCAGTGGTTGGTCCAAAGGCGCACGAAAGGAGAGATTCGCAGTTCCCTCGGCCGGACAGAGTTCGACGAGTTGCACACCAGCGGGAAGCAGCGGAAGAGGCAGGGCGAGGCGCAGAAAGTCGGTCGACGGGTTTCGCATGGCAACGCCAAGCATCGCCGCGCGTTGGGGAACGATCCGTAGCCGCCGGCCGTCCACGCGGATGTCGATGACGATCTCAGCGAGCCGCAGCCCGCCGACCCCTGCTCGTGCCGCAACGCCACCCGGTGCGAATCGAAATCGCGCCGGCAGCGCCACCGACCTCGTCCATGCGTCGACGTCGGCCTGCCTCAGCCGCACGCCCACGTGCACGTCCCGGGCGCGGATCCAGGGCGGAAAACCGGGAGCGATCCGAATGCGTCGCGCCGACACATCGACCCGATCAAGGGTGAGCCCCGCGACCGAAAGTCCGCGAACCACGGCGCCGAGTTGATCGACCTCGCCGTGCACGAGACCGCGCGGCGACACGCCCACGCGCACGTTCGTCCGCCGACCGACGAACGCGGAGGCACCTGCATCGATAATGCTGCCCCCGAGTCGAGCGACCATCCCAGGCGCCGAGAGCATCCGCGGTGGGATCGACGGCACAACAATGGGAAACGTCACATATGTGACACTACTGCGAACTTGTTGCAATGATGCGGCGATTTCGCGCTACCCTCGAACCAGCCGCGCCCGACCACCTCTGGGCCTCGCACATCTTGGGAGGGCAGTTGCCCACGACTTCGCCACACACCAAACGCTTCAGCTTGCTCGACCCGGGTTATCTCGCCGACCCCTACGCAACCTACGCTTGGCTTCGCGACGAATCACCTGTCCACCACATGGGCGGTGGATACTGGGCCGTCAGCCGTCACGACGACTGCGTCTCGGTACTGCGAGACTCGACCACGTTCTCCTCATATCTCGGCTACGGCGGATTGATGCAGCCAGGTGAAACTGCTTCCGCTCTCGGTGCGGACGACGGACTCGGCGAGATGCTCGATTCGGGCATGGGGATGATGATGCGCGGGATGGCGGGGTTCCGCGTTCTGATCGCGACCGACCCGCCGGACCACACGCGCCTGCGCCGATTGGTCGGTACGCCCTTCAACCCGCGGAACGTCTGGGCGCTCGAGAGCCACATCCGTGACATTTGCAACGACCTGATCGACGAGATGCTCGACGCCCGGCAAGACGGCGTCGTGGACCTCTGGAGCCACATCAGCTACCCCCTCCCGACCATGGTCATTGCCGAGATGCTCGGCATTCCGACCGAACGCAAAGCTGACTTCAAGCGCTGGTCCGATGCCGTGGTCAATGGGCTCTCACTCAGCGGGGTCGGTAACGACCCCAAGAGCGGGATGAGTGGCGCGATGGAGATGTGGCAGTACTTCAGCGAGGTGATCGAGGAGCGTCGCGCCCAGCCCCGGGACGACTTGATCAGCACACTGGTCAACGACTCGTCGGCCGGCGACGATCCGCTCACGACCGGAGACTTGATTCTGTTCTGCATCCTGTTGCTTCTCGCAGGCAACGAGACCACCACGAATCTCCTCGGCAACTTCTTCCGCGCCGGTTTTGCGCACCCGGAACAGCTTGAGCTGCTACGCGAGAACCCCGACCTCCTCAAACAGGCCGTCGAGGAGGCGTTGCGGTATGACTCACCGGTGCAGGGGTTGTGGCGCGGCACGACACGGCCCGCAAGCGTCAACGGTGTCGAGATCCCCGCCGATGCCCGAGTGATGGTGCTGTTCGCCTCGGCGAATCGTGACGAACGCCACTGGGGGCCCGACGCCGGTGCGTTCCGAATCGACCGGAACCCGGCGAATCACATCGCCTTCGGCACTGGCGTGCACGTGTGCCTCGGTCAGGCGCTCGCCCGACTCGAAGCCCGGGTCGCGATCGACCTGCTGTTGCGCCGATCTACCGAGCTCGCTCCCGCCGGCGACTCGACCCCGACGCTTTCACCCGTCCTGCGGGGCGTCACCTCGCAACCGGTCCGCATCGTCTCCGCATAGGTCACCGACTGGGTGGGGTCACTCCACGGCCAGGTGGCCCACCCATCGGGGTTCGCGCTTCTCCGCGAAGGCGAGCGCCCCCTCGCGAGCGTCCGGCGAACTGAACACCGTCGCCGCCGCGGTCGCCTGGAGCTTCCACGCGTCTGACTCCGGCACTTCGAGCGACGCCCGGATGACCTGCTTCGTGGCCCGCACAGCCAGCGGCGCGGCCTCGCAGATCCGCTCGGCCAGTGCGAGCGCCGTGGATAGCACATCACCCGCGGGAACGACCCGATTGACCAATCCCATTTGCTGGGCCTGCCCCGCATCAATGGGATCACCGGTCATGCCGAGCTCGAGAGCCTGCGCCAGGCTCACCCGTTTGGAGAGGCGGATAATGCCGCCCGCCCCGGCAACGAGCCCCCGTCGCACCTCGGGGATGCCGAAATTGGCGTCCTGCGAGGCGACCACAATGTCGCACGCAAGCATGATTTCGAACCCGCCCGCCAGCGCGTGTCCGTTCACCGCCGCAATCAGCACCTTGGAGAACGATCGGTTTGTAATACCAGCGAAGCCGCCGTTGACACCCATCACGTTGCCGCCGCCGCCCGCGAACGCCTTGAGATCCATGCCGGCGCAGAACGCCTTGTCCCCCGCACCCGTCAGTACGACAGCCCAAACGTCGTCGTCGGCTTCGATCGCGTCGAACGCGTCAGCGAGCGCCGACGAGGTCTCGAAGTCGATTGCATTGCGCGCCTCGGGCCGATTGATAGTGACGATCTCCACCCGCCCGCGTCGCTCACGGAGAACGCCCATCAGTAGAGCGTCTCGCCTTCGCCCGTGGAGCCGCGGCTGACGCCCCGAAAGCCGAACGATGACATGTCAGCACCCATCTTGCCAAAGAGGTTCGGGCCCGCGGCCATGAGACCCCCATCGACGACGAGCGCTTCGCCCGTGATGAACTCGGCCTCCCCGCTCGAAAGGAACAATGCCGCGTCCGCGATATGGCGAGCGAGGCCGACCCCGGGCCAAGGTTGCACCCGTTCGAGCATTGGCGCCATCGCTTCTTCGTTCCCACGATGCAACAACGGCGTGTTGATCGCGCCCGGACAGATCGCGTTGACCCGAATGCGGTGGGGCGCCAACTCCAGCGACGCCACCCGTGTGAGGTTGACGACAGCGGCCTTCGCCGCCGAGTACGCCTGGGGCCCATTGCCGGCGCTGAGTCCCGCAACCGACGCAGTGTTGACAATCGCGCCTCCGTCGCCCTGTTCGAGCATCACTCGCGCCCCGTGCTTGATGCCGAGGAACACGCCTCGACACAAGACGCCGAAGGTCCAGTCCCAGTCCTCCACCGAGATGTCAGTGATGGGGCCGAAGACGCCACCAACGCCGGCGTTGTTGAACACGACGTCAAGTCGCCCGAAATCGTTCACGGCCGCATCGATCGCCGCAACGACGTCGGCTTCCGACGACACGTCGGCCCGCACGAATCGAATCGATTCGCCGAATCCCGCTTCGTCGAGATCGGCGACGAGTTGCTTGCCATTTGCCTCGTTCATGTCGGCGGCGACGACACGGGCGCCCTCCTGACAGAACCGCTCTGCGGCGGCACGGCCCATGCCGCTCGCTGCGCCCGTGATTACTGCAACCTTGCCTTCGAGCCGCACCGCGGCCTCCTTTCGTGTGACGTCAATCCGTCGTGATGGGAACCAGACCGTCGGGCGGCCATGGGCTCACCCCGTCCTCGAGCGGAACATCGAG
Organism: Actinomycetota bacterium; assembly: GCA_048498715.1. Classification (GTDB taxonomy): domain Bacteria; phylum Actinomycetota; class Acidimicrobiia; order Acidimicrobiales; family JACCXE01; genus JACCXE01. Next base: position 19,494 of record JBEHXL010000015.1, on the reverse strand, counting down.
GCTTTGCAACAAAGACGAGAAGAGTCGCCAGTTGCCGATGGCGACGACCAACTCGACCAACTCGGCGGGGCTGGTGAGATGACGCTGGCACTCCGCCCAGGTCGCGTCGCTGATCCATCCGTGAGCGAGCGTTTCATCGGTCGCAGAGAGCACCGCACGTTCCAGGTCACCGAATCGTGACTCGTTTCGCCAGTCCCGCACGGCGATGAGGTCCGCTGCGTCGATGCCGATGCCCGTGGCGACGCGCCAGTGTTGGGTCCACTCGTACACCGATCCGGTGGCCCAGCCCAGACGCATGATCACGAGTTCGCGCAGGCGGGCGTCGAGTTGCCCGCGCCACAACAGGGCGGACAGGAGATCTTGTAGCGCCTTCGCGACGCCAGGGTTGTGAAGCAGCACGCGAAACACGCTGAGGTCGGCCATGACAGCAGGGATGCCAACAGCCTCGGCAGCCGCGTGCGCCCGCTCAGGGTCGAGACGCGCGAGGCGTGATTCGCTCACGGCACCAGCACCGCGTGCACCGGGGGCACGCCGCGCTCCCCCGCCATGGTTTGCAGGAGTTCCTCGACCGTGTCGAGCGACGCGACGCTGCGTGGGAGGTCGGCGAAGGGCCAGCGGCCCGACGCCAAAATCTCGAGCGCCTTCCGATACGCCCGGGCGTCAACACCGAGCGCGCCCATGATGTGCAACTCCTTGTACACGATCAGGTCGGGGATGAAGCCAGGGACATCAAGCGAGCCTCTTGTCCCGGCAATGACGATCTTGCCTCCCGGACGCGCCAACGCAATGGCCTGGGCGAGCGCGCCCGGAGCCTTGGCCGTTACGTCGACGACGATGTCGGCCAGCCGACCGGTCGCCTTCTGGAGTGCGGCAACGGGATCATCCACCGCCGCGTCCACGGCGAGGTCTGCGCCGAACGAGTTCGCGAGAGCCAAGCGCGGCGCGTCTCGTTCGCCGTGGCCCGTTACCATCACGAACGACGCTCCTGCCTCACGGGCGGCGACACTTGCCGACAGCCCACGAACGCCAGGACCGAGGACAGCCACGACATCACCGGGCCCGGTCTCGGGGATGACGGCACCCCACCGCACCCCCGCGCCAAGCGGATTGAACAGCGTGGCTACGACCGGATCAAGGCCGTCAGCGACCGGAAGCAACATCGAGTCTGGCGCCAGATACTGATACTGCCCGTATCCGCCCCACAGCGCGGGCGCATCGCCGACCGCGTGGAAGCCGTACATGTCCGAGAGCCCGTGGCGCAGACAGCGCCGGTATTCACCCGAGCCACAACTCGTGCACGAACCACACGACAAGAAGACCTCGACGGCCACGCGATCGCCCACACGCACGCCCCACCGGCGCGCTGCGTCGGCGCCCACTGCCTCGACGACGCCGACGGCTTCGTGGCCCGGCACAAAGGCGAAGCCGGCGGGAAGGTGACCGGTGTACTGCTCGTGGTCGGTGCCGCAAAGTCCACAAGCTTCGACGCGCAAGATTCCGTCGTCGTCTCCGACCTCGGGGAGCGGAAACGTGCGGATCTTCATTGATCGCGGCGCCTCGAGGACGGCCGCCTGCACCGTTGTCATCGCCCGACGCTTACCAACGAACGTCGACGCGGCGCGGCCCGCGGACTTGCCCGGCGCTCCACGTGACGGCATCGGGATCGGCAAGCTCGAAGAACGGAACCTTCTCGAGAAATGTTTCCAAGGCGACGCGTAGCTCCATGCGTGCGAGGTTGGATCCGAGGCATCGGTGGATGCCGGATCCGAACGCGAAGTGTCGATTGCGCTCACGATCGATCACGAACTCATCAGCGCGCTCGAACATCTCGGGGTCACGGTTGCCGCCCGGGAAATTCATGAGCACCTTGTCGCCGCGCTTCATCGGGCAGCCGGCGACCTCGACATCGTCGACGACATAGCGCGCCATCGTCACGGGGCTGTAGAAGCGCAATATCTCTTCGACGGCCATGTCGAGCAGAGCGGGATTTTCGCGAAGGCGTCGCTGATCGTCGGGATGCGAGGCGAGGTGCCACAGGCCCGATCCGATGGCGCTCCACGTCGTGTCGATGCCGGCGAGTAGCAAGAGGAAACACGATCCGATGATGTGACGATCGGTCAAGGGCGCGCCGCTCTCGTCCTCAGCTTCGACCAACAACGTGATCAGATCATCCGGACGCAACTCAGGTGCCATCGACCGCCTCTCGTCGCCGCACGCCGCGAAGTACGTAATGAGTTCCATGACGCAATCGGTCGCCTTGCCGATGTTCACAAATCCTTCCTGCAGGATCGTCACCGCCCATCGCAGGAAGGTCGCCTCGTCATCGGTGGGGACGCCGATCATCTGAGCGATAACACGCACCGGAATGTGCTGCGCATAGTCGGTGGCGACGTCGACCTCGCCACGATTCTTGAACCCGTCGATCAACGCCGACGCGACATCACGGGTGACGATGGTCTGCCTGTCGATGGCGCTGGGACCGAAGGCCGGGAGAAGCAGCCGACGCGCCCACGTGTGAAGAGGCGGATCAGACGTGATCGGTGGCGCTTCGAGGGGAATGACCGCTTCCGGGTTGATCTCGCGACCGGGAGTGACGACCGCGATGTCGCGAGACGAGAAGTGACTGACGTCATGGGCGATCGCCGCGATGTCTTCGTAGCGAACCGGTAACCACGTCGACCCGAGACGGTCGGTGTGGGCCACCGGGCAGGTCTCCCGCAGCCCGTCCCAGATGCGCGCCGGATCCGCGACGTAACGAGGATCCAAAATGTCGAAGTCCGCGCTCCAGTCGCGTGTCGGCGGTTGTGAGTCGATTGTGGTCAATGGTTCTCTCCGTCGTCGGCGCCCGAAACGGCGTATTCGGGGCAGTTGTCGATTGCCAAGCGCGCGACGCGCTCCCGACCGAGCGGGACGGTGCCGTCGCCAACGACGCTGGCGAGACCGAAGTCGTCGATGGCGAAAAGATCGGGCGCGATCCGGCCGCAGCGATTGTGCCCCTGGCATTTCTGTTGATCAACGAAAACCTGCATGGCGGTACGCTACAACATACGCTTCTTGTCGCGTGTGTCAGATGGCACCGGCGGACTGAACGAGAGGTATGGATTCATGCAACAACGCGATGCGCTCTACATCGATGGGGCGTGGTCTCCCGTCAAAGGCGGAGGCACGATCGATGTCATCGACGCCGCCACCGAGGAAGTAATTGGACGCATCCCTGAGGGCACCCTGGCCGACGCCGACCGAGCGGTGGTGGCGGCCCGGAGCGCCTTCGACGGATGGTCACAAACGCCGATCGAGGAACGGTCCAAGTATCTCCAGCGGATCACCGAGGGGCTACAGGCCCGCATGCAGGAGATCGGGAACACTGTGTCGCGCGAGGTCGGCATGCCCTTAAATCTTGCCGCGATGATTCAGGCCGGCATGCCCGCGATGACATTCGGCTCGATCGGAGCGATGGTCGACAGCTTCGCTTTCGAAGAGAACGTAGGCAGCACCGTTGTGGTCAAGGAGCCCGTCGGCGTCGTCGTCGCTATCACGCCGTGGAACTATCCGCTGCACCAGGTTGCCCTGAAGGTCGCCCCCGCGCTGGCCGCAGGCTGCACAGTGGTGCTGAAGCCGAGCGAAGTCGCTCCCCTGTCCGCGTTCATCCTCGCCGACGTGATCCACGAGGTCGGCCTTCCACCGGGTGTGTTCAATCTTGTGTCCGGCTACGGACCCGTAGTCGGCGAAGCACTCGTGGCGAACCCGGAAGTGGACATGGTGTCCTTCACTGGCTCAACTCGCGCCGGGCGCCGGATCAGCGAGGTCGCGGCGCAGACAATCAAACGGGTGGCCTTGGAGATGGGCGGCAAATCCCCCAACATCATCCTCGACGACGCCGATCTACCCACTGCCGTGAGCGCCGGCATCGGTGGCTGTTACATCAACTCCGGACAGACCTGCATCGCGCTGACTCGAATGCTCGTGCCCCGCGACCGGCTTGCGGAAGCGGAGCGCCTTGCTGTCGAGGCGGCCGAGTCGTACACCACAGGCGATCCCGCCGACGCCGCCACGCGTCTCGGTCCGCTCGCGTCTGCGGCCCAACTCGAACGCGTTCGCGCCTACATCCAGAAGGGTGTCGACGAGGGAGCTCGTTTGCTCACGGGCGGGGTAGAACCGCCGGAGGGCCTCGAGCGCGGCTACTTCGTGCGGCCCACCGTTTTCTCGGACGTGCGGAACGACATGACGATCGCGCAGGAAGAAATCTTCGGACCGGTGCTCTCGATCATCCCGTACGACACCGAGGAGGAAGCCGTTCAGATCGCCAACGACACGATCTACGGGCTTTCGGGTGCTGTCTGGTCCGCCGACGCCACCCGCGCGGAGCGAGTCGCCCGCCGGATCCGCACAGGTCAGATCATGGTGAACGGCGGCGCCTTCAATCCGCTCGCGCCCTTCGGCGGTTACAAGCAGTCCGGCCTCGGCCGCGAGGCCGGTAAGTGGGGCCTCGAGGAATACCTTGAGGTCAAGGCGTTACTGAAGTAGCACCTCGCTCGGGAGGTGTCGGGAGCGACCGTGGTCGCTCCCGACACATCCGGTGGAGCTTGCACCTTCAGTTGATGTCGAGAACCGTACGAAGTCCGCGGCCGGCCTTCATGTCGGCGAACGCCTCGTTGATTTCATCGAGGGGACGCCGCGATGTGACGAGGCCCTCAAGATCGAGACGACCGGAACGCCAGAGATCAAGCAGCCGCGGAAACTCCCTTTGCGGGTTCGAGGAGCCAAGGAAGCAGCCGGTGAGCTTCTTTTCGCCCATAGCGAAGAAGAGTGCCTGCACCGTGTAGGCATCGGTCATTTTCGGCACGCCGACACACACCGTGGTGCCGCCCGGCCGACACGAGTTGAGGCCCGTTTCCACGAGGGCGGGAACCCCCACCGCGTCGAACGCATAGTCCACGCCGATCTGACCCGTTGACGCCTGCACTGCGGAAACGACGTCTTGGGCGATGGGATCCACCGCTCCTGTCGCCCCAAACTTCGCGGCCAGTTCTCGGCGCTCGGCAACGGGGTCCGACACAATTATCTGCGATGCACCGGCGATGCGGGCGCCCTGCACGATCGACATGCCAACACCGCCGAGACCCTGCACGAGAACGGTCGCACCCGCTTCGACCCGCGCCGTGTTGAGCACCGCGCCGACACCGGTTTGGACTGCACAGCCGATGACGCATGCAATCTCGAGGGGAGTGTCGTCGGGCACCTTGACGGCCGCGTTCTGGTACACGACCACCTGCTCCGCGAACGCTCCCATGCCGATCCCTGGATACACCGGGCTGCCGCCACGTGACAGCGGCGGCGGCCCCATCGCCATCATCCCGCCTGGACCCGAGCACAACGTGGGCTGGTTGCGCACGCAGAAGTAGCAGCGCCCACAAACCGGTCGCAGCGTCATGATGACCTTGTCTCCGACCGCAAGATCGAGCACACCCGGGCCGACTTCCTCCACGACGCCACCCGCCTCGTGACCAAGGACGGTCGGCATCATGCCCGGAAGCCCACCGTCGATCACATGCAGATCCGAGTGGCAGACGCCGCAGTTCACGACGCGCACTCGGATCTGGCCGGGACCGGGTGGGGCGATGTCGATGTCATCGACGACTTTCATGTCGGTGTTCGGTGCTTCGAGTAGCGCTGCGCGCATGGTTCCTCCGGTTGGTTTGAGTAAGAAGGCGAGGGGTCAGCGTCCAACGACGAACGCGTTAGATCTGTGTGCCGACTTTGAGTTCGTTGAAGGGAAGCTCCTTGTCGACGCGCGGCTCGGACGGCAGCCCGAGGACTCGCTCACCGATGATGTTGCGCTGGATCTGATCGGTGCCGCCGCCGATCGACACGAGGTAACTCGAGAAGCCGATCTCGTGAATGGCGCCGCCCAACGGGGCATCGTCGCCCCACAGCGTTCCCTCCATGCCGGCGAATCGGAACATCGTGTCACGCAGCGTTCGCAACAGGTGCGACGCCGCGAGTTTGCCCACCGACACCTCAGGGCCAGGACGTCCGCCTGCCTCGATTGCCGCCTTGACCCGCAAGTCTGTGTAGCGGGCAATCTCGAGCAGCGTGTAGGCCGTCGCGAACTCCTGCCGAGCAACCTTGTCGTCCCGCATCCCACGCGCGTCGAGCAGCGTGCGCACGAGCGCCGCCATCCCCGACGTGCGCGAAGATCCGTCCCCGTCGCCACTTTCGTGGCTCACCAGGTCGCCGACACGCACGTCGTCGTCGTTACGGCGAATCGCGAGCTTGCCCCCTGAGGAACCAAACGAACCCGCCCCAAGCATCGTGCGCTCGTTGGCGAGGGTGGTGAGGGCAACGCCCCATCCGTTGCCAACCTCACTGATGAGGTTGTCGTTGGAAACCCGCGCGTCGGTGAAGAAGACCTCGTTGAAAATCGCGCGCCCTGACATTTCCCGGATCGGCCTGACCTCGACACCCGACTGCTCCATGTCCAGCACGAAATACGACAACCCGCGATGCTTTGGCACTGAGGGATCCGTGCGCGCGACGAGAATGCCGTACTTGGCGATGTGGGCGCCCGACGTCCACACCTTTTGGCCATTCACGATCCACTCGTCGCCGTCGCGCTCGGCGCGCGTCTGCAACGACGCGAGGTCGGAGCCCGAGCCCGGCTCGCTGAAAAGCTGACACCACACCTCGCCGTGGACGATGCGGGGCAGGAACCTGCGTTTCTGGTCGTCCGTGCCGTGGGCGATGAGCGTTGGGCCCGCAAGGTTGGCGGCGATACCCGCGGGCGGACCGAGCGCGCCGACACTGCGCCGAGCGTCGAGCACCGCGCGGGTCAGATGCGCATCGAGCCCCTTGCCGTACCACTCCGTCGGCCACGTCGGGAAGCCCCAGCCTGACTCGGCGAGACGCTTCCACCACTCGGACAACGAGATATCGGGATCCCAGTTCTCGGTGAACCACAGGGTCGCCTCGGCGCGCACACGCTCGGACTCATCAGCATCGTGAGACATAATCTGTACTATGTCACAGTAAACTGGGGAGCCGCTCAGAGCCGCGTTGCAGGGTCAACCAAAACGAAGCCCCTCGAAGCGCCCGTTCGTTCGCCAACGATCAATGAACGAGAAGAACGCAAGCGGCCCACCCGGGTAACCCAGCATGTTGTATCGCTGAGCCTTGGTCGCCGGCTGCCCCTCGTTGTTGTAGTACCCGGGCGTGCACTCGAAGGAGCCAAGCATCGAGCCGAACCCACCGCCGGTGCCAAGCAGCAGCTGCATCCAAGCGCCTTGCGCGTCGGCGTCGACTTCGACCGTCCGGTAGCCCTCGTCGACCGCTCGCTTGATGACTGCCGCGATCGTCGCCCCGGACTCGGTGAGGTTGTGCGGCACGTTGGCGATGAGGTTGGCGCCCTGCGCGAGCTGCACGATGAACATGTTCGGAAATCCGCTCACGTGGATGCCATGCATCGTGCGCATGCCTTCTGCCCAGGCCTGCGACAGGCGGATGCCGTCGCAACCGACCGGGTCGAATCCAGCCCGATCGGTGAAGTCCGTGCCGACTTCGAAGCCGGTCGAGTAAATGATGCAGTCGACATCGAACTCGACGCCGTTGACCACCACCGCGTCAGCGGTGATGCGTTCAACGCCATGGCCATCCGTGTGCACCAAGACCACGCCTGGCTCGTTGAACGCATCCAAATAGTCGTCGTGGAAACACGGGCGCTTGCACAGCTGCCGGTACCACGCCTTGAGCCCGTCAGCAGTCGACGGATCTTGCACGACAGCGTCGATGCGCGCGCGAATCTCCTCCATCTTCTCGAAGTCGGCGTCCTCGAAGGCTTCGACCATCGACGTGACCGTGAACTCACCCCCGGACCGTGATCGTTCCGCGATTTTGGCGCGCACCCGACGAGAAATGTCCGTCCAGCCGTCCATCACCAAGTCCTCGGTGCCCATCCCTCCCATGGTGTTTGCGGTAAAGCTCTCCTGCCATCGCTGTTGCCAGCCTGGCGTGTTGATCGTGGCGAACCATTCCGGATCGATCGGGTGGTTGGCGCGCACGTCGACCGAGCTCGGCGTGCGCTGGAACACGAACAGCTTCCCGGCCGCGGCGGCGAGGTGCGGGATGCACTGCACCGACGTGGCGCCGGTGCCGATGATGGCGACGCGCTTGTCGGCCAGCTTCTCCATCGGCGCGCCGAACGGATCGCCGCCGGTGTAGTCGTAGTCCCACCGCGACGTGTGGAACGAGTGGCCCTTGAAGTCCTCGATGCCGGGGATGCCGGGCAGCTTCGGCACGTGCAGGGGGCCGGTGCCCATGCAGAGGAACTGCGCGGTGAACTCGTCGTCGCGGGACGTGCGCACGATCCAGACGGAGCGCGCGTCGTCCCACTCGAGATCGGTGACCTCGGTGTGGAACAGCGCGTTGTCGTAGAGGCCGAACTGCTTGCCGATGCGCTGGCAGTGCTCGAGGATCTCGGGCGCGTGCGCGTACTTCTCCGTCGGCATGTGGCCGGTCTCTTCGAGCAGCGGCATGTAGACGAAGCTCGCCGTGTCGCACTGCGCGCCCGGATATCGGTTCCAGTACCAGGTGCCGCCGAAGTCACCCGCTTTGTCGATGATGCGCACGTCGGTGATGCCGGCCTCGACGAGGCGTGCGCCCGTGACCAGCCCGGCGAAGCCGCCGCCGATGAACGCGACCGTCACATGGTCGGTCTTGGGCGCACGCTCGGTCACCGGCGTGTACGGATCCTGCAGGTAGTGCGCCAGATGCGTACCGGCCAGGCGGCGGTACTGCTTGTTGCCGTCGGCCCGCAGTCGCTTCTCGCGCTCCACCGCGTACTTCTGTTTCAACGCCTCACGCGTTGCTCCTGTTGTCATAGATACAAAGTAGCGATCTTGTTGTATTGCTGCACACGTTGGTTATGCTGCTGGCGACCTCTTTCGGACCCGCGAACAGGAGCGGACATGGCCGACACATCCACGTGCGAGATCACGGTACGAACGGGAACACTCCGAGGACGACGAACCAACGGTGTGCGCGTCTTCTACGCGATCCCGTACGCCGCTCCGCCCGTCGGGCCTCTTCGCTTTGCCGCACCCGAGCCTGCTGTTTCGTGGTCGGGCGTACGCGACGCGACAAGTCCGGGTCCGGCGTGCCCCCAGCCGGCGTCGCCCGAAGGCCAGCCAGGCGCCGAGTTCGCGGAGATGTTCGGCACGGGAGGTCTCGCAACGTCGGAGGACTGTCTCTCCCTCAACGTCTTCTCGCCCAACGGCGCTTCCTCCGACGCGCCGTTGCCCGTGATGGTGTTCATCCACGGCGGGGCCTTCCGTATCGGAACAGGCTCGCTGCCGCTGTACGACGCGAGCGCCCTCGCGGGCCGTGGCGACGTCGTCGTCGTGACCCTCAACTATCGCCTTGGCGTCTTGGGCTTTCTCAACTTGCCCGAAGTCGGTCCAAGCAACGTGGGACTCCGAGACCAGATCGCGGCGTTGCATTGGGTCCGGGACAACATCGAGGCGTTCGGCGGCAACCCAGGCTGCGTGACGGTCTTCGGCGAGTCCGCCGGCGCCAAGAGCGTGGAGTGCCTGCTTGCCTCGCCACTGGCCCAAGGCCTATTCCATCGGGCCATCGCAGAGTCCACCTACGAGATCCCCATGGCCGCCGACGGAGCCATCACCGCGGCACATCGGTACGCAGCCGCCTTGAACACGACGTCGCCATCAGAGCTCCGCGACGTGCCTGTCGACGCGCTGCTGGCTGAAATGAACAATCAGGCCATGGCGGCGTTGTTGTCGGGTGGCGGATTCGCAAGCGCCCTCGGCGGTTGGACCCCTGTCGTTGACGGCGAAGTCCTCGAACACGAGCCGCTCTCAGTCTTCGCCAGCACCAGTCCGGTGCCCCTTGTGCTCGGGACAACGCGTGACGAGGCGGCCTTGTTCACTGCGATGATGCCGATGCTTGGCCAGATCGACGAAACGGCGCTGCCGACGATGCTCGGCTTCGTCCTGGGCGATGGCAATGGTGTCGAGGATCTCATCTCTTCCTACCGACGCAGCCGCGGCATCGACGCAACACCGTCAGAGATCTTTGTCGCAGCCCTCACCGACTCGCTGTTCCGGCAACATTCGGTGCGACTGGCCGACACGATCGCGACAACCAGCGACGCGGTCTGGATGTACTTGTTCGACTGGGAGTCGTCGGCCCCGCAGGACACACTCGGCGCCTGTCACGGTCTCGAGTTGCCGTTTGTCTTTGGCACCCTTTCGTCGCCGCTAGGGCAAATCGCCGGCGCGGGGCCTGACGCCGAACAGTTGCGATCGGCAATGCAAGACGCCTGGGTTGCCTTCGCGGCGACAGGTGACCCGTCGACCGCAACGCTGCCGTGGCCTCGATACGACGCGACCCGAAGAGCCACGGCCCGGCTCGGACGCGAACTTGCCATCGTCGACGCGCCGTTCGACATCGAACGCCAGGCGTGGGCTGCCCGGGCGTCGACGCCGGCCTGAAATCCACGATTCAACGATTCGACTCAAGGAGAAAGACCCTATGACTGATCTGCGCACCGAGTTCACGAGCGAAGAGCTGCTCGCAACCCACGACTTCGCCGAACCCTTGTTCGCTGGCGGCGTGCGCTGTCACGGCGGCTTCGACAGTGACGGCTCCTACATCTCGCCACGGACGTTGCACCGCGGCCCGGCGCTCCTGTCGTGGCAAGAGAACCACCGCGCGACATTCGGCACCGACATCCTTCATGCCCCGGTGGAGACGTGGCCCGGTAACTATCCGAACGTGGCACAAGCGCAGTACCTCCTGCGCAACGGCGTGCGCGAGCCAATCATCTCGACGTTGACTCGCATCGGAACCGTCGAGGGATTCGGCGCAATGATTCGATTCCTGGCTCCAACTGACATGCAGAAGTTCTTCGTCGAAGACGTGACCGGAACGGCAACGGCCCATCTCGGCCGCGGCCTGGTGGAAGCCCACGCGCGCGACGAGGCCGGATGGAGCGAGGAGGCCGGACATGACCGCATGTGGTACGCCGTCCGCGACGTTGCGTTCGAAAATCCGGTTACGGAGGACGAAACCGAGGAGATGATGAAGCGTCTGGGCGTGCCCGTCGGCGCCGGCTCAGACGTGGACGGAGCGCAGCAGCGCTTCATCGGCAAACGCATGCACCACGACCTCGACTTCGGCCTCGAAATGCTGATCTCGACGATGCTCAAAGTCCTCTTCGTCGAGATCAAGGCGTTCCACGTTTTCTCGTGGGCCGAAGAACTGCTGTCTGACCGCGACCTGGTTGCGGGCGACGGTGAAGCAGCGCGCCTGGTGTCGTACATCCGCGCCGACGAGACGCCACACGTCGAGTATCTGCGCACCTCGTTGACCGAAATGCGTGACAGAACCTTTGTTGGTGAATCAGGCAAGCACTACGCCGGGACCGAAATCATCGGCAGCATGTGGGACGTCTCGTTGAAGGAATCGCTCGGCATCCTCGAAGAGCAGAACAAGACCGCAACGATCAAAGAAATCGAGCGTGCGGTCTTGCAACGGAGCAACGGCCGGGACATGTTGGCGGAGTTCCATTCACTCGCCGACCCGGTGGCCGTCGCGTCGTGATTTCTGATCCGGCAGGCAAGACGGCCGTGATCACCGGCGCCGCAAGCGGCATCGGCTTCGCACTCGCACAACGTTGCGTTGCCAAGGGCATGCGGGTAGCGCTGGCGGACATCGAAGAGGTTGCGCTGGAAGATGCCGCGGCGAAACTGCGCGTGGACGGCGGGGAGGTGCTGCCCGTCGTCACCGATGTCTCCCAACCCGAGTACGTGGAGGGTCTCGCCCACCGCGTTGCGCAGGAGTTCGGCCCCGTTCACCTCTTGTGCAACAACGCTGGAGTCGGCTCGGGCGGGTTGATCGTTGACCTGCGCCTGCAGGACTGGGAGTGGGTGCTCGGCGTGAACATGTGGGGCGTCATTCATGGACTGCACGCGTTCCTTCCCGGAATGCTGGACCACGGCGAGGAAGGGCACATCGTCAATACGGCCTCGCTCGCGGGGCACGTGTCGGCGCCGTTCATGGGGCCCTATGGCGCGAGCAAGTTCGCCGTGGTCGCCCTCAGCGAGTCGCTATTCCACGAACTCGCGATGACGAACGCTCGCATTGGCGTATCAGTACTGTGCCCGGGCTGGGTAAACACCAACATCCACGCAAGCGAGCGCAATCGGCCCGCTGCGCTTCGCGGGCCGGCGGCATTCGACGGCGCCGACCCACGCGCCGACTTTCTCAAGCAGGTGTTGGCGAACGGAAAGTCACCTGAGGAGGTTGCGTCGCTCGTGTTCGATGCGCTCGCTTCGGACAGGTTCTACGTGCTTACGCATCCGGAGATGACATCGGCGATCGAAGTTCGCGCCCAGGCGATCGTCGCCGGTGACAATCCGCGACTAAGCGCCGTGTTCTGACCGGTGACAAGTTCGGAGCCCGACTTCGACGTCGTCGTCATCGGCGCCGGGTTCGCAGGCGTGTATCAGTTGCACCACCTTCGCTCGCTGGGCTTGCGGGTCACGCTGCTCGAAGCGGGAGCCGACCTCGGAGGCATCTGGCACTGGAACTGCTATCCCGGCGCGCGCGTCGATTCGCACGTCCCGATCTACGAGTTCTCCGACGAGGCGGTGTGGCGAAACTGGTACTGGGAAGAACGGTTTCCCGACTGGCGTGCGCTGCGCGCCTACTTCAGTCACGTCGACCGCATCTGGGACATTCGACGTGACGTGCGCTGCGACTCGCGCCTCGCCCACGCCACGTGGAGCGAGCCGCACCGCTCATGGACCCTGACGACCGAGACGGCCGAGCAGTTCGTCACCCGTTTCGTCGTGATGTGCACGGGCTTCGCCGCCCGCGCCTACGTGCCTACCCTGCCCGGTCTCGACACCTTCAAGGGCACGTGCCACCACACCGCTCGCTGGCCCCAAGACGGCTTCGACATGACGGGCGCGCGAGTCGGCATCATCGGCACTGGCGCGAGTGGCGTCCAAGTGGCACAAGAGGCAGCCAAGGTTGCGGAGCGCGTGACCGTGTTTCAGCGGACACCAATCCTCGCTCTGCCCATGCGACAACGCCGGCTCACACGTGCCGAGCAGGATGCCGAGAAGCCTGGGTACCCGGCGCGATTCCGGAAGCGCGCCCTGTCGCAGAGTGGCTTCGACTACGACTCGGCGGGTTCATCCGCAATGGCGGTTTCCGCCTCGGAGCGGCGCGACACCTTTGACCGGTTGTGGGCCGAAGGTGGTTTCGCGTTCTGGGCTGGGGGCTATTCGGACCTCCTCATCGACGAAGCGGCGAACCGGCTCGCCTACGACTACTGGCGCGAGCACGTGCGGGAGCGAATCGACGACCAGGACACCGCGGAACATCTCGCACCCGAGACGCCGCTTCACCCCTTTGGGGTGAAGCGGCCTTCGCTCGAACAGAGCTACTACGACATCTTCAACCAGGACAACGTCTCCCTTGTCGACCTCCGTACGGATCCGGTGCAGCGCATCACCCCTGTCGGCGTGGAAACGGCAACCGCGCACCACGACGTCGACCTGCTGGTCATGGCGACGGGCTTTGATGCTGTGACGGGCGGCCTTACCTGTCTCGACATCATGGGCGTCGGCGGCCATCAACTCCGCCATCACTGGACCGACGGCGTCCGCACGCAGCTCGGCCTCGCGAGCGCCGGGTTCCCGAACTTGTTCTTCTTGTACGGCCCCCAAAGCCCATCGGGGTTCTGTAACGGACCAACATGCGCCGAGGTCCAGGGCGACTGGGTGATCGAACTCATGACTGCGCTGCGGGACGAGAACATGACGAGGATCGAAGCCACGCCGGAGGCTGAAAACAACTGGCGAAACACCGTGCACGCCATCGCAGACATGACGCTGTTCCCTCGCGCGGATTCCTGGTACATGGGCGCCAACATTCCGGGCAAACCCCGAGAGATGCTGAATTGGCCGGGCGGTCTCCAGATGTATCTATCCGCGTGTCGCTCCTCCGCCGAGCGAGGCTATGAGGGCTTCGTCCGGGACTGACCGTCAGCGAGCAACAACCAAGCCCGGAACCGACCGACATCCTTCGAGCACATCGATGGCCTCGGCGACGAGTTCCTGCATCACCTTGGCGGCCGGCTTGATGGCATCGACCATGCCCGCCCCCTGGCCGGCGAAACCCGGCCACACATCAGCGCGTTCGCCGACCATCGCCGCGGCCATCACAGGGCCAGCAACCATTGACTGCAACGGCATCGGCAGGGCCTGAATGTGGCCGTTCTCGAACTGCTCCGCCCACGAGCCGCGAATCATTCGTGCTGGCTTGCCCGTAACGGACTTCGACACGAGCGTGTCCTTGTCGCGAGCGCGCACGATCGCTTCCTTCTGGAACTGCGGAATTTCCGATTCAGGCGTTGCGAGAAAGCGCGTGCCGATCCACGCACCGCTGCATCCAAGCAGCAACGTGGCGCCGATCCCGCGACCGTCGGCAATGCCGCCCGCTCCGATGACGGGAACTGCTCCCGCAACCTCGTCAACCACCTGTGGCAACAGCGCGAGCGTGCCAATCGGCGAGTTATGACCACCGCCATCGTGGCCTTGAGCCACCACTCCGTCCACCCCACCGTCGACGAGTTTTCGCGCGTGCCGGGTCTGGCCCGCAACCCCCATAACGCGCATGCCCTTGCCGTGTGCAGACTTGATGAACTCCGGACTGGGCACGCCCAGTCCGCTGACGTACAACGCCACGTCGTGGTCGAGGACCACTTCAAGTTGCGCGCCAAAGAAGTCCTTCACGAAGCCCAAACGAGACGCGGCTTCGCCCACACGGTCAGGAACGTGCAAATCCTGTTCGGCGAGGAAAGCATCGCGGGCCTTGATGACGTCATCGGGAATGAGCGACATCGGATCGAACTTTCCCGAGGCGGCGTCGTCAGCGAGGCTCTGCATGTTTTGTGGCACCGACGCAGGCAACAGGGTGTCGACACCAAACGGTCGATCCGTCAGCTTGCGCGTGCGGGTGATCCACTCGTCGAGCATGGCCGGTGAACAGGCGGCCGCGCCGAGCACGCCCAAACCGCCCGCGTTGGAGACTGCGGCCGCAAGTTCGGGCCCGGATCCTCCGCCCATTCCCGCAAGGAGGATTGGATACTCGATATCGAGCAGGTCACACAGCGGCGTACGGAACGTCATGGATCTCCTTGGAGAGTTGGAACCTCAGGGTCGAAACAGTCTATGCCTCATTTGACAGTTGCCGTCTTTTGTCGCGACCCGCTACCGTCCGGCCTCATGGACGAAGAACGGGTTCCTGTTGTCATCGGCGCCGCTCATTCGATCGAGCGGCACGACGTCGTGACGACGGAAGATCTGACGGAGAGGGCATCCGCGTCTGCGGTCGCCGAAGCGCCGAAGCTCAGCGCTGCGATCGAGCGGGTGTCGGTCGTCAACACGATCTTCTCTCCCGCCGTCGCCGACGGAGCCTCCGAACTCTCGCGTCGCCTAGGCCTGACACCCGCCGTCAAGGAGGTGACCACCGCGGGCGGCAATACACCTCAGTGGCTGATAACGCGCGCCGCCGAGGAAATCGCCAAAGGCAAACTCCGCGCCACGCTGATTGCTGGCGCTGAATCCACTCGATCGGCGCGCGCGACGGGCGTTCAGCAGCAGTTGATTCAACGTGGCGCCTCCGAGGGCGCCAGAGACCCGATCGTCGGAGCAAGCCAGGACGGAATGCTCTCTGCCGCCGAAATTCAAATACGCCTGTTTCTCCCCGCGCAGGTCTATCCACTGTTCGAAAGTGCGCTGGCGCACCGCGACGGGCGTTCTTTCGAACAGCAGCGCGCGTTCCTCGGCGAACTGCTTGCACCGTTCACCGCCGTTGCGGCGAAGCATCCCTTCTCATGGTTCCCGACCGAAGTCAGCGCAGCCGACATCGCTACGCCCAACTCGAACAATCGTGTCACCGCCGAGCCGTACACCAAACGGATGAACGCGTTTCCGAACGTTGACCTCGGAGCGGCGCTGCTCGTCTGCTCGCTCGCTGAGGCGCGCCGGTGCGGTGTGGCCGATCGGGCAGTTTTCATTTGGTCCGGCGCGGATACCGCCGAGGTGCTCGCACCGACAGCACGGCCGGACCTCGCCGCCTCGCCGGCCATTCGGGCCGCAGGTCGCCGCGCATTGGAAGCAGCCGAGGTGACCACCGACGACATCGACTACTTCGATTTCTATTCGTGTTTCCCCTCCGCGGTACAGCTCGGAGCGGAGGCCATTGGGCTCGCGCTCGACGATCCGAGAGGGCTCACCGTCACGGGGGGACTTCCCTACTTCGGCGGACCCGGAAACAACTATCCGACGCATTCGATCGCGACGATGACGACGCTGTTACGCGATCACGGCGGACATGCTCTCGTTACGGGTCTCGGTGGGTTCGTGACGAAGCACGCCGTGGGCATCTACGGCGCCAGCCCGCCGCCGAACGGCTTTCGTCGCGGTGACACGAGCGATGATCAGAGGCGGATCGATGGAGCCGCCATTCCACTCGCTCTGACCGGCGTCTCGGGCTCCGCGCGGGTGGAGGCGTCGACGGTCGTCTATGCCCCAGACGGCTCCGTCGAAGCCGTTCCCGTGATCGCTCTGCTCGACGACGGCCGACGAGTCGCCGCCCAGTGCGGCGATGACGTGCTGTCACTTGCGGGCGAGCAGCTCATCGGCGCGCGGATTCGAATCGACGGCGCTCCGCCTGTCTTCCACATCGAGGCGCTCGCTAACGCGTCTGCTCACTGACCACCCACGACCCAAAGGATTCGACGTGCCAATCCAGACACTGGAAGAGCGCTACAACGAGACCATCGCCGAGCAGTTTCTCAAAGCCGGCTCGCTCACTGCCGGGGGGCTGCCTGGATTCCTCGGGCTCGAACTCGTTCGGTTCGAGCCCGGCAAACTTTGGGCCAAAGCAACGATCAGTGACGAACTCCTGACGCCGTTCGGCAACGCGCACGGCGGCGTCGTCGCCGGAATCGTCGACCATGTCACCGGTGTTGTCGTGTATCCGATGATGAAGCCTGGCCAATGGGCCGCGACCACGGAGATCAAGACGAACTACGTCGCACCGGTGCGCGCGGGCGTCGTTGACTCGGAGTCGACTGTCCTTGCCATGACCAACCGCAGCGCGGTCGTTCGCGCCGAGTTGTACTTCGAGCAGCGACTCGTCGCCGCCGCGCAGGCCACGCTCACGATCGTCGACCCGAAATAGGCGTGCGTCACCCGGATCACCAGTAGGGACGTCCCTCCACCCTAGGATTGGGGACAAATGGCGAGATTGCGATGGGGTGTAGATGCACCCGATGACCCCGACGAAGCCCGCGCTCGTCTTCTGACGGCGGCCGAGGCCTGCTTCAGTCGCTTCGGCGTGATGAAGACGACGGTCGAGGACGTCGCGAAAGAAGCGAATGTCTCGCGGGCGACCGTGTACCGCTACTTCGACGGCCGTGACGCGCTCGTTCTCGGCGTGTTGCTCATGGAGGCACGCCGCTTCCTCGTGAAGTTGCAGAAGCGGATCTCGACCCAGGACGACATCGCTGACGCGATCGTCGAGGGTGTTCTCTTCACCGTCGACGCCGTTCGTGCGGACACGAACCTGGCGCTGCTGTTCGCACCGGAGACCGCCGGCGTTACCGAGAGCATCGTGGGCGCTTCGGACACGCTCTTCGAGACGACCTCAGAATTTCTGCGCCCGTACTTTGAAGCGGCGCAGCAGGCCGGCACTCTGCGGCGAGAGGTCGACCTCGACGAGGCGGCCGAGTGGATTGTCCGCTGCATCATCTCGCTGCTGACGGTGGCGGATCCGAGGCGGCGAACGAAAGCGCAGCAACGAAAGATGCTGCGCACCTTCCTCGTGCCAGCGCTCGCCGTTCAGTAGACGCTTCTACGAACGCGTCGTGACCAAGTCGCGGAAACGGCGGTTTACGTCGTTCCATTGATCGCCTGCATCTGGTTCGTCGTGCCAATAGTCAACCACCGAGTAGCACTGAATGTCGTCGGCGATATCGCCGTAGGCCTCGTACAACCGATCCGCCAGTTCGTCCCACCGGCACGTTATTGCCATTGCGCTCGGGGCTGACCTGAGAGGACGAGCGTCATGAATGGCCGCGTAACGGACAAGCACGCCGAGGTGCCAACCGACCGGTTCCCCCCGTTTGTCGACAACGGTGAGCGCAATGTTGGCCAGCAACGGCGATATGGGTGAGCCTTGCGGAGTGCCCGACGTGGTGTCGGACACCTCGCCGCTTTCCATCACTCCGACCCTCAGCCAACTGCGGAGTAGTCGCAGCATCCGCCGGTCCGACGCGCTCAAGGCCACTTGTGCCACGAGCGCGTCGTGATCGATGGAGCCGAAACAGTCCGACACGTCGGCGTCGAGCCCCCAGTTGTTGCCACGGTTGGCCGCCTGGCGGACGGCTTCACACGCGTCGATCGCGGAGCGTCCGGGCCGGAACCCGAACGACACCGGCGAGAAGTCCGCTTCAAAGATCGGTTCCAACACGATCTTCGCCGCGGCCATCACCACGCGATCAGCAACAGTCGGTATTCCCAACGGACGCGTGCGCCCGTCAGGTTTCGGAATGTGGACCCACCGCAACGGAGCCGGCCGAAAGGTGCCGGCCTTCAACGAGTCGGCGAGCCCGCGCAGGAACAGGCCCAGCCCGGCGGCCTCGACATCGGCGATCGTATGACCGTCGACACCGGGCGCGCCCCGGTTGGTGCGCGCGTCCTCCCACGCCTGCCATAAAACGTCGCTGCGGGCGACATGGTCATAGACGGCGTGGAAACGACGCGTAGGCGCAGCCTTGGCGCTGCGGTAAAAACTACGACCCCCCTCCGACTGCCTCTTGGCCGCCTGCCACTTCCCGTGCGTGCGGTTATAGACAGACGCGCTTGCCGCCCCGCACAGCGGCGCCGAGGAGGCTCTCCAGTTCCCAGAACAACCTTCTGCACGTTTCACGCCCCAAACGCCGGAGGGTTCCTCGGCACCCGCTCCAGGAACCCTGGTGCCCTCCATGGCCTTCGCCGAAGTGTGACCAGCTCGGCTCCCTCTTGTGCCCAACGGGCATGCATAACGACGTTGCGGACTTCGCTTCATGCTGCGGACTGCGCAGTTGCCACCCCCTCTACGGGATGAAGTCACTCCGCTTCGACGGCGACCTCTCAATCGACGCCGAGAGTCAGCTACCCGGGTCCCTGGCGTCCCCCGGAACCGGACTTACACCGGCTGGCCTTCCTGAGCTTGCGGCTTGGATACTTACGTCATCTCGTTCCTTTCATTGACGACGCGCCCAAGCCTCCGGACGCACCACACAGATGCACTGAGTGCAAAGTTGTCCGGTTCGGGCCTCGCGAACGGCTTTGGGTAGGTGTGTTGTCGATCGCAAAGCTCGCTGCTGGGCAGCAGCACTATTACGTGAGCGCCGTGGCCAAG
>JBEHXL010000014.1:0-73580 GCA_048498715.1 Actinomycetota bacterium | reverse complement strand
GGGTCCTGCCACCCCGTGAACACGTTCAGAAGATTCCATTCGCTCTGTCCGTGCCGAATTAAGACCAACTTGCCCATGGCGCAGCAAGGTAGTGCTCCGTACCATCGACCCCGCCATATGTGGCGACTGGGGCGCTATCGGGTCGACGACCGACCGTTTGCTTCCGGTGCGACGGCGGAGGTCTTTGTTGCTCGCCGAGGTCGCACCGGGCAGCGCGTCGCGATCAAAGTGCTGCCGCTCAAGACCTACCGCGAGCGAGCGGAGGCCGAGGCGGAGTTTGCGACCACCGAGCACCCGCGCCTGTTGAGCGTGCACGAACGCGTGATCGACGAGCGTCGCGGCGTGATCGGTCTCGTCATGGACCTGATGCCAGAGGGCGATCTCCGCTCGGCGCTTCGCGGCGGCGACGAACCGTCGGCTCCCGAAATGCTGCAACTCGCCGACGACGTCCTGGCCGCGCTCGAGGCGTTGCATGCAATCGGCCTCGTGCATCGCGACGTGAAGCCCGAGAACGTGCTGCTGGAACGGGTCGACGGTGCTGTGCGAGCGCGCCTCGGGGACATGGGTATCGCCCGACCCGTCGACCGCACGCGCACGACGGGCTCGGTGCTTGGCACCGACTTGTACATCGCACCCGAAGTGCACGACGGGCAACCGCCGTCGCCCGCCGCCGATCTCTGGGCGCTCGGTTACGTGCTGTACGAAGGCCTGTTCGGCGCGCCACCGCATGCGAGCGCGGCGACCACCTACCAGGCGATCGGGCGACTTCGCGCCGACGGTCCGGACCGTCCGCCGAACGTGCCCGACTCCGTGTGGTCTGCGGTTTCGCAGTTGTTGGCGCCGCGCCCCGAAGACCGTCCACGTACCGCAGCGGCCGCACGCCGAGTCGTCGCTTCCGCCTTCGATGCCGCGCAGACAGCAACCATCGGTCGCGTCGAGGACGAGGACGCAGAACTACGGCGCCGGAAGTCCGCGGGTTACAAGCGGGCGGCCTCGATGTTCAGTCCGCGACGGCGACGTCTGTGGAGCCGTGCCGCTCCGGCCGCGCTCGTCGCCGCAGCCGTCGTTGCCGGCGCCGTTGCCTGGGATCCCGTGGATCTCCTCGGCACCCCGGCGGCCGCGACCGGCGAATCGCTGGCGGTCACCCCGCTGGCTGCGGACGAACCGAGTGTGGTGCCGACGCAGTATCAGTGGCGGCTGCGCGCCGGTGTCGTGTCCGGCCGTTTGGACGTGACCAACTCGTCGGAGGAACCCACTCCGGCGACGACGATGCCGGAGTTGTTCCCGAAAGCCGCCGTCCGCGACGGCCGACTGCAGTTGCGTGGCTTCGACGGCGTGCAAGAGCAGCAAGACGACGGCTCGGTCCTCGTGCGCTTCGCGATTCCAGCGCTGCAACCGCGCGCGCATCACATCGTGTCGTTCACGCTGCTCGTCGGCGCTGAGGTGGACGCTGATCGGCTCGAGAAGTTGTTGCGCGATCGTGAGGCGACGATCAATCGCCACGCCTTCAACCTCAGCGACGCGCCGACGTTGGAACGGGTGGCCCTCGCTCCTGACCTCGCAACGCTCAACGCGGGCGACTCGACCGTGCTTCGGCTGAGCGGCACGACGCACGACGGCGATGCCGCGCCGATCGAACTGCTCAAGAACGCGCGCTACGAGATCGTTTCGGGCGCTGACGTCGTGCGTGTCGACGGCGGTGTGCTGCACGCTCTCGCTCCGGGCGCCGCGGTTGTTCGGGTCGTGGTCGGGCTGTTGCGAGCCGAGGCGACCGTGCGCGTTCGGGAACGCGACGTCACCACGACGACGCGTCGCCGCGTGCTTCCGCCGACCTCCCAGCCAACGACCTCGACGACTTCGGACGAAGGTCCCTCCGTTACCGTGCTGCCGGGCAACGAAGACATCGTCGTTGAGTAGGCCGGTCGACGTCGCGCTTGTCGTTGTCGAAGGCGCATCCCGACGCGCAGTAACCGCGACGCTCTCGGACACGACAACCGTCGAGGAACTCGCGACGGCGCTCGAAGTCACCGCGCCGTTGTACCGGCATGAGCAACTCCTCGACCCCGCTTCGACGCTGGTCGATGTCGGTGTGCTGTCGGGCGACGAGCTCGGTGTGGGAGCGCCGGTTGCCGTGGACTGGCGACAGCTGCGACCCGAGCTTCGCGTCCTCGGCGGCGTCGCAACGGGGTCGCGCCTGCGTCTCGACGGACGCCGCGTCGTGGTCGGGCGTGGCGCCGAGGCCCACCTCGTGCTCCCGAATCCGCGTGTGTCTCGCGCCCATGCCGAATTTGCGTTATGCGACGAGGGATTCACCGTTCGCGATCTCGGCTCGCGAAACGGCATCGAGATCGACGGGCGTCCGATCGCGGCCGACGTCACAACGCGCGCCGGTTTCGGCGCTGTCGTACGCGTCGGGGATTCGCTTCTGACCGTTGCGCCCGTTGGCGACGGCGCCGCGACGTTGCGGCGCGCCGACGCGTTCCATCTCGCATTCGACGGTGGGCGCACACCGCGTGGTCCGGAGCGACCGCCGGACCCGGTAGCGCCGACGACCGGCCTTACGCCGACAACACGTCGCTCGATCGTGCCGTTCGCCATACCGACCGCAGGCGCGATAGCCGTCGCCGCAAGCACGGCCGGTGCCCCTCCGTCGGTCGCGTTCGCAGCCACGCCGGTCGCGGTCCTGGCCACGTACGTCGCCGAGCGTGTCCTGCAGGCGCGTGATGTGCGACGCGTCCGTTCAACCGAGGATGCACGAGTGCAGTCGGCCGCCGAGGACTTTCGCAGCGCATTGCTCGACTACGGGCGCGCCGTCCGTGCGCTGGCGCCGGATCCGGCCGCACTTCTCACCCTCATCGAGCACCGCGGGCCGCGGTTGTGGTCGATGCCCGCCGCCGACGCATCACTTCGCGTCGGCGTGGCGGCGGACGGTCATGCCTGGCTGCCCGTGACCGTGCGTCTCGGTGCTGAGCCGGTGGTGCTCGCAGGATCCGAGCCGTCACTCGACGCGCTGCTCCACTGGATGGTGGTACAAGCCGCGTCCTTGATCTCGCCGCGTGAACTCGACGTGCTCGTCGTCACGGATCGTCCGAGCGACTGGGCGTGGACGGCGTGGCTACCGCACCGAGGAGCCGCAACCGTTGTCGCAGTCGACGCCGCCCCGAACGAGTTACCGACACGTCGCGCGGCGCGTCGCCTGATTGTCCTCGACCGACCCACCTCGCCGCGCTGGCGATCGGATCCGGCCCTGTCAGTCGACGATCTCGTTGTCTGGCGCACGGACAGCGAGCAGGACGTGCCGTTCAATGCCTCGACGGTCGTGTCGGCCGCGAGTCCCGTACGAGCGCGTATCGAAGGCGCGGATGGCGTACGCGACGACGTCGTCATCGACGCGCTGTCCGAGTCGTCAGCGTTCGCGTCGCGCGCCGCACTGTCCCTGGCGCGGCTGCAGTCGCCTTTCGCCACGACGGTGGCGCCCGGACCGATACCGCTCACGGACGTCGTGCCTGCGCTTGCGAGTTCCGATGCGGTGATCGATCAGTGGCGCCGAGCGACGGGTCCGTTGCGCGTCGCGATTGGTTCGGACGATCTCGGCCTGCTCGAGATCACCTTGGACGGACAGAACAGCCACGCACTGATCGCCGGGACGACCGGGTCGGGCAAGACGCGGCTGCTGGAGTCGCTCGTCTTGAGTCTCGCAAGTTCCCGGTCGCCCGCGGAGCTCAACGTGTTGATCATCGACTTCAAGGGCGGCAACGAGCTCGCCGCGCTGACCGCGCTGCCGCATTGCGTGGGGCTGGTGAGTGATCGCAACGTGTCCGAGGTCGACCGCGCCGTCAGTGCGCTCACGCGTGAAATCGCGCGTCGGGATGATCTCTTTGCCGCCGCGGGCGCCAGCGACCTCGCCGACTACCGGAGCAAAACGGGTGCGCTCCTTCCTCGGCTCGTGGTCATCGCCGATGAGTTCGGGCAATTCCGCCGCGACGACACCCTCGGCGGACGCGTCGCCACGCTGCTGCGTATCGCCGCGCAGGGTCGTTCCAAAGGCATCCATCTCGTGCTCGCCACGCAGAGTCCGAGCACGGACGTGACCGCCGAGATTCGTCAGAACGTCGGTGTGCGCGTGTGCTTGCGCGTGGCCGAAGCAGCCGAGAGTGTTGCCGTGCTCGGCACGCCCGACGCCGCGAAGTTGCCCGGGCCGGGCCATGTTCTGGTTGCTTCGGACAACGAGTTGCGTCGGGGTCGGGTCGCGACGGCGCAGACTGCGCTCGAACAGGACGCCCCGGTTCGAGTGACGGAACTCATCGACGCGGCTGTCGGCGTGAGCACCGACATGCCGAGCGCCGGTCGGCGTCTGCTCGACGTCGCCATCGAAAACATCACGACCGCCGCGGATCGGCTCGGGGCGCAGGCTCCGGTGCTGCTGGCCCCACCGCTTGCACCTCTCGTCGTCCGTCGGGAGCTACCGCATGCGCAACGGCAGTGGACGACGGGCGGCCTCGTCGTGGGCGCGCGCGATCGTCCTGGCATCGCGGAGCCGGCGCCGTTCTGCTTCGACCTCGCCCGCGACGTCGCCCTCACGATCGTCGGCGGCCCTCGTTCGGGTCGCACGACTGCCTTGCTCGCCTTGGCCGAAGCGGCGCGTGACCAGACCGACCCGAAGTCCCCGCTGGTTGTGCACGCGGTCTCGTGGGCCAGTGGGCTGGAAGCGCTCGACGGGGCACAAGGCGACGCAGGCGTCGTGCGCCGGGGCGACTTCGAACACTTACGCCGGACCATCGCGTGGCTGAGCAATGACGCCGAGGACGACACCACGCGCCTGGTCCTGATCGATCGGCTCGATCTGCTCCTGCGTGACATGCGCGAGCTCGACGGCGGCGCGCTCGCAACACACTTCGTCGAGGTTCTCAACGACGGACGACGCCGGCGTGTCGCGACCGCGGCGACCGTCGAGCCCGCCGCACTGCTCACAACGACCGCCGTTCTCGCCGGCCCACGCCTGGTACTTCCCGTCGACGACGCAACGCTCGCCGCGGCCAGCGGCGTGCCGCACCGGCCTGACGCGCCGCCGGGGCGGGGCGTCATCGGCAACGGTGATGCGGTCCAGGTCGGCCTGCCCGCAGAGGCCGTCCGGCGAGAAGACGGCCCCGTCGGCAAAATCGCGCGCATGCCTCACCACGTGCCGATCGCTTCGATCGGCGGCTCGGAAGGTGAGCGAGTCGCGATCGGCCTCGGCGGATCTGACCGTTTGCATCCGTTCGTCGTCGATCTCGACGCCGTCGGTCCCGTGATCGTCGTGGTCGGACGCGCCGGCAGTGGACGCTCCGCTGCGCTGCAGGCGTTTGCCTCCGCGTACGCCGGAAACCGACACGTCCTGATGACCCCCGACGCGCTCCCCGACGAACCGGCGCTTCTCCTGATCGACGACGCGGTTCGCGCCGCCGCGTCACGCCCGTGGCTCGATGCTGACGACTTTCCCGATCTGCTTCGTGCGGGTGGTCATGTTGCCGTCATCGCGTACGACCAAGCTGACCTCACAGCCCTCGGCTACCGCCACTGGCTCACCAAGCGCACCTATCCCGGGTTGCTGCTCTCGCTCGACGCAACACCGGACCGCATCGTCGCCGGCGAGCGCCTGGGTTTCCTTCCGCCCGCCGAATTGCGGGTTGGCCCCGCCGGTCGCGGTTGGTGGTGCTGGCGGGGCACCGGGATCCCGGTCCAGGTAGCGACGATTTAGCCCGAGGGTCCTTCGCTGGTCGCGAGCGCGGCGGTACGTTCCCCCTCATGCGATGGAGACCGGTCGCAGCCTCCGCCGCCGGAGTGGTCGCGCTGCTCGGTCTCGGCGCGGGCAAAGCCCACGCTGACGCGATCGAGGAACCGGCGACCACGACGACTGTCGCGCCGGAACCCACCGGGCGTGAGGACCAACTCGAACTCGCCAACCAAATGCTCGAGGTCGAAGCCCAGCTGCCCCCGCCCAAGCCCAAATCCGTCGCCACGACGACGACCCTGCCTCCGGAGGCCGAAGCCACCGCGCCGACGGCGTCCGTCCCGACA
This sequence comes from Actinomycetota bacterium, assembly GCA_048498715.1. Classification (GTDB taxonomy): domain Bacteria; phylum Actinomycetota; class Acidimicrobiia; order Acidimicrobiales; family JACCXE01; genus JACCXE01. The sequence goes on along the minus strand of JBEHXL010000014.1, from coordinate 67,523 downwards.
ACTATGCCGACCAGCGCTCCTCCCACCTCATCGCCGCTTCGTGACGATGAGAAGGCGGCGAGCACCACCAAAGGGGGTCGCGTCACACCGAAGACAACGACGTCCCCCGAAGCCGCACCCGCGCCGGCGCCGCCCAAGGATCCGCAACCCACGACCGATCCCAAGTCGTCGGCGCCCACTCAGTCGTCGACCGCGGCGACGACGGCGACCGCGACAACGGTGTCGTCCAAGTCGAGCGATGCGGCGCCGCCTTCGACGGCCGACGTGTTGCAGCCCGAAGACGTGTGGTGGCCCTCGTGGACCGACGAACTCGTCGACCAGAAGATCGCCGCCGCTTGGCGCCAGACCCCCGTGCGCGGCCCGCCGCCCGGAGTAGCGTCAGCACTCGGCTACGACGGACAGACAACGATCACCCAGGTCGCCATCGTCGACGGGCCTGACGGCGTCGAGGTTTCGATCGCCATGCACCAGAGCGCCAACGTGAACAACGTCGGTGTCGCTGAGGCGGAGGCGCACGGCCCCGGCGACGCTCGCGCCAACGGCAATCGGTCGACCACGATGATCTACCAAACCTCTGTCGTCGTGAAGAAGGGGACTGGCACCGCGACCGTCGCCCAGGAGGCGAACGTCGACAACCTCGGTTACGCCAACGCCGTCACGGCGGGGGCCAACGCCGATGCGGCCGGCAACGACTCCGCAACGACGATCCATCAGACCGCGGTGGTGATGATCCTCGGCTCGGGTGACGGGACGATCAGCCAGACGGCGAACGTGCGCAACGCCGGAAGCGCCACTGCGGTGGCCACCGACAAGCCCGCCACGGCCGCTGGGAACCGGTCGAGCACAGACGTGAATCAGATCGCGGTGGTCGTCGTCCACGACGAGGACCGAACCCTGAACCAAACCAGCACCACCGACAACATCGGCCTGGCAACAGCGGTGGGAGCCACGAGCACGGGCAACACGTCGTCGACCTCGGTCGAACAAGTTGGAGCCCTCAAAAGTTGAGCGAGAACGGTGGCGGCCCAGAGATTGGGGCCGCCACCGGTTCGCGTAATCGCCCCGGCGGCCCACTAATTTCGTCCGGCGATGCCCAGCGCCAAACGGACCCGGAAACAACTTTCGAAGCAGGAGCGGGTCCAACGCCAGAACGCCGCCCGGCAGGCGGAACTCGATCGAAAGCGTCGCCGGAGCTTTACCTACTTCGCCGCCATTGGCGTCGCGGCCATTCTTTTCACCTTTGGCGTCCTGGGACAGAACATCAAGGGCAACAAAAAGAACACGCAAACCACAGTGACCACCCAGGTCGGCCAGGTGGTCTGTCCCAATGCAGACGGGTCCTCAAAGCGCCAGACCCTTTTCGATCACGAACCGCCGCGTTGTGTCGACTCCACCGCCGTTTATCAGGCGACCATCAAAACGACGGCAGGAACAATGGTGGCCGACCTTTACCCGGGTCGTGCCTTCAAAGCCGTGAACAACTTTGTGTTCCTGGCGAATTACCACTTCTACGACGGGCTGCCGTTCCACCGCGTCCTCAAAGACTCCTTTGCGCAGACGGGCGACCCGATCAACCCCGGCGTCACCGGTCCGGGTTACGAGTTCGCCGACGACGGCCTGCCGAGCTCGAGTTCGGCGTACGTGAAGGGCGCCATCTTGTTTGCCCACGACCGGGCCAACGCCAACGGCAGCCAGCTGCTGTTCATCGTGGGCCCGGGCGGTCAAACCCTCAACCCGACGTTCCCTCTTTTCGGGCAGGTGAAGCAGGGCCTCGACGTGCTCGACCGCCTCAATCGCGGCGCGAATCCCCAGGACATCGGGACCCCAAGCGCCCGTTACTCGATCATCAGCATCGACATCGTCAAGAAGGACTCGTAACCCCTCGGATGTCGTAACCCTCGACTATCTGTCGAGGGAAATTCCTGAGCGTCTTTGAACTCTTGCCACGGCGTTTCGTCGCTTTTGGCGAACTCCGACCCTTTGACGCTTCTCTGACGCGCAGGTAAACCCGCCGTGCCGACGTGCGCGCCCTCGATCAACGGCCGCGGCGTGAGGTGAAAACGGGGCCTCCCCATCACTTCCTGAAGACACTGCTTCGGGCATCTCCACATCCCAACGAGCTTCATGGAAAGGAGGTGAGAAATTGGTTACGAGCAAACACAAGACTGGCTCCAAGACAGGCGCCATTGCCCTTCTGTTCTCTTCGTTCGTGATGCTGTTCGTTCTGGTTTTTGCCGGAACCGCTTCAGCTGACCAAGGCGCCGAAACCGACAATGTCGGTGTCGGCGGCGCAAATACAGGCGCGAACGGAGCTGCGGGCAATGCCTCTGACAACGGAGCTACAGGCACCCAAACAGCCACGGCCACCGGCGGCGGTGACGATGCCGTCGTTGCCTCTACAGGCAATTCTGGGAACTCGTCCACGGGCACGGCCGACATCAAAACCGGCAATGCCAATGCGACGGGCAACCAGGCGACGAACGACGTCACTCAAGTCGAGGGCCACAACGGCGCTGTGGTTCTTGTCGACCAGAACGCAACGGTTACCAACATTGGTATCGGCGTTGCGAACACGGGCGGCAACATCGCAGCGGGAAATGTGTCGGTGAACACTGCAGATGGAACGCAGACCGCCGACGCGACCGGTGTTGCTGGTGATGCAGTCGCGGCTAACAACGCGGCGGTTCGCAACACGTCCGGCGGCGACGCACGTATTTCTACGGGCGACGCAACTGCGACGGGTTCGACATCCACCAACAACGTCAACCAGGCGTATGACGGAAGCTTCAGCGGTCTCGGTGTCGTCGTCCTCGTCGACCAGAACGTCAATGTCACAAACATTGGTGTTGCGGTCGCAAATACGGGTGGCAACGGCGCTATCGGCAATGCATCGACAAACGATGCCGGCGTCGATCAGACCTCGACTTCCACAAACGCTTTGGGCGACTCGGTCGCTTCCAACCAGGGCACGTCGACAAACAACTCCACGGGCAACGCCGGGATCATTACCGGTGACGCCAATGCAGTTGGCAATGTCGCGACGAACAACGTCAGCCAGGTTGTCAACGTAAATGCTCAGGGTTCCCTCGGGTCGATCGTTCTGGTCGACCAGAGCGCCGCCGTCACGAACGTCGGTATTTCTGCAGCGAACACTGGGCTCAACGTGGCAGTCGGCAACTTGTCGTCGTCGACGAGCAACGCCGTGCAAGGCGCAGTTTCGGGTGCTGGCCCACCGTCGGCCGGTGATTCCGTCGCTTCGAACGACGGCATCGCTTCCAACGACAGCAACGGCACCGCGTCGATCTCGACCGGCAACGCCCAAGCTGAGGGCAATCGCTCAACTACCAATCTCACCCAGGTGACCGACGTGGATACCGATGGCAACGCCATCGTCCTCCCCGATCAGGCCGCCAACGTATTCAACATCGGCATCGCTGTCGCCAACACGGGTGGTAACGCCGCCGTCGGGAATGCCTCTGGCCTTCTCCTCGGCCCGAACACCGCCACGGTTGACCAGGACGCCGATTCCACTTCAGACGGAGACGACTCCGTTGCTTCGAACTTCGCCACGGCGAGCAACAACAGCAACGGTTCGGCCTCGGTCACGACTGGCAATGCCAGCGCTACCGGAAATGCGTCCACCACGAACGTGAGCCAGGTCCTCGACACGAACGCCGCCAGCGGCCTCGTGCTGCCTGACCAGACGGCCAACGTCGTGAACCTGGGCGTCGGTATCGCGAACACCGGTCTGAACGCTGCCATCGGCAACGCTTCGACCAACACTGCGACCGTCGGCACCGCCGTCGATCCGCAGACCGCAACGGCAGCGTCGGCTGACGACGACGCCGTTGCTTCCAACTTCGCCGACGCCACGAACACCAGTGACGGCTCGGCGAGCATCGGTACCGGGAACGCCAACTCGATTGGCAACGACTCGGCGGCGACCACCAACATCGCCCAGACGGTTGACACCGACGGTGTCACCCAGGTTCTGGCCGATCAGGAGGCCACCTCCGTCGATCTCGGTATCGGCTTCAGCAACACCGGTCTGAACCTTGCCGTCGGCAATGTTTCGACCACCACGGCCACCACGGCCCAGACCGCGACTGTTGCCGATGCTGGCGACGACGCGGTTGCCAGCAACTTCGGCGACGCCGTCAACAACTCCGACGGTTCCGCCAGCATCACCACCGGTAGCGCCAACTCCATTGGCAATGCCTCGCACACCACGATTGCGCAGACGGTCGACGCTGGCGATGCCAGCGGCTTCCTGCTGACCGATCAGTCGGCGACGCAGGTCAACTTCGGAGTCGGCATTGCCAACACCGGCGTCAATGGCGCCGTTGGTAACGCTTCCTCGAGCGACGCTGCTCTCACGCAGACGGCCGACCTCCCGGACGCAGGTGACGACGACATCGTCGCGGCGAACTTCGGTACCGCCACGTCGACGAGCAATGGCGATGCGAGCATTCGCACCGGCAATGCCAATGCCGTCGGTTCGCGCAGCACCACTGCGCTCACCCAGACGGTCGATCACGACGGGACGGGCTTTGCTCTTCCCGACCAGACGGCCGTCGGCATCAACATCGGTATTGGCGTGTCCAACACCGGTGTGAACGTTGCCGCTGGCAACGTCTCGGGTCAGTTGTTCGGCCCGAACTCCGCCACCCTCGACCAGGATGCAACGGTCGGTGGTGCGGGCATCGCTGGTGACGTTGTCGCCAGCAACGACGGCACCGCTTCGAACGATTCGAACGGTTCCGCCGACATCACCACCGGTAACGCCAACTCCATCGGGAACGATGCTGCTTCGACCCTGGTCATCACCCAGACCGCCGACTCCAATGGGGCCGGCTTCACTCTGGTGGACCAGACCGCGGTGGGCATCAACCTCGGAGTCGGCATTGCCAACTCCGGTGTCAACGCAGCCATTGGCAACGCCAGCGGCAACGCGTCGGACATCGATCAGGACGCGACGGTGGATGCCGCCGGCGCGCTCGACGCTGACGACGTTGTTTCTTCGAACAACGCCACCAGCTCGAACACCAGCGATGGCGACGCTCGCATCACGACGGGCAACGCCACCTCGACTGGTAACAAGGCCACGACCACGATCACGCAGACTTCGGACTTCGACGGCAACGGCTTCGCCCTGCCCGACCAGACCGCTGTCGTCGTGAACGCCGGTTTCGGCCTTGGCAACTCCGGCATCAACCTTGCCGTTGGCAACGCTTCGCAGAACGCCGTGGGTCCGTTTACGCAGACCTCCGGTGTGACGGCAGGCGGCGCCATCACCGCTGACGACGTCGTGGCGGCCAACACGGTCGACTCGACGAACACCAGCAACGGCAGCGCGTCCATCCGCACGGGTGACGCCGAAGGCGACGGCAATGAGTCGACGACTTCGGTCAACCAGGTGTCGGACGTGAACATCGACAATGGCGGCTTCGTCCTCGGCGATCAGTCAGCCACGGTCATCAACGCTGGTGCCGGTATCGGCAACAGCGGCATCAACGGTGCCATCGGTAATGCCTCCCAGAACGCAATCGACGGGACGCAGGACACCGGTGTCACTGCTGGCACGGACCTCACCGCTGACGACGTGGTCGCCTCCTCGCAGGCCAACCTCGTCAACGACAGTGACGGCTCCGCCTTGGTCACCACCGGGCGCGGCCACGGCCACGGCAACCTCTCCACGACTGACGTCAATCAGACGGCCGACGATGATGTCGACGGCTTTGTCCTGAACGACTCGGACGTGTTTGTTGCCAATCTCGGCCTTGGTCTCGGCAACTCGGGCGTGAACGTGGCGCTCGGCAACGCTTCGCAGAACACGCAGACCTTCGATCACGACGCAGTCGTGACGGCGGCCGGCGCGCTCACCGCGGACGATGTCGTCGCCTCCAACGTCGTCAACGCCACCAACAACTCGAACGGATCGGCTTCGATCACGACGGGTTGCGCGTGTGCGTACGGCAACGAGTCCACGACCATGATCGACGCGGCGAATGACGCCGACGGCGACGTGACCGTGCTCAACCTCGGACTGGGCCTGTCGAACTCGGGTGCAAACTTCGGCTTCGGCAACCTGTCCACCAACGACATCGACTCGACCTCGGACGCCACCGTTGATGCGGCGGCCGTCCTGGCTGACGATGCCGTGGCCAGCAACGCCATCACCGAGACCAACAACTCGGATGGCACCGCTGGAATCACCACTGGTGATGCCTACGCGCTGGGCAATCGTTCGGCGACCGGCATCGTGGACGGCGAAACCGCCTTCACCCTCAACCTGGGTGTGGCCTTCGCCAACACCGGCCTCAACTTTGGCGCCGGCAACCTGTCCACCAACACGACGACGCATACCGCCACGGCCACCGCGCCCGGCGGCGTCGCGTCCAACGTTGCGGACTTGAGCAACACCTCGGATGGGTCGGCGAATATCCGCACGGGTAACGCCAACGCCTTCGGGAACGTGGCGTCGAATGCGACGTGCCAGGGCACCGGTGGTTTCGGTGCTACTTGCCCGCAGCCGGTGCTGCCTCCGGTTCCGAACTGTGGTTGCCCTAGTGGCACCCCCGGTCCCGGTCCCGGTCCCGGTCCTGGTCCTGGCCCAACGCCTGGTCCGACTCCGAACCCGCCGGTGCCAATGCCCAGGGTCGCGAACCCCGAGCTGGCCCGAACCGGCCTGAACACACAGACCTTGCTCATGCTCGGTCTGCTGCTTCTCGCCGCCGGTGCTCTCCTTCGTCGGAGGGCTCGCACGGCGTAGGTGATCACACCAACGCTGGAAGAGGGGTGACCTTCGGGCCACCCCTCTTCGCGTTCGGATCGCCGTCCATTGCCACTCTGCGTCAACCCTCAACCTGGGCTAAACCCTCTAGTTGAGGGTTTTTCTACGCGATTCTGAGCTTTTTCATAGCTTCGTGTGCGCGAACGGTGTTTGTATTCGAGGCCACCAACCGCTAAACCTTCAGCGCCGACGTGCGCGCCCTCAGTTCAGCAGGGCCGACGTGGGGCGGGGGCTTCCCCCACACCTCCTGGAGACAACGCTCCCGGGCATCGCTGTACCCGCGCTCCGGCGCGGTTCATCCCTATCCCAAACACAACAAACCATGGAAAGGAGGTGAGAAATTGGTTACGAGCAAAAACAGGACTGGCTCGAAGGTTGGAGCTATCGCTCTTCTGTTTTCGTCTGCGGTGATGCTGTTCACCCTGCTTTTCGGCGGGGTCGCACATGCTGATCAAGGCGCTGAGACCGACAATGTCGGTGTCGGCGGTGCAAACACAGGCGTGAACGGAGCTGCAGGCAATGCCTCAGGAGCGCTTGGTACTCCGAATTCAGCCACTAGCACTCAAACTGCAAACGCCACTGGAACTGGCGACGATGCTGTCGCTCCCTCAACCGGGAGCACGGGTAACACGTCGACTGGTACCGCCGACATCAAAACCGGCGATGCCAACGCGACGGGTAACTCGGCGACGAACAACGTCACCCAAGTTGAAGGACACAACGGCGCAGTCGTCCTTGTCGACCAGAACGCAACTGTTACCAACTTTGGTATCGCAGTAGCGAACACTGGCGTCAATGGCGCTGTCGGCAATGCGTCCGTCAACGTCGCAGACGCGACACAGACGGCAACTGCGAACGGCACGAATGGCGATGCTGTTGCGGCTAACGACGCAACGGTCCGCAATGTCTCGGGCGGCGACGCACGTATCTCTACGGGCGACGCATCCGCAACGGGTAACACTGCGAACAACATTGTCAATCAGACGTACGACGGGAGCTTCTCCGGTCTTGGTGTGGTCGTCCTTCTCGATCAGAACGTCGCTGTGAACAACATCGGCGTCGGTATCGCGAACACGGGCGTCAACGGTGCAATCGGCAACGTCTCGCAGAACACTGCGACGAATACGCAGGATGGCACCGCTACTAACACCGGCACTGGCGATGCTGTCAGTTCGAACAGCGCAACGTCTTCTAACAACTCGAATGGCACCGCCGGCATCATCACCGGTGACGCCAACGCTGTTGGAAACGTCGCGACGAACAACGTCAGTCAGATCGCAAATGTCTCTGCACAGGGTTCGTTGGGATCGATCGTTTTGATTGATCAGAACGCCGCTGTCACAAACCTGGGCATCAGCGTTGCTAACACTGGCCTCAACCTTGCTATCGGCAACTTGTCGTCTTCGACGAGCAACGCCGTTCAGGGTGCGGTTTCGGGTGCAGGCCCACCGGCGGACGACGTCGTCGCTTCTAACGACGGCACCGCTTCCAACGAGAGCAACGGCTCTGCGTCCATCGCCACTGGCGACGCGCACGCCGAAGCTACGGGCAACCGCTCAACCACCAATCTCACCCAGGTAGTCGACGTGGATTCCGATGGCGCCGCCATCGTCCTCCCGGATCAGACTGCCGACATCTTCAACATCGGCATTGCTGTCGCTAACACCGGCGGTAACGCTGCTGTTGGTAATGCCTCTGGCCAGCTCTTTGGTCAGAACACCGCCACCGTTGATCAGGATCTGAACAACGGCAACGGTGCAACCGTGACGGGCGCTGGTGACGATGCTGTGGCTTCGAACTTCGGTTCGGCGTCGACGAACAGCAACGGCACGGCTTCCATCAAGACTGGTAACGCAGGTGCTACTGGCAATGCAGCCACCACGAACGTGACGCAGACCCTGGATACGAACGCCGCTTCTGGCTTCGCGCTCCCGGATCAGTCCGCGACCGTGGTGAACCTGGGTGTCGGTATCGCCAACACCGGCGGCAACATCGCCGTTGGCAACGTCTCCACCTCTGCTTCTGACACTGCTCAGGGCGCCGAGGCTGACAGCGCTGACGATGATGCTGTTGCTTCCAACTTCGGCGACGCCACCACCATGAGTGATGGTTCCGCCTCGATCGTGACCGGCAATGCCAATTCCATTGGCAACGACTCGGCCGCGACCACCACGATCGCCCAGACTGTTGACACCGACGGTGTCGACAGCAACCTGAGCGATCAGACCGCTGTTGCCGTTGATCTCGGCTTCGGCGTTAGCAACACCGGCCTGAACGCCGCTATCGGCAATGTCTCTGACAACGCCGCTACGACGACGCAGACCGCCACCGTGACCGCCGCCGAAGGCGACGCGGTTGCGAGCAACTTCGGTGAAGCCATCGATCCGTCGAATGGTTCCGCCAGCATCACCACCGGCAATGCCAACAGCATCGGTAACGCTTCGCACACCACCATCGACCAGACGGTTAACGACGGCTCCGCCGCCGGTTTCTCGATGGCCGATCAGGAGGCTGCGTCCGTGAACATCGGCGCTGGCATTTCCAACACCGGCTTCAACGCCGCTATCGGTAACGCTTCGCTCAATGGCGCCGGGGTCACTCAGACTTCGACCATCGACGATGCCGGCACCGGTGACAACGTCGCAGCGAACTTCGGTACCGCTTCGACCGAGTCGAACGGCACGGCCAGCATCAACACTGGCAATGCCAACTCTGTGGGTTCGCGCAGCACCACCGCGCTGACCCAGACCGTGGACTACGACGGCACGGGTTTCTCCATGCCTGACCAGACCGCGGTTGGCGTCAATGTGGGCATCGGTGTCTCGAACACCGGCGTCAACGTTGCCGCTGGCAACATCAGTGGCCTTCTGGGCACTGGCAATCAGGCGAACCTGGATCAGACCGCTACGGTCACGAACCCGGCCAGCCCCGCTGCCGACATCGTCGCCAGCAACGACGGCACCGCTTCGACCGAGTCGAACGGTTCCGCCAGCATCACCACCGGTAATGCCAACAGCATCGGCAACGATGCCGCTTCGACCCTGATCATCACCCAGACCTCCGACGCCGATGGCGCCGGTTTCGTCCTGGCTGATCAGATCGCTGCCGGTATCAACGTCGGCGTCGGCATTTCCAACACGGGTGTGAATGCAGCGATCGGCAATGCGTCGGTCAGCGGCATCACCTCCACCCAGACCGCGACCGTTACTTCGGCCACCGGTCTCACCGCTGATGACGTTGTTGCTTCCAACAACGCCAACAGCACCACCAACTCCAACGGCAACGCCAGCATCAACACTGGTGCCGCCGATTCGGTTGGTAACAAGTCCACGACCGCTATCGCTCAGACGTCGGACTTCAACGGGGATGGTTTCACCCTCGTTGACCAGACCGCCATCGACGCGAACATCGGTATCGCGGCCAGCAACACCGGCATCAACCTTGCCATCGGTAACGCTTCGCAGAACGCTGCCGTCCTCTCGCAGGACAGCACCGTTGAGGCCACCGCTGGTTCGATTGACGCTGACGATGTCGTTGCTTCGAATTCTTCGAACGACGCCATCACCTCGAACGGCTCGGCCAACATCACCACTGGTGCTGCCAAGTCGCTCGGTAACTCCTCGAAGGCCACCCTGGCCCAGACGAGCGACGCTGACCTTGATGGCGGCTTTGCTCTGACGGATCAGACCGCCGTCGAGATCGACCTCGGCGTTGCTCTCAGCAACACCGGTGTCAACCTTGCCGTTGGCAACGCGTCGCAGAACGCCGTCCAGGATGACCAGGACGTCGATGTGACCGCTTCCGACAGCATGGACGTCGAGGATGTCGTTGCGTCTAACAGCGCCACCACCTCCACCGACTCCAACGGCACGGCCGGTGTCACCACCGGTTGGGCTGACAGCACTGGCAACATGTCGACGTCCGACCTCGGTCAGGTCGCCGACACCAATGTCACCGGCAACGGCTTTGCTCTCAACGATCAGGTCGCTCTCGGTGCCAACCTCGGCCTCGGTGTCTCGAACACCGGCGTCAACGGTGCCATCGGTAACGCTTCCCAGAATCAGATCGTGGCCGCTGCGCCGCAGACTGCTTCTGTCGAGGCCACCAATGGTTCCATCACGGCTGACGACGTCGTTGCAAGCAACGTCTCGGATGCCAGCAACACCTCGGATGGCAATGCCAGCATCGTGACCGGTGCTGCCCATTCCATCGGCAACGACAGCGCTTCGACGCTGATCATCACCCAGGTCGCTGACAACAACATCAGCGGTTCGGGTTTCGTCCTGAGCGATCAGGAAGCTACGGGCGTTAACGCTGGTGCTGGCATTGCCAACACTGGTGTCAACCTCGCAATTGGTAACGCCAGCGGTGGCCTTGGCACCCCGAACACCATCACGGTGGATCAGGACGCCGACATCACCGCCGGCACCGACCTCACTGGTGACGACGTTGTGGCCTCGAATGTGGCTACGAAGTCGAACAACAGCGACGGCTCGGCCAGCATCAAGACCGGTGACGCTGAAGGTATCGGCAACAAGTCGACCACCAAGGTGACGCAGGTTTCGGATGCTGACATCGCTGACAGCGGCTTCGTCCTTTCGGACCAGGTCGTTACGGTGATCAACGCTGGCGCCGGTATCGGCAACAGCGGCATCAACGCTGCCATCGGCAACGTCTCTTCGAACGAGATCTCTGGTTCGCAGGACGCTTCCGTCACGGCTGCTGGCGCTGTCTCGCTCGAAGACGCGGTTTCCTCCAACACGGCGGATCTCGCGAACAACAGCAATGGCAACGCTTCCGTCGTCACCGGCAACGCCGGCGGCTACGGCAACATTTCGACCACTGAGGCTTCCACCATCGCCGACTCTGATGTCGACGGTTTCGTGGACAACGATCAGGAAATCGACGTGTTCAACCTCGGCCTTGGCCTCGGTAACACCGGTGTCAATGCCGCCATCGGCAACCTCTCCACCAACGTGGATCCGTTCACCCAGACCGCTACGGTCGACGGTGGCGCGGGTCTCACCGCGGATGACGATGTTGTCGCGGCAAACGCTGTTTCTGGCGCTAACAACTCGGACGGCACCGCTTCGGTGAAGACGGGTAACGCGACCGGTTACGGCAACACTTCGACCACCGTCGCCGATGGCGACGACGCGGTCGTTCTCAACCTCGGTCTTGGTCTGTCGAACACGGGTATCAACCTGGGTATCGGCAACCTTTCGACCAACACCATCGACTCGACCGCGACCTCGACGATTACGCCGACCGCGACTCTTGGCGATGATGCAGTTGCCAGCAACGTCATCACCGAGTCCAACGACTCGGACGGCAATGCTGATATCACCACTGGTGATGCCTACGCGCTGGGCAATCGTTCGGCGACCGGCATCGTCCATTCCAGCGACGCTCTGACCGTCAACTTCGGTCTTGGCTTCGCTAACACCGGCATCAACATTGGTGTCGGCAACCTGTCCACCAACACCACGACGCACACCGCCACGGCTACGGCCCCCGGCGGCATCGCGTCGAATGTTGCGGACCTCTCCAACGTTTCGGATGGTTCTGCTCGTATCCGTACGGGCAACGCCAATGCGTTCGGCAACATCGCGTCCAACGCGACGTGCCAGGGTGTCGAGTTCGGCCCCCTGTGCCCGCAGCCGCCGCTTCCGCCGCTTCCGCCCACGTTCCCGTGCCTGCCGGGCAGCTCCAACTGCCCGACTCCGCCGCCCGTGTGCGTGAGCAACTGCGGTCCGATCGTTCCGCCGACGCCGAAGCCGGTGCCGAATGGCAACGGTCTCGCCCGGACTGGTCTGAACACGGAAGCTGAGCTCATGCTCGGCGTCCTGCTTCTGGCCATTGGTGCCCTCCTTCGTCGGAAGGCACGCACGGCGTAGGTGATCACACCAACGCTGTTGGAGGGGGTGGCCTTCGGGCCACCCCCTCCTTCGCGTCTACGTTCAGGTCGATGGGGCGGATCGAGGCCGTGATTTTCGACTGGGGTGGGACGCTGTCGCACTGGGTGCCGCAAGAGCGTGTACCGGAGTTCTGGAAGGCATCCGCGCGCGCCATCGACGGCTCACGCGTCGATCAGCTGGCTGCCTCGCTTCTCAAGGCCGAAGAGGCTGTCTGGGCCCAGGTGCGCGGCGCGCAGCGCTCGGGTCGCCTCGAAGACATCATGCGGGCGGCCTCGGCCGAGCACGAACTCGAGTTCGCGGAGGATTGGTTTGCGTCTGCGACCGGCTCGTACTTCGAGGCGTGGGAACTCGAACTGCACCACAAGGGCGACGCACTGCCAACGCTGGCCGCGCTCAAGAGCATGGATCTGAAGGTCGGGCTTCTGTCGAACACCCACTGGCCACGCCACTTCCACGAGGAGCTTCTCGAGCGGGACGGCCTCAGCGAGTTCATCGACGAGCGCCTCTACACATCAGAGCTGTCACACGTGAAGCCGCACCCGATCGCCTTCAAGGCCGCGCTCAACGCCTTGAAGGTCAAGCCAGAGAACGCCGTGTTCGTCGGCGACCGGCTCTACGACGACATCTACGGCGCCAAGTCGGCCGGGATGCGGACCGTTCTGATTCTCCCGCGGCCCGAAGGTGACGACGCGACCGTCGAGCCCGACGCCACGATCCATCAGTTGGCCGAACTCATCGGGGTGATCGACGGCTGGCTCGATTAGGGCGGACGGGGCACCGACTGAAAGACTTTGGCCATGCGTAAGACCGTTCTCGCCGTTGCCCTTACTGCCGTTCTTGGCCTCACCGCCGGTGCGTGCGGCGGCGACAAGAAGGAAGGCAGCTCGACCGACACGACCAAGCCTGCGGGCGGCCCTGCTGCGGCAACGATCAAGGCCACCGGCACCACGTGGTCGCCGGACGAGACCGTGATCAAGGCTGGCGAGGCCGTCGAGTGGGACGTGACCGGCAGCATCGTGCACGACCTCAAGGGTGACGAGGGCGTCAGCCACAAGGCGGCCTCGAAGTTCACGGTGACCCACACCTACGACAAGGCCGGCACCTACAGCTACCAGTGCACCATCCATCCCGGCATGACCGGGACGATCACCGTCAATCCGTAACCGGTCGGCTCGCAACCGGAGGTTGCGTAGTCGGCTCGCAACCGGAGGTTGCGAGCCGAGTCTCAGAAGGACACCGCCTGCGGCGGCGGCAGGTTGTGGCCTCCGGACCGAGCAAGTCGGATCCTGCGGCTGCCCGTGGCCGGGACTCCAGCGGCTCTTTGGTTGCTGCTTTGGGTCAGTGCGTCGCTAGTCGTTGCGTTAGGTCTCGGTAGAGGCCGCCTTGGGTGATGAGTTCGGCGTGGGTGCCTCGCTCGGTCACCCGGCCGGCGTCGACAACGAGGATCTGATCGGCGTTTTGGATGGTCGAGAGGCGGTGCGCGATCACGATCGCAGTGCGGCCTGCGAGCGCGGCGCCGAAGGCTTCCTGCACGAGGGCTTCGGTCTCCGCGTCGAGGTGTGACGTGGCCTCGTCGAGGATGACGATCGCCGGGTCCTTCAGGAACAAACGGGCAATCGCGAGGCGCTGCTTCTCGCCGCCCGACAAGCGATAGCCGCGTTCGCCGACGACGGTGTCGTAGCCGTCGGGCAGTGACGCGATCACGTTGTGGATGCGGGCTCGCTCGCACGCTTCACGGATCTCGTCCGCTGTCGCATTGGCGCGGGCGTAACGGAGGTTGTGCTCGATCGTGTCGTGGAAGAGATGCGGGTCCTGCGTGACGACGCCGATCGCGTTACGCAGGCTCTGCAGACTCAGGTCGCGCACGTCGTGGCCGTCGACCTTCACGGCGCCACCGCTCACGTCGTACAGGCGCGGCACGAGGTTGGCCATCGTCGTCTTGCCGGCACCCGAGGGGCCGACCAGCGCGACGAGCTCACCGGGCTGCGCGTGGAACGACACGCCGTGAAGGATTTCGGCGGACGGCTCGGTCGACAGCGGGGTCTCGCCGTCACCCTCGAGCGACATGACCGACACCGTCGACGGCGCCGGGTAGCGGAAGCGAACGTCGTCGAAGACGATGTCGCCGCGAGCGTGGTCGAGCTCGACGGCGTCGGGCTTGTCGGCGATCGGCAAGGGCGCGTCGAGAATCTCGAAGCATCGCTCGAAGCTGACGAGCGCGCCCAGCAGGTCGACTCGGGCACTCGCCAAATCCGTCAACGGGGAGTAGAGGCGGCTGACGAGTAGCGACAGGGCGACGAGCGCACCGACGCTGAGCGAGCCGTTTATGACGGCTCGTGCGCCGATCCAATACACCGCGGCGGTGCCGAACGCGCCGACGAACGTGAGCGACGCGTAATAGAGCCGGCTCGTCATCGCGAGGCGCACGCCGGTGTCGCGCACGGTGCCGGCCGTGTCGGCGAACATCTCGAGTTCGCTCTGGCGCCGTCCGAACAGCTTCACGAGCAACGCGCCGCTGACGTTGAATCGCTCGGCGATCGTCGCCGACATCGTGCCCTGCAGCTGCATGCGGTGGCGGCTCAACGTGACGATGCGCCCGCTCAGCCAGCGGTCGACAAGCAGCAGGAACGGCATGATCAGCAGCGACGCGAACGTGATCTTCCACGAGTAGATGACCATCGAGAAGAGCACCGCGACGAGCAGGCAGACGTCGGACCACACCGTGGAAATCGTGCCGATGGTGGCCTGCGCACCGACGACGTCGGAACTCATCCGGTTGAGCAACGCACCCGTCTGCGTGCGCGTGAAGAACGCGAGCGGTAGCTGCTGGCCGCGCTCGAACATCGCCATGCGAAGGTCGAAGATCAGGCCCTCGCCGATGTGCGCGCTGAACCAGCGGTTCAAGGAGCGCAGCGCCGTTTCGCCTAGTGCGGCGGCGACGGCGAGTAGGAACAACACGTTGACGTAGGCGAGGTTCTTCTTGGGGATCGCGTGGTCGATGAGCAGCCGGAAGATCGTTGGCGGTGCCACCGCGACGAACGACGTGACGAGGATCGTCAGCAGGAGCGCTACGAGTTGGCCTCGGTACGGCTGCGAAAAGCCCCAGGCGCGCTTGAGCGTTGCCTTGTCGACCTTCGCGGCCTGGTCGCGACGGACCATTTTCGACATCGGCATGACGCGTTGTGGATGCATTTGGTGCCGATTGTACGAGTGGGGTCTGCGCCTAGATTCGGGGCGTGATTCGGCGCCTCTGTGTGGTGATGGTCCTGCTCGTTGCGCTCGGCGCATGTAGTGACAAGAAGAAGGGACCGAGCCTGGGCGAGTCGACGCCGACCACTGGTGCGCCAGCGGGCGAGGCGACGGGTGCGCCGCCCTGGCCCCTCGGTGCGCATCAGGCGGATCGCATGACCGCCGCCGGGCTGCCCCAGCTCAAGGCGGAAGGATCGCTTGTCCACTACCACGCCCACCTCGACGTCTTCTACAACGGCGAGGCCGTGCTCGTGCCCGCCGGCATCGGCATCGACGTCGACGAGCAGGTGATCTCGCCGCTGCACACGCACCAGCCGACGGGGATCATCCACGTCGAAGCGGAGAAGGACGAGCAGATCAACCTCGAGCAATTCCTGACGGAGTGGGGCATCAAGCCGTCGCTTCCGGCGAAGGTCTACGTCAACGGCACCGAGTCGCCGCGTGGTCTTGGCACGATCATCCGTGGCAACACCGAGATTGCTCTGGTGTTCGGCACTGGCCCGCTCGAGATCCCGTCGACCTACGACTGCACCCGCAGCCCCTCCGACGCCTGCGACAAGATCCCCCAGCCCTGAACGACACGAGCCTGTGATTCCCAGTCGAGGTCTTCTTGACTGAGAATCACAGGCTCGTTTGCTTGGCGGAGGGGGTGGGATTTGAACCCACGGTGAGGTTGCCCCCACAACGGTTTTCGAGACCGTCCGATTCGGCCGCTCTCGCACCCCTCCTGGGTACAGCGGAGCCGACAGATTACACGCGGCGCTCCGCGAAAAACCCGGTCAGCAACGCCGAGGCCTCTCCGGCGCGGACGCCGTGTTGTACCGCGACCTCATGATTCAGCCGCGGATCGGTGCAGAGGTTGTACAGCGAGCCGCAAGCGCCGGCTTTCGGGTCGGCGGCACCGAAGACGACCCGACCAATTCGGGACGAAAGGATCGCACCGGCACACATCGGGCATGGTTCCAGCGTGACGACGAGCGTTGCGTCGGTGAGGCGCCAGGAGCCCAATGTTGCAGCTGCGTCACGAATGGCCAGCACCTCGGCATGAGCGGTCGGGTCGTTTGTAAGCTCCCGTTCGTTGTGGCGCTGGGAAACGACACTTCCGTCAATCACTACGACCGCGCCCACGGGGACATCTCCGTGGGCCACAGCCGCGGCCGCCTCGGCCAGCGCGAGCTCCATCGCCTCGTCGTCGGTCACGAATTTCCTCGATTCATTTCAGGTGAGAGGCAGGAACCCCGCCCAGCCGGACAGAACTCTTACATCGATCACAACATCGCTCGGGCGGCGCTGGGGCCGTCCGGTCGAGTTATGCCGGTGGGGGCCCAACACGCCGTGAGTTGCATATGACTCGAGTACGGCGTCGGTTCTCCCTCGCGGTGGTGATCGGTTTGGCTATCGCCCTCGTCGGCGGTGCTCCATTGGCCCACGATCCTCGGGCCACACGTGTCAAGACGGTTGACAAGTCACGTGTTTCCGAATCGCTGAGCAACAGTGCGATTGGGCCCGAGGTGGTGCCGCCGCTTGCGACTGGGGATCTCGCAGCGACGGAAACGGCCGCGCCCAAGCGTGAGGCCGTCATCAAGACAGCGCCTACGCACTTCGAGGGTGCGGCGCCAAAGGCTGTGGCTCCGCCGGCGAGGATCACGAACACGCCGGTCGCTGCCCAAGGTTCGAGCACCGGTACCTGGGCTGTGGTGATCGGCGTCAACGACTACCCGGGCACGCAAGACGACCTTGGCTCGGCCGTCAACGATGCCAACGACGTCGCTCAGGCCCTCAGTGGCTTCGGGGTCGACAACGATCACATGGTGGTGTTGCGCGACGGTCAGGTCACCAACCACACGCTTCTCGACTCGATCAACTGGCTGGCCGCCAATGCCGGCCCGAACGCCGTCGCCGTCTTCTTCTACGCCGGGCACGTCCGCAAGACGGCCAACGGCAACGAAGAGATCGTCACGAGCAACGGGTCGTCGGTCAGCGACGGCCAACTCGCCTCGGCGCTGAGCCGGGTGCAGGCCAACCGTTCCTGGGTCGGCATCGCCGCCTGCTACGGCGGCGGCTTTACGGAAGTTCTTCGCCCCGGGCGTGTTTTGACCGCCGCGGCCGGGGCCAACTCTCTTGCCTACGAGAACGCCGACATCGGCCGCAGCTACATGGTCGAGTACATGGTGCGACGGGCGATGATCCAAAACCGGGCTTCGGCCACGGTGCAGACGGCGTTCAACTATGCCGTCGACCAGATCAGCCACGACCGTCCGGGCCGCGAGCCCGTCGAGTTCGACAACGGCAACGGTGCGCTCGACCTACGCGCGCCCCACGCGGCCCCGGCTGCCTCCGCACCGCCCGAGGAAGAACAGCAGCCGTCGACGCCGCCCACCAGCGAGCCGCCGGCGAGCGACCGGCCGGGTCAGAACCAGCACTGCAGCGGCCGAGGCCTGTTCCGACTCTGCAGCAATAGCTGAAGCCCCGACCATCCAGAGCGACGGTTAGGCGGTCTGCGGCACACGGCATGTTCCGCTGAGAGCTGCTGCCTTCCGGCCCTGACTCGGTTCACGGGGATGCTGTTGCGCAGGACCCAACCGTCGCACTGCATGATCGGGGCCTCGCACAGAGTACCTTGTGCCCTCGGCTTTCTCGTAAGAGAGAGTCACGGAGGGATGCGAGAGCGGCCGAATCGGCACGACTGGAAATCGTGTGTCCTGCAAGGGACCGTGGGTTCAAATCCCACTCTCTCCGCACGTCAGACGAGGTGCGGCGCCGTTAGCGGCCCGCACCTCGTTGCGCGTGGGAGCCAA
This sequence comes from Actinomycetota bacterium, assembly GCA_048498715.1. Lineage (GTDB taxonomy): Bacteria > Actinomycetota > Acidimicrobiia > Acidimicrobiales > JACCXE01 > JACCXE01. Next base: position 48,765 of record JBEHXL010000014.1, on the reverse strand, counting down.
ATGTGGGAGCCATCGGCTCTATCGACGTTGAGCGCCGACTCTGGTCTCGATGTCGTCGACCGGGTGGAAGCGAAAAGCTTTCCCGACCTTCGCCTGCGTGAGGAGACCGCGGTCGACCAGGTCGAGCAAGTCCTTCCGGGCTGACTCATACGCGACGCCGTGGCTGAGTTGATGCGAGTGAATTGAGTACGTCGCGTCCGTATGCCGCAGTGCGTGTCCGAGCAAGGCGAGTTGTCGAGAATTGAACGACTCGTCCTGACGTACGAGCTTTTCGACGCGGCGGACCTCCTCCACCTTCTTGGCGAGATAGTCGTAGAACTCTGTGATCGAGCGGCAGAGCACACGCAGCTGATTGAGCAGGAAGTAGGTCGTGTCGTTGTCGTCGGTCTCGACGTAAAGGAATGAGCGGGCGTATTTCGCGGGTCCTGCTGTCAGGATGCGCGAGATCGACAGGAACTCCGCCAGCCAGTAGCCCTGGTTCAGCATCGACCAGTAGAAGAGTGCACGTGCAGTACGGCCGTTCCCGTCGACGAACGGATGGTCGTACGCCAACCAGAAGTGCAAGAGGATTGCGCGCCCAACAGGATGGAGAAAGCCGTCCGTCGGTCCACCGTTTGCGAAGTCGCACATCAATTCGAGCCGGCCGGGTAGTTGATCGGCGGGTGGCGGCGTGTGCATGACGTTGCCGAACGCGTCTTCAACGCGAACCCGGTCGTCGCCCGGCTGTTGTATCTGACCGGCCATGGTCGGGTCATCGAGAGTTCCGTCTGTGACGATCTCATGCACTGCGCATATGAAGCCGGGCGTCATCGGTTCATCCTTATGGTCGGAGATGAATCGCATGGCTTCGAAGTTGTTCAGGATCATTCGCTCGCTGCGATCGCGCGGCGCCCGTCCCGACCGAAGCATCTGCTTTGCAACCTGTCTGGTCGTGACCGCACCTTCGAGTTGGCTGGACGTGATGGCCTCTTCGATCAATGAACTCACGACGTACCGGTCGCGTGTCTCCTCGTTCGTGATCGCTTCACCAACGGTGACTTTTCCGGCGGCCTGTTGGTCGATCAAGCGGTACATCTCGAGAGCAGCATCTGGCGTCGTGTAGCTGAAGGGCATGCCGACACCATCGACAAGCGGGAGCGGTTTGCTCGCCGATGCGCGGCTTAGCTTGGTCGCGAGCCAGGCTTCGTCGATTGATAGGCCGGGTGGTGGGCTGATGCGGCGGAATGTGTCCCAGTGCCGGTATTGGCCATCCCCGATCTGGGCGGACCGCTGCAAAAGAACCTCGAACGCGCGCTCCTTCGGCAGCGCGTTGAAGATCTCTGCCAACGGTTTCGGCTTTGCTGGGACCCGCATTTTCGTCACCTACTACCTAACTACTATTTTCTTCGATGTTAGTAGCAACGGCGTTAGTTGCTACTAGAAGTGTGTGAACTAGTAGTTCGCTAGGGGATGGACGGCCCTTCTTTGAAACCCCTTTAATTTCAGCCGTGTGATTTAAAGCCATCGACCGTTCCGCTTTCATTTGGTGGCCACTTCTCGATCCGATCGCACGGATGCGGGTCAGAACTCGAAGTCAAACGTGGCTCGCACGTTGAGGAGGTTCTCGTCGAAGTCGGACGGGTTGAAGACGTCAGGGTCGAAGGGGCGGCCGAGCCACTCGCGTCGTGCGGTGTGCTCTGGGTGGGCCGGGTCCTCGAGGATCTCGAGTAGCTCGCGGTATCCCCAGGTCCCTCCACAATCCTCGGGAGGACAGGCTCGCTTGCCTCCGAGGCACGCTGGCGTCGCGATGTCGTCGCCGTCGGACTCGACCTTCTCGACGACGATCTTGTGGTCCCAACCGTCGCCAAAGTCGTACGTGTATCGAAAGGACGAGCCCTCCTTCGCGATCGCGTCGATTCGAGTCCGGCGTTCGTCCTTGGGTGGTTCGCCCCAGTCTTCATCGGGATCAGGGATGCCGTACCGACGGCGGCCAACTTCGAATTCGTGCAGGTGGTAGTTCCACCATCCGAACGACGCTTGGATGACCTCATGAAGGTGATCGAGCGTGTTGCTACCGTCGACGAGTACTCGTCGCCAGATGGGCGGCTTCGTGTCGAGCAGAGTGACCTTGAGCTGGACCACGGTCCGTCCGGGCGCGCCGTTGTCCCTGGCCCGGTTCGTCGGTTGGGTCGGGAAGGGGATGACCTCCGCGACTTGGCCACCTGCCCCAACAACCGATGCGAGTTCGCGATCGGGTGAGCCCGCGCTGCCCGTAAGGGGTCCGACGATGAGGCCAGCCAGACGCACGGAAAGGTTGTCGAGATTCCGGTCGCCATCCTTCCAGAGCATCTCGCCTTGGAAAGCGAACTCATTCATCACGCCGACCACCTGTCGGTCGTTCGTCGGGCCGATCCGCACTTCGGACATCGCGTCGAGTTCGGCGGCGATGAAAGCGTCGTCGACGCCATGCATGCGGAGCACGCGTGCAATCGCTTCGGGTGCTCGATCGAGCAATGTCGCGGCAGGCGCAAGTTCGACGAACACAGGAAGGAGCGTTCGAGCGTTCACAAGCAGAGCTACCTGCGGGCGCCAGAACAACGCGTTGGCAAACCAGTCGCCAAGCACACCGGTGGATGAGTCGTTCTCTTCCGCTTGCGGACCATGCACTCGGTCCCGCAGCTTCTTGGTTCCCCGGACCACGAGCATGGCCCGAAGTCTCGCGCCTGGGTCGTTACGCGCCCAGGAGAGCCTTTGCCATGACCTCGGCGGCGGCTTTCTTCTCGCCGCCTAAGAGGTGCGCATACACGTCGGCGGTCACGGTCACCGACGAGTGGCCGAGAACACGCGAGACGATCTCGAGCTTCGTTCCCATGGCGAGCATGATCGACGCCGCAGTGTGGCGGGTCTCGTGGAGATGCCAATCCCCAAGCCCGGCACGCTTGGCGAGCTTCGCGAACGCGTGCGAGAGAACGCTCGGCTGAATCGGTTCGCCCAGGTCGGTCGTGAACACAAGCCCCGAGTCCGCCCAGTTCGCGCCAGCTTCGAGCCGCTCAGCCGCCTGACGCGCGCGATGTGATCGGAGCACGTCGATGAACTCGGGCGTGAGGTCAAGCGTTCGCCGCCCTCGGCTGCCCGTCTTGAGCTCTGACAGCTCGAGCACGCCGCGGTGGGAGCGTGTTCCGTCGGCCGCCTGCGGCGCCTTACGAGTCGTGAGCTGCTGATGGATCCAGAGCGTGCCGGCGTCGAGGTCGACGTCCGACCATGCGAGCCCGAGGAGCTCGCCGCGACGCAGCCCGTACGCGACGGCCAACACGTAAGAGGCTTCGAGACGATGGCCCGATGCTGCGCCAAGGAGCTTCCGTGCTTGCTCGACCGACAGCGAACGTCCGGCCGGAGGAGCAAGCCTGGGTGGGTCTGAAAGCGCGGCGACGTTTCTCATGACGAGGCCATCGCGCTCGGCGTCGCGCAACGCACGTCGAAGCACAGCGCGCATGAGCCGAACGGTGTTGGCCGAGGACCCTTCTGCGAGCTTGGCTGCCCACAGCGCGTCGCAATCGATCGCAGTCAGCTTCGAGAGCGTCTTCGCTCCAAGTGCCGGCCGCAGGTGGCAGCGAATTGTTATGCGGTACTGATCGGCTGTGTTGGGGCGAACCTTCACGTCGAGGCCAGCAGCCCAACGGTCGAGATAGGCGCCGACCGTGAGGCGAGTGTCCGTTGGCGCGCCGTTTTCGATACGGCGGCGCAACTCGCGCAGCTTCACGAGAACCTCGGCTTTGGTCTTGGCGGTGACCTTCCGGCGATCACGACGCCCTGTAGCGGTTCGCCCCACCGAGACGACCGCGCACCAACGGCCACTGGTCTTGTCCAGATACACGCTGTCCTCACCGTGACCTCGACGTGTGCTCGCCAGTCCGCTCACTTGCTCTCCTTCGATCGCGACGCGCTCGAGCCGATTGCATCGCGTCCAGCAGGCGAGGACAAGGGGCAGTTTGCCCGTCGAAGAAGGAAGCTAAGTGTCACTGCGCCTCTGAGAGCGAGGCAACGAATCGCTGGATTGAGGCAACGGGCACGCGGCGAGCGCGGCCGATCTTCACGGCCATGAGGTCGCCTCGAAGGATGAGCTCGTACAGCGTGGTTCGGCCCAGGCCGAGCAACGCGGCGGCTTCGGTGACTGTGAGGAGTAGTGGTTCCGGCGGGGAAGCTGGGTTGGTTGTGTGCATGCTTTTCCAAAGCCGATTTCGTGCTGGCTTCCGGACAACTACGGACGGATTTGTTCACAACTCGACTCCGACGGCGTGGTCGACAGCGAGTTGCTTGGCCTCGCTTCGGCGCAAGCGGGCGACGAGATCGACACCTTCGGTCGTGACGTGGCCGTGTCGTTCGTCGGCGTCGGGGTCATCGGCGTTCATGACGTAGAGCTGGTTCTGATTACGGCCGCGGCTGAGGGCGGTGTAGCCGGACTCGAGGGCGAGGGTTTCGTCGCCGAGCACGAAGGTGGCGTCGCAGGTTGCGCCCTGGGCTTTGTGGATGGTGAGGGCGTAGCCGTGTTGGACGTGAGCAGCTACGTAGTCGGCGGGGAGCGTGATGGTGGGGCCACGATCGAGGCGCACCGTGGTTGAGTTCTCGCCGGCGGCGATGACGGTGGCGAGGTCGCCGTTGATGATTCCAAGGCTGGGCCGGTTGCGGGTGGCGACGACCCAGTCGCCCTCACACACGGCGAGGCCACCGACGACCTGTTGGGTGGAGGGGTCGAGGTAACCATTGTCCATGAGCGCGTCGCGGGCGCGCTGATTGAGGTCGGCGACGTCGACGCGGCGGCGGGCGAGCATGAGCGCGACCTGTCCGTTCTCAACGGCCTGGTGCCAGTCGTTCACGAGTTGTTGGCGGAGGACCTCGGCGTTGTCCGCTGTGGTGATCCGGCCGCGTCGGGTGAGTCGTGCGATGGCGTCGCCGATGTGTCCGGCGCGGAGAGCGGCGAGCGCGCTGCGTTCGTGGCGGTCGCGTTGTCGCCGGCTCTCTACGAGTTGGATGGCATCGGGTTGTTGGGCGAGTCGGGCGAAGAGGCCGCCGGCCTGGATTTCGGGGAGTTGGCGGTGGTCGCCGACCAGCACGATTTTGGCCCGGGCGCGCCGGGCGTGGCGCATGAGTTCGGCGAGGGCGCGGGTGCCAACCATGCCGGCTTCGTCGACGATGAGAACGGTGTTGCCCGCGAAGCGGTCCTGGGTCAGGAATCGTTGCAGCGATGCGACGGTGAAGCTCGGTATGCCCGCGCAGGTTTCGAGTTGCTGCGCTGCCCGGGCGGCGAGGGCGGTGCCGATGACGCGGTGCCCGGATGCTTGCCACGCTGCCCGGGCTGCATCGAGCGCGAAGGTCTTGCCGGTGCCGGCGGCGCCAACCACGACGTCAACACCCGCGCCGCTAGTGGTCAGTTGTCGGACCATCGCGGCTTGGTCACGGCTAATGCCCGGACGGGCTTGCAACTCGACGTCAACGACCCGCTTCTCCACCACTGCGACTCCCGCCGCACGTTGCTGCTCGACGGCTTGCAGCGCGTAGGTCTCGGTCTGCATGAGTTCCTCGGTCGAGTATCGGATGCCGACGACGGGGTCGGGTGTGAGCGCGACCACTCCTGGAGACCTCAGGTAGCGATCTGCGGCTGACTCGAGATCCGCGACGTCAGCACCGCGGCGCGCGGACTCGGCGAGCGCTCGAATCACGTGGCGCCGATCGAACATCGACTGCTGCTCGGTCAGGGTTGCCGAAAGCTTCGAACGAAGAACACCGACGCGGTCAACCTCCCGCGGGCGTCGCGTTAACGCCTCGACCTCGTCTGGACCGAAGCCGTGGGCAGCCGCACGCTCTAACCATTCGTTGTGCAGCGCTGCTGGGTCGACGTCATGTTGTTTCGTCGAACGTGTGCTGAGCGCCGCGACCTCGGCCGCCTTGGAACTCGACTCACCGCGGGCAGTGAGTGCGGCGACGATCTCGGCGCGTCGTCGCGAGAACGCCCGCAACACGGCGCGTGGGACGTCGAAAATTTCGGCAAGCCCGTTCACTGGTTGGCTCCACTCGACCCCGAGACGCCTCGTGAGTTCGGCACGGAGCTGTGCTTGGTAGACGGCGCCGGCGTCCATCTTGTGCAAGAACAGGCCGCGACCATCAAGGGTCCGCCAACGACGATCCGCTCCACGCGCGAGGTTCGCGATCAGAACGTGGGTGTGCAGTTGCGGGTCACCGGCGCGAGAGGTGCGATGTCGAAACGCGGCCGCGACGACCCCTGACGTCGCGACTCTGTGAATGCCGTCGCGCCCGGTGCGCGTGAACGCGGCCTGTCGCTCGAGATAGCCGAGAGCGGCGTCGACTGCGGTGTCGTGCGCAGCCACGACTTCGCCACGTACACGCGGCGTGCCCAGCGCGTGCAACAGGGACACCGACTTAGGAGCAGAGAAGGTCGCGTCGAAGCCCGGTAGCTTCCGATTCGCCGCTGCGACGCGACGTCCGGTCTGCGGATCAACACCCGACAACACCGCTTGCAGATCATTGGCGTCAACGACACCGCTCAGGTCGAACTCGCCTGGTGCGGAACCGACCCATCGGCCCGGCGCCTCACCCGCTCCGACGTAGTAGTCCTCTACTCCGCGGGCTACTGCGTCGAGGTAATACGACTCCTGCCCAGCGCCGAGCTTTGAGATCGAAAGCACACAGACCCAAAGCCCACCCGCAACGCGTTACCGGACAAATTTCGGCCTTCGCATCGACAGGATGCACGGGTGTGAACCCACGTTCGGACCTATGCCAACGATCGGGACTCCAGCGGCGCCTCCGCGCGCGAATGATCAGCCTGCATCTGCGACGGGATTGCGGTGCGTTATGGGCGCGGTGTCCCGAGCATCGCAATACTTTGGAGGCTTGTCGGTCAACGACAGACCGTGTCCTGCGTAAAGAGTGTTGGCATTGAGAAAGGAAGCGGCAACCAGCACAGGGTCCGTGTCGACCTCTGCCAACCCGTTCGCGTCTGTTTGCACAAGGCTTCCGAAGACGATTGCGGGAGTCTTCCGGTCGGGTCGTCCCACGCTGAATCCGACTCGAACGCCGCTGACCGGCTGGCCATCGATTGTGACGTGGGCCCGAAGGGGCGTATCTGTTGTTCGGGAAGCGTCGTCGACGACGAGCGAATCAAGGGTGATGTCGACCTTCGTGCATTCTCCGCTCGCTCCGTCGCCGTAGCTATTTGAACCGCAGGCACTTAACCCACTCAGTGCGATGAGGCCGGCAATGCCGGCGATGAGTTTCACCATGTGCAGTTGTTGCTCGCGTGCAACTTCGGATCGATCTTGGGGTTCGGCTGTGAGAAGTAGTCGCGGTAGGGGCTCAGCTGTGAGATCGCCAAGCCGACGCGCTCCGCACTCTCGGCGGTGTGACGTCGCGTGGTTGCCCGTTCGCGTACCTCGTCGTCACTTGCGTAACCGGGTTGATGAATCCGATGACATACGGTTGGTCGCTGTCCGTAGCGTTGATCTCGAAGCCGTTTGTCGACTTGTTCAACGGGCTGGATAGGTGTTGGGGATCGCAAGTGGGCAACTTGGGGATTCGTCGGTGAATGACATGCTGACCGACCTGTACCCGTGATGTCGGCGGACAGAACTCGGTGATGGCATCACCGGAAGCACTTCCCTTTACGGGAACGGCATCGCCACACCGACCCGGCGTCTGATCATGCGTTGCATTGAGGCGGCGTCTCCGGATCAACCTGTTCGTCTCAGCTCCATCATCGCTGCAGGTTTCCAGTGTGAAAGATGGAGTTCTTCCAGTGGATGTGCTCGCGCTGTGCTTCGAGGTCTTACGCCCTGATGAAGAACCTTGCCAAAGAAGACTCTTGCCCCGATCTGGCGTACGCGATAAACACGAGTTCGAGAGGGGCGGGTTTGGACTTGCAGCGAATGCGACTAACGAATTGCGTTGATCGGACGCCAGCATGACGGATGCGAACGCTGATCTGATCGGTCATCGTATTCGTGTCACTGAAGCGCTTTTGTCCGTTGCGCCAAATCTGGACACGCTTGTCGCCCGGTTGGCCGCATCGCCGGACCGGGCAAGTGCGATCGCGGCTGTCGGTGATGTCCTCGGCATCCCGACGACGGTTGCAGAACACGTGTTTGACGCACGCATCGACATCTTCACTGCGTATCGACTCCATGGTCTGACAGAAGAACTCGCGCATCTCAGGGAGCAAATACAGAACACCGATTAGACGGCTACTTGCAGAAGATTCAGATGCATCAGGGCGACCGGCTTTGTTTTGGGAATGCCACTCACACCGACGACAACACCTGTTCGACCATACTTCTCGGACCCGGTGGAACCACGAACATGACCGACGAGAACAACTAGCGAACGTCGGGCATGTATTGCTTGGAGAACGTTCAGTGGATGAAAGGCGACAGCGGCGGCCCCGTTTACTACGTGAATGGTGAGGGCCCGGCTACTGCCGCCGGGCTAATCAAAGGAACCGTCGCGGCGAAGACGACTGACGGCCAAGAGCTGAGACTCGGCTGTTTTTCAAATATCGAAGACACCCTCGCAGCATTTGGGCCGGGATTCGAGGTGGAAAACGTTTAACGCCAGACTCAGCCGCGCTGTTGTCACCGTCGCCCTCGTGGCGGGTGCGTGCGCCGCTCGCCAGACGCCGTACACAACCGGGGAAAAAGTTAACCTTTCTGCGTCAGTACCGAAGCCCGTTGTCGGTGCGCGACGGCTTGAGCCGTCGCGCTGGTCATACCTCCGGGTTGCGTCAGACGGTCGGTCGGCCACAGTGTTCTTCTTGGAGTCTTCCAACCCGAGGTGCGGAGCGTATGCACGTGTCGATCAGACCTTTACTAAGAGGCAGATTGTCGTCACCGTCAGGACGACAGCTCCCGAAGAGCAGATTGTCTGCAACGCCTCGGGCAGACTGCGCAAGGTGCAATTCGAACTGAGAGAACCACGCAACAGGCGACGGGTAGTGGACGGAGCCAGACACGCCTCGTAGAGTGTGCACCTCTCGCAGTCGGGCACGCTGTGGTTCGAAGAAGGCGTCGGGAGGCATGTTTTTTGCCAAAGGGACTCGATCCCGGCCGGCCCGAAGACCCCGCCACATACGACAGACTGTCTCCGGCGTGAGCGTGCCGCCTGTAGCCGCGGGATCCAAGTAAGCAGCGAACTGCGGCGACCAAGGACGACCCGAGATATCGATGCTCTGGACGCTCGGCCGTGTCCTACGACGTGAGCACATGGGTGCGGTTACCGCGACGCGGACATCGGACGGAACGGCGGTAGCGAGTACTGACAAAGCTCGATCTCGGCCGACCGAACAACCCGCCACGAAGCGGAGACCGTCTCCCGGCGTGGCGTGCGCTCCGCAGCTGCGGGAGCCAAGTAGGGAGCCAACCGCGGCGACCAAGCACGACCCGGGATGAACGACAGCGACAACGCGACGCAATAGATCAGGCCGTACGGTGAGCAACGAACGTCAGCGGACCCCCGAAGGCGAACTGGAAATCGTGTGTCCTGCAAGGGACCGTGGGTTCAAATCCCACTCTCTCCGCCAAGTGATCGTCTTCCTCCACCCGCTGCCGTTCGACGGCACGGTGTGGAGTGAAGAGATCCGCTCGCTCGGCCCGTCGATCGCGCCGAATCTGCACGACTTCGGTGACTCGGTCGGTGCCTGGGCCGAGGGCGCCATTGCGGCCGCCGGTGCGGGGCCGCTCGACCTCGTCGGGAACTCCGTCGGCGCGTCGTGCGCGCTCGAGATCGCGGTACGGGTGCCCGAACGGGTGCGGTCGATCGTGTTCATCGGCGGCAACGCCGGTCACCGGCCCGAGCCCGACTTTCGTGACGAGGCGTTGCGGATGTTGCGGGAGGACGGGCTCGACGCCGCTTGGAGTCGCTATTGGGAGCCCATGTTCCTCAATCGGGCTGTCGTGCACGAGGCGCACGACGTGGTGCGACGGATCGGCGCGGAAGCGGTCGCCTGCGGTGTTCGCGCGTTTCATTCGCGACCCGACCGGCGCGAGTTTGCGTTATCGCTCGATGTCCCTGTGCTCGTGATCAGCGGCGAAGTCGATGTGAATCCGCAGCGAGCCGAACAGTTCTCCCGCGACCTACGGCACGGATCGTTCGTCAGGCTCGACGGCGTGGGTCACTACGCGCCCCTAGAAGCTCCCGAGGTACTCGCTGCGTTGGTCGGCGAATTCCTCAGCTGACGCCGACAACGAACGCGCCCTGCGTCTGATCGCGTTGGGTGCGTGCCGCGTGGCGGTCGCTCGTGAAGGACACGGCCACCCCGTCGATCGCAGGCATCAGTGAGTTGCCGGGGCCGGTGACCCGTCGCGCTTCGGTAGCGCCGGCCGGGCTGAGCAGTGACGTCCAGACGCTCCAGCGCCAGTCGGCCGAGCGGGTGTCCTGCCACACGGCGCGCACGGCGTCGCCGACGCGGGTGAGTTGAGGGCGGGTGCTCATGGCGGCTGCGTCGAAGGCAAGCGCCGTCGGCGGCACCCACGCGCCAGCGACGGTGTGCGCGACGCGCAACGCCGCATTCACACCGGACTCGCGCAACTCCTTGGAGTCCCACGCTGCGAAGAGATCGCTGGCCCCGCCGTACGCGATCGACGGGTGGCGATCGGCGCGGAATCTGTCCCGGCTCACGTTCTTCGGTGGGGTCCACCTGCTCGTCGGTAGACGGGACGCGACGAAGACTTCCCAGTCGTCGGGTGCGGTGCCCTCGCCGTGCATGCCGCCGGTCCAACCCGGGTCGATGTCGGAGCGGTTGTCCTGCCAACCGACGGCGACGTGGCCGTCGGGCGCGACCGCAAGTGAAGGGAACAACGAGGCTGGGTAAATCGCGGACCGGGTGTCGACGCCGTTGCCATTTTCAACGGTCTTGCCGGCGGCCGAGACGTTCGTCGCGTTCTTCTCGAGACCGAGGATGCGCGTCCAGATGTCGAAGGCGCCGCCGACGTTGTCCTGCCACGCGACGAGCGGCATGCCGTCGTTGGTCAACGCGATCGCCGGTCGTTGTGCGTGCCCGTCGTTGGTGAGGTGCCGCTCGGCGTCCCAGGTGCGACCACCGTCGGCGCTGTGCCGGGCGACGATGTCGGTCCGATGCGGCTTCTGGTCGCCGATCTCGTCCTGCCACACCACCCACACGTCATTCCCACGTGCGGCGACGGCCGGGAACCGCGCCGAACTCGCCACGTCCGACAACACGATGCGCGGTCCGTCGAGCGCGCCGCTGCGGAGACGTTGATAGGCAACCTGCGCGCCGCCGTCCGCGTCGGTTTCGGCGACGACGTGCGTATCCGCGCCGACCTGCGCGACGTCGGTGAACCCGGTGAACGCGCCGGGCGTTTCGACCGCTGTCGACGCAGCGTCACCCGTGCTTGCCGCGGGCGGCATAGGTACTTCGGGCATCGGCGTCGCTCGAGTGCTGTGGTCGACGAAGAGCGGGGTCGTCAGCGCACGCAGTTCGTTCGTCGGCTCGTAGTTGTGCGATCGGAGGGCGGCGGGTGCAATCGGCCCGCGCACTTCGGCTCGATACCAACCGCGCGATCCGTCGATCGGCACGATGTAGGTCTTGTCGTTGACGAGCGGACGGAACGTCGCGATGGGTGCGACGCGTCGGCCGGGGGCACCGGATACGAGCACGGTCGCGCCCGCGCTGTTCTGCACGCGCACCTTGAGTCGCGCCTTGGCTCCTGGCACGGCCGTGACCTCGTCACCACCGACGGCCTCGAAGACGCCGTCGCCATCCATGTCGGCGGTCAGCGTGACGATCGACCCGCCGGGTCCGGAGCTCACTGAAGTGCGGCCGGAGCGCAGTCCGGCGACGATGCCGCGCTCGGTCGGCTGGGGCGCAAAGACCCACGTCGTGGGCATGCCGGGACCGGCGACGGCCCACAGTTCCTTGAAGTGATCGTCGCTTTCGCCGACCACGCCGAACCGGTAGCCGCGGTTCCATCGGTTCTCGGCGTAGTCGATCTCCACGTCGGGGTCGCTGTCGCGATTCCACACGGAAACCGTGTCGACGCCGACCGCGCTCGCGTTGGCGATCGGTTTTCCGTTGTCCCACTCGCTGTCATCGGGATGCGCCGTGCCCCACGACCCGTTCATCGCATGGGTCTCCCAGATCGACTGCTGGAAATGGCGATAGGGCGCCGAGCCCGCCGGGTTGGCACCGTCGACGATCTCGTCCGATGCGCCGAGCACCGTCGCATGCGGCGACCCGTTCGCTTCCTCGCCGGGGACGAGCACGAGCTTGTCCGAGGTCCACAGCGGATCCCACATCTGGTCGTAGGTGCGGTGGTCCGTCAGCGGGAGAAAACCGAGACCGGTGCGTTCGGCCTGACCGATCTGGTCAGCAACAGAGTTGTTGCCGGGCATGCCCTGCGAGATGCCCTGACGCAGCGCGCTGCCGTCTGACGAGTGATCGTCGTGCACGTGCGTGTCGCCACTGATCCACGCACCCTGCGGTGGGGTCGCGGTGAGCATGGGGCCGGTCCAGGCGCGGCCGTTGTTGGTGGTGTGCACGACGGCATAGAAGAAATGTCTGCCGTCGGGTCGCGCGCTCGGCGCCGTCGGCACGCGCACGGTGACGTCCTGCGCGACGCGGTGACCGTTGACGGGCAGCGTCGCGACCACTGCAGCCTTCGGCGCCGCGTCGACGCGGTGCTTCTGGGTCGCATGGCCACCGCTGAGGATGTAGCGGAACTTCTGCACGACGTAGCTCGGCGTGAGCTGGCTGTGCGAGTAGTCGTCGATCGAGTCGATGTTGTCGCCGTCGAAGAAGTGGTCGGGCTCGAGGCCACGATCGCCGATGATGTCGATCGACTGGATCGTCTCGGTGTCGGAGGCTGCATCGACGTGCAGCGTGATGGTGCTGCCTGGCGTTGCGGCGACGGTGCCGCCCTGCCACGCGCCGCCCGGTCCGCGCAGCGTCGCCCACAGGTCCGGCAGCTCGGAGGCGGTAGTCCGTCGCAGACGGAGCGCGTTGAGAATCTCGGGTCGCGTGTTGTCAGCGGCGAGCACGAGCGTGCGCTGGCAGAACAGGTAGCCCTTCACGCCGCAGTCCTTGCCGGGCTGCGCTGTCGTGATGACGCCGTCCTTGGCCCAGTCGTGGAAGTCGAAGTCCATGACGGGCGACACCGTCCAGCCCTTCGCCAGGGCAAACCAGTACCACCCGGCGTCGGAGTCGTTGCGGTCGCTCGCGCTCTTGCCTTGCGACCCGTGGATCTCGATCGTCGCCATTCTTTGCGCCGCAGCGGCGTCGAAGGTGTAGTCGTCCCAGTTGAGCGCGCCCTTGTCGCCCGGGTGGTTGAACTGCCCATAGCCGTCGCCACCACCGATACCGACGCCGTTCCCCGTCGGGTCCGCCGTGGGTGGCGTCGTGAGCCATGTGTAGAAGGGCTTCATCGACAGCGTGCCGTCGCCGATCGTGGCGCGGCTGACCCAGTTCTGCGAGCCGATGACGTTGAGATGGTTCTGCTGGTCGTTCGTGAACTCGAAGCCGCGCAACAACGAGAAGTTCGTGTCGCTGAGTTGTTGGGAGAGCGCAGCCTGTCGGCGCCAGGCCAGCGGGGCGGTCGGCGTGTTGTACGACGCGGGGAAGAAGTCGGAGTGGTCGGTGAGCGTGGCGAAGTCCAGACCGAGCTCGCCGTGATGCGCCTTGTACCAAGCGGCCAACTGGGGTGACGGGGTGTCGCCGTCGGAGTCGGTGGTGTGGTCGTGCAGGCTGCCGGCGAGTACCCGTAAGCCGTCCACGACGGGTGGGCCGCCGGGGCGCAAGGACGGCGGTGTTGCTGCGTCCACTCTTGAAGGCGACCCAAACGCGGCCGCGACAACTACCAACCCCAGTGCGATACCCCTCCGCATGGGGCCAAGGTTACGAGGGCGTGATCGTCACGACCGCGTTGTAGTCGGGGACGTGGGAATGCGGCTCGCGATGGTCGGGCCCAGCAGCGATCAAGACGTTGCCTTCGGGCCAATGCACTTGCAGCGACTGGCTTGGAAGCTTCGCGAACTTCAAGCGGCCCTCGTATTCACCGGTTTCCGAGCGCAACACGACCGACGCGCCTTCGGTCAGACCCAGGGCGGCGGCGTCGGCGGTGTCGATGAGGATGTCGTCGCGGTGCGCGCCATTGAGCGGGTCGACCGTTGCTTGGACCATCGAGTTGAACTGCTTGCCGCGACGCGTCGACACCTCGAACTGTCCGGGTGGCAACTGCTTGTGCCGTGGTGCGACGACGCGAAACGACGCGCGCCCGTCGGGCGTCGGGAAGTTGCCGTCGCGCGCGAGATGGCGACCGCCCCACTGCACGTTGTCGCCCGTCTTCTCGAGCGACTCGATGCCGGCGTAGAGCGGCACGACACGCGCGATCTCTTCACGAAGCGCCTGGTTGTTCGGCCAGGCGAAGTGTTCGGCGAGATCGGGTCGGGTGCGGGCGACGACGTCGGCGAAGATGCGCCACTCGCTGCGTGCTTCGCCGACGGTGTGGCCGTCGATGTGGGGCGAGAAGACGATGCGGCGCTCGGTGGTGGTCTCGGTGCCGCCGCCCTCCTGTTCGTAACGCGTCGTCGTCGGCAGCAGGATCACTTCGCAGCCGTCCTCCGGCGCGATGAGCATCTGGCTGGTGATGACGACGTCCTGATGCACGCGCAACGGCACCCTGGCCATCGCCTTGGCGACGCGAGGCGGGTCGGGCAACACGTCGAGGAAGTTGCCGCCCGACACGTACAGCACGTCGAGCTCGTCGCGCTCGGCGGCCTCAAGCATTTCGGGCGCGGTGTGGCCGACGTAATGGGGAATCGGGAAGCCCCACTTCTCTTCGAGCCGCTCACAATGCTCCTGCGTCACCGAGCGCGCGCCCGGAAGCATCGTGGCGTACGCGCCCATCTCGCCGCCGCCCTGCACACCGGAGTGCCCCCGGATCGGCATCAGCCCGGCGCCATTGCGGCCGACGTTGCCGCGGGCGAGACCGAGGTTGACGATGGCCTCGACGCCGTCGGCCGCTTCGACGCGCTGCGTGATGCCCATCGACCAGACGAGCACGGACGCATTCGCGTTCGCGTAGAGATCGACGAACGCTTCGAGCTGCTCCTTCGTTACCCCGGCGAGGCGTAGTAGTTCTGCTTCGTCCTGCGTCGCGAGTTCAGCCTCGAGCGCGTCCCAGCCCGTCGTGTGCGCGTCGATGAAGGCACGGTCGATCTTGTTGCGCGCGATGAGTTGTTTGAGCGCGGCGTTGAGGAGGGCGACGTCGCCGCCAGGACGCACGGGAACGTGGAGGTCGCAGATCTTGGTGCCGAAGATCATCGACTCGGCGCTCGACGGCACCCAGTACCTCTCGAGGCCCGGCTCCAGATACGGATTGATGACGACGACCTTCGTGTCGTTGTCGCGCTTGGCCTCGTACAGGTACTTCATGAAGACCGGCTGGTTGTTCGCCGGGTTCGAGCCGATCAACACGACGAGGTCGCTCGCTATGACGTCGGCAAACGAACACGTCGTGGCCGCCGCACCGATCGTCTCCTTCAGCACGACCGTCGACGGCGCGTGGCAGACGCGCGCCGCGCTGTCGACGTTCGCGATGCCGAGAGCGCGTGCCGCTTTACCCGTCACGTAATACGTCTCGTTCGTGATGCCGCGGCTCGTGAGGAACAGTGCGGTGCGATCACCGCCCGCGTCGCGCAGGCGGTCGGTCACCGTGGTCATCGCTTCGTCCCACGAGATGCGCGTGAAGCCGCGCTCACCGGCGCGTCGACGCATCGGGTAGCCGAGGCGGCCCATCTCGCGGAGTTCGTATCCGGACTTCGCCGCCAGCCTTTCCGCGTCGGCGAACTCGCGCGGGTGCACAGGGTCGCCCGTGTTCAACGACAACAGTTCGAGGCGCGTCGTGCACAAGTGGACACCTTCGATCGTCCAGTCGCGGAAGCCGGCGACACCAAGCGCGCAGCCGTCGCACACGCCCTTGCTCAACACCTTCCAGGCGTAGAACGGATGGCGCTTGTTCTTGAGCGCGATCTTTGCCATCGACGAGAAGTGCTTCGGCTTTTGCAGACCGATGCCGTTGGGCCGCCAACCCGCCCAGTGCTTGGGCTTCCATTTGCCGACGTTCGAGAGCTTGAGCGGCATCAGTACACCGTGTGCGTGTCGCCGCGGACGAAGGCGACGAGCCCGAGGTTGGCCTTGGCCGCGGTGTCGATCGCAAGTGACGACGCGCCGCCGACCGCAAGCAAGCAACGGAACCCCGCCGCCCATGCCTTTTGCACCATCTCGAAGCTGGCGCGGCCACTGACAAACAGCCCGAGTTCCGACGCCGGCAGTTCGCCGTCGAGATACAAGCGACCGACGACCTTGTCGACGGCGTTGTGCCGACCGATGTCTTCGCGCACCGGGCCGAGTTCGCCGGTCGCCAAGTCGAACGCCGCTGCGCCATGCACCGCGCCCGTCTTGTCGAACAGATCCTGCTGCGAACGCACGGCCTCGTCGATGCCGGCGATCGTCTTGGCGGACGGGACTTCGATCGATGGCAGCGGGGTGAGTCGGTTGGCGAGGTCCTCGATCGCGTCGGCGCCGCACACGCCGCACGCGGCGGTCGTGAGGCCGAGCCGCTCGGTTGGCGGTTCGGGTGACGGGCGTTCCGTCTCGACGGTCACGACGTTGAACTCGGTTTCCACGGCCGAGCCGGTGCCGCAGTAGCGAATCGTCTTCACGACGTCGGGCGCAACGAGCCCTTCGGCCCAGCAGAACCCCACCGCGAGCTCGAAGTCGTCGCCCGGTGTGCGCATGGTTGTGGCGACTCGATGCCCGTCGAGCCGGATCTCCAGCGGCTCCTCGACCAGCACTCGATCGGGGAAGCGCTTGGAGGTTTCACCGCTGCGCTGGGTCGCCATGACTTGCTTCGTGCGACCTCGGGCCATCGACGAAAGATACCCCCGGTATCAGATCTAGATTGACGGCTGATGGCTGACGAATCCGCATACCAATCGCTGTACCGGCGATTCCGTCCGCAGCGATTCGCAGCGGTGCGCGGCCAGGACCACATCACGATGGCGCTGCGCAACGCCGTCAGCGAAGGTCGCGTTGGTCATGCGTACCTGTTCAGCGGACCCCGTGGCACGGGCAAGACCACGACGGCGCGCATCCTTGCCAAGGCTCTCAACTGCGAGCAGCCGACGCAGGGTGAGCCGTGCGATGTGTGCGAGAGCTGCCGGGCGATCGCGACGGGTTCGTCGCTCGACGTGCAGGAACTCGACGCCGCTTCCAACAACGGCGTCGACGCGATTCGCGATCTCATCAGCCGGGTGGCACTGGCGACGCCAGGCCGTTGGAAGGTCTACATCGTCGACGAAGTCCACATGCTCTCGACGCCGGCGTCGAACGCGCTTCTCAAGACGCTCGAAGAGCCGCCACCGCACGTCGTGTTCGTGCTCGCGACGACGGACCCGCAGAAGGTGCTGCCCACGATCCAGAGTCGCACGCAGCACTACCAATTCCGGTTGATGTCGGCCGAGACGCTGGACGAGCTCGTGCGCGACGTCGCCGGTCAGGCCGGCATCGACGTCGACGACGTGGCGGTCAACGTCGTCACCAAGCGCGGCAATGGGTCGGCGCGCGACACGCTCTCCGCCCTCGACCAGGTCGCCGCGTCCGGTGGTGTTGGTGTCGACGAAGAGGACCCGGCGGTCGAGGTCGTCGCGGCCCTGGCCGAGCGCGACGCGGGCGCCACCCTCATCGCGGTGGCCCGCGCGCTGAACGCGGGACGCGACGCCCGTCGCCTCGGCGAGGGGATCCTGGCCCGGCTACGGACGGGTTTCCTCGCGCTGATGGCGCCCGACCTCGAACTCGACGCGCGCGACAACGTCATCGAAGAGCACGCTCGCCAGCTCGGTGCCGCCGGGATTACGCGCGCGCTCGAAGTCGTCGGCGACGCGGTCACCTCGATGAAGGAAGCGGTCGATACGCGCGTTGCGCTCGAGACCGCGCTGGTGCGTGTCGCGCGGACCGACCTCGACGTCGCCAACTCGGCGCTGCTCGAGCGCATCGATCGCCTCGAGCGCCAGCTGCAGGGCGGGGGCGGTCTGCCGCGGCCCGAGTCGGCGTCCGCCGCGCCGGCCGCGCCGAAGGCCACCGTCGCGCCGCCGCCGCCCGCCGCAAAGCGCCCGTCGTTGCGCGTCGAGGCACCGCCGAAGGTGGTGGCCGAACCTCCCGCCGCCGCGGCTCCTTCGGAGCCTTCGCCGGCGCCGGCCGCCGCGGCGCCCGTCACGGCGAGTGGCGCGATCCCGACCCGCGACGAACTCACACTCGCCTGGGGCGACAAAATCCTCGACAGCATTTCGCCCCGCGCGAAGGCGCGCTTTCGGGGCGGCCACTGGGTCGACGCGCCGACCCCGACCTTCGCGTTGCCCACCGAGATCCACCGCCAGCGCTGCGACGAGGTCCGCCTCGAGGTGCAGGAAGCGATCAGCCGGCACTTCGGCACCCGTCTCGATCTGAAGCTCGTGGTCGACGCGGAGGGCCCGAGCGCGGCGCCGCGGGCAAGCGCTGCTCCTGCGCCCGAGGAGCACGACGACCCGCTCGAGGACGTCGGTGATGTGTCGGAACTCGAAGATGCGGGGCCGGTAACGTCGGGCGCGGCCCGTCTGCTGGAAGCGTTCCCGGGCGCCACGGAGGAACCCAATGAGTGACACGCCCCAGATGCCCGACCTCGGCGACCTGCTGCGTCAGGCCCAGGAGATGCAGGCGCAGCTCGCCGAGGCGCAAGACGCATTGGCGGAGCGCGAGGTCACCGGTGCGGCGGGCGGTGGTGCGGTCAAGATCACGGCGACGGGTGCCTACGAGTTCCGCAAGGTCGAGATCGATCCGATCGTCTTCCAGGACGGTGACGAGTCGATGCTCGAGGACCTCGTCCTCGCTGCACTGCACGACGTGGTCGATCGCATTCAGGATCTCAACGCCGACGCCCTCGGCGGGCTTGGCGGCCTCACCGGCTTGCTCGGTTAAGCGCCATTGTCGGTATACGCCCAGTCAGTCCAAGCGCTGATCGACGAACTCGGTCGGCTTCCCGGCGTCGGTCCCAAGTCGGCCCAGCGCATCGCGTACCACTTGCTTCGTCTACCGAAGGAGGACGCGACGCGGCTCGCGCATTCGATAGAGGAAGTGAAGCGGCGCATCACGTTCTGCCGTCGCTGCTTCGACATCGCCGAGACCGACGGCTCGGACTCCTTCGACGGCGTCGAGTGCGGGCTGTGCCAGGACGACCGTCGCGAGGACGGCGTGCTCTGTGTGGTCGAAGAACCCAAGGACGTCATCGCCGTCGAGAAGACGAACCGCTACAAGGGCCGCTATCACGTGCTGCAGGGCCACCTCGATCCGATCCGCGGCATCGGTGGAGAGCAGCTGCGCGTGAGCGAGCTGAACAAGCGCATCGACGACGAATCGATTACCGAAGTCATCGTGTGCACCAACCCGAACATCGAGGGGGAAGCGACGGCGCTGTACGTCGCCAAGGAAGTGCGTGAGCGTCACCCCGAAGTGAAGGTCACCCGCATTGCGAGCGGCCTGCCCGTCGGCGGCGACCTCGAATACGCCGACGAGCTCACCCTCGGCCGCGCCCTCGAGGGCCGTACTTCTCTCTAAACCAACGCAGCCTGTGATTTTTGGGGGCAAAGACCGCACCCAAAAATCACAGGCTGGAGTGGAAAGCGGCTGCGCCGCCGGAACTACAGGGTCTTGAGGATGATGGCGTCGCCCTGACCGCCACCGCCGCAGAGCGCTGCGGCGCCCATGCCGCCACCACGACGCTTGAGTTCGTGGAGGAGCGTGAGCGCAACACGCGTGCCCGACGCACCGATCGGGTGGCCGAGGGCGATGGCGCCACCGTTGACGTTGCAGACCTCATCGGTGATGCCGAGGTCGGCCATCGACGCGATGCCGACTGCCGCGAAGGCCTCGTTGAGCTCGAACAGGTCGAGGTCGGAGACCTGCTTGTCGATCTTGCCGAGGGCGTTCTTGATCGCACGCGAGGGCTGGGTGAGCAGCGACGGATCGGGGCCCGAGATCTGGCCGTAAGAGAGGATCTCACCGAGCGGGTCGACACCGAGCTTCTCGGCGACGGCCTTGCTCACGACGATGACCGCGGCGGCGCCGTCGGAGATCTGCGAGGCGTTGCCCGCCGTGATCGTGCCTTCCTTGTCGAAGGCGGGGCGCAGGCCACCGAGCGACTCGGCGGTCGTGCCGGGGCGGACGCCCTCGTCGGTGTCGACGATGATCGGGTCGCCCTTGCGCTGCGGGATCTCGACGTTGACGATCTCGGCGTCGAACTTGCCGTCCTTGATGGCGGCGGCCGCGCGCTCGTGCGAGTTGGCGGAGAACTGGTCCTGCGACTCGCGGCTGATCTTGTACTCGGCGTAGCGCTCGGTGGCGAGGCCCATGGCGCAGTGGTCGAACGAGCACGTCAGGCCGTCGTGCATCATTGAGTCGACGAGCGTGGCGTCGCCGAGCTTGAAGCCCGAACGGGCGCCCGGGAGGATGTGCGGCGCCTGGGTCATGGACTCCATGCCGCCGGCGACGACGATGTCGGCTTCGCCGGCCTGGATCATCAGGTCCGCGAGGTAGATCGAGTTGAGGCCCGACAGGCAGACCTTGTTGATCGTGGTGGTCGGCACGTCCATGCCGATGCCGGCGTTGACGGAGGCGACGCGGGACGGGTTCTGGCCCTGACCGGCGAGCAGCACCTGGCCCATGAAGACGTACTTGACGCGGTCCGGGGTGACGCCGGCACGCTCGAGAGCAGCCTTGATGGCAATGCCACCGAGGTCCATGGCGGTAAGGGAGCCAAGCGCGCCCGAGAGCTTGCCAATCGGGGTACGGGCACCAGCGACGATGACTGAGCCAGCCATGGGGTCCTCCAAAAGAACGGTCTGATTACGGAGAAACCAGTTTAGTTACTTGTCGGTAGCGTTCCGCTATGGCGGTGCGTTCATCGTGCCGGTGGTCGCCCGAGCCCAGCGTTTGATGCTTCCGAACCGTTGCGAATCATCGGAAATCGGTGGATTCGCAACGGTTCGGGGCAGGAAACCCGCGTCAGCCTTCGAGGGACACCCCGGCCGCCTTGGCGATGACGGCCAACTCGTCGCAGATGTTGTCGAGCAGGTCCCACAGGTCGGGGATCAATTCGCGGCAGCTCACGAGACCCCAGTCGAGCGAGTCGCGGTAGCTCTGGACGGTGATGTTGAGGCCCTGCCCGTCGAGGATCGTGGAGACGGGGTAGTAGTGCTCGAGTTCGGCGCCGGCCATGTAGAGCGAGTTCCGCGGGCCGGGCACGTTCGACACCGTCACGTTCGCCGCCGGGTTCAGTCGCTCACCGAGACGCAGACGCGTCGCGAGTCGGGTGGCCTGCGCGAAGACCGCGGGAGGCGAGAACTGGGTGAAGTCCGTCAGCGTTTCGGCGGGCACGGCCATGAAGAGGTCTTTCGCCTCGTTCATCGACTCGTGCACCTTCTTGATGCGCTCGAGCGGATCGGGCTCCTCCGTCGGCAGCGCCGCGAGGATGCCCGAGACGCGGTTGGTCCACTTCTCCTCCTCCAGGCCGGTGCGGATCGAGACGGGCACCATGGCGACGAGCGATTCGTCGGGCAGCGCGTCGTGGTTCTCGAGGTAGGTGCGCAAACCTCCGGCACACATCGCCATGACGACGTCGTTGATGGTCGCCCCAATCGCGTTCTTCACGGCCTTGATGTCGTTGAGCGACTGGGAGCGGAACGCGAAGCGGCGGTGCGCCGTGATCGTCGAATTGAACGGCGTCCGTGGCGCGCTGAGGTTGGCCATCGCGGGCGGCTTGTTGAGGCCCTCCTCGCGTTCGCGGCCGAGGTTCATCAAGGCACCGGCCGGTCCGCGCAGCGACGCCCGCACCTGACGGGCCGCCATCGCGAGTGCGGGGTTACGGGTCGCTTCGCCGAGCTCGCGCGCGGCGCGCGCTCCGAGGAGGAAGAAGCGACCTGGCTTGCGGGCGAGGCTGAGTCCGGCCCGTGCCAATACATCGCCGGTCGTCGGCGCCGCTTCGGGCTTCCACTCGTGGTCGGGCGGCGGAATCTCGGCGCCCTCCGGCGAGTCGTCGAGCATCATCGTGAGCAGCTCGGCCCCCGACGCTCCGTCGACCGTGGCGTGGTGGACCTTGGTGAGGATTGCGAAACGGTTGTCCGGCAGTCCCTCGATCACGTAGGTCTCCCAGAGCGGGTGACGGCGGTCCAGGGGACGGCCGATGATGCGGGCGATCAGGCCCGACAGCTGATCGGGGCCACCGGGCGGCGGAATCGCAGTGTGGCGGACGTGGTAGTCGAGGTCGAAGTCCGGGTCCTCGATCCAGAACGGGTGGTCGAGGCCGAGGGGCACTTCGACGAGGCGGCGACGAAGCGGTTCGAGCAGGTGCAGCCGTTCGGCGATCGACGCGCGCCAGGCGTCGTAGGGCGCGTAGTCGGTGCTGTCGGGGCGTTTGAGAATCGAGAGCCCCGACACGTGACCGAACTGCTTGTCGGTCTCGACATACAGGAAAGTCGCGTCCAAACCGGTCAGCTGCTTCATGGCGTGACCCTACGCCCGCGTTCAAAGTGAATGCCGGGGTTACCGCCCGGTAGTTTGTTCGGCCTATGGGAAAGACCGTTCGCGCCTACGCCATCGCCACTGACGCCATCGCCGCCGAAAAGGGCCGCGCCGGCAACACCGACGACATGGACATCACCAACGTCGTTGCACTCGACAAGCTCGAGCTGCGCGACGTCGGCCCCGACGACGTCCGCTTCAAGGTGCTCGCCGTGTCCGCCGAGCACAACATCAACCACGCAGCGCTCGCCGACACGATCAACATCGCCGAAGCACGCGGCGGCAAGATCTACCCGGGTAACTCGGCGCTCGGTGAGGTGCTGGAGATCGGTAGCAACGTGAAGAACGTCGCCGTCGGCGACATCGTCGTCACGCACTGCAACGGCGAGCCCGACGAGTACGGATTCCCGCTGCGCATCTGGGCCTACGACCAGCCCGAGTCGATCGGCTGGTACGGCGAAGAGGCTGTGGTCGGTGCCTGGCAGCTCATCAAGGCCCCGCTCGACTGCGGCCTGAACCTCTGGGAAATGGCGGCGCTGCCGCTGCGTGCGCCCACGGCGTACCACCTGTGGCGTCGCGCCATCGGCATCTACCGCGTCAAGGTGCCCTACGAGCGTCGGGCGACCATCAACGTGCTCGGCTTCGGCGGTGGCGTGTCCGAGCTGTTCCTGCAGCTCGCCAAGGCCGAGGGCCACAACGCGTACTTCTGCTCCGGCTCGCCCGAGCGTCGTGAAGCGCTGGAAGCCCAGGGCATCATCGGTATCGACCAGAAGCAGTTCAACCGCTTCGCCGGCAAGGACGACATCAAGGCGTTCCGCAAGCACGTCTCGCAGATCACCAACGGCGAAGACATGCACGCGGTCTGCGACATGCTCCGCGGCCCGGTCTTCGAGGCCGGCCTCGCCGTCTCGGCTCGCATGGGCGTCAACGTGTCGGCCGGCTGGCAGCTGTCGCAGGTCGTCACCTACAACTCGACGGTCATGTCGGTGAAGCAGGTCACCATCGACCACACGCATTACGAGACCCCGATGGGTTGCGAGGCGGCGACCGAGCTGTACGGCAAGGTCTTCAAGCCGACCGTGCACAAGGAGATCTACGCGTTCGAGGATCTGCCCCGCTGCTTCAAGGAAATGCACGACAACACGCAGACGGGTATTCCGATCATCCGCATCGCCGACGAGATGCCGGAAGCCGTGAAGGGTCTGATCCCGTAATGGACATGATCCTCACCGAAATCGATCACGTCGCCATCGCAGTCAACGACCTCGAAGCAGCGATCAAGTACTACGCCGACGCCTTCGGGGCGACGGTCGACCACCGCGAAGTCGTCGAGTCCGACGGTGTCGAGGAAGCGCTGCTGAAGGTGGCCGAGAGCTACGTCCAGCTGCTCACCCCGACTCGTCCCGACTCGCCCGTCGCCAAGGCGCTCGAGAAGCGCGGCGAAGGCCTGCACCACATCGGCTACCGCGTTGCCGACTGCGGCAAGGCGCTCGACGCGATCATCGCGGCGGGCGGCACGGGTATCGACAAGGCACCCCGCCCCGGTTCACGCGGCACGACCGTTGCCTTCGTGCACCCGAAGGGTTCCTTCGGCACCCTCATCGAACTCGTCCAGGAGTAAGTGTCAGCCGAGGATCTCGGCGACCCGCATTCCATTCACGATCACCGCTAACGCGCCGGCCGCACCCACGAGGAGCGTGCCGGCGCGTTGCGCGACTGCGTTCGTGTGCCACCCGTTCACGAGGTTGGGTGTGAGCGCGCCGATGGCGACCACTGCAACGATGGCGACCAGCACCGGCGGCAGCAACGCGAACGGGATCACCGGTAGGTAGGCGAGCGAACTCCACCGCCTGCCGATCTCGGAGACGCGCCGGTCGAGTCCTTCGTAGATCGCGCCGTAGGCGACGCCGACGAGAACCGTCAGCGCCAGGACCATTCCGATCGCGAGCGGGATCGGCGTGAGGATGCGAAAGTCCCGACTGTCGGGCGTCAGTAATCCCTGGCTCTCGCCGAGCAAGCCGAGGCCCAGCACGGCGGTGATGACGCCAGCTATCCACCCGCGCGCCGGGAGCCAGCGCCGCAGCAGGCGGTGAGCGACACCGAGTACCAGCGTCGCGAAGAGAGCGCCGAACACGATCAGGGCCATCGTGCCGCTGAATGTCACTCGTCCGATGGGTTCGTCGGCGTCGGTCAACAGACCGTGCAGGACGTCCTTCGATGTCGCGGCGATGACGCGCATGAGGAGGCGTCCACCGAGACCGGCGACGAGCACGCCCACGATCCAGGTCGAGTTGATGACAACGGCGACGGAGCGCAGCGCACGCCGGGCGCCGGCCCATCCGCCGACCATCGGGTTGCGCTCGACGCGTTCGAGGTTTCGCCATCGCCACGTGAGCGCTCCTGCCAGTCCGAGGCCCCCAAGGCAGATGGCGGTGAGAATCCACCGGTCCATGGGCGTGAGTCTGCGCCTTTGCACTAAGAACGACAAGCGATGACACAGATTCACGGTGAGGTGGCGCCCGGCTTCGAAGCGGTGCGCGATGCGTTCCAAGCGAACTTCGACGCAGGCGTGGAGGCCGGCGCCGCCACGTCGATCTACAAGGACGGGGTCAAGATCGTCGACCTTTGGGGTGGAGTCCGCAATCCGGCGGGTGATCCCTGGATGGAAGACACGTTGCAACTCGTCTTCTCCACCACGAAGGGTGCAACCGCCGCCTGCGCGGCGTTGCTCGTGCAGCGGGGTTTGCTCGACGTCGACGCGCCGGTTGTGGAGTACTGGCCCGAGTTCGCCGCCGAGGGAAAGCAAGACATCCCCGTGCGTTGGCTGCTGTGTCACAAGGCCGGTCTGCCCGCCGTCGACGACAAGCTGACGCCGGAGGACTTCTACGCGTGGACGCCCGTCGTCGACGCGCTCGCAGCGCAGAAGCCGTACTGGGAACCGGGTACCAAGCACGGTTATCACGCGCTGAGCTACGGCCACCTCGTGGGTGAAGTCATCCGTCGCATCAGCGGGAGGACTGTCGGCGAGTTCTTTGCGTCCGAGATCGCCGATCCGATCGGCGCCGAGTTCCACATCGGTCTGCCCGAAGAGAAGGAGCCTCGCGTCTCGACCTTCGTGCAGGGCCCGCCGCCGGACTTCGCCAACATCGAAGTGACCGACGACGTGAAAGAACTCGTCGCCGCAATCATGGACCCGACGACGGTCGTCTCGAAGACGCTGAATTTCTCCAACCCGCCCCTCGACATGGACAGCCGTGCCGTGCACGCCGCGGAGATCCCGGCGGCGAACGGCATCTGCACGGCGCGCGGTCTGGCTCGCTTCTACGCCGGCCTGTTCGGTGAGGTCGACGGCGTACGCATTCTCGACGACGCCACCATCGCTGCGTTCACCACGGAGCAGACGCATGGCAAGGACGAGATCCTCAAGAAGATCACGCGCTTCGGTCTTGGTTTCATGCTCGACGGGCCCGACGTCCCGTACTTCGGTGAGGGCTCGTTCGGCCACGACGGCGCCGGCGGTTCGCTCGGATTCGCCGACCCGGAGACGGGCATCGCGTTCGGTTACGTGATGAACCGGATGAACCAGGGCATCAACGCCGACCCGCGACCCCACGCCATCATCACCGCCCTGAAAGGATGCCTGTCATGACCGACATCCAGGGCGAGGTCGCGCCGGGCTTCGAGAAGGTCCGTGACGCGTTTCAGGCGAACTTCGATCAGCACGGCGACGTGGGCGCGGCGTTCGCGCTCTACAAGGACGGCGTGAAGGTCGTCGACCTGTGGGGTGGAGTCGCCAACGAAGAGACTGGCGCGGCGTGGGACGAAGACACGCTGCAGTTGGTGTTCTCGACGACAAAGGGCGCCACCGCGATCTGCGCGCACCTCCTCGCACAGCGCGGCGAACTCGACTTCGACGCGCCCGTCGCCGAGTACTGGCCCGAGTTCAAAGCGAACGGCAAAGAGAACGTTCCGGTCCGTTGGCTGCTCTCACATCGCGTGGGTCTGCCCGTGCTCGACACGCCGCTGACCCCCGAGCAGTACTACGCGTGGGATCCGGTCGTCGAGGCGCTCGCTGCGAAGAAGCCGGAGTGGGAGCCGGGCACCAAGCACGGCTACCACGCGGTGACCTATGGCAACCTCGTAGGTGAGGTAGTGAAGCGCATCAGCGGCAAGTCGCTCGGAACGTTCTTCCATGACGAAGTGGCGTCACCGCTCGGCCTCGACTTCTGGATCGGCCTGCCCGAATCGGAGGAGTCGCGGGTCTCACGGCTCATCTCGTTCCAGCTCGGTGCGACCCCCGAGCAGCGCTCGATGTTCGCCGACTTCGACATCAACTCCCTGCCGGAGGAGATGCGCCCGATCGTGCAGGCCTTCATGGATCCGAACTCGATGTCGAACCGCGCCCTCACTGGTGTGACCGAACCGGCGATGAACTTCAACGACCGGGCCATGCACGCGGCCGAGGTGCCCGCGGCCAATGGCATCACCACCGCGCGTTCGCTGGCGAAGATGTACGCGGCGCAGGTCGGCGAGGTCGACGGCGTGCGTCTCATGAACGACGACACGGTTGCCAACGCGATCGTCGAGCAGTCCAATGGGCCCGACGCGGTGTTGATGATTCCCACGCGCTTCGGCCTCGGCTTCTTCCTGAAGTCGGACTTCTCGCCGCTGATGGGCCCGCGCTCGTTCGGTCATGCCGGCGCGGGTGGATCGCTCGGATTCGCGGATCCGGACGCGGGCATCGGCTTCGGCTACGTGATGAACAAGATGTCGACGAACCTGTCGGGCGACCCGCGCACGGCCGGCCTCATCGAGGCCGTCAAAGCCTCGCTGTAGCTAGTAGAGCTTTTCGCCGCGTTCGAGCATCGCGACGTACTTCTCGATACGCGCGACGCGCGTCTCGGGCTTCTTCGCATCGTTGATGCGAAAGAGGATGGCGAACTTGTTCGAACGGTTGAGCGACTCGAAGTTGGTCGCCGCGAGCTTGTTCCTCTTGAAGATCGCTTCGAGGTCCGGCGGCACCGTCATCGTCGATTGCGGGTCGTAGGCGCGGTCCCATCGGCCGTCGGCCTTGGCCTTGTCGACTTCGGCTTGGCCTGACGGCTGCATACGGCCGGCCTTCGTCAGCGCGGCGACGCGGTCGACGTTGACCTTCGACCACATCGACCGCGGACGGCGAGGCGTGAAACGCTGCAGTGAGTAGTCGTCGTCCAGCTTCTTCTTCTGCCCGTCGATCCATCCCCAACACAACGCGACCTCGACAGCCTCGACGTAGCTCACCGATGTCTTCGTGCCGCCCTTCTTGGCCAGACCGAGCCAGATCCCGTCGAGCTTGTCGTGGTTCTTCTCGAGCCAGGCCTCGAACGCCTTGGCGTCCTTGGCGTGGATGATCGGATCGTCGTCCATGCCCATCCCGTGAAGTTACGTTCTGGCGTGGCTTTCAACGGACCGGGCTTTGTCGATCACCACACGCACTTGTTGCGGGTGAGCGCGCGCATCAAGCCGCCCTACGACGTGCGCGATCCGGAATCGATTGCGGCGTACCACCGCAGCCTGCAGACGTCCGGGCTGAATCCGATGTCGGCGGTCGGCGATCCGCTCGACGAGCGCCTCGACGCGCAACTCATGGCGGGCCTCACCCAGGCTGCGGAACTCGGCCTGTGCCAGATCACCGAGGCCGGCATGCACGACTGGGAATACCTCGACACGCTCCTGCGTCGTCGCGAAACCGACCGACTGCCCTGTCGTGTCCGGCTCCTTGTCGCAAGTGGCCTCGCGGCGGAAGGCATGCGGGAAAAGACCGGCGACGCCGACGTCGAGATCGAGGGCATCAAGTTCTATGCGGACGGATGGGTCGGTCCGCGCACCTGCGCGTTGTGCGCGCCATTCGACGACGTGCACCCGAAGGACGACGGCGTCCTGTTTTGGGAGCCGCTCGCGTTGGCGCGTGCGGCGCAGCCGTTCGCCGAGGCGGGTTGGGCCATCTGCACGCATGCGATCGGTGACCGCGCCGTGATCGCCGTGCTCGACGCCTACGAAATGATTTTCGACGGTGACTGCGAGGCCGCCCTCGCCAACGGCGCGCGGGTCGAGCATGCCCAGGTTCTGTCTGCAGCAGTGATCGATCGCTTCGCCGACCAGGGTGTCACCGCGTGCATACAGCCGAGCTTCGCCTCGAGCGATCGGCTCACTGGTCCGGTCGCGCTCGGCGACGAGCGGTGGAAGCGCTCCTACGACTGGGCCGGTCTCGTGAAGTCGGGGGCACGCGTCATCTGCGGTTCGGACTATCCGATCGAAACCCTCGACCCACTCATCGGGCTCAAGGATCTGACCACCCCGATCACACGCGGCAACGCCCTCGATCTCAAGACCGCGTACGAGTTGATGACCGACGAGTCCGTCGGCGTCACGACGCTGAACACCGACCCTCGCGAGATCGATGCCGCCGACATCGGCGACCTCGAAGTACTCGGCGTCCACCCGGCCTAACGGCTGAGGTCGTTGGTGGTCCAGAAGCCGAGGTGCGGCGTCGTGACGGTGCCCGTCGCATAGGACGCGAGACGCACGCGGTCGGCGTCGTCGAGTAGACCGATCGCGTCGAAGTACGCGCGCGGTCCGGCTGAGCGCATCACCGCGTCGCCTTCGCTCGGCCGCTTTGGCAACGACGGAGTGAGGAACACGATGCGCGCGTCGGGGATACGACCCTTGATCGCGGAAGCGGATCCCAGCGCGCGCCAGACGGCATCCATCTTTTGCAGACCGGCCCGGTGCGATGTGTGCGGACCCGGCACGAGAAACCACCACTCCTGCCCGGTTGCGTCGGTGCCGCGGAAGTTCGCCAGAAGACCCACCTTCGGCACGCGCGCGTTCTCTCCGGTGATCGTGAAGCCCGACGTTTCGAGCACCGAGCGCGCAAGCCCGTGCGCGTTGACGTCGTCGGGCACTTCGCTCAGACGTACCGCCTTGTCGTAACGAGCCTGCGCGATGCCGACGTACTCCGGGTCGAGGTCGTAGCCGACGAAGCGACGGCCGAGACGCTTCGCCGCGACGCCCGTCGAGCCGCTGCCCACGAAGGGGTCGAGCACGAGGTCGTTCTCGTACGTGTAGAGACGGATCAGCTGCTCGGGCAGTTCGACGGGGAAGGGCGCGGGATGGCCGACACGCTTGGCCGACTCAGGCGGCACTGACCACACGTCGAGCGTGAGGTTCATGAAGTCGTCGACGCCAACGGTGTTCTGATGCGGCAGACCGCGCGCGGCGCGCTGCTTCACAGTGAGCGCGCGATCGAACCGACCCTTGCTCGCGACGACGACGCGCTCGCTGATGTCACGCAATACCGGGTTCGCTGCGCTGCGGAACGAGCCCCAGGCACACGAGCCGCTGGCGCCTTCGCTCTTCTGCCAAACGAGCTCGCCGCGCAGCAACAGACCCAGGTCGTCCTGCAGGATGCGCATCACGTCAGCCGACAACGAGCGGTACGGCTTACGTCCGAGGTTCGCGACGTTCACGGCGATGCGACCGCCGGGTTCGAGCTTGCGCACGCATTCGGAGAACACGTCGGTGAGCATCTGGAGAAACTCGAGGTACGACGCCGGAACGCCGTCGCGCGACAGTTCTTCTTCGTATTGCTTACCGGCGAAATACGGCGGAGAGGTGACGACCAGAGCGGCTGAGCCGTCTTTGATCGTGTCCATCGAGCGGGCGTCGCCGTGGACGATCGGCTCCGCGATCGGCTCGGGTGTGAGGACCGTTTCGTCAGTCGACAGCTCCGGCATGCGGAACCGCTCGTAGAAGCCGGCGGCGTCGTGATTCTCACGCCGACCCACGCCGAAGTTCGACGTGGTCGTCCCCTTCTTCGGCAGCTCCACGCGAGAACTCTAGAAGCGCGGCACCCTCCGGCGCGAGTACGCGGCTTTCAGCGAGGAAACAGCGCGACGATGGCCGCGCTGACCGATCGCCGGCTCTGCGCAACGGCTTCGTCACGTTCTTCGTTTTGGGCGATGTACTCCGCGGCGCCCACGCACGCGCCGGCGATGACAGATGTCGCACACGCCGGCGTGGTGATCGCGCCAACTCCCCGGCAGGCTGCTCCTACGAGAAGGTCCAGCCACAGCGGCTTCGGCAGGCGGAAGCCCTGCGTTGGCCCGTCGACCACAAGGATGCGAAACGAGTCAGGCGCGGCGAGACGCATCGTGAAGAGAGGGACCATCTGTAGCAGTGCCTCTTTCGGCTCGAGACCCTTCGGCAGCGGAATCGTCGATGCCTCAGCCAGCACCATCGCGTGCACTGCGGCGAAGAGGTTGGCCTTCGAGCCGAAATGATGAAAGACCGCACCCTTCGTGAAATGCAGATCGGCGGCGAGTTCAGCGACAGACGTTTCGTCGTAACCGCGGCGCGCGAATTGGTGGCGCGCACCGTTCAGAAGTGTCTGCGACGTATCCGCTGCCGCGAGGACCCCAGCCATCACGTCTTAGTTACCCAAATTGCCGCGTGTCACTCCAAACTGCTGCGCGACTCCGCAGCTACCTCCCAGGCGACTCTCAGGCGTCAGGTCGATAGTCTCCGCGATGACTGACCTTCACGACATGGGACTGCAGTACGACATTGCCGAGATCTCTCGGCGCTGGAACCGCCGCAAGATGCTCGGCGTGCTCGGTGGCGTGGCCGGAGGCGCGGCTTTGCTCGCGGCTTGCGGCGACGACAAGAAGTCGAGCGACAACGCCTCGTCGAGCTGGACGACGAACGCGGCCGGCAGCTTCCAGCCGACGACGAGCAGCAGCGGTTCGTCGTCCTCGACCGAATCGATCCCGGAAGAGACGGCGGGCCCCTATCCGGGTGACGGCACCAACGGACCCGACGTGTTGACCGAGAGCGGCGTTGTGCGCAGCGACATTCGGTCGAGCTTTGGTTCGATGAGCGGCAAAGCCGAAGGCGTACTGCTCACGATTGCGTTGACGATGCAGAAGGACGGCCAGCCCTACGACGGCGCCGCGGTCTACCTGTGGCACTGCACGCGGGAGGGTGGCTACTCGCTGTACTCACAGGGCGTCACGAACCAGAACTATCTGCGTGGTGTGCAGGCCGCCGGTAGCAACGGCAAGCTCACCTTCACGTCGATCTTCCCGGCTTGCTACGACGGGCGTTGGCCCCACATTCACTTCGAGGTGTATCCGTCGTTGACGTCGGCGACGAAGGCATCGAACAAGATCCGCACGTCGCAGATGGCGTTGCCGGAGGACGTGTGCAAAGTCGTTTACGCGACCGACGGATACAGCTCGAGCGAGTCGAACATCTCGCGAGTGAGCCTGAACTCCGACATGGTCTTCCGCGACGGCTACGACCAGCAGCTCGCCAATCTGACCGGCGACGTCAAGAGTGGCTACGTCGCGGAGTTGACCGTCAACGTCTAACGCTTAACGTGCCTGCATGGCAGGACGTCCCGCAGCGGTCGATCGCGTCGAAGCTGCCGCGCGTGGGCTCGGTCTCGACGTCGAGATTCGGGAGTTTCCCGACGGCACCCGCACCGCCGACGAGGCCGCGGCGGCAATCGGTGTCGAGGTCGGCCAGATCGTCAAGTCGCTGATCTTCTCCGTGGGCGGCCAGATCACGCTCGCGCTCGTGGCCGGGAAGAACCGGCTGCGCGAGAAGGGCCTGGCGGCGGCCGCAGGGGGCGGCAAGGTCGAACGCGTGGACGCCGACGCCGTGCGTGCGGCGACCAGTTACGCAATCGGCGGCGTGCCGCCGTTCGGCTATCCGGCGCCGCTGCCCACCTACGTCGATCCGGACCTGCTCACCTACGACGTCGTGTGGGCGGCGGCCGGCAGCCACACGCACGTGTTTGCGATCAAGCCGGACGATCTCGTGCGCGCCACCGGCGGCATCGTCGCCGACATCGTGTGAGGCGTGTCCTCACGATCGTCGCGCTGCTCGGCCTGTTGACGGGTTGCTCGAGCCAGGACCGCTATGAGCTGACATTCGCGGACCCGGTGACCGTTGCCCGCGCCACCGGTGTGGAGGCGATGGCGCTCGACGGCAACACGCTCTACTACGGCATCTTCGACACGGGTGACGTGTTCAAGGTCAACGTCCGCTCGCCGAAGACGCCCGAGAAGATCGGCCACGTCGATGTTCGGTCCAAGGGCGCAAACGGCCTGTTGTCGCTCGCGGTGTACCAGCATCGCGTCTACGTCTCTTGGGTAAGAGCCGATCGCCACCTCGTCGTCGGTCCGATTGACGGGCCACTCACCTGGATCGGTCCGCTCGTGAACTCCTTGCGACGTGAGGGTCACATCGCTTTCACGCCGAAGGGGGAGCTGTACGTCTCGGTTGGGCGTCGGGTGTACTCGTTGCTCGGCCGCGTCACAACGGTGTCCGACGGTTGGGTCAACGCGTTCGCGTTCACCGTCGACGGGCGAGACCGAATGTTCGTCGCCGACCAGCCCCCGCTGCACGGCACGACATTCGTCGCCCGCGGACGAGAGAACGACCACGCCAAGCGCCGCCGCTTCGCAACTGGTCTTGCCGGTACGAAGGCGAGCGGCATCACGTTCGTGGACGACGAACTGCTCGTATGTCGTTCCAACGTCGGTGACGTCATGCGCCTTCACGTCGGGATCGACAACGTCGCTCGGCGACGTGGACCCGTCGAGGGAATCAAGTGCCGCAATGCGATCGCGTCGACGACGGATGGTTCTGTGATCACCGCTATCGCGCACGAGATCCGGCGCTACCCTCCGACCCGATGACCACGACGCTCGACGAAGCAGCCATCGCCGATCATGCGAAGCGGGTGCAGGAAGACGGCTACACGATCGTGGAGAACGCGATCGACCTCGACCTGATCGACGAGATCGCGACCGACCTCGCACGGCTCGAACGCGACCTCGACATCAAGCCGGCGGGCAACGGGTTCGAAGGCGCCAACACGCTGCGGGTCTACAACCTGCTCAAGTACGGCAAGGTGTGGGAGCAGATCCCGGTGCACCCGAACGTGTTACCGATCGTCGAGAAGGTGCTCGACCCGGGCTGCCTCGTGTCGTCGCTGTCGTCGATCAACATCGGTGCCGGCGAAGTCGCCCAGCCGATCCACGCCGACGATCAACTCATCCCGATCCCGAAACCGCACCCGCCGACGGTGTGCAATTCGATGTGGGCGATCACCGACTTCACCGAGGCGAACGGCGCAACGCGCATCATCCCGAAGACGCACCTGCTCGACCACAGCCCCAACTACGGACAGGCGTATGAGTCGATCCCAGCGGAGATGGCGAAGGGCTCGGTGCTGATCTGGCCCGGCTCGCTCTGGCATGGCGGTGGTGCCAACACGACCAGCGAACGACGCATCGGCATCGCGATGAACTACTGCGCGGGTTACATCCGTCAGCAGGAGAACCAACAGCTCGGGTTGCCGCCGTCGTTGGTCAAGACATTCGAGCCACGGCTGCAACAGCTCGTCGGCTACGGCATCTATACCGGCCTCATCGGCCACATCGACAAGCAGTCGCCTGCAAAGGCGCTGTTCGGCGAAAGCGGGGATCAAATGTTGTGGGACGTCGTCGGATGAGCGTGCTCGAGGACTGGAAGGCGAAGGGTCAGTACGTCGACGGCGTCTTCTATCTCGACCTGCCCGCCCAGAACGACGCCGGAGTTGATCCGATCCTGATCGTGCACGGCTACCCGTCGTGCTCGTACGACTGGGCCGGTTGTCTGGACGCGTTCACCGCCAAGCGCCGCGTCGTCTTGATGGACCTTCCGGGGTTCGGCCTGTCGACCAAGCCCGACCTCCGCTACTCGATCCGCATGTACGCCGACGCGGTCGAGGCGGTTGCGAAAGCCGCAGGACTGACCAGCGTGGCGCTCGTCACGCACGACATGGGCGACACGGTGGGTGGCGAGCTGCTCGCGCGCGACCTCGAGGGAACCTTGCCCTTCGCGGTAACGGAGCGCGTGCTCACCAACGGATCGATCTACATCGACATGGCGCAACTCACCGCCGGTCAACAGTTCCTCCTTGCATCACCGGACGAGCGACTCGAGGAAGGGTGGGGTGGCGACGGCGCCGGGTTTCAAGCGTCGCTTGCGGCGATCTGTTCACCGGACCATCAGCCCTCGCCCGAGGACCTCGCCGCGTTGTGGGCCTTCATGTCGTACGACGAGGGCCAGCGGTTGCTGCCGCGCACGATCCGTTACATCGAGGACCGTCGCGCTGAGGAGTCGCGTTTCACCGGCGCGATCGAGAAGCATCCGTCGCCGCTCGGTGTCGTGTGGGGCGCGCTCGATCCCGTCGCCGTGTACCCGATGACCGACAAGCTGCTCGAGGCTCGCCCCGATGCCACCCGCATCACGCTCGACGACATCGGCCACTTCCCGATGCTCGAAGACGCGTCGCGCACCGCCGACGCGATCGTGAGCCTGCTCAAGTGATCCGTATTCATCTCATCGACGGCACGTACGAACTCTTCCGTCACTTCTACGGCCAGCGCGACGAGTCGACGCGCACCGGCACGGCCGCCGTGCGCGGCGTGTTGTCGACGGTGTTGCAGACGGTCGACGGGGGAGCGAGCCACGTCGGCGTCGCCACCGATCACGTCATCGAGAGTTTTCGCAACCGGCTGTGGCCCGGCTACAAGACGAGCGCCGGCATGGATCCCAACCTGCTCGCCGTGTTCCCGCTCCTCGAGGAGGCTCTCATGGCGATGGGTGTCCGTACGTACGCGATGACCGAACTCGAAGCAGACGACGCGCTCGCAACGGTTGCCGCTGTGGCTGCGGAAGACGACAACGTCGAGCAGGTGATCATCTGGACGCCCGACAAGGATCTCGGTCAGTGCGTGCGTGAGGACGAGCGCGTGGTGCAGGTCGACCGGCGCGCCAACAAGGTCATCAACGCCGACGGCGTTCGTGAGAAGTTCGGCGTCGACCCGTCCAGCATCCCGGACTACCTCGCGCTCGTCGGCGACAGCGCCGACGGCTTCCCCGGGCTTCCGGGCTTCGGCGCCAAGAGCGCTGCCGCGCTGCTCAAGCACTACAAGACGATCGAGAACATCCCCGATGCGCCGGGGCAGTGGGAGGTGACGGTCCGCGGCGGGGGCACGCTCGCGCAAACGCTGTCGTCGAATCGCGACCTCGCCCTGTTGTTCAAAGAACTCGCAACCCTGCGCGTGGATCGCGATCTGGTCAGGAGCGTCGACGACTTGGCGTGGGAGGGACCCACGGCCGACTTCGCCGGCGTGGCCAAGCAGTTCGACGGCGACGCCGTCGTCGCCCGCGCGAAGTCGCTCGCTCCTTAGCTGAGCAGGAGAGCCAGCGCGGCGGGCAGGCAGGTTGCCCCGGGCAGCGACGCGAACGTCGCGACTTGCGGTGCGATTGCGGCCGCGAGTTGCTCCTCACCAGCCAGCACCTGCGGACGGACCGGCTCGTACAGCGGAGCGATCGTCGAATAGCCCTGCGTTTCGAGCGGATGCAGCGTGTCGTACGCCGCGGTCGTGATTTCCGGATGCGCGGTCAGGAAGTCGCCGCCGGTCGTCACGAGGGGTCCGAGCAACGGGAAGCCCGGCAGGAAGGCGGGCACCATCGCAAACGCCTCCGGAGAGAACGGGCCGAACAGCGGCACGAGCGGTGTCAGGTTCGCGAGGCCGGCGGGGCGAGTCGGTACGTCAAGGCCGAGTTCGCACGCGGCGAGGGCGACGGGCCCGTCGTTCGACGGCGACGCGGGCGAGCCGGGCGGTGTCAGAGGCACCGGTTGGGCGCCGTTCGGTTTGTCGCCGTCGACAGTGATGACGTGGCCCGCTGTTGCGCCGATCGGCGTGGACGACACGATGGGCGCCGCGGTGCGAGGCGGCAACAACGAAATCGCGTTACCGGCGACCGCGTCGCGCCCCGGTTGATACGCGCGAGCGAACAGCGCGAACGCGCTCAGCGCAACGAACGCAGCGATGACGAGGATGAGGGCAACGAGTCGCCTTCCGCTGAGACCTTGGATCATGCCGCCGCCTTCAGGTCTTTGATCCGGTCACCCACGTTGTTGCACGCCTCGCACACCTCTTCAGGCACCCAGCCCAGCCGCATGCCGATCGCGAAGATCTTGCAGCCGAGGCAAATGCCGGCGAACGCTTCGAGCGACGCGGCGAAGATCAACATGCCGAGCACGACTTGGGCGGCGAACCAGTGGCCCGTCACCGCGAGCAGCAGCGCGCCGCCCGAGAAGCCGACGCCCATACTCTGCGCGAACCGCTTGGGCGGTCCGGCGACGAGCTTTTCCTTGAACGGAAGTCGCGGCGTGATCACGCGTGTCACGAGCTGACCGAGCGGGCTGAGCTTGGGTCCGGTGACGACACGAGCGACGAAGCCGTAGAAGAGGATCGGCAGGATCCACTTGGTGTCGAACAACACGGTGACCGTTGCCATCAACACGACGCCGGTCGCAACCAGTCGGGCTGACACTTCGTTGACAGGATTGGGGAAGCCGATGATCTTGTTCACGGCAGCGTCCTCCTCGGTTCGGTAAGAGACAAACGCCAGAGCGGCGATCAGGATTCCGGGGATCACGAAGAACCACGGGAACAACCAGAACGGCGGCAAGGCAACAACGGCGTTGAAGTTCTCCAGATTGTCGGCCATGGCCGCGATCATCGGGGCCATCTGACCGGACTGCTCAGGCCACTCGGCGCTGAGCTTGGTTGCGGCCGGTAGAGCAGAACCGGCTGCGGTCTCCGCCGGCACGACCTTGTTGCGCAGTTCGCCCTCGGCCAAGCCGATGGTCAGGAAGTAGCCCTGAATGCGGGTCACCTTCGCCGGCTGCATCAACGGCTTGAAGTCGTTGATCATCTCGGCACCACCGGGCGCACGAGTGAACATCTGGAACACGCCGGGCGCCGCGATCAGGCCGATGCCCAGCGCGGCCAGCGCGATGGCGCGGCCCTTCGATGCACGCTCACGATCCTTCGCCAGGCTCCACCCGGCGACGCCCGCGATCATCAGCCCGGGGGCGACGAAGAACCACGGAAACAACGGGAAGGGCGGTAGCGCGGCGACGCCCCTGTACTTGGGGATGTCGGCACGCATCGTCGTAAGCATGTCGGTCATGTCTGCGTCGATCCCGGGCCATTGCCGGTTGAGCTCCGCGACGCCGGGATACTTGGCGGCGTACGGAGTGACTTCTGCGTTCGCCTGGCGGATGTCGCCGATGAAGCCCGAGAAGCTGTCGATCTTGTTCGTCGTCATGTAGGGCTTGAACGAATCGATCATGTCGCCGCCCTTGGGTGCTCGCGTGAACATCTGAAAGCCGACAGGAGCGAGCGCGAGTCCGACGCCGATCGCGAGCGCGGCGACCCGCGGGCCCTTTCGCTTACGCGGCGCGGGCGGATCCGACGGCGGGGGTGCGCCGTCGTCCTCGTCACGCTTGAACGGAAGGATGACGCCGACTGAGGACGTAATGCCGACGAGGGCCGTCGCGATGATCAGCCATGCGGGTGGCCGCCAGCCCTTCGATGGCTGCGCTGCTATCGCGACCGGGACATCGCCACCGCCAACCGCGGCGATCGTGGTGTCGGTGGAGTTCTCGAGCTGCTCGCCGAGAACCTGCGATTGCGAGTTCGAAGCGCCCGGCACGACGACGGTCGTCTTCGTGTTGCCACTCGACGACGCCGCGCCGCTGGCGGCTGCCGCAGCCGGATGGAAGACGCCTTCGAGGTGCCACGAACCGGTGAAGTCGTTGAACGGCCCGCCGACAACCGTCGAGGCCCACTCGAGCACGAACGCGCCGGTCGACGGATTGAGCGTGCCCTTCGCCTTCGTGGTGAGTCCGGGGGACGAGCCGTCGGCCTTGGGTGCGCCCTGGTTGAAGTACTGGCTGTTCCACGAGGCGGTGAAGGCCCGGAGATCGGCGGTGAGGGTGCCAGCTTCCTCGTTGATCGAGATCGCCGGGACGGACCGCTTGGACTGGAGTTCGGTCGGGTCGGATGACAGCCCGAACTTCACGCCGAAGAACGTCGCCGGCGCCGCGATGCGCGTGGCCTGGCTGTTGCCCGACGCGTCGAACACCGGGTTGGGTGCCGGTTGGTACGCCCCCGAGGCGAGGCCGCCGTCGGTGCCCGGCGCCAGCAGCGTGAAGCTCTGGTCGGAGCAGCTCGAGTCGCCGTTGACGACGAACGGGCCCTTTTCGAGCGAGCCGCTCGGCTGCACCATGCGGAAGTAACTGCCGGTGCCCGCGCCCGCCGGACACGAACCTGCGGTCAGGGCGAAGGTGCCCGTCAGTGAGCGGGAATCAGCGTGCGCGGGCAGTGCTGCGAAGAGCAGCAGGAGCAACGCGGCGCTGAGCGACCCGAAGGCGACTCGCCGCAATTGTTGACTAAACACATCAGGATTATAGGAACGTCATCTACGCGAGCGTCAACTGCGGCAGCGTGACGGCCTCGGCCAGCCGCTCAAGGTAGCGGTCGCGCCGGATGGTGATGCAGCCGAGTGATGCGAGGTGCTTCGTCTGCCACTGGCAGTCGAGCAGCACGCCCCCGCCGGCCTCCATCCGGTCGACGAGCCCGCACAAGGCGACCTTCGACGCGTCGGTGCGCCAGTGGAACATCGACTCGCCCGCGAAGAGCCCTCCGATCGCGACGCCGTACAGGCCACCCGCGAGCTCGCCGGTGTCGAGCGACCATGCCTCGACGGAGTGGGCCCAGCCCATCGCATGCAGACGGCTGTAGGCGTCGAAGATCGCCTGGTTGATCCACCCGCCCTCGCGCCGAGGGTCGGCGCAGGCGACCACGACATCGGCGAAAGCCGTGTCGACCCGGATCTCGAACTGTTTGCGCGCCTTCCACAGCGAGCGGCTGATGCGCAGCCCGTCGAGCGGCAAAACGCCGCGCGGATCGGGCGACCACCAGCCCATCTGGGTGTCTTCGACGCCGCCCAGCGGCATGGGAAACAGGCCCCGGCGGTAGGCGGCGAGGAGGGTGGACGGCTCCAGGTCGGCACCGACACCGGCAAGACCGACATGGTCGGCATCGTGCGGGTCGGGCAGCACCCACAGGCACTCGCCCGGATCTACGGGCCCACCTTCGGATTTCACAGCCCAATCTTCTAACGTCTGGCGCATGGAACACCCCATGTCGGAGCGGATCGCCGATCTCAAGGCCCGCAAGGAAGCCGCGCTCAACCCCGCGGAGCCCCGTCAGCTCGAGCGTCAGCACGCCAAGGGCAAGATGACCGCGCGCGAGCGCGTCGACTACCTGCTCGACGAAGGTTCGTTCCAGGAACTCGACATGCTGGCTCGCCACCGGGCGACGGGCATGGGCATCGAGAACACCCGCCCCTACACCGACGGCGTCATCACCGGCTTCGGCACGATCGACGGCCGCCGCGTGTGCGTGTTCTCGCAGGACTTCACGCTCTTCGGTGGAGCGCTGGGCGAGGTGTTCGCCGAGAAGATCCACAAGGTCATGGACCTTGCGGCGTCGGTCGGCGTGCCGATGATCGGCATCAACGACGGCGCCGGCGCCCGCATCCAGGAAGGCGTCGTCTCGCTCGCGATGTACGGCGGCATCTTCCACCGCAACGTGAAGAGCTCGGGTGTCATCCCGCAGATCTCGGTGATCATGGGCCCGTGCGCCGGCGGCGCGGTCTACTCGCCCGCGATGACCGACTTCATCTTCATGGTCAACGGCTCGTCGCACATGGCCATCACCGGCCCCGACGTCGTCAAAGCGGTCACCGGCGAAGACGTCACGCTCGAAGAGCTCGGCGGCGCCATGAGCCACGCCACCAAGTCGGGTGTCGCGTGCTTCGTCACGCCCGACGAGAAGGCGTGCCTCGACCAGGTCCGCTACCTGCTCTCGTTCCTCCCGACCAACAACCTCGAAGAGCCGCCGTACTTCTCGCCGGGTGACGCGCCTGATCGCCTCACGCCCGAGCTCATCGACCTCCTGCCGCACAGCTCGAACCAGCCGTACGACATGAAGAAGGTCATCACGACCGTCGTCGACGACGGCGAGTTCTTCGAGTACCACTCGAACTGGGCCAAGAACATCGTGTGCGGTTACGCCCGCATCGATGGCAACGTCGTGGGTGTCGTCGGCAACCAGCCCCTGATGATGGCCGGCGTGTTGGACATCGAGTCGTCGGAGAAGGCCGCTCGCTTCGTACGCACGTGCGACGCGTTCAACATCCCGCTGGTGACCTTCGTCGACGTGCCCGGCTTCCTTCCCGGTACCGAGCAGGAGTACGGCGGCATCATCCGTCACGGCGCCAAGCTGCTCTACGCGTACTGCGAAGCTACCGTGCCGCGCATCCAGATCGTCACTCGCAAGGCGTACGGCGGCGCGTACGTCGTCATGAACTCCAAGTCCATCGGCTGCGACCTGGCGTACTCGTGGCCGTCGGGTGAGTTCGCGGTCATGGGCCCGTCGGGTGCGGTCGAACTGCTGCACCGTCGTGAACTCGCCGCGTCGGACAATCCGGAACAGCTGAAGGCCGACCTCGTCGAGGAGTACACGGAGAACTACGTGAACCCGTACGGCGCGGCCGAGCGCGGCTACATCGACGACGTGATCGATCCGTCCGAGACCCGTGTCGTGCTGTGCCGGGCGCTGGCGCTGCTGCGTTCGAAGCGCGAAGAGTTGCCCAAGCGCAAGCACGGAAACGTCCCGCTCTAGTGCCGCGAAAGGCCCCTTCCGAACTCGAACTCGCGGTGATCATCGCTGCGTTCGAAGCGGTCCAGCCGCGTGCTGTCGTGGTCGACCCGCGCGCGGCGAAGGCCCAGTCGCCGTCGTGGCGATTCTCCGGTCGTTCGTGGGGCCCGCGCCCCGCGGCAAACCGTCCTCGGCCGACGTTCTAAGTTGCGGGCGCTATGGCGCCTGAACTGACAACGGTTTCAGAGTCCACCGCCGTCGTCTTCGACGGTCCCGTCGTTCGTCGCTACGACGAACTCGCGGCGGACACCGAGTTCACGTTCGACGGAGTGAGCGGGCGCACGCTGCCCTGTCCGTCGGGAGCGCTGTTGGCGCGCTTCGCAACGGTCAACGACGTGCACTTCGGCGAGACGCGGTGCGGCGTGGTCGAAGGCACCGACATCGGTCCCGTGCTGTCCGTCGAACCAGGCGAGCGTCCGTATCCGGAAACGATGAACTACGCCGCGGTCGACGAGATCAAGGCGATCGATCCGGCTGTCGTCGTCGCGAAGGGCGACCTCACCGCGGGTGGAACGGCGGAGGAGTACCAGCAGTTCCTCGCTTGCTACGCCGACGCCTTCGGCGACACTCTCATTCATGTGCGCGGCAACCACGACGCGTACCACCACGACATCGCGCCCGAAGGCCCCGTCGAGCGGGTGCTCGACGGAGTAACGGTTGCGCTCCTCGACACCGTCATCCCACGGGTGACGACCGGTCAGGTCACCGACGACCAGCTCGACTGGCTTGACGAGCTCGCGTCCCGTACCGACCAGCCGGTGCTCGTGTTCGGTCACCATCACAACTGGTCACCCGGCAGCAAGAGTCGCGAGCCGAGCTACTTCGGCATCAGCCCGGACGACTCGGAGAAGCTCGTCGCCGTCTTCGAGCGCCGTGCGAACCTTCGCGGGTACTTCGCCGGGCACACGCACCGCAACCGAGTCCGTCACACTTCGACGACGGGCAACGTCCCTTGGGTCGAGGTGTCCTCGACCAAGGACTTCCCCGGCGCGTGGGCGGAGTACCGCGTGTTCGAGGGCGGCATCCTGCAAGTGGTGCACCGCATCAGTTCGCCCGAGGCGATCGACTGGACCGATCGCACCCGCGCAACGTACGGCGGGCTCTACCCGCAGTACTCGTTCGGTCAGATAGAGGATCGCTGCTTCGTCATCTGTTGACGGCGTAGCGCACGTACACGGCGCCGTTGCCAAAACTGCGCTCGTCGAGAAGCCGCAGCTTGATGCGCTGATCGGTGGGCAACGCCGGCTTGCCGGCGCCCAGCGTGACGCCGCTCATGAAGAGCTGCACTTCGTCGACGAGACCCGCGGCGAACGCGTGCGCCGCAAACTCGGCGCCACCGATCGTGAGGTCGCCGGCCGCGGTATCCGCAACGGCGCGCAATGAGTCTGCGGTGAACGTGGGCTCGATGATCGTTCGCTCGGTCACGGGAGCAGACAGTGTCGTCGAGTAGACGACCTTGTCCTTCTCCTGCCAGACCCGCGCAAACTCTGCGTTGAGTTCGCTCCCTTCACCGAGCGTCGGGTCGGTCTCCCACACCTGCATTGACTCGTAGAGGCGTCGGCCGTAGACGAAGGTGCTGCACGGCCGGATCAAGTCCGTGATGAACGCGAACACCTCGTCGCTCGGCTCGCTGAACTGGAAATCGCCGCTCGCGTCCTCGATGAAGCCGTCCAGAGACGTGTTGGTGATGTAGAGCAGCTTGCCCATCTATGCCGGGGTGAACTCGATGACGGGGATGTCGCGGTCGGTCTTCTCCTGATAACCGGCGTAGCCCTTGTACGAGTCGGTGATGCGCGGCCAGATCGCTTCCTTCTCCTCATGGCTGAGGATGCGGCCGACGTAGTTCTTCGTGTCGGTGCCGTTGCGCGTGATCGTGACGTTCGGGTCGGCCTGCAAATTCAGGAACCACATCGGATGTTTCGGGCCGCCGCCCCACGATGCGACGAGGAATACCTTCTCGCCCTCGGTGATCGGTGCGGTCAGCATCGTCTGGCGCTTCTCACCGGTCTTGCGGCCCGTCGTCGTGAGGACGACGGCTTCCATGCCCATCACTTTGCCGCCGAGCTTGCCCCTCGTGGCGGTGAAGAGGCTGCGGTGCAGCAGGTTGACAACTTTGGCGGCGGGGTCACGACGATCGGCCATGCCGCGCAGGCTATTCGGGCGCGCGACGCCCGAGGCAAAGTCCGCCGAAGGCCATCAGCGCCACGAAGTGCCAGGGGAAATCAATCAGCGCGCCGATGAGCAGCACTGCGGCTACGCCGATGGTGCCCGAGGCAGCTATCGAGCGGTCACGCAGAGCCCATCCGACCGCGCCGATCGCGAGCACGAACGTCACGACGCCCACTAGTCCGGCGCCGGCGAACACCTGCAGTAGCTCGTTGTGGGCGTAGCGGGCCACGGCGTAGCCGCGGAAGTTGTGGATGACCAGGTCGCGTTCGGGGCCGTCGCCGGTGAGCGGATGACGCATCCCGACCCGGTACGCAGCTGACCACTCGGCCGTCCT
The DNA here is from genome assembly GCA_048498715.1 of Actinomycetota bacterium. Classification (GTDB taxonomy): domain Bacteria; phylum Actinomycetota; class Acidimicrobiia; order Acidimicrobiales; family JACCXE01; genus JACCXE01. The sequence goes on along the minus strand of JBEHXL010000014.1, from coordinate 4,970 downwards.
GTCTTCCGTACTGGCTGAGTTGAAGCGCGACTGCGCGACGTGGCCGACGCGTGGCAGGGCCAGCAACACGACTGCGACGGTCAGCGCAGCGACTGCTCGGCCCGCGAAGTGGAACTGCGCGCGTCGTGATTCCGTCGGCGAAACCGCGACGAGCAGTATCGCGAGGATGCCGAAGGCGCCGAGCACGCCGAACTGGCGCGAGGTGCTTGCCGAGGTAGCGATGCCGGCTGCAGCCACAGCCGCACCCAGGACGGCAGGAAGGATGTCCCGCCGGTCGAGTCTGCGCCACGTCAACCCAACCCCGACAACCGCGGCCAGTACGGCGCCCCGGCTGAGGCTGCCGAACAGTGCGCTCGTCGCGATGAAGACACTCACCGCTCGAATGCGCGCGTTGGCGCGGCTGGCAACGGCGAGCACCAATCCGATTGCGGCAAGAAGTACGCCCCATCGACTCCGGCTTCGATGCCGCAGTCGATGCCCGATTCGCTGCCGTCGTCGCTGCCCGACTCGACTCCGGCGTCGCGACCACGCTCTCGGCCGCGCTCGTTGCCCGCGTCGACGCCACAGTCGACGCCGAACACACCGTGCGGCTGCGCGTCGTTGCCCAAGCCGGTCTCGTTGCCGTCGCTGCCCAAGCCGAGGTCGCTTCCTTCGCTGCCGGCGCCCAAGTCGCTTCCTTCGCTGCCGACGTTCAACACGCCGGTAGTTCCATCGGTGCCCTGTGTCTGTGGTCCAGTGCAGATCGCAGCCACTGTGGCAGCGGATGGAAAGCGCGAGTCGATCAGCCTCGTGCGACGTCTGCTGAGCAAACTTCGCAGCGTTCCGCAGTCGATCGTCGGCGGCAACAGTTCACCGTGTGTCCTGTCCACGCCGCATTCGCTGCCGACAGTGCTCGGGCCTTCGCTCCCACCGGTCGTGGGTCCCGTGGTCACGCTTCCGCCGAAGCTGCCGACCATCCGCACTGGTCCACTGAGCACCAAGAAGGCGGGTCCGATTCCGCTGCCCAAGCCGACCTTGCCGACGATCGTCTCGCCGGCCGCGCAGGACGTGTCGCCGGCCAACTCTGTGTCAGCCGTGCGCGACGGCATGTGCGAAAGCTGTTAGGCGCGTAGCGCTTCGAGCGGCGGCGCGTAGTACCACGCGCTCCGTACGGGCGTCGAGAACTCGGTCAACCGGTCGCGCACGTCGTCTTCGGCCCCAGCCATACGTTCGAGCATGCGTTGCAACCGCGCTCGGTCGGCGCTGAACGCCAGGAACATCAGTCCGTGCTCTTGCACGCCGCCAAAAGCGGTAGAGCGACGGAACACCTCGAGCTCGTCGCCGTGCTCGTCTTCGAGCACCACGCGTTCGACGTGCGATGCCGCGGGCGCCGGATCTATTTCTTCGCTGCCGACCATCGTGCGTCCGATCACGGCCTCGCGATCGGACAGCTCGAGCGCCTCGAAACCGTCGAGGTCGTGGATCCACTTCTGCAACAGAACGATTGACCCACCGTCGCCCTCGATGACCGCGCTTTCGATCGCGTCGTCGAGCGGCGGATTCTCCGTGCCGTCCTCGAAGCCGGTGAGGTCCTGGCTCGCTTGATACGTGAAGCACGACTGCTCGCTGGCTACCGTCGCCAGGTCGGCCAGCTCGACGGCCGCAATGCGGGCCACGTTGAACACGGCGTCGGGACCGGAGGCGTGCAACCACAGCCACAGGTCGTGTTGTGTGGCCGGCATCGTAAAGCCGCCGACGCCTTCGATCGTCTTGAACGCGGTCAAGTCATCCGGCGCCGTCGATGACATCGACGCCCACTGCCGCGCCCCGAAACCGACGACCACGTTCACGCCGACAACGGTGGTTGCGGCTTCGCGAATGCGTTGAATCGCAGCGAGTACTTCGGCGGGCTCGCCTTGGCAGTCGAATTCGAGATGGTGATGCGTGCGGTTGCCTACCGCGAAGATGCCGGGCTGCGGAGTAGCCATGCGGCGACCTTACGCAGCGCCCGACCTGTGCTTCGCGACGATGTCGACGATCTCGCTCATCATCTCGGACAACTCGTAGTCCTTCGGCGTGTAGACCGCGGTGACGCCGCCGTCGAGCAGCTTCGCCTCGTCCTCGGGCGGAATGATGCCCCCGGCGATGACGGGCGCGTCGACGCCGCTCGAACGCAGCAGGCGCAGTACCTCGGGGACCAGTTCGAGATGGCCGCCCGACAGGATCGACAGGCCAATTACGTCCACGTCCTCGTCGCGGGCTGCGTCAGCAATCTGCTGCGGCGTGAGACGGATGCCTTGGTAGATCACTTCGAAGCCCGCGTCGCGCGCGGCAACGGCGACCTGCTCGGCGCCGTTCGAGTGACCATCGAGACCGGGCTTGGCGACCAGGAAGCGGGGTGGTCCGCCGTCGAGGGCGCGCACCTTGTCGAGGGTCGGGCCCATCTCTTCGCCGCGGCCGCCAACGGCACCAGCAACACCGGTGGGGGCGCGGTACTCGCCGAACACTTCGCGCAGGGCGCCGGCCCACTCGCCGGTGGTACCGCCTGCATGAGCGAGGGCGATGTTGGCTTCCATGATGTTTTCGTTGGTGCCCGCCACGCGCTTGAGCTCCGCAATCGCGGCCTGCACTGCGGCGTTGTCGCGCGACGCCTTCCAGGCTTTGAGCTCTTCTTTGGCGGCAACTTCGACCGCCGGGTCGACCTTGAGGATCGCGCCTTCGCCCGTGAGCGGCGATGCCGCCGTCTCCTCGAAGCAGTTCACGCCCACGACCTTCTGGTCGCCGACCTCGATGCGACGGGCCCGCGCGGCCTGCGACCGCACGAGGCGTGACTTCAACTCTTCGATGGCCTCGAACGCGCCGCCGAGTTCTTGGATCTCGTTGAACTCGGCCCACGCCGCATCCACGAGTTCCGCCGTCTTCGCTTCGACGACGTGCGAACCATTGAAGATGTCGTCGTACTCGAGCAGGTCGGTCTCGAACGCCAGCACCTGCTGCATGCGCAACGCCCACTGCTGATCCCACGGACGCGGCAGGCCCAACGCTTCGTTCCACGCCGGCAGCTGCAGCGACCGCGTGCGCGCGTCCTTCGAAAGGGTCACTCCCAGCATCTCCAACACGATGCGCTGCACGTTGTTCTCGGCCTGCTGCTCAGTCAGCCCGAGCGAGTTCACCTGCACGGCGTACCGGAAGCGGCGGGCCTTGGGATCCTCGACGCCGTAACGCTCCTTGCAGATCGTGTCCCACATGATCCCGAAGGCGCGCATCTTGCACACCTCTTCGATGAAACGGATGCCCGCGTTGACGAAGAAAGAAATTCTTTCGACGACCTTCGGGAGTTCCGCCTCGGCGATCTGGCCGGACTCGCGTACGCCGTCGAGCACGGCGACGGCGGTCGCCATCGTGAAGGCCAGTTCCTGCACCGGCGTCGCACCTGCCTCCTGCAGGTGGTAGCTGCACACGTTGATCGGGTTCCAACGAGGCACGTGGTTGACCGTGTAACAGATCGTGTCGACCGTCAGGCGCTTCGAAGCCTCCGGCCCGAAGATGTACGTGCCGCGCGACAGGTACTCCTTGATGATGTCGTTCTGTGTCGTTCCACCCAGGACCGACTTGTCGATGCCGCGATTTTCTGCGTTTGCGATGTACATCGCCAACATCCATGACGCGGGTGCGTTGATCGTCATCGACGTGGTCAGTTCGTCGACGGGGATCTGATCGAAGAGTTGCTCGACATGCCCGAGATGGACGACGGGCACGCCGACCTTGCCGACTTCACCGGTCGCTTCGGGCGCGTCCGGGTCGTAGCCCGTCTGCGTCGGAAGGTCGAAGGCGACGGACAGACCCGTCTGGCCCTTCGCCAGGTTGGTCCGGTACAGCTCGTTCGACGCCTTCGCCGTCGAGTGACCGGAGTAGGTACGCATGACCCAGGGGCGATCAGCCATTCACAAAGTCTTCCACGCTCGTTACTCTTCGTTCATATGGGCACGGGGTTGTTTTTCCGCTTGGCTGCGGTGGGCGCGTTCGTTGCGGCGCCGCTTTCGTTGAATTCGACGTCGGCGACACCGGCGATCTTCAGTGGTGACGCCAACGCTTCGGGTGGTCCCGGTCTCGGCATCGAGAACACCGGCGGCAACGTCCAGGGCGGCAAGGGCCACTCCGAGTCCAAGACGGTGATGGGCGACCCGAGCGCCGCACCGACGCTGGCGCCGGTCGTCACGCCGAAGGTCGTCCAGAATCCCGGCGCCGACGCGCTCGCCCGAGCACGAGCGCAGGTCGCCGCGGCCAAGGCCCACGCGCAGCAACTGATCGACGACGCCCGCGCCCGGGCCGATGCCGCAGCTGCCGCGGCGCGTCAACAGGCCGACGATGCGCGTGCCCGCAGCGAGCAGCAGAGCCAGGACGCGCGTGCCCGCGCCGAGGCAGCGAACTCGTCTGCTTATACAAACGACTGATCCGTCGCTAACCTGCTCGCCGTGTTTCGTCTGAGTCGTACTGATCGTTTTGCCATCGCCGGCGGTGCCGTCGCGATCGGCATCATCCTCGCCAGCGGCGGTGGTGGCGCCTTGCCGTTCGTTCCGGCCGCGAATACCGCGGCGGACGGACCCTCCGCGTCCATCCCTGTCGTTACGCGGCCGACCATCCCGAACGTCACGGTCCCGACCACGCCCAATACGCCGGACGCGCCCGACGTCGACGCGCCGGACCCCGACGAGGCCCGCCGCGACGCCGAAGAGGTCGCGAACGACCAGCGCGAAGAGGCGCAGAAGCAGGCCGACGACGCCCGCGACGACGCGGAGGAAAGGCGCGAAGACGCGGAGAAGGACGGCGAAGAGATGCGCGCCGAGGCCGAGAAGCAGGGCGCCGACGCTCGTCGCGACGCCGAGGCAGAAGCCGCTCGCAAGCGGGCTGAAGCCGAGTCGCAGCGACCTTCGCAGCCGTAACCGACTTTCAGACGCGAACTGGCCCGGCCGGCGCACGCCAGGCGTGCA
>JBEHXL010000013.1:0-74006 GCA_048498715.1 Actinomycetota bacterium | reverse complement strand
GCCCTTCTGCGACTCCCGCTCGACGAGGATCTCGAGTTTGACCACCGGCCAGTCCCAGTCGACGACGCGACACGCGATCGAATGCGGCAGTTCCTCGCGCAGGATGGCCAGCAACTGTTCGCGCACCAGTTCGCACACCCACGCCTCGTCCGAGGTGTCGGTGAGTTGGTCGGCCGGATACAGCAACGGCCCCTCGGGGAGTCGCGAGGCGATCGCGTCGACGAGCACGTCGACGCCCTTGCCCGTCCGCGCACTGATCGGAAAGTACTCGGCCATGTCGAGCGCCGACGCAGCCGCGAGTTGCGTGATCACCTGATCCTTCGAGGCTTTGTCGACCTTGTTGACGACGACCAGCGCGTTCTTCGGCAACATCGCGGCGACGAACTCGTCGCCCCTACCCATCGGCGCGGTCGCGTCGATGAGGAAGCACACGACATCGACGCCGTCGAGCGCGTCCTCCGCCGTCGTGTTCAGCCGCGTGCCGAGCTTGGTGCGCGGCTTGTGAATGCCGGGCGTGTCGACGAACACGATCTGCGCATCGGGACGGGTGAGCACTCCGCGCACCGCGTGCCGCGTCGTCTGCACCTTGTTGGAAACGATCGAGACCTTCTCACCGAGGATCTGGTTCAGCAGGGTCGACTTGCCGACATTCGGGCGCCCGATGAGGGTCGCAAACCCCGAACGCACGACTAGCCCTCCTCGGCGGAAGCATCGGCCGACACGACCTTGATGCGCACCCGACCGATGCGGCGGCCCTGCACGCGTTCTGCGGTCAACGTGTGGCCGTCGCAGCGCACGCTCTCGCCGTCGACCGGCACGTGGCCGAGCCGGTTGAACAGCAGACCGGCCACCGTGTCCCAGTCGTCACCTTCGGGCAGATCGATCTTCAACATGTCGTTGACTTCGTCGATCGGCATCTTGCCGTTGACCCGCACGTCGCCGTTGGGCAGCCGTTCGATGGGCGCTTCTTCGACGTCGTACTCGTCGGTGATCTCCCCGACGAGTTCTTCGATGAGATCCTCGAGGGTGACGAGGCCGGCGGTGTCGCCGAACTCGTCGAGCACGAACGCGAGGTGCAGTTTGCGGTGCTGCATCTCCCGCATGAGTTCGGCGACGGGCTTCGACTCGGGCACGAACAATCCTTCACGGGCGAGGTTGCGCACGTCGATGTCGGCGCGACCTTCGCGCTCGGCCCGCAGCAGGTCCTTGGTGAACACGACGCCGACGACGTTGTCGATGTTCTCGTCGTAGACAGGGATGCGGCTGAAGCCAGCCCGCAGCGCGATTTCGATCACGTCGGTCGCCGACATACCGCCTTCGACGGCGACCATGTCAGGCCGCGGCACCATCACCTCACGGGCGACGGTGTCGCCGAACTCGAAGACGGAGCGAATCAGCTCACGTTCTTCCTGCTCGATGACGTCGTCCTCGGCGGCGGCGTCGGTGAGTGCGAGCAGTTCCTCTTCCGAGACGTAGGGGCCCTCCTTCAGACCCTTGCCCGGCAGCAGGATGTTCGAGACCGTGATGAGGAAGCGCGAGACGAGTCGCAGCGGTGGGAACTGCGCGATGTTTGCGACGGGCCGGGCCGACAGCAGCGCAGCTCGCTCGGAGTTCAGCACCGCCCACGTCTTGGGCGCGGACTCGGCAAACACGAAGATGATGCTGATTTCGATCGCGATACCCGCGATGACGCCACCCACACCGAGGGGCTCGGTGAGCAGACCGACCAAGGTGCCGATGGCGAGATGACACGCCAGGACGATGAGCAGAATCGGATTGATGAAGCGCTCCGGTCGCTCGGCGATGACGGCGAGTTCCTTCGCCGACTTGCGGCCTTCGTCGGCCAGCACCTGCGCCTTGTGCTTGCTCATGCGCGTCAGCGCCGTCTCGGCCATGGCGAGGAACGACGCCGTCGCGGTGAGAACCACGACGATCGCGATGATCGGGATCATCGGTTGAACTCCGCGAGGAGTTCGCGCTCGCGCGCTTCCATCGCTTCGGCGTCGGACTCTTCGATGTGGTCCATGCCGAGCAGGTGCAGGATCCCGTGCACCAACAGCAATGCGATCTCGTCGTCGTAGGTGCCGGCGTGCTCCGGCGCGTTGCGGGCGGCCACGGCCGGACAGATCACCACGTCGCCGAGCAGCATCGGCAGATCACCGGGTTCGAGGGGCTCCCGCCCGGGGGCGGGACCGCCGGTGTCGGGCCACCGACCCGGCTCCTCGGGGTCGTCCTCGAGCGGGAAGGCCAGCACGTCGGTCGGACCGGACTTGCCCAGGAAGCGCTCGTTCAGGGACGCGATCGTCGGCTCGTCGACGAAGAGCACCGACAACTCGGCGTCGCCCTTCACCTTCTGCGCCTTCAGGACGTTGCGCGCGAGGACGTCCCACCGCGGCGCATCGACGGGGTGATCCGACTGCTCGTCGGCGACAAAGACTTGTATGGGCATGGTTAGTTGCCGCGCCGCCGGGAGGTCTTCTGGTTGGCGGCGTCGTGCTTCTCGTACGCGGTGACGATGTCGGCCACGATCTTGTGCCGCACGACGTCACGCTCGTTGAGCCGCACGAATTCGATGTCGTCGACCCCTCCGAGGATCGCCTCGACGCCTTGGAGCCCCGACTTGCCCGTGGACAGGTCGACCTGCGTGACGTCGCCCGTGACGACCGCCTTGGACCCGAAACCGATACGGGTGAGGAACATCTTCATCTGCTCGGGCGTGGTGTTCTGGGCCTCGTCCAGGATGATGAACGAGTTGTTCAGCGTTCGGCCACGCATGTAGGCCAGCGGCGCCACTTCGATCGTGTTGCGCTCGAGCAGCTTCATGGCGCCCTCGGCCGTGAGCATGTCGTAGAGCGCGTCGTACAGCGGGCGAAGGTACGGGTCCACCTTGGCGAGCATGTCGCCGGGTAGGAAGCCGAGTCGCTCGCCGGCCTCCACGGCCGGACGCGTGAGGATGATGCGCTCGACGGCTTTGGCCTGCAGCGCCTGCACCGCAAGGGCCACCGCGAGATAGCTCTTGCCGGTACCGGCCGGGCCGATGCCGAAGGTCACCGTGTTGCCGAGGATCGCATCGACGTAGCGCTTCTGTCCCGCCGTCTTGGGTCGGACGCTGCGGCCGCGTGCGGACTTGAGCACCTCGGCGGTGAGAATCTCGCTCGGGATCTCGTTGGCCCGGATCATGTCGACGGTGCGCACGACGTTGGCGGCGTCGAGCGGCGTGCCCTTTTCGAGCAGCTTCACCAGCTCGGTGAAGAGGCGTTCGACATTCGGCGCGTCCGGTCCGTCGATGAGCACCTCGTTGCCGCGCACCACGATCGTCGTGCCGGGGAAGGCCGCTTCGATGGCGCGCAGGGTCTCGTCGTGCTGGCCGACGAGCGCGACCATCAGATCGTTGGCGGGGACGAGGTAAGTGGCGGTCGGTGACACTGCTACGCGAAGCGTACGCGGTCCGGTAATGGCGGCAGCGCGATTACCCCGGAGGCCAGGTCATCCCACGCCCACCGAGGACGTGAAGGTGCAGGTGCGGCACGGTCTGGCCGGCGTGGGCTCCCACGTTGAACACGGTGCGATAGCCCGTCTCGGCGACGCCTTCTTCGTCGGCCACGGCCTTGGCGGCGACGAACATCTTGCACAGCACGTCCCCGTCACCGTCGGCGAGATGGTCAGCGCCGACGATGTGGCGTTTCGGGATCACGAGGACGTGCGTGGGCGCGACCGGGTTCACGTCCCGGAAGGCCAGCACGTCGTCGTTCTCGTGCACTTTGGTGGCGGGGATGGTTCCCGCGACGATCTTGCAGAACAAGCATTCGTCAGCCAACGTCAGCTTCGACCTCTTCACTCGAGCCGGTATCGGGATACAGGTGGGCCAGCGAGCCCGGAGAAATACGCACGCTGTCGATGAAGGTCGCGAGATCAGCCTCTTGCACCCGGATCACACGACCCATTTGGTACGCGGGCAGTTGCCCTTCGTCGATGAAGCGGTACAGGGTCCGCACAGTGACCCCGAGTCGTTCACAGCACTCTTTGGTGCTCAGCCAGTTGATTCGTTCGCTCACGATTCCTAATCAAGATCCGTAGTCGACACGGACGCTCGCGGTGAACTGAAAGTCGCCCACTTCGTCGAAGGACGTAAGTGAGCTGACTCGCACCGCATCGTCGCCGTGGGGCTCGCCAGCTGGCGCGAGGGATTGCACGCCAGATGCGTCGAGAATGAACTGCCGTTCTGCCCCGCTCGGCTGACGGACATAGACGCTGATGCGCAAGCCGCCCGGGAACGAGACAGTTCGGTTGGTGTTGTTGCGCAGTTGCACCACGAGACGAACCTGGCCGTTTTCACCTTGCTCGGCTCCCAGCGCGACGCAGAAAGGATCGGTGGCCGCACAGGCGGGCACCTTGTTGCCGGAGTACGCGCCCGTCGAGGAGCGCGTGAACGTGCCCGTGTTGTCCGACGGCTCGTCGCCCGGCCCCGTGTGAGGCGGGGCCGGGGTCGTGGTGGTGGTCGACGGCTTCTTTGACGTCGCGGTGGTCGCCCGGGTAGTGGTGGTCTTCTTGACGGTGGTTGTCGTGGCCACGGGTGCCGCCAGGCTGGTGGTGGTCGCCGAGATCGTGCTGGCCGTGGTCGTGGTGACGGGCCGCGTTGTCGTCGTGCGCCGGAACGTCGTGGTTGTCACGTCCTCGATCGCCGCGAGACGGTCGTCCTTCTTGTCGCTCTTCAAGCCCTCGGCCAAGAAGATGAATCCGCCCACCAACACAACCGCGAGCAACGCGGTGAGGATGTTCTTTGTCCGGATGCTCATGCCCATGTCGAGTACGCAGGCTATTGGGTTGCGGCGTCGAAACGGAGACGCAACGCGACCTCGTTGGCAAGAAGCCTGCCCGCGGGTGTGAGCACGACCCGATCACCGTGAGTGACAACGAGGCCGGCGAGGTCCGGATCCTCCAGATCGAGTGCTGCGAGCGGGACGCCCTCGCGGGTCCGCAGCAGCAGTTCGAGTGCTTCGAAGGCGCGAGTGGGAGCGTCGAGCTCCTCGGCGCCGCTCTCAGCGGAGACGTTCCGGCTGATCGCATCGAGATAGCGCTCGGGCGTGCGGTGGTTCCACCACCGCCGGCCGGCGCGGTGCGAATGAGCGGCGCAACCGACTCCCAGATAGTCACCCTGTCGCCAATACAAGAAGTTATGCGCGCACTCGTGACCGGGCTGAGCCCAGTTGGAGATCTCGTAGTTCGCGAGACCTGCTCCGCTGAGCAATTCCTCGGTGAGTGCGTACTTGGCCGCTTGGTCGTCGTCATCAGGATGTCGTTCGGGTTGGGCAGCCAACGGCGTACCCGCCTCGACCGTCAATCCATACGCGCTCACATGAAATGGCTTGAACGCAACGACGTCTCTGAGCGTTTTCTCCCAATCGGCGATCGATTCGCCCGCAACGCCGTAGATGACGTCGAGGTTGAACGTCGGCATACCGACGGCACGGATGGCGTCGACGGCCCGGGCAACGGCGGCGCGATCGTGCTCACGGCCCAACGCGTCGAGCACATGGGACTGGGTCGACTGCACACCGAGCGAGATCCGGTTCACGCCCGCGTCCAAGTACACCCGTAGCAACTCCTCGGTCACGTTGTCGGGATTGCATTCGACGGTGACTTCGCCGCCCGGAACCACGGCGACGGCACGCAGGATCGACGCCAGCAACTGCGGGTCGATCAGCGACGGGGTGCCCCCGCCAACGAACACACTCGTCGCCGGCTGTTCCTGCTCCCGACGCAGCTGCGTCACGCACGCTTCGGCGTATTGGGCGTGGAGGTGATGACGGTCGGTCCAGGTTGCGAACGCGCAGTAGTCACACCGTTTCGAACAAAACGGAATGTGGATGTAGACGCCGAAGGGCGACGCGGCGTTAGGCGCGGATGGAGACACCGAGTTGGTCAAGACGACGACGCATGATGGCAGGAGTCGTCTCGAACAGGAACGCGAGGGCACGCAGGTCGTCGCGTCGGATGGCCAGTCGGGGCGATGTGAAATCCTGCCGCTTGACCTGGATCATGCCGACGTAGCGGCCGATCAGCTCCCGCTCTTCGGCGGGCAGCCGTTCCAGGCCGACGAGGTCGATGACCACGGGCGGGCCCTCGTCTCCGGCGACCGGCCAGCTCGGCGGTGCACCGCCGACAGCGGTCTCCCGGAGGTCGAGCGTGGTGGCGACGTCGTGGGTGCCGGGCAGGAGTTGGTCCACGGAAACCTCGTAGACCGAGGCGAGGCGCTGGAGGCGAAGCACGGAAATCGCTCGCTCGCCCCGCTCGTAGGCGCCGAGCACCGACGCGCGAAATTCGCCCTCGGTCTGCGCCTCCACGGCGTGCAACGACAGATTCTTCTGCTTGCGGACGGCGCGCAGCCGCTGACCCAGCCTCAGGCTGAAATTCGGATCGCTTTCATCACGATCAGACATGGCGGTCCCTCTTCTCCACCCCAATTTTCCCCGCTGGCCACTCTAGGTGGCCGGGCCTACTCGGGTGAAACGGACAAATCCGCCGGGAGAATCCGCTGGTCACGCAGGCCGACGAGCAACGCCGCCGCCGCAAGCGATGCCGTTTCGGCGCGCAGCGTGGTCGGACCGAGGTCGACGAGCGCCGCGCCGGACACTTCGTCGTCGGTCCACCCCCCTTCGGGACCGACAGCAATGAAGGGATGCTCGAGCGAGATGTGTCCTCCTCCGGGATGGGCGAACGCCACGCCTTCCAGGGTGCCGGGCACCACGACGTCGGAAACCTCGGGCAGCCACACCCGCCGCGATTGCATCGCGGCCGCGCGCGAGACGGACCGCCACCGTTCGACGTTCTTGGCTGCCTTTTCCGTCTCCCATTTCACGATCGAGCGCGCCGCCTGGATCGGCACGATGCGGTCCACGCCGATCTCGCAGAGCTTTTGCACGGTGAATTCGGGCTTGTCGCCCTTCGTCAGCGCAAACCCGACACTCACGACCGGTGCGGGCCGGTCCGCGGCGATCACATCCCCGTCGGCCTGCACGGTGCCGGACGCAATCACGCCGCGACGCCACCGCCCCGCCCCGTCGCTCACAGTCACGCCTTCGCCATCACGTAGCCGTAGCACGCGCATGAGATGGTGCGAGTCCTCATCAGACAACACGAGCGCGTCGAGGTCGTCGACGAATACGTGAGCCGCGAGGGCCGGAAGTCGGGGATGCCCCACGAACACCATCGTGGCCTGCCAATCTTTCCGGCGTGGAAACGCCACTCTCCGTCCAAGTTTTCGACGACGACCGTGAGGACGACGCCCCCCGCGTCGTGCTCGTTCACGGCGTCATGGATCGTGGCGCCAGTTTCAGCCGCATCGTCGGGTATCTGCACGATTGGGTGGTCACGACCTACGACCGACGTGGTTACGCACACTCGATGGAGGCGCCGCTCGCCGAATCGGTCGACGTCCACGTGAACGACCTGCTCACGATCCTCGACGGGAAACCGTCCACGGTGATCGGCCACAGCCTGGGCGGCGTGATCACGCTGGCGGCCGCGGCGCAGCGCCCGGACCTGGTCACGAGCGCGGGTGTCTACGAATCGCCGATGCCGTGGCTCGACTGGTGGCCTACGTCGACCGCCGGCGCCAAGACCCTGGCGGACGGGGACGACCCCGCGAAGTCAGCGGAGAACTTCATGCGGTATCTGGCCGGCGACATGGCCTGGGAGATGCTTCCGCTCAAGACGCAGCAACAGCGCAAGGCGGAAGGTCCGGCGTTGCTCGCGGACCTGAAGATGCTGCGCGAAGTCGACACGCCGCCCTTCGTGGCCGAGGACATCAAGGTTCCGGTGCTGGTTGCGGGCGGTTCGGAAACGCAGCAGCACCACAAAGAGGGCTGCGAAGCCATGGCCAACATGTTCGGTACCGAAGTCCAGTGGATCGAAGGCGCCGGCCACGGCGGTCACATGAGTCACCCCGGCCCCTTTGCGTCGTTCGTTCGACGCTGCGTCCAACAGTGATGCAGCCGCGCCAACGGCTGCTCATCGTCGCGCTCGTCGTCACGATTGTGACCTTGGGCATCGGCACGACGGCGGTCGCCGCAGTGTCGCGTTCGAAGGTCGCCCGCCACGTCACCCTCGCCGGCAAGAGCATCGCCGGGCTGAAGGAAACCGAACTCACCAAACGCATCGATGAGCTCGACGCGAACCTGCGGCAGTCCGAGGTGAAAGTGAGCGCACCGAAGGGTGGCTTCACGATCACACTGCAGGAGCTCGGCGCGTCGATCGACGTCAAGAAAACCGCTGACGCCGCTCTCAAGGTGGGCCGCAAGGGCAACCCGATCGCCCGCGCCTTCGGCGCCGTGAAGGCGATTTTCTCGGAACGTTCCGCGCCCATCGAGATCGCGATCGACGAGGCCAAGCTGCGGCGCGCCGTCACCGACCACGACCCGGGCCCCGGCAAGATCCTCGCCAAGGAGCCGTCCCTGACGCGCAAGAGCGGCGTGTTCGTCGCCGTCGCCGGCACCAACGGCAACGGCATCGACCCCGACGACGTGGCGGCGGCGCTGCCCGACGCAGTCCGCAGTGGCAAGCCCATGAAGATCTCGGTGCCGCGCGGCGTCGTTCGCCCGCAGTACTCGCTGACCGATGCCGAGGCGCTCGCCCGCAAAGCGAACAAGCTCGGCGAGTTGGACCTCAAAGTCGTTGCCGACGACACCACCAAGGCCATCGCGCCGAACATGCTCGCGAGCTGGATCGACGCCGTCGCGACGCCCGAAGCGCTGCTGCTCGGCGTGAGCGGCGAGCGAGCCGCCGCCGACCTCAACAAGCTGTTCCCCGGTGTCGGCAAGCCCGTGGTCGAGACCAAGTTCAGCGTCAACGGCGAGGGCAAGCCGGTGTTCACCCCCGGAACCCCCGGCACCAAGTGCTGCGATCCCGAGGCCGTCGAAGCGGCATTCGCCGCCGCCATCGAGAAACCGCCGGCCCGGCCGATCCCGCTGCCGCTCAAGGTCTCCGAACCATCGATCACCGCGGAAGAAGCCGCCGCATTCGGCATCAAGGAGGTCGTCGGCACCTTCACGACCAAGCACCCGTGCTGTCAGCCGCGCGTGACCAACATCCACCACATCGCCGACATCGTTCGGGGCACTGTGATCCGTCCCCACAGCCGCCTGTCGATCAACCAGCTCGTCGGCAAGCGCACCACGGCCAACGGGTTCGTCGTCGACCACGTGATCGAGGACGGCAAGTTCGCCGAGGCCGTCGGCGGCGGCATCTCCCAGTTCGCGACGACGTTGTTCAACGCATCGTTCTTCGCCGGCCTCGACGTCCCCGAATACCAGAGCCACTCGATCTACATCAGCCGCTATCCCTACGGCCGCGAGGCGACGCTCAACTATCCGCACCCCGACCTGATCATCTCCAACACGACCCCCTACGGCGTCCTGATCTGGCCCGCGTACACGGGGACCACGCTCACCGTCACGCTGTACTCGACCAAGTACGCGCCGGGAACCCAGACGGGTCAGACCGAGCAGCCCAAGGGCGTGTGCAAGCAGGTCATCACCGAACGGACCCGCACCTACCCGGACGGCACGAAGAAGACAGACAAGTTCCGCGCGACCTACCGCCCCCAGGAGGGCATCAACTGCGACGGGTCGGGCACGGCCGTCACCACGACGACGCGACCGAAGAGCACCACCACCACGCACGCGCCGACCACCGCGCCGCCATCCACCGAGCCGACCAACCCGTAGTAAGACTCGCATGATGCGAGTCGCCGTCACCGGAAGCCATGGGACCATCGGGTCCGCCCTCATCCGTTCGCTCATCTCCGACGGCCACCAAGCCGTGCGCATCGTGCGCGGTGACGCGAAGGGAAGCGACGAGATCCGTCTCGGAGAGCCGCTCGAAGGCGTCGACGCCGTGGTCAATCTCGCCGGCGAACCCGTCGAGAAGCGCTGGAACCCCGAGCAGAAGCGCAAGGTCCTCGACTCGCGCGTGGACACCACCGAGGCGGTCGTGCGCGGGATCCTCGGCGCGACCAACGGCCCCAAGGTGCTCGTGTCCGGATCCGCCATCGGTTACTACGGCGACACGCACGGGAAGGTTGTCGACGAATCGGGTCCGACCGGCGACGACTTCCTCGCCGAGGTCGTGCGGCAGTGGGAAGCCGCAACTGCGCCCGCCGAAGCTGCGGGCGTCCGCGTGGTCCACGCCCGCACGGGGATCGTGCAGACGGCGAGTGGCGGCATGCTGGGCCGGCAGTTGCTGCCCTTCAAGCTGGGCCTCGGCGGCAAGATCGGCGACGGCCGGTTCTGGCTGAGCTGGATCACGTTGGAGGACGAAGTGCGCGCCCTGCGCTTCGCCCTCGATCACGACATCAGTGGCCCGGTCAATCTCACCGCCCCCGAGCCCGTCACGAACGCCGACTACACGAAGGCCCTCGGAGCGGCCTTGCGCCGCCCGACGATCGTGCCGATCCCGAAGGCGGCGCTGAAGGTGCTGCTCGGCCCCGAACTGGTCGACACGCTTTTGACGAGCCAGCGCGTGGTGCCGAAGCGTTTGCTGGACGCCGGGTTCGTCTTCTCGCATCCGACGATCGACGACGGGATGAAGGCGGCCGTCGTCTCGTAACCTCTTTCGATGCCGTCCCCCACTCGTCGACTCAGCGATGTCGACGCTCTTCTCTGGCGCATCGAACGGGATCCGCTGCTGCGATCCACGGTCGTGATGGTCTCGCTGCTGGACCGCGCGCCGGATCGTGCTCGCATGATGGACCGCGTCGAGCGGTCGACCCACATGATCCCGCGACTGCGCGAGCGCGTGGTGCAGTCGTCGATGACCGCGAGTCCGCCGCGGTGGGCCGAGGACCCGTATTTCGACCTGAGCTACCACTTCCGCATCATCAACGCCCCCGGCGCAGGCACGTTCCGCGATGTGCTCGATTTCGCAACGCCGATCGGCATGGCCGGCTTCGATCCGACTCGGCCGTTGTGGGAGACCACCGTCGTCGAAGGGCTCGAAGGCGGCAAGGCCGCGCTGGTACAGAAGGTGCACCACGCGCTGACCGACGGCATCGGCGGCATGCAGATGGTGCTGTCCACCCTCGACATCGAGCGCGATCCCGAGGAGGAGATCTCACTCGACGACCTTCCGGCGGAGCCGACACGGGTGAGCCGAAGCAATACCCGTCGTCTGGTCGACACGCTGGCGCGCGCGGCGAAGTCGCCGCGTGACGCGGCGATGCGCACGAGCGAGATGGTCGCCTCACTGAAGCGGTCCATGGCCGCTGCGGGCGACCCGCTGAGCCCGCTGACCAAGGGCCGCTCGATGTCGGTGCGGTACGACACGATCACGCTCGACCGGCGTCGGTTCAAAGCTGCGTCGAAAGCGGTCGATGCCACGATGAACGAGGCGTACATCAGTGCGTTGCTCGGCGGTCTGCGGACCTACCACGCCAAGCACGGCGCCGAAGCGGAGTCGTTGCGCCTAACGATGCCCGTGTCGATGCGCGACAGCGGCGCGGTGGATCCCGAGAGCAACAACCAGTTCTCCCCGGCGCGCTTCGCTGTGCCTATGACGATCGACGATCCCGTCGAACGAATGCTCGCCGTGCGAGCACTCGTCGCGCGGGAACTGGCCGAGCCGGCCATGCGACTCGCAGACGCAACCGCGAGCGCGCTGAACCGCATGCCGACCGCCGTGACGGCGAAGCTGTTCGGCGACATGCTCAAAGGCGCCGACTTCACGGCGTCGAACGTTCCCGGTCCGCCCATGTACCTCTACTTCGCCGGCGCCAAGATCGAGCAGCAGTACCCCTTCGGTCCGCTAGCGGGCGGCGCGGTCACCTCGGTGTTGCTGTCCGGGCCCGACGAGATCGGCATCGGCGTGAACTCCGATCCTGCGGCGATCCCCGATCCCGACGTGTTGGTGGAATGCCTCAACGACGGCTTCGACGAGGTGCTCTCGCTCGCCCAGTAGATCCGAGAAGGCCACGGCGTACTCTTTGCGTCATGGCCGACCTCGAATTCACCGACCGCATGAGCGACTCCGATGCCCTCATGTGGGGCATCGAGAAGGATCCATTGCTTCGTTCGACGATCGTCGCCGTGGCGATCCTCGACCAGGCCCCGGATCGTCAGCGGCTGATGGACCGCATCGAGCGGTCGACGCGCATGATCCCGCGCCTGCGTCAGCACGCGGTGCAATCGTCGCTTGGCGTTGCGCCGCCCAAGTGGGTCTTCGATCCGAACTTCGACCTCAACTACCACCTGCGGTTCCTCAGCGCACCGGGCGAAGGCACCATGCGTGACCTGCTCGACATGATCGCCCCGATCGGCATGCAGGGCTTCGACCGGGCCCGTCCGCTGTGGGAGTTCTACGTCATCGAGGGCCTCGAAGGCGGCAAGGCCGCGTTGATCCAGAAGGTGCACCACTCGGTGACCGACGGCGTCGGCGGCGTCGAGATCGCGCTGACGATGCTCGACCTCGAACGCAACCCCACGTACGACCTCGGCCCGATGCCCGAGACGCCCGAACCCCAGGTGTTCAGCGCTCTCGAACTACTTCAGGACGGCTTTGCGCACGAGGCGCGTCGCCAGGGCGGCATCCTGTCGCGCCTCGCCGGCGAGGTGGTGAAGGCCGTCGCCAATCCTCGGGAGACCGCCACGGTGGCTGCCGACATGGCCGGTTCGCTCGCCCGCATGCTGGCGCCCGCGTTCGAGCCGCTCTCCCCCCTCATGGCCAAGCGCTCGTTGTCGGCGCGCTACGACCTCATGACGATCAACCTCACGGACCTCAAGACCGCCGCCAAGGTGGCCGGGGGCAAGCTCAATGACGCGTTCGTCGGCGGCGTGGCCGGTGGCCTGGCGGCGTACCACGCTCGCCACGGTGTCGATGTCGAGGCGTTGCGGATGGGCATGCCGATCAGCATTCGCGACGCGTCGGCGGCCGCCGGCGGCAACCAGTTCGTGCCCGCCCGGTTCGCGGTGCCGACCAACATCTCGGATCCCGTCGAACGCATGGCGACGATTCGCGAACTCGTCGTCGCCCAGCGCGACGAGCCGGCGCTCGGGTTCGTGGAGCCGATGGCCGGGATCCTCACCCGCATCCCGTCACGCCTCACGACGCAGCTGTTCGGATCGATGCTCAAGGGCGTCGACTTCACGACGTCGAACGTGCCCGGCCCGCCGATGGACGTGTATCTCGCGGGTGCGCTCGTGGAGTCGTCGTTCCCGTTCGGCCCGCTTTCCGGCGCGGCGCTGAACATCACGTTGATGTCGGGCCCGAACGACGTTTTCATCGGCATCAACTCCGATCCCGCCGCCGTACCCGATCCCGAAGTGCTCGTCGAATGCCTGCAGGAGGGCTTCGACGAGATCCTGAAGCTGGCGTAGTGCGCGTCGTCATCGTTGGAGCCGGACCGGCTGGCTCGTCCGCGGCCATCATGCTCGCGCGCGGCGGGGCGGACGTCGTCGTGATCGACAAGGCCACGTTCCCACGCGACAAGTGCTGCGGCGACGGGCTCACAACGGGCGCACTCCGTCGCCTCGAAACGCTCGGACTGGATCCGTCGACGCTGCCGAGCTGGCAGAAGGTCGACGACGTGGTCGTGCGCAGCGTGTCGGGTCGTGTGGTGACGTTTCCCATGCCGCGAGGTCGCGGCACTTACGCGGCGGTGGTGCGTCGCACGGAACTGGACGCGTCGCTCGTGTCGCTCGCCCGCGCCGCCGGTGCGGAGGTACGCGAGGGCGTCGCTCTCGAGAACATCGAGCCCGGCGTCGGCGGCACGGTCGTGGTGACCGTTGCCGGCGGCGAGCGCATCGACGCTGACTACGTGATCGGCGCCGACGGCGTCTGGTCCAACGTGCGCAAGCTGACGGGGGCGACCGACGAGGACGGCTACCTCGGTGAGTGGCACGCGTTCCGTCAGTACCGGAAGTCGACGGCTGAGGCCTCGCGCGACCTGTGGGTGCTGTTCGAGACCGATCTGCGTCCCGGCTACGCGTGGTCGTTCCCGCTCGCCGACGGCACCGTGAACGTGGGCATCGGCATCCTGCGTCAGCCCGGCGAGCCGACCAAGGAACTCGGCCGAAAGTTCCGCGACGTTCTCGAGCGCGAACAGTTCACCGATGTGATCGGCACCGACTCAGTCGAAGAGGCGCCGGCCAAGGCGTGGCCGATCCCGGCCCGGGTCGAAAAGACCGCACTCGACGCGCTCGACGGCCGCGTGCTGTTCGTCGGCGACGCGGCTCGGGCCACCGACCCGATGACGGGCGAAGGCATCGGTCAGGCGATCGAAACGGGCATGGTCTCCGCCGAAGCGATCCTGCACTCCCCGACGCCCGCCGCCGAGTACAAGCGCGTCATCTCCAAGACGATGGCCGTCGACAACCGTCTCGCCGGCTGGCTGTCTCGCAACGGCCTCGCCCACCGCAAAGGCATCCGCGTCGCGCTACGCGTCGCCGGCTCGACCGGCTGGACCCGTCGCAACTTCGCGAGATGGCTCTTCGAAGACGAGCCAAGAGCCATCATCGCCACCCCCAAACGCTGGCACCGCCACTTCCTCAACCGCGACGGCGCCTTCAAACGCAGCCTGTGATTTTTCGGGGCGGTCTTTGCCCCTAGAAATCACAGGCTGACTAAGAAGTCCGCGATTCGCGCCAGGTTTTGCCGACTTCGACGTCGATGTCGTGGGGGAGGCCGAGGACGCGTTCGCCGATGATGTTGCGCTGGACTTCGGAGGTGCCGCCGCCGACGGTCAACGCCGGAGCGAACAGGAAGCCGTAGTGCCACTCGTTCTGTTCCACGAGCATGCCCTTCGCCCCCGAGAGGTCCTTGGCCACGCTCATGATGTGCTGGCCATGCTCGTCGGCGAGGGCTTTGCGGATCGACGCCTCGGGGCCCGGCGGCCGACCGGCGATCGCGGCCGACACCGTGCGTAGACGGATGAGTCGAAGGACTTCGGCCTCGGTATACACGGAGGCAATGCGCTGACGCATCAGCGGGTCGGTCACGTTCAGCGTCTTTGCGTACTCGACGAGATCATTCGCCGTCGGGCCGCGCCCCCAGAGGGCGCCTTCACCCGACAGGGAGACGCGCTCGTTGCCGAGCGTGACCTTGGCCAGCGCCCAGCCACCGTGCTTCGGCCCGATGAGGTTCTCCTTCGGGATGCGCACGTCGGTGAAGAACACCTCGTTGAACATGTGCGCGCCCGTCATCTCGACGATGGGGCGCACTTCGATGCCGGGCAAGTCCATCGGGCACACGAAGTACGACACGCCCTGGTGCTTGGGCTGATCGGGATCGGTGCGCGCGATGAGGATGCCGAACTTCGCCATGTGGCCGAGCGACGTCCAGATCTTCGAACCGTTCACGACCCATTCGTCGCCGTCTTCGATCGCACGCGTGCCGAGCGCCGCAAGGTCCGAACCGGCGCCGGGCTCGGAGAACAACTGACACCAGATGTCGCGGCCCGACAGGATCCCGGGCAGGTACTTCGCCTTTTGCTCCTCGGTGCCCGCGTAGGCGATCGTCGGCGCCGCCCAACCGATGCCGATCGGGTTCATCGGCCGGTTCACGCCGGCCCGCCTGAGCTCGTCGTCGATGATGATCTGCTCGATCGGATCGGCGTCGAGGCCCCAGGGCTCGGGCCAGTGCGGCACGACGTAGCCCGCCTCGGCGAGCGTCTTGCCATCAGGCGACGGGTTGTCCGCGAGCCACTGCCGCACCTTGAGGCGGCGCGGATCGTCCTCAGCCGGAAGATCGAAGTCCATCTATCGACTCTTCCATTCCTGCAGCAGTTCCGCCTCTTTCGCGGGATCGAGCGGGCCGCGCAGCGGCGTGTTGCGCCGCGTGCGGTCCCACTCGAGGGTCGCTTCGACGACGTCGTCGATCGAGCGGAACGTCAGACCGGCTTCGACTGACTTCGACACGTCGCACGCCATCATCCCGCCCATCTCGAACGCGGCGGGAAGCCAGACCGGCAAGTGCCCCCAGCCCATCACCTCGCGCTCGAGGAGGAAGGCCTCGTCGACGTAGACGGGGGTCGCCGCGTTGTCGCCCGCGGCACGAACGCACGCGTCGATCATCTCGCCGAAGGTCCAGGGCGTCGCGGGGCCACACCCGTTGAATGTGCCGGCCGTCTTGTTCTCGGCCAGGTGGACGCACCACTCGGCGAGGTCGCGCACGTCGGCAAGCTGCACTGGCATGTCCTTGGCGTTCGGCACGATCGCCTCGCCGCCGAGATCGAACCGACGCGGCCAATAGGTGAAGCGGTCCGACGGGTCATGCGGGCCGACGATGAGGCCGGGCCGCACGATGCAGGCGCGCTCGCCGTACACGTCGCGCACGATGTCCTCGCACACCGCTTTCAACGGGCCGTAGAGCTCGTTGGTGACCTGCTCGGCCTCGGGCGTGTCGGTCGTCGCGACGGGCGCGTCGACGTCGGTGCCGGGCTGCGACATGTCGGCGTACACCGACACGGTCGAGATGAAGGCGTAGTGACCGACGCGGTCCTGCAGCGCCTCGGCGACCGACCGGGTGTGCTTTGCGACGTAGCCGCACGTGTCGATCACGGCGTCCCACGAGCCGGTCGACAGCGCCGAGATGTCGCCGTCGCGATCGACGACGAATTTGTTCACCTCCGGGTACAGGTCGGCGTTGGTCTTGCCCCGGTTGGCCAAGGTCACGGTGTGCCCCGCCGCCAAGGCGGCGTCGACGATGTGGCGGCCGAGGAAGATCGTTCCACCTATAACGAGCAGCTCCATACTCCGTAGTATGTCCGGCCATGTCCGGATGGAACTTTGCCGATGTGTGGGAGACGATCGCCGATCTCTTCCCCGATGCCCCCGCCCAAATTCAGGGCAACCGCCGCTTCACCTGGAAGCAGTTCGACGAGCGGGCCGACGGCATCGGCCACTGGTTGCTCGGCATCGGCGCCGAGCAGCAGGACAAGGTCGCGCAGTACATGTACAACTGCCCCGAGTACCTCGAGTCGATGTTCGGCATCTTCAAGGCCGGCACTGCGCCGGTGAACACGAACTACCGCTACGCCGACGAGGAACTGCTCTACCTGTGGGACAACGCGGACGCCGTCGCCGTCATCTTCCACGGCACGTTCTCGGATCGCATCGCAGCTCTCCGCGAAAAGCTCCCCAAGGTCAAGGGCTACCTCTGGGTCGACGACGGCTCGGGGCCGTGCCCCGATTGGGCCGACGCCTACGAGGACGCGGCGACCAAGAGCGCCGGCCGCTGCACTCCGCCGTGGGGCCGCTCGGGTGACGACCTCTACATGCTCTACACGGGCGGCACCACGGGCATGCCGAAGGGCGTCATGTGGCGTCAGGACGACGTGTTCGCCGCGCTCAGCTGCACCGGCCCGACGGCCCGCTACCCCGAGATCGGCACGCTCGACGACATTCGGACGTTGCTGACCGCGCCCGGCGGCAACGCCATCCCCGCTGCCCCGCTCATGCACGGCACGGGCTGCTTCACGAGCTTCACCACGCTCAACACCGGCGGCTGCGTCGTCACTCTCGAAAATCGGACCTACGACCCGACCGAATTGCTCGACACGATCGAGCGCGAGGGCGTCAACATCATCGCCATCGTCGGCGACGCCTTCGCCAAGCCCATGCTGCGGGCGCTCAACGACCAGCCGGGCAAGTGGAACCTGTCGTCGCTCATCGCGATGGTCAGTTCGGGCGTCATGTGGGCCGAGGAAACCAAGCAGGGCCTGCTCTCCCACCACGCCGGCATGTTGTTGATGGATGCGTTCTCGTCGTCCGAGGCGCTCGGCATGGGCAGTTCTGTCTCCAGCGCCGCCGGCGCGTCGCACACGGCGAAGTTCACCCTCGGCGACAACGCCATGGTGATCCGTGAGGACGGCACGCCGGTCGAGCCCGGTTCGGGCGAGGTCGGCATGGTGGCGGTCAAGGGCCGCACGCCGATGGGCTACTACAAGGACGAGGCCAAGTCGGCGGCGACGTTCAAGATCATCAACGGCGCGCGCTACTCGGTTCCCGGCGACTTCGCGACGGTGGCAGCCGACGGCACGCTCGAACTGCTCGGCCGCGGCTCGGTGTGCATCAACACGGGCGGCGAGAAGGTCTTCCCCGAAGAGGTCGAGGAAGCGCTCAAGACGGCGAACGGTGTTCGCGACGCGGTGGCGGTCGGCGTGCCCGACGAGAAGTTCGGCCAGGCCATCGTCGCCATGGTCGAGCTCGCCCCCGACGCCGAGTTGAACGAGGGCGAGATCATCGCCCACGTCAAGGGCAAGCTCGCCGCCTTCAAGGCGCCCAAGCGCGTGCTGCAGGTCCCGTCGATCGGCCGCGCCGCCAACGGCAAGGTCGACTACAAGCGCCTCACCTCAGAAGCCGAAGAGCGCGTTCTGTCGTAGCGAACGAAAAAAGGCCCGGGTCCCGCGCGAACGGGACCCGGGCCTTTTGCGTTGTTACGGCGTACCGACCGCCACGTTGACGCCGCCACCGAACTCCGCGCCGTACGCGTAGAACGACGTGGGCAGCGGGTTCATGTCGAGGTCGAAGGCACGCACGTGCGGGCCTCCGCCCGCGCCGACACCGGTGACGATGTCGTTGTTGCCGTCACCGTCGATGTCACCGACGGCCACCTGCACGCCGCCGGGGAAATCGGCGCCGTACGCGTAGGCCGAACCGGGCAGGCCACCACCCTCGCCGCTGAGGACACGAACGTGCGGCGCGCCACCCGGACCGGCACCCACCACGATCTCCGCCTTGTCGTCGCCGTCGAGGTCACCCGCCGCGATGTTCACGCCGCCGCGGAACCCCTGATCGAAGGCGAGGAAGAAGCGCACCAGCGCCACCTGTTCGGTCGCCGGGTTGTACTTGAACTCCGACACGATCGGAGCGACTTGGCTCATCGGCGCTGTGATGATTTCAGCCTTGCCGTCACCGTCGATGTCAGCACCGGCGACATTGACGCCACCGGTGAAGCCCTGACGGTTGTCGATGCCGTAGAAGCCCGCTGAGCCGACGAGTTGGCGGTTCGCCGGTTCGCCGGTGAGCTTGAAGGTGCGGACGTGCGGGCCACCACCGATGCCGGCACCGGTGATGATTTCGTCCTTGCCGTCACCGTCGAGGTCGGCCGCGGCGATCGACACGCCGCCGTTGAAGCCCGGATAGGCCTCGACTTCGGCGACGAGACCCTTGCCGTCGGGCGTCCAGACCCGCACGTTCGACGGACCACCCTGGCCGGACGAGACGATGATCTCGTCGTGGCCGTCGCCGTCGAGGTCACCGCGGGCAACCCGAACGCCGGGACCGTTGACCGTGCCGAAGAATCCCTCGCCCACTTCGGTGCCCGCGGCATCGAACTGCCGGACGTGGGAACCGCCGCCGGCTCCGGCGCCCGTCGTGATCACGCCGGAGCGGATGAACGTACCGTCGTCGTTCTTGATCGTGCCGAGGCCGATGCCGTCGGCCAGCGTCGCGTTGGTCGCCCCGGACAGCGACACCTTGAACGTCTCGTTGTCTTCGGCGACCGTGTCGCCGACGACCGCCACCGTGATCGTCTTGCTGGTCTCGCCCGGAGCGAACGTGAGGTTGCAACCGACGAGGGGTGCGAAGTCGCTCGGTGCCGTCGCCGTCTCGCCGGCGACGGTGCAGTTCACCGTGACCGACTGACTTGACGCAGCCGACAGCGTGACCGGGAACGCGAAGTTCGTAGTGCCGCTGTTGCCCTCGTCCTTGGAAACATCGCCGATGCTGAGGGTCGGCGTGGTCGTGGCGTCCTTGATGGTGCCGACCGCAACCACGATGTCGGCGAAGGCCGTGGCCTCCTGATTGGCTTGTTGCGCAACACCGAACTTGAAGGTCTCGTCGGTTTCGTCGACGTTGTCGGTCAGTGCGTCGACGTCCACCGTGATCGATGTCTGCCCGGCCGGGATCGTGCGACGCGTCGTGTTCGGCAGCGCCGTGTAGTCCGACCCGGCCTTGGCGGTGTCGTCGTTGGTGCCGATGGCCAGGATGGTGTCACGGCCCGACGCGGCGGAGAGCTTGACGGTGAAGCTGACCTTGCCGCCCTCCGTGCCGGTCGCGTCGTCCACTGACAGAGTGGGCGTCGGGTCATTGTCGGTGATGGTGCCCGTGCCGGTGCCGTCGTCGATCACGGATCCGGGGCTCGCGTTGGACAGCGTCACCGTGAATGTCTCGGGGAACTCGTCCTTGGCGTCATCGAGCATGGTGGCGGGCAGCGTGGCGCTGGTCTGTCCCGGAGCGAACGTCACCGTCGCGTTCGAGATGGCCGTGTAGTCCGAGGCCGCAGCCGCGGTGCCGTCGCTCGTGCTCGCCTTGACCGTCACCGTGTAAGGCACCTGGCTCGAGAGCGACAACGCAAAGGTTCCCGAACCACCTTCAGCGAAGGTTGCGTCCCCGATGGAGATCTTGGGCTGCTGCGACGGATCGGGCAGCGGGTCGTTGTTCTTGATCGTGACGGTCGCATCACCATCGCCGACCGTCACGCCCGTGGTCGGGTTCTGCAGGATCACATGGAAGACCTCGTCGTCCTCGAACAGCAGATCGCCGACGACCGGAATGTTCACCGTTACCGACGGCTGACCCGCAGGAATCGTTGCAGTCTGCGCACTCGCAGCCGTGTAGTCGCCGGGGGCGACGGCAGTGCCGTTCACCGTTGTGTACTGCACGCTCGTCGACGCCTGACGGGTGCCGCCGTCGAGCGAGATCACAACCGCCGCGTTCTTCGTACCCGAGTCGCCCTCGGTGACCTGCACGTCGGCCACGCTGACCTGGAAGTCGTCGTTGAGGATCGTGCCGGTCGCGGTGTCGTTGTTCGACGAACCACCGGACAACTGCAGCGTGAACGTCTCGTCCGACTCGGCGACGGTGTCTCCGACGAGCTGAATCGTGACGTTGGCTGACGTCGACTGCGACGTGATCTGCACGTCGCCTTCTTTTGCGACGTAGTCATCGCCCGCTTTCGCGGTGCCGTCAACCGTCTTGTAGTGAACCGTCTCGCCGGAGAGGACGAGACCGTTGGCCTGGATCTTGAACACCAACTGCGCGCCGCCCGCGTTGCCCTCGGTCGTCGAGACGTCAGCGACACTCACGCCGCCGAGGACGTTGGCCTTGGCTGAGTTCTTCGGACCGAACGCGATTCCGGAAGCGAGAAGTGCGGTTACTGCGGCGCACACCACCAACGTCCGTTGGCGGTGCCCCATGCGCGCGAAAAACGACCAGTTCATTTCGGCAGTTTCCCACGTCGACCCTCTAGGTTGCGGGCATGGACGTTGCCGAATACGGGGCGCACGCACGCGCATGGCTGGGCGAGCAGAAGGCAAACGGCGGACTGCCCCCGGACTGGGGCGCGATCCTGCCCGCCGAGATGACTCCGGTCGGTCGCGATTGGCAGCGGAGGCTCTACGACAACGGCTTTGCCGCGATCGACTGGCCCGTCGAGTACGGCGGGCAGGGACTGACGCCCGAGCACTCGGTGGCGTGGCGCGAAGCCGCCGCCGAGTTCGAATGCCCGTCCGTGCTCAACATGGTCGGTTGTGTGCTGACGGCGGGCGCCCTGCTCACGTTCGGAACACCAGAGCAGCAGGCTGCGCACCTGCCCTTCATTGCGACCGGTGAGCGCGTGTGGTGCCAG
This sequence comes from Actinomycetota bacterium, assembly GCA_048498715.1. GTDB lineage: Bacteria > Actinomycetota > Acidimicrobiia > Acidimicrobiales > JACCXE01 > JACCXE01. Next base: position 52,388 of record JBEHXL010000013.1, on the reverse strand, counting down.
ATGTTCTCCGAGCCCGACGCCGGCTCCGACCTCGCATCGCTCACGACCAAGGCCGAGCGCGACGGCGACGTCTGGCGCGTCAACGGACGCAAGGTGTGGACCTCGGCGGGGCACGCGGCGGACTGGGCGATCCTCATGGCCCGCACCAAATCCCTGACCGAGGCGCCCAAGCACGAGGGCATCTCGTTCTTCGTCGTGGACTGCTCGACGCCGGGCATCGAGATGCGGCCTCTCAAGCAGATGACGGGCAGCACCGAGTTCGACGAGGTGTTCCTCGACAACGTCATTCTTCCGGCCGACGCCCTGCTCGGCCCCGAGCACGGCGGATGGGGTGTCGCCATGGGCGCGCTCACGCGCGAGCGCGGTTTCATCGGCGGCGGGGCCAAGGCGATGCAGGCTCGCCTCGAAGCGCTCGCCAGAATGCCCGCCGGCTCGCCGGCCGAACAGGACCGTCGTATGCAGGCGTACTCGACGGGTCGCACGCTCGACCTGCTCGCGCAGCGGCAAGGAGCCACTGCCTCGGTGGCGTCGAGCCTGGCCAAGCTCGGTCTCGCCGAGCTCGCCATGGAAATGGCGGCGGTCCGCGCGACCGGTGCCGATGCCATGCTCGAAGGCTCCGCCAGCGCCGCCGTCATCGGTTCGCCGGGGGCTCGTCTGGGCGGGGGGACCTCCGAGGTCCAGCGCAACATCATCGGCGAACGTCTCTTGGGGCTTCCGCGCGAACCGAAATAGCAGTTCGGGTGCCGTGAACCCTTTGTGAAAGGCTTCACGAGGGGGTTTTCGGAGGAGTCATGCGTAAACGCCTGTTGTATTTGGTCGCCTTCGTTTCCGGAGGCGTCGCGCTCGCTCGGCTCCTGCGCGAGCACCGGCACGAGACCGACGCCGGCGTGACCGTGACCGGCGCCATGGCCCGCAACGCTGCGATCGCGAAGACCGGCGCGCGAGTCGGCGCCCAGTACGCCGCCCATCAGGCGAAGCGCGCAACGGCCAGCCCGGAGAAGCAGGCCGAGCTCGACGCCCAGTTCGAGATGAAGACGGCCGAGGAGGTCGTCAGCGTGCTCGGCAACATGAAGGGCGCACTGATGAAGATCGGCCAAATGGCGAGCTTCCTCGACGACGGCCTACCCGAGCCGATTCGCGAGGCGCTCGCAACCCTGCAGGCCGACGCACCACCGATGAGCGCCGCGCTCGCCGCCGACGTGATCGAGCAAGAACTCGGCGGCGCGCCCGACACGATTTTCGCCGAGTGGGACGAGACTCCCCTGTCCGCCGCCTCGATCGGCCAAGTACATCGCGCCGTCACGAAGGACGGAGTTCCTGTCGCCGTGAAGGTGCAGTACCCGGGCGTGGCCAAGGCGATCATGAGCGACCTCGACAACTCCAACATCCTCTTCACGGTGCTGGGCATGGTGTTCCCGGGCCTCGACCCGAAGCCGATCGTCGAGGAGTTGCGGGAGCGCCTCGGAGAGGAAGTCGACTACCGGATCGAAGCGAAGAACCAAGAGGACTTCCACCGCTGGTACGCCGACCATCCGTTCATCCACGTTCCCGGTGTGGTCAGCGCTCATTCGTCGGAACGCGTGCTCACGACAGAGCTCGCCGATGGCGTGCGTTTCGCCGAGGTGTCGAATACCTGGAGCCAGGCGCAGAAGAACCTCGCGGCGGAGTCGATCTACCGTTTCGTGTTTCGCAGTCTCTGGTCGTTCCATGCGTTCAACGGTGACCCGCATCCCGGCAACTACCTGTTCCGTCCCGACGGCCGGGTCACGTTCCTCGACTTCGGTCTCGTGAAGCGCTTCGCCGAGCGAGACATGAACCAGGCCCGACGCATGATCGAGTCGATCGTCATCGAGAACGACACGCCGAAGTTTCGTGCCGTCGTCGAGGACGAAGGCATCCTCCAGCGGAACGCCTCGATCAGCGACGCGGACGTCGAGCACTACTTCGCGTACTTCTACGAACTCGTGCGGAATCCCGGTCCGCAGCTCGTCACCCACGAATACGCGGCGGGGATGGTCAACCAGTTCTTCAACCCGAACCAGTCGCCGGTTGTGAAGCACGCGAACCTGCAGCCCGACTTCGTCATCCTGCAGCGCATCAATTTGGGATTGTGGGCGATTCTCGCCCAACTCGAAGCGCGTCTGAACTGGCGATCCATCACCGGAGAGATCTGGCCGTTCGTCGACGGGCCGCCCTCGACCGACCTTGGCCGCGAAGAAGCGGCGTGGGCGGCAAAACTCAAGGCGTGAGTGAGCACGTAGAGATCACCAGCCCTGACAAGGTCATGTTCCTCGAACGCAACGAGACCAAGGCCGATCTCGCTGACTACTACCGAGCCGTCGCCGAACCCCTGCTCAAAGCCGTAGGCGGACGCCCCGTCCTGCTGCAGCGTTATCCGAACGGCGCGCACGGCCAGTCGTTCTTCCAGAAGCGGGTGCCGGACAAGCGCCCGGACTGGTTGCAGACGACGGTCGTCTCGACGCCGAACGGAACAACGAGCGACGCACTCGTCATCGCCGACATAGAGCATGTGCTGTGGGCCGTGAACCTCGGCTCCCTCGGCTTCCACGTGTGGCCGTATCACGCGACGACGCCCGACATCGCCGACGAACTGCGCATCGACCTCGACCCGTCCCCGGGTGTCGACTTCGAGATGCTGCGCGAGGGCGCTCACGAGGTGAAGGTGCTGCTCGACGAACTCGGCATCGAGGCCTTCCCGAAGACGACGGGCTCGCGCGGCATCCACATCTACGCCAATGTCGGCGGCGGTCGCGACAGCTACGAAGTGCGCAGTTGCGCGGTCGCCCTCGCTCGGGAACTGGAACGCCGGCGCCCCGACCTCATGACGTGGCAGTGGTGGAAAGAGGAACGCGGCGAACGGGTCTTCATCGACTACAACCAGAACTGCCCGCACAAGACGATCTTCGGCGCGTGGGGCGTACGCGCCAACGACGACGCCCGCGTCAGCGCGCCCTTTACGTGGGACGAATTGCCGACCGTCGACATCATGGCGCTCAACCTCGCAACGGTCCCCCAACGACTGAAGGATCAAGGCGACCCGTGGGCCGCGATGTACGACGCCCCGCAGGACGTCACGCCGCTACTGGAGATGAACGCGACGGACACGGCGAACGGCATGCTCGACGCGCCGTGGCCGCCCGTTTATCCGAAGCAGCCGAACGAGCCGCCTCGGGTCGCGCCGTTCCGCGCAAAAAAGGCTTAAGCCTCGGACAACACGTCCACGATCGACGCCGGCTCGGGACGACCGACTTGGTCGTAGGTGCAGCTCGACGGTTCGCGATCGGGACGGAAGCGACGGAACGACGCCGCGTGACGGATGCGGTCACCTTGGAAATGCCCGTAAGCGACCTCGACCACGAGCTCGATGCGCACGGGGTTCCAGGACATGTCCTTCTTCGCGTTCCAGCGGTTGCCCTGCGGCGCGTCCGCCTGCCCCGACGCCGACATCATCTCGACCCAGCCCGCCCACGGATGGTTGTCGAGCGCATTCTCTTGATACGGCTTCAACATCTCGACGAGCTCAGCCCGCTTGGCAGCAGTGAAACTGGCGGTCACGCCGATGTGGTGCAGATCACCCTGGTCGTCGTAAAGGCCGAGCAGCAACGAGCCGACGCCATTGCCGTCCTTGTGCCAGCGGAAGCCCGCGACGACGCAGTCGATGGTGCGCTCGTGCTTCACCTTCACCATCGTCCGCTTGTTCTGTTCGTAGACCCCGTCGGCCTTCTTCGCCATCACACCGTCGAGACCGGCGCCTTCCCAGGCGTTGAACCAATGGTCGGCTTCCTGGGCATCGGTCGTCATCGGCGTCACGTAGATGCCTTTGCCTGCGTTCCCGAGCGCCTCGACCAACCTCGCTCGTCGGGTGTCGAAGGGCTGTTGCGAGATGTCCTCACCGTCGATGGCGAGCAGGTCGAAGGCAACGAACATCGCCGGCATTTCTTCACTCAGCTTCTTCACGCGGCTCGCCGCCGGGTGCACGCGCTGGCTGAGCAGGTCGAACTCGAGCTTGCCGCTGGCGTCGATCACGATGATCTCGCCGTCCACGACGGCGTCGTTTGGGAACGATGCCTTGACGTTCTCGACGACCTCCGGGAAATAGCGGGTGAGCGGCTTGCTGTTGCGGCTGCCGAGCTCGACGTCGTCGCCGTGGCGAAAGACGACGGAGCGAAAGCCGTCCCACTTCGGCTCGTAGCGCCACTCGTCGCCCTCCGGGATCGTCGGCATCGACTTGGCGAGCATCGGAGCGACCGGGGGCTGCACGGGCGTGTCCACGGCACGACTGTATTGGCGGAATAGCCTCGCCCCCGGAGGATCGAGGTTGTCAGCTAGTCAATTGGTACTCGGCGGGGTCGCTTTCGTCGCCACGCTGGCGCTGGTCCCGCTCGTGACGAGAGTGGCCAAGGTGACCGACATCACGGCCACCCCGCGCGACGACCGCTTGCATACCCGTCCGACGCCGTACCTCGGCGGTGTCGCCATCGTTGTCGCCGCGTTGTGTGTCTCGCCGTTCCTCGAGGAGTGGAAGAGCGAAGCCCTCGTGATCCTCGCGGGCGCGCTACTGCTCGCCATCGTCGGACTGCTCGACGACATGCGGAACCTGTCGCCCGTTCCCCGGCTTGCCGCTGAGGTGCTCGCTGCGCTGATGGCCGCGTCGGCTGGCGCGCACGTCGAATTGTTCGGCGGGGCGCTCGACATCGCGATCACGGTCGTGTGGCTGGTCGGTGTCACGAACGCGTTCAACATCGTCGACAACATGGACGGCGCCGCCGCCGGCATCGCCACGGCGACGGCGGTCGGTCTTGCCGTGGCCGCCGGCTTGGAGCACCAGATCCTCGTCGGAGGCATGGCCGCGGTCGTGGCCGGAGCGTGCGGCGGGTTCCTGGTCCACAACTGGTACCCGGCCAAGATCTTCATGGGCGACGCCGGAACGCTGCCGCTCGGGTATCTCCTCGCAGCGATCGCGTTGAAGCTGCGCTTCCCGGTGACCCACACGTCGAGCATCACTGCCGTCGTGTTGTTCACGGCGCCCGCGCTGTTCGACACGACCCTTGTCGTGATCTCCCGCACCAAGCGGCACAAGCCCGTCTACCAGGGCGGCACCGACCACACGTCACACCGTCTCCTGCGGCTCGGTTGGTCGACCCACGTCGTGGCGGGGCTGATCACGGCCGTCGCCGGCGCGGCGGCCACCCTCGGCGTACTCGTCGGCCGCGGCACCCTTCCCGCGTTACCGATCGCCGTTCCGGTTGGCATCGTCGGAGTAGTGCTTCTCGCCACGCTCCTCCGATTGCCCGCCGAGCCCGCCGCGAGCCCAGCCCATGACGCCTCAGCGCGACACAACTGATCGCCGCATGCGCCGCCTCACCGGGCGGCGCCTCAACTGGAGACGCACACTGCGGCGTCTTCGCCGTCGCCTCGGTCTCCCCCGAAGCCGACGGGCGCAAGCGCTGATCGGACTGGCGCTCGTCGCCGGCCTCTTGGTGCTGTGGGGCGCCTTCGACCTGATGAGCGCCCGCCGGGATCTGCTCAATGCCCGGAACGATCTCACGAGCGCGGCCGGCAACATCGGTACCGCCACCGACAAAGCCGCATCGGCCAACCTGCGCGCTGCGACAACCGACGCCGTCGACCGCACCGCGCGCGCCGAGCGGCGGCTGCACCGTTCACCCGTCTTGCGTTTGGTGAGCGTCGTGCCGCTGGTGAGCAATCAGCGGCGCGACCTGCTGCGCGCGGTCGAGGTGGCCCACGACGCGGCCGTGGCCGGCGACGCGCTCTCGGCCCGGGTCGAGACCGTCCGCGACGCACTGAGCGTGCGCAACGCATCGGTCGACCTCGACGCCTTCAACGAGCTCGCTGACGCGGCGGCGACGGCCGGGAGCGAACTCAGCCGTCTGCCGAAGACGCACCGAGGCGGGCAGCTACCGATGCTGGCGAGTGCAACCAGAGATCTCGACGCGACAATCGGCAACACCGCCCGACGACTCAGCACCGCCGCCAACACCATGCACGTTGCCCGTCGCCTGCTCGGCGGCGACCGTCCGACACGCCTCTTTCTGGCGTTCCAGAACAACGCCGAAATGCGGGACCAGGGGATGGTCCTGAGCTACGCCGTCGCGCAGGCGGAGCGCGGCCGCCTGCAACTGACTCGGCAGGGCAGCGTCGCTGACCTGCAGCTGAACGCACCGGCCACCGGTTACACGTTGCCGAAGGGCACCGCGGAAGCATTCAGCTATCTCGTGCCGCTGCAGTACTGGCAGTCGGTGAATGCGACGGCCGACACGAGCGTCAGCGGGCAGACGATCGCGGCCATGTACAAAGCGAAAACGGGACAAGCGGTCGACGGCGTCGTCGCTCTCGATGTTCCGGCGCTGGCCTCGTTGATCTCCATCACCGGACCGGTGCAGGTCCCAGGCATCGCCACGCCGATCAGCGCCGAGAACGCAGAGCAGGTCCTTTTGAACGACCTCTATGCCGACCAGGGCGCCGACTCGGTCGCGGGACGAGCGTTCCGGCAACAACAACTGGCCAGTGTCGCCGACGTCGTGCTCGCCCGCATCCAGACCGGCACCCTCAATACGAGTGCAATCGTGCGAGCCCTCGGCACGGCGGCCGCCGGCGGACACGCCTGGGTGACATCGCTGGACGCGAATGATCAACTCGCTCTCGAACACGCCGGCCTCAGCGGTCGCCCCGGACGCGTTGCGCCCAACAACACCATTCATGTCGCGGTGCAGAACGCAACGGCGACCAAGTTGGATTACTACGTCGACCCGACTGTGGACGTGGACGTGCACCTCACCCAAGACGGCACCGCCGTCGTGAACACCAAGGTGACGATCACGAACAAGGCGCCGATTCCGACCCCATCCGGTGAGCAGTTCGGGCCCGACGGCATCGTCACGAACGTGGCCGGCCTCTACCGATCCCGGGTGCATTTCTGGGGACCGGCGAACGGCGATCAGGTCGGCGGCATCGACGAGTCCGGCCTCAAGCTGACCATCGGCGGTGTCGAAGTGATGCCCGGAAAGTCGACATCGGTGTCGTTCACGACCATTCTCACGAACGTCGTCGCGAAAAATTCTCTTCGGCTCCGGTTCGTCCCCCAACCCCGCGCCCGACCGATGAAATTGCGCGTGAAAGTGTCCGGATTGGGCTGGAAAGTCAGTTCTTCGGGTACCGAAGGACTCCAATGGGACCGCACGCTGGACCTTCGGTGGAGCCTCCACAGGTAGCACGGCACGCACTAGTTCTTTTCCGACGAAACGCTCCTCGCTACGCTGTCGAGATGCACGTGAGCATGACAAAGCGATTTCGCCGCGGCGTAGCGCTTCTTCTGACGGCCGGAGCGCTCGTGATGGGTGGAGGCGCCGCATACGCGCAGACCACCACGACGGTTTCGCCGTACCCGGGGCCGACTCCGTCCACCACCACTCCCGCGGATCAGAACACGACCGTCGACCTCGGCTTCCGCGGTCTCGGTGCCAAGTTCACGGTCTCCGAGTGCGGCTTCAAGCCGGGCACGGTCGTCACGTTCGTGGTGAACAGCGTGACAGTGCCGTCGAAGACCGCTGACGACAGCGGCTGCGTCCAGGAGACCTTCGAGATCCAGGGTGCGCTCGCCCAGGCGCTCGGTATCCAGCGCGTCGGGCGCATGCTCGCCGTCACCGGTCTCGCCGCGACGAGCGGCAACGTCGTCGTGGTCGCCAACGGCCAGGCCGTCACGATCGGCCCGCTCGGTTCCAAGGTCACCTCAGTGGCCACCGGCGTTGCCGCCAATGGCGCCAAGCGCACCGTCACCGTCACCTTCACCGTGTTGCGCGCCAGCCAGGTCAACGGCAGCGGCGGCCTGCTCGCCCGCACCGGTTCGACGATCCTCAAGTGGTCGCCGCTCGGCGCTGGTCTCGTGGCGGTCGGCTACATGCTGCTGCTGGTGAGCCGGAAGCGGCGCCCACAGACCGCGTAAGCGTTCGTAATACGATCTCGCAAGAGCCGCCCTCCGGGGCGGCTCTTTGCTTTCCCTGGCCCCGGCGATCCACTTCGTGGATCAGGCCGTGTTGCGTTCCGCCTTGATGGTGTCGGTGTCGTTGAGACGAACGAGGAGCTTCCGAAGCTGTTCGTAGGCCGCCGACCCCAGCTCGGCCGCCAGTTCGTCTTCGATGCGGGTGACGGTTCGGCGGATCACTCGCCGGAGGGCCTCGCCGCGTTCGGTGAGTTGTACGCGCTTGGAGCGTTGGTCCTCAGCGTCGTCGATCCGCGCGACGTAACCCAGTTGTTCGAGTTGGCCGAGCAGATAGTTCATCGCCTGTTTCGTCGTGCCGACTTCGGCGGCAAGATCGGAAGGTCGTCGCCCGTTCGGCCCGGGATACCGCAGCACCGCCAGGTGCGCCGGCACCAGATCGGTGAACCCTGCGTCGTGCGCCTCCCGCATGATTCGCAGGTGCACAGCCTCGGTTGGTCGCCGAACGAGAGCTCCGATGAGGGGTGGCGCAGTAGTGGGTCCCACACCGTCCATGATAAAGCCACTTTACTACCGTCACCGAGATTGGTACAGTGCCTTTACGACCTCGAAGGGAACCGACCGTGACGAAGGCAACGAAGCAACTCATCAAGACACCGGGCATCGACGTGCAGTTCCTCATCGATGCTGAAGACTCCGGCGGCACCACGACCGCCTTCGTCGCTCGCTTGGCGCCTGGCGCCCAGACGCCACCGGCCCACAAGCACGACGACTGGGACGAGACCATCTACTGCACGCAAGGCACGATCACCTACCTCGTGGATGGCGACAAGACCGAGCTCGAACAAGGCCAAGCCCTGTGTGTGCGACGCGGCCAGACCCACAAGTTCGACAACCACACCACCGAGGACGCGTGGATGCTCGTCGTCTCGACACCGGGATTGTTCGAAGAGGACTACTTCCTCGGCATCGCCGAAATTCTCAACGCCGCCACCGACGGTCCGCCCGACTTCGCGGCGTTGATGGCGGTGCAGGCGAGGCACGGCGTCACCGTCGTACGGTCGTAGAAGCCTCGGTAGTCTCTGCGCATGGCGCCCAAGCAACTCGCCCTCGCGCAGAACGACGAAGCCGACAAGCTGCTCGCAACCGACCCGCTCGCGCTGCTGATCGGCATGGTGCTCGACCAGCAGGTACCGCTCGAGTGGGCATTCCTCGGTCCGTTCACGTTGACCCAGCGCCTCGGCATGAAGCTCGATGTCACGAAGCTCGCGGCGATGGACGAGGACACACTCGTCACCGTGTTCTGCGACCGGCCGGCGCTGCACCGCTACCCCGCCGCCATGGCCCGCCGCGTGCACGAACTCTGCAACATCATCGTCAACGAGTACGACGCGAAGCCGGCCACGATCTGGACGACGGCCGCCGACGGCAAGGACCTGTACAAACGCGTGAAAGCGCTGCCGGGCTTCGGCGAGATGAAGGCGCGCATCTTCGTGGCATTGCTCGCCAAGCAATTCGGTGTGACGCCGTCAGGCTGGGAGGACGTCGCCAGGGATTACGGTCGGCCCGGCACGTTCCTGTCGGTGGCCGACATCGTCGATAGCGCCTCGCTCGGCAAGGTGCGCGCCGGCAAAGCCGAGAAGAAGGCGGCAGCCAAAGCGGCTGCGGCCATGCGGTCCTGAGCATCACCGTCGTCGCCAACGGGGAGCCCACCACGCTCGCCGATGGAGCGACTGTTCGCGATCTGTTGGACCAACTGGGCTGGGGTAAGCGCACGGTTGCCGTCGAACACAACGGCGAGGCCTTGCTGCGCAGCGAGCATGGGGCGGTCGTTTTGAGGGAAGGCGACGCCCTGGAGATCGTGAAGGCAGTGGCGGGTGGCTGAACCACGCCTCCGTCGAGCGCGGCGCGATGACCTCGACCTGATCGCCGACATCTGGGTCGACGCGTTCAGCGCCGATCCTTGGTTGCGCTACATGGCCCCCGACGACGCCGCGTGGCCGGCGTTCGGCGCGGCGTGGATGCACATGGTCGCCAGTCGGCTGATCGAGTGCGGCCACCTGTTTCTCGCACGCGACGGCGGCGCGGCCGTCGGCTGGATCCCGCCGGACCTCGGGTTTCTCGATGGCGCGGGGGCCGACCACGCCCGCGGGCTCATCGTCGAGGCGTCTGGCGAGGACCGGGCCGCAGACTGTTTCGCCACCATGGGCATGGTGCGCCCGCACCTCTCCGGGGATTCGCACTGGACGCTGCAATGGATCGGAGTGCGCGCCGATCGACGCGGCGGCGGACTCGGTGAAGCGCTCGTGGGTCCGGGCCTCGCGCTCTGCGATCGCGACGAGTTGCCGTGCCTTCTGGTGTCGAGCAATCCGCGGAACGTCACGTTCTACGAGCGTCACGGGTTTCGGGTGCTCGCTGAAGTGCAGTCACCCGACGGCGCAATTACGTTGCGCCCGATGCAACGGGACCCCGCATGACCAGCGTCGATCCTCTGAGCGGCCATCTCGCCGGCCGGCGCTTCTACTTGTGCACGCCCAACCGGCGTGACCTGCCGCAGTTCGTCGACGCCTGCATCAAAGGCGGCGTGGACATCGTGCAGTACCGCGACAAGGAGGGCGACGCCCGCACCGTTCTCAAGCGCGCCGCGCTCGTACGCGACGTCTGTCGCTCGCACGGGGTGCCCTTCATCCTCAACGATCGCCCCGACCTTGCGTTCGAGCTCGGGGCCGACGGCGTGCACGTGGGCCAGGACGACTGCCCGCCGTCGACGGCGCGTCGCATCCTCGGACCGAACGCGATCATCGGGCTGTCGACGCACTCCCAAGACGACCTCATCGGGGCCGAACGCGAACCGATCGACTACATCTCGGTCGGGCCGGTGAACCCCACGCCGACCAAACCGGGCCGGCCCGGCACTGGCCTCGGGTACCTCCGCTTCGCCGTCGACAACGCCAACGTGCCGTTCTACGTGACCGGCGGCGTGAACCCGGTGTCGATCAAGGACCTGCTGACGTCAGGCGCGACACGCTTCGTCGCCGTGCGCTGGCTGGTCGACGCCGACGACGCGTACATCGCGGCGCGCCAACTCCGTCAAGCGATCGACACCGGCCGCCCGCTCAAGCGTTCTTAGGTTTCTTGTGCTGTTTCGGGCGCCATAGCGCCCCGAAACAGCACAAGAACGCGGCAGTTAGGCGCGGACGAGGCGGCCGGGGCGCTCCCCGGTGGGCTTGCCGCTCTCGAAGGTGACCTTGCCGGCGCAGATCGTGTAGTCGTAGCCGTCGACGTACTGCACGAGGCGGCGACCGCCGGCGGGCAGGTCGAAGATCATCTCGGGTGCCTTGATGTGCAGGTTCTCGAAATCGATCACGTTGAGATCGGCGCGCTTGCCGGGCTTGATCTCGCCGCGGTCGTCGAAGCCGTAGAGCTGCGCGGTGCGCTGCGTCTGCTGCTGCACGACGTATTCGAGCGGGAGCTTTTCGCCCCGCTTGCGGTCGCGGGCCCAGTGCGTGAGGTTGAACGTGGTCATCGACGCGTCGCAGATGAGGCCGCAGTGGGCGCCGCCGTCGGAGAGGCCGAGCACGGTGGCCGGGTGAGAGACCATCTCGCGGATCGCGTCGAAGTTGTAGTGCACGTACGACGCGAGCGGCGCGAAGAACAGCGCCTTGCCGTCGCGCTCGAGGAGCCATTCGAGAGCGACTTCTTGTGGACGGCAGCCGCGGCGCTCGGCTTCGGCGGCAACCGACGAATCTTGCGTGGGCTCGTAGTCGGGGTTCTCGCCGAGCGGGAACATCTGCTCCCAGCGGGACATGAGCGGCGAGGTGATCTTGCCTTCCTCGCTGAGCAGCTGCTCCTGCACTTCGGGCTTGCGCAGTTCCGCCACGCGCTCAGCCAGCGGGAGGTCAGCGATGGCTCGGTAGGTCGGGTGCGTGATGAACGGGTGGAACGAGGACTGGAGGCCGAAGAGCATGCCCGTCGGGCGGTTACCGACCTGCGGCACGAACATCACGCCTTCTTCCTGCAGGGCCTGCGCGTGGTCGAGCACGTCGCGGTAACCCTCGGGCGAGAACGGCGACTGCGCGGTCAGGAACGTGACGGGGCGGCCCGTGTTCCGCGCGATGTCGACCATCCACTGGCGCTCGGGGCCGTCGTGGCCGGAGCGGTCGCTGATGATCTGGATGACGCCCTTGCCGACTTCACCGATCGCCTCGGCGATGGCGACGACTTCCTCACCCGGCGCCGTCGTGCCGGGTACGAGTCCGTACTTCGAACGGTGCAGCACGGTGCGCGACGTGGAGAAACCAACGGCACCCGCCTCGATCGCCTCGGCCGACAACTTGGCCATCAGCGCAACGTCTTCTTCGGTGGCGTCGTCGTCGTGCGCACGCGTGCCCATGACGTAGGCGCGCAGCGCCGAGTGCGGCACCTGCGCGGCGATGTCGAGCACGCGGGGCATCGAGTCGAGCGCGTCCATGTATTCGGGGAACGACTCCCACTGCCAGTCGATGCCCTCGTGCAGCGCGGTGCCCGGGATGTCTTCGACCGACTCCATGAGTTCGATCAGCAGCGCCTGCTCCTCGGGCGACGTGCGCGCCGGCGCGAAACCGACGCCGCAGTTGCCCATCACGATCGTGGTCGCACCGTGCCACGACGACGGGGTGACTTCCGGGTCCCAGGTGACTTGGCCGTCGTAGTGCGTGTGCACGTCGACCCAGCCCGGCGCCACGAGCTTGCCCGCGGCGTCGATCTCGCGATCGCCCGCAGCAGCGGTGCCCGGCGCTTCGATGGATGTGATGGTTTGGCCGTCGATGACGATGTCGCCTGCATACGCAGGAGCCCCAGTCCCGTCGACGATGTTCGCGTTGCGAATTACGAGGTCAGCCACGCCTCAACAATAGTTGGTAACGAACGTTGCCATCTTTTCTGCGAGCTCCTGGGGCTCCATCACGACCGTCAAATGGGTCTTTTCGATGTGGTCGACGTGGAACGACGGCCGCTCAGCCGCGAGCGCGTCGAAGTCACGCGTGAGTCCCTGACGGTAGGCCCGGAACATCTGCGCACCGTTCTCCCCCATCGCCGCGTACTGCGGATCGTCGGCCACGCAGTTGAACATCAGGAACGGACAGTCGACCGCGCGCCACGTCGCGAACATGTCGAGGTCGTTGATGTCGTCGAGCATCGCCACGAGGCGCGGCTTGTTCATCGCCTCGAGCATGGGGAGTTGCATGGCGTCCATTGCTTCCCACGCCTCGTGCACCTCGGGTTCGGTCATGTCGACGTAGTTCTCCGGACGACCCCGGCCCTGGCCGTCGATGTTGATTGCGCCACGGCACGGATACGAGCCGGCGTAGATCGCCGCGACCATGCCGCCGAGAGAGTGCCCGGCGACGACCGGGTTCTCGAGGCCGTAGGCGGCGCGCACCGCCTCGACGTCGCCCGCGACCAGTGGCCACTCCCACGGCCCTTCGCCCGACTTGCCGTGGTTGCGCAGGTCGAAGGTGATGACCCGGAACTGTTCCTGCAACAACGGGACGAGACCGTCGAGCGTCTCCTTGAAGAAGAACGCCCCGTGGGTCAGCAGCAGCGGTATCCCGTCGCCGCCCCAGTCCTTCGTGTCGATCTCGATGTCACCGTGGTGCACCTGCATACGGAATTACTAGTTGATCGATGCCTCGATGAGCGCGGCGGTCGCGAGAAGAAGTTCCTCTCCTCCGCGAGGCCCGATGAGCTGGATGGCGGAACCCGGCATACCCGGGAGTGACAGCGCCAACGAAGGCAGACCCGCCATGTTCCAGGGAAAGGCCAGCGCGTTCTGCAGATACGCCGCACCGACGGGCGGCGGCGCCGACTCGAGCATGGGCATCGCGAGCAGCGGTACCCGCTGGAGCAGCCGGTCGACCTCGTCGGCCCAGACCTTCTGCTCGTTGCGGGCTTCGTCGTACGCCTCCGCGGTCACGAACGAGCACCCACGGAGCCGGTCACCCACGTAGTCGTGCACGCCGCCCGGAATGCCCATCAACGCACCGTCGGACTGCCACGCCTCGAACCCGATCACGGACGCGAACGCACGACTGCCGCGGTCCCATCCGTCGAGTGTGACGGGTTCGACGTTGCGCTCGGCGTCGCGCAAGGCGCGATCGACGACGGCCTCGAGTTGTGGATCGACCGGTACCGGCGAGGCGACGCGGCCGATGACCATGGCGGCCTGCGCACCTTCGACGGAGAAGCCCGGCTCGAGCATCTGCATGCCGAGCACCAGACCGGCGACGTCGCGCGCGATCGGCCCCACGGTGTCGAGCGAGGGAGCGAGCGGCCACAGGCCCTTGGTCGAAATGCGGCCGAGGGTGGTCTTGAGCCCGGTGACACCGCAGCACGTTGCCGGCAGACGCACCGAGCCACCTGTATCAGTGCCGAGCGCGACGTCCGCCTCGCCGTTGGCGACCGCGACCGCCGACCCGCTCGACGATCCCCCGGGAATCAGCTCCGGCCACTTCGGATTCACCGGATCACCGAAGGTCGGGTTGGCGCCCGTCGTGCCGAAGCACAGCTCGTGCAGGTTGGTCTTGCCGACGATGCGGGCGCCGAACGCCCGTGCGTTCTTGACCACGTCTGCGTCTTCGGTAGCAACCTCGCCGCGATCCGCCAGCGCCTTGCAGCCCACGGTTGTCACCGTGCCGGCCACGTCGATCGCGTCCTTGACCGCCAGCCGAGGACCGTCCGCCGGGCCTTCGTCGAGACGGAGAATCCACTCGTTCATTCGCTGTCGCTCCTATGTGGCCCCAGCCGCGAGGCCCACCCGACCAAAATCGCGATTGCGCGTGGATCGTGGCGCAGGCGATGCACCGCGCCGAACAACACGCGCACGTCGATCGCACCCATCTCGCCGCCGGCCGCCATCAACTCGCGCGCCGCGGTGACCGGCACGGTCTCGTCGTCCTTGCCGTGCACCAGCAGCACCGGGCGACGGCCCATCATCGAGATCGCCTTGCGCGGGCTGTTGTCCACGAGTTCCGCGGCCCACGCAGTGATGTCCTCGGGGAAGTTCTTGGTGCGCACCACGCCGACCTCGCGACAGCGGTCGAGGAATTTGCGGGGTTCCTGAGCCCAGGTGTCGAACGTCGCCGGCACGGCGAAGCCGGCGATCGATCGGACGCGCTTGTCTTTGGCGGCCCGGCACAGCGCGACGCCACCACCGGCCGAGAAGCCGGCCACCCCGACGTGGTCCACGTCGCGGGTCGTCGTCAACCAGTCGATCGCGACGCCCAAGTCGTCGATCCACCCCTGCAGCGAGAACTCGCCCTTGGACTGGCCACAGCCCCGGAACGTGAAGGTCAGCACCGCCGCGCCGGTTTCGTCTGCGATGAACTCGGCGAGCTCGGCGTACCCCTCACCGCTGGCCAGAGCTCCTTTGGGTGTGCCGGGAAACCCGTGGCAGAGGATGACGGCCGCCGCGCCGCGCTCGGCACCCGGTGGCAACGCGAGTTGCCCGACGAGATCGCCCGCCCCGCCTGGCAGCACGACCGGTTCAGCCATACAGCGGCTTACTCAGGATTGCGATCCGCGTGACCCTTCCACAGCTTGTAGCCACGGTTACGGGCTTCAGCGAGGCGGTCGGGGCCGAAGCAGATGTAGGTCTGCGCGCTCATCAGCTCGTCGATCTTGGCGGCGTCGACGTCGGCAGCATCGAGGTCGTAGACGACCTGCGAGCGCTTGTCGCCGACAAAGCGGTGATGTTCGAAACGAAGCGGTCGACTCATGACGTTTTTCAACTTATCCGCAGACGCGCCGGAGGGGCCGCACCGAACGATGCGACCCCTCCGAACAATGTTTGTCGAAAGTTCCCGTTGACCGGACTGCGCAGGGAGGACGAGATCCTGCCCGGGACTTCAACGAGGGTGACTGGCGAGTATTCGCCGGGTGGTCCGACTTGCCGCCTTAGCGGCCAGCCACCTCCAGAGTCCTAAAAACTAAGTGCATTGTCTTGGACCACCTCCTTTCTCTGGTGCCGAAATTGAATCACGATTTCGGGCCGAGGTGGTGTCATTTACGACGCGTTTACGAGTCCTTCACAGGACCGACGGCACCAATGACTTCGAGATACGAGAAGACGGCCTGAACGACGAACCGCACATGCTCGACCGGCAGCGATCCGGCGGCGTGGGCAACGGCGGAATCCTCGTCGACGACGACCTCTTCACCGGCGTCAGGAACCTCGCCGCTGGTCTTGGCGACACCCGCATGCGAGCGCAGCAAGTCAAGCGTTGCGTTGACGATCTGACCGACTTCGGCGTAGGACAACGCTGCGGTCGTCTGGGGCGGCAGGTGCTCAGCGATCCAGGTCGTCGCCTCGTCGGGATCGAACACGGGACGCGCCGGCACCGCGTCGAGCAGGTGCGCTTCACGACCGACCGCGCCGGCGGCGATCGCGAACACGATGATCGCCGTGAGCACGGCGGCGGCGATGAGCATCAAAACCTCTCGTCGTACCCGTCGTCGTACGGGTCGGTGTCGTCGAAGCCCGAGTCGCGGCGCATCCGCAGGAACACCACGACCGCACCCGCTCCGATCCCGAGGATGAGCAGGACGAGCAAGCCGACCAGCGCCCCGTTGACGCTGGTGTCCTTCTTCTCGGGCTCCGTCGTCGTGGTGGTCTCGGGGAACGTCGTCGTCGTTTCTTCGTCGATCGTCGTCTCGACGTCGAGGATTTCCTCCTCGGTGGTCGACGTGGTCACGAGGGAGGTGGTGGTTGTGACTCGCTTGGCGGTTGTGGTCGTGGCCTTGGCCGTGGTCGTCGTGGCCTTGACGGTTGTGGTGGTCGGAAGCTCCGTAGTAGCTGTCGTCGGCGGCGGCTCCGTAACTTCGGTTTCCGCACGCGCAGCGGCCCCCGTCACGAGGACGAGGGCCACTGCTACGAGCAGCGTCGTTGTCGAAACGACGCGTCGGATCACTTAGATACCGATGCGCTGCGCAAGCAGCTCGCGGTGGTACGTCGGGTCGCCCAGGAAGAGCTCCATCGACTTGGCCCGCTTGAAGTACAGGTGAGCGTCGTGCTCCCAGGTGAAGCCGATACCACCGTGGATCTGGATGTTCTCGGCCGCAGCGTGGAAGTACGCATCCGAGCAGTAGGCCTTGGCCAGCGACGCGGTGACGGGCAGCTCGTCGTTCATCTCGGCCGCGCACCAAGCCGCGTAGTAGGCCGCGGACTTCGCCGACTCGACCTCGAGGAGCATGTCGGCGCACTTGTGCTTGATGGCCTGGAACGAACCGATCGGGCGACCGAACTGGACGCGCACCTTCGCGTACTCGACCGACATCTCGAGGCACTTCTGCGCGCCGCCGACCTGCTCGTTCGCCAGCGCAATCGCAGCGAGGTCGAGGGTGGTCTGCATCGTGGCCCAGCCGGCGCCGTCGGTGCCGATGAGCTTGGCCGGCGTGTTGTCGAACGTGACGCTGGCCTGCTTGCGGGTCTGGTCCATGGTGGACAGCGCCTCGCGGGTGACCGACGCGTCGGTGGCGTCGACGGCGAACAGCGACACGCCGGCGGCGGTGCGGGCGGCGACGATGATCAGGTTCGCGACGTGGCCGTCGAGCACGTACATCTTGTTGCCGGTGAGGCTCCAGGAGTCGCCCGACTGGGTGGCGGCAAGCGTGATGCCCTCTTCGTCCCAGCGGCCGTTCTGCTCGGTGAAGGCGAGCGTGGCGATTGTTTCGCCCGACGCGATGCCGGGGAGGAATTCCTTCTTGGCCGCATCGTCACCGGACTGCAGCAGTGCGGTCGAGGCGAGCACGCCCGAGAAGAACGGGGCGCACAGCAGGGCGCGGCCCATCTCCTCGAGGACGATGCCGAGCTCGATGAAGCCGTAGCCCGAGCCACCGAACTCTTCGGGGATGGCGAGGCCCTGGAGGCCGAGCTCACTGCCCATCTGGTTCCACACCGCCGGGTCGTAACCATCGGTGGTCTCCATCAGCTGGCGGACCGTCGCGGACGCGGACTTGGCCTCGAGGAACTTGCGCACGGAGTTGCGCAGCTCGTCCTGCTCTTCGGTGAAGGCGAAATTCATGCGGGGCTTTCTAGTTGACCGACCAGTCAATTTTCGTACCGAGGATACATCTTGATGCACAATGCATCTTGATGCGAACGACCATCGACCTTCCGCAGGATCTGCACACCGCCGCGAAGGGCATCGCGCGGGATCAGGGAGTGACCCTGAGCGAAGCCGTGGTGATGCTGATTCGCCGCGGCATGGGCGAGCCGGGCTCGGTCACGGTCGGCCGCTCGCGGCGTACGGGGCTGCCGCTGGCGCGGGTGGGCCGGATCGTCACCGTGGATGACGTGCGGTCGCTCGATGACTGATTTGCTCGACGGCAACTTTCTTGTCGCACTGATCGTGTCGGACCACATTCACCACACGCTCGCCGAAGAGTGGTTCGCCCGGGAGACGGCACCGTTCGCAACCTGCCCGGCGACCCAGTCGGCGTTGATGCGGTTCCTCGTGCGCGCCGGCGCCACCGCGGCTGAGGCCAGTGCAGTGCTCACCACGCTTGCCGCAAACGAACGCCACGAGTTCTGGGCCGACGACATCGAGCTGCGCCACGTCACCTTCTCGGGCGTAGTCGGTCACCGCCAGATCGCGGACTCCTACCTCGCCGCGCTGGCCCGGGCGCACGACGCGCGGCTCGTCACGCTGGACAAGGGCCTGGCCGCGCTGCATCCGGACGTCGCTACGGTGATCGGATGAGTCAGACGCTGATCTACGAGGACGGGCTGGCCGCGATCCATGCGGTCGTCGTCGGTGACTACGAGAACAACGTCTACGTGGTGCGGTGCAAGGAGACGGGCGAAGGCCTGCTCATCGACGCCGCCAACGAGCACGAGCGGTTGCTCGACCTGTGCAAGGCGCTCGACGTGAAGCGCGTCGTGGAAACGCACGGGCACTGGGACCACATCCAGGCCGTGCCGGCGGTGCGCGAGGCGGGCTACCGGGTCGGGGTGACCGCGGCCGACGCCGCGATGTTGCCCAGCTACGACGACATTCTCGAGGACGAGTCGGTGCTCGAAGTTGGCCGACTCCGGCTCGACGCGATCGCGACGCCGGGCCACACGCCCGGCTCGATCTGCTTTCAGGTCAAGGGCACTCCCCTGCTCTTCACCGGCGACACCTTGTTCCCGGGAGGGCCGGGCAACACCAGCTTCGAGCACAGCGACTTCGACACGATCATGACCTCGTTGCGCTCACGCCTGTTCGTCTACGGCGACGACACCGTCGTGCTCCCGGGCCACGGCAACTGGACCATGCTCGGCAACGAACGCCCCCACCTCGACGAGTGGGAAGCACGCCGCTGGTAGCTGGGTTCTCGTGCTGTTTCGGGCGCCATAGCGCCCCGAAACAGCACAAGAACGCGGTGGTCAGGTCTGCGCCGTCAGTGGCTGCCGGGGTTCGTCGACGACTTCGATGCCGTCGGGGACGCCCGAGACCTTCACGCCCTTCTCGTCGACGGAGACCGATAGGCGGCCGCCGCCGAGCGCGATGTTGCCGACGCGTAGCTCCGTCATCCCGGGCAGCAGCCGTGGCGCAATCCACACCTGCCCGTGGGGCACCCACGGGTCGAGACGCAACACGCTGCGCAGGAACGCGAGGGGGGTCGCGGCCGCCCACGCCTGGGGTGAGCACGACGTGGGATACGGCACCACGCCGGGAAAGTCGTCGCGGGCGAGTCCCGCGAACAACTCGGGCAACCGTCCGCCTTCCATCGCGGCAGAATCGAGAATGCCGTTGACGATCAGGTGCGCCTCGTCGACGAAGCCGTAGCGGACGAGGCCGGCGACGATCATCGCGTTGTCGTGGGGCCAGACCGATCCCGTGTGGTAGCCGATCGGGTTGTAGCCGGCGCTGTCGGTCGCCATGGTGCGCACGCCCCAGCCGCTGAACATCTCGGGTGACATGAGCGCGGCGACGACACCGGCGGCCTTGTCGGTCTCGACGATGCCGGTCCACAAGCAGTGACCCTGGTTCGATGCGACGGCGTCGACCTTGTTCTTGTCGGCGTCGAGCGCGACGGCGAAACACTGCTTGTCATCCATCCAGAAGTCCTCGTTGAACTTTCGCTTCAACTCCGCGGCGCGCTGGCGCCACTGCTGGGACTCCTCGGATCGGCCGAGTTCGTCGAGGAAGTACGCCCACGCGAGGTAGGCCGCGTACGCATATCCCTGCACTTCGGCCAGCGCAATCGGCGCCCGCGCGATCTCGCCGTTGGCGAACTGGATCCCGTCCCAGGAGTCCTTCCAGCCCTGGTTCTGGAGGCCGTGATCGGTCTTGCGTTGGTACTCGATGTAGCCGTCGCCGTCGAGGTCGCCGTGGTTGACGAGCCAGTTGACGGCAGCCTCGGCGTTGGGGGCCAGCGCGTCGACCACCTCGGGCGCGAGGCCCCACCGCCGGAGCTCGCCCAGCACGACGACGAACAGCGGTGTCGCGTCGGCGGTGCCGTAGTAGATCGTGCCGCCGCCGAGCGACAACGTCGCCGCCTCGCCGAAGCGCATTTCGTGAAGAATCCGACCCGGCTCTTCTTCCGTCTTCGCGTCGAGCTTGGTTCCCTGAAAACGGGCGAGTGTCTGCAGCACGCCGAGCGCGAGATCGGGGTCGACGGGAAGCGCCATCCAACTCGTGAACAGGGAGTCGCGGCCGAACAGCGTCATGAACCACGGCGCTCCGGCGGCAACGACCGCACGTTCGGGGTGCTCTGGGTCGAACATGCGCAACGCGCCGAGGTCCTCGGCGCCGCGGGCGATCACGTTGGCCAGCGTCGGGTGGTCGGACTCGACCTGCGGCACCGTTGCGCGCCAACGATTCAGCCACTCCTCGGGCGCCGCTTTCTTCGGTTCGACGCCGGGTTTGAAGCGTGGCTCGATGGCGTGGTCGTCGATCGACACCGACGCCCCGATCGACGTCGACCACGACCCGTCGGCCGGGACGATCACCTCCCACGTGACGCGGTGATTGGTGAGCCGCGCCGTCTCGTCGAACCCGAGGTGCAACGTGCGCGTCGAGCCACCACGAGCGTGTCGGAACCGCAGCACACTGCCTTCGATCGACACCGTCGTCGGGTCACCCGCAGCGACGCGCTGTTCCTTGACCTCGAACAGGTCGGCGAAGTCACTCTCGATCGCGAGTTCGACGAGGCAGTACGCCGGCTCGCGACCGACGTTGCGCAACTCGATGTCCTCGCGCATCCCCCGACCGATCCATCGACGGCGAAAGACCATCAGGGTCGAGTCCGCGACGCCCGGCTTGGGCGCGCCCCGTCCGACGAAGGCGCCGGCGAACGGCTCGGGCGTTGCGTTGGCGAGCAGCTCCGGACGAGCGCCGTTGACTCGCAGCTCGAACCGGCTGAGCAGGCGCGAGTCGCGGAAGAACAAACCGTGAGGCGACCCGGCCACGATGTCGCCGGACGCGGCCGAAATGCAGAACGAGGAGCCCTCGACCAGCGAGAGCACGCCACCTTCTCCGGCTACGACCGGCGGTGCATCATTGAACGCCCAAGGGTCCGTCATCGCCGAGGAGTTTGTCAGGCGTGCGTTACGACCAAGTCACGCCCTCCAGGGATTTCCACTACGTGCGTAGTGGTAATACAATCGAGGCCCCATGACGCCGCTGCTCGAGGTCCGCGATCTGCACGTTTCGGTTGACGACACGCCGATTCTGCGCGGCCTGAACCTGCTGGTCAACGAGGGCGAAGTGCACGCCATCATGGGGCCGAACGGCTCGGGCAAGTCCACGCTGGCCAACACCTTGCTCGGCAACCCGGAGTACACCGTCACGAGCGGCCAGATCTTCTTCAAGGGTGACGACGTGACCGAGTGGCCCACCGACGTGCGGGCGAAAGCCGGCATGTTCCTGGCGTTCCAATACCCCGAAGAGATCGCGGGTGTGCCCGTCATCCAGTTCCTGCGCCAGGCGAGCTCGGCCCGCAAGGGCATCGACCTGTCCGTCCTCGAGTTGCGCCTCGAGATCATGGAGTGGATGAAGAAGCTCGACATGGACCCGAGCTTCGGTGACCGCTACCTCAACGAAGGCTTCTCCGGCGGCGAGAAGAAGCGCAACGAGATCCTGCAGATGGCGATCCTGCAGCCCGACGTCGCGATTCTCGACGAGACGGACTCCGGCCTCGACATCGACGCCCTTCGGATCGTCGCCCAAGGCGTGCGCACGGTCCGCGAGACGCGACCTGACCTCGGCGTCGTCGTCATCACCCACTACCAGCGCATCCTCGACGAGTTGAAGCCCGACATCGTCCACCTGCTCAGCGGCGGCCGCATCCTCGAGACGGGTGGTCCGGAGCTCGCCGACAAGCTCGAAACCGAGGGGTACGAGGCGTGGAGGTAAGCAGCCTCGTTAAAAGCGGCGACTTTCCCATCCTGGCCGACGGCAAGCTCGTCTACCTCGACTCGGCGTCGTCGTCGCAGAAGCCCACTGCGGTCATCGAAGCGATGGCCAACTACTACGAGACGACCCACGCCAACGTGCACCGCGGCGTGTACGCCATCGCCGAGCAGGCGACCCAGATGTACGAGGACGCGCGGGGCAAGGTCGCCCGCTTCCTCGGCGGACGCACCGACGAGATCGTCTTCACCAAGAACGTCACCGAGGCGTCGAACCTGTTCGTGCAGAGCTGGGGCCGCGCCAACCTCAAGCCAGGCGACGTCGTGTTGCTCACGCAGATGGAGCACCACGCGATGTTGGTGCCATGGCTGATCTTGGCGCCGCAGCTGGGTGTCGAACTGCGCTACCTCGACGTCACCGCCGACGGCTACCTCGACCTGTCCGACCTCGACGCGAAGTTGCAGGGCGTGAAGTTCGTGGGCGTCACCGCAGCGTCGAACGTCCTCGGCACGCTTAATCCGATTCGCCAGATCACCGACGCAGCGCACGCCGTCGGCGCGGTGGTTTTCGTCGACGGTGCCCAGTCGGCTCCGCACATCGCGACCGACGTGAAGGATCTCGGCGCTGACGCGTTCGGGTGGACGGGTCACAAGATGCTCGGCCCGACCGGCATCGGCGGCCTGTGGGCGCGCAAGGACCTGCTCGAAGCGATGCCGCCGTTCCTCGGGGGCGGCGAGATGATCCGCGACGTCCGCCTCGACAGCTTCGAGACCAACGACGTGCCGTGGAAGTTCGAAGCCGGCACGCCCCCGATCGCCGAAGCGGTTGGGCTCGGCGCGGCGATCGATTACCTGAACGAGCTCGGTATGGAGAACGTTCGGGCCCACGAAGTCGAGCTCACGCAGTACGCGTTCGACGCCTTCCGCGACGCTTTCGGTGATGCCGCGACCGTGCACGGTCCGCAGAACACGAAGGACCGTACGGGCGTCTTCTCCGTCGCCTACAAGGACATCCACCCGCACGACCTCGCCCAGGTGCTCGACCAGCACGGTGTGTGCGTGCGGGCCGGCCACCACTGCGCCAAGCCGCTCATGCGCTGCCTCGGTGTGGCCGCGACGGCCCGCGCGTCGTTCTACGTCTACAACGACACGACCGATATCGACCGATTCATCGCAGCG
This sequence comes from Actinomycetota bacterium, assembly GCA_048498715.1. Taxonomy (GTDB): domain Bacteria; phylum Actinomycetota; class Acidimicrobiia; order Acidimicrobiales; family JACCXE01; genus JACCXE01. The sequence goes on along the minus strand of JBEHXL010000013.1, from coordinate 28,857 downwards.
CTGTCCGACGCCGACGCGCTGTTCTGTTAGGAAGAGAACGCCATGGCCGGCCTTGAAGACCTCTACCGCGAGATCATCCTCGATCACTACCGCTCGCCGCGTAACAAGGGCGAACTGGAAACGCCGCCTGCGACCAAAGTCGAGGGCTACAACCCACTGTGCGGCGACGAGATCGTGCTGTATTTGCTCGTCGATGGCGACACCGTCACCGACGTGAAGATCGGCGGTCAGGGCTGCTCGATCAGCCAGTCGTCGGCGTCGATGATGTCGGCGGCGATCAAGGGCAAGACCGTCGACGAAGTCAGGACGCTGGTGAAGGCGTTCAAGGCGATGATGTCGATTCACGAAACGTCGCTCGGCGGCGAGGTCGAGGAAGAGATCGAAGCAGTCGACCCTTCGGTGAAGCTCGGTGACCTCGAGGCCCTGCAGGGCGTCGTGAAGTTCCCCGTCCGCATCAAGTGCGCGACGCTGAGCTGGAACACCCTGACCCAGGCCCTCGACGAGGCCGGGGTTTAGCCGTTCGCCGCCCTGGCCCCCTGTAGCCGCACCCGTCGTTCCACCGCGGTTGAAGCGACAAGCGACAAGCGACAAGCGACAAGCGACAAGCGACAAGCGACGTTCCTCGAGTCAAACGGGCGTATCGACCGTCCGCCATCCCACCGCACCGGCATCGGCAAGGTCCAGCTGCTATCGGCTCAGTGCTATCGGCGCAGTGCTATCGGCTCAGTGCTATCGGCTCAGTGCTATCGGCTCAGTGCTATCGGCTCAGTGCCATCTGCCGAGATCAACGTGCCAAAGCGACGTTCAATTGCGCGCTCTCAGCGACAAGAGACAAGCGACAAGCGACAAGGGAGTACGGCGACGCGAATGTCGCTTGTCGCTCTCACCGCGGCGGACAGGGAGGGCCCCCGCCGATGGCACCAACGGAGGTACCGGCCGCACCAGCGCAGGTAGCTGTCCTATCCGCGGCAGGAAGGGTGGATTCGGCGGCAGTCTCTGTCTCTTGTCGCTTGTGGCTTGTCGCTTGTCGCTTGTCGCTTGTCGCTTGTCGCTCCAATCGCGGTGAAACGAGCCAGAGCTACGTCGCTTCGGGCGTCATCCCGTAGAGTCACGTCTGTGGCACGGGAATACGCACCGCACAAGTACGCGACTGAGGACCTCACGGGTCTGATGCTGAAGATGCACGACAAGGTCGAGGCGATCACCGATCTGCCGGGGGTCCCGTCGGGCACCAAGGGCAAAGTGCTGGTCGCCAACGGCATGAACTGGCGCCGATACCGCATCCTGTTCGAGAACGGCCAGGAACTCGGCCACCTCGACGGCCGCCACATCACTTCGATTTAAGGAGACAGTCCTATGGGGGGACGGCTGGAGGGCAAGGTTGCCCTGATCTCGGGCGGCGCCCGCGGCCAGGGTGCAACCGAGGCCGAACTGTTCATCAGTGAAGGTGCGCGCGTCGTGATCGGCGACGTGCTCGACGACGAGGGCAAGGCGACGGCCGAGCGTCTCGGCGAGGCCTGCCGCTACGTGCACCTCGACGTCACGGTCGAAGAGGACTGGCAGAACGCGTTGCAGTTCACGATCGACGAGTTCGGGGCACCGGACACGTTGATCAACAACGCCGGCATCTTCATCATCCGCCCGATCGCGATGACCTCGGTCGAAGAGTTCGAGCGCGTGCAGAACATCAACACGACCGGCGTGTTCCTCGGGATCAAGACCGTCGGTCCCGTGATGTGTGAGAACCAGCGCGGCTCGATCATCAACATCAGCTCCGTCGCCGGCCTCAAGGGCACCGCGGGCACGATTGCCTACAGCGCGTCGAAGTGGGCCGTGCGGGGCATGACCAAGTGCGCGGCGAACGAGTACGCCGCTTTCGGGGTGCGCGTGAATTCGATCCACCCGGGCATCATCGACACGCCGATGCTCGCGGAGTTCGACCAGTGGGGCGTGCGCGAGTCGCTGCGTGACTCGATTCCCATGGGCAAGGAGACAGGTCCCGAGTCCGTCGCCAACCTCGCGCTCTATCTGGCGTCGGATGAGTCGGCATACTCCACGGGTTCTGAGTTCGTCGTCGACGGAGGGATGGTGGCCCGATGAAGGTCGTTGTTGATTTCGATATCTGCCAGTCCAATGCGGTCTGCATGGAAGTGGCCCCCAAGGTTTTCGAGGTCCGCGATGACGGCTACCTCTACGTGCTGAACGAGAATCCCTCTGAAGCACAGCGCGCCGAGGTCGAGGAGGCAGCCGAGCGCTGCCCGACCGGCGCAATCAGCATCGAGGGTTAGTAACGCGTGAGCGACGGGCTTTGGAGTCCGTCGCGCCGCGCGATGACCATCGGCCTCGTTCTGCTCGTCACGCTCGTCGCGTTCGAGGCCCTTGCGGTCAACACGGCATTGCCCGAAGCGGCGAAGGAACTCGGCGGGCTCGGCCTCTACGGATGGGTGTTCGCCGGCTTCATGCTGGCGATGGTCGCCTCGATCGCCGTTTCGGGTCGGGCGATCGACCAACGTGGGCTCCATCCGGTGTTGCTGGCCGGCGCGCCGCTGTTCTGCGTGGGGCTCGTCATCTGCGGCTCCGCGCCGTCGATGCACGTTCTCGTCGGCGGCCGCATCGTGCAGGGCCTCGGCGCGGGCGCGGTGTCGTCGGTCGCCAATGTCGCGATCGGCAAGGCCTATCCCCCACGGCTGCGCGCCGCGATGCTCGCGGTGATGTCGAGCTCGTGGGTCGTGCCCGGCCTCGTCGGACCCGGACTTTCAGCGCTGGTGACGACAACGCTGGGTTGGCGCTGGGTGTTCGGCGGCCTCATCCCACTCGTCGGCGCTGCGGCCATCCTCACGCTGCCCGCGCTGAAGCCGTTCGGGCCGACCGATGAGTCCATCGAGCACGCGAAGGGGCGACGGACCAGCGATGCGTTGCTCGTTGCCATCGGGTTCGCGTTCGTGATCGGAGGACTGTCGAACGCCCACGACGTGTGGCCACTCGGGTTCACCCTCGTCGGTCTTGCGATCGCCGCACCGCCGCTCATCCGGCTGAGTCCACCGCGCACGCTGCGCCTCGAACGCGGCGCACCCGCCGCGATCGCACTCAACGCCGTCATCAACTTCGCGTTCTTCTCGGTGGACGCCTTCTTGCCGCTCGCCGTGACGCGCGTTCGTCATCGCGCCGTTGGCTTTGCCGGACTTGCCCTCACGATGGGCGCGTTGTCGTGGACGGCCGGCGCGTGGATCACGGCCCGTCTGAGCAGCCGGGTTTCGGCCGCGCTGCGCGTGCGCGTCGGCTTTCTGCTGGTGGCGGCGGCGAACGCGCTCGTGCTGATCGGCCTCGACCGCAGCGTGCCGATCGTGATCTTTCCCGCCGCGTGGATTGTCGCCGGCCTCGGCATGGGCCTCGGCTATCAAAGTCTCGCCCTCGTGGTCATCGGCGGTGGCGACGCCGACGAGGACGAAGCGAGCGCGCCAGCAGGGTCCACGGTCGCGGCCCGTCAGATCTTCGACACGCTTGGCACGGCCACCGGCACCGGCGTCGCCGGCGCGATCGTGGCCGTCGCGACGGCGAGCGCGCATTCGCCCCATAGCGCGCTCACCGTCACGTTCGGCCTGATGATCGCCGTCGCCTTGTTCGGCGCCGTGGTCAGTGGGCGAGCAACCGCCGTCGCAGCGCCAGTCCCAGCAGGCTGAGCGCGGCGAGCGCGCCGGCCAGTGTCTGGTTCGTCGCTCCGGTACGGGGCAGCGTGCCGTTCTCGATCGTCAGGTCCGCCACCCTGGAGCCGACGGGAACCGCCGGCGTGGCCGCCGCCTCGTCGATGTAGGTAGTCGGCCCACCAAGTTCCTGGGCCGAGGGCCCGAGGCCGTGGAAGACGACCTTGTGCGTGTCCCACGGATCCGTACCCCAGCCTCGTTCCAGGATCTCGACCTTCTCGCCGGTCACCTTGATGAGCGCGTAGGACGCGTTGTCGTCTTCGTTCTCCTCGAGGACGTGGTCGTAGATGTCGGCGGTGGTACGAACCACGTACACGCCGTCGGGCTGGCCGCCGAACTCCACGTACTGGCCCGGACGCTGCCAGCGGTACACGTCGCCCCAGCCCGTGCTCAGACCGATGCGGCCGCCTTCGGGCGAGAAGCAGCTGCCGCCCGTCGCCGAGTCACCCTGGCCGAAGCTGCCTGGCAGCATCTGACCGAAGCTGTGCCAGTCGCCGAAGAGCTGATCCGCGGGGCAAAAGCCGGACTTCGTGCCGACCCCCGCGGGCTGGAGCCCGCCCGTGTTCGGGTCGGCGACCGAGAACAGCTCGTACGTGAGGATCTGATCCGTGTGGAAATGCGCGTGGGTCTTGTGGAACGAATAGGTGCCCGCCGGACGCTCGCTCACGCTGCCGTCGGAGTAGTGGATGACCTGACGCGCAGGACCCTGCAGCAGAGTCGGGTCGACCTTGCCGGTCGCCGTATCCGACGCGAAGTCGAGGAGGATCTCGAACGCGCCGTGACCGATGTTCATGGGACCACTCGTCAGCCGCAGGCACTTCGTTGCACCGCCGCCACCGGCGGCGACCGGCGCCATCTCGTCGGCCGCGCAACTCAGCGGGTGTACGCCGGCGACGTCGAGCGGTGGGTTCACGGTGTCGGGCGGGTACACCGCATTGAGCGGGTTCGCCGGTGCGATGAAACCGAACTCGTAGGGCGGCACGGTGCGCAGGTTCGGCAGCATCGGCACCTTGCCCGCCGGCATCTTCGGCACGACCCGCTCGAGCTTGGCCCGCAACCGGAAGCCGGAATCGGTCACATCGGTCGGCACGACGCGCACCGACCAGGCGCCCGCCGCCGGCTTCGGAATCAGCACTTCACCGGCGAACTGGTTGCTCGTCTGCAGCGAACCAGCGACTTCGCCCTTCGGGTCGAGCACCTCGACTGTGAAGGAGTTCTCGCGGCTCGGATGATCGATCGCGACGCGTAGCCGCGCCCCACCCGCGGCGAGCGTCAACGGATATGTCGGACACGTCGCCGGCGTGCACGCGGCGCTGTTGCTGACTGACGCGCTCGCGATGTGCGGCCCCGTCCAGAACACCGCCTGGCCGAGCTTGAGCGCCATGCCGGTGTCGGCGTGGGCACTCGGCACCACCACTCCCGCCGACAGCCCAAGCGCGGCGATACCCAGTCCAATTCGTTTTCCCCAGTCCATAGCGAGCAGCGTCGCCGCCCGAAATTTCCTGTCGCGTACATGACAGTTGCGCGCTCGTCACTGTCTTCTGACGCGCACCTTGCTTCGTAGAATCGCCGTCGTGCCGCTGCCCTCGTCGTTGCGACCGTTGCGGTATCGCAACTTCGCGTTGGTCTGGTCCGGGGGCGTGATCTCGAACGCCGGCAGCTGGATGCAGACCGTTGCCGTCGGCGCGTTCGTCACCGCGAAGACCGGGCAAGCGGGATGGGCCGGGCTCGTCGCCGCGGCCGCCTTCCTGCCGATCGGCTTGTTGTCGCCCATCGGTGGCGCTCTCGCCGACCGCCTCGATCGGCGCAAGTTCGTGCTGTGCACCAATCTCGGCGACGCCACGATGGCGAGCATCCTTGCGTGGCTGGCGTTCACCCATCGGGCCGAGCCGTGGAACGTCGCCCTCGTCGTGTTCTTTTCCGGCTGTCTCGTCGCGATCTCGCTGCCTTGTCTCCAGGCCATGACCCTCGATCTGATCCCTCGGGAAGAACTGCTCGCAGCCGCGGGCCTCGGATCCGCGCAATACAACCTCGGCCGCGTCTTCGGTCCCACGCTCGCGGGAGCCGTCATCGCGTTGTGGGGCTACCAGTGGGCCTTCACGCTGAACGCGATCAGCTTCTTCGCGGTCGTCGCCGCGATGGTTCTGCTCCGCGTCACGCACACGCCGTCGACCGACAACACGCCGCTGTTCGAACGCATCCGCATCGGGGCTCGCGCCGCGCGTGACAACCCGGGCGCGCGGGCCGCGATCACGATGATCGCCATCGTCGCCCTGCTGCTGTCGCCGTTCATCGCGCTGATCCCCGCCCGGGCCTATCTGCTGAGCGACGGGTCGACGCGCGCCGTCGGCCAGATCACCGGCTACCTCACAACCGCGCAGGGCGTCGGCGCCACGATCGGCGCGCTGCTGATCACGCCGCTCGCCTACCGCTTCGGCCGTCACCGCATGCTGATGATCAACCTCACGGGGCTGCCGTTCGTGCTGATGCTCTACGCGAACGTCACGTCGACGTGGGCCGCGGTCGGGGCACTGGGCCTCGTCGGGATGATCTACATCGGCATCCTGTCGGGCGCGAACACCATCGTGCAGCTGTGGGCGCCGCAGCAATTCCGGGGCCGCATCCTCAGCCTCTACCTCGTCGCGCTCGGCTCGATCTATCCGATCGGCGGCCTCATCCAGGGCTGGATCATCGACCGCGCCGGCTTCGCCGCGACCGTTTCCGGGACCGCCTCGTTGATGCTGGCCGCCCTCGGAATCTGGCGAATTCGACGCCCGCAGTCACTCTCCGCGTTGGCCGATCCGGCCGAATTGGGCGTCGATCCAGAGCAGTTGGGTTTTCCACAGGCTGTTGACGGAAAGCCCGTCATCCCTGGGTGATACCTGTGGATGACCCTGTGTGTGACAAACTTCGCCTCGCCATGAGGGTCCGGGCACTTCCCCAAACAGCTCTTGCCGCGCTCGCAGTGATGGTTTCCGCCACTGCCTGTAGTTCCGGCGGAGACAAGACAGCGACGCCGGTGGCGGTTCACAAGACCACTACGACGTCGACTTCGACGACCACGAGCACCACGACGACGCTGCCACCGATCACCGCACCGGCGGGGCTCGGCACCGGCTCGCACGGTCCCGAGGTCCAAGAACTCGAGACGCGCCTCGCCGCGCAGAAGTACGACCCGGGGAAGGTCGACGGGTACTTCGACTCCTCGACGTACCACGCCGTGATGGCGTTCCAGAAGGTGCACGGCCTGCCCCGCACCGGCCGGGCGACGGACAACGTGTTGAACCTGATCGGCCAGGTCGGCCAGCCGGAGGCGATGCTGCCCGCCGGTGGCGCAGACCGCATCGAGGTCAGCCTGCCCAAACAGGTGCTGCAGCTCTACAAGGGCGGCGCGCTGACCAAGGTCATCGACGTGTCGACGGGTAGCGGCAAGCGCTACTGCGTCGAGGGCGAATGCGCCACCGCGGTCACGCCCGGCGGTTCGTTCAAGGTGTTCTTCCGCCGCAACGGCATTCGGGTCAGCAAGCTCGGCAAGCTCTGGAACCCGCTGTACTTCAACGGCGGCATCGCGATCCACGGCGCCCCGAGCGTTCCGGCGTACCCGGCGTCACACGGCTGCGTTCGCATCCCGATGTACGTGTCGACGTACTTCCCGTCGCTCGTCCCCAACGGCATGCCGGTCTACGTGATCGGTGGGGCGAAGGCCGCCGTACCGTTCAACGAGACGGCCCCGGACGGAACTGCGGGCACCGGTGGTGCTCCGACGACGACAGTGACGACGGTTCCGGCCACGACGACCACCACGAAGGGCGGCATCTTCAACCCGCCCAGCACCACCACCACGACGTCGACGACGACGCCGGAACCGACGACCGTTCCTTAGGCGAACGGGTCGGCGAAGGGATCTTCCTCCGCCACGGCGGCCGGCGTGGCCGGCTCTTCGATGTAGCCCGCGTAACCCGTCTCTTCGAGTTGCTCGGCCAGATCGGGACCACCACTGGTGACGATGCGACCGCCGGCGAGGACGTGCACGACGTCGGGGCGCAGCTCGGTCAGCAACCGCTGATAGTGGGTGATGGCGAGCACGCCGAGGTTGTCCTCCGTCGTGGCCGCTTCGATGCGACGGGCGACGTCGCGCAGCGCGTCGACGTCGAGGCCCGAGTCGATCTCGTCGAGGATCGCGAACTTCGGGCGCAGCACGCTGAGCTGCATCGTCTCATTGCGCTTCTTCTCGCCGCCGGACAGGTCGACGTTGAGCGGCCGCTCGATGAAGCGCTCGTCGAAGCTGATGCGACCGGCCTCCGCGGCGATGAGGGCAGGCACCTGCGAGACGTCGCGGCCACTTGCGCGGAAAGCCTCGGTCAGCGCGTCGGTCACCGACACACCGGGCACCTCGATCGGATACTGCATGGCGAGGAACAGGCCCTTCTGTGCCCGTTCGTACGCCCGCATGCCGAGCAGGTCTTCGCCGTCGATCGTCACGGAGCCGCTGGTCACCTCGTAGCCGGGACGGCCGGCGATCACATGACTCAGCGTCGATTTGCCGGACCCGTTCGGGCCCATGACCGCGTGGACGTGGCCGCTTTCGACTTCGAGGTCGATGCCCTTGAGGATCTCCTTGCCCTGCACACGCGCGCAGAGGCCTTCGATCTTCAACACACTCATGCGCCCAACTCCACGAACACGTCGCCGTCTTCGATCGTGACCTCGTAGGTCGGCACGGGGCCCGTCGCCGGCAGGCACTGCGGTTCGCCGTTGCGCAGGTCGAACGTGGAGCCGTGCTTCGGGCACTCGATCTCGCACTCGCTCGCATAGAGCTCGCCCTCGCTGAGCGAGTAGTCGGCGTGCGAGCACTCGTCGCCGATCACGTAGATCTTCTCGCCAATACGTACGAGCGCGAGGCGATGACCCTCGATGTCGATGCGCTGTGCCTTCTCGTCGGCGAACTCCTCGAACGCGCCCAGACGGACCTTGCTCACGATCTATCCCCTGCCAGGCCGGCTACCGCGAACTTCGCTGCGATGGCGTCCTTCAACGGGCCGCGAAGCTCGTCGACCGGCATGCGTTCGAGCACATCGTCGAAGAATCCCATGACGATGAGGCGCTCGGCGACATCGGTCGGCACGCCGCGGGCCTCGAGGTAGAAGAGCTGCTCCTCGTCGACGGGGCCGACGGCCGACGCGTGCGAGCACTTCACGTCGTTCTCCTCGATCTCGAGGTTCGGCACGGAGTCGGCGTGGGCGCCTTCGCCGAGCACCAGGTTGCGGTTCGTCTGGAACGCGGCGGCACCCGCTGCGCCCGGACGAATACGGATCAGGCCCGAGTACGTCGAACGCGACGTGTCGGTGAGCACGCCCTTGAACAAGAGATCACTCGACGTCTTGCCCGCCTTGTGATCCTGCAGCGTGCGGAAATCGTGGATCTGCGTACCCGTACCGAAGTACGCGGCGACGAGGTCGGCCTCGGCGCCCGGACCGAGGACCTTCGAGTCGAGACGGTTGCGGCCATAGGCGCCACCGAGGGCAACGGCGGCCACGGTGAGGTGGGCGTCGCGCTCGACGCGCGCGCCCGTGTAGCCGACCTGCCAGACCTGCGGGCCAAGCGCCTGCACCGACTGGTAGCGAACGGTCGCATTCGCGGCCGCACACAGTTCGATGACCGGGATGATCAACGCGTCGACGTCGGCCGACGTGGCGACGTCGATGACGGTTACTTGCGACGACGTCGCGGCTTCGACGAGCACCCGCGGGTAGCTGACGCTCCCGGCAACGGTCACGTCGTGCACCACGACGACCGGGCCCTCGACGACCGCGTTCTTCTCGACCGAGATGAGCACGCCGTTGGCGTGTGCGTCGTTGCGCAACGTCAGCGCGTCGGGTTCGCTGACCGCACCGCCGAGCGACGCCGGCGCCTCGGCGAGCTGATCGAACGGCGTGATCGAGACACCCGTCGCGTTGTTGTCGAGATGCACGATGGCGTCGTCGCGCACGACGACCAGCGCGGCGCGCTTCGTCGGGATAAGGGGGTGCGTCACCGCCGGATCGTCCGCACTCGCGGCCTCGATCGGGGCGTATTTCGTGATGTCGAGCTTGTCGATCGGGCTGTAACGCCACACTTCGAGGTCGGCTGTCGGCAGGGCCGCCTGCTCTGCCTCGCGGGCAGCAGTGGCGCGTCGCGCGGAGAGCCAGTCAGGGATCACGGGAGGTACATGCTAGGTGAGCGGCCGAGCCGCTCTGACATTGAGCTAACTGGCTTTGGTTCGCCGTCGGGCGGGGCGTTCGACGTTCGGTGCCACCTGGGAGGCCAGCGTCGAAACCGCCTGCTCGAGCTCCTCGATCCGCTGGGCATCGGTGCGCAGCTGTTCTCCCACGATCAGCGCACCGCCGAGGACCACGAGGATGACCAGTGCCATGCCCGCCGAGGCCAGATAGGGGATCTGGCGGTTGAGGTCGGGCTCGATGCTGATCTTGAGATAGCCGACGATGGCGACGACCGTCGCGAGGGCGAAGCAGCCGAGCCCGGCCATCAATCGGTTGCGGCGGAACACGTTCATGGGGATCCCTCCCGGTCGTTGCACGGTTGCGAGAACTACAAGCGCCATGGCTCCCATGAGGAGTCCACCGGCGGTCAAAGCAAAAACTCCTGCGATCACTTTCGGGTCTTTCCGAGATAGGCGTCGCGCAGGCGGCCCTGCATCGCGCGCACCGCTTTGCCCTCGGCGATGTCGACGACCTGCCCCTTCTCGAGGACATAGGCGCGCGTGGCGAGGTCGAGCGCGAGCACGTTCTGCTCCACGATCAGTACGGCGACGCCGGCGTCCTTGTTGGCGGACGCGATGAAGTCGAAGGCGGTCTCGGTCACGAGCGGGCTCAACCCGAGCGAGGCCTCGTCGACCAGTAACAGACGGGGGCCGCTCATGAGCGCCCGGGCGATCGCGAGCATCTGCTGCTGCCCACCCGAGAGGCTGCCCGCCTTCTGCGTCCGGCGCTCGCCGAGGATCGGGAAGACGTCGTACGCGCGGGCGAACCCGTCTGCGATCATCTGCTTGTCCTTGATCGTGTACGCCCCGAGCTCGAGGTTCTCCTCGACGCTCAGGTCACGCAACATGCCGCGGCCCTCGGGGACGAGCGCCATGCCCTTGCGGATCAGCGTCTCCGTGCGGTGGCCGACGATCGACTCGCCGTCGAGCACGACGGAGCCACCTGTCACCTTCAGCTGGTTGGTGATGGCCCGCAGCGTCGTGGTCTTGCCGGCGCCGTTGGAGCCCATCAACGCGACGATCTCGCCCGGCTCAACCGTGAACGACACGTCGAACAGCACCGGCAGCGAGCCGTAACCGGAACAGAGATCGGTGACTTCGAGCAGCGGGCTCACTTTCGGCCTCCACCGGTTGCCGCCGCGGAGCGCCCGAGGAACGACTCGACGACGCGCGGCTCGGCGGTCACCTGCTCCGGCGTGCCCTCGGCGATCTTCGTGCCCGACTCCAGGCAGTAGCAGTAGTCACACACGCGGGCGATGAGCGGTACGTGGTGCTCGATGACGACGAGCGTGAGGCCGAGGTCGTCGCGCAACGTCAAGAAGCGATCGCCGAGCGCCTGGCTCTCTTCGGGGCCGAGACCCGCGGTGGCCTCGTCGAGCAGCAACAGGTCGGGACCCGTCGCCACCGCCGCGGCGATCTCGGCGATGCGCATGGTGCCGTACGGCAGGTCACCCAGACGCTCGTCGGCGAGATGGTCGAGTCCGAACAGTTCGAGGGCGACGTCGGCGCGGCGACGCAGTTCGCGTTCGGTGCCGATGGTCGACCCGAGGGCGAGGATGCCCGGCGCCATCGGATATGTCGCGAGCCAACTCTGCGCGAGCAAGACGTTCTCCCGCACGGTCTCGGCCCGCACAAGGCCCATGTCCTGGAACGTGCGCGCGAGGCCGAGCGAGGTGCGCTTGGAGCCCGGCGTCTTGAGAAGCTCGACGCCGCGGCACTTGATCGAACCGGTTGTCGGAGCGAAGCCGGACGACGCATTGAAAAACGTCGACTTGCCCGCGCCGTTCGCTCCGATGAGACCGACGATCTCGCCGGTCCTGACTTCGAGCGTGACCTTGTTCAGCGCGGTGACGCCGCCGTACTGGACCGTGACGTCGTGCGCGTCGAGCAACGCCGGCGACGGCATCCGCAAGGCGAGACCGCGCTGGACCTGCCGCAGGTCGTCCGCGGCTTGGCTGGCGTGCTCGATCGGCTCGAGTCGCGGTCGTGGGTCGGGACGTTCGGTGTTGCGACGCAGCACGTATCGGTCGAGCTGCTTGAGCAGGCCACCGAGACCGGTCGGCTGCACGACTACCGCAACGACCAGAAGGAGCGCGGAGAACAGCGGCGCATCGCGACCGAGCCCCGTGAAGATCTGCGGGGCGCCGTTGAGCGCCAACGCGGCCACCACGATGGTGCCGCCGGAACCGGCACCACCGACCACGACGATGCTCACCAGCAGTAGTGACTGCAGCAACGCGAACGGCGACGTGTCGCTGATCGCGCCGGGCGTCTCCTTGAAGGCGAGGATCGCGCCGGCGAGGCCCGTGATGGCGCCCGCGATCGAATACGCGAACAGCTTCATGGGACCGGGCTCGACGCCGAACGCGATCGCTCGCGCCTCGACGTCACGCACGGCGAGCAGGGCGCGGCCCGATCTCGTCACGCCGAGTCGCTGGCGGATGATCAACACGACGATCACGCAGAAGAAGCCGAAGTAGTACAGGTCGTTCGCCGACGTGAGCATCGACGGGCGATCGAGGGTGAGGTCCGCTCCGGTCAGCTTGTGATTCGGGAACACGTAGCGCTGGGCGGCGAGCTGCACGGCGAGAGTGACGATGGCGACCTGCAGCCCACGAATACGCAGTGACGGCAGCCCGGCGACGGTCGAGGCAATGCACGTCGCGACGACGCCGCACAACAGCGCGAGTGGCCACGGCGCCCCGCGTCCACCGGCCTGGATCGTGGCGAAGGCGCCGATGCCGACGAACGCGCTCTGGGACAGCGAAAGCTGGCCGCAGCGACCGATCAGCACGTCGAGACCGAGCGCAGCGATCGAGATGGCCCAGACGCCACCCAGGATGTTGAGCGTCGATGCGCGCATGCCGGGAAGGCCGGGCGCCGCCAGCGCAAGCACGATGCCGAGCACCGCCAGCGCACCCGACGGTCGCGACAGCCGCGCCCCGAGGTCACGCAGCCGCGGTTGCACCGAGCAGGCCCTTCGGACGGACGACGAGCGTCGCGAGGACGAGAACGAGTACCAGGACGGCGTCGACTCCGGCACCCGCGTGCGCCTGCGCGAGCGACTCGACGACGCCGATCACGAGGCAGCCCACGATCGCGCCACTGACCGAATCGAGGCCACCGATCACCGCGCCGGCCAGCGCTCGCAACGCGAAGCCCGTCATGTCGAACGGAGCGATGTTGCCGAAGGCGGGGCCGAGCAATGCGGCGGCAAGGCCCGATAACAGCCCGGCCGACACCCATGCGAAGCGATACACCTGATTGACCGGGACCCCGAGCAACCGCGCCACGCCGGGATCGCTCGTGGTTGCCTGCACTGCGAGCCCGAACTTGGTGCGGGTGAAGAACAGCCACAGACCGACGCCGACGGCCGCGATGGCGAACACGCCGACGACGCGTGTCGCGGCCAGCGTGGCACCGAACGGCTCGATCTTCCACTCCCCGACCGTCGACGGCGCGAGCTGCGACGCGGTGCCGAAGATGCGCAGCTCGAGCAGCGCGAGGAACAGCGCGATGCCGAGCGTCGCGATGAGCCCGTCCAGCGGGGGACGCTGCACGAGCGGTCGCATGATCAGTTCGGCCAGCAATCCGAGCAAGGCACCGAACGCCAGTGCGATCAGCAGCGTGGCGAAGCGCGAAGGATGGACGTGCAGCACGGGCACGCCACGATCAGCCCAGCGCAACGCGTAGAAGAAACCGAACGCCCCGAGCTCGCCCTGCGCGATCGTGAGAATGCGCGTGCATCGGAAGATGAGAACGACGCCGACGGCCATGAGCGCGTACGCCGCGCCCGAGGACAACCCGGTGATGAGCTCCGCCATCGACGGGTCCTAGAAGCCCGTGGTGAAGTCGCGATCGAGGGCCCAGTGACCACCGTCTTCTTTCAAGACGGCGACGACGTTCGCACCCTCGCGAGTGGTGGCGTCGAAATGAATCGGTGCCCAGATGTCGGGCTTGAAGTCGAGGCTCTGGAACGTGTTCCGGAAGCTGTTCTGACCAAGCTGCCCCGGGGTGCGCTTGATCGCCTCGCCGACGATCTGGCCGACGCCCCAACCCACGATGCCGAGGTCATCGGGGTTCGAGTTCGTCTGCTTGCGGTACTCGGCCTGGTACGTGTTCGTACGCGGATCGGTGAGGGGTAGCCACGGACTGAAAGCACGAGCACCCTTCAGCGCAGTCGGAGCGACGGCGAAGACGAGGTCGAAGTTCCACGAGATCGAATTGGCGAACCACGTCGGGTGATAGCCGGCGACCTGGGATTGGTTCGCGAGCTTCGCGGCCGCCGTCGGTGCCATGTAGAGCCACACCGCGGTCGCCCCGGACTGCTTGAGGTCGAGGGCAACACCCTGGAAGTCGTTGTCCTGCCCCTCGATCGCCTTCGTGTACACGACCTGACCACCATTCGCCTTGAACTTGCTGGCGAACGCGTCCTTGCCGGGCACGAGCTCCGAGGTGTTCTCGTAGACGACGGCCGCCTTGCGGGTGCCGAGAACCTTGTAGAGGTAGTCGGCGATGAGACCACCCTGCACGCCGTGGTCGACCGTGATGCCGAAGGTCCACTTCTGACCCTTGTCGAGGTTGACCGGCGTCTGGATTTCGATGTTCGGCACGCTGCGCGAGTCGAGGTACGCACCGATCGCCTTCTGGTTTTCCAGGCGGTCGAGCACGATGACCGCGAAGACCTTGTCGTCCTCGATCAGCTTCTGGGCTTCCTGCTTGCCGACCGACGCCGAGGACTGCGTGTCGCGGATGACGACCTGCACCTTGCGGCCGTTGATGCCGCCCTTGCCGTTGACGTAGTTCCAGTAGACGTTGGCACCCTTGTCGAAGTTCGACGGAACCGGCGCCGCTCCGGTGAGCGGCAACAGGTAGCCGATCTTGATCGTGCTCGCCGTGAGGCCGGTGGTCGGACCGGGCTCGACGGCTTTGGGCGCCTCAGTGGTCTGTGGGCCGGTGCCGTCGGTGCCACTTCCGGCAACAGTGTCGCTGGTGCCCGGAATGGTTTCGTCGGTACCGCCCGTCAGCGCGTCGCCTCCAGGGGTGGTGTCGTCGGTGGACCCGAGTCCGCCGCTCAGCCCGGAACCGTTCAGTCCACTGCGGGCGGCCGCAGCTCGGCCCGTCTCACGATCGAAGCGCGCTCCGCAAGCCGAAGTAACCAGCATGAGTGCGAGCAGCACAACGGCAGCCCCATGACGCCTTTGCCCCAATGTCATCGGGGCGGACGCTACTGCTGCGAAAAGATCAGTGCCCGCACATCGTCGAGCGACGCGAACGGCGTGAACGCGATTCCTTCTGCGTCACACCACTGCGCCAGCGATGCCGTGGCGAAGACGACGTCCGCAACACGCGCCGCGTGGCGGTCGCTCGTCCCGTCGCCCACGAACATCGTCGAGCGTCCGCGTGCCTGCGCAGCTTGGAGGAACGACGGTTTGCACGTGCCGCATGCCGCGCACGTCGCACACTCGTCGATGGAGTTCGGAAACACGACCTGGTTCGTCGCGAAATCCACGTCGTTCGTGAAGATCGGAAGATCCCACGGCGCCAGCAACGTGCGCACGTAGAAGCCGTAGCCGTCGCTGACGACGGACACCTCGGCGCCGGCGGCGCGCAGCGCGTCGACGAGCGGCCCAAACGCGGGATCGAGCGGCACCTCCGCGGCGACGGCGCGGCGTTCGGCTTCGCTGACGTGAGACGGGATGCAGTCCCACTGCTTGGCCATGCATTCCCGACTACCGATCTCTCCGGCGGCGTAGGCGAGGTCGAGCTCACGCCAGCCCGGGTCGGCCAGGCGATCCAACACATGCACGCCGATGTCGGTCGTGGAGATGGTCCCGTCGAAGTCGAAGAACACCGAGGTTCGGGAAAGATCGCGCACCGACCTAGCCTCTCAGGTCATGCGCGACGCAACTGGTCGTTACAACTCGGTGCTGGTGCTGGGGGGCACTTCAGATCTCGGGGTAGCGACGGCGAGTGCACTCGTCACCCAGGGCACGCGTGAGGTGATCCTCGCCGGACGACGGCCCGATGGCCTCGAGGCCGCCGCCGCTCCCCTGCGCCAAAAGGGCGCCACCGTCACGACCGCTCCGTTCCACGCCGAAGACCCGGACTCGCATGCTCACGCGCTCGACGCGTTGTGGCCCGCTACCGACGTCGACGTGGCGTTGGTTGCGTTCGGCGAACTCGGCGACGAACCACATATGGCGGAGCATCCCGATGCCGCGGCCCGTCTCATCGCCGTGAACCTCGGCGGAGCCACCAGCGCAACTCTCGAAGTCGCCCGGCGAATGGAGCAGCAGGGCCACGGCACGATCGTCATCTTCTCGTCGGTGGCCAGCCAGCGCGCCCGGGCCGACAACGCGGTGTACGCCGCGTCGAAGGCGGGACTCGATGCGCTCGCGCAAGGTTTGCAGGACCGCTTCGTTGGTACAGGCGTGCACGTGATGATTGTCCGACCCGGCTTCGTTCACACGAAGATGACCGAGGGCCTCAAGGCCGCCCCTTTTTCGACGACAGCGGACAAGGTCGCCGACGACATCGTGCGAGGCCTTGCGACCGAAGCGTCTGTGGTCTGGTCGCCACCGGTCCTCAAGCTGCTGTTCACGGTGTTGAAGTCGTTGCCGCGTCCGGTGTGGCGAAAGGTCAGCGCGCGTTGAGCCCGATCATCAAGCTGCTGCGACCCAAGCAATGGCTCAAGAACGTGTTGGTCTTCGCCGCGCCCGGCGCCGCCGACGTGTTGTTCCACCCCAAGCCCTTCGTCGAGACGATCGGGGCGCTCGTCGCGTTCTGCTTCGCCGCGAGCGCGGTCTACTGCTTCAACGACGCGTCCGACGTCGAGGCTGACCGTCGTCATCCGACGAAGCGCAATCGCCCGATTGCATCCGGCGCCGTGTCGGTCACGTCGGCGCGCCTGATCGGGGCGACGCTCATTGCCGTCGCGCTCATTCTCGGTTTCGGAATCCGAGTCGAACTCGGCCTCACCGTCGTGGCGTACGTGGTGTTGCAGGTTGCCTACACGTACTACCTGAAGCACATCGCCGTGCTCGACATCGTCGCGATAGCCGGCGGCTTCGTGCTGCGCGCAGTGGCAGGCGCCGCCGCCGTCGACGTGCCGATCTCGAACTGGTTCTTCATCGTCACGCTGTTCGCCTCGATCTTCATGGCGACGGGTAAGCGTTCGGCGGAATTCGACGGCGCCCAAGCCGCCGAGGGCGAGACGCGACGTGTGCTCTCCAGCTACACCAAGGAATTCCTGACGTTCCTGCGCGCGGTCAGCGCGGGTGTCGCGCTGATGGCCTATTGCATCTGGGCTTTCGAACGTGCGTACTTCAAGCACGTCACGTTCCCGTGGTACCAAATCTCGATCTTCCCGTTCACCATCGCGTTCCTCCGCTATGCGTTGGCCCTCGAACACGGTGAAGGTGAGGCGCCCGAGGATGTCGTCACCGGCGACGCGACGCTGCTGATCATGGGCGCGATCTGGGCGGCGACGTTTGGCCTCGGCGTCATGGCGGGCCGATGAGCGAACGCCGCGCGCTGACAGGGTGGGGCAACACCGCACCGACCTATGCGCACGTCGAAGCTCCTGACTCCGTCGACGACGCGGTCGCGGTCGTTGCGCGCCGCGACCCACGCGGCACCATCGCTCGCGGCCTGGGGCGCGCCTACGGCGACGCCGCCCAGCGCGGCGGTGGCACGGTTGTCGACGCCACGCATCTCGTCACGATCGACCTCGACGAACAGACCGGTGTGGCCGTCGTCGAAGGCGGGACGAGCCTCGACGATCTGATCGCGCTGGCCGTACCGCTTGGGTGGTTCGTGCCGGTCACGCCCGGCACGCGCTTCGTGACCATCGGCGGCGCCATCGCCTCGGACATCCACGGCAAGAACCACGTCGGCGACGGAACGATCAGCCGCTGGTTGCACTGGATCGAACTGGCGCTGCCCGACGGATCGATCAAACGGGTGTCGCCCACCGACGACGCCGACGCGTTTTGGGCGACGTGTGGCGGAATGGGCCTGACGGGCGTGATCGTACGCGTAGAGCTGCAGCTCAAGAAGGTGCCGTCGAGTCGCATCAAAGTCGCGATCGAACGACTCCCCGACCTCGACGCAATGCTCACCGCCTTGCGCGACGGGCAGACGAGATATCGCTACTCCGTCGCGTGGATCGACCTCATGGCCAAGAAGCACATGGGACGCGGCGCCATCACCCAGGGAGATTTCGCGTCACTCGGCGAGCTCTCGGACAAGCAACGGCGCGACCCTTTCGCGTACAAGCGCCCGCAACTCGCCACCTTTCCTCCGACACCGAACCTCATCACGAAGCTGACCACGGGTGTGTTCAACGAGGTGTGGTTCCGCCATCACCCGAAGGACAAGACCGTGATCCAGACGATCCCGGCTTTCTTTCACCCGCTCGACATGATCAGCAGCTGGAACCGAGTCTTCGGGAGCGCCGGCGTCATCCAGTGGCAGTGCCAGATTCCTTTCGGCGCCGAGGACGTGTTGCGTCGCGTCGTCGAAGCGATGGCGAGCGAACGCACCCCGTCATTCCTTGCGGTGCTCAAGACCTTCGGCCCCCAAGGCGAGGGCCACCTCTCGTTTCCGGCGCCGGGGTGGACGCTGTCGGTCGACATCCCCGCGACCTTCGATGGTCTGGCGCCGATGCTCGACGGGTTCGACGAGCAGATCGCCGAGGCGGGTGGCCGCATCTATCTGGCCAAGGACGGACGCCTGCGCCCCGAGCTCATGTCGACGATGTATCCCCGACTCGACGAGTGGCGCGCGGTGCAACGACGCCTCGATCCCGACGCCAACATTCGCAGCGACCTCGCGACCCGCCTGCACCTCGTGTGACATGGTGCGGGGGTGATCTGGCCACCTCCCCAACGCCTCGAGCTTTCCGATCATCTCGTCACTGCGGCTGATGTGGCGCGTCCGGTCATCGGCGAGTGCGACCTGCCTCCGCAGGGTTACCGAATCACGCTGACCGAGAAGAACGTGTCGATCGAAGCGAGCGACGAGGCCGGCGCGCGCTACGCCGCAACGACGCTCGAGCAGCTCCACGACGATCACGGCGGCGCGCTACCCGTCGGCATCATCGAGGACTGGCCGGCGATCGCCGTCCGCGGCGTGATGCTCGACGTCTCGCGCTGTCGGGTGCCGACGCTCAAGACGCTCAAGGCGCTGTTCGATCGGCTCGCGGCGTGGAAGATCAACCACGTCGAGCTGTATCTCGAGCACACCTTCGCCTACACCCACCACAGCGAGGTGTGGCGCGACGCGTCGGCCTACACCGCCGAGGAGATCCGCGAACTCGACGACTACGCGCACGGCCTCGGTATCGAACTCACCGGTCAGCAGAACTGTCTCGGGCACATGGAGCGTTGGCTCAAGCACGACCGGTACAAGCCGCTGGCGATCTCGCCCGATGGGTTCACCGCGCCCTGGGGGCAGTCGATGCCGCCCATGACCGCGGATCCAGCCAATCCTGCGACGCTCGCGTTGGCGCGTGAGCTGTTCGGGGAGTTACTGCCGAACTTCCGCAGCCGTCGCGCCCACGTCGGCCTCGACGAGCCGTGGGAGCTGGCCGACGATCGCGCCAACGCCTGGGTGACCTATCTCCAAGCGCTGCGCGACGCGCCCGAACTCGCCGACCACGACGTCCTGGCGTGGGATGACGTGCTGGTCCACAACCCGGAGTTGCTCGAGCGCATCCCTGCGGGTGTCACGATCTGCGACTGGGGCTACGAGGCCGCGCAACCCTTCGACGAGCGCGCCGCCGAACTGAAAGCGATGGGACTTCCGTTCTGGCTGTGCCCGGGCACCTCGGCGTGGAACACGGTCGCAGGCCGCTGGACCAACGCCATCACGAACATCGCGTCGGCGGCCACCGCCGGCGAGGCCAATGGCGCGGCCGGGATCATGGTCACCGACTGGGGCGACCAGGGCCACGTCCAGCACCACATCGTCAGCGAACCGATGTTCGCCTGGCTCGCCGGTAACGGCTGGAACCCGTCGGCCTGCGAGGAATCGATGCTCGACGACGTGGTGGATCTCGCGCCGTCACTGCGTCTCCTCGGCGACGCACACACGCTCGTCGGCCCGCAGCTGTTCAACTCGTCGGTCTTGTGCATCCCGATGTACCGCCCCCAAAGCCGCTTCGGGCACAACTCTGTTACGAAAGGCATCACGGTGGAAGACCTGGAGCGGTGCGCGGCGCAGGTCCAGGCCGCAGTAGCGGCCATCGAGGGTGGCACCGAACTCGATCAAGACGAGATCCGCGCGACCGCGACCCTCTTGGCGCTGCTGATCGACGTCGGCATCGAGCGGGTGAAGGCGGACGGAACGCTGGCGTTCGCATCCGAGGAGACGCTCGCGTCGTTGCGCGAACGCGTGGACGCAATCGACGCCGAGCACCGCCGGATCTGGTCGTTGCGCAACCGGCCCGGTGGCCTCGACGAGTCCGTCGCCAACTTCGATCGGCTGCGGGAGTCCTTCTCGCGGTCGTAGCCTCAAGGGCATGTGCCGGAACATCACCACCCTGCGGGGCCTCGAGCCGGAGGCGACTCCCGTCGAGATCGAGGCCGCGGCCCGTCAGTACGTCCGCAAGATCAGTGGTGTCGCGAAGACGTCAGAGGCGACTGAGGCGGCCTTCGAGAAAGCCGTGGCGCTGATCACCCAGGCGAGCGCCGACTTGCTCCGGGAGCTGCCGGCGCGAAAGAACCCGCCGCCTACCGTGCCACCGCTGCGTCGCATCACCGCCCGTAGCGCGATGGCGCACGAGCACGCCCACAAATACGGCATCCCGCACGAGCACTAGTTGCTGGTCACCGAGTCGTTCGCGTTCCGCGACGTCAGCGTCTGGGTGCCCGAGGGCGCGCCGACGGCGGTGCTCTACTGCGGCGACGGCCAGATCCTCGCCCCGTGGGGTGCTGACCTCGACGGCGTGATGATCGTGGGCGTGCACCGCGTCGACGACGAAGAGACGCGCATCTACGAGTACTCGGCCTCGTTCGAACCCGCGCGGTTCGGGGTCCACGAGTCGTTCCTCATGAACGACGTGCGCTCGTGGGTGCTGTCGACGTTCGACGTTTCGTTGCCGCCTGAACGCACGGCGATGTTCGGCGTGTCCGCCAGCGGCGAACTCGCGATCGCGCTCGGCTTGGCGCACCCGGACGTGTTCGGTGCGGTGTTGTGCGCCTCCCCCGGCGGCGGCCATCAACCTGCCGCCCCGCTTCCCTCGTCGCTCCCCCGTTGCTACTTCACCGGCGGCACCGAGGAACCCTGGTTCTACGAGAACGCGAAGCGTTGGGCGGATCACCTCTCTGCGGCCGGCGCCGACGTCGTCATCACCGAACGCAACGGCAATCACGGCGATCCATTCTGGCGAGAGGAATTGCCGCTGATGGTCGACTGGGCCTTCGCTAGCTGACGGAGTCGTCGTCGTCGACGACGGTCAGGCCGAGCGCTCCGGCGAGGCTGCGTGCGAGCGAGATCACCTGGACCGAGTCGATCGTCGCGCCGCGCAGCGCGTCGGCCCCTTTGATGTCTTCGAGGCGTGACGCGCGCAGGTCGACCTCGCTCATCACCGATTTCGAAACCTCGATGCCGCGCAGGTCGCAACGAGCGATGACGACCTTCGACAGCTTCGCCGCGTGCACGTCGGCCTCGACGAGGTTGCAGTCTTCGAACGTGACGTCCTGCGCGTCGATCATGCGCAAGTTCGCGTCGTCGAGCACGCACGACGTGAAGGTCACGTCGCGCAGGTGCGCACCGGCGAAGACCGCGCCCGTCATGCGGCAGCCGACGAACTCGACCCGCCGCAGTGACACTTCCTCTTGGACCACGAACCCGGCGAGATCGCAGTTCTCGAACCGCACGTCGGTGGCCCGGAAGTTCACGATCGTGGCGCCGCTCCAGCGTCCACCGCGCGCGATCACGTCGGTCCACTCGACATCCTCGGCGTGGGCGCCGACGTAATCGCCCGCGGCGAGCAGCCCGATCCACTCGTCGTTGTCGTCGAGGGCGACGGGCGCGTCGTCGCGCTGGTTCGCGTGTTGCGGCTTCGCTGGCGCCATCGAAGGCAACCTATCGTTCGACGTCGTGGCAACAACGGTGACCCCAGACGGCAATGCGATCGCATACACAGATCACGGCGGCACCGGCCCTGACCTGCTGCTCGCTCACGCGACGGGATTCAACCAGTGCGTGTGGTCGCCGATGCTTCCGGCGCTGACCGAACGGTTCCGTGTCGTGTCCTTCGACGAGCGCGGCCACGGCGCGAGCGAGCCCGCACCCAACGGGCACTACGCGTGGGAGGGCTTCGCCACCGACGCGCTCGCCGTCGTCGACGCCGCCGGGCTGGACAACCCTTACGGGGTGGGCCATTCCTGCGGCGGCGCACTGTTGCTCCTGGCGGAGATGCGCCGGCCAGGCCTGTTCAACGCAATCTGGGCCTTCGAACCCATCGTGTTCCCCGTCGACCAACCCATGGAGGCGCCGAGCCCCAACGGCAACCGACTGGCCGACGGCGCCCGTCGTCGACGGGCTGTGTTCGCCTCGCGTGAGGAGGCCCGCACGAACTACGCCTCCAAGCCCCCGCTCATGTGGCTCGATCCTCGCGTGCTCGAGGGCTACGTCGAATGCGGCTTCCGCGACCTGCCCGACGGCACGGTCACGCTCGCGTGCGAGCCGGAACACGAAGCACGTACCTACGAGATGGGTGGCCAACACGGCGCGTATTCGCGCCTCGCACAGGTGCAGTGCCCGGTCTCGCTCGTGTGCGGTGAGACGAGCGACGCAATCGGCCCCGCCACGCTCGACCTGCAGGCTGCGCGACTTCCACGAGCCACTACCGACGTGTGGGCCGATCACGGCCACTTCGGATGCCTGGCTGATCCCGAGCGCACCGTCGCGTCGATCCTCGCTGCGTTCGGAACCTGACCATCGACATCGCCACCGTCGTCGCGCTCGTCGCGGTTGTCATCGCTTCGGCGGGACAGGCGATCGCCGCCCTCGGGTTCTCGCTGATCGGCGTGCCGTTCGTGTCGCTGGCGACGGGTCCCGCGGCGGCGGTGCCGACGATGAACCTCGTCGCCGGCTCGCTCAACATCGTGATGCTCGTGCACGAACGCGACGGCATCCGCTGGCGTGACGCGGTACGCCTCTTTGTTCCGGCGGCGGTAGCGATCCCGATCGTCGGGCTCGTCGTGAACCAACTGCCGACCGATGCGCTGTCGATCATCAACGGCGTCACGATCCTGGCGGGAACTGCGCTGCTCGCCACCGGCGCTCGCGCGCATTCGTTGAAGGGCAAGCGCGGGGCCGTTCTCGCCGGCGCAACCTCGGGAGCGCTCAACGTAGCGACCAGTGTCGGCGGTCCGCCCGCCGCGATGTACGCGGTCAATGCCGGCTGGCCCGCTGCGAGTTACCGCCCCACCCTGCAGGCCTATTTCCTCGGCATCAACTTGCTGAGCTTCGCCGTGCGTGGTGTGCCCCAACTCGACCACCCGTCACTTCTGTTGGAGCTCTTCGCGGCAACCGGCGTCGGTTGGGTGATCGGTCAACGGATCGCCAAGCGTGTCGACGACCGGTTCGTGCGGAACCTGCTGTTGTCAATCGCCGCCGTGGGCGGTGTTGTGGCGCTGATACGCGGCGCGTTCTGACGCGAGGCCGAGGAAGCTCGCCGCAACCTTGGTGATCGCAAGGATCGCTGCGACTTCGTAGAACAGCGACATCACGATGAAGCGCGACCAGTGCGTGAGCGTCGCGCCCGTCTCCACCAACTCGATCGCGCTCGGGAGCACCAACAGACCGCCGCCCACGAGCAGCAACGCTTCGGCGGCCCAGAACATCGGACCGCGCAGCGCCTGCGTGGCGAACGCGCGAGTACGGCTGCGCACGCGCCCCTCGAACAGCAAGGCGTCGACGGTGGTGCCGGCGATGTAACCGGCGCAGAGCAACGAGGCGCCGACGACGCCCGCGAGGTTGCCGACGACGAAGCGGTAGATCATCCACTCCTGCAGTCGTTTCTCCTGCGCGTAGTAGACGGCGGGGCCGAGGAAGAGGAGCGCGGAGGCGA
This sequence comes from Actinomycetota bacterium, assembly GCA_048498715.1. Lineage (GTDB taxonomy): Bacteria > Actinomycetota > Acidimicrobiia > Acidimicrobiales > JACCXE01 > JACCXE01. Next base: position 4,811 of record JBEHXL010000013.1, on the reverse strand, counting down.
ACAGCGACGCGAACCCGAAGGCACCGAGGATGCGCGACGGGCGATACAGCGCGGCAGTCCGCAGGATCGTCTCGAGGAAGCGGCGTCCGTCGCGCAACACACTCAGCTTGGAACGGCCCTCGCGTTCCTTGTACGGCATGTCGGTCTCGACGACCTTGATCTCGCCACTCAGCAAGGCGCGGGCCGACATGGCCGGGGTGAAGTGCAGCCCGTCGGGCAACGGCATCATCAAAGGCAGCGCCTCGCGGCGCACGACCCGCATCCCACTGGCCGTGTCGCGGACCGACGTCGACGCAAGGCCGGACAGAAGCACCGCGAACAGTCGGTTTCCGAGGCGACGGATCCGCGGCATCTCGCTGTCCGCGTTGAGGCGACACCCGAGCGCAATGTCGGCGTGCTGCTCGTCGAGCACGGCGGCGAGTTCGGTGAAGAACGCCGGATCGCAGGTTCCGTCGGCGTCGAGGAAGGCGAGCAGGTCGGCGTCGGGCATCTGTGCCCACCCCGCCTTGATGGCGGCGCCGTAGCCGCGGTTCTTCTCGAAGACGATCAGCTGGATCCGGTCCCCGAAGCTCTCGGCAATCTCGACGGTCCGATCGGTCGATCCGTCGCTGACCACCGTCACCGAGACCGAGGTCACCGGCGAGTCGGCCACGATGCCCGTACTCGCGTCGAGCGTGCGCTGGACCGTCGAGCCGATGCTCTGCTCCTCGTTGAGGGCCGGAATGACGATGCCGAGGCGCACGAGCCGCAGGCTAGGTGGCGCTCCGCGACCTCGTCACACCCGAGGCGTACGGTTACTCCCGTGAGTTTGGAACTACCCAGTGCACTGAGCCCCTCCAAGGTGGCGAGCTTCACGCACTGCGGGCTGGCTTTTCGTTTTTCGTCGATCGACAAGATCTACGAGCCCCCGTCGATCCACACGACGAAGGGCACGATCGTGCACCGCGTGCTCGAACACCTCTTCTGGGACTACGAGCCCGGTTACCGCACCAAGGACGCCGTTCTCAACCAGATCCCGCGTGTGAAAGCCGAATACGCCGAGCATCCGGAGTACGTCGAGCTGGAAATGTCCGACGAGGACGCCGCGGTGTTCTGGGACGACGTCGAGGTGCTCTCGCTGAACCTCTTCAAGCTCGAAGACCCCAACGAAGTCAAGGTGCTCGGCACCGAACTGCGCCTCGAGGCCGACATCGGCGGCGTGAAGATCCGCGGGATCATCGACCGCCTCGAGTTGGCGCCCGACGGCGCTCTCGTGGTGACGGACTACAAGACGGGCTCGGCCCCGAAAGTCCAGTACGAAGGAAAGCGTCTCGCCGGCGTGCACTTCTACGCCGCTATGTGCGAGGCCACCCTCGGCCGGCGCCCTGATCGGATTCAACTGCTGCATTTGCGCGAACCAGAAGCGATCATCACCGTGCCGTCGGACCAATCGGTGCGAGGCCTCAAGATCCGCGCCGGCGCGGTGTGGAAGGCCATCGAGAGTGCGTGCGAGAAGGACAACTTCCGCCCGAATCCCGGCCCGCTGTGCTCGTGGTGCTCGTTTCAGCAGTGGTGCCCCACCTTCGGGGGTGACCCTGCCACCGCCCCGCGCAAGACGCGCGACGAGTTCGGTGCCTTTCCCACCGCCGCTTTAGCCTGAGCGCCCGTGCCGGGCTTTTGGGAACAGGTCGACGCGTTCGACGAACGCGCGGAGGCACGGATCGCGCCGCTGCGGGGCCGTCTCGGACTCGACCGCATCTGCTACACCGCGTCGTTCTTCGGCGACCACGGGCTGATCTGGATCCTGCTGGCCGTGGTGCGGTACTTCACGAGCGTTGGTGGTGACGAAGCGGCGCACTACGCCGGTATCCGCAGCGTTCTCAGCGAAGCGGGCCAGGCCCTGTTCGTGAACGGCGGCATCAAGTCGCTGTTCCGACGCAAGCGCCCCGTGCCCGAATTCGACCGGCCGTACCACCTGCGTATCCCGCGCACGACGAGCTTTCCAAGTGGCCACGCGACCGCCAGCTTCTGCGGCGCGATGTTGCTGAGCGAGGGCACCCAGTGGGCCTGGTTCGTGTTCCCGCTGGCTGCCCTCATTGCCTTCAGTCGGGTCTACGTGCGCATTCACCACGCCTCCGACGTCCTCGGCGGCACCATCATCGGCCTGCTCATCGGCTTGGCGATCAGGAAGGTTTTCCCGCTGCCATAAGTTGTTGGGCGGTATGAGTTCGCTTCCGTCGTTTGCCGTTACGTACGACTACCGCTGCCCCTGGGCCCGCAACATGCACGAGATGCTCGTAGCCGGCCTGCGCGGTGGCGCCGACTGGGACGTCACGTTCCAACCGTTCTCCCTGAACCAGGTGCACGTCGAAGAGGGCGGCACTGCGGTGTGGGACAACCCCGAGGCCGGCCCCGCTCTCCTCGCCGGTCTGGTCTCGCTCGTGATCCGCGATGAGTATCCCGACAGGTTCATCGACGCCCACGAGGCGCTCTTCGCCGCTCGCCACGACAAGCAACTCGACACCCGACAGGCGTCGGTCATCGCCGAGACGCTGCAGAGCGTGGGCCTCGACGACGCCAAGATCCTCGAAGCCGCCGGGGATCCGGCTCGCAACGAGCAGTTCCGAGAGATCCACATGCGTTCGGTGAACGAACACAAGGTCTTCGGCGTACCCACCTTCATCGTGGGCGACGCTGCGACGTTCGTCCGCCTGCGGCAACGCCCGAACGGCGACAGCGCCGGCGCGATCACGACCATCGAACGGATCGTGTCGACGATGACGGACTGGCCCGAACTCAACGAGTTCAAGTGGACGTCGATTCCGAAATAGATGGCTGAACGACTCTCCGACTCCGAGGCGGTGATGTGGGCCGCCGAGAACGACCCGGCCCTCGCGTCGTCGTTCATGACGGTCACCTACCTCGACGGTGCGGTCGATCTCGAACGGTTCAGCCGCCGGATGGCGAACGCGGTGGCGGGCGTGGACCGCATGCGTCAACGCATCGAACCCGGCCCCCTTGGACAAAGGTCGGTGTGGAAGGAAGACCCTGACTTCGAGTTGAGCCGGCACATCGTGCGCGAGGCGATGCCGGATGCGGATGACCGTGCCGTGCTCGATCACGCCGGAGCGTTTCTTGCCGAGCAGTTCGATCCGTCCCACCCGCTCTGGAAGTTGTCGATCGTCGAAGGCCTGAGTGGTGGCCGTTCGGCCCTGCTGGCGAAGTTCCACCACGTCGTAACCGACGGTGTGGGCGGCGTGCGTCTGTCGGCGTCGTTCCTCGACCTGTCGCCCGACGAAGAACCGGTGCGCGCCGCGCCGACGCCGACGATCGACGAGGCCGCCGCGGCAGGCGACGGCGGCATCGCGGGCTTCGTGAGTGGCCTCGCCGAGGCGATTCTCGACACCGTGCGCCGCCCGGTCGAAATGGGACGCGCCGTGTTCGACACCGTGCGCAGCGACCCGGTGGGCAACGTCCGGGCCACTGTCGAGCAGCTGGCCGTCACGAACAAGGGCCGCTCCCCGATCTGGGTCGGCAAACGCAGCCCGGCTCGCACGCTGGAAGCCCACCGGGTCGAGCTCGACGCGGTGAAGGCCGCCGCCAAGCAACTCGGAGGCACGGTCAACGACTTGTTCGTCGCCGCCATCGTCGGTGCCGTCGCTCGTTATCACGACGCGCGGGACGCGAGCGTCGACGAATTCCGCGTGTCGATCCCGCTGAACACGCGCACCGACAAGTCCGTGGGTGGCAACGACTTCGTTCCGGCGCGGGTCCTGCTCAGCGCAGAACGTGATCCGGCCAAGCGCTTCCTCGCCATCTCGCAGCGTCTCAACGATGTGAAGTCGGCCAAGGCCGGCGGCGTGGGCCTCGGCTTCGCGCTGGCCGGGTTGTTCACGAGCTTGCCCTCGCCGCTGTTCGTTGCCGCGGCGCGCACCCAGATCGAGACCGTCGACTTTGCCTGCTCCAACGTGCGCGGCGCGCCGTTCCCGCTGTATGTCGCCGGCGCCAAGGTGCTGTCGAATCACCCGATGGGCCCGACGGGCGGCACGGCGGCCAACGCCACCGTGCTGTCCTACGAGAACTCGCTCGACCTCGGCCTCGTCACCGACCCCGCGGCGGTCGACAACCCCGGCGAACTGAAGGAACTGATCGTCGACGAGCTCTACGAACTGATCGCACTCGGCGGTCGCACCCCGAAGTAGCGCTCGTTGGCGTCGAAGATCTCTCCGACGTCGACGCTCGGGATGCCGAGCCACTCGCAGAGGTGGTCGAAGACCAGCTGCGGCCGTTGTACCAGCGACTCGTAGGCGATCGAGCGCCACTGCTGGCCTCGCACGAGCGCGCCGATGCGCGATGTCGCCTCCTGGAGGTTGGCGAAGGCCGTCTCCAGGTCCGGGACATGACCCTCACGCACTTGCGACGGAGCCGCCGCCCACCAGTCCCGCGTCATGACGACGTAGGCATCCGGTCGATAGCGACGAACCGGCGTTTCGGGCCAATGTCGCAGAATCGAGCCCTCGTAGGGGAACGAACGGTGGAGCACTTCGCAACCGGCGCGAGCCAGCAGTGTCGACATCAGCCGCGTGCCACACGATTCACCACCGATCACGGCGACCCGGGCCAGGGGAAATCCCCCGTCGTCGGGCTGGAGCAGACCTCCGGGCGCGACCGCATGGGGCGCCAACGAAGGGTCGGCGACCATGTATTCGGGCGGCGGAGGGCCCAACACTTCGTGCATCACATGTCCTATCGGTCCGTTGTCAGCCGGTTTTGAGCAACGACCTACGATCAGAGGGATGCCTTCGGCTGCCGACGATCTCACCGCCCTCGGC
>JBEHXL010000012.1:0-96170 GCA_048498715.1 Actinomycetota bacterium | reverse complement strand
ATATCCACCCGTCGCGTGTCGTAACGGACTAGCCACCGGCCGGGCCAGTTGCGTTTAGTAGGTGTAGAAGCCTTCGCCGCTCTTGCGACCGAGCTTCTGCGCGCTCACGAGGCGGCGCAGCGTCGGGGCCGCCGCGTAGTTCGGATCCTTGAACTCGGTGTAGAGCGCGTCGAGGATCGAAAGGCTCGTGTCGAGACCGACGAGGTCGAGCAGCGCCAGGGGACCCATCGGGAAGTTGCAACCGCCCTGCATGGCCGAGTCGATGTCCTCACGGGTGGCGACGCCGCGCTCGTACATGCGGATCGCGTTGTTGAGGTACGGGAAGAGCAACGCGTTGACGATGAAGCCGGCCTCGTCTTTGACGGTGACGGGGTTCTTGCCGCAGGTCGTCGCGAATGCGAGCGCGGCGGCGATGGTGTCGTCGCTCGCGGTGAGCGGGCGCACGACTTCGACGAGCTTCATCGCCGGGGCCGGGTTGAAGAAGTGGATGCCGCAAACCTTCTCGGGGCGGCCGGTCTCCATGGCGAGATCGATGACCGACAGTGTCGACGTGTTGGTCGCGAGGATTGCGTCGTCCTGCACCACTCGGTCGAGCTCGTTGAACAGCGCCTTCTTGGTGGCGAGGTCCTCGACGATGGACTCGATGACGAGATCGCAGTCCTTGAGAGCGGTCAGCTCCGAGGTGGCGGTGACGCGACCGAGGATCGCGTCGCGGTCCTCGGCGGTGATCTTCTCCCGCTCGACCTGCTTGTTGAGGCCCTTCTCCAGCGACGCAACCATGGCGTCGGCCGTTTCCTGCTTCCGGCTGCGAAGGATGACCTCGTGGCCGGTCTTCGCAGCGACTTCTGCGAGGCCCGAGCCCATGATTCCCGATCCGACGATGCCGACACGCTTGATGGTCATAGGGGCCGACGTTACTCGTCGGTAGCCAGTGTCTTCCTACCGAAGAGACGGCAGTACCGTGCCTTGCGTGAGTCACGTCCTGCTCAGCGATGAGTTCACGCGCCGCAAAGAACGGTTGCTTGCGCAAACCACCGGTCGAGTGCTCGATTTCGCCGATGAGGCCACGGCCGACGGGCTGTACGACTCGGTCGTGCTTGTGCACGTGCTGTGCGAAGCGCGCGACGTCGCCGCCACGCTGGAGCGGGTCGACGAGCTACTCGCGCCCGACGGCCGGGTGTTCCTGCTCGAGCACACTCGGGGCACGGGACTACGGGCTCTGACCCAGGACGCGTGGGCGCCGATCTACAAACACGCACCGTTCGGTTGCACCCCGAACATCGACCCGCTCGCCGCACTGCGCGGCAACGGGTTCGCCGTGACGGACTGCGATCGTTTCAAGGATGGCCGACGGTTGCCTATCGTCGCCCCGTACGTCAGCGCGGTCGCCATCCGGAAGGCCGCCCCTCACACGGAAGAAGCAGCGAACGAATGACTGGTTGGTTGGGCTTCGTCGGCGGTCATGAGTGGACGGAGGGTTGTCGACCCATCGACGAACTGCTGCTCAAGGAGTCCGGCGCCAAGGACGTGCTCGTCGTCGCAACGGCGGCCGCCTACGAAAACCCGCAGAGGACGATCGATGCCGCGACCGAGTACTTCAAGGCGCTCGGCGCCACGGTGAAAACTTCGGGTGTACTGACCCGAGCCGACGCCAGTGACAAGGCCAATCTCAAGACGCTCAAGGCCGCCAAGCTCGTGTACTTCAGCGACGGATCGCCGCTGCACCTGCGTTCGGTGCTGACCGACTCGCCCTGGTTCAAGCAGCTCGTCGAGCAGTGGTCGGCGGGCGACACTGCAGTGGCGGGAACCGGCGCCGGCGCCATGGCGCTCGGCGATCCCATGGTCGACCCGCGCGGCGGTGCGTTCACGCTTGGCCTCGGTCTGTTGCCGTCGGTCGCCGCGATGACGAAAACCGACGACTGGCATCACGAGACCAAGCGCCGCACGATTCAGCTCGCGACGAAGGGCGTCCCGATCGTTGCGGTGGACGACGCGACAGGTGTGCTGCGCGCGCCGAATGGCGACTGGTCCGTCGTGGGTGTCGGAACTGCGACCGTCTACATCGACGGTGAGGAGACGGCGCTCAGTCGGCTTCCGTGATTTTCACGGAGTTGATGCGCACGTCTTCCTGCGGCGTGCCCGACTGCGTGCCGATGTCGTTGATCGCCTGCACGACGTCGAGGCCGGACACGACCTGACCGAACAGCGAGTACTGCGGCGGCAGGCCTACGCCGGACGGGCCACTGATGATGAAGAACTGCGAGCCGTTGGTGTTGGGGCCGGCGTTGGCCATCGCGAGCGAGCCGAGTTCGTAGCGTCCGGCGGGTGGCAACTCGTCCTCGAAGCGGTAGCCGGGGCCGCCGCGGCCGGAGCCCTCGGGGCAGCCGCCCTGCAGCACGAAGCCCGGGATGACGCGGTGGAAGTTGAGGCCGTCGTAGTAGCCGTGACGGGCGAGGAACACGAAGCTGTTCACCGTCTTGGGCGCACGCTCGGGGGCGAGGGCGACGGTGATGTCGCCCTTCGACGTCGAGATCAGCGCGGTGTACCGCTTGTTCTGGTCGATGCCCATGGGGGGCGCCGCGTTGAACTGCGTGGTGCGCGTCTCGAGATGGTCGGCGGGGAAATCAGCCACGGGAACTACTCCTCGGTGATGGTGACGGAAACGATCTTGTGGGTGACCTTGGGCGTACCCGCCTGGTCGGGGCTGCCGTCGTTGTTGATGGCGGTGACGACGTCCATTCCCTTGGTCACGGTGCCGAAGGGCGAGTACGACGGGGCGAGCGCCTTGGCGCCGTTGTCGGAAGCGACGAGGAAGAACTGCGAGCCGTTGGTGTCTGGGCCCGAGTTCGCCATGGCGACGTCGCCGGCCTTGTACTTGTAATCCTTCGGGACTTCGTCGTCGAACTTGTAGCCAGGGCCGCCACGACCGGTGCCCTCGGGGTCGCCGGTCTGGTCCATGAAGTCCGTGACCACGCGGTGGAAGATGATCCCGTCGTAGAAGTGGTTGCGGGCGAGGAAGACGAAGTTGTTGACGGTCTTCGGAGCGTCCTTGGCCCGCAGTTCGACGGTGATGTCACCGACGTCGGTGGTCACGAGGGCGGTGTAGCTCTTGTCCTCGTCGATGCACATCTTCGGAGCCTTCGAGAAGGATGTGAAGCGCTCCGACGTGCCTTCGGCGGGCGGGCAGGTCTCGGGGTCACCCGCGTTGGCGGCGACCGTGGTCGTCGTCTTGTCGCTCTTCTTGGCGGTGGTCGTGGTCGCTGCGGCGTCCACGGTGTTCTTGTCGTCCTTGTTGCCGCTCATCGCGAAGGCAACACCGGCGATGATCACAACGGCCAGGCCGACCCCGAAGATGATCTGGTTGCGGCGCTTGGACTGGGCTGCGGCCGCAACGGCGGCCTCCTGGCGGGCCCGACTGTTCTCACGTTGACGCTGGCGCTTCTCACTAGGCACGGCCGACGAAACTAGTCGCCGATATCCGCTTTTTAGGCAGCGGGGGGCCGCCGGTACCCTTGACGCCGTGAGTTTGGTCGTCCAGAAGTACGGCGGTACGTCCGTCGCGGACCCGGAGCGGATCCGGGAAGTCGCCGAGAACGTGGTTCGCTCGCGCCGTCGGGGCGACGTGGTCGTCGTCGTGTCGGCGATGGGCAAGGAGACCGACGAGCTGTTGCGCCTCGCCCGCGAGGTCGCGAAGAACCCGTCCGGGCGCGAGATGGACATGTTGATCACGGCGGGCGAGCGCAAAGCCACGGCCCTCGTGACTATGGCCCTCGAAGAGATGGGCTGCCCGGCGGCCAGCTTCACCGGCAGCCAGGCCGGCTTCCTGACCGACACCGAGCACCAGAACGCCAAGATTCTCGAGGTCAACCCGGATCGCATCCGCACCGCGCTGTCACAGGGCAAGGTTGCTGTCGTCGGGGGCGCCCAGGGCGTGTCGACCGAGCGCGAGATCACCTTCCTCGGCCGCGGCGGATCTGACACCACGGCCGTCGCGCTGGCCAAGGCGCTCGACGCCGACTCGTGTGAGCTCTACACCGACGTCTCGGGCGTGTTCACCGCCGACCCGCGCATCGTCACCACGGCGCGACGCATGAACAAGCTGAGCTTCGACGAAATGCTCGAGATGACGGCAACGGGTTGCCCGAAGCCGGCGATGCGTTCGGTCGAGTTCGCGCGCACGCACCACGTACCGCTTCACATTCGTTCGGCCTTCACATGGGAGCCGGGCACCTGGGTCACCGAGGAGGACCCCACCATGGAACAGGCGATCATCACCGCGGTCACTCATGACCTGTCCGAAGCAAAGGTCACGGTCAACGCCGTGCCCGACTCGCCGGGCATCGCCGCGAAGCTGTTCCGTGCACTCGCCGATCACTCGGTCAACGTCGACATGATCGTCCAGGACGTCAGCCACGACGGCACGACCGACATCTCCTTCACGACGCCGCTCGAGGACGCGCCGACCGCGCAGACCGTCGCCCAGACCCTCGCCACCGAGCTCGGGGCCGGCCAGGTTGCGGTCGACGAGCAGATCGGTCGCGTGTCGCTCATCGGTGCCGGCATGAAAACGCATCCCGGCGTCGCCGCCACGATGTTCGAGACGCTCGCCGCGAACGGCATCAACATCGAGATGATCTCGACCTCGGCGATCCGCATCTCGTGTGTCGTACGTCAGGACCAAGTGGAAGATGCGGTCGTGAAGCTCCACGACGCGTTCAAGTTGGAAGCGGTTTAGGCAATGGGTGCTCGTATCGGAATCCTCGGAGCGACGGGCCAGGTCGGCTCGCTCGCCCGCAAGCTCATCGTCGAGCGGAACTTCCCGTTCGACGAGGTGCGCCTTTTCGCGTCAGCGCGCAGCGCCGGCCGCAAGCTCGCCGTCGGCGACACCGACGTCACCGTCGAGGACGCCGACACGGCGGACTACCGCGGTCTGGACTACGTGCTCACGTCGATCGGTGCGACCGCGTCGAAGCAGGTACTACCCAAGGTCGCCGAGGCCGGCGCCATCGCGATCGACAACTCGTCTGCGTTCCGCATGGACCCTGAGGTCCCGCTCGTCGTCGCCGGTGTCAACGATCACGCGCTCGATTCGATCCCGAAGAACATCGTCGCCAACCCGAACTGCACGACGATGGCCGCGATGGCGGTCATGCGCGCGCTGCACCTCGAGTCGGGCCTGACCCGCATGGTCGTGTCGACGTACCAGGCCGTCTCGGGCACCGGCCCGACCGGTGTGGCCGCACTCGACGAGCAGGTCACCAAGCTCGGCCCAGCCGCCTCGGCGCTCGCGTTCGACGGCAACGCCGTCGAGTTCCCGGACTTCGGCCCGTACCTCGGTCCCATCGCGTTCAACGTCCTGCCGATCGCGGGCAATCTCGTCGATGACGAGACGAACGAGGAGAAGAAGTTCCGCGACGAGAGCCAGAAGATCCTCGAGATTCCCGGCCTCGAAGTGAGCTGCACGTGCGTGCGCGTGCCCGTATTCACCGGTCACTCGATGACGATCAACGCCGAGTTCGAGCGCGATCTCACGCCCGAACGCGCTCGTGAAATCCTCTCGAATACGGCCCAGGTCGAGCTCGTCGAGATGCCGACACCGCTGATGGCCGCGGGCAACGACCCGACGTATGTCGGCCGTGTGCGCCGGGACCCGGGCGGTCGTAACGGCATCGCGCTGTTTCTCTCCAACGACAACCTGCGCAAGGGCGCCGCGCTCAACGCCGTCCAAATCGCCGAGGTCCTGGCGAGCCACTGACCAGTTAACAGGTCAGAAACCTGACGGAAACCTGTCAGGTTTCTTCGCCCGAAACAATCGGCCCCGTGCGGGGTCGTCGGACAGCATTTGCGCTTTTGGGCGCACTGGTTGCGCTGTTCGTCGCGCTGCCGTTCGCCTCGCACGACTCGGCGGCGACTTCTCGCGTGGCCATCTCCACGCACGCGATCTCGCACGCCCCGAGTGCCACTCGGCGCAGCACGCCCGACTTCGTCGCCGTGCTGTTTGTCGCGACCGCGTTGGCCGCGTTGGCCATACGCCGGGCGCATCACGCGACCCATCGAACGCCTTCGTTGGCGCGTTCGATCGTCGTCGCATCTCGCGGTCCTCCCCGCTAACCCCCTTTACGGTTCATTACATTCGTCTTGACGCTTCATTTCGACGCGTCTCAAACCGTTTTGGAGGTTGCTACTCGTGCCGAAAATCGACACGGGCGACACTGCGTGGGTTCTCATTTCCGCCGCGCTTGTCCTCTTCATGACCCCGGGGCTCGCCTTCTTCTATGGAGGCATGGTCCGGGCCAAGAACATGCTCGCCATGCTCATGCAGAACATCTTCGCAATGGGCATCGTCACCGTCTTGTGGGTGCTCTTCGGCTACTCGCTTGCGTTTGGTGGCTTCGGGAATGCCGGCTTCATCGGCAATCTCGACCACATCGGGTTGAAAGACCTGCCGGCCACGTTCGGCACGATTCCGACCCTGGCCTTCGTGGCGTTCCAGCTCACGTTCGCCGTCATCACTCCAGCACTCATCACCGGTGCGATCGCCGATCGGATGCGGTGGGCGGCGTGGGTCGGCTTCATCGGCCTCTGGTCGGTGCTCGTCTACCTGCCGGTGGCCCACTGGGTCTTCGCGGGTGGCTGGCTCGCTGATCGTGGCGCGCTCGACTTCGCTGGCGGCGCCGTCGTCCACGTCAACGCCGGCGCGGGAGCGTTCGCACTGCTGCTGTTGCTCGGCAAGCGCAAGGGTTGGCCGAAGGAGCCGATGCCGCCCCACAACCTGCCCTTCACGATTCTCGGCACGGGCATCCTGTGGTTCGGTTGGTTCGGTTTCAATGCCGGCTCGGCGCTCGCCGCCAACGGCGTCGCCGCGCAGGCGTTCCTCAACACGTTCGTAGCGGCCGCGGCCGCCATGATCGGCTGGCTGATCGTCGAGCGACTGAAGGACGGTCACGCCACCACGCTCGGTGCCGCTTCGGGCGCCGTCGCCGGTCTCGTCGCCATCACGCCGTGCGCCGGCTTCGTCGGCTCGATGGCGTCGGTGATCATCGGCCTCGTCGTCGGTGCCATCTGCTTCTTGGCAATTCAGCTGAAGTTCAAGTTCGGCTACGACGACTCGCTCGACGTCATCGCCGTCCACCTCGTCGGTGGCATCTTCGGCTCGATCGTCCTCGGCCTCTTCGCTGACGCCACCATCAATAGCGCCGGCAAGGACGGCCTGTTCTACGGCGGCGGTTCCAAGCTGCTCGTCGAGCAGATCATCGCCGTCGTCGTTGTCGGCGCCTTCTCGTTCATCGTCTCGGGCATCCTCGGTTGGGTACTCAACAAGGCGTTGCCCGGTGGCATCCGCGTCACCGAAGAGCAGGAGCACACCGGCCTCGACCTCTCGCTGCACGCTGAGGCCGCTTACCAACTCGACCGGGCGTAAAGGAGACCGATCTGATGAAGAACATCATCGCCATCATCAAGCCCTTCAAGCTCGAAGAGGTCAAGGAAGCACTGCTCGCCGTCGGCGTGCACGGCATGACGGTGTCGGAGTCGCAGGGCTTCGGTCGCCAGCGTGGGCACACCGAGGTGTACCGAGGCAAGGAGTACTCGATCGACTTCGTGCCGAAGATCCGCCTCGAGATCCTCGTCGACGACAAAGACGAAGCGGCTGTGGTCTCCACACTGATGGAGACGGCCCGCACCGGCCAGATCGGCGACGGCAAGATCTGGGTCCAGCCGGTCGAGGCCCTGTATCGAATTCGCACAGGAGAAGCCGGCACCGACGCGCTGTAGTCGGCCGATGGCATAGTTCGCCGCATGGCGACCGTTGCCCTCAGCTACGACGACAACGGAGCGCAAGGGGCCCCGGCCTTCGTGTTCATCCACGGATGGACGTGTGACCGGACCTTCTTCGCTCCGCAGTACCAACAATTCGGATCAACGCACCGGGCTGTCGCTGTTGACCTTCGGGGTCACGGCGGCAGCCCGGCCGCGTCCGACGGGCAGTACACGATCCCGTTGTTCGCCGAGGACGTCGCCGCGCTGCTCGACGAGCTCGGTCTAAGCAACAACGTCGTGATCGGCCACTCGCTCGGCGGCGTGATCACCTGTCAGCTGGCCGCGTCGCGTCCTGACCTCGTGGCGTGCGCGGTGATGGTCGACCCCGCGCCGTTCGTCATGCCCGACGCCATCAAGGACGCGCTCGTCGGTCTGTTCAGTTCGATCGGTGGCCCCGACGGGCTCGCGACGCGCAACGCGCTCGTCGACGGCATGTTCATGGCGTCGGATGATGTGGAACGAAAAGCCCACATCGCACGTGTAATGAGCGTGACTCCTCACGAGATCGCCGCGCCCGCCATCACGAGTCTGTTGACCTTCGACGGAACCGCCGCGCTCCGCGCGGTGCAGTGCCCGATCGCGACCATCAACTCCGACGGCCCGGTGAACGACGTGCAGGAAATGAAGAAGCTCAACCCGAAGTTCATGGCGAGCCAAACCCTCGGCGCCGGACACTTCAACCAGCTGGAGGTACCTGACCAAGTGAACGCCATGATCGAACAGTTCGTTCGGATCAGCCTGTAAGGCCCCATGACTTCGTACATTTCTCGATCAATGAAGAAGTTCGCTGTTGCTCTCGGTGTCGCGGCCCTGGCTGCGCTTGTCCCGTCGACCGCTCACGCGGCGATCGTCGTCTCGCCGCCCGGACCGGCGCCGCACGTCCGAACGTTCGACGCCTCGGGCAACCCGCAGGGAAGTTTCTTCGCGTACGACACACGGTTCGGTGGCGGCGTTTCTGTCGCGATGGGCGACGTGCTCGGCGACGCTGCGCCCGAAATCATCACCGGTGCCGGACCCGGTGGCGGGCCCAACGTCCACGTGTACTCGCTCGCCGGTGACCTGCTGGCCGACTTCAACGCGTACGACGACGCCTTCCGCGGCGGCGTCTTCGTGGCCGCCAGCGACGTGCAGGGTGACGGCAAAGCCGAGATCGTCACCGGTCCTGGGTTCGGGGGCGGACCGGAGGTGCGCGTCTTCAACGGGGGTGGTGGGCTGCTCAACAAGTGGTTCGCGTACGACCCGAGCTTCCCGGGCGGCGTCCACGTTGCTGCTGGCGGCATGCAGGGCCTGTTGAGTGGGTCGGGCGCCATCGTCACCGCGCCGGTATTCGCCGGCGGTCCGCACGTGCGTGTCTTCAACGCCTCGGGCGAAGTGCAGAAGGAATGGATGGCCTACGCGCCGGGCTTCACCGGTGGCGTCAACGTTGCGGTCGGCGGCAACAAGGTCGTGACCGCGCCCGCGAGCAACGGCGGCCCGCACGTCAAGGTCTTCGACACCAACGGTGCGCTGCAGAACGAGTGGTTCGCATACGGCGCCGACTTCACCGGTGGCGTGACGGTCGCCGCGGGTGGCGGCGGTGGTCTCAACAACAGCGATGCCACCATCGTGACCGGCGCCGGTCGCGGCGGCGGCCCACACGTTCGGGCGTTTTCGGCGACGGGCGGCGACAAGGGCGGCTTCTTTGCCTACGACCCGTCCTATGGCGGTGGCGTCAACGTCGCGACGGACGGCAACCACATCGTCACGGGCGCCGGTGTCGCCAAGATGGTGCAGATCATCCAGCAGGGCGACTGCGGTCCCGACGTCGCCGATCTCCAGCAGAAGCTGTTGAACATGGGCTTCTGGTTGCCCGGCGTCGACAACTGTTTCGGGTCGTCGACCCTGCAGGCCGTCTGGGCCTTCCAGAAGGCGTTCAACCTGCCGCGTGACGGCAAGATCGGCGCCGAGGATGCACTTGTTCTCGCGTCCGGAAATCGGCCGACCGCGGCGTCGACCTCCGGCAACCTGATGGAGGTCGACAAGACGCGTCAGGTGCTCTTCGTCATTCGTGACGGCGTCGTCCAGTGGATCTTCAACGTGTCAACGGGCTCGAACACCTACTACACGTATGGCGGTCAGAAGTACTTCGCGAGTACGCCGGAGGGTCGCTTCACGTTCAGCCGCCAGATCCGGGGCAATCACGAGTCGCACCTCGGCACGATGTACAGCCCGAAGTACTTCACGTCGGCCGGCCACGCGATCCACGGCTCACCGTCGATCCCGCCGTACCCCGCGTCGCACGGCTGCGTGCGTCTCTCGAACGCAGCCATCGACTTCATCTGGGGAGCGGACCTCGCGCCCATTGGTTCGCAGATCTGGGTGCATTCGTAGGCCCGTCGAAGCGCAGCGGGGCGAGGTAGACGCCGCCTTGCCCCCAACCACAGTGGCTGAGCCAGTCGTTGCCGTCTTCGTCGACGATCACTTCCGCCGCGTGTGAGCTGATGTAGCCAACTTGGTCGGCGCGCTCGAAATGCAGCGGGTCGTCGCTGGCGAGCACGAGCGTCGACGAGTACACCGTCGGCCAGTCGATGCGTTCGCCCGCGGCCTGCTGCCGCATAGCTTCGGCGGAGTCGGCCGGCCCGATGAAGAGGTGCCAGGTGTCGTTGCGACTGACGACGAACGGCGACTCGCACGGCCCCGCGCCGGTGCCGACCAACTCGTCCTCGTAGACGACGGTTCGCCCACTCCAGTGCACGAGGTCGTCGGACTCGGCCGCGAGGACGCAGTGATGGCCGCCCTCGGGCTTGGCGTTGCCCGTGTAGTACATGACCCAACGGTCCTCGAGACGCAGCACCATCGGGTCGCGCGCTTCGTAGCCATCGATCAGAAGTGGATTGCGCGGATGGCGCGTCCAGGTGAAGCAGTCGTCGGAGGTCGCGAGATGAATGCGGTACTTGTCCTGGCCTTCGAGGCTGCCGCCGCACACGAACATCCAGTACCGGTCGTCGTGCTCGATGACGTGAGGCGCCCACAGATGCTTTTCACCCCACGCCGCATCGGCCGTCATGCACGCGGGCTGCTTCGTCCACGGGCCGTGCAGCGAAGGAGCAGTTGCGTGGCACAGGTCGACTTCGTCGAACGGCTTGAAGGGTTCGGTATGGGTGATGCCGATGAGGTGCCACGTGCCGTCGCGGTCGCGAATGAACGTGTGGTCGTTCACGTACCACGACTCGTTCTCCCCGATCGAAGGGTCATAGATGGGGACAAACTCACCCGTGACGACCGACGACCTGAGCGCGTTGTGCATACCTGTGGAATGTAAGGCGCAATAATCAGGCGGTCATGGACGTCGACGAGTCAGCGCGACAACAAGCACTCGAGGAGCTCGACATCCTCGACACGCCTCCCGAAGAACGCTTCGACCGCGTGACGCGGCTGTGTGTCCGCCTCTTCGGTGTCCCGATGGCCCTCGTCAGCTTGATCGACAACGACCGCCAGTGGTTCAAGTCGAACATCGGCAAGATCGCCGACACGACGGAGACACCGCGCGACATCGCGTTCTGCAACATCGCGATTCAAGACACCAAGCCGCTCATCGTCGAGGACGCAACCAAGGACGATCGGTTCAGCGCGAATCCGCTTGTGACCAGCGGGCCCGAGATCCGGTTCTACGCCGGAGTTCCGTTGGAGACCAAGAACGGACATCGGGTCGGCACTCTCTGCATCCTGGACGACAAGCCACGAAAGCTGACGATCCTCGAAGTCGGCCTGCTCAAGGATCTCGCCGATTGGGTGCAGAAGGAACTGATCGTCGACGAGGAACTCGAGCGCGCCGCCGAAGTGCAACAGGGCTTGTTACCGCGCCGCGCACCCGACTTGCCCGGCTACGACGTCGCGGCCCGCGTCAGATCCTCTTGGATGGTCGGTGGAGACTTCTTCGATTGGTTCGCAACACCGAGTGGCTCGGCGGTCGCGCTTGCCGACGTGATGGGCAAGGGCATGGGCGGCGCCATCCTCATGGCGACGGTGCGTGCCGTGTTGCGCGTCGCCGCCGGGCAGCCGTCGCTCGCCTCCGGGGTGTCGTACGCGTCGATCGCGCTCGAGGACGATCTCTCCCAGACCGACAGCTTCTTCACGCTGTTCATCGCTCGCGCCACCGGAGATGCGGGCGACGTGCAGTACGTCGACGCTGGGCACGGCTTGGCGATCATCGTGCGCGCCGACGGTCGCGTGGATCGCCTCGACGAACGCGGCTTGCCGGTCGGGATGATGACCGACGCGGAGTGGACCGATGCCCGGTTCCAGTTGGCGTCGGGCGACACGCTCGTGGTGTGCAGCGACGGGATCCTGGACGTGCGTGGCGGCGCCGATACCGCCGACGACGTCACGCGAGTTCTGAACGAGGTCGCCGCGGTCACCTCTTCGCTCGACAGCGCGCAAGAGATCGTCGACGCGCTCACCGAGGTCACCGGCGACCAACCGGACGACGTCACTGTGCTCGTCATGCGACGGCTCTAGAAAAAGGATCAACAAAACCTGATGCGCAAAGTGTGGGCGGCACTTCTCGTCGCTGTGGGAATGCTGAGCGTGGCGCCGCGTATCGCCGCCGCGGACGACGCGCCCGTGACCGCGAAGTCGTTGGGAAGCGGGGACGCGGACGCACGGGGCATGTACGGCACGACCTCTTTCTTCGTGCCGATCGCCCCGGGCATGGCGGTGTCCGGACCTGTCTCGGTCAACATCGAGTTCAGTCACTCGCCGCTTCTCGTGCCCGACCTGTCGACGATGACCGTGCGCGTGAACGACGTGAGTCTCGGATCGACGTTCCTCAACGCCGGAAACGCGAGTCACGGCCACTTGGTGGTCGCCGTCCCGGACGAGATCGTCGGGCGCGACGGCATCTTCGTCGAGACCCGCTTCTACATGCGTTTGACCCGCGAAGGCTGCGAAGAGCCAACAAACCCCGCACTGTGGGCGACGGTGCACGGTGCGTCCCTGGTCACGATGCCCACTGCGTTCGCCGGACCGCGCGACGTCGGTGACATCCCGCATCTCGTGGTGCCGGCTGCACCGGATCGCGCGCCGTTGACGATCGTCGTGCCGAGTCATCCCAACAACGACGTGTTGCGCGCCGCGGGCATCGTGGCGGCGACGGCAGGCTCATGGCTGGGTGCCGCCACTCGTGACGCCATCGTTGCGACTTCGACGCAGACACCGACGGACGCGCCGTCCATCCAGGTCGGCGTGCTGCAGGATGTTCCCGGGGTCGACGTTCGGGCTGCCGCGCGCGGCGTCATCGCGATCTCGCAAGACGGACCGATCCGCGTCATCGTCACCGGGCCGACCGCACAGTCCGTCGTCGACGCGGCGCGCGCGCTCGCCTTCGTCGATCAGTTGCACGGCGCCGCCGTGACCCTGACGGGCCGGCACCTCGCCGCTGATCCCAAACGCACTCCGCCGTGGACCGCGAGCGCGGCGAGCTTCAAACAACTCGGCATCGCCCGACAGGACGTCGCCGGGCCGGGCACCAAGGAGTTCAACCTCGTCGTAGAGCGACCCGCCGGATGGGAGCTCACCCGGACGGGTCACATCGATCTCGACATCGACACGGCACCCGGCGTCCGGCGCGGCCCGTCATTCGTGAACCTACGAGCCAACGGTTACGACCTGGGTACCCGTCGTCTCGAGCCTGGCCGCGGGACGCATCGGTACCGGTTCGATGTCGCCGGTGGTTTGGTTGACCGCGACGTGCGCGGCCGGCCCGTGCGCGCGCTGCGTCTCCAAGTGCGCGTGCATCTGATGCCGGAACAGAAGACCTGCACGCCGCTGGATGCCGAGGCCGCCAACGCCAGCATCCAGCCGACGTCGAAAATCACGCTGCCGCATCGAAGCGCGGGTCGTCTCGATCTTGGGCGGTTCCCGTCGTCACTCGAGAACCCCACCATCGTCGTAGGCGACAACGACGACGCGTCGGTCGCGCTTGGGGTGCAGGCGGCCGCGTCGATCGGTCGCTGGGCGGCAAACCCGGCGGCAACGATCGTCCCGCTCTCGGCGGTGAAAGCCGCCACTCCGAAGAAGATGAACTTGGTCGTGCTCGGCGACGGCAAGACGATCGACTCGTCGCTCGCGCTCGACGAGAAGCCCGTCGCGAACACCGCGGGTTCCGTCGTCGCCTACGCGGGTCTCAAGCCCTCCCCCTTCGGCACGAGTAATACGGCGCTGGTCGTCGATGGCGATGATGCCGGTCAGATGACGACGCTGCGCGCGCTCGGATCGCTCGCCGGCGTCGAAGGCGTAGCGGGCAAGGTCGTTGCGGTCATGAGTGACACGGCCCGCTCCCAGACGCTCGTGGCCGAGACCGGCGCGGCGCCGCCGGTCGAACTGGCGCCCACGCTCACCAAAAGCGCGATCCGCAGCGAAACCGTCGTAGGCGCGGTGCTGCTCGTCGCGTTCCTCTCGGCGATTGCGCTGGTCATTCGCTTCCGCTGGCGGTCGCCTCGGCCGTGATGACGCTGCGTCGCAACGTCGAACGGATCGTGCTGCCGCGCGGTCAGCGGGAGCGCTCGGAGTTGAAGGTCGCGATCATCCGCGTCCTGGTGGCGGCCAACCTCATCCTCGGTTTCAACTACATCGTCTGGCGTTGGACGTCCTCGGTGCGATGGTCGGCCTGGTGGATTGCCGTGCCGCTCGTGCTGGCCGAGACCTATTCGATGCTCGACGCGGTCTTGTTCGGTTTGACGATGTGGCGCATCAAGTTGCGCGGCGAGCCCGAACCGCCGCCTGTCGGCGCGACCGTCGACGTGTTCATCACCACCTACAACGAACCGGTCGACTTGGTGCGCACCGTCGCCGTCGCAGCGAAAGCGATTCGTCATCCGCACCACACGTGGATCCTGGACGACGGATCGCGCCCGGACATGGAGGCATGTGCCAACGAACTCGGCGTGGGCTACATCACGCGCACGGCGGCGTGGAAGGACCGCCCGCGCCACGCGAAGGCCGGCAACCTCAACAACGCGCTGATGCTCACCACCGGCGAATTCATGCTGATCCTCGACGCGGACCAGATCCCTGAACCCGACATCCTCGATCGCACCCTCGGGTACTTCCGCGACGAACGCGTGGCGCTTGTGCAGACGCCGCAGTACTTCACGAACGTGACTGAATCCGACCCGCTCGGAAGCCAGGCACCGCTCTTCTACGGGCCAATCCAGCAGGGCAAGGACGGCTGGAACGCAGCGTTCTTCTGCGGTTCCAACGCGGTGCTGCGGCGCGAAGCGCTCATGCATCTCGGCCTCAGTCGCTATGTGTACGAACTCGAAGAGGCGCTCGGGGAGACGCTCAAGAAGGCGACGGGCATCCTGGCCAAAGCCGTGAAGGACGCGCGGCGCGAAGGTGACGAGCGGCTCCTCGCCGCGCTGCACGACGTCACCGACGCCCTGCACGACGCGAAGCACGCCGTGAAGCGCAACGAACCGTTCTCGTCGATCACCTACGCATTCCAGCGGCGAGTGGAGGCGGCAAGCCGCTCGGTGGTCGCGGCCGACGTGGCGAGTCTTCAGGCGGATCTCGCTGCCATCGCCGAACTCGCCGGCGACACCGGAGGCGACCTCCTCCTTGCGCAAGACACAGTCGAGTTGCTTGCCGAGCGGGAGTGGTCTCCCCTCGGTGCACTCGAAAGTGTGCAGGCGATGGTGCGCGCGCTCGATGTGGGTCGCGACGACGAAGCGCAGCCCGTCATGCCGCTCGCGACGATCTCGGTCACCGAAGACATGGCCACCGCGATGCGCCTTCACAGTCGCGGGTGGAAGAGCGTGTACCACCACGAGGTACTCGCCAACGGGCTTGCGCCCGAGGACCTCGCGACGATGTTGCAGCAGCGACTGCGCTGGGCGCAGGGCACCCTGCAGGTGCTCTTACGCGAGAACCCGCTGGCGCAAAAGGGCATGTCGGCCGGGCAGAAGCTGATGTACCTCGGCACGATGTGGAGCTACCTGTCGGGCTTCGCGGCAATCCCGTATCTCGTCGCCCCGATTCTGTATCTCTGCTTCGGCATTCGGCCCGTGAACTCGTTCGGCGAAGACTTCCTCTTGCACTTCGCGCCGTTCTTCGTCCTCAACCAGATGATGTTCTTCGTCGTGGGCTATGGCGTGAAGACGTGGCGCGGCCAGCAATACTCGCTGGCCCTGTTCCCGCTCTGGATACGCGCGTTGCGCACCGCGATCGGCAGCGTGTACTTCGGGCAGAGCCTCGGTTTCGTCGTGACGCCCAAGACGCGCCAAGCGCATCAGGCCGCGTGGCCGCTCGTGCGTCCGCAACTAGCGGCGATGGGCCTGCTGATCGTTTCCGTCTGCGTGGGCCTCATTCGCCTGATGACCGGGCACGCCGAACTCGGGGGAGTGCTCGTCAACATGG
Source organism: Actinomycetota bacterium (assembly GCA_048498715.1). Lineage (GTDB taxonomy): Bacteria > Actinomycetota > Acidimicrobiia > Acidimicrobiales > JACCXE01 > JACCXE01. The sequence goes on along the minus strand of JBEHXL010000012.1, from coordinate 79,958 downwards.
GGTGGTCGGTCTACGACTTGATCGTGTTGAGCGTGATCATCGACGCCGCGCTCTACCGTGTCGAGGACGAAGAGGAAGGTTCGCCTGCATGATCGAGTTCGAAGTCGAGGAGAGAGACGCGTCGGCGGTGGTGCGGCCGGTCGGTCGGCTCGACATGGTCGCCGCTCCGCAGTTCCGCAGCGTGGTCGAGGAGGCGGTCGGCAAAGGGCTGCACCAGGTCATCGTCGACTGTTCGGGCATCGAGTTCCTCGACTCCTCCGGGCTCGGCTCGGTAGTGGCCGGTCTGAAACGGGCGCGCCAAGCCGGCGGTGACCTTCGGATCGCCAACGTGTCCGGCCAGGCCCTGATGGTGCTCGAGCTCACCACCTTGGACAAGGTCCTCAAGGCGTACGCGAGCGTGGACGAGGCGCTCAATGCCCACGGCTGAGGAGCCAGGGTTCTCGCTTCGGGTGCCCGCCACGGCGCAGGCGCTCGAAGCGATCAACGGGCTTCTCGCGCGCTTTTGGGACAACGCGCCCGGCTTCAACGACGCGGACCGGATGCGCTTCGAACTCGCCGTGGCCGAAGTTGCCAACAACATCGTCGAACACTCGACGGCGATGATCGAATTGACCCTCAACCTTCGTCGGTACGAGGACAGGGTTGAGGCGGACTTCGACGAAGCCGGCGCGCCCTTACCGGCCGACGTCATCGAAACGGCCGCGGCCCCCGACGATCCGTTCGCCGAATCAGGCCGTGGCCTCGTCATGGCGCGCGCCGTGCTCGACGAGTTCGCTTACGAGCGGACGGGCGACCGCAATCACTGGCACCTCGTTCGTCACCGGCATCACGACGACTGAATCGCGTCGCTAGTTTTCACGCGTGCACAAAGGGGCGGGGGCCTTCTTCGTTGTGATGGCGCTTCTCGTCGCCGTCGTGCTCACGACGCCTGCGCACGGGTCGGTCAAGCACCATGCCGCAAAGCGTTTGCCGCCGCGGGCGGCCGTTGCGGTTGCGCATCTGATGACGACGACGAGCAGCACAACGACGACGAGCACGACGGCGCCGCGACCGGACGCCGTGATTCCGCCGGTCGAGAATGGACTCGCGCCGGTGCTCACCCGCATCAAGACCAGCGAGCCGGTTGTCTTCCTCGGCATCGACGATGGCGCCTTCAAAGCGCCGTTCGAACTCCAGATGCTCCAAGCGAACGACGTGAAGGCCTCGCTGTACCTCGCGCATGGCTTCATCCGCGACAACCCGCTGTTCTTCGTGCCGTTTGCGGAAGCGGGCAACGTGATCGAGAACCACTCGATCACCCACGGGAACATGACGCGGATGTCATACGCCGAGCAGGTTCAGGAGATCTGTGGCCAGGCCGACTTGCTCGAGCAGGAGTTCGGCCGCCGACCGACGCTGTTCCGCCCGCCGGGGGGCGCGTACAACACCAACACCCGCCGCGCTGCGGCCGCCTGTGGCATGCGCGCCGTCGTCAACTGGATCGCGAAGGCGAACGCGTCGTCCATGCAGTACCAGATCGCCAAAGGTCTGCGACCGGGTGACATCGTGCTGATGCACTTCCGGCCCGAATTCGCGTCGGATCTGCAAGCGTTCCTCGACGCGCAAAACGCCGCGGGTCTTCACACCGAACTCCTCGAGGATTGGATCGCCGCCAGCGATGACACACGAACCAGAACTCACTGAGCCCGTCGATCTCTGCACGCCAGATGGCGCGGCGCTGAACCCGGCCGCTCAGGGTTGGTCGCGCGTGCCGCTTCACCGCGCCAACTTGTTGGGCGAGCAGGGCCGCAACAAACGCTGGGACTACTGGGCGGTCCTCGCCGGTGACCTCGTCTTGTCCTCCGTCTACTCGAACACCGACTACATCGGCATCGGTGACGTGTTCTGGGTCGACCTCGTCACTGGCGAGTCTGGCGGTGCGTTCACGGCGTCGCGTCACGGCGAAGGCTTCGACTTGCCGGAGCATCCCGGAACCGCGCCGCTGGTGTTCGACGACGAACGCATCCGTCTTGCGTTCACCGACGACGAGCGTGGCACGACGCTGCACGCCGAGTGGACAGAGCGCGACGGACGCGAAGGCCTCATGGACGTCCTGGTTGCGCTGCCCCCCGGTCACGAGTCGCTCAACGTCGTGATCCCGTGGAGCGACACCGTTTTCAACTACACCTCGAAGCACCAGGCGCGTCCGGCGACGGGCGTGCTGCGCGTCGGAGACCGCGAGTGGGTGATCGAAGACGACGCATGGGGTGTGCTCGACGTGGGACGCGGTCGGTGGCCCTCCGAGATCGTCTGGAACTGGGGTGGCGGCGCCGGCATTGTCGACGGCCACTCGGTCGGCATCCAGATCGGAGCCAAGTGGACCGAGGGAACCGGCTTCACCGAGAACGGCCTCATCGTCGACGGCCGACTTTCGAAGATCGGTAACGAGCTCGCGTGGGTGTACGACTGGGACAACCCGATGGAGCCGTGGCACGTCACGGATCCCGGCGGCCAGATGAACCTGGTGCTCACCCCGCGATACGACAAACACACCGACACCAAAGGCAACAAGCGCGGCAGTGAGGTGCACCAGGTATTCGGCACCTGGTCAGGTGACGTCACCACCGATGACGGTCGTACCCTCCGGTTCGAAGCGATCCAAGGTTTCGCCGAAGAAGCTCGTCAGAACTGGTAGGGCAGCCGCCTCGGACGGGTACGCGCGCGTCATGGCAAACGAACTACAAGGAATGCGCGTTGCCTTCCTCGTCGCAAACGAAGGCATCGAACAAGTCGAACTCACGAAACCGTGGGAGGCGGTGAAAGCCGCTGGCGGCACACCGGAACTCATCGCGCCGAAGTCCGGCACGGCACAGGCAATGAATCACATGGACAAGGCCGACACGTTCACCGTGGACCGCACGACGGCGGACGCGCAGCCACAGGACTACGACGCTCTCGTCCTGCCCGGTGGCGTCGCCAACCCCGATCAGCTCCGCATGAACACGCCTGCCGTCGAGTTCGTTCGAGCGATGTTCGGCGCCGGTAAGCCCGTCGCCTCTATCTGCCATGGCCCGTGGACGCTCGTCGAAGCGAACGTCGTACGCGACCGCACGCTCACCTCGTGGCCCAGCGTTCGTACGGACATCGAGAACGCCGGCGGCAGCTGGGTCGACAAGGAGGTCATGGTGTGCGACGGCGGCGACAACCGCCTTGTCACGAGTCGCAAGCCCGACGATCTGCCGACGTTCTGCGCAAAGCTCGTCGAGGTCTTCGCGCAGGGCCGCAAACAGGCAACGGCGGCTTAGACAAAAGCCCGAACCCCCAAAGGGCTCGGGCTTTTCGTTTGGTCGGGTGGGGGGGATTTGAACCCCCGACCTCTGCGTCCCGAAGGCGGATTACGCGGACGAAGGCGAACCGGGTCGAACTGTTTGGGCAGGTCGGGCAGGGCGACCATCCGACTGTGAACCGTCGTGATCGGGTGCGCACGCGCGCAAAACGCGCGCAAGACGTCGCTGCCGCGCCACACGCGGAATCGGCGGAAGAAGCGCCGCTGTTGGTACCCTTCGATCGGGCTTTCCGTGAAGGGGTGAACGTGGGCTCGGAAGTCTGGGGCGAAGAAGATGAGGACGCGGTCGCAGCGGTCGAGTTGGCAAACGCGCTTGCTGGCGGATGGCGGCCGGAACCCATGGCTTCGTCGATCGCATTGTTTCCTGGCGAGGGTCATCTGCACACGGTGCCGTTCTTGTTGCAGGAGTTCGCCGGACGGGACGTCACGTATCAGACGGGATGGTTTGCTGCGCTCGGAAGCCCGCTGTTTGCGGCAGCATCCATCGGCGGTTCGATGCTCCTTAATGCGGCTCGAAAGAAGCAGGCGCAGCTCGATGCGGCACCGCAGTGGCGCAGCTTGGCCCAGGGGAACATGCACATCACCACGAGACGGCTTGGGATGCAGAGCAGCGCTGGATGGCATGAAGTCGCCTATGACGACCTTCGTGCTTCCGAGTGCCTATCGGACGGCGTTGTCATCTACCTGCCGGACTATCCGCCGCTAAAGATTGCAGTGGCATGGCCTGCCTATCTGTACGTACTCATGAACTTTCTTGCGCACGGAAGTGTGATTCATCCGACCATTCCCGATGACCTTCGTGAGAGGGCGCACGCGGTTGGTCGAGTCTTGCCCGAAGAACCCATCAACTAAGGAGTTGCAGTGTCCGATCAGCAGCCTCAAACGCCAAGCGCCCCTCCGGGGCCGTCGACTTCGCTTCCGCGAATGGCTCCTAGTCAGACGCCTGCGGCTCCTGTAGGCGGTGCCATGGCCCAGCTACCTCACGGCGTCCGAGTTGCCGGGCCTGGTATCCGTCTTGGTGCGTACTTCCTAGAAGCGATCCTTGGGCTCGTCACGCTTGGTATTGGCTGGCTCATCTGGGTAGCGATGATCGGTGGCCAGGGGCAGACCCCTGCAAAGAAGATTCTGAAGCTAAGGGTTGTGTCGGCGGGAACGCTGCGACCGGTGGGCCTCGGAAACATGATTTTTCTCCGCGGCATCGTCGCCGGACTCGTTTCTTACTTTGCGATCACGTTCACGCTTGGGGTGTTGTTGTTCATGCCTCTGTGGGACAAGCGCAAGCAAAACCTCTGGGACAAGGTTTCGAGCACATACGTCGTGAGCGATCCCGACGACGCGTGGAACACGCGCCCTGATCTCCGCTAGCAAACCGCCGCGTTCCATTCTCCGAACTGACTTTCAAAGGGGCATTCGAGATTGTTGAGGACTTCATTGCGTTCCGCTCGCCTGCGGGCGGCGTCGAGCGGGCGCTCGCACCGACGAATGGTCGTGCTCGGCGCGGTGGTGGCTCTCTCGTTGCTAGTTGCTGGCTGTGCGACGGAACCGGAGGAACCGCCTGCTGACGTAACGATGCCGGATGTTGTCGGCAAGGCGCTTGATGCCGCTAAGGCGGAGCTTGAGGAACTCGGATTCAGCAGTGAAGACATCGAGTCGTACGACACGGTTGAGAGTCGAAGCCAGTGGGACGACTCCAACTGGGAGGTAACCGAACAGTCTCCAAGCGCTGGCGGCACTGTTTCGAATGGCAGCGAGGTTCGATTGGGGGTACGCAAGTACTCGGACAGCGAAGGCGACGAGTCGAGCCCAGCACCGTCGTCGAAGTTCGATTACGAGATGGGAAGTACAAAATGCTCTCGGGATTCGATTGGTGGCCTGCACTATCGGGGCGTGATCACAAATACATCGTCTTTCTCGACGGGCTTCCTCATCGAAGTCGAGTACACCGCTTCGAACGATGTTCGTTTGGACGAGTCGTCAACGTATGTGGGCGACCTCGCGCCGGGGCAGTCAGCTGCTTGGGAGACGATCGGAATCAGCAGCTACGACAACCCGTTTTCCTGTCGAATTGTCGACGTCAGCCCTAACTAACAGCTAGCCGGTAGCTTCGCTCTCATGGGGACGCTTCGCACGTTCTGGGGTTGGCTTCGAGCGAGGCCGATTTGGCTTCAGGTGGTGCTCGGTTTCGTAGCGGTGGGGATTGCCGCCGCTCCTTTCCAAGGAAGCGGGAGCGCGAAGAAGGAACCGACCAACGACGCGATTTCGCAAGCAACGAGCACCACAACTGATCCTGCACGAGTGACGAGCACAACTGTCGATCTGCGGGCGTGCGTAAAGGTGACGGGGAGTCTGCTCGGCAACCTTGGACAGTCAGAGCTATGGGCGACCCGTGCGGTTCAGCCGCTTGGGACTCAAGACAAGTCCGTGACGTGGTTCGTTTCGACAAAGGCCGGCGCTACGTGGGTGACGAACCTTCAGCCGACAGGTGACAAGAGGGGTCTCACCTTGCCTATGAATCAGGTAGCTCGTGATGCTTCCGAAGTCGGCGCGGATGTGAAAGATGATTCGCCTGCGGTGTCGCACTATCACGAGGACTCGGTTGAACAGTCGCTTGCTGACAGGTCGCGTGAGTGCGCTGCAGCCGGGGGAGCTTCATAAAGCAACTCAAGGAGCTATTGCGTGCGCCAGCGGGACGAGATGGAGGAAGAGCGGCGTCGAGTCGCGAGTCAGCGTCGAATGGCGAAGGTTTCCCGTCAATATGAACGCAGGCAACGACTACGTGAGCGTTTCCCTCGTGCGTTCCCTGCTGCCGAAGCGACTGGACGCAGGCTGTCGAGGGCGTTCTACGTCGGGGTGTCGGTTGTCGCGGTTGCCGCTCTCATCGGCGCGTTCTTCTTCCTGACGGTGCCGGTCGCCCGCTTTGACGGCAAGACCAAATGCGAGCAGGCATACAACTACCGCCAGTCGCAACTGTTGAAGCACGGACATCTGACCGTCATTGACAACGCCCGAATATGGATTGCGAAAAACGGTTGTGAGTACGACGAGAACCCTGAGTAACGGGAGGGACGAGCCGGGATTACGCAGCGAGTTCTTGATCGAGGAGGCTCTTGACGGTGCTCGCATACCAGCGCTTCCCTCCACCAGCGGGAGCAACGTTCTCGCCGTTCAGAACGTCAGCAATCGAGCGGAGTGATCGACCGCCAGCCCGAAGAGTTGCAACTCGCTCACGAGTCACGGAGTCGATGAGTCGAGGACGACCGAGCTTCACCCCTTGCGCCTTCTTCGCCTGGAGAGCCTCCGAGGTGCGCTGCCCGATGAGCCTCCGTTCGAACTGAGCGAACGTCGCCATGACGTTCGCGATCATCTCGCCGCTTGCGGTGCTCGTGTCTACGCCAAGGTCCAAAGCCACGAGGGCCCAGCCCTGCTTGCGACTGGTTTCCATCAGACCGGCGAAATCGAGCAGCGATCGTGAGAGGCGATCCAGCTTCGCAACGACCAGAACATCCGCTTCTCCAGTTCGCAGTAGCTCCAACGCTGCCGCAAGACCGGGACGACCCACGAGGCTCTTTGCGCTCGCTCCCGCATCTTCGAAGGAACCGGCGTCAGTCCACCCGCGGCGGTCAAGTTCGTCCGCCAAACGAGAGCGTTGGGCGTCGAGCCCAAGACCCGAGTTGGCCTGCTCCGCGGTGGAAACGCGTGTGTAGGTGAGCGCTCTCATGCGTCCAAGGTACACTAAACCCTCGTTTTGTGTACAGGCGTCAGTCCGGTCAGCCGGAGCGGCACTCGCACTTTCAGCCAGGATGGGACGGAACGAGCGCTGCGCTAGGCGTTGGCGCGGCAATCGGGCGGATACTTGCCCCCGTTGACCCAGAGCCAGCTGATCTTTCCAATCGTGAACGTCGGCGTCCCGGAAGGTGAGTCGATCGGCACCTCGTTGTCGGTGAAGGTCCAGGACTGTCCTGGTTGCAGCCTGACTGAGGCGCTGTTGTACCCCTCATCCTTGATAAGTCGGTCGTTATGTTCGTCGCCGTTGACCCAGAGCTTGACGTAGTACCAATCGATCGGTGCCGACTTGTTATTCGTGACAGTGGCAGTGAAGTTGTAGTCGTAGTACTCGCTGCCCTCTGAGTGTTCATAGATCGTCGCGCTGTCTATACGCGCGTCGACGGTCCCCGATGGGCAAGGAAGACCTGCCGTCGTAGCGGGCGGTCGGTACGAAGCCGAGTTCGTCGGCTGGGGCGAAGGTGGCCTCTGCGTGGAGGGTGTGCTGGCGTACGTCGCGACGGTGGTTGGCGTCGCAACAATTGGATCCGAGCTTTCGTCGGAGCGCGAAGCAACGCTCGTCACGTCCGAATCGGAGCCACCTCGTTTAGACAACAGCGCTCCGGCAAGGACACCAACAACGAGAAGCAAGACGCCGACTCCGGCCGCTAGCCCGATTACTAACCGCCGCGACTGAACGCCGTCAGTGCGATTCATTTGCTCCCCCGCTGGTTCCGACAGACTTCACAGACCCTACTGGCCGCGTCTTCGAATCGATCCGACGAAGCAGTCTCCGTTTAGTTTGAATCGAGTTCGCTTCGAACCTCTGCGATTCGTGACCGAAGCGCGCTACACGCGCTATCCATCGAACGCACGTAGTCAACCGGCTCCCCGCCGTTCGAGCAGTTTGAGACCGCACTTCGAGTCGTGCCTACGGTTGCCGATCCCGCCTTCGCCAAGCGGTCGTCGTCGACGTACCGCTTGAGGTTCTCCATTTGTGAGTCGTAGAACTTCTTGTCGTTCTGGCGCTTTGCTGACTAAAGGGCTGCTGGACTCCCTGACACCAACCGGTATCGCTATTCATCACATGACCGCGAACAGTGCCTTCGATGTACGACAGCGATCCTTCGGCCGCGTTCATCCAACTACGCAGCTCATTCTCACGTGGGTCCTCGGTGGTCGTGGTTTGCCTGAGAGTCGTGGTGGGTCGGGACGTGGGCGAAGGCGAATCTGGTGAATCAACAACCTTCGGATCTTGTGCGGGCGTCGCAGAGAACGCGCCGCCGGTCGGCCTCGCGACCGCAGTCGTAGTCGACGACGACACGCTGCCGCTAGCCGGTGTCTCGAACAGACTCGTCGTTGTTGCGCTAGGTAGTCGTGCCGATGTTGTCGTTGGGTAGACGCTCGACGACAGACGTTCTGAGGATGGCGCCTTGCAGGAGCCAAACGCAGCCGATGCCGCAGCGATCAGTACAAGCACAGAGAGACGTCGCACGATTCGCCCCCAGACGACGTGTTGGAATAGCGCCGACGGTAGCTCCTGATGAGCCGCTGCGCGATAGCGACTTGGCCGCACATTTGCCGATTCGTGAATTGGTCGGCTTGATTGACGCGCCCGGAAACGGCGATCCCATCGAGCCCTGATCGGTGGAATTCCAGGCCTAAAACGAAGATCCGCCACTCGTGATGCCCCGGCACACCTACTGGGCCGCTTAGCGCGGCGAACGCCCAGAAGCGGCCCTCCTGGCCGTCTGAGGGGCTTCTGGGCACTCGACGGAGGATGGGGATTGTTCTAATGAAACCCGATTCGTTCGAGCGAATACTGCGCTCTCCACTGCAGTTCAGTGCCGTTCACGCGCGACGTTCTGCGTCTTAGATCGGGGCTGGAAACTCTTAATAACGTTAAGGCGAAACAAGTTTTCAGTTTCGCTAGACAGATCGACCCATTTAGCGCACAGTGACGCCGCCTTCGCGGAAAGGCTGGTGGTCAAGGTGGCCACGATTAATGGATATGGAGGTTCCAAATTGGTTTATAAGACGGTCGATGTTGTCTCGCTCGAAGACTTAAAAAGAACAGTCTGGTCGAGGTTGCTGGCTGAGCTTGGAACGACGGATTCGCAGCTAAGGGCCTTGAAGGCGTCGTCGCACTCAGACGAGGCAGCAGGAGCCCTTTGCAGCCTTTACATGCTGGCCCGCACTACGGCTTCGCAGATGGCTAACGCTTGCCAGGAGTTGATCCAATCACTAGCTCACGAGGCGATCGACGAGCAGTTCCTCTAGCTGCCGGAGACCGAGACTGCGATCCTAGGTCGAGGACTTCAGCCTTTGACCAGGGTGGAAACAGCGCTCTGAGGCTAGCGCTTCGCGCTCTGTTTTAAGGGAAGAATTACCTATTAAAAATCGAGTCAATTTTTCATCCAGTAATTAAGAGCCATGCGGAAAATCTCGCAAGATTAATAGAAGCACTCCCAGCCACAGCGTCGCACATATGCGCTAGGTTTTCTATTAGCACGAACGACCTTGAACGCAGGTATTCCTTGGGCGTCGCTAGCTGAGCGCTAGCTCGCCACTGGGCCGTCGCCCAAGGGCTAAGTGTACAGAAAAATGCATTCTAATGCAATGAAAAGAAGGGGAGACATGCCCTTAGATAAACCCTAAAAGGAGAGAAATATGTCATCTAGTCAGTATCAAAGCATCTGGGAAGCGAAAGTCCCCGCGGAAGTTGTCGAAGAGGTGACGGGAGCGGGTGTCACACCCCTTCCTCACAATGAATGAGGCTCAAGTGGTCAACCAGTTGCAGCCGAGGTTGGTGACCTTCGAGGAGGCCGCAGAGCTGCTGCGAATAGGCAGAACAAAGGTGTACATGCTGGTGAAGTCGGGGCAGTTGCGCTCGGTTCACATCGGCAAGTGCAGCCGAATCTCCCTGAGCGAAATCGACCGTTTCATTGGCGAGATTTCCGAGGTGGAGCAGTGAGCATCGTGGTGAGGCCTCATAAGAGGCACGGTCAGGTTTATGCGGTGCGTCTGCGAGACCCAGGGGGCAGAACGTTCAACAAAACGTTTCGGACAAAGACCGAGGCGAGGCGCTATGAGAACGATCAGCTGGCGCAGCTAGCCCGTGGTTCGTGGACCGACCCCAGGGCTAGTAAGGCCAAGTTTCGAGACGTTGCGACTGAGTGGCTCGAAAGCAATCCGGCGAAGCGCGAGTCAGCGCTAGCTCGTGACGAGATAGTCGTCCGCTGTCACCTTCTTCCAGCTCTGGGTGACAGGACGATCGGATCGGTGCGTCCTGCCGATGTCCAGCAACTGATTCGTCAATGGATTGAAGCTGATCACCAGCCCCGCACGGTCCGCCGTCAATTCGGAGTTCTGCGAGCGATCTTCAACTTTGCGGTGGCGGACGACCTGCTCGCCAAGAGTCCGTGCCGGAACACAAAGCTTCCTGCTGTCGAAGTACAGATGCGCAAGCTTCCTCAGCCTGACGAACTTGAGCTGCTCGCAAGCGAGCTTGGGACGCAGGCCACGTTCATGTGGATTGGCGCTGTCCTTGGTCTGAGATGGGGAGAGGTCGCTGGGCTTCGAGTGGGAAGGGTTGACGTTCTACGAGGACAAGTAACCGTGGCGGAGCAACAAACCCGTGACCGAAGCGGAGCCTCTGTGTCCGGCCCACCTAAGTCAGTGGCGGGCCGTAGAACGCTCGCCATCCCGGGCGTGCTTGCCGAGATGTTGTCTGCTCACATGGCCGAGCGCGGGCTGACTGCCGCAGACAGCGAAGCGCTGCTGTTCACGGGACAGAACGAAACGCCGCTGCACTACAACAATTGGCGCAGACGCATTTGGAACCCAGCATGCGAGCGAGCGGGCCTAGCGGGCCTCGGCTTTCACGACCTCCGCCGATTGAATGCAACGACGCTTGTTGCGTCTGGCGTTGATGTGAAGACCGCTCAGTCTCGTCTTGGTCACAGTGACCCAAGGCTCACACTCGCCATCTATGCGCAAGCGACGACGCAGGCGGACCGTGAAGCAGCCGACGCCGTCGGCAATGTTCTTATGAGGGAGGCGGGGTCGAATGCTTGAGCAGCGCTACTTCGTCGCCTTCGATTTGAAGGGTGCCAAGGTGCGAGTGCATTTCATAGGCAGGTGGAAACACCCGGCCAGCTGGAAGAGGCCTTGCTACCGCCTCATCGAATCGGTCTTTCGCAATCACGGTTACGAGAAGGACCAGGACTCGGTGTACAAGAGCAGGCCCAACGGGACAAGGGACGAGTTGGAATCGGCTTTCGCGGAGTTGAACGCGCTGCCCTGGTTTCGTGATGGATGCAAGAACTTGCTCATCGTGCACGGGGTGCAGCTCCCATCACTGCTCGATCCATCGGATATGACAAACGTGCAGTAGTCGTTCGGGCGCTGAACGAAAGGACTGGTCTTCGGGCCAGTCCTTTCGTCTGTGACGATCATCGACGCGCGCAAAACGCGCGCAAGAAAGTGAAGAGCCTCACCTCTATATAGAGGCGAGGCTCTCTAACCAGGGAATACTTGGTCGGGTGGGGGGGATTTGAACCCCCGACCTCTGCGTCCCGAACGCAGCGCTCTGCCAAGCTGAGCCACCACCCGGTTGGGAAGGGACAGAGTAGCCCCTCGTCCTCGAACGGCGAAAAGCCGTATCCGGCTACTGCGCGACGACGGGCGACGGGATGTGCGCGGTGTCCTCGTAATCGCCGCCCTCCATCAGGGCGCGAACGGCCCGGCGGAGCTTGAGCGGCGAGATCGGCTTGACGAGGAAGCCTTCGGCGCCCGCACGGCGGGCGAGGAACACGTCGGCACGGCGGTCGAGCAGGAGAAGCACCGGGACGTGGCCGATGCGGCCACCCGACTCCTCGAGCCGCAGGTCCATGGTGACGGCGACGCCACCCATCGAACCCATCTGCATGTCGAGGATGGCCATGTGCACGTTGTGCTCGGTGACGGCCTGACGCACGTCGCGACCCTCCTCGACCACGAGGATGTCGTACTCGCCCGAGAGGGCGGCGATGACGTCGTCGCGAACGAACGCGGCGTCGGCTGCTACGAGAATCGTCGGCACAGAGCGAGCCTATTTCTCAGAGATAGGCCCGGACGAGTTCCAGGCCGGCGAGATCGTGCACGTCATCGGGTAGGCAGGGCACGTACGCGATCGCTGCGCTCCCTGCGGCTGCCTTCAGGTCGTCGAGTTGTGTGTGCTCGCTCTCGGCGAGTGCAGCGAACTGGTTGCGATTGGTGAGGAGTTCGCGCAGCGCGCTCGATGCATCAGCGGGCAGCGTCGGCTCCGTCGCGCCGAACTCCGGTTGCATCCGGTTCACGATGACCCCGTCGACGCCGAGGCCGGCTTCGACGAGTTTTTCGGCGAAGAAGACGGCTTCCTGCGTCGCGTCTCGTCGCGGCGACGCCACCACGACGAATGCGGTTTCGTCGTCGGAGAGCAACGCGATCACCGCCTGCGCCCGATCGCGAAAGCCCTGTTCCATGCCGTCGAACGCTTCGAAGAAGGCGACCGCGTCGTCGACGAGTTCAGCCCCGACCACACGCGCGATCGTGCGAACGACGCGTTGAGTCGCGGCCCCCACCGCCTTCAAGTACGACGACGTCGGCATCACCACCAACCGGAAGAGGCGGTTGTCGAGCAGTCGCGTCAGACGGCGCGGCGCGTCGAGGAAGTCGAGCGCGTTGCGCGTGGGTGGAGTATCGATGACGATCAGGTCGAACTGGTCGGTGGAGTACAGCTCGTGCAGTTTCTCCATCGCCATGTATTCCTGCGTCCCCGACAGAGCGCCGGCCATGTTGCGGTACAGCGAGTTGGAGACGATGCGCTCGGCTTGCTCGGGCGAGGACGCGTACTTGGTCACGAGCGCGTCGAAGGTCGACTTGGTGTCGAGCATCAACGCCCACAACTCACCGGGCCACGGTCCGTCGACCTGGCGCGGCTCGTTGGTGAGCTCGCCCAGGCCGAGCGCATCGGCGAGGCGCCGGGCCGGGTCGATCGTGACCACGCACGCCCGTCGACCCAGTTCCGCGGCGTGCACCGCAAGCGCGGCCGCCGACGTCGTCTTGCCGACACCGCCGGAGCCGCAGCAGACCACGACGCTCTTGTTCGCGGCGAGGTCGGAAATCGTCGTCATGCGTCCACCGCCGGCAGCGCCTCGACGTCAAGCTGCATGGCGGCGGCCAACGCCTGGATGCCTTGGTCGTCAATGGCCGACGTGAACAGCTGCGGCAACACGAGCTGGGGTAGTGGCAACGCCTCGGCCAAGCGTTTCAGCTGCGCCGCCTGCAGGTTCTGCCGATGTAGACGGAAGTCAGCGGCATCGTGCAACGCCTGCGCCTCCTCGGCGGAGAGACCACTGTCGTCGAGCGCGGCGACGTCGAGTTCGAGGTGCGGGTAGACGCCGTTCACGACGATCGGCCCGAGCTTGATGCCGACCTTGTCCTCGAGTGCGTAGGCCGTTTCGACCAATTCGTTGACCGGGGTCTCCTCGGGCAGGGTGACGAGCACGACCTGGCAGCGGTCGCCGTCGGTCAGCATCTCGTTGACTTCGCGGGCCTGTTCCACGATCGGCCCGACGCGCACCGTGTCGAGCAGGCTGCGCGCCGAGGCGAGGAAGGTGATCGCGTGTCCGGAGGCGGGCGCGTCCACGATGATCACGTCGGCTTTGTCGTCCCGAGCGATGGCCTTGACCTTGCCCAGCACGAGGATGTCCTTGATGCCGGGAATCGCGGAGGAGACCACCTCGAGCGCTCCGGACTTCGACAAGCGCTTCGACACGCGCCGCAAGCCGTGATCTTCCAGGTATTCGATCAAGGCGAAGTCGGGAGTGACCGTGCGGGCGCGCAGATTGGGCGCCAACTCGCGCTCTTCGTAGTCGAGCGGGTCACCTTGTCCGAAGGCTGCGCCGAGGCCGGATTTACCCTCGATTTCCACCACCAGGGCGCGCAAACCAGCGTTCGCCGCCATCTGTGCGATGGTCGCGGCGACCGTCGTTTTGCCGACGCCGCCTTTCCCGGCGACGATGAGCACTCGGGCCTGGGTGCAGAACCCGGCAGTGTCCATCCGCTTCAGAGACCCTTTCCCGTCATCAAGGAGATGAGAATGCGCAAGTTAGTCGGCGTGCTCGCAGCGTCTTTGATGGCCGCGGGCGCGACCCTGGGCCTCGCCGAGGGTGCCCTCGCCGCGGATACCCGGCCCGTTGCGTCGGTTATCCAGATCAGCGGGCTTCTCGACCGGGTGCAGGCCGACTTCTTGATGAAGGCCCTGCGTGACGCCGATGGCGCGCACGACGCGGCCATCGTCGTGCAGCTCGACTCGAACCGTTCGGTCCTGAGCGAAACGCGGCTGACCGCGCTGCTCGCAGCGATTGGGCGCGCGAAAACTCCGGTGGGCATGTGGGTCGGCCCGGCGAAGGCGGGCTCGGTCGGGGGTGAGGTGAGCCGCGTGTTCTGGGCGGCTGACGTGCACGGCTGGGCCCCGGGTACGAGCATTGGTGGTGGAGGCGTCCCGGCGGAGTGGAAGCCGGAACTGAAGTCGCCCACGCTCGGTGACTTCCTCGTCGACATGGGGCAGACCGGCCGCGTCGACCTGCCGAGCAAACTCGTGAAGAACGGCACCCGCCGGGAGCCGCAGTTCGACGTCCGTTTCGCGAAGCCATCGCTCACCGCTCGGACCATTCATGGCGTCACAAGCCCGGGCCCGGCCTACGCCTTACTGATCTTCGGCCTGCTGTTGGCGATCCTCGAGTTCGCGACGGCGGGAATCGGACTTGCTGCGGCCACCGCCGCCATCATGTTGGCGCTCGGCTGCCTGGGCCTCGGCGGCCTGCCGGTGAACGGTGCCGCCGTCGGCGCGCTGATCTTCGCCGCTTTCGGTTTTGCGATCGACGTACAGGCGGGCGCCCCTCGCGCGTGGACGGCCATCGGCACCGGATCGATGATCTACGGCACGTTCTGGCTTTACCAAGACGGGATGTCGGTGCCGATCGTGTGGATCATCGGTGTCTTCGGTCTCACTGCCGCGATGCTGTTCACCGGTCTGCCGTCGTTGATTCGGGCCCGCTTTTCGAGCCCCACCATTGGCCGCGAGGGCTTCATCGGCGAAATGGGCACCGCCGTGGGCGTACTCTCGCCCGACGGCGTTGTGAGCGTGCGGGGCGCCACCTGGCGGGCGCGGACGAATCGCGCAACGCCGGTGGAGGACGGGGCTCCCGTGCGTGTCATCGGCATCGATGGCCTCGTTTTGGACGTCGAACCCGAAGAGGGTGCGGCGAAAGACTACAGAAACCACTGAAATTTATTGGAATCTCCTCTTGATAACGACGGTATCGAAGTCATAACTTCGTGATCTGCTCGGAAATCAGGGGGGTTTCGCTACATGAGCGTTGCAATCGTTCGAGAAGAGACTTGGCAGGAAAAGGCTGCATGCCGCGGCCCGCACGCCACGGTGTTCTTCCCGCCGGACACCTTCGAGCGCAAAGAGCAGAAGGAACTCCGGGAAACCCGAGCCAAGGCCATTTGCGCCCAGTGCTCCGTCAAGCAGCCCTGTCTCGACATGGCCATCCGCATCCGTGAACAGCACGGCATCTGGGGTGGACTCAACGAGATCGAGCGCAAGGCCGTAGGCGGCATCTAACTCGCTTCGAGTTCTGCGAAGCTGACCGCTTATGCGGCAGCTCGGCAACGCACTCAAAGTCGCGATCCTCGCTGGCTTCAGCGTGCCCATCGTCGTGCTCGGCACGGTGGTGACGTCGCTCGTCTTCTTGCCGCTGCCGGTCAACCTGCCGCGCGAGCGCGCGGGCGTACAGAGCCGGATCAGTCACGTCTACGACATCGACGGCAACGAGATCGCCGTTTTTCGCGAGTTCGATCAGAACATCCCGGTGAAGCCGGCCGACATTCCGACGGTTCTCAAACAAGCCGTCATCTCGGACGAGGACCGCAGCTTCTACAAGCATTCCGGCATCGACCTGCGCGGCTCGTTGCGGGCGCTCGTGGCCGACCTCCGCGGTCGTCGCGTCAAGGAGGGCGGCTCCACGATCACGCAGCAGTACGTGAAGAACGTCTACACGGGCAACGAACGGACCATCACCCGCAAGCTCAAGGAAGCGATCCTCGCCAACCGGGTGGACCGGAAGCTGTCGAAGGACGAGATCCTCTTCCGCTACCTCAACACGATCTACCTGGGGGAGGGCGCCTACGGCGTAGGGGCTGCTTCCGAGACGTACTTCCGCAAGGCCGTAAACGACCTGACGTTGTCGGAGGCTGCGCTGCTCGCGGGCATCATCCCGGCACCCTCGCTGTACCAACCTCGCGGCAATCCTGACGGGGCCGACGCCCGTCGTCGCCACGTGCTCGACGTGATGCTCGAAGAGGGCTACATCAACCAGCAGCAACACGACGAGTCCGCCGCCCAGGTGGTGTGGCCGACGACGCGTGGCAAACCCACAGGCCCGGTCACCCTGATCCAGCCGCCGGTGAAGGAATATCGCAAGTACCCCTACTTCATCGACTACGTCGAGAAGTACCTCCGGGCTCGGGGCTACGACCCCGATCGCGCCGGCCTGCGCATCCAGACCAGTCTCGACCCGAACGTCCAAGAAGACGCCGAAAAAGCCGTCAGCGACGCGCTCGGCGGTACCGCGCCGCCCATCGAGATGGCCCTTGCGTCGGTCGAGCCCCCGACCGGGTTCGTCAAGGCGATGGTCGGTGGGCGGGACTTCTACAACGGTCCCTCAGCGAACGTGAACCTCGCCCTCGGCGGCTGCCCCAAGAAGCCCGACGCGTCCGTCGACATCGACGTGCCGGCGACCTGCTGGACCGATCCGACCGCGGAGATCAGCGGCGGCGGGCCGGGCCGCCAGACCGGCTCGTCGTGGAAACCCTTCACGCTCGCGGCCGCGCTCGAGCAGGGCATCTCGCCGAACAAGACCTATCCGGCACCGGGCGTCTACAAGATTCCCGGGTGCACCCCGAAGCCCGGCGACCCCTGCCAGATCGGCAACAACGAAGGCCACGGTGGTGGTTCGCAGTCGATCCGCACGGCGACGGCGCAGTCGACCAACACCGTGTACGCGCAGATCGCCCGCGACGTCGGCATCGAGAACATCGCCAAGATGGCGAGCAAGCTCGGCGTCGGGGGAGCTTGGTACAGCCACGAGCGGCACGGGCTGTCGTACACGCTCGGCGTACTCGACACGGCGCCGCTCGACATGGCGTCCGCGTATGCCGTTTTTGCGAATCGCGGCCTGCGCAACGACACGACGCCGATCGTCAAGGTGACCGACAGTGCCGGCAAGGTCCTCATCGACAATCGCGACCGCAAGGGCGAGCGTGTGCTCGACGAGGTGATCGCCGACAACGTCGTCGACATCATGCGGGGCGTGATCAACGGTGGTACCGGAGCGGCGGCGAACATCGGTCGCCCCGCCGCCGGCAAGACGGGCTCGTCGCAGTTCAACGCCAACGCCTGGTTCGTCGGCTTCACGCCGACGCTGTCGACGGCGATTTGGATGGGCAAGACCGACGGCCAGGGTCCCAACAATGCGTTGCTGCGCATCAAGGGGGTGCCTCGCGTCTACGGCGGCACCATCCCGGCCAAGACGTGGAAGGCGTTCATGACCGACGCGCTGAAGGACGTCCCGGTCACCGACTTCAGCGAGCCGGCGCCGATCTCGTCGATTGCGGACCGGCTCCGGCAGAACGAACGTAAGGGCTTCGAACCCGGCGCCCGCCGCGAAACACGCGACGTCACCGCCGGCGAGAAGTTCGAGTTCGACGTCGACCCACCCAAGGCCACCGAACCCACGACGACAACCACGACCGAACCCGACGAGTCGTCGACCACGACGACGACCCCCGGCGGAATCCGTATTCCCTAGCGCTTGTCCCCTGCGCCCGTTACGGAGTCGTTGGGGCAGCGCAGCACTTTGTCGCAGGCGTCTCTGATCGCCGGAGCCCACCAGATGTCGTCACTGGCGAAACCGAGCGGCGCAAAGTTGCGCGACGCGATGCCCACAACCTTGCCGTCGGAATCGAGCAGCGGCCCACCCTGGAAGGCCTGACCGACCGAGGCGTCGTGCTGGATGCCAGGACTCGACACGTCGGCAACGAAACCTTGCGAGGCGGCGCCGCCTTGGGCGCCGAGCGCAGACATGGCGAAGACGCGCATGCCCGTCTTGACGTCGCCGCGGCCGGCGAACGATAGCGTGGGCACCTTGCCCCGGTCGAGGATCAGCAAGGCGAGGTCCTTCGACTCGTCCCACGTCCACAGGGTTGCCTTCACCACGGCGTCACGTTGTCGGACCTCGACCGCGGGTCCGGGACGGACGGTTGCGGCTTTGATCGTCGTGTAGCTGGTGAGCACGAACGTGCGCTGGTCGTCCGAGGCGACCGCAAAGCCGGTGCCCACCGACGCCGCGCCCTGCTCGTCGAGTGAACGAACGAAGAAGAGCGACGGCGCCGCCTTCTTCACGAGGTCTTCGAGCGTTTCGCCCTCGGCCCGGATGCGCTTGAGCGGTTCGATTTCGGCCTGGATTTCGGACTTTGCGTTCTCGCTCTCGGCGTTGATCGCCTTGATCGACGCGTCGAAGCGCTTCTTGAAGTTCTTGACGAACGCATTGGCGTTCTTCTCCGCCTCGGTCTTGCGGTAGTCGTAATAGGTGTAGAGCACGGCGCCGGAGAGCGAGGCGCCCATCGAGAACGCAACCAGCACCGCGACGATGCCCTTCACGCTCCGAGGAACAAAGCGGGCGACCGAGTCCACCGCGCCGCGCAGGTTGCTGTCGCCCTTGGCCATTCGAGGAAGTTAGCGTCGGAGCCCGATGAGTCAGGGTGCAGTGATCGTTCCGCGGGATGCCGCAACCGTGATGTTGGTGCGGGATGGAGCGACGGGACTCGAGGTGTGCATGCAGCGGCGCAACCTCAACTCCGATTTCGTCGGCGGCGCGTACGTGTTTCCGGGCGGTGCCGTCGACCCGGGCGACATCAGTCCGGAGGTCGAGGCGTTGTGCGCCGGACGCAACGACGTCGACGCGTCGAAGCAGCTCGACATCGACAAGGGTGGGCTCGCGTTCTGGGTCGCCGCGGTACGCGAGTGCTTCGAGGAGGCCGGGGTGCTGCTTGCCATCGACGACAACGATCAAGTTGTGTCGCTGGCGGACGAGACGACGGCCGATCGCTTCGCCGACTGGCGTCACAAGATCAATCACGGCGAGGCGACGCTGATCGAGATCTGCGAGTCCGAAGGTCTGCGCGTCATGGCCGGCGACATCTACTACTTCGCGCACTGGATCACGCCCGAGGGGCCGACGCGTCGCTACGACACCCGGTTCTTCGTCGCCGCCGCGCCGCCGGACCAGCGGCCCGTGCACGACGACCGCGAGACGATTGCCACGATCTGGATCAACCCGGTTGAGGCGCTGGAGAAGCACAAGCGTCACGAGCTCGACCTCATCTTCCCGACGATCAAGAACCTCGAGGCGATCAGCCGCTTCGATCGCGCCCAGGAACTGCTCGACGCGGCCGCCGTCATCTCCAACGTCGAACGCATTTTGCCGCGCATCGTCGAGGACGAAGCCGGGTTCCGGATCCTGTTACCCGGTGACCCGGGTTACGACGACCTGGTGCACGGCGACGTGAGCGGCGGGACCCGCGTCGAAGACCGCGAAATCGCGCACTAGATGCCACCCGATCCGGACGCGCCCGTCGTCGCCGGGAAGATCACGCAACTCACACCGCTGGTCCGACGCCTCACGTGTCCGAACCCGGGCGTGTTCACCGGCCCCGGCACCAACACCTACCTGATCGGCGATCCGAAAAAGGGCGGCGTCGTCGTCCTCGACCCGGGGCCCGATGACGCCAAGCACATTGGGCGCATCGCGCGTTTCGGCCCCGCGCGAGCGATCGATCAGATCGTCGTGACCCACACGCACCCGGACCATTCACCGGGGGTCGCAATGCTGAAGGAGAAGACGGGCGCAACCGTGTACGGCTTCGACTCGCGCGACGGCTTCACCACCGATGTCGAGGCACGCGACGGCTACGTCGTGAAGACCGACCAGTTCACACTGAAAGCGATCCACACGCCGGGACACGCGAGCAACCACCTGTGCTGGTACCTCGCCGAGGAAGACCTGCTGTTCTCGGGCGACCACGTGATGGCGGGTTCGACCGTCGTCATCTCACCGCCCGACGGCGACATGAAGCAGTACATCGACAACCTCGAGCGCGTGAAGGCGATGAACCTGGCGACGATCGCGCCGGCGCACGGCCCGCTCCTCCGATCGCCCGAGAACTATCTCCGCTTTTACATCGACCACCGGCTCGAACGCGAGAAAAAGGTGGGGGCCGCGCTTGCCGCGCGCAAGACCGCGACGATCAAGCAACTCGTACCGGACGTCTACGCCGACGTCGATGCGAGCCGGTATCCGATCGCCGAGTTCAGCTTGTGGGCGCACCTGCGCAAAATGCGCGGCGAAGGTCTCGCGAAGACCAAGAACGTCGATGACATGACGGCGGTATGGAGAGCGACGAGATCGCTTAATAAGCAGTGGCCGTCGCCGAACCGCGGAATAGCCTCCAAAGCCATGAGTCTGGGGCCAATCGTCGACGCCAAGGGTGTCAACAAGGTGTATCGAACCGGCGCGGTGGAAGTGACGGCGCTGCACGACATCGACCTGAGTATCGACCCGGGGGAATTCGTCGCCGTCATGGGCCCGTCCGGCTCCGGCAAGACCACGTTGCTCAACTGCCTCAGCGGCCTCGACGACATCGACGGCGGCACCGTTCTCATCGACGGCTCGGACATCCACGCGATGGCCGACGCCGCACGTACCGAACACCGCGCCGGCCGCATGGGCTTCATCTTCCAGAGCTTCAACCTGATCCCCGTGCTCTCCGCCGTCGAGAACGTCGAACTGCCGTTGCTGCTCAGTGGTTGTAAGGCCGGTGAAGCGCGTGAGCGTTCGATGACGATGCTCGAGCGCGTCGGCCTGGGCCACCGCCCCAAGCACAAGCCCAATGAGTTGTCGGGTGGCGAGCAGCAGCGCGTCGCCGTCGCCCGAGCGCTCGTCACCGAGCCGGCGATCGTGTGGGCCGACGAGCCCACCGGCAATCTCGACTCGCACATGGCGATCGCGGTGCTCGACCTCTTGCAGGAGGTCAACGCCCACGGCCAGACCATTCTCGTGGTCACCCACGACGATGGCATCGCCGCGCAAGCGCGTCGCCTGGTCCGCATGGCCGACGGCGTCATCGTCGAAGACGGATCGACCAAAGACCTTCTGGCCGACACGTCGAAGCCCGGCACGCGCACGGCGCGCCAAGCGCCGGCCAAGAAAGCCGTTGCCAAGAAGGCACCGGCCCGCCGCGTCGCAAAGGCGAACTAGATGGTCGGCGCCCTGATCGGGCTGCTGATCGGGCTGGCCATCCTCGGCCTGATCGTCACGAACATCTTCGACGCGATCGCACGCCCGACGATCCGTCGCCTGGCCATGCGCAACGTGAGCCGTCGACGCGGCGAGGCCGCGCTCGTCATGCTCGGTTCGTTGCTGGGTACGGCGATCATCACCGGTGCGTTCGTGGTGGGCGACACGGTCGGCGCGTCCTTCCGCGATCAGGCGCGCACTGAATTGGGCCCGATCGACGAAGCGGTTCGGTCGATCGGCTTGAACAAGAACCAGCCGGTCCTGGACGCACTCAAGGCCAATCCCGTCCCCGGCACCGACGGACTGCTCCCGATGACGCGTGCCGGCGTGTCAGTGGCGACGACGGGCGACGAGCCGCGCGCCGAACCGTTCGCGGGCATCAACGAAGTCGACTTCGACGCGGCGCGCGCCTTCGGCGGTGACCGGGGCGCCACCGGTCTCGCCGATGCAGGCCCGACACCAACGGGCAACGAGGCTGTCATCACCAAGAGCCTCGCCAAGAAGCTCGGACTCAAGAAGCCGGGCTCGACGATCATCGTCTACGGGTTCGCCAACAAAACCGAGATGACCGTGCGCCAGATCATCCCGACGGTCGGCGTCGGCGGCTTCGGCAACCGGTCACTGTTCGCGGCGCCCGGAACGATCGAGAAACTGCTCGCCACCGGCAGCGCGGCGACACCGGTGACCTCGACCGCAGAGCCTCCGACGTCGTTCGTGATGGTCTCGAACAACGGTGGCGTCTTCGACGGTGCCAAGGGCACCGACGCCGTCACCAAGGCGCTGAACGAACGCGTCGCCGCCATCCCGGGCACGGAGGTTCGCGAGTTCAAGCAGGACACGCTCGATCAGGCGAAGGACATCTCGGATCAGTTCACGCAGCTGTTCAGCTTCATCGGGTTCTTCAGCGTGCTGGCCGGCGTGCTGTTGCTCATCAACATCTTCGTGATGCTCGCCGACGAACGGAAAAGCGAGCTCGGTATGTTGCGGGCCGTCGGGCTCAAGCGCAATCAGCTCGTGCGCGCGTTCGGCATGGAAGGCGCGATCTACGCCGTCGTGTCCGCGGTGCTCGGCATGGTCGTGGGCATTGGCCTCGGTCGCGTTGTCGCAACCCTCGCGCAGGGCGTGTTCAACCAGGGCGGAGGCGGAGGCGGGCTGACGCTGCGCTTTGCAGTCGAGGCCCCGAGCCTCGTGACCGGCTTCATCGGTGGCGCGCTGATCGCGCTGCTGACGGTGTGGGGTACGAGCTTCGCGACCGGGCGCATGAATGTGATCCGCGCCATTCGCGACATTCCCAAGCCGCCGGCGGACGGAGCGGTGCGGGCCCGCACGTATTCGTTGTCCGGCGTGGGCATCGTGCTCGGGTTGTTGAACTTCCGCGCCGGCGTGTCGAGCGACGCCTGGTTCGGCGTGCTTGCAGGCGTCCCGATCGCCGCATGGTGTTCGATTCCGGTGCTGCGGCCGATCATCGGCCGTCGCTTTGCCATCGTCGCTGGCTGCGGCGTCGCGATGGTCTGGGCGATCGCCGTGTTCTCGCTGTTTCCCGACGCGCTTTCGAGCACCGAGTTCGGCGCCTTCATCGTGCAGGGCATCGTCCTCGTCGGCAGCGCCGTCGTGATTGTCGCGACGAACGCCGATGTTGCGACGTGGGCCGTGTCGAAGCTGCGTGTCAACAAGCGGACGCTTGCGGCGCGCCTTGGCTTTGCGTACCCGCTCAACCGCGTGTTCCGCACGGCGATGCTGCTCGGCATGTACGCGATCGTGATCTTCACGATCACGTTCCTGTCGGTCTTCTCCGAGCTCTTCGCGGCGCAGGCGCCGCAGTACGCGCGTGACTCCGCCGCCGGTTACAACATCCTCGTCGACTCGAACTACTCCAATCCCGTGCCGAGCAGCGCGTTGCTGGACGACCCGGACGTCGCGGCCGACGCCACCCTCGACCAGGCGTTCCCGAAGTGGACGACGCGCACGAAGACCGAGCCCGAGTCGTGGCAGATGACGGGCTTCGACGACGCGCTACTCGCGCGCGGTGTGCCGAAGCTCAACGACCGTCTCGCTCGCTTCGCCAGTGACCGTGCCGCGTGGGAAGCCGTGAAGACGGACCCCTCGCTCGTGATCCTGTCGAACTTCTTCCTGCAGCGCGGCGGCCCGCCTGAGGGTGGTCTTGATATCGGCGACAAGGTGAAGGTGTACGACACCGTGTCGGGGCGCGTGGCGACGCTGACCGTCGCCGGCAAGCTCGACAGCGACTTCTTGTTCAACGGTCCCATGGTCGGCAAAGCCTTCATGCAGTCGTTCTCGTCGGATCTGACGCCGAGCCGCCATTACGTTGCGGTGAAGCCCGGCGCCAACCCCGAGTTGGTCGCCCAGCGACTCGAGGGGCGACTCCTGAACTTCGGCGTGCAAGCCGACACGTTCCAGAATTTCATCGAGGACGCGCTCAAGACCCAGCAGGGATTCATGGCGCTGATGCGCGGGTATCTCGGGCTCGGCCTGATCATCGGTATCGCCGGACTCGGCGTTGTGATGGTGCGCGCCGTGCGTGAGAGGCGGCGTCAGATCGGCATGCTGCGCGCGATGGGCTTCCCGAATCGGCTCGTGCGTCAGGCGTTCCTCACCGAGTCGGCGTTCATCGCCATCACGGGGATCGCGATCGGCACCGTGCTTGCGTTGATCACGGCGTACAGCTTGCTCACCAACAGCGACACGTTCGGCGGTCAGAACATCCAGTTCAAGATTCCGTCGGTGAGCATTGCGGTGGTCTCGGTCGTGGCGCTTGCCGCGTCGCTCATCGCAGCGAGCTTCCCGGCGAGTCAGGCGTCAAAAATCAAGCCGGCCGTGGCGCTTCGGATCGCCGACTAGCGCTTCGAATCCCCCACTTCCCGACTTTGTGTGCAATAACCACCGTCACGGTGGTTATTGCACACCGGTTCGGTTCGGATCAGCGGGCGAGGGCTTCGAGAGCGTCGATCGCAGTGCAGCCGACCTCGATCGGTGGCAGCACATCGGTGACCAGCTGATCGATCACATTCCGGTATTCGTCGGCCGCCGGACCGTCGCCGAGCACCGCCGGTAAACCCTTGTCGCCGCCTTGGGCGACGGCCGCGTCGAGCGGGAGTTGTCCCAGCAGCGGCACGCCGAGCTTCACCGACAACCGCTTGCCCCCACCCTCACCGAACAGTGGATAGGCGGTGCCGTCGGGCGCGACGAACGCGCTCATGTTCTCGATCACTCCGACGACGCGCAGGTAGCCCTTGCGCGCCATGTCAGCCGCGCGCGCCGCGACTTGTTGCGCCGCGATCGCCGGCGTGGTGACCAGCAACACTTCGGTGCGCGGCAACATGCGCGCCAGCGCCATCTGGATGTCGCTCGTGCCCGGCGGCATGTCGATCAGGAGGTAGTCGAGGTTGCCCCACTTCACGTCCTCGAGGAAGTGCTGCAGCGCACGGCTCAGCATGAGGCCACGCAACATCACCGCCTCGTCCTCCTCGGCGCCGGCGATCGAGCCCATCGACACGACCCGGAGCAGGCCGTCACCGACCGGCTTCTCGATGGGATTGATGAGGACGCGATCGCCCTCACCTTTTTCGGCCTCGACCTTGTCGCTGACGCCAAGAAGGCGGGGCAGCGAGAAGCCGCCGATGTCGGCATCGAGCACACCGACCTTGAAGCCGCGCGACGCCAGCCCGACGGCGAGGTTGGCCGTGACCGTGCTCTTGCCGACACCGCCCTTGCCGGACGCGATCGCGGCGACGCGAGCAGTCGGGGCCATGTCCATCTTGACGGTCGAACGTTCCTGCGCCTTGAACCGGGCGCGGTCCATGAGCTCACGCTTCTGGTCGGCGGTCATCTCGCCGAACTTGACGTTCACCTTGTCGACGCCGACGAGCGCCCCGACGCGATCCCGCACGTCTTTCATGAACTGCGCGCGCAGCGGACAACCGGCGGTCGTGAGAGCCACGGTCACCGTGACGGTGGTGCCGTCGATGACGACGGAGCGCACCATGCCGAGATCGATGACGCTGTCGCCCAGTTCGGGATCGATGACGCCTGCGAGCGCGCCGCGAACGGCGGTTTCGGTCACGAGAACGTCAGAACCCACGTAGTAATTCTACCGGTTTAAGACGGTAATATTCCCTCCGTGGATCGACTCGGCGTCTTCAAGGCGCTCGGTGACAACACCCGCTACGCGATCTATCTCGAGCTCGCGCGCAGCGAAGTCCCTCTGGCCACCGCCGAGGTCGCCGAGATGCTCGATCTGCACCCCAACACCGTGCGTCCGCATCTCGAGCGCATGCGCGAAGTGGGCCTGCTGGAGGTCGACGCCAACAACCGTGGCACCGTCGGCCGACCGCAGAACCGTTATCGCGTCGCCGCCGATGCGCCGTCGCTGGGTCTCGAGCCGTCGTCGATGCGGATGCTGGCCACCATGTTGGCCACGGCTGCTGCGATAGCCCGGATCGACCCAGAGGCCGCGGCGGAGGCGGGTCGGGTCCAGGGCGAACTGGCCGCCGAGCAGGCCGGCATCGAACGGCGCACCAGTCCGGCGGCCTGCCTGGCCGCGCTCACCGACGAACTCGGATCGCTGGGCTTCGACCCGGCGACGGGCGAGGACGGCGCAACGGCCATCATCGCCTTCACCCGGTGCCCGTTCCAGGAACTGGCCCAAGCCTTCCCCGACGTGGTGTGCCATCTGCACCGGGGAATGATCGAGGGGTTCCTCGACGTTCCTGTTGGTGTGTGGGTTGATTCGTTTCACACACTGGCTGACCGCGACCCGTGCCGGGTCGAGTTGGCTGTTCGCTGAGCCGTAAATGAGTTGTACCCTTTGAGGGTCCGTTCTCCGAGAGGAACCAAGCAATGAGCATCACCGAGACCACACCTGGCGTTGGGATCGAACTGACCGACGCCGCCGCGGCCAAGGTTGCTGAACTTCTGGCGCAGGAGGGCGACGAGCGCCTGGCGCTTCGTGTCGCTGTTCGTCCGGGCGGTTGCTCCGGCTTCTCCTACGAAATGTTCTTCGACGCCGAGACCGACGAGAACGACGAGCGCTCCGAGTACGGCGCAGTCAAGGTCGTCGTCGACAAGACCAGCAAGCAGCTGCTCGTCGGCGCCACCCTGGACTACAAGGACGGCCTGCAGGGTGCCGGGTTCTCGATCAACAACCCGAACGCCACCAAGACCTGTGGCTGCGGTTCTTCCTTCAGCTAAGTCTGAATCTGCTTTCACATATCCGCGTGGCGCGGACCGTCTCTGACGATCCCGCTGTCTGGCTCGGTTCAGCCCTGCCGGATCTCGAACGCGAAGCAGGTGTGCCGATCGGCTCGCTCCAACATTGGAGCGAGCCGATTCGCGTTGGCGTGGCCTTTCACCACACGACCGACGGGTTGTTTCACGACTTGCCGGAATTCATTGGTGGCGCGCGTGCACTCACCCGGGACCTGCTGGATCGTGGCGTTCCTCGCGGTGCCGCCCGCGCCGTCGGCCACGCGGGCTGGGAATTGCTGCTCGACGGCACGCTGGTGCACGACGACGAGTTCGTCGACGCGTACTTCGCCGCGATGGCAGTAGAGGTCGTTGACCCCGACTGGCGAGCTGCGCTCGACCGTCGGGTCGCCCGCGGTGTTCCCGCCTTCTACGCGCAACCCGATGGGGTGGCCGAGTTGTTGCGCCGCATCCTGAGTTACCGGCCGCGCCTCGCGTTCGGCTCCGAGCACATCGATGCCGTGACGGCAGCGTTGCGCGCCGCGCAGCCGTCGATCGTCGAAGTGGCCGACGGGGTCTTCGAAGCCGTTACGCCAGCAGTGCGCTGAGGCCGGCGCGCGCTTCGGTGTCGTCGAAGGGGCCGTTGAAACGGTTCACGACGATGCCGTTCTTGTCGACGAGATAGAGCACCGGCTCGGATTCCGTCTTGAATTCGGCGAAGGACGGACTCAGCGTCTTGCCGGTCGTGTCCTTGTACACCTCGACGTGCACGACGTTGATGAGGTTGTCCTTGATCACCTTGTCGCGGGCGCCGAGCAGGATGTCGAGCACAGGCCCGCACGTCGCCGATTGACACAGCGCCGGTGTCGCCAGAAGCACCGCGGTCGGTTTTCCGTTGCCAACGACCTCGTGCACGCTGTGCTCGTGCCAGGGGCACGGGCCTTCCGATCGCGTACAGATCGGGTTGACCTCCATGTGGTCGGCCAGCGTCGGGGTCTTCACCTTCGGCAGCGGCTTGCCCGGCACCGGATAGGCGACCTTCTCCGGATCGTTGATGGTCAGCACCGCGTCACCCGGCTTCATGCCGGGCACTGTGGCGCGCACACCCCAGTCGCCGGTCGTATCGAACTCGTAGTTGACGACGTAGTACGGCCGGTCCTCGATGCCGGCGGACTTACGGATCGCGACGATCGGCTCGGTCAGCTCTTGGGTTCCGGGCTTCTGAAATTGGACGCTCACTTCGGCGTCGGCGCCGACGAGTGTCGCCGGGACACCGCGGAACAACGCGAACGTGATGCGCTCGTCGATGCCGGCGAGGTACATGTTCCCCGCCTGCACGTAGGACAGCGTGTCCTTGTTGCCCTGGGTAGTGGACGTCTCGTCCTTGACCGAGATGTCGTCGCCCTTCTTGCCCTTGCAGGCAGCGAGGAACGCAAGCGATGCGCTTCCGAGCAACACGGATCGGCGTGACAGTGGGTGCGACATTCAGGCCAACGTAGTGTCAGGCGGTGCCGATTTCGTTTCGCGTTGACGACCGCGAGGTCACCGTCGAGGACGACGGACTGAGCTTGCTCGAGGTGCTGCGCGATCAGCTCGGGGTTCGCACCCCCAAGGACGGATGCGCGCCGCAGGGCCAGTGCGGCTGTTGCACGGTGTGGGTTGACGGTCAACCGCGTGTTGCGTGTGTGACACCGGCGCGCCGAGTGAACGGCCGCGCCGTCACCACGGTCGACGGGCTGTCCGATGGTGCGCGTGCGTTCTTCGGCGAGCGATTCTGCGCGACCGGCGCGAGTCAGTGCGGCTTCTGCACCCCGGGCATCGTGATGCGCCTCGCCGCGCTCGACGAAACCGCAACCCATGACGAAGTCGGTCGGTCTTTGCTCGCCCACATGTGCCGATGCACGGGATGGCAGTCGATCTTCGAGGCGCTCGATGCGTCGTCGGGCGCCGATCGTGACTATGACGCCGCCTCGCGACGGGCGACGATCGAAGGGCGGGCGCCGCAGCGCGTCGGGCCGGAGGTCGTGTTCGGCCACGGCGGTTTCGCTGATGACACGGCGCCGCTCGACGCTCTCATCGCGGTGCCCACGCTCGACGGCGACTGGGTCGTGGCCGAGTCGTTGTCCGCCGCGCGTGCGCAGGCCGGAAAGGTCCAAGGCCGGCGTACGACGATTCCCCTGACTCACCCGATTGCAGTTCCGCCGGGCGACTGGGATCTGACTCTTCGCACCACCTGGGTGGAGCCGGCGTATCTGGAGCCCGATGCCTCGTGGTGTGCGCCCGGTGGTGAGCCCTTCACGTCACTCGCCAACGGCGGCGCGTTCGGCGGGAAGCGGCACTCGGTCGTGGGCGAGGTGGCGCGTCGACTGGCCGACGAACACGGCCGGACGGTGCGCGTCGTCCTGGCCCGCGAAGACGTCGTCCGGATGGGCCCGAAGCGTCCGCCGATGGCCGCGGGTTTGAAGCGCGACGGCACTGGCATCGTGCGCGTTGCCCGCACGCCGGGCATCGTCGAGACAATCAGCGCAGTCCTGCCCGACGTGACCGTCGAGGAGGTCGACGTTGTCGGACCCGCAACGTCGCTCGACCTTCGCGCCGCAGGCTGGGCCGAGGCGCAGATCCTGAAGGCGGCACTCACCGAGTCGACGACCGTCGAGGGCGCGAGCGCTCGCATCGGGGATGACGGCATCCACGTCACCGTCGACGCCGGTGATCCGATCGACGAGATCGTGTTGCGCAGCTATTGCATCGGCGCCGCGCACATGGCGCTGGGCTGGGTCCGCAGCGAAGGCCTCGCTGTCGACGATGCCGGTGTGCCGCAGGACCTCACCATCCGCAGCTTCGGCATCCTTCGCGCGGTCGACACGCCGCCGATCCACGTCACGATCGAGCCGTCGACCGGCGAGCCCGTCAACGGCTCGGACGCGGTCTTCGCCGCCGTCGCAGCTGCGGTCTGGCAGGCCGACGGTTATGCGCCTGAATGGCCCACGCGTAGGGTGGCGCCATGACCGCCAAACCGCTCGGCCCGTACACCCCCGTCGTTCGTTCTGGTGAGTGGATCGTCTGCAGTGGACAGCTCGGCTTGAGGGACGGGGCGCTTGTCGAAGGTGGCGTCGGTCCCGAGACAACGCAGGCCATCGCCAACCTGAAGGGGCTGCTCGAGTCCGAAGGCGCGTCGCTTGCCGACATCGTGAAGACCACCGTGTTCCTCACGAACATGGACGACTTCGCGACGATGAACGAGGCCTACGTGCCTGCGTTCGGTGACCACCGCCCGGCCCGCTCGACCATCGGCGTCGCCGCGTTGCCCGTTGCCGGTGCTGCGGTCGAGATCGAAGCTTGGGCTCGCAAGGCGTAACGGGTAAGAATCAGACCGTGCTCGGCCCGATCATCATCGCCCTGATCCTGCTCATCGGGATCCCCGTCGGCTTCATGCTCGCCGGCGCCGCCGTGTCGGCTCTCTTCGGCTGGACGCTCGCCGAAACCGCCGAAGCCGACAACCCCGACTCCGAACTGATCGAAACGAATTACTGACCCGATCACCCCCAGCGGGATTGGCCGAAGCGGTAACCCACGCTGCGGACGGTCTGGATCAGGTCGGCTTCGTCCATCAACTTCGCCCGCAGGCGTCGGATGTGAACGTCCACGGTGCGCGCCCCGCCGTAGTACTCGTAACCCCAGACTCGTGAGAGCAGCGTCTGCCGGGTGAAGACCTTGCCGGGATGCGTCGCGAGGAACTTGAGCAGTTCGTATTCCAGGAACGTGAGGTCGAGCGGTCGACCGTTCACCGCCGCCTGATACGTCTCGGTGTTCAACACGAGCGGTCCGTATTCGACGAGTTCCGGCCGCGTGCCGCGTCCCGTCCGCCAGAACAAGTGCTTGAGCCGAGCTTCGAGCTCGCGCGGTTGGAACGGCCACATGCAGAAGTCGTCGAAGAGGTCCTCGCGCAATTCGAGGCCGTCGAGGTGATTGCCGGCGACGAGGACGAGTAACGGCTCGAGCGGCTGGTCGCGCTTGCGCAGCGCGCGGCACATTGCGAACGCGCCTTCGGGATCGGAGGCGGTGACGATGATCGCGCCGGCCCATCCGTCGTCGGGTTCACCGCTCACCGATGCCTCAGGTGACGAGATCGCCTTCCACGGGTAGCCGGCTAGGTCGAGCGCCTGCACCAGCTCCGGTGGCGCCGGATCGGGATAGATCAGGAGCGGTTCCATCAGAGGCTCGAGTAGTAGCGGTCGAGTTCGAACGGGGTGACTTGCGTCTTGTAGTCGGCCCACTCCGCACGCTTGTTGCGCAGGAACCACTCGAAGACGTGATCGCCGAGCGTCTCGG
Organism: Actinomycetota bacterium; assembly: GCA_048498715.1. Lineage (GTDB taxonomy): Bacteria > Actinomycetota > Acidimicrobiia > Acidimicrobiales > JACCXE01 > JACCXE01. The sequence continues at coordinate 48,890 of JBEHXL010000012.1, read as the reverse complement.
ACACGAGCGAGGAACCTTCCATCTCGTCGAGCGCTTCGGCGAGCGAACCGGGTAGGGAGACGATGCCCTGATCGGCGCGCTCTTTGTCGGTCAGAGCGAACAGGTTCTGATCGGTCTCGGCCGGGAGTTCGTAGCCCTTCTCGATGCCGCGCAGGCCAGCGGCCAACACGACCGCGAAGGCGAGGTAGGGATTGCAGGCCGGGTCGGGGGAGCGGTACTCGATCCGGGTCGGATCAGGACGCCCCTCCTTGGCGTGCGGCACCCGCACGAGCGCCGAGCGGTTGTTGCGCGCCCAGCCGACGTGCACCGGTGCCTCGTAACCGACCACGAGTCGCTTGTAGCTGTTCACCCACTGATTCGTGATCGCCGTGATCTCCCGCGCGTGCGTGAGTACCCCGGCGATGAAGCCGCGGGCGACGGGGGACAGGTGGATCGGATCGCTCTCGTCGTAGAACGCGTTGGCGTCGTCGTTGAAGAGCGAGAAGTGCGTGTGCATGCCCGAGCCCTGCGTGCCCGAGATCGGCTTGGGCATGAACGTCGCATGGACGCCGGCCATCTCGGCGACTTCCTTCACGATGAGGCGCGTCGTCATGACGGCGTCGGCCATCGAGAGCGCGTCGGTGTGGCGCAGGTCGATCTCGTGTTGCGAGCGAGCGTCCTCGTGCTGGCTGTACTCGACGGGGATTCCCATGTCCTCGAGGGCGAGCACGGTGCGCTGACGCAGTTCGCTCGTCTTGTCGGTGACGGTGATGTCGAAGTACGAGCCGCGATCGAGCGGCGTCGGCTCGCCGCCTGAGAGGTGCTTGTCGGCGAAGTAGAAGTACTCGAGCTCGGGAGCGGCGAAGAAGCTGAAGCCGGACTCGCGCGCCTTCTCGAGCGTGCGGCGCAGCACGTGACGGGGATCGCCTTCGAACGGCGTGCCGTCGAGGTTGAGGATGTCGCAGAACACGCGGGCGACGCCCGGGTCCTGCCGCAGCGGAAGGATCTGGAACGTGCGAGGGTCCGGCTTGGCCAACACGTCGGATTCCTGGACGCGGGAGAACCCGTCGATCGCGGAGCCGTCGAACGTCATGCCCTCCTCGAGGGCGTTCTCGAGCTCGGCCGGCGTGATGTTGAAGGACTTCGCGGTGCCCAGCACATCGGTGAACCACAACTGGATGAAGCGGATGCCGCGTTCCTCAACCGTGCGAAGTACGTAATCCTGCTGGCGTTCCATGCAACAGTTTCGCATTGCTGCTGTAACAGCAGTCGGGTCGAACGGGCGTTGTCACATAACGTTCACATGGCTGGGGACCAGGAATCTGGGGGATTTCGTTGAAGCGGTTGGGGCTGGTTGGGGTTGTCGTCACGTTGGTCTCGGCGTTCGCGCCGGTCTCCCCGGCGTCCAGTGCGCCTCGGTGCGCGAACTGGCCGATGTACGGCAACAACCTGCAGCGCACCTTTGCCACGTCGTGCGCGTCGAACATCACGTCGAAGTCTGTTGCCCGTTTGGTGCCGGCGTGGGTCTTCGACACACCACGCCCGGTAACCGCATCGCCGACGGTGGTCGACAACGCGGTGTACGTCGGCGCCTGGGACGGCGTCATGTATTCGTTCGACGCGCCGACCGGACGCGTCCGTTGGAAGTACCAGACGCCGGTCACGCCCGGCGCCACCTACGGCCCGATCGTCTCGAGCGCCGCGGTCGGCGACATCACCGTCGACGGAATTCGCCAGCGCGCCGTGATCTTCGGCGCCGGTCCACGCGTCTACGCGTTGCGGGCCAAGGACGGGCGGCTGCTCTGGAAGCACGACGAGTCACACGGAAAGACCGACACGGCACTGGAATACGAGTCGTCGCCCGCCATCGTCGAGGGCCTCGTGATCATCGGCCGCGACACCCACGACGAGAACGAGAAGGCGACCGCCGGTGAGAAGGGTGGCCTCATGGCGCTGCGGGCCTCGAGCGGGGAGGTGGCGTGGGAGTTCCATCCTGAACTCGACCAGAGCGGCGTCGGCTGCGGCAGCGTCTGGGGCTCGCCGACGATCAGCCCCGACCACAGGACTGTGTTCTTCGGTGGCGCCAACTGCCCGCACGACGAGTTCAAATGGAACAAGTACACCAACGCCGTGACCGCGCTCGATCTCCAGACCGGCACCCCGAAGTGGGCCTTCCAGCCCACCGGCCCGCCCGATCACGACACCGACTTCGGCGCGACGCCCAACTACTTCGTCGACCGGTTCAACCGTCCGACGCTTGGTGCCGGCAAAAAGGACGGCAGTTACTACGCGATCGATCCGTCGACGGGGAAGCCCCGTTGGCGTCGCCACGTGCAGGACCCCGTGCCCGGCATCGGCGGATTCATCGGCTCACCGGCCGTTTCGCGCGGCAACGTCTACGGCGGCACGGCGATCGGTCGCCCTCCCTACTTCCACAGCCTCGACGGGACCGACGGCCGCATTCGCTTCCAGGGCGGTGCCGGTCCGACGTACGGCGCCACGGCCATCGTCAACGACGTGGTGTTCAACGCCGCGCTCGACGACCTGCTCAAGGCCTACGACGCGAAGACCGGACGCCTGCTCTGGGCGACCCCGCTCAGCGGTCCCGGATCCTCGGGACCGGCCATCGCAGGCGACATGGTCTTCATCGGAGCGGGCACGTCGACCTCGGACGCCTGCGCCAAGGACCAGTTCTACGACACCGAATGCGCATTCGCGTTCGACACGGCTCTGGCCGCTCTCGGCGGGGTACACGCCTTCCGACTCGTCGCGCCCCGACTCAGTTCACAAACCGTTCACACGCACGGCTAGGCCTTGGAACAAACGCTTAGGTAGCGTCTCTTGCATGTCCTACAAGGCCGAATACATCTGGATCGACGGCACGGAGCCCACGCCCCTGCTTCGCTCCAAGACCAAGATCCTCGCTGACGGCAAGGAGCCCGATATCTGGGGCTTCGACGGGTCCAGCACCAACCAGGCCGAGGGTTCGTCCTCGGACTGCGTGCTGCAGCCCGTCTGTGTCGTCCCGGACCCGATCCGTGGCGGCAACCACAAGCTCGTGCTCTGTGAGGTGCTCCTCACCGACATGACGCCGCACAGCACGAACACCCGCGCCAAGCTGCGCGAGGTCTACGAGAAGTACAAGGACCAGGACCCCTGGTTCGGCATCGAGCAGGAGTACACCCTGTTCAAGGGCGCTCGTCCGCTCGGCTTCCCGGAGAGCGGCGGTTACCCCGGTCCCCAGGGCCCCTACTACTGCGGCGCCGGCGCCGACGACATCTACGGTCGTCCGCTCGTCGAAGCCCACATGGACGCGTGCCTCGACGCCGGCCTCCTGATCTCGGGCATCAACGCCGAGGTCATGCCCGGCCAGTGGGAGTTCCAGATCGGTGCGGGCGACCCCATCACCGTGTCGGACCACCTCTGGCTCGGCCGCTGGCTGCTTCACCGTCTCGGTGAGGACTACGGCATCTCCGTCACGCTCGACGCCAAGCCGGCCCGCGGTGACTGGAACGGTGCGGGTGCGCACACCAACTTCTCGACCAACGCCATGCGCGAGGGCTACGACCCGATCATCGCGGCGTGCGAAGCGCTCGGGAAGAACGTCGAAGAGCACGTCGCCAACTACGGCGAAGGCATCGAGCACCGTCTCACGGGCCACCACGAGACCGCCCCGTACAACGAGTTCTCGTACGGCGTCTCCAACCGTGGCGCGTCGATCCGCATCCCGTGGCAGGTCGCGATCGACAAGAAGGGCTACATCGAGGATCGTCGTCCCAATGCGAACTGTGATCCGTACACGGTGACCCGTCTCATCGTGAACACCTGCTGCTCCGCCCTGGCCTAGGGATTTCGAGCACCTCGTTTAGGTCGAAAGGCGCCCGGGTAACACCGGGCGCCTTTCGCATTCCTGGTGCGAAAGTCATCGATATACAGGTCGTTCGTTTGAAATCGGCTGCTGGGTTGCTAAGGTCCCGACCAAATCTTTTGAATCAACCTGAAAAAGGACGCTCACGCGTGCGCAAAACCACCCTGAAGCTCGCAGTTGTCGCAGGATCGACGGCCCTTTCGGCCGCCGGTTTCCTCGTGACCGCCGAGCCCGCTGCCGCCCAGATCTCGCAGGGCTGCAACGTCGTCATCTTCGGTCCGTGCTCCACGGGCGCGACCGGTGCCACCGGCCCCACGGGTCCGACTGGTCCCACCGGTCCGACGGGTGCCACTGGTGCCACCGGCCCGACCGGTGCCACCGGCGCCGACAGCACAGTTCCCGGTCCCATCGGTCCCACGGGTCCGACCGGCGCTACCGGCGCCACGGGTCCGACCGGCGCTACCGGTGACACGGGCCCGACCGGCGCAAGCGGCACTGGCCCGACCGGCGCCACTGGTGCCACGGGCGCAACCGGTGACACTGGTCCCATCGGCCCGACCGGCGTGACCGGTGCAACCGGTGTGACGGGTGCGACCGGTGCAACGGGTGACACAGGTCCCATCGGCCCGACCGGTGTGACGGGCGCTACGGGCGTGACGGGTTCGACCGGCGCCACTGGTGCCACCGGCCCGCAGGGCATCCAGGGCATCCAGGGTGTCACCGGCTCGACCGGTGCCACCGGACCGACCGGTCCGACGGGTGCGGCTGGCGCTACGGGCGCAACCGGCGGCACCGGCCCACAGGGCATCCAGGGTGTCTCCGGTACCAACGGCACCAACGGTGTCACGGGTGCTACCGGTGCGACCGGCGCGACTGGCCCGCAGGGCGCCACCGGTGCGACTGGCGCCACCGGCGCGACGGGTCCTGCCGGTCCTGTCCTCGGCGGCACGACCATCGTCATGGCGACCAGCGGAACCATTGGCGCAGGCACCCCAGTCGGCACGAGTCAGTCGGCGACGGCTAACTGCCCGAGCGGTACTCGTCTCAGCGGCGGTGGCCTCGTGTCCACCAACACTCTCGGTGCGGGCGGCTTCGCCCTCACCGGTTCGTATCCGACCGCCACTGGTTGGACGGCAGTCGTCACCCGCACCGGCTTCAACATCGGTACGGGCTCGGTGACCGCGTACGTGGTCTGCTCGGCGTAACCGAACGATCTGAACGACGCCGCTACCGGTTTCCGGTAGCGGCGTTGTCGCGCCCGGAGACGCTTTTGGCGTTGCCGGTGCTGTTCAACTTGTGGGTGCTGCGCGCGGAGCGCCTGTACGCGCACCCGCTCAACGACACCAGCGTCCACCTCGCGATGGTGAAGTGGGCGACACAACGCATGCAGGAAGGGCACATGCCCTTCGACGGGTGGTTCCCGCGGCTGTCGCTCGGCCTCCCCCAGTTCCACCACTACCAGAGCCTTCCGCACACGCTCGCCGGCGTCCTCGGGCTCGCCATCGGGCCCGTCAACGCCGTGATGTGGACGCTCTACCTCGGCGTCGCGTTGTGGCCACTGTCGGTCTACGTCGGCGTGCGCCTCTTCGATCTCGACCGCCGTACTGCGATCGCCGCGGCGATGATGGCGCCGCTCATCAACAGCGCATCCAGCTACGGATGGGAGCACGGCAGCTACACCTGGCGCGGTCTGGGGGTCTGGAGCCAGATCTGGGGCATGTGGCTCATGCCGATCGCAGTCCCGTTGTGCTGGCGGGCGGTGTCGCGAGGCAAGAACTACGCGTTGGCCGCCGGCACGCTCGGCCTGACGTTCGCCGCCCACTTCCTCACGGGGTACGTCACGATGCTGTCGATGGGTGTCTGGACGCTCATCACGCCCAGGCAGTTCGTCAGCCGCTTCAAGCGTTCGGCGCTGATCGGGATCGGCGCGATCCTCACCATCGCCTGGGTCGTCGTCCCGCTGATCTCCGACACCCGGTATTCGAACCAGACGGCGTTCAACCGGGGCGTGTTCTGGAACGACTCCTACGGAGCCCGCAAGATCCTCTGGTGGCTCTTTCGCGGTGAGGTGTTCGACTACGGGCGCTTCCCGACGATTTCGATCTTCGTACTGATCGGTGCCGGGCTGTGCGTGGCGCGATTCAAGTCAGACGAACGCGCGCGTGCGGTGCTGAGCTTCAGCGTGTTCAGCCTGGTGCTGTGGTTCGGCCGGGCGACGTTTGGTTCGTTGACCAAAATCTTGCCGGGCGGCGAGGACCTGATCATGCACCGCTTCATCAGCGGCGTGCACACGGGCGGCATCATCCTCGCCGGTATCGGCGCCGTGTATTCGGGCCAACTCGTCATCAAGGGGTTGCGTTGGATCGGCGTGACGGCGCGGGAACTCACGGTCCGCCGCCTCCTACCCGTTGCCTTCGTCGTCACCCTCATTCCCGGCTCGATCTGGATCAACGATTACGACACCCAGGGCCGCCGCCTCATCACGGCGCAACGTCAGACGGACGCGACGGTGGGCGCCTCGGTCGACCGCCTCATCGAGCAGGCCCGGGACGCCAACGACGGACGGATTTACGCGGGTTTGCCGAGCAATTGGGCGCGCAACGAATACCGGCTGTACGGCGTCCCCCTTTACATCGAGACGCTCAACGAGGAAGCCGACGGTGTCGGCTTCACCCTGCGGGTGCAGTCGTTGATGTCCGACGTCGAGGCCTACTTCGACGAGACCGACTTCGCGCAGTACAACCTGCTCAACATCCGCTACGCGTTGCTGCCGTCCACCCGCAGTGCGCCACCGAACTCGAGCGTCGTCGACACCGCGGGCGACTACGTGCTGTATCGGGTCGCGACCACCGGCTACTTCGACGTGGTCGACACCGTGGCGCCACCCGTCATAACGAACCGCAAGCACATGAACGAAGCACCGTCGCGGTTCTTGCGTGACCCGGGGGTCGGTATGGGTCGGCTACGCGAAGTTGCCTTCGACGGAGACCCAGCGCCGCTGCCGACCGCGACGGGCAACGTGTCCGGCGTCGCCGGCACGGTGCGCGAGCGCGTCGTCGACCCCGACCACGGCGTTTTCGCGGCGACGGTGCGAGCCCGCCGCACCGCAATCGTGTTGCTCAAATCGACCTATCACCCGCGCTGGCGAGTGACCGTCGACGGCAAACCCGTCAAAACCGAGATGATCGCCCCCGCTCTTGTCGGGGTGCGCGTCGGCCCGGGCGAGCACGAAGTGAAGTTCGCCTACCGCAGCTTCCAGTGGTTCCTGCCGCTGTGGCTAGTCGGTGCGTTGACGTTGATTGCCTTGGCCCGGGGGCCGAAGTGGTTGGCGGAGGGCCGCCTACCGCTTCTTCGCAGTCGTCGTCGTACTGACTGACTTCTTCGCGGTCGTCGAGGTGGTCGGGATGCGTGACTGCAGGCTCGGATCCAGGATCACGGCCTTCTGGAACTCCTGCTGCGCCTCGAGCGAGTCGGGATCTTTTTCCAGCAGGAGGAAGCCCAGGTTGAGGTGCGGTGACGCGAACTGGTCGTCGGCCTCGATGGCCCGACGGTAGAGGTCGATCGCCTCGTCTTTGGCACCGGCCGCAGCGCGGATGATGCCGAGGTTGAACAGCGGCGATGCGAAGTCCGGCTTCAGCGCGATGGCCTTGCGGTACTCCGCTTCGGCCCCCGCCGGGTTCTTGTCGATGACTTGTTCGATCAGTCCCAGGTTGTAGTGCGCGAAGGCGTTGTCGCCGTCCTTCGCGATCGCCTGTTGGAAGGCGTTGCGGGCACTGGTGTAGTCACCTTGGGAGTACGCCGTGAGTCCCGCCGTGACCAGGTCCGCCGCTTTGTCGGTCGGGCTCTTGCTGTCACCGCGCGTGATGAAGAAGAACGCACCGACGAGCACCACGAGCGCCACCACGGCACCGATGACCATTTGGCGTCGACGGCGGATGAGGTCGTCATCGTCGCCGTCGTACATGAACGGCTGGCTGAGGTCGTCGTATTGCTGCTGGGGACGCGGTGGTTGTGGAGGCGGCGGATACCCCGGTTGGGGCTGCGGCTGCGGCGGTCGCTGCCCTTGAGGTTGCTGGGGTTGCTGCGGCTGCGGCGGGCGCTGCTGCGGATTGTGAGGCCCAAATGGGTCAGACATGGCGGCGAGCGTAGTGGCACACGAATGGGCAGACCGTGTCCCCTACGCTCGTCGTATGGCCGCTCTTCGCATCGCCGCGTGCCAACTGAACCCGATCGTCGGTGACATCGATCGCAACGCCGACGCGATCATCGACTGCTTCCGGCGGCACGCTGCGACCGGTGCTCGTCTGGTTGTGTTCGGCGAGCTGGCGATATCCGGCTACCCGCCGGAGGATCTGTTGTTGAAGCCTGCGTTCACCGCGGCGTCCGACACGGCGCTCGCTCGGATCGCGGCAGCAACGACTGAGCACCCCGGCGTCACTGCGGTGCTCGGCGCCGTCGACCAGGTCGACGCGTTGCGGCGCTTCAACACCGCCACCTTCGTGCGCGATGGTCAAGTGATCGCGCGGCACCGCAAGCGGCTGCTGCCGAACTACGCGGTGTTCGACGAGCACCGCTGGTTCGAGGAGGGCGACACGCCGGTGCCCGTTGTCGACGTTGACGGCGTGCGCGTTGCCGCCGTGGTGTGCGAAGACATCTGGTTCGAGCACGGGCCCGTTGCCGAAGCCGCCGAACGAGGCGCCGAACTACTCGTCGTCGTGAACGGGTCGCCGTACGCGCGTGGTCGTCTCGACGACCGCATCGACATCGCGCGCACGCGGACGCGCGACGCCGGCATCCCCATGGTGTACGTCAACCAGGTGGGCGGCCAGGACGAGCTGATCTTCGACGGAGGATCGTTCGCCTTGCAGGCCGACGGCGAACTCGCAGCGTTGAGTCCGCAGATGGTGGAAACCAGCGCCGTCGTGGAGTTCCGCGACGGGCGCCTGACGGGGGACATCTCGCCGCGGCTCGACGATCTCGACGAGGTCTACGACGCGCTGGTGCTCGCCACGCGCGACTACGTCAACAAGAACGGCTTCAACGAAGTCGCCGTCTCGCTGTCGGGCGGCATCGACTCGTCGCTCGTCTCCGCGATCGCGATCGACGCGCTGGGCCCGGATCGCGTTCACCTCGTGGCGCAGCCGTCGCGTTACTCGAGCGAAGGCTCAGTTGAGGACGCCGCCAAGTTGGCCGCCAACTTCGGCGCGGATTTCCGCATCGTCGAGATCGAGCCCGCGCACGCGGCCTTCGAGCAGATGCTCGAAGCACATTTCGATGGTCGTCCGCCTGACCTCGCCGAGGAGAACCTGCAGAGCCGCATCCGAGGTGTCGTGATGATGGCCTTGTCGAACAAGCTCAACTGGGCGCCGGTGCTGACCTGTGGCAACAAGAGCGAGACAGCCGTCGGCTACTCGACCCTCTACGGCGACACTGCGGGCGGCTTCGCCGTCATTCGCGACTGCCCGAAGCTGCTCGTCTACGCGCTCTGCCAACGTCGAAACGAACGCGCCGGCACCGATGTGATCCCGCGGGCGGTGATCGAGAAGCCGCCGTCGGCCGAGCTGCGCCCGGGTCAACGCGACGACCAGAGCCTGCCTCCGTACGAAATCCTCGACCCGATCATCGAGATGTACGTCGAGCAGGACGCGCCCGCGGCGGCGATCGTCGCGGCCGGATACGACGAGGCGATCGTCACGCGAGTGATCGCGCTCATCGACCGCGCCGAGTACAAGCGCCGTCAGTCGCCACTCGGCCCGCGCATCACCGACAAAGCCTTCGGCCGCGACCGTCGCGTGCCGATCACCAACCGCTTCTCCGGTTGAAGCCCACCGCTGCGGTCGCCGCTGCGGCGCTGCTGTTCGGTTCCACCTTCGTCGTGATGAAGGACGCGGTCGCGTCCGCCAGCCCCACGGCGTTTCTCGCCGCACGCTTCGGGATCGGCGCGCTGGTCCTCCTCGCGTTCGCAGCCCGGCGCTCGCCGCCGCCACGCGGCATCGCGTGGCCGGCGTTGGCCACGGGAGGTGTGCTCTTCACGGGATACGTGTTCCAGACCGTCGGACTGCAGTACACGTCCACGTCGACGAGCGCGTTCATCACGTACATGCTCGTCGTGCTCGTGCCGGTCTACGCCGCGGTGATCCATCGTGAGTTGCCCGCCGGCAACGTGTTGCTTGCGCTCGTCGTGACCGCCGTCGGTCTGTGGTTGCTGACCGGCGGCATCGACAGCATCGGTAAGGGCGAGTTGCTGACGCTGGCGTGCGCCGCCGCGTACGCCGGCCACATCCTTTGCGTGAACCACTGGGCCAATCGCTTCGACCTGTTGTGGTTCACCGGGCTGCAGTTGCTCGTCGTGAGTGTGGGTGCGCTCGGGCCCGGAGTCATGCAGGGTGGCTTCGGTTTCGGGTGGGTCGCTTGGCGTGGTGCGGTCTTCACCGGCTTGGGCGCGTCGGCGCTGGCGTTCGTTCTGCAGATCTACGGCCAGCGCGCGCTGGCCCCGACGCGCACCGCGATCCTGCTCATGCTCGAGCCTGTCAGCGCCGCGTTCATCGGTTTCGTGATCGGCGAGCGTCTCGGCGCGAACGGGCTCCTCGGGGGTGTCCTGATTTTGGTGGGCGTGGGCATGGCGGAAATTCCGCGACCATCCACGAAAAGCCAATAACGACGGGCCATAGTGGTCGTTGTAAGAACCCACTAGGGAGGAAATTCTGTGAACCGTCGCGAACTCGTCGCCGCCATCGCTGAAGCCACCGGCGAAGACAAGAAGCTTGTCGACACCATGCTGAAGGCCACCACCGACGTCATTACGGAGAACGTCGGCAAGGGCGATGCGGTCGTCATCTCCGGTTTTGCCAAGTTCGCCAAGATCGAGCGCGCTGCCCGCATGGGCCGCAACCCCGCCACTGGTGAGCCGATCAAGATCGCGGCCAAGACCACGGCCAAGATCACTGCTCTCAAGGGCTTCAAGGACGCCGTCCTCGCCGCCAAGCCGGCGAAGAAGGCTGCCGCCAAGAAGAAGTAGCTCTAGACGCCTGACCAGGCGTTTTAGTTCTCTAGATCTTCGAGACGTTGGCGGAGGAGGGCGACCTCTTCCGCCAACGTTCGCGTCTCCTCCTCGAGTCGGCTCGACTCCCAGCTGAGATGGACGCACACCAGCAACAGCAGCACGGCGGCGCCGAACAGCAAAAGGTTGGGCGGGTCCTTGACCCCCACCACGTCGGCGACCTTGTTGAGCAGGACCGGGAACAATCCGAGCACGAGCGTGCCCACCCCGACCGCCAGCCACAGCACGGCGTACTTCTCCTTGAGCTGATGGCTGCGCAGCAGCTGGATCATCAAGAAGACGACGGCTGCGGCGACGATGACGGAGCCGATGTGGGTGGGGCTCATGACGGAAGGGTAGGCAGGCGCCGTACCCGCGCCAGGGTTAGGACCATCACCGCACGCCCCAGATACATGGCCGCCCGTAGCGGGGACTGGCTCGGCTGTCCGGTGGTACGCGGCCGCATCGCCACGGCGCGCTGACGGACGACCAGCCCGGCTCGGGCCGCCATCACGAGCGACTCGACCGTGTCCCCGAGATACTCACTCGGGTAGTGCTCGGAGAACAGACCGATCGTGCGACGGTTGACCGCCCGAAAGCCGGAGGTCACATCGGTCAGTGGTGTTCGGCATGTCCGGGACAGCTCACGAGCGAGCATCCGCATCGCCACCCGGCGCGGCCCCTTCGCGGCGTAGTCGCCCTTTCCGGCGAAGCGGGCGCCGATGACGATGTCAGCGTCGCTCAAGTCCGCCACGAGGCCAGGGAGTTCGTCGGCGTCGTGTTGGCCGTCGCCGTCGACCTGGACCGCGACGTCGTAGTCGTTGTCTCGAGCAAAGCGGTAGCCGGTCCGCATCGCACCGCCCACGCCCAGGTTGAAGGGAAGTTCCAAGACGATCGCGCCGGCGGCACGTGCGGCGGGGGCAGTCGCGTCGGCCGAACCGTCGTCGACGACCACCACGTCGTAGGCAGGATCGACGGCGCGCACGGCGGCGACGACGTCGCCGACGGCCTCGGCCTCGTTGAAGGCGGGCACGATCACCAGCACTCGCTGTCCCATCGCCATTAGTCTCGCTCGCGTTCGATCGATAAGGAGCATCTAAGTGGGGGACCCTCGTGCACCGCGGGCGCCATTCGCGCCGTGGGATCGTCGTGAGTTGCCGGGCAGCTTCGACGTGGAGGAAACGGCGCGACGCGTCGGCAACTACAAGTGGACCGAGATGCGTCTGTTCGAGGCGCTCGGCGGCTGGGTCGCCACGGTGCCCGAACTCGACGTGAAGCTGCGTCTCGGCACGCACTGCTACCACCATGCGTGGCACGCCGAGCTGTGGCACAAGCGTCTGCCCGAGCTACGCGAGATGAACCAGGAGCGCCTGACGCTGCCGGCGAACGACGAGTTCGTGACGTTCATGGACGCGGTGACCGAGCCGGGCGAAGCCGAGCAGACGATCGAGAAGCTCGTCGGCGTCTATCGCGTCCTCATTCCGCACAAGATTGCGGCCTACACGTACCACCTCAACAACACGTCGACGATCACCGATGCGCCCACGATCCGGTCGCTCAAGTTCGCTCTCGCCGACGAGTTCGAGGACTGGCGGGACGGCGAGATGATGATCCAGTCGCTGTTGCGCGACGAGGACGACATTGCCCGCGCCACCGCGCACCAGCAGAAGCTGGAAACATTGATCATGAAAGCCGGTGGCATTACCGGCCCCGGCTCCATCGGCGACGCCTACGACATCGGAGAAGGTTGATGAAGAAGCTCCTGTCACCCGACGAACTCGCTCGCGACAATCGCTTCACCCGCGTGCCGATCAGCGCGCAGTTCGAGGACAAGCGCCGCTCGACCCGTGAAGAAGACGCCGACGGCGGCGGTGCGCGCAACCTGCGCCGCATGGTGCCCGACGCACCGGGAGCGTCCGACGCGGCGCGTTCACTGATGCACGGCATCTTCGTGGGTGAGATCCAGGCGCTCGAGGGCGCCGGACGCACGTGCTGGGACTTCGAGGTCGGCGCCGGTGAAGACAAGGTGCCGTTCGAACTCAAGCTCGACATGGCGCGTCAGTGTTGGGACGAGAGCCGGCACTGCGAGATCAGCATCAAGCTCTCGGCGTGGATGGGCACCGAGCTCGGTGAGTACGCCGAGTCGGCGTTCCTCTTCCAAGCGGCCTGCAACCCGGATCCCGTCCTGCGTCTGACCGGCGTCAACCGCGCGCTCGAAGGACTCGCCATCGACGTGTTCAACACGATGCGCGAGTTCGGCCGCACTGCGGGCGATCCGGTCCTCGAGTTCTGTGAAGACTGGATGCTGGCCGACGAAGTGACCCACGTGAAGATGGGCTCGGACTGGCTGCGCAAGCTGACCGTCGACAATCCCGAGCGACGCGAGCGCGCCCTCGAGTTCCAACGCGTCGTCGACAAGCTGTTCTCCCTCGGAGGTGCGCGCGGCGAGAACGACGACAGCCCGATTCGTCTCGCCCGCCGCTTCCGCGAACTCGCCGGCTTCACCGACGCCGAGGTCGACGAGATCGCCGGTCTGGCCAAGGAGGCGGCCGAGGAGATGGCCGCCCGTCAGGCGTCGTAGCGCGTATGGCGAAGGTCTCCGTCCAACCGACCGAGTTCCATTTCGTGCTGTTCGACGCGTCGGTCATTCAGCAATTGGTGTCCGAGGTCGCCGACATCGTCGGGCTTCCCGCAGACACCGAGATTCAGGTCGAGATCGACGAAGCGACGCCGTTGGGACGTACGCACGTTTCCTCGATCGACCCGGTCGTGCTCAGTATCGAAGGCGGGGCGTTCGAGAACGCGAAAGCGCCTCGTCAGCTGAGCGACAAGAGCGTGCGAGACGTCACGTCGCGCTTGTTGTTCCGAGTCGCCGATCGGTTGTCCGGTCGGTTCGACGATGCGCCGCCGGATGGTGACGTGCCGATTCCCGCGAATGTCGCGTGGGACGTGCACGCCGTCGGCCGGGCATCACGCGCCGGTATCGACGTGTCGAAGTCACGACGGCTGTATCACTTCCGCAATCGCCACGGCTTCAACGACGTCGCCGACGCCGCCTTCGAGACACTGTGGAGTGCCGATCAGATGAGCTGGGCCGAGATCGAGGCGCTCGTCGCCGACGTCGCCGCCGCGAAGACCCCGGTGTAGTGGTGGACGCGGGGCGCCGCTGGGGACTACGCAAAACCGACTTCCTCTTCCTCATTGCGACGGCCGTTGTGCTGGCCGCTCGCTTTGCGATGGCTCATCGCTACATCCACGGCTTCGACTGTTACGTCTATTTCTCCGGGGTCCGTTCGTTCCTGGCCGGACACAACCCATACGCGTCGGACTCGTTCGTGACGCCGCCGAGCGGCATCGTCCCGTTGCTGTGGATGCGTCTTGCGAGCTTTGGCGTCGTCTACTGGATCATGATGGCCATTCAGGCGGTCGCCGTCGTGACGGGTGTGTTCTTCTGTTTGCGCCGCCTGACCTCGCTTCGGCCTCCGGTTGCCCTCGCGACTTCGTTCGCAGTTGCCGCTATTCCGATGCCGACGTACACGACGATCGGCTTCGGCAGTCTCAACGGGTTGATCTTCATGACGTTCGTCTTCGCGATGATCGCGAGGCTGGACGGCAACGATCGCAACGCAGGAATCTGGCTCGGCGTCGGCCTTGCTTTGAAGCCCGTGTTGTTCCCGTTCTGGCTGCTGTTCCTCGCCCAACGGAAGTGGGGCGCCGCGATATGGACGGTCGTGCCCGTCGCGGTCGGATCACTTGTCGCGCTGGTCATCAATCCCGACGTCATCCACTTCGTCGACCAGGGTCTGCCCAACGCGGTGACCGGCCTGCAGAACAAGTTCACCCACTTCAACATCTCGGTGACCGCATTCGCGAAGACCGTCGGGTTTCCGCAGGCGATCGGCACGCTCGGGCGCGCCGTTGCGCTCGCGCTCACAGCCGCGGCCGCGTACCTCCTGTGGCGTTGGTATCAGCAGCGCCCGGGCGACGCCGCGCTGGCCTGGCTCGACATCGGCTCCGTGCTCACCGCCGGCACTTTCCTGGCGTCGACCTTCGCGTGGCGGTACTACGTGATCTTCCTGATCCCGCTGTTCGTTCGCGCGCTGCGCCGTTCGGCGGTCGTGTTTCACCCCGTGTTGTGGGTTGGCGCGTTGCTCGCAACGGTGCCCGACGGCCTGGGTTTCGTCGACCCGAAGGGAACGATGCACAAGCTCGAGGCGGCGAGATACACCGGTGGCGTGACGCTCGTCGTCGTCGGCGTCGGGCTAGCCGTGCTCCTGCGGTCTAGGCAGCAACGGCCTTCCGAGTTGCCAGTGGCGACGCCGTAGGCGGCGTGCGCGGTCCCTTCGGTGCGATCTTGCCGATCGCCAGCGAGAACGCCGCGATCCACAGCACGGCGACGCCGGCCAGCAGCGTGTAGATCCCGTTCGCGAACAGGGCGCTGCCGCCGTGCTGCTCACGCAGTAGGTACTTCGCCTCCGGCTGGAAATTCATCGTGCGATCGATCGCGGGGATCTCCGCTTTGTGGATTTCGGGGTCACCAGGCAAGAACAGCGGGACAGCCATGAGCTCACCGCCGCGATGCAGGCGGAGCATCGCCTTCCAACGCCCGTACATCGGAATGCGCTGTTCGCTGACGAACTCGCCCGGGCCGACTTTCTTCATGTTCGCCAACTCGAGGCCTCCGCCCTGCCATGCGCCGGCTTGGAAGAAGCGGGCGTGGTCGGCGGCATTCGCGGGAGTGAGATGCACGTGGACGTTGGCGTAGCCACCGGCCCGGTCGGTGATCTCCACCGCGGCGCGCACGTTCCCGACCGCGCGGGGCATAGGCAAGGCGAGGCACACGAGGATCGCGAGTCCCGCCACTGCCAGCAACGGACGGGGCAGCGCCGGCACATTCTCTTGGTGCCCCGCCGCTCGGGCGAAGGCGCTGGCGAGGATCGCCGATGCAATGCCGACGACGAGGCCGAACCCGATGGCGCCACGAATCAGATTGGCGTTCCACGGTTGGTACGCGTGATTGCTGTTCCACCAGTAGTCCCCGGCAAAGCCGAGCGTTGCCACGCCCACCGCGGACGCGATGGCAAAGCGCATTCGCTTGTCGGTCCCGAGCACCCGGCCCACGATCTCGACGGCGAGGGCCGAGGCGATGTAGAGCCCGACGATCTTGGTGTGGATCGGTGCGTCCTTGTCCCCACCGAGGAGGTTGTTGGCCGTCACCCAATTGAACGCGGCGATACCGAGACTCCACCACGGGCCGAGCACCAATCGAATCGCTACGAACGAGAACGCGCTGGCGATGACGAGGATCATCGGGTGGAAAATCTGCTGGAACTGCGGCACGCCGAACGAGAACTCGCCGAGCGACGCGATCAGGCCTTGGAACGTCAGCCAGCCGGCGACGACATGAATGCCCATCGACCACCGGGAGTCGTGAGGGCGTACGCCGGCGTCGGCGAGCACGAGCCACGCCGCAACGCCGACGAACGACGCGCCGAGGATCATCAACATGTGGGTCGGGCTCCACATCGTCACGTCGACGCCGAACTGGGCGTGCCAGAGATCGTCGAGCGGAAAGCCCGTCACCGCGGCGCCGCCGAGGGCGAGCAGCGGCAGCGTCGACCACGGGATGCGGACGGCCTTCCACCGCAACGCGGTGTCGATGCGTTGCAGCGACGCGAGCAACACGCCCACGACGCCGGACATGAGAATCAGGCCGAGGCCGACCACGATGCCGGTGTGGGGGGCGGTGAACAGGTCCTTGTCGCGACCGAGTGCGACGTGCCACGCGACGTCGCTGTAGAAGCCCTGGCCGGCGACGAGCAGTCCGAACAGCGACAAGCCGATCGTCGCGGCCGCCCAACCAGGGATACGCACGATGCGCTCCAGCGCGTCGGGAATGCGCAGCAACACCCGAGCGGTGCGCGATTCGGTGTTGCCGGATCGTCCAAAGACGAAGAGGCCGATGAGCACGGCGGTGAAGGCGCCGAGCAAGCCGTAGAACGGCACCCAGCTCTTCAACACTGCGCCGGTGCGGTCCACTGCTACGAGCAGGTTCATGACGGTTCTCCCCATTGTCCGTTGAAACCACCAGTCAGAAAGTCGGCGACGTACGAGACGAGACGGGCGCGCGGCATCGTGCGTCGGTCTACCCACCAATCGCCCGATGCGTGCACGAAGGCGACCACGCCGCGTGCAATCACCTCGGCACCGCCCGAGTCGCGACCGAGCGTGCGCAGCTGCTCACCGATCGCTACCGCGATGTACGCCCCGAGCCGATCGAGGAAGCCCACGAGGTCGACCGCCGCGTCGTACTGCGGCTGCACGATGAAGCGGTACAGAGCGGTGTCGCGCTCGATGTAGGCGACGAACGCGTCGACGGTCCGCACCAACAGCTCGTGCGTGTTGTCGGTTACCTCGGTGATCGAGGTCAGCAGTTCGTGCTCCAGCTGCGTGGCAAAGCGGTCGGCGATGGCGTGGACCAGTCCGGCCCGATCGCCGAAGTGGCGGTAGAGGATCGGCTTCGTGATCCCGGCCTCGGAGGCGAGCTGGTCCATCGACGCCGAAGGGCCGTGTTTACGGATGCCCTCGATCGCGGCGTCGAGCAGCGCTTCGCGTCGTTCGACGCGGTCGACGGGGCGGGTCTTCGTTCGGCTCACTGTTACCGACAGTAACGTTACCGCCGGTAACAGTCAACCGGTTACGCCAGGTCGTGCGCGCTGATGCCTTCCCACAGGTCGACGTCGGGTGCCCGCGACAGCAAGCCACGGCACGACTCGGCCATCTCGACCATGTCACTCGAGTCGAAGTGCGCCTGCTGAGCTTCGGGCGACTCCCACTTCTCGATCAGGAGGAAACGTCCGTTCTGGGTGACCGAGGACACCAGGTCGATGTTGCGGCAGCCGTCGTGCCCCCGCGAAAGCACCACGTATTTGGAAAGGACGCCCAGCAGGCGGGCGCCGGCCGCCTCGTCCACCGCTTCGAGGCGCAACGTAACGACTGTCAGTTCGACTTCATCCGCCATTCCGTGAACCTACCGACTTCAGATCCCCGGGTTCGCTGAGAAAACCTGATATGGCAGCAGGAAACAGCAGGTCAAGCCACGAATCTTCCTATTGCGGGCGCTGGGGGGCGGATTCGCAAATTTGGCGCAAACCTGACATATCGGGCAGGGCTTGACACGTTCCGTATTGTGGTCTGGCCGATATGGAGTGCCGGGGGCGCGCCAACGGGAATAGCAGTACGACGCAAGAGCGTTGACTGATACGAAGAAATCAAAAGGAACTACGTGGCGAAAGAACGTGTAGAGCGGGACGAGGAAGATCTTGTCCGCCTGTACCTCACCGATATCGGTCAGTACCCGCTGCTGACGAAGGACGACGAGGTCCGGCTGGCCCAGGCCATCGAGGCTGGCGTCGCCGCGCGTACCGAGCAGGAGAACACCAAGGCCAAGGATCTGACTGCAGCCCGCAAGCGTGAACTCCGTCGTGCCGTTCGTGCCGGCGACGACGCCCAGCGCACGTTCGTGCAGTCCAACCTGCGCCTCGTGGTCTCGATCGCGAAGAAGTACCAGGCGTCGGGGCTGCCGCTGCTGGACCTGATCCAGGAAGGCAACCTGGGCCTGATGCACGCCGTCGAGAAGTTCGACTGGCGCAAGGGCTTCAAGTTCTCCACGTACGCAACGTGGTGGATTCGCCAGGCGATCACCCGCGGTATCGCGAACACCGGCCGCACGATTCGTCTGCCTGTGCACGCCGGCGACACCCTCGCCCGTCTGCAGAAGGCGCGCTCGCGCCTCGAGCTCAAGTACGGCCGTCCGGCGACCCTCGCCGAGCTTGCCGTCGAAGTCGAGATGCCGGAAGAAAAGGTCACCGAAGCGCTGCGCTTCGCGGCCGAACCCCTTTCGCTCTCCGAGCCGCTACGTGAAGACGGCGATGCCGAACTCGGCGACGTTGTCGAGGACAAGACGGCAGAGTCGCCCTTCGAGATGGCGGCCACCTCGCTGCTGCCCGAAGAGATCCAGCGACTGCTCGGTCCGCTCGACGAGCGTGAGCGTGAGATCCTGCGTCTCCGCTTCGGTCTCGATCGTGGCGAACCCCGCACGCTCGAAGAGGTCGGCGAGCACTTCAACCTGACCCGCGAGCGCATCCGTCAGATCGAAGCTCGTGCGATGAGCAAGCTGCGCCACCCGTCCTCGGACACCGGCGCCCGCGACCTGCTCACCGGGTAGTCAGGACACATACGAATTGAAAGAGCCGGGTGCGTACGCACCCGGCTCTTTGCTATCCAGCGCCCAGATTGTTCAGGCAGGAAGGCTGGGAGCGCCGAGGCCCTCCGGAATGCAGAGGTCCTGGCCCTGGCCAGTTCCGTTGAGATCCACTGCGAGGTGAACGCTGATGGTGCAATCGGCGGCTGCCGTAACCGGGCTGCTGTGGCTGACAAGGCCGACAAGGCCAAGTGTGCCGAGCGCAGCGGCGGTCCCCAGTGCGATGAGTCGCTTCATGTGATGCGGTGTTTCCTTTCGGGTGTTGCCCCACCCGCTTCGGGAACGCCGCGGTGAACGGTTCCTTACGCAGCGCGTTTGACGCGGCCGCGTTGTTGCCACGCCACCCAGGCGGCGAGCGCCGCCGCGGCAACGCCAGCCGCGACGCCTGAGGACTTCGCGCTGGGCACCGGCATGCGGTCGCGCAGTCGAATCGGGTGTGTGAACTGCATGACGGGCCACTCGCGTTCTTTGGCCATACGCGCAAGCACTCTGTCCGGGTTCACGACCACGGGGTGCCCGACCGCCTCCATCATCGGAATGTCCGTGGCGCTGTCGCTGTAGGCGTACGACGCGTCGAGGTCGATGTCCAACTCCTGTGCGAGCGCCGCCATCGCGACGGGCTTGTACGGGCCGGCGCAGTAGAAGTCGACGAGTCCGGTGTACTTCCCGTCGGCGTCGATGCGCGCGCGGGTGCCCAGCGCGCGGTGGGCGCCGAGGAACTCCGCAAGCGGCGCAACGATTTCTTCCGGTGAGGCGCTCACGATCGCAACGATGCGACCGGCCGCCTTGTGCTCGGCAATCAGATCGGCGGCCTCGCGATAGATGATCGGCTGCACGACGGTGCGCAGCGTCTCGCGCACGATGCGCTTCACTTCTTCCTGGTCCCAACCCTTCGTGAGCGCCAGCGCCTGCTCGCGCACCTCCTCCATCTTCTCTTCGCTCGCGCCGAGGTGCTGGTAGACGAAGTGGCCGTAGACGGCGCGCATGATCGTGCGGCGAGAGATGAGTCCCTCGCGGTAGATCTCCCGCCCGAACGCAACCATCGACGCCTTGGCGATGACGGTCTTGTCGAGGTCGAAGAAGGCCGCCTCCACGGCTCCAGCGTTCCACAAGTTGGGTCTTGTGCCGGTCACATGCACGTGATGTGATCGTGAACACTTCGCCGCTTCCCCCTCGGCTCGCAATTGTCTGTTTGAGGAGTCCGCATGCTCACGGCGTGCTGGTCGGTGAAGGGCGGCAGCGGTACGACCACCGTGGCCGCGGCGTTGACGATGGCGCTGGCTCGTCACGGTCGCGCCGTCACGGCGGCCGACTTCGCCGGCGACCTTCCGGTGGCCCTCGGCCTCGCATCACCCAGCGGCCCGGGCTTGCGCGACTGGCTCGACGCCGGCGCGTCGGTACCCGTCGACGGCCTCGCGCGGATCGCCAACCGCCAGGAGTCCGGCATCACGTTGGTACCGCAGGGCGAGTGGGCCACCGGCGAGGGTCGCGATGATGCGAGTGCCGCGGTTCGACTGGCCAAGGCGCTGCGCGCGCTGCCTTCCGGCGGGCCGGTGGTTGCCGACTGCGGTCTGGCGTCGTCTGAGGGGCTGCGGGCGTTCGTGGCCGAGTCCGATCGGTCGCTGCTGGTCGTTCGCGCCTGCTACCTCGCCTTGCGGCGCGCCGTCGACGCGCCACGTCCTACGGCGATCGTCGTCGTGCGCGAGCCCGGTCGATCACTGTCGCCACGCGACATCGAAGACGCGCTCGGCGTGCCGATCGCAACGGTGGTCGAGTGGGACCCGCAGGTTGCGCATGCAGTCGACACGGGGTTGCTGCGCGCCCGGCTCCCGCGCCGCGTCGTACAGTCCCTCCGGAGCGTGGCGGCGTGAGCGTCACCCACATCGCCGACCGAGTGCGGGCGCGACTCGTGGCCGACGCCGATCCCGCCGCGATCGTGCGCGAGGAGTTGGTCGCACGTCTCGTTCGCGAAGAGGCGCCGCTGCTGGACGAGGCCGCAACGAGTGCGGCGGTTGCAGCAGTGCTCGCCGATGTCGTGGGTCTCGGTCCGCTCGAGATGCTCCTCGCCGACGAACTCGTGACCGAGGTGATGGTCAACGGCCCCGGTCCGGTGTGGGTCGAGCGGGCGGGCGCGGTCTTCGCCACGACCGTCAAGCTCGCTGCGGACGAGATCCATCACTTGATCGAACGGATCATCGGTCCGCTTGGTTTGCGCGTCGACCGTTCCTCTCCCGCGGTCGACGCGCGACTTCCCGACGGTTCCCGTGTGCACGCCATCGTCCCGCCCCTCGCCATCGACGGGCCGTACCTCACGATCCGCCGCTTTCGCGCCGTGGGCGTCGACCTCGACGCGTTCTGTCCCGAGTCGGTCGCGACGTTGTTGCGGGATGCGGTGGTCGGGCGCCGCAACGTCGTGGTGTGTGGCGGCACCGGCTCGGGCAAGACGACGCTGCTCAATGCGCTGGCCAAAGCGATCCCATCGGCGACGCGCATCGTCACTGTCGAGGACGCCGCCGAGCTACAACTCGCGCAGGACCACGTCGTTCGGCTCGAAGCGCGACCCGCCAACGCCGAAGGCGTCGGCGCCGTGTCGATCCGCGAGCTGGTTCGCAACGCGCTGCGTATGCGGCCCGACCGGATCGTCGTCGGCGAATGTCGCGGACCGGAAGCCCTCGACATGTTGTCGGCGATGAACACCGGCCACGAAGGCTCCTTGTCCACGTGCCACGCAAACAGCCCACACGATGCGTTGCGCCGCCTCGAGACGATGGTGCTGCTGGCCGGCGAGGGCCTTCCCCTCGATGCCGTGCGAGATCAGCTCCACGCAGCGGTCGACGTGATCGTCGAGGTCGCCCGATCGACGAACGGAGCGCGCCGGGTCGTCTCGGTCGCGGAGCCGGCCGAGCCCGGTGCGACGGGACCCCGCGTGCGCGCGGTCGTCGCCAACGGTCGCGTTGTCGGTGCCTTGGAACGGGCGCCACGATGACCGCCGGGCTGATGGTGATGGTCGGCGTTTTGCTGACCCGCGCCGCCGTCGTGCGGGCGCAACGCGTATCGAGGTCGCAGCGCGTCGTGGGCCGCGCGCCGCGCGTCGTCTTGCCCCGCCTTTCCCTCGACGCTCCAGCCTGGTTTGTCGAGGCCACCGCGGCGCTGCCCGTCGGGCTGACGTGGCGGACGTATCTGATCGTCGTCGGTTTCGCGTGCGTCATGGGCTTCGCCGCGGCAGGGCCCGTGCTTGCGCTGCTCGTCGGCGCTGCGATCGTGGGTGCGCCGCACGGTTGGAACGCCTTCGTGCATGCCCGACGCGAGGCCGCCTACGACGCATCGCTCGCTGTCGCCCTCGATGCGGTTGCCCGTGCCGTACGAGGTGGCGGTTCGCTCCGGGCAGCGATCGGGGAAGCCTCGAGCGGACTGACGGGACTCGCGGGCGAGGACCTGCAACGAGTTGCGCAATCGGTGCGGCGGGGGGTGCGACTCGAAGCTGCCTTGGGCGAGTGGCGACGCACGCGTGATCGTGCGTCGGTGCACCTCGCCGTGGGTGCGATCGGATTGGCCGCGCAGACGGGTGGGCCGCCGGCGCGGGTCATCGAAGACGTCGCGGCGTCCCTGCGAATGCGCATGCAGGTCGAAGGCGAAGCTCGGTCGCTGGGCGCGCAAGCGCGGCTGTCGGCAATCGTCGTCGGCGTCGCTCCCGTCGGCTTCGCGCTCATCGCCTGCTCGCTCGACTCGCGCAACGCGTCGTTGATGTTCGGGACGCCGATCGGCATTGCTTGCCTCGTCGTCGGTCTGGGCTTCGACGTTGCGGGAGCCGTGTGGATGCACCGCATCAGTCAGACGGTGCTGCGATGACGCCCGTAGTTGCCGCGCTGTGGGGCGTGCTGGTCGCGATCGGTGTGCTCCGACTGCGGCCCGCGCCGCCGGTCCGCGTCAATGCGCTGTTTGGGTCTCGACGAGCGCCGGTGCCGTGGCGCGATGTCGTGACTCGGACTCGTGCTGCGGTCGGACTCGGCGTCGCGGCAACGGCCGTGGTGGTGCCACCGGTTGCGCTCGTGCTGGTCGGCGTCATCGCCGCTCGGCCCTTCGTCGCCAAGCGCCAAGTCCTCAGCCGGCGCCAGCGGGCGATCGAGCGCGACGTCGGCGACATCGTCACCTTGATCGGGCTCGCAGTGAATTCCGGTCACAACCTGCTCGGTGCGCTCCGTGCGGCCGGCACGTACGCAACGGGGCCGGTCGGCGAGGCCCTGCGCAACGTCGTCGCGAGCGTCGATCACGGCGTGCGGCTCGCAGATGCGCTCGAACCGCTGCCCAACGATCTGGGCGAGGTCGTCCGTCCGATGGTGATCGCGCTGGTCAGCTGCGACCGCTACGGCGCGCCCCTGGGCCCGACGCTGGATCGGCTGTCCGCCGACATGCGGGTCGCCGCCCGGCAACGGGCCGAAGCCGCGGCGCGCCGGTTGCCCATTCGTCTGCTCTTCCCCCTCGTTACCTGCATCCTCCCGGCGTTCGGTCTGCTGACCGTGGCGCCGCTCATCGCAGGCTCGCTACGCGGGCTCGCCATCTAAATCCGCCTCTTCGGAAGGCAACTTTCAATGTTCCTCACTCTGCACATCTACGTCTGGTTCCAGAACGCCCTGTTCGACCTCGGTCAGCGCCTCGAGCGCGACGAGCGAGGCCAAGCGACCTCGGAGTACGCCCTCGTGCTCCTCGGCGCGGCCGCCGTCGCCGTTCTCGTCATCGGCTGGGCGACCAAGACCAACAAGATTGGCGGCCTGCTCGACAAGGTCTTCGACTCGGTGACCGGGAAGATCAAGTGACCCGGGCAACGGCTCGGCCGCGGAGCGACCGCGGCCAAGCCGTTGTCGAACTGGCGCTGACCATCCCTCTCCTGGTCCTGCTCCTGCTCTCGATCGTCCAACTCGGTCTCGTCGTTCGCGACCAGATCCTCGTCGTCCACGCCGCCCGAGAGGCCGCTCGAGCCGGTGCTGTGAGCGCGGACAGTGACGCTGTTCACAGCGCTGCGGTGCGCTCGTCTGGCCTAAATAGCAAGCGCATGAAGGTCGAAATGGGTTCGCGAGGAGGTCCCGGGTCGACACTCACCGTGACGATTCACTATTCTTCGCCAACAGAAGTGCCCCTGGTAGGGGCGTTTCTCCCAGATGTGGGGCTACGGGCGGTGGCTTCCATGCGGGTCGAAATGTGACGGAACGTGGGAATTTCCGCCACAGAGCGAGAAATTAAGCAGGAGATTCGCAGTTACAGGCCGAATTGCTGGTCTTGGGCGGCATTGCGTGGTCACAATGTCGACGCCAGCAAGGAAGCTCATTAAACGGGCCTCGCCCGGGGAGAGGAAACAACTACACATGCGTATTCGCTCGCTAGCTCCGCTCGCGGCAGCTGTAGCGCTGAGTGCGTCGCTCATTGCGACCGCTACTCCAGCCGCTGCAGAGACCGTGACCGTGAAGCCCGAGACGTTTGCTGGCGGCGCTGCATCTCGAGCGCTTGACCTCAGCATCCTTGGTCAGAAGCTGACCCTCGGTGACACGGTTGCAAACATCGTCAAGGGTGTTACTGATTCGGGTGCCACGACCCTTCTTGCGAAGGCCGTCGGTACGGGTCAGCTGAGCCTTCTCGGCAACACCACCGCCACCTCGTCGCTCACCTCGAACGGCACGCAGAACTCGCCCAAGGCTTGCGCCGGCATCGAGCTTCCCGCGGCCATCTCGAACATCCTGAGCATCGGCGTTGCCTGCGGCGCCTCGTCGGCCAAGATCGACAACGGCCTGCTCAGCGGCGTTGCGACCGGTGAAGTCGGCGACATCAGCCTCAAGGTCAACAACCTGCTTGCCCCCCTGGGCCTGCAGGATCTCACCGAGACGCTGCCGGTCGGCGGTCTGGTCAACAGCCTGCTTGGCGTGACCAACGCCCTCGGTCTCGACGCGCTGCCGATCAAGGTCGACGACCTGCTCAGCACCGTGCTCGACAGCGTTCTCAATACCGAGACCCTCAGCGTCTCGATCGGCGACGCCAAGTCCGAAGTGGTGAACACGGTCAACACCGTCACCGCCAAGGCCCACTCGGCTGCGGTCGACATCAAGATCCTGCCCCTGCCGCTCATCGGTGGCGTCGTGCAGAATCAGCCGCTGCTCGAGGTCCTCATCGGCGAGGCCAACGCCACGGCTACCTACGACCGTCTCACCGGTAAGCCGGTTGGCGATCCCACCTTCGATCCGGCGATCGTCCGTGTGAAGGGCCTGCTCTTCCCGGGTGAGGGCCTCAAGGTTGCGCTCGGCCAGGACCTCGTCCTGCTCGCCGGTACGCCGCTCGAGTCCCGCATCGCCCTCGGCGCCGGCAAGATCGTCGACGACGGTGTGTTCGGCAAGAAGGCCGTCGCTGACGGCGTCGCCATCGAGCTGCTCAAGGGCATCTCGGGTGGTATCGCCCTCAACCTCGCGCACGCCGAGGCTGGCGCCATCGACACGCTCGCTCAGACCAAGGTCCTGAGCGTGCCGAGCGTCGACATCGCCCGTGACATCCCGACCGCTCTGCCCCGCACGGGTGCCGAGTCGGCTCTGCCGCTTGCCCTCGCCGGCATCGGCATCAGCCTGGTCGCTGTCCGCCGCTTCCGCATGGTGGCTGCAACCAAGTAACGAGCACCACCAAAGAAGTAAGGGGGGCCCGGGGCATATGCCCCGGGCCCTTCGTTTACCCTGTCGCGGTCCGCGCAGTCTCGTCCTGTCGTCTCAACGCTGAGGTGTCACCTTGGAAGCCGTTCTTCGGTTCTTCCGCCAGAACCGTCTGGCGTATCAGGCTCTGTCGATTTCGATGCTCATCCTGCTCATCGCGGCCGTCGGGTTGCTGGGCTTCCCCGTGTACACGAACTTCGAGCAGGGCCGTATCCAGGACCGGCTGACGAAGGAGATCAAGAGCCCGGAGGCCAAGCAGGCCATCGAGCAGCGTCAGATCAAGGTCGGCGATCCGCTGACCCGTATCAAGATCCCGAAGATCGGCGTCGACGTCGTCGTCGTCGAAGGCACCACACCCGCCGCCCTCAAGGCGGGAGCCGGCCACTACCGGGGCACGCCGCTGCCGTGCGAGCAGGGCAACGTCGCCATCGCCGGCCACCGCACCACCTACGGCAAACCGTTCAACCAGATCGACCGGTTGAGCAAGGGCGACAAGATCATTCTCGAGACGCCAGTCGGAACGTGCACGTACGAAGTGAGCGATAGGGCCGGTTCGCCCAATCCGTTCATCGTCGATCCGTCGAATATCTCGATCGTTGCCAACACTCCGGGTGAACGAAACCTCACACTTACGTCGTGTCATCCGAAGGGTTCCGCACGGCAACGCATCGTCATCCGGGCCCAACTCGTTTCAGGAGCTATAGGAGCGTGAAGTTCATTCGCATCGTCGGCGTCGCTGGTGTCGCCGCGATGTTGTTTCTGGGGGCGTTCGGCGCCGGCCCTGCTCTCGCGGCCGCGCCCAATGTGGTCATCAATTCACCTGGGTCCGACCAGGCCTACGACAGCTACCCCACGATCAGCGGTTCGATCACCGAAGAGGGCGCGCAGCCCGAGGTGACGAGCGCCAGCGTGGCCATCTCGAGCGACGACGGGTTCTCGAGCGAGAACAAGACCATCACGTATCCGGGCGGCACCGGGTTCAGCGGTAGCGGCGCGAATGTCAGCTTCAGTTGGAAGCCGACCCCGACCTACAACGGCAAGTACACCGTCACCGTGCAGGGCGCGGGTCGCTCGGGTGGCTTCGGTGGCAGCAACATCCAGTCGAACATCGTCACCCGTTCGTTCCGCCTCGTGATCCCGCCGGCCACTGCGACGGGCGTTGCGGCGGGCATGGATGACAACGCACAGGTCACGATCACCTGGAAGGCGAATGCCGAGCCCGACATGGCGGGCTACGAGGTCTTCCGCTCCTATGCCGGTGGCAACGCGTCGTCGATCGGCAAGATCGCTCCGTCGAGCAAGCCGACGTTCCACGACGACCTGACGGGCAAGCCGCAAGGCGCCTACAAGTACCAGGTCCTCTCGTACCGCAAGGCCCGCACCTGCGCCTCGTCAACCTCGGATGACGCGTGCACCCAGACGATCCCGGCGCTCGCTCGCTCGAGTTACAGCGCCGCCGTCACCGTGCGCGGCACGGGAGCCACGACGACCACGTCGACCACCATCAAGAAGGGCGGCGGTTCGGGCGGCTCGGGGTCGGGCTCCGGCAGCGGTTCGGGCAGTGGTTCCGGTTCCGGTAGCGGTTCGGGTTCGGGCAGCGGTTCGGGTTCCGGCAGCGGCGGCAAGGGCAGCACCGGCGGCACCAACTCGGGCAAGACCGCGCCGCGTAACACCGGTGGGTTTGCGCCTGGTGGCAACGTCGACCTCTCGCAGTTCGGCGGCCTGCTCGGCGGCAACGGCAAGACCACTCGCAACGGCACGCCCATCGACGAGGGCACGTACGACGGTGAACTTCCGTACGACGCGTCGGAAAAGCCGGTCAACTCCGGAAAGAACGACGACTCGTTGATCTCTCTGGGCGGCGCCGACATCCCGGCGCCCAACAAGGACTGGGTGAAGTTCATCGGCGCCGGTTCGCTGATGACGGCCCTGCTCGTCCACGTGCTGTGGTTCAAGCAGCAGGTCGACGCGTTCCCGCTCGAAACCATCGACTGACCCGGGAACCGGCATGGCCGGTCGAGCCGTCCAACCTGCATGCGACGGTCCCAAATCTTCGGTGCAGCACTGGCGTTGGTTGTCCTCGGAGGCGCGGGTGTAGCCATCCTCTCGCCAACCGGCGGCGGGAGCGACAGGAAGTCGGCCGCCCGCGAGACCGGTTCACTGGCCGCTGCTTCGGCGGACCGGGCGAGCGGCGGCGCGGGCATCGTTGCGGGCAAGGACGCGTTTGCACCACCCAGTCAGCCCCGTGTCGTGAAGACGGCCGCGCTGACCGTGTCGGTTACGAAGGCGGCCTCGGTCGCGACGGCGGCGCGTGACGCGAACTCGATTGTCGAGCGGCACGGCGGATTCGTTGCGAACACCGAAACCCGGACGGGGGAGGACGCGTCGTCCTCGCTCACCCTGCGAGTGCCCGTCGCCGCGTATGACGCGACGCTCACCGAACTGCGCCGTCTCGGCGATGTCTCCAACGAGACGCTCGGCGGGCAGGACGTCACCAACACGCTGGTCGACCTCGATGCCCGCCTGCGATCGCTGCGGGCCCAGGAGACGGCCTTGAATGGCCTCATGGCGAAGGCCAACACGGTTGGTGAGACGTTGCAGGTGGCTCAAGCCGTCGCCGATGTGCGCACCCAGATCGAACAACTCGCCGCTCAGCAGAAGAACCTCAGTGACCAGGCTGACTTCGCGACGATCACGCTGAGCGTGGTCGGCCCGCGCGGCGCGATGAGTGAGCCGAAGCCGGCCCCGCTGCTCGTGGCCGCGGTCGAGCGCGCGGTGGGTGGAACGCTGGCGGTGCTCGGTGGCGCCATCGTGGTGATCGGCTACGCCCTGCCGGCGGGCCTGCTCGCGGCGGCGGGCTACGCGGTGTTGCGGCTGCGTCGTCGTCGGGTGGCAGCGGTAGCCTGAACGCAATGGTGATGTTCAAGAAGCTGCGTACGTCGGTCGTCGAGATGGACCGCGAGAAGCTCGCGGACTTCTGCTCTTCGATTCCTGGGGTGACGCCGATCAGTCAGGTCGAGCCGCGTCAGTACGCCACCGTCGTCGGCGAGATCACCAGCGTGCGCATCGTCCCGAAGACGGACGGCTCGCCATGGCTCGAAGCCACCATCAAGGACGGCAGCGGCGCACTGGTCGCCATGTGGACGGGTCGCCGGCGCATGTCGGGCATCCGCACGGGTCGCCGTCTGAAGATCGCTGGTCGGGGCGCTCCCACGGGCAGCCAGGGCCGCCTCAAGGTGCTGAACCCCGAGTACGAACTCCTGGGTTAGAGCACCGGCTTCTTGGCGGCGAGGAGCTCCTTGAGGTGCTCCTCGGACTCCGGGCTGGTCACGAGCGCGAGCACCTCGTCACCGATCTGCAGCATCGTGTCGCCGCGCGGCACCACCACGTGGCCGTCACGCACGACCGCCACGAGGCTGGCGTCGCGGGGGACGCCCAGCTCGGAAACGATCTTGCCCGCCGCCGGTGTGTCGTCGGCGAGGGTGATCTCGACGAGCGACGCGCCGCCGCCTTCGAAGGTGAGCAGGCGGACGAGTGAACCGACCGACACCGCTTCCTCGACGAGCGAGGTGAGCAGGTGCGGGGTCGACACCGCGACGTCGACGCCCCAGCTCTCGTTGAAGAGCCAGTGGTTCTTGGGGTGGTTGACGCGGGCCACGACACGGGGCACTGCGAACTCCTGCTTGGCGAGCAGCGAAACCACCAGGTTGTCCTCGTCGTCACCGGTCGCGGCGACCATGACGTCGACGCCTTCGAGGCCCGCGGCGTGCAGGTTCGAGACTTCGCACGCGTCACCGGCGAACCAGTTGACGTCGAGCGTGTCGCGCAGGCGATTGACGATGTCGAGGTTCTGCTCGATGAGCAGTACCTCGTGGCCGTGGGTGCGCAGGTCCTGCGCGATGTAGGTCCCGACGTTTCCGGCGCCGGCGATAGCTACGCGCATCAGTGATGAGCTCCTTCGGGACCGTGGTCGAGCAGCGTGTCGAGGGCGCCGCGCTCGTCGCGCTGCACCATGAGGTGGAGGATGTCGCCTTCCTGGCCGACGGCTCCGTCGACGTCGAGCTTGGCGGCGCCGCCACGCGAGATGGCGACGAGACGGTGCTTGTCGCCCTCGGAGAGCGGGGCGAGCTTCTGGCCGGCCCATGCACTCGGCAGCGACACCTCGATGAGCGACGCGGCGCCGTTGGACTCGGTCCACTCGACGGTGTGGGCGTCGGGGTTGAGGCGACGCATGACCTGGTCGGTCGCCCACGCGACCGAGGCCACCGTCGCGATGCCGAGACGCTGGTAGATCGCAGCGCGACGCGGGTCCTGGATGCGGGCCACCACGTTGGCGATCTCGTAGGTCTCACGAGCGATGCGCGCCGTCATGATGTTGGAGTTGTCACCACCGGTCACCGCGGCGACCGCGTCGGCCCGTTTGATGTCGGCCTGCTCGAGCGCATCACGGTCGAAGCCGAAGCCCAGGACCGCGCGACCCGACCAGCGGTCGGGCAGGTAGCGCTGAAACGCCAGACGGTTCTTGTCGATGACGGCAACGGAATGACCCGTGCGGTCCAACTCGATGGCGAGCTCGGACCCCAGACGCCCGCAGCCCACGACGATCACGTGCATCCGAGTAGTTGACTAGATGCGCTCGTTCGGCGCCAATTCCACTGCGGTCTTTACGCGTCCTTTACACCCGTCGCCTAAGTTCAGGCGATGGCGGGAGTGCTCAAGCGGCTCTTCGTAGGACGGCCCCTGGCGTCGCACGAATCGGAACACCAGCGTCTTCCGAAGTCGTTGGCCCTGCCGATCTTCTCGTCGGACGCGATCTCGTCCACGGCGTACGCGACCGAAGAAATCCTGTTCGTGACCGCAGGCGGGGCGTCGAGCCTGGCGTTGGGTCTCAACGTGCTGGTCCCGATCGGCTTTGCGGTCGCCGCGCTGCTGGCCATCGTGGTGACGAGCTACCGGCAGACGATCTTCGCCTACCCGGGCGGTGGCGGCTCCTACATCGTGAGTCGAGAGAACCTCGGTCCCAAACCGGCACTGCTCGCGGGCGCGTCGATCTTGCTCGACTACGTCCTGACGGTGGCCGTGTCGGTTTCGGCCGGCGTTGCCGCGCTCATCTCGATTCCGCAGTTCCGGGCGCTGGCCGATCAACGCGTGCTGATCGGGCTCATCCTCATCGGCATCATCACGCTCGGGAACCTGCGCGGCCTCAAGGAGTCGGGACAGCTTTTCGCGATTCCGACCTACAGCTACATCGCGCTGCTCGTAGGCCTCGTCGGGCTTGGCTTGTTCCGTGAGTACTTCGGCCACATCGACCACGTTCAATTCAACGCTGAGCACTTCGAAGGCGCTCGGCAAGCAGGCGGCAGCCTCGGACTGTTCCTCATCCTGAAGGGCTTTTCGTCCGGTGCCGTTGCGCTCACCGGTGTCGAGGCGATATCTGACGGCGTGCCGGCGTTCCGCAAGCCGGAGGCGAAGAACGCGTCCACGACCTTGATGATCATGGCGGGCATCCTCGGCACGCTGTTCATCGGTACCGCCGTGCTCGCCCACCATCTGCACCCGTACCCGAGCCACGACGAAACCGTCTTCTCCCAGATGGGGCGCGCGGTCTACGGCGAGGGACCGATCTACTTCGCGTTGCAGATTGCGACCGCGATGATCCTCACGCTCGCCGCCAACACCGCCTACGCCGACTTCCCGCGGCTCAGTTCGATCATCGCCCGGGACGGGTACCTGCCCCGCCAGTTCGGCACGCAGGGTGACCGCCTCGTGTTCTCGAACGGCATCCTGTTCCTGGCGGGCTCGGCGGCGTTGCTGCTCGTCGCCTTCGGCGGACAGACCAACGCCCTCATCCCGCTCTACGCCGTCGGTGTGTTCACGAGCTTCACGCTCAGCCAG
This sequence comes from Actinomycetota bacterium, assembly GCA_048498715.1. Lineage (GTDB taxonomy): Bacteria > Actinomycetota > Acidimicrobiia > Acidimicrobiales > JACCXE01 > JACCXE01. The sequence continues at coordinate 17,163 of JBEHXL010000012.1, read as the reverse complement.
CTCGGCATGTACCGCTACATCAAGCACCACAAGTCCAAGGGCTGGCAGATGCGCGCTGCGATCAGTGCGACGGGCGCGGCCACCACCTTCGGCGTGTTGCTCATCGTGGCCGGCACCAAGTTCACGTCCGGTGCGTGGGTGCCGCTTGTCGTCGTTCCGTCGATCATCGCCTTGTTCCTCGCGATCAAGAAGCACTACTCGACCTCCGAGGCCGAGATGCTGGCGCTGCCTGAGGAGATCCGGCGCGTCCCGAACACGCACTCGGTTGTCATCCCCGTCGGTCGCATCACGAAGGGCACGCTCGCCGCGCTCGACTACGCCCGCTCTTTGCGACCGAACCACGTCGCGGCGGTGTTCCTCTCCTTCAACGAGTCCGATGCCGAGGAGATCGTCGACGAGTGGGCGCGGTTCCGCCTCGACATCCCGCTCGAGATCGTGCACTCGCCCTACCGCGACTTCGTCGATCCGTTCGTTGCGTTTCTCGACGAACTCGAAGACCGCTGGCGCGACTCGACGGTCACCGTGGTCATTCCCGAGTTCGTCGTGAACCACTGGTACGAGCAGGCGCTGCACAACCAAACCGCGGCGCGCCTGAAATTGGCGCTGCTGTTCCGACCTCACACTGTTGTTACATCGGTGCCGTATCACCTCACCGGCGCTGGTTCGTCAAAGTTTGAAACTGAGGCGTAGCGTTTTGCCCTAATGGCATCCCTTGTGAAGCGGCTGCTGGTGGGCCGCCCGCTCGCAACCAGTGAGCAAGAGCACCAGCGCATCTCCAAGGTCATCGCGCTCGCCGTCTTCTCGTCGGACGCGATTTCGTCGACGGCGTACGCGGCCGAGGAAATCCTCTTCGTCACCGCCCTCGGTGCGTCGAGTCTCACCCTGGGTCTGTCGGTGCTGGTTCCGATTGCGATCTGCGTGGCCGTGCTGCTCGCCATCGTGGTCACGTCGTATCGCCAGACGATCTTCGCGTACCCGTCCGGCGGTGGTTCGTACGTGGTGAGCCGCGAGAACCTCGGTGAGTGGCCGTCCATGCTCGCGGGAGCGTCACTGCTCGTCGACTACATCCTGACCGTTGCCGTGTCGATTTCAGCCGGTGTCGCCGCGATCATCTCGATTCCGGCTTTCAACGGCTTGGCGAACCAGCGCGTGCCGCTGGGTCTCGCGCTCGTGGCGATCATCACGGTCGCCAACCTCCGCGGTCTCAAGGAGTCGGGCCGGGTGTTCGCGGTACCGACCTACATCTACATCGTGATGCTCACGATTCTGGTGGTGTGGGGGCTGTACCGCGTGTACTTCGGCCACATCGAACACGTGCACTTCAGCAAGGAGCACTTCGAGGGTGTCCGCCAGATCGGTGGCAACCTCGGCTTGTTCCTGATTCTCAAGGGCTTCTCTTCGGGTGCAGTCGCGCTGACCGGTGTGGAGGCGATTTCCAACGGCGTGCCGGCCTTCCAGCGGCCCGAGTCCAAAAACGCCGCGACGACGCTCGTCTGGATGGGCGTCATTCTCGGCACGCTGTTCTTCGGAACGGCGGTGCTTGCGCACCACCTCCAGCCCTATCCCAGTGAACACGAGACGGTGTTCTCACAGATGGGCCGTGCCGTGCTCGGCGAGGGACCGCTGTACGTGGTGTTGCAGTTCGCAACAGCTGCCATCCTCACGCTCGCGGCGAACACGGCGTACGCCGACTTTCCCCGGCTGAGTTCGATCATCGCCCACGACGGCTACCTGCCCCGGCAGTTCCACACGCGCGGCGACCGGTTGGTGTTCTCCAACGGCATCCTTTTCCTCGCCGGTGCCGCGGCGGTGCTGTTGGTGGCCTTCGGCGGCACGACCAACGCGCTCATCCCGCTGTACGCCGTGGGCGTCTTCACGAGCTTCACGCTCAGCCAGGCGGGAATGGTTCGTCACCACCTCAAAGAGAAGGAGCCGAACTGGCGCGTCGGCGTCGCCATCAACGCGATCGGGTCGGCGGCGACCTTCGTCGTGTTGATGATCGTCGCCATCACCAAGTTCACGTCCGGTGCGTACGTCGTGATCATCATCGTGCCGCTCGTCATGACGATGTTCGCTGCAGTGAGGCGCCACTACACGCGAGTGTCAAAGGCTCTCGCGATTACTCCTGACGAAGTGAAGCCCGAGTCGGACAACTCGACGGTCGTGATCCTCGTGGGTCGTGTGCACAAGGGTGTGATCAAGGCGCTTCGGTACGGCAAGTCGATGCGGCCGAACCACATCGCAGCCGTCTACGTCGCGTACGAAGACGACGACACCAGTGCCATCGAGCAGCAGTGGCGTGACTTCGGCATCGACGTGCCGCTCGAGGTGGTGCACTCGCCCTACCGGGAGCTCGTCGACGCCGTTGTGGACTACCTCGACGAACTGGACGACCGCTGGGGCGAAGCCACGACGACTGTCGTCATCCCGGAGTTCGTGGTGGAGCACTGGTACGAGCAGGCGCTGCACAACCAGTCCGCGCTGTCGATCAAGCTCGCTCTGCTGTTCCGCGAGAACACGGTGGTGGCCTCAGTGCCGTACCACGTGGGCAAGGCGGCGGCGAAAGATGGGGTTTCGGCGTCCTAGTCTTGAATTTTGGCAGGCTGAAAACTAAAGTCCACGCCGGTCAAAAATGGACGCCGATCTCACCAAGTCTGATCTGACGCAGTCCGAACGCGAGACTCTCAAAGCCATCTATCGGGCCACCAGGGTCGCGTCTGACGCGCATACCGGTGTACTCGCCGACGAGCTCGGCGTAGCCCCGGGAACCGTCACCGCAACGGTCAAGAAGCTGGCTGACCGGGGTCTCGTCGACCACAAGCCCTATCGCGGCGTCGAGCTGACGGAGGCGGGCCGCCAGGTGGCGGTCAGCGCCATCCGCCGGCACCGCATCGTCGAACGCTTCCTGTCCGACATGCTCGGCTACGCCTGGAACGACGCTTCCGGGCTTGCCGGCAGCTTCGAGCACGACATTCCCCAGGAAGTCGAGGACCGGCTCTACATCGCCCTCGACCGCCCGGCGACGTGCCCCCATGGCTTCCCCATTCCGGAGCCCCAAACGGCTGATATTCCGGTCCTGCCTCCGCTGTACGCCCTCGAGCCGGGCGAAGAGGCGATTGTCGCTGTCCCTGGCTCGACCGATCCGGCCGTGGTGGCGTTTCTCGACACCCTCGGTCTGCGGCCCGGCGTGCGTGTGCGCGTCCGGGAGAAGCACCCCTTTGACGGTCCGCTTGTCCTCGTCGTCGACGGGGAGGACCGCACCATCGGCGAGCGCGTCGCTCGTCAGATCTTCGTCACCCGTGACGAATCCCCAACCAAGAAAAGCAACAGAAAGGAAACGGCATGAGCGCGTTGCTCGCTGCCGAAGGCGGGTACCAGGCCTTCACCCTGAAGGGTGGAGAGTTCTTGGTGCTCGGTCTCTCGGGCGCAGCAGCGATTCTCGCCATCCTCGTCGGCTTCACCCTTATGCGTGGCGTTCTCGCCTCGGACCAGGGCACCCCGACGATGATCGAGATCGCCACTGCTATTCAGGAAGGCGCTTGGGCGTACCTCAAGCGTCAGTTCCGCACGATCGGCTTCATCATTGTTCCGGTCGCCGCGGTCGTCTTCTTCACCTCCACCGAGGTGCTCAAGCCCAATGGTGAGACTGCGCTCAGCTTCGTGCAGTCGGCCACGTTCCGCACGGTTGCTTTCGTGCTCGGTGGCTTCGCCTCCGCGCTCGCCGGCTACATCGGCATGACGCTCGCGACGCGCGGCAACGTCCGCACCGCAGCTGCGGCTCGCAACGGTTCCATGAGCGCCGCGCTCAAGGTCGCGTTCCGCACCGGTGGCGTCGCCGGCATGTTCACCGTCGGACTTGGTCTTCTCGGTGCGACCGCGATCATCGCGATCTTCCAGAACACGAGCTCGGCGATCCTCGTCGGCTTCGGCTTCGGTGGTTCGCTGCTCGCGCTGTTCCTCCGCGTTGGTGGCGGCATCTTCACCAAGGCTGCCGACGTCGGCGCTGACCTCGTCGGCAAGGTCGAGGCGGGCATCCCCGAGGACGACCCCCGTAACCCGGCGACCATCGCCGACAACGTCGGCGACAACGTGGGTGACTGCGCCGGCATGGCCGCCGACCTGTTCGAGTCCTACGAGGTCACCCTCGTCGCCTCGATCATCCTCGGCGTCGCGGCGTTCAAGTCCGTCGACATGAACCCGGCCCTCGGCCTCATCTTCCCGCTCGCCGCCCGCGCCATTGGCGTGGTTGCGTCGATCGCCGGCGTGTACGCCGTGCGTGCGAAGGAAGGCGAGACCAACGCCCTCAAGCCGATCAACCGTGGCTTCCTCACGGCGACGGTCATCACCGTGCTCGGCACGCTGGCCCTCGCCCTGGGCTACGTCGGTAACGAGAGCCTTTCGGGTGACACCAACAACATCGGTTGGAAGTGCTTCTTCGCCGTCGCCATCGGCCTCGTGCTGGCCCAGGGCGTCAGCCGCCTGACCGAGTACTTCACCGGCACGCACTTCGGACCGGTGCAGGAGATCGCTCGTTCCGCGCGTACGGGCCCCGCGACCACCGTCCTTTCGGGCACGGCCGCCGGCCTCGAGTCGTCGGTGTACGCCATCATCGCCATCGCGGTCGCCATCGGCGCCTCGATCGGCCTCGGCGGCGGCAACCTGCAGCTCTCGCTGTACCTCGTCGCTCTCTGCGGCATGGGCATGCTCGCCACGACGGGCGTCATCGTCTCGGAAGACACTTTCGGCCCGGTCGCGGACAACGCGGCTGGTATCGCCGAGATGTCGGGCGAGTTCGAGGGCGAAGCCGAGCGCATCATGGTGTCGCTCGACGCCGTCGGTAACACCACCAAGGCCGTGACCAAGGGCTTCGCGATCGGCTCCGCCGTCATCGCCGCTGTCGCCCTGTTCGCCTCGTTCATCGAGACGGCAGCCGGTGAGATTCTTCCCCGCCAGCAGATCGACCGCCTTCTCGAGGGTGGCCGTGGCGTGTTCGACCAGACCGTGCTGTCGATCAACGTCGCCGATCCGAAGACCTTCATCGGCCTTCTCGTCGGTGGCTCGATCGCCTTCATGTTCTCGGCGCTCGCCATCCGCGCCGTCGGCCGTACCGCCGGCGTCGTCGTCGAGGAAGTGCGCAGCCAGTTCGCCGACGGCCAGATCATGGCCGGCACCAAGCGTCCTGACTACGCCCCGGTCATCGACATCTGCACCGCCGCTTCGCTGCGTGAGCTCGCCACCCCGGCGCTGCTCGCCGTCCTGACGCCGGCAATCATCGGCTTCGGTATCGGCTTCCAGGCGCTCGGCGCCTTCCTCGCGGCCGTCATCCTCACGGGCCAGCTCATGGCCAACTACCTCAGCAACGCGGGTGGTGCGTGGGACAACGCCAAGAAGTACATCGAGGACGGCAACGAGGGCGGCAAGGGTTCCGAAGCCCACAAGGCTGCGGTCATCGGCGACACCGTCGGCGACCCGTTCAAGGACACCGCCGGCCCGGCGCTCAACCCGCTCATCAAGGTGATGAACCTCGTCTCGCTGCTGATGCTCCCCGCGATCATCTCGCTGCGTGACAACGACGGCGCTCGCTACGCGATCGCAGCAGGCGCGCTGGTCGTGCTCGTCGGCGCCATCATCTTCTCGAAGCGTGAGGCTCCGGCCATGGGTAACTCGGGTGGCGCCGTGGCGCCGGCCGCCGCGGCCGCTCCGGCCAAGGCTGTCGTCGTCGACCTGACCGAGGACGAGGACGAGGCTCCGGCTCCCGTCGCCAAGAAGGCCCCGGCCAAGAAGACGACGGCCACCAAGAAGGCCCCGGCGAAGAAGGCCCCGGCGAAGAAGGCCACGGCCGCCAAGAAGGCTCCGGCCAAGAAGGCCGCTCGCTAAGCGAGCAACACCCAGCAGTTGCAGGAGCCCGCACCGAATGGTGCGGGCTCCTTCGCGTCCTAGGCGTTTGCCTGCATGCTCGCTTGGATGGCCTGCATGGTCTCGGCGTACGCCTCGGTCGGGCTGATCTGAATGAACTCGCTGCCCGCGGTGGCCGAGGGGATGTGTCCGGGAGGCATGTAGTACGCGTCGCCGCCTTCGAGGGTCTCTTCGTGGTCGCCGTAATCGACGGTCAACTGGCCCTTGAGCACGTAACCCCAGTGCGCGCACCAGCAGCGGCCCTCGGGGAGGCAGGCGAGCATGTCGCGCAGGCTGTGGTCGGCCTTGATGGAGACGAAGTTGACGGTGTAGCCGTCGAGTTCCGAGCTGCGGTCTGTCGCCAACGGGAAGTCGACGACGTTGGTGGTTGTGGTTGCGGATGTCTTTGGCATGACGCCACTGTCCGCCTCACGGAGTCACCGCACATGAGGCGATCACCCCATCTTTCAGTCGTCGACGAGGAGGCCGTGCTGCACGGCGAAAAGGCTCGCAGCCGCCCGGCTCGACGCGCCGATCTTCGAATAGATGTGCTCGATGTGATTGCCCGCCGTCTTGGGCGAGATCACCAACACCTGCGCGATGTCCTTGTTCGTGAGGCCGCGGGCGAGCAGGCGTAACACCTCGATCTCGCGCTGGGTCAGTCCGTTGGGTGCCTCGACGCGTTTGGCGACTCGATGGCCCGCGGCGGTGAGTACGGCGCTCACTGCGTCGCCGTCGAGACGTCCGGCGCTCACCTCGTTGCGCAACTCCTTCGCTGCGACCTCCGCATCGAGCGCCGCTCGGTGCGGCCGCAGTTCCCGCATCGATTGATAGGCGTCGGCCGCCGCCAGCACGCGTGCGCCGCGTCCGATCGCGGTGCCCCTCAAGCCTGCTGGATAGCCCGACCCGTCGAGCCGCTCCCGGTACTGCACCGCGATGTCGGACAACTCGGCGAGGCGTGGCGACTGCCGCAGCATGCGTTGGGCGAGGTAGGGATGCATGCGCACGCGTTCCCACTCCCCGGTCGCCAGCGGTCCCGGCTTGTCCCAGATCGCGTTGGAGACACCGAGACGGCCAAAGCCGGTGACCAAGGCGGCGCGCCGCAGAGCTCGAACATCGTGCGGGGGCAGGCCGAGCGCCTCGCCGGCGCGCCCGGCGAGCTCCGCGACCGCATTCGAGTGGCCGAGGGTGTAAACCGACTTGAGGTCGACGAAGTTCGCGATAGCGCCGAGCGCCGAGTCGAATTCGTGCTCGGTCAGCGGTCGGCTCAACGATGGCTCGCCAGCTATGACGACGTCCCAGGAGTTGATGCCGTCGAGACCGTCGAGCAGCTCGTCCGCGTGTTCCAAGAACAGGTCGCACAGCTCAGGATCGAACTGCTTACCGCGCTGCTTACGGACCAACGCTGCGGCGGCTGACACCCCGCCTACGCGGCTGGCGGGCTCGGTGAATTCGGCGATGGCCGCGATCCGCGCCGACAGCGGAACGGCGTCAGCCTTGAGGCGGTTCGGATAGCCCTTGCCGTCCCACTGTTCGTAGGTGGAGCCCACGGCCTGCACGACCACATCGTCGAAGCCGAGCGCCGCCGCGAGGTTGGCCGCGAGCTGCGAGTGGCTCTCGATCATGTGCGCGACTTCCTTGTGGCCGTACGTCGCGAACTGCAATCCGACCCGAAACCGCTCGAGCAACGGCCGACCGATGCCGCCCATCACCTTCACGTTGGCCAACGCCGCCTTCGGGCCGCGGATGCCGTGGGTGTACTTCGTTTCCTTGAGCAGCACGTCGTCGCCGAACCATTTGGCCTGCTCGTGGGCATCGCTGTGGCACGCGACGTTCACCAGTAGGGACGCGTTGTAGAGCGTGTGACGGTCGGTGTCGTCGAGCTCGAGAAGGTCGGCGATGCGCAGCGCGATGACGGTCTGACGCAGGACGTGTTCCATCGGCTGGTTGAACCCAAGGTCGACGCCCAACGAGAGCGCCGCCAGCAATTCCGCGAGGCGGAGCTGTTCCACTTACAAGATTGCTAGCGCGTTCGGCGGCGACGCGACGCCGTTCAGCAGGTTCAAGGGGGCCGACGTGAAGAGGAACGTGTAGCGGCTCTCCCGATGGCAGGCGTCGGCGAGGGCAGGCAGGTTGAACATCTCGCCGAGCGGGATGCCGAGTGCCGGCAGGAAATAGAAGTGACCGAAGAACTCGCCACGCGAGGCCGGGTCACCGAGCGCGGCGCTCACCTCGTCGCCCGTCATCAGCGCGCCCGGAGGCCACACCTCGAGCGCAGGGTTGTCGCCGGCCACCGCAGCAACGTGGTGGTCCCACAACCAGGCGGCGGTTTTGCGCCCCGGTCGCAGCCCGGGCGTGGCCAGGTCGCTCGCGAGCTTGGTGCGTCCGGTGGCGTCGAGGCTCTCGTACCAGCGGATCCAACCGGTGTGGATGAGGAGAATGTCGCCGGTTTCGAGGGCGACGCCTTGCGCGTCGACCGCGCCGTCGAGGTCCTCCATCTCGATCGGGTCCGAGACGGCCGGATCGATGGGTCGTCCTTGGTCGGCGCGGTACTTCGCCACGTCGAGCAGCACGCCGCGGCCGACGATTCCCCTACGTGCCCAGTGGTGGATGCCATGGTCCGACACACCGCCGTAGTCACCCTTCTCGGTGTCGAACACATGGCGCAGTCCGTCCCACTGCGTCGAGGACTGGGTGTTCCAGCTGTTGAGCAGGTCATCGCGCGAGCCGGGGTGCTCGTTGACCTTGTGCTCGAAGGACTCGCGGCCGAACAGTGGCGGTCCGGGCAACTCCATGTTCCAGTTCATGGCGAAGGTCTCGCCGGTCTGAACCAGACGAGCGGCAGCGGCGGCGCGTTCGGGGGTCAGCAGATTGAGCGTCCCGAAGACTTCGTTGCCGGGCCAGACACCCCAGGAAGACCCGTCCGGCAGGTCAGCGTAAGAAGGCAGATCAGTCACGCGCTGAGGCTATTGGGGGCCTGCAGCGCGTGACTGCTGAATCTGCCCCCTTCCCGTCAAATTCATTGCCGCGAGCACCAAGAGGTTCGTTGGCGCCCGTTCGAGATCGTCAGGGACCCACGTCGCGTCAGTCGAGCGTTCGAGTTGCTCCACCAACGCCCGCCGGCATCCGCGCCTACGTCGGAGTTCGGCAGCGAGGTGTGGTGCCGTGATGACCACATGGCCACCCTGCGCCTTTCGCGCTGTGGATGGCAACCCTGCAAATTCTGTGGATTACCTGTTGGCTTTGCGCCGTTCCCTGAGGAATTCGATGGCGACCGGCGTCACGGACAGCGCCACGATCACGGCGATCGCCGGCAGCAGGTACTTGTCGATGCTCGGCACGGTCTCGCCGAGGATGTAGCCGAGGGTCGTGACGCCACCCGCCCACAGCACGCCGCCGGCAACGTTGAAGGTGGAGAAGGTCCGGTAATCCATCTGCCCGACGCCGGCGACGATCGGCGCGAAGGTCCGCACGATGGGAATGAACCGGGCCAACACGATCGTCCGGCTGCCATATCGGTCGAAGTAGGACTGCGCCTTCTCGACGTACTCCTGCTTGAACAGCCGGGAGTCCTGGCGTTTGAACAGCGCCGGGCCCACGCGTTTGCCGAATTGGTAGCCGACCTGGTCGCCCACGATCGCCGCCACCATGCAGCCGATGACGATGACCGCCATGTTGAGTTTGCCCTGGCTCGCCAGCAGGCCAGCGGTGAACAGCAGGCTGTCGCCGGGCAGGAAAAAGCCGATGAGCAGGCCCGATTCGGCGAAAATCACGAGGAGCAACCCGATGGTTCCGAACGTCTGTAAGAGGTGTTCGGGGTGCAGCAGGGTGTCCATCGGCGGGGACTCTAGGGGAGGTCTCTCAGAAACAACTGTTTGACAGAAGAGTTTTCCTCTGCCAACGCTGGAAAAAGAGATATGGCCAAACCACTAGTCATCGTCGAGTCCCCCGCCAAGGCGCGCACCATCGCGAGTTTCCTTGGCGACGACTATTTCGTGGAGTCCTCCGTCGGACACATCCGCGACCTCCCGCGCTCCAAGAAGGACGTGCCCGAGGCCTACAAGGCGCAGAAATGGGCGAGCGACGGTGTCGACGTCGACAACGGCTTCAAGCCGCTCTACATCGTGTCGCCCGACAAGAAGGACAAGGTCCGCGAGCTCAAGGCGCTCCTGAAGGATGCCAGCGAGATCTATCTCGCCACCGACGAAGACCGCGAAGGTGAAGCGATCAGCTGGCACCTGCTCGAGACCCTGTCGCCGAAGGTGCCCGTCAAGCGCATGGTTTTCCACGAGATCACCCGCGATGCCATCGAACACGCGGTGAACAACCCTCGTGACCTCAACATGTCGTTGGTCGACGCCCAGGAGACACGTCGCGTCCTGGACCGTCTCTACGGCTACCGGCTCTCCGAAGTGCTGTGGCTGAAGTCGTCGGGCAAGTCCGCAGGCCGCGTGCAGTCCGTCGCCCTGCGTCTCGTGGTGGAACGCGAGCGGGCCCGCATGGCGTTCCGTTCGGCGAACTACTGGGACATCGAGGCGACGTTCCGCAAGGACGCGTCGTCGTTCAAGGCCGAGCTCGCATCGGTCGACGGCAAGCGCCTCGCCAACGGTAAGGACTTCGACGCGAACTCCGGAGCGCTGAGCGCCGACCGGTTGCTGCTCGACGAAGCCGGTGCCCGCGGTCTCGCCGACCGCTTGGCCGATCGACCCGTCACGGTTCGCTCGGTGGAGGAGAAGCCGTACCGCTCCTCGCCCAAGGCGCCGTTCATCACCTCGTCGCTGCAACAGGAAGCAGGCCGCAAGCTCGGCATGACCGCGTCGCGAGCGATGCGCGCTGCGCAGGGTCTGTACGAGAACGGTTACATCACTTATATGCGTACCGACTCCACGACGCTGTCGGACCAGGCGATTGCTGCCGCCCGTCGCGCCGCGTCGGAGTTGTACGGCGCGCAAAACGTGCCGGACCAACCGCGCACCTACAAGGGCAAGGTCAAGAACGCGCAGGAGGCCCACGAGGCCATCCGTCCGGCGGGCGACGTGTTCCGCCATCCCGACGAGGTGGCACGCGAGGTCGACGCCGACCGGGCGCGCGTGTACGAACTGATTTGGAAGCGCACCGTCGCGTCGCAGATGGCTGACGCCGTCGGCACGACCGTGTCGGTGCGCATCGGCGTCACCACGGCGGAGAACGAGGACTGCGAGTTCTCGGCGTCGGGCACCGTCATCACCTTCCCGGGGTACAAGGCGGTCTACGAGGAGAGCGTCGACGAGTCCGACGACGCGAACGAGAACGAGCGCGTGTTGCCCCCGCTGGCCCAGGGCGACTCACTGGTCGGCGACGCGTACGCACCGAACGGCCACGACACGAAGCCGCCGGCGCGCTTCACCGAGGCGTCGCTGATCGCGAAGCTCGAAGAGCTCGGTATCGGCCGCCCGTCGACGTACGCGTCGATCATCGGCACGCTCATCGACCCCCGCCGGAACTACGCCTTCAAGAAGGGCTCGGCGCTGGTCCCCACGTGGACGGCGTTCGCGGTTATCCAGCTGCTCGAGTCCGAGTTCCCGACCTATGTGGATTACGACTTCACGAAGGACATGGAGGACGACCTCGACAAGATCGCGGCCGGCGAAACCGAGAAGGTTCCCTGGCTCCAGGAGTTCTATTTCGGGACCGACGACGAAGGCCTCAAGCAGGCGACTGAACGCGCCAAGGCCGAAGCCGATGCCGCTCGTCTGAACTCGGTGATCATCGGGGCGAACCAGGACGGTGAGCCGGTTGTCGTGCGGGTAGGCAAGTACGGGCCGTATCTGCAGCTTGGTGACCAGAACGGTCCGTCGCTCGCCGAGAACATCGCGCCCGACGAGTTGACGGTCGAGCGCGCGCTCGAGTTGTTCAACGCTCCGTCCTCGGATCGTGAACTGGGCGTGGATCCGGCGACGGGTCTTACCGTTGTGGCCAAGAACGGCAAGTACGGGCCCTACGTACAGCTCGGCGAAGTCGAGACCAACGAGAAGGGCAAGGTCATCTCCAAGCCCAAGACCGGGTCGCTGTTCACCGACATGGATCTCGCCACGATCACGTTGGACGACGCGCTGAAGCTGCTGTCGTTGCCGCGTGAGCTCGGTGTGTTCCCCGACGACGGCGAAGTCATCACCGCGCAGAACGGTCGCTACGGCCCGTACCTCACCAAGGGCGTCGACAGCCGGTCGCTCGAGTCCGAGGCGCAGATCTTCTCCATCACGCTCGACGAAGCGATCGAGATCTACAAGCAGCCCAAGCAGTGGGGTCGGAGGGGAACGGCCAAGCCGCCGCTCGCCACCTTCGGCGCCGACCCGATCAGCGGCAAGCAAATGCTGGTCAAGGACGGCCGCTTCGGTCCCTACGTCACCGACGGCGAGACCAACGCGACGATCCCGTCCGGCTTCGCAATCGAAACGCTGACCGAGGAACAGGCCATCGAGCTGCTCGCCGAGAAGCGAGCGAAAGGTCCGGCGCCCAAGAAAGCGACAGCGCGGGCCAAAAAGGCCCCGGCCAAGAAGAAGGCTGCGGCGAAGAAGGCATCCGCCCGATAACCGACCGCGTAGTGTTTTTGCGTGGGTGAACCTGGCACCACGGAGGGTTCGACCGCCCGCAAGAGCGTCTTTTCGTATCCATCCTTTCGCCGCATCTGGTCGGCGTCGCTGGTGTCGAGTTTTGGCGACTGGATCGGGTTCGTCGCCGTTATCGCCTTAGCGACGCGCGTCTCGAAGGGCTCGGGTGAAACCGCCGTCGCGTTCGTTCTTTCGGCGCGTCTGCTGCCGGGCTTCTTCCTGGGTCCAATCGCCGGCGTGCTGCTCGACCGGCTCGACCGTCGACGCGTAATGCTCGCCTGCGACGCCGGCCGTGCGCTCGTCTTCGCGTTCCTGCCCTTTGTCGACACCGTCATCGGTCTCGTCTTCGCGTCGCTGTTGTTGGAGGCGCTGTCGATCGGGTGGTCGTCGGCCAAGGAAGCGACTGTGCCGAACCTGGTTCCCCACGACCAGTTGGCGTCGGCCAACTCGTTGTCGGTCGCGGCTGCGTACGGCACGTTTCCGCTCGGCTCGATCGCGTTCGCTCTGCTCGCGAAGCTGGCCGAAGCGCTCGGTCACATCGACGCGTTGTCGAGTTTGCGCATCAATCAGGAATCGCTCGCCTTGTGGGCCGACGGGTTCACCTTCGTCGTGTCCGCCTTGCTCGTCGGCTCGGTCGTGTTCCCGCGCAAGACCGTCGAACGCGACGAGGACGAAAAGCCCAACGTGATGCGCGACTTGCGCGAGGGCCTGGCGTTCATCGGCTCGAGCCCACGCGTGCGGTCCGTCATGCTCGGCATCGGTGCGGGCCTCTTCGGTGGCGGCATGCTCGTCCCGCTCGGACAGACCTTCGCCAAGGAGGATCTCGGTGGTGGCCCGGCCGGCTTCGGTGCGTTGATCTCCGCGCTCGGTCTCGGTGTGGCAATCAGCGTCGTCGGCCTTTCGTTCTTCCAGCGCCGCCTGCGGCCGGAGCCCGTCTTCATCGGCTCGGTCTTCGCGGCGGCGATCTTCATCTCGCTCGGTGCCACGTCGAGTTCGATGGGGCCGGCGGTGCTGTTCGTGTTCCTGCTCGGACTCTGCGCCGGCGGCGTGTACGTGCTCGGCTTCACGATCCTGCAGACCAACGTCGACGACGCCCTGCGCGGTCGCACGTTCGCGACGCTGTACACGATGATCCGTCTGTGCCTGCTCGGCGCGTTCACCTTCGCGCCGATTCTCAGCCGGCTGCTCAGTTCGCTCGGCGACGCGGCCGGCTTGCACCTCTCCGGGGTGCGGCTCACGCTGTGGCTCGTCGGCGGCATCATCGGCTGTGCCGGCCTGCTGTCGGTGCTCTCGTTGCGCGGGCCCGCGCCGGCGCACGCCCGCACCGCGTCGTGACCGGCCGCTTCATCGCCTTCGAGGGCGGCGAGGGCTCGGGCAAGTCGACCCAGGCAGCGCGCCTCGCCAACCGGCTCGACGCGCTGCTCACTCGTGAGCCCGGAGGCACACCGTTGGGGGAGCGCGTGCGTGAGGTGGTGCTCGATCCGTCGCTCGGAAAGGTCGACCCGCGCGCCGAGGCGATGCTGATGGCCGCGGCGCGCGCCCAGCACGTCGCGCAGGTGATCGAGCCGGCGCTGGCGAGCGGGCGGGACGTGGTGACGGATCGCTACATCGGGTCGTCGCTCGCGTATCAAGGCTTTGGTCACGGCCTCGACGTCGAGGAGTTGTCGCAACTCTCCGCATGGGCGGCGGGCGGTCGCTTCGCCGACGTCAACGTGTTGTTACACGTGCCCGCCGACGTGTCGGCCGAGCGGCTCCGCCGACCCATCGATCGCATGGAGCAACTCGGCAAGAAGTTCCACAAGCGGGTCAACGAGGGCTTCACTGCGCTGGCTGAGCGCGACCCGTCGCACTGGATTCTCGTGGACGGAGTCGGCACGATCGACGAGGTCGCGCAGCGCGTCAACGACGCGTTCGACAAGTGGGTGGCATCGCAGTGAACGCAACCGACAAGCCCGTCGCGTCGCTCTACGACGGCGTCATCGGACAAGCGCGCGCCGTCGAGTTCCTGCGGGGCAGCGCACAGAACCCGGTGCACGCGTACCTGTTCGTCGGGCCCGACTCGGCGGGCGCGCGGAACGCGGCGCTTGGTTTCGCAGCGTCCGTGTTGTGCCCGAACGGCGGGTGCGGCGAATGCTCGACGTGTCGTCGGGCGCTGCACGCAACGCATCCTGACGTGGCGCTGATCGAGCGGTCGGGCGCGTCGATCCTCGTCGGCGATGCCCGCGAGGTGACGCGACTCGCGCTGCGCTCGCCCATGGAGGGCAGCCGCAAGGTGCTGATCCTCACGGACTTCCACGCCGTCGAAGAGGCGGCCCCGGCGTTGCTCAAGACGATCGAGGAGCCCCCGCCGTCGACGGTGTTCTGCATCCTCGCCGACCAGACGACGCCGGAGCTCGTGACGATCGCGTCGCGGTGCGTGCGCGTCGACTTCCCGCCGCTCGCCAACGACGTGATCGTCGACGCCTTGGTGAGTGAGGGAGTCGCCGAGACCGACGCGCACGAAGCGGCCGGTCTCGCCCGTGGCTCGATCGAGCGCGCTCGCATGGTCGCCAACGATCACGACATGCGGCTGCGCATGAAGGTGTGGCGCAGCGTTCCCGACCTGCTCGACGGGACCGCAGGCAAAGTCGTCGAGCTCGCGAACGCGCTGGCCGCGTCGCTCGAAGAGGCGGCGGGTCCCGTCATCGAACGACACAAGCTCGAGGACGCGGAGAACGCGGAACTGCAGAAGGCGGGTTTGCCCGTCCCGCCCAAGCGTGAGATCGAGACCCGGCAGCGACGCGAGCAGCGCCGCGCCCGCACCGACGACCTGCGGGCCGGCCTGGCGACCCTCGCCGCCGCATATCGGGACCGGGTCGTCGAGGCCGACACCCGCGCGGGGCGTCGGGCCCTCAACGCGCTCGACGCCATCGCCGACGTCGCCGACCGCATGCAGTACAACCCCGGCGAAGTGCCTCTTCTCGAAGGACTTCTCGCCAAGCTGTCCGTCTAGGCCATAATTGTCGGCCGCCGTTCTCGGATGGCAGGCCCGGATAGCTCAGTCGGTAGAGCAACGCACTCGTAATGCGTAGGTCACCAGTTCAAATCTGGTTTCGGGCTCCAAGAACTCCCTGGTAGGGGCGTTGCCGTCGCCTACAGCGGGCGACAGCGGCGATTCCATCCCGCGTGCATCCCGCGAGCCACCGAAGAAGTGCTCGCCGAGAGCGTCGCCGGCCGCCCGATCAGCCGCCGTGGACTTCTGCGCGTACACCTGCAACGTCAGGCGAATGTCGCTGTGGCCCTGGCGCGTCTGTGCGGTTTTCGGGTCGACGTCGGCGTCGACCATCGCGGTCGAGTTGGCACGCCGAAGGTCGTGAAAGCCGAAGTGCTTCTGGCGCGTCGCGCCGATCGGCCCGGGCAGCCCGACCGCCTTCACCGCCGGCAGCCAGAAGCGGCTGTGGAAGTTGCCGTAGTCGAGCGGCTGGCCCGCGCCCTGGCCAAACAACAAGGCATCGGGTTGGCCGATGAGACCGCGCCCTGCGATGTGGGCGGCGAGCAGGTCCAGCAGTGGCTGTGGGGCCGCCTGGTGCCGCTGGCTCGCTTCGGACTTCGGCAGGTCCACCAGGGTGCCGCCATGGCCGTCTCGCGACACGCCTTCGGTCACCGCGATGGATCGCCGCAGGAAGTCGATGCTGCGCACGCGCAACGCGGCGACCTCGCCCCAGCGCAGACCCATCACGGCGCCGAGGTACGGCATCGGCGCGAATCGCGGACCAAGTGCGATTGACAGCCGGCTCAGTTCGTCAGCCGTGATCACGTGGTGGGTCGCTTGCGGGCTTCG
The DNA here is from genome assembly GCA_048498715.1 of Actinomycetota bacterium. Classification (GTDB taxonomy): domain Bacteria; phylum Actinomycetota; class Acidimicrobiia; order Acidimicrobiales; family JACCXE01; genus JACCXE01. The sequence continues at coordinate 858 of JBEHXL010000012.1, read as the reverse complement.
CTTCGGCAGCTTCACGATAGTTTTCCGGCAGGGGGAGCGGGCGATGTAGTCGGCCTCGACTGCCCAGGTGAAGATCGCCCTTAGCGTCGCGTACTGCCGCTTGACCGTTCCGGGCGCCAGCGTCTTGGTCCACTTGTTGATCAGCGTCTGCACGTCGGCCGGCGTGACCGCACCAACGTGACGAGTGCCGATGGTCGGCAGGATGTGCAGCGCAATCGTGCGTTCGTCGCGCACCCGCACCCCGGGTCGCTTCGCCGGGTTCGACGACAGCCACGCGGCGGCGACATCTGCGAACGGGATCACGCCGCGGCGCGGGTCGATCCACGCGCCCCGGTCGCGTTCGGTCAGTGCGTTGCGCTCGAAGGTGATCGCTTCCTGGCGTGTGCGAAACGTGCGAGACGACTCGCGACCATCAGGCCCGCGCACACGAACCTCGTACCGCGTTCCGGATCGGGTCGATCGCTTCTTGATCACACGTGCCTCCCGGTCGGGAGGGTATCGGCGACCTGTGTCGCCGTCACGGGTGAGTCTTCGAGCGACCGCACGTAGGCGTGAAGCGAGGCGAGCGGCACCCGTCGGGCCCGGCCGATCGTCACGGTCACGATCTCACCGGCCAGAAGCAACTCGTAAAGCTTCGTTCGGCCAATGCCAAGAAGCTCGGCCGCCTCACGAACCGTGACGAGAAGCGGGGGCGACACACGATGGGCGGCGGACTCATGCGGATTCATGTCAACCCAAAGCCCTCGCGGCGTCCTCGAGCGGACTGGGTTTACAAATTTCTTGTGGTTGTCGGGCGTGTGACTTGATGCGGCGGAGGCCCGTTGGTGCCTGATCGCAAAGCGTCCACGTTGTCGGGCC
>JBEHXL010000011.1:0-119423 GCA_048498715.1 Actinomycetota bacterium | reverse complement strand
CTTTCTCGGGGTGCAGTCATGCCGTACTCGAGAGGAGCGAGCCAGGATTCAGTTCCCGCAGGCTGTCAACGCATTCGCGGGCGGACGTGAAATCACTCGTGACCTCATCCGCGTCTTTCTCGAAACCGAGCACCTCGGCTTCGCGCCAGCGGACGGCGAGGTGGAAGGAGCATTCATGTTCGCGACCTACGCGTTACGTGATCCGGCAGTCGTAACGGACGACTACGCCGTGCGCATGTCGCTCGACCTCGCGGTGAAGCTGGCTCCAATCCTGCACGGGTTCACCTGGACCGTTGAGCACGATCGTAAAGGCCGGTTCGTGACGGCGGATGTCCCGATGCTGATCTGGAAGGCGCCCTCCGAGCGCGACAAGTACGAAGGATTTGGCATCAAGAACTGTGACGAGATTCGCTTTCCGCTGGATCCCGCCAAGCAGATCGTGTTGCAGCGTCGTCAACGAACGGCCTCGGCGCGGATATCCGCGGGCCGGGTACGAGCGTCGAACGCGGACATCGTGCTTGGATGCCACGAGTTCGTTATCGGCACTCCGGGGAACCGCGAAGTGGCCTCACATGATCTACCCCGAAGGCGCCCAGTCTGCCGCTTCAACAGCGCTCCCGGCTACCAGACACAGCCTGACGGCTCAGTTGTGCCGCTCGGGCAGGTTATTCACACCTGGGTGCCGCGCCGATAGTCGCCGAGCCGTAGTAGACCGACCTAGCTCTTGTGCGAGTCGGCGTTACACGTTCGACTCGCCGTAGGGTTCATCGTCGTGGCGGGCGTCGAGGAGACCGGGGAGGAGCCGCGGGTCGGCGCGCTCGCCGTGCTGGTGCCGATGATGCGTGAGCTGCACGCGCACCGCGACGAGCACCGCGCCGAAATGACCAGCGTCGACCGAAACCTCGAGCGGGACCTGACCCAGTGGATCCGGGCTGGTGCAGCCTTTCTCCGCGGGCAGGACTTCGACGCCCGATCGGTGCCGGTGGACGCCGACGAGCGCCTTGTGGCCGCGATGCCGCTGCCGGAACCCATTCCTCGGTGGACGGGCCGACGCGCCGTGGCATTGAGTTTCGACGCCGCGTACGGCGACGACATCAGCCAGCTTTGCCTCGAGTGGTACGCGGCGCGGGCCGGGCACGCCCGCCTTGACAACCGTTTCGCGGTGCGGCTCCGCCCCGGCGACCCCGTTCCCGTCAGTCGCGAGCGGCGCCACCGCGTGCGCGGCGCTGATCGGACCACGGAGGGGCGAGCAACCTACGAAGAGGCGTCGCATCGGCTCCCGCACGTGACACTCGTCCCCGACCTCGCGGCGGGCACCGAGGTCATTGTCGATTTTCGTCTCTACGACGCCTGGCCGCACCCGGGCACGGCGAGCGTAGGCACGTGTCATCCAACCAGGGGCTGGCGTGACTTCGACACCAAGACGTTTCCTGTGGTCCCGGTCGACGAGCAAGCGATCATCGAACGGCTCCGCGGACAGCTTGACGCCTTGAGCGCCGCCGGATGTCAGGTCGTACTGCTACCCGAGTTGGTCTCGACGCCGACGATTCGACGCGCGCTTATCGACCATTGGCTGACGCAGGGGCTTCGCCGCCCACCGATCCTGGTGCCGGGAAGCGAGCACGGCTTCGACGCGGATGGGTCGAACGTGAACATCACGTTCGTGGTGAGCGAACGCGACGCCGCGGATGGCTCAGGGTTCGCGACAGTTCCGGAGTTCGCGCACCGCAAGTTCCGGCCCGTGACTGGAGGTATGCACGGCGTCGCCTGGGCACGCGAGCCGCTGGCGACTCAGCCGGTGTCGGTCCGAGTCCACGTCACGCCGGATTTGAAGGCTGCCGTGTTGATCTGTCGTGACGCCGACGACGACGTCGCGCTCGCGCTCCTGAAAGCGCTCGAGGTCGATATTGTGTTGGTGCCTGCCCTGACGCCATCCTTCGACCAGCTTGTGGGCGTCGGCCGCGACGTCGCACAGCGCTACCTCACCGAGCTTTACGTCGCGAACGGCGTCCGCGTCGCGCACGATGGTGTGTCGACCGCCGCCGCGTCGTTTCATCCTCGGCTGCTTGACCCGCTTCAGTTTCTGGCCGCGCCATCCGATGAGTTCGGCCTCGGCATCTTCGTGCCGGGCCGGCCGCCAGCATGGTCCCGCGTGGGTGAACCCTAAGGTGGCGCCGGGTCCCTGCTACGTTCTTCGTCCCATGGTCCCGCTGCGGTCGGCCCGCCTGCCAGGGTGGCCGCGCGGCCGACACCCAGTGGACGGGTCCTGCCGCTTGGATGCCCAATGTCAGGGGTAATCCTGCACCACCGGATGCGAACCGCCACCCTCGATCACCACTTGGACGCGCTCAGCGGCGTCATCACCGCGCCCGTGCTGCGCCGCCTCGCGCACGACGTAGGCCAAGAGATGGCACGCAGTGCGACCGGTCGAGTCGACGCCGACAGCTTGGCGGTGATCGCGGGCGCCGTGCGCAAACTCTCGGTGCCCGACCCGACGTTGACGTCGGCGCTCCGCATTCTGCTCGGTGTGCTGAGTGGGTTCGGTAGCTCTCGCGTGCACTGGCGCGACAAAGTTCGCAAGGAGTCAACCTGTGCCGTGTCGATCGGCGTCGCCCTGACGGCGGTCGACCCTGAGGACGCGACTCGGCACTTGGCGCGCATGCACGACGCGGGCGCGGCCGGAAGCGGCGTCGCCGAGATCGTCCTTGGCGCGTACCGCTCGGAGCTGCGATCCCTCACCCGCGCCGTCGGTAGTCGACCGGACGTGTTGCCGGCGTCGCACACCGAAGCTGTTGTCGTCTCCGCCATCCTGCTGCTCTCGGAACCACTCTTCGACTGGCAGATCGCCGATCTCGCCCGTCTGCCGCTCGCGGACGTGCAAGCCGCTATCGACTCGGGTGTCGGCACACGCACCTTCACGCGCGAACCCGACGAGGTGCGCGAACTAATTTCCGGGCCCATCACCCCCGGCGCGGTTGCGCTCACGAAGACGGGGCGGGCCAAAGCCCGCGAGTACCTCGAGAAACATTCCTTCGCACAACCCTGAGCGGACGCCTGCGCTCTCCTTCAGCCGGCTGATCCGCGGCCTCCGGCGCCGTAACAGATTCGTTGTTCTGCGCCATCTGTACGGAATGCGTAATCGCCGCGCTGTCCCATTCGTCTCTCTCATGCAAGAGCCAGCCTCGACCTCGTGCGGGCAACGCGTGGCCGAAGCGTCGCACCGGGCGGACAGGTGGCGGCGCGAACGCAGCCGTCGCGTTCGCCCTTAACTCGAACGAACTCATTCGGGCGGTGACGTGAACAAGTCGTTTGGACTTAGCATCCTTGATGCTGCTTCGTTGCCGATGAAGCGAGACAGATCACTGGCGCCACAACCCGAACTACGTGGGAGAGGAATGCGCGTCGCGGCGTCGGAAACATCCTTATTCAGCTCTTTCCTTAACGCGAAGCTCTGGGCGGGTAGCGCCGTGTTGAACATGCGTGGGCGTGCCCTCGGGGGACTTGGCGACTTCGCCACAGCGTTCGGGATGCCTACGACCGCCTGCCGAAAGCCGCGCCCGGCGACTCTCTAGCGCCGGCCTGGGACCCGATGTGGTCCGCTTCGGTTGTTCGCGACTGCCTATGACGGAACGCAGGCTCCCTCGCACGGTGTAGCTGCGGCTTGTAGGCGCTAAGCGCGCACTGCGTGGAAGAGTTGTGTGGTGGGACTGGACATCAATCTCGACGACGCGTTGTCGATCGTCCAACAGGCGATTGGCATCTTGAACCGCGTTAAGGCGACTGGAGCGGAACCCGTAGCCACGGAACCGGACACGGTCGTCTTCAACACACCGGCGACCCTGCCGACGTTCTGGTTTGCGACGCTTCTAACTGCCGTCGAGGACTGCGCGCGAGAACGGCTCGATTGCGACGTGTGCGTGTGCGAACTCCTCGGTGCGTCTGGGCCACTCCTGGTCAGCGAGATCGCGGTGACCCTTCAGCGGTCGGCACGGACTGGAACTTCTCACCGAGACCGTGTTGCGGTACTACCACCCCGCGCCGAGCAATTGGCAGGAATGTCCGTTGAGGACGCCGCAGGTCGTGTTTCCCGCTGGGCCTCGGATATCGCTCTGTCGCAGCGGCAGCACCAGGTTCTCCTGAACGACGACTGTCACTACGAAATCCCGGTATCTGGGGGAGTCGATGAGTACAACACAACTCAGTCCCGTCGGCTCTTTGGAACGTTCAGTGTTCGACAGGAGCCGCTGTTCCGTTCAAACGTGCGACTCACCCTCTCGAATGTTGGCGACTCAGACGTCGTCTCGCCACGTCTCCGCACTTCACGAGATCGTGGATGGTTCGACGTCGACCAATTGTTGGACTACGTCTTGGACGGGAGAACCGCACACGCGGATATCGCGCTCGCATTGCACTGGCACTTTTGCCGAGGTGATATTCGAACGCACAACCACCGAGCACGCGTAGGAGCGGTCGCGCCGCCCTTAGAGGCCGCTCCGACAGCCAATGACTTCTACGAACGTGCGAATCCGATAAACGGTTGCGCGTCGTATTACGCCAGCAGCTGTTCGCATGTTTCAGCAATGATGGTCACCGCCGCCCGCCGCGCGGGGATTCCCGCGCGAGTGCTGAATTTCACGCCAGCGGGCGTCCTGACCAATCGCCACGCATCGGCCGAGTTGTTTTACGACGGCGGTTGGCACTTGTTCGATCCGGCAGTTGGTTGCTACTTCGTGCGATGGGACAATGAGACAGTCGCGAGTGCTGCCGACATTCGTTCGGATCCGACGCTGGTGACGCGAACCCACGTCGAGGGCCCGGCTGCACTGCTTTACCACGAAGCCTTCTGGTACGAGATGCTCTTCGAATACGACTACGCGCTGAGCGTGTTGGCCGTCGAAAGCAATTCCCCCGGGATCGACTTCATTCTTCGGCCCGGCGAGTCCATTCAATACCGGTGGGCTCACAACGGCCTCTTCCATTTCGGCGACAAGGAGTCGACTTGGCCAGAATGGGACCGGCCTGTGATCCCACCGCGGCTTGCAAATGGATCGTTCGTTTACGAGCCTGACTTCACCTCAGACGAAGCGTTCCGCACCGCGCTGCAAGCCGAGAACATAGGTGCTTCGCAACAGGGCCTAGTGCTTGGCGAGGCGGGTTACCCCGGAACAGTGATTCTCAAGGTTGATTCTCCGTATCCGATCGTTGGCGGATCAGTTCGCGCTGAAGGAGAGGCGATTGCTGCTGGCGAGTTGTCGATTGCAATTGCGACACCCTCTGGCGCGTGGATCGAGCCGCGCACGGAAGCGAAGGCCGAGGCGATGCGTGTCGACCTCTCTGAGTGCTTCGATACCGTTCGTGGGCCAGCTGTTCGTTCGTATTTTGTACGGCTACGACTCCACGAACGAAGTCACGCGGCCGTTAGAGCGGTTCGCATCGAGTCACTGATCCAAATGAACGAAACCATGCTCCCCGGCCTACGAGCTGGCACCAACTTCGTGGAATTTGCGCACGACTCGGGCGGACCCGTCCAGTTGCGTGCCTTGCATGAGTGGGTTGAGGATCTAGGCGCAGTTGCCCCGGAGGTGCCGGCGAGCCCGATTAACCCGAAGGATGGCGCCCGACTACCGCTTCATGACTTGCGATATCTCGAATGGGCGGGGACTGACGACTGCGCTGGCCACCACATTGTTCTCTGTCGCGAGGACACCTCGTTGCCGATTAGTCCAAACTTCGATCGGATGTTTTTCGGCGGCGCTACTTGTTGGCCGATTCCGAGTGGATGGCTGGTTGGGGGCAGGCGTTACTTCTGGTCGGTTCGGTCTATGAGCCGCGACGGCGTGTGGAGCGAGTGGAGCCCGCGGTGGCATTTTGCGACGTCCGACTAAAGAGTTGTCGCCAGTGGTTTGGAGTGGGGGCGAAGGACCAGCCGGACCAGAGTTACCGATCGCAGTCGAAAGATCATCTGGCTCGCGGCGAGGTATCTCATGTAGGTGTCCACGGTTTCGGGACCAACCAAATCGCTTGCAGCCTGACGATTGGAAGCCAGGCGGCTACGCCACTCCCGACATGTGCGGGCGTAATGATCGCCGTCGAACCGGACCGTCTCGACACGGAAGAATCTGTCACTTGAGCAAAAAAGGTCAGGAACGCGCGGCAGAGTCGACTCAGGAAAGATCGTGCTGGTGAAAAACTCGCGGTGCGAACCGTCGAATTGCGGCGACGTTTCGTCTGCAACGGCGGCGATGGTTTGAAGGCAGAGCGACCCACCGGTGGCCAGGTTTTCCCACGCCCATGCAAAGAAGTTTGTGTACGAATCGAGCTGTTCTGAGCGCGTCATTGTCGGTGACGCGAAATGTTCAAACGCGCCGATCGAGATAATCCCGTCGCACTTGTTTGGCTGAGAGAAGTCGCGCCAATCGCTCTCACGCACGACAACCCCGTCAAGCGCTAATGCGTTCACATAGTCGGCCTGCGCGGACGAGAGAGTGAGGCCGGTCGATGTCTTTGCGACTCCTGTCTCGACTGCACGTTGCAGGAGACTGCCCCAGCCGCACCCGACATCAACGATGGATCCGCCTGGCTTAACTCGCGAAAGGAAAAAGTCGAGCTTCCTGTACTGAGCAGCTTCGAGTTGGTCGTTGACATCGTCGGCCCAAAGAGCACACGAATATGTCATCGTGGGGTCGAGCCATAGTCGGTAGAAGTCGTTGCCGACGTCGTAATGATGCTGGATCGCTTGTCTTGACGCTCCGCGGGGTGGGAGTTGGTCCACGGCTACCTCTAGCGCTTTCGGGAGGTCGGAGGTAACTGCACCTCGACTGCGAGGCCGAAGTGGTCCGACGCAAAAGTATCCGTCAGCGTTTCATTGAATGCGAGCGCTACCTTCGTCACAAGTCCCGTCAGATGACCGGGGCCGCCGAATTCCTCCGCCAGAAAGTACGGGTCGCCGGCGAAGATGTAGTCGACACGACGATTTCGAATTGGGCGTAGCGCGTGCCACGAATTCCTCCGGTCCAAAGTAAAGCCAGCGCCCTGCCCACAACTTGTCCATGCCTCCTGATAGGCGGCGCCTACCGATCCCAGAGCTGACGCGCCTCGCAGAAAACGAATCTCATCGGAGTCGGGATCCGCATTGAAGTCCCCTCCAAACACGACAGGAAAGCCACATGACGTCTCCTGGCACGCGCGGTGGATTGTGAGAACCTGATCGCATCGATTCGCTGATCGGTCGGGTTCGGCGGCCAGGTGAACGCTGATGAAATACATTCCGCTAGTCCTAACCCTCAGGGCAGACGGGCCCAGGAAGCCAGAGAAATGAGCCCGTTCGTCGTGTGGCAACCACGGCAATTCAATTGCTGTTTGCTCGTCGATGACCCAGCGAGAAAGCACCGCGTTCCCGAACGCGCCAGCGGCGTCGTCTGACGTGGCAACACTCAGGTTGAGAATCTCTCCGAGTTCATCGGCCCAACTCCGTCCCGGACGTCCCGTATTCTCCTGGAGCAAAACGACATCGGGGTCAAGACGATGAAGCCACGCGACGATCTCGGGCTTTCGCTCGCTCCAGGGGAGGTGACACGCGAGATTAAGGCTAACGACGCGTAGAGCCCCCATCGACTCACTATGACAGTGTTGCACCTACGGGTCTACGACTCAGACGACAACTACGCGAACGCGTTCGTCAGTTAAGAATCACTCGTCGAACTTGTCGGTGGTCCAAACACGACACAGGCGTTGTGACCCCCGAACCCGAACGCGTTCGACAACGTTGGCGCCGGCTGCCACGACCGCGGCTCGGAACTAACGATGTCCAGGTCGATGTTTGGATCGGCGATCTCGTATCCCGCAGTTGGCGGAATCGATCCATGTCGCATGCAAAGAATTAATGCGACGGCGTCGATGGACGCAGCTGCCCCGAGCGTGTGGCCCACCCGACCCTTCGGCGCACTAACGACGGGCTGATGGCGCCCGAAAATCTGGCGAATGACCGTTGCCTCGATCGAGTCGTTCAGCGAGGTACCCGTTCCATGGGCACTGATATGCGTTATATCTCCTGGTGTCAGTCCAGCGTGGCGAAGGGTGCGCTCGATGCACGACATCGCTCCTCGCCCGTCTGTGGCAGGGGCTGTCACGTGATGTGCGTCGGCCGTGCTTGCCCATCCGAGTATCTCGGCATGGACACGAGCGCCGCGTCGTCGTGCATGCTCGTCTGACTCGAGTACGACAATCGCGGATCCTTCGGCCATCACGAGGCCGTCTCTGTCGCGATCGAAGGGCCGGAGCCTGCCGGACTTCGATGTAACTCCCAGATTTCGGAAGCTAACGCGCGCTACGTCGTTAAGACACGACTCTGCGCTGCCGGTGACCACAACGTCGCACCTTCCGGACTGAATGAGTTCTGCTGCTCTTCCTAGACAGGAATTCCCGGTGGCGCAGGCAGATGCGACTGCTTCACAAGGCCCAGTAAATAGCCAGCGCATCGAAATCGCAGCGGCGGCGGCGTTGGGCATCGTCATGGGCGCGAGAATCGGACTCACCCCTCGATCACCGCGATTGAGAAAGTTGACGGTTTCGTTCTCCATGGCGCCGACACCGCCGATCCCGGTGCCGACGACGACTCCGACCTGGCTCCTATTGGGCCATTCTTCTGTAGGAAAGGCATCTCGAAGAGCCTCATCCGCGGCTACGAGCGCGAGTTGCGTAAACCGGTCAAGTCGCCGCAGCTCCTTGTGTGATAGCAGCAGCGATGTATCGCATTCATCGGCGCGCATCACGTCCGAACTGGTGGAGAACGGTGCGTTCAGTCCGTTCCAGAAGTTGGACGTGCCGGTTCCGCACGACGAGACAACTCCCACACCGGTGACGACGACGCGCGGGCGATTCTGCATCCCGTTTTCCCCCATACTGCCGACGATCGGGACATTGCTGATTTCGTCGTCCCGATCTCCAGCCCAAGTCCCAAGACCTCGTTATGCTAGTCAGCGAGGGCGATCTACGGGCTGCCTTCATTTGGTTGGGGGTGATGCTTCACGCGTTGCCGCGAAAGACGTGGGGGCTGCAAAGTTGCAGAGTCTGTCGGCATTCGAGTTGATCGTTGGGCTACTAGCCGACCTCACCGGGCTTCCGACGGCCGATTTCAAAAGCGAGACAAATATTCTCGACTTGGGCATCGACTCATTGCTGATGAGCGAGGCGATCGTCACGACCGAGGAGCGGCTCGACATCGAACTGCCTCTCGAGAGTCTTGAGGCGCTTGCCACGATGATGACCGTTGGTGACTTGGTCGCGTTTTTCGAGCGAGAAGCAACTCGTGCTGGCGTCACCTTCGGGGCCGGATAACCATGTCGGCCTCTAGTGGAGGTGATTCTCTCGATCGTCTTGTTTCGCGACTATCCGGTCAGTCGGTTACTCGACGTTCGCGCGCGTTCGGATCCATACCGTGGGACGCACACGTTCTGGATCCGTTTGACGAGCGATGGCAGCTCGATGGACTGGATCCTCTTTGTGACACGGCCTGGTATCGCGAACAGCCAACGCGACGGAAGGCGGAGCTCGGCTTTAGACGGACATGCATCAACTTCGCCGTCGGCATCGAGTTCGAGGCTGTCCTTCAGCGTGGGCTGCTGTCGTATGCCTCGTTACTCCGGCATGGCTCCCCGTTGTTTCGGTACTGCTATCACGAGGTCGTTGAGGAGGGCGAACACTCACTTATGTTCGGCGAATTCCTACGGCTCGCCGAGTTCGATATTCCCGTGGCGGATCCCGCCTACGCGTCGGCCAACGAGACGCTCCTAAGGCTCGCGATCGAGTTTCCGTCCCTGTTCTTTGTCTGCATCCTCGCGGGAGAGCTTCCGATCGACTACATCCAACGACGATTGGTGTCTCGGGGCACACATCCCTTGTTGGATGCGATTTGTCGAACGCACATCTCTGAGGAGGCGCGTCATGTCGCGTTCGCCGCGGAGTGGTTGACAGCGACCGTTCCACAGCTCACAGAACGGGAGATACGTCGTCTTCAGATGCAAGCGCCGTTTGCCGTACGAGAGCTTGTTCGGCGCGTAGTCGTTCCGTCCGATCGGTTTCAAGACTCGCTCGGAATTCCCGGAGATGTTTTCGCTGAAGCGTACGGCGAAGCAGCATCAAGGACACTCGTGCGGGCGGCAACTCGGAAGCTGGTCGCTACGTGTGAGTCCGCTGGGGTTGTCGGGGAACGTTTCCGACCCGTTTGGGACAACCTGTAGTCGAACGCATGACACGGAGGACGTCAGGGGACGTGAGGGTCGTGTCAGTTGTGTTGCGATCCGCGTCTTCTGCCGCGATTCTTGTTGTTGAACAGAACAGCTCCGCCTATGGACTCATTTCCTCCTTGCCCGGCGGCAAAGTGGAGTGCAACGAGAGCGACGCAGCAGCGCTGGCTCGTGAAGTTCTGGAGGAAACTGGTCTAGTTGTCGCCGACGAGCCCGCTCTCGCCTACTCAATAGGAACCGAGGGCGCACTACCGCGCCGCATCAAGGTCTTTACCTCAACAATCGAAGAGCACGAGCCAACGGCGCGTGACGTCGGTTCAGTCCTTGCGGCTACTTGGCTTAGTCCCCGCGACGCCCTTTCTCTATTCGAAACGGCCGCGGTCGTGCATATTCGCGAGCCTTTGATGGCGTACCTTGCCGGTCAAAGTGCGAGCGCTGAGTGGCTGTACCGGCAGCCGCGTGATCACACTCCTCAAGAGGCAATTGAGTTGTTAGACCACTTCGGCGCGATCGTTCGCGGACACTTTGACGTCCACGGCACGCACACCGATCGCTTGGCGGTCCCTGCAGCTTTGCTTGAGGCGCCCGATGCTCTCGAGTTGGTCGCATGGCAACTCGCGTCTTTCGTGGAGCCTTACGAACCGGAGGTTCTCGTTGCACCCGCGGTTGGGGGCGTCCCCTTTGGCGTTCTCGCAGCGACTCGCCTTGGGGTGCCGCTCAACATCTTGGATGCGCACCCGCGGAACACCGAATTCACCGCGTCTCGGGGCGCGAGCCTGCGTGATCGCACCGTTGCCATCATTGACTCGTCTTGTCACTCATCTGCGACGCTGGCAGCGACCGAACGAGCTGTCATTGAACAGGGTGGCGTTGTGACGGCGGCCGCCGTTGGCATAAGCACGGTCTCAGAGGTCGCACGGACGAATTCCCCAGTGGCATTTCCGATGCATTGTTTCGCTTCGATTGCCGTCGGTGCCTGGCGCAGCGACTGCCCACTGTGTGAAGACGACGTGCCACTGGAGAGGCCCCCCGCGAGATGGCGCCGGACGGTCCCATGACAATTCTTCGTGTTGAAAACGTTTCGAAGGCGTACGGGGAAACGGCGGCACTCAACGGTGTGAGCCTTGACGTCGCGGCTGGCGAGGTTTGTGGATTGATAGGAGCGAACGGCGCGGGAAAATCGACTCTGTTCTCGATCGTGGCGGGACTTCGCCGCCCAGACGCGGGCACTATCCTGATAGACGGCCGGGACTCGTCACAGCGCCGCAAGGAGCTGCGGCACGTCGTGGGTTTTGCGCCGCAAGACGTAGGTATCTATCCCACTTTGACGGTCAAAGAGAACCTTGCCGTCTTCGGTGAGATCCTCGGCGTGGGCAGACGCCAAATTCCGGCGAGGGTTGAAGGACTGGCCGACTCATTCGACCTAACGAGTCTTCTGTCACGATCGGCTCATGCGCTCTCCGGTGGGGAAAAGCGACGACTTCACGCTGCAGCAGCAATCATGCATCGGCCACGTCTACTGCTGCTGGACGAGCCTACGGCCGGCGTTGACATGCGGACTCGTAGTCGCGTGCTCGGCGCGTTGCGTCGACTGGCTGATGATGAGGGCACTGCGATTTGCTACTCGACTCACTACCTGCCCGAATTGGATGAACTGGACGCGTCCGTCGCGATTATCGATCAGGGCAAACTTGTAGCTCGCGGCACGCGCAGCGGTCTATTGCGCGACTTGGGTCAATCCGCAGTTGAAGTGACTTTTGAGTCCGCAGTCCCGATGCTGCCGTTCGCCGCGGTTACTAATGCCAATCAGAACACTGCGACGGTCTACACGGACGAGCCGGCCAAGGCGACTCCCCAAATTTTGGCCGAGCTCGGCGACAACGTCCGCCTCGTTGCTTCCGTTCGGGTAATCACACCGAATCTTGACAACGTGTTCCTCGCTCTCACCGGCCAACGGTTATCGAGCGACTAGGAGGGGTTGATGTCGTTCTCGACAATTCGGGCGGTCCTTCGGCTGGACATTCGCCTCCTTCGGCGTGATCCCGCATACGTGATCATCATGCTGGTGATGCCGCTTCTCGTGATGGCCTTTCTGAAGCCTGCGTCAGCGGCGGTCTTGCGATTTACGGGCGATCAGAACGCCAATGGAGCGGAGCAAGCCGTTCCCGGGATGGCGGTGATGTTCTCGCACTTCCTCATCGGGGCGCTTGGGTTCTCGATATTCCGAGAACACGGTTGGGACACCTGGGATCGTCTGCGGGTGGCTTCCGGCGGCACGCGCGATGTGATGCTGGCGAAGGTCATTCTTCCGCTCGCGGTGTTGTTCGCCCAGCTTGTCGTGTTGCTCGGCGTGGGCGCCGTCGTTTTTCACCTTCATATCGAGGGTTCGTTGTGGGTAATGGCGTTGCTGGCTGCGGTCTTCGCGGCGTGTCTGGTGGCGCTCGGCGCGACACTGCTGACCTTCTGCCGGAGCATCATCCAACTGAATTCGATTCAGAATCTGGGCTCGATGGTGTTTGCAGGTCTAGGCGGCGCCATCGCTCCCGTTGCTTTGCTCCCTAACTGGGCGCGAGCTGTCGCTCCGGTGACGCCTTCGTATTGGGCCATGCGCGGATTTCGCACCGTGATCCTTCATGGCGGAGGAGCTCAAGCCGTAGCAAAACCGATCACAGTCCTGAGTGCAATGACGGTGGTCCTCGCCGCTGTCGCGGCCTACCGCCTGAGCGCCGCGGCGGAGCGAGCCGTGTGGGCATGACGCGATGAGCGCCTCTCCGGCGATGATGGTGTCGAACGCCTTTCCCCTGGAACGGGACGACGTAGGTCAGGATGCGGGTCCGCGACTGCCCAACAGCGTCATTCCGAGCCGCAAGCAAGGCCTGGCGCAAGTGGCAGGTCTGGTTCACGACGTTTGGGCGAAAGCGTCTTGGCGGTCACGACGAATGGTTCTCCTGGGTCTTGACGGAATAAGCCTTGATGCCGCCGAAAACTCGTGGACGGCTGACGCGTTGCGTCCGCTCACGAGCACATTTCCGACGACCTCTCCATGCGCTTGGCTCGCGTCAACGACGGGCCTTCAGCCGTCGGAGCACGGCATTGTGGGCTACGTATTCGGGTGTCCGGCGGAAGACACGGTCTATTGTGCGAGTCAAGACGAGACCTGGGCCTTCGACGGAAACGGTGAACTGAATAGGACGCGGCAAACGAGTCCGCCGTTGGGCCACAAGACGATGTTTCATCGACTCAACGGACTCGACGTAGTCTGCAGGGCCTTCGTCGCGGACCTTCAGGAACAGGCCCCGTTTTGGAGATCGTCAGCACTCGCCGGCAGCGAATTGGTGTCTGTGCGTGCGGACTGGGCAAACCTGCGGGCTTCGCCTCTCGCGCTCGTTGAGTTTGTTCTTGAGACGGTCGACAGATTGCTCGATGACCCAATCAACAATCAGTGCGTTTGGACCACGATCAACTTCGACGAGTACGTGCATTACAACGGCTACAACCTCGACCTGCGGGCGGCCTTAGGCCGGGTGGCAGAGTGGTCGCGTCGAAGGACGGACGTCGGAGATCTCGTCTTCGCTTATTCGGATCACGGCCAAGTTCCGACAGGCGTGCCAGACGAGATGTTCAACCAATTCGAGCGAGTCGCAGGTCCAGCCTTGTGCCGACGTCCGGCGGGTGGCGCTGGTCGAGTTCGTTACCTTTACCCGAAGGCTGGCCGAGAGTCAGAGGTGCAACGACAAGCGGAGGAACTCATGGCGGACTGCGGCGTCGTCCTGACCCGCGATGACGCAGTCGAGCTCGGCTTGTTTAGCCTCAGTGCCGCCGTACGCAATGTGGGCGAGCTGATCACAATCTCGACGTCGAGTGTTGCTCCATTGCCGATGCGCGGTTACGTATCGGAGCATGGGTCGCTTATGCCCGACGAAGTTCTGGTTCCGTTCGCGGCATGGTATCCCGCATGAAACACGCGCCAGACGTGGAGGTTCCGCTGCTCCCGGAACAAATTCGGTTTCTCTCGTGGGCCGATGACCCGAGCAAGCTTCGAACGTCGTTTTTGATGGCGGTCGACGAGTCGATCCGAGCCGACCGACTCCAACATTGCCTTGACATTTTGTGGCGTCATCACGCTGGGCTCCGGCTAACGATCCAAGGTTGCAGCGGATCGTGGCGGCCTCAACTCATCTCTGATGTCGATGGGTTTCCCGCTCAAGTGAAGGACATGAGCCTCTTCGAACCGCAAGAAATCGCGCAGGCCATCGAAGCTTGCAACGAGGAGTTACAACAGTCGCTCACGCTGGCAGAGCCCATCGCCGCGCGAATCCTGATCCTGCCTAAGGGGCGAGGTACGCGATTCTTACTCGCCATCCTGCACGTCGTCTGCGACGGGATGAGTCTTCGCGTCTTGTTGCGCGACTTATGCGATCTGTTGGAGCATGGAGCGCCGGACGAATCCGCGCTCGCGCCCACAACGTCTATTCGGGACGTCGCTTACGCGCTCACGGAGCGGGCGGGTAGGCCAAGCGTTCTCGACGAGGTGAAGTTTTGGACAGACCAGTGGCGAGATGTAACCGTTCCGGTCGACAATCCAGCGGGACGCGATGACATGGCCGTCGAGGACCTCGTTGTCGGCGGACTCGACGCAGACACGACCCAACTCCTGTTCAGAGTGACGAGCCTCGCGCTCTTAATCGAAACGCAGCTGCGGGCATGCGCGATCGCCGCCTTGTCGTGGACCGAGAGCGACGGATTTTTCACGAACGTTGTCGCTCATGGTCGTCATCCCTTGGACGGATTGAGTCTTTCTCGTACCGTAGGTTGGCTCAGCTTTCATTTCCCTGTAGTCATTCCCGGCGACATCACCGAAATGAGTTGGAGCGAGGGGCTTTCACAAGTCCGCCGAACGCTCAGGTCTGTTCCCGACCGAGGCCGGAACCACGGGGTACTCCGCTGGTTAGACGGACCGGCGGCTACGGCGATGAGCCAGATTCCAGAACCGCCGTTCAACTTCAACTATCTCGGTGACACGACACTGACAGACCAAGGCACTCAATTCATCTGGCCAGCTCCAGAGCCGATTACGACGTTTCACGCTCAATACGGTCGGCGGAGATACGCAATCTCCTTTTCAACAGGCCTACGAAACGGCGAGTTGCTCGGGGGCTTCTGGTTCAGCGCAGACCGTCACCGCCGTGAAACGATGGACGGTGTGATGAAGAACTTTGTCGGCGCGCTCAAGGAGTGCGTCGCGGACTAGGACGCAGCACAAGGTGGGGGGAAATCAATGCCGAATATGGCAGAGGCGAAGCGGGGCGCCGGAACGGCTTCGTCTGTCTTGGGTCAAATCGAGCTGGATCAACCGGAACTCGATGCGCAGCTGGAGGCGTTGCCGCCGGACTGTTTCATCAATCCCTATCCCGGATTCGCTGTCGGACCATGGCGAAGTTGCTCGCTGTGGAACCGATCCGGTCGATCGCAGGACGCCGGGATCGAAGAATACGACGGAGCAGCCGTTGCGACGGATCTGGGTCGACTAACTCCTGCGATCACACGGATGTTGCGTGCGAACTTCGAGTTAACCGTGCTCAAGTCGGCGAGATTGTTTTGCGTCGAGGAGGACGGCCTAATCCTGCCCCACCGGGATTACCTCGAATTCGATCGCGGCTTCACACGCCTCCACGTACCGCTGATCACGAACTCGGCCGCTCTGAACATTGAGGACGATCAAGCGATCCACATGCGCCCTGGCGAGGTTTGGTTTCTCGACGCGAGAAGGACGCATTGCGCCGCGGTTGTGGGTAAGGCGCGACGAGTTCATTTAGTCCTCGACTTTGAACCGACATCAGACCCGTCGTCGCTTCTCAAGGCAGCCTCGTCTGCTGAGACTCCGTACGTCGCGCGCCGTGCGGCCTTCGATCGCCGATTACTCGAAGCGTTACAGAACGACTTCTGTCGACCTGCATCACACTCCGAATGGGTGAATGCAATCCACACCTTGGCGCGATTTTGCGTCCGTCATGAAGTGGATTGCGGAGCCATGTACGAGTGGTTAAAGGAGATCGCGCGGCAGTCTGGCAACGCCGAACTGCTGGCGGACGCAGACCTAATGCAGCGCTACTTTGTCACCGAAGGTGTCTTGTGCGATGAGCCCATCGTGGTTCGATGGCATCGCGAACAAGCGGGGTCCGGAGTGCCCGAATGACCTTTGCTGCCGATCTCATCCGTGACCGGGCAACTGTCCTCGCCGATGTCGCTGAGCGCATGAGGGCGCGCCTCCTGTCCGCTGACTCGTGTCTTGACGCGACGTTTCGCGGATCGCGATCGACTAGTGCGTCTGACGGTCTTTCAGACATCGACATCGCTCTCGAAGTGACGGCGAACGCGTCCCTTCAGTTTCTGTTAGATGCAGCATCCGAAGGCATGCCAAGGCTGCTTCCACCTTGGTTCGACATCTACGTTCCGAATACCGGCGGCGTTGGGTACGTGCTCTTCTTAGAGAATCAGCAGCTAGGTGGGGTGCTCCAGGTCGATCTCTACTTCACGTCGAGCGGGGACGTTCATCAGCCGCTCCGCGACGCGGCTTCAGACTTATTTGGTCAGTTCGCTTGCATAGCGACTGTCCAGCGCAAATCCATGCTGAGAGGGGACACCTTCAAGGACATGGCGGCGATGCGGGAGTTGGCCGACAATCTGCGGGACGCGGCGGCTAGGCGGTATTGGCCTGAGCGACCGAAGGGCGACCGTTGGTATCACATGGCCAAATTGATGGAACGGGTCGACGTGGGATCGGCAAGCGAAGCATCACTTCGCAGGCTCCCGTACCGTCCCACGATTGCACCGACTATGTCCGCGTTCGGTGAGATCGTCCGCGAACAGGCGACGGCCTTGGCCGAGATGTTTCCGACGCCGGAGAACACGGTGCAAGGTCTTCATCGCTTCTGCGACCTTTTGATCGCAGACGGACTGTTGCTCGAAACGATCCAACAGAACCCGCCATCAAGCAACGATCCGGCTGCAACAGCACACGCAGCGGTTATGAAGTCGATAGCGCTTGTCAACAAGGTCCGGCCTGTTGAACTCGAAACGGTCGACTCGCATGGCCAGGCCTTGGTCTATGCGCCAACAGGCGGTCCTCTTTCGTTGTTCGGGGTAACCGGGCTAGTGCTAGCGATACAGGACGTGCTTGATCTGGAATTCGACACAAAGGTCGCCGTCGGAGAGTTGGCCGAAGAGATCGTGGCGTCTGGATTGACCTGGACCGTCTCCGACGTCTGTGACCGTGTCGCCGCGGCGATCGAGTCACCGCCGAAACCCCGGCCGCGGCCCGCGTTGCTCCCGCCGCGCGAGAGGTTGGGCATGGCCTAATGACCAACGACCCTCCCGCGATCAGTAAATCCGAGCCACAGTTTCACGAGGTAACGCTGGAGGGCGAAGGCTCCTATTGCGTAGACGTATCCGGCACCCTAGACGAGTGGAACACCACACAGCATCGGCGGATGCATGGTCTTTACACGGTCGCAGAAGAGCCAATGTTCCAGCCAAACGTGTCCTTGGAAATAGCGAACATCGGAACTACCAAGATCGTCGCACCACGCCTAGTCGTAAACGGCGAACGGAACTGGTTCGACATGCCGAGTTTGCTAGGCGGCCTGGGGGTTGACGGTCTTACCGACGAAGAGAAGGCGTTCCGCATTTTCGGTTTTTTCAGTCGAAGCGACGTCAATGCGCACAACAGGCGTGCGTTCGTAGGTCCCGATTCACCGGGCGTCGATCGGCCGCCTTCCTTCAACGGATTCGAAGAGCGCGGGGATCCCATACGCTCGCTGAACACGTATTACTGCAGCGCGTGTCCTCACGCCTCCTCAAATCTCGTGGTCACAGCGCGGGCTGCAGGCCTCGACGCGCGGGTTGTCTCGTTCTCGGCGATCGGAGAGGTCCCCACTAGACATACCGCCGCTGAGATTTTTTACGACGACAGTTGGCACCTCTTCGATCCAGAGCTGCGAGCTTTCTTCCTTCATCGTGATCGGCGAACGGTCGCCTCCGCTGCAGACCTGCTCGCCGACCCATCGTTGATCATCCGAACCCACTGCCACGGTCCGGCGGCCCTTGATTTTCCGGAAGGGTTTTGGTGGCGAAAAATGTTCGCGCAAGACGCCCCGGTAGCGTCGATGCCAGTTGAGGATTGGCACGAGTCAGTTGACTTTGAACTCCGACCGGGCGAGAGCTTCAAGTACAAATGGGGGCACTCCGGAAAGTTTTATTACGGGGACAAGGACGGAAAATATGACCAGCCCTTCCCACCGCCCCGTCTAGCGAACTGCCTGTTCGTCTATGAGCCGGATTTGACCGAGGCTGCGACGTTGAGGAGCGCAACGGATTGCGAAAACGTCGAGGTGTCGCCGCTCGGCGTCGGTCTCGCTGATCAGCGGTGGCCGGGACGATTGGTCTTCCGGGTGCGGAGCCCGTTTCCGATTGTTGGAGCTCGACTCGAGATCGCGAACGTTCACTGCAGTAGCGCGATTGGGATAGACGTCTCCGACGGAGGTGACTGGGTCGAGGCCGCAAGTAGAAATTCAGAGACGCTGCATTTGAGCCTCGACGAGTTTCTCCCGACGTTGCGAGGCCGCCCGCTCCGCGCGTACTACGTGAGACTTCGTTTTCCGCAACGGTGTCAGTCCGAGGTTTCACGATTGCGTTTGGAAAGCGATGTTCAGCTTTCAGAAACTGCCCTTCCGGCCCTTCGGGTCGGTTCGAACCTGGTGCGGTTTAGCCACATGTCGGCCTCGACCCCTTCCGTGCGGTTGCGGCACGAGTGGTGTGAGTCGGACGCGTTTCAGGCCCCGCCGTCCCCTCTGTCGGCTATATCGCCCGAGGACGAAGCAGGAGGCATCGACTTGTCGCCAGACTTGTCGTGGGCCGTCTACGACCGCACTGCGCTCGCGGGATACCACATAGTTGTGATGGACCGGCCGCATCTCGAGGTGCCGACCGCGCCGAACCTCGACCGAATGTTTGCCGGCGGCGAACCGCGGTGGTCGATTGAACCCGGGTGGCTCCGACCGGCTACGACCTATTACTGGCGAGTACGGGCGCTGAGTACCGAGGGCGTGTGGAGTGCCTGGGGAAAGCTCTGGTCGTTTACTACAGGAGCAGCCGAAATCGGGTCCCCACCAGACCTATGACAGAGGCTTTAGACAGCGACGCCGCGGTTCGCGAGCAGCCGGCGACCCTCCAGCAGGCCCTAGTGCGTCTGATTGCGTCCGACCGCAATCGTGTGACGTCAGTTTTCAAAACCCGCGCGGGTGACCAGGCCGTAACCAGGGCGGACCTCGACCACGCGGCCGCGGCTTACGCCGTCGCGCTGATGGCCGAGGGCGTTCGTTGCGGAGATCCAGTCATCCTCGCCCACGGCACGACGCTTTCGTTTGCGGCAGCGTTCTGGGGGATCGTCGCCGTGGGCGCCGTCCCGGTGCCGACAGCGCCTCTTCGCCAAAGCAACGGCTCGACGACCGAGTTCGAACGATTACGCGCGATAAGCGATGTGCTTGGTCCGGTCGCAGCAGTGGGTGACGAGACATCCGTGGGCGCCCTGAAGTCGCTGGGACACCGAATTTCGGTGCCCGAAGCCGGTGCTGGCGTTTCCATTCGCGAGTTGAACCTTCGAGAAGTGACACCGTCCGACACTGCAATTATTCAATTCACCTCCGGCAGCACTAGCCAGCCTCGCGGAGCCGAGCTGTCGCATGCGGCGGTGGTAGCGAACCTCAAGCAGCTAACCGACGAGCTGAGAATCAATCGTCGTATGCGTGGCGTCAACTGGTGCCCTCTCCATCACGATATGGGACTTGTTGGAGGTGTGACTCTTCCGGTTTGGACTATGGACGGCACGTCGGTGCTGATGCCTCCGGAAGACTTCGCAATGGCGCCAGTAAGTTGGCTTCGCGCCGTTGCCGCTCACAAGGCTGTCCTCACGAGCGCTTCGACCACTGCGTTAGCCCTCGTCGTCAGACGCTTACGGAGCAAGCCGCCGGAAGGCCTGGATCTCTCCTCGCTAGAGACGCTCCTCCTGGGCGCAGAACCAATCGATGCTGACGTCGTCGAGGCCTTTGTGAGCGTCCTTGAGCCGTGCGGTCTGGACCCCGAGGTTGTTCACCCCGCGTATGGGTTGGCCGAGAACGTCGTCTTTGTTTGCGGCCGTCCCGGCGGCCTATCGGTGGAACGCATCAACCCAAATTTGGTGCTTGGCGACAGCGTGAGCGCTAGGCCGGTTCCGTCGGATGCGCGAGCGGTTGTCTCGCTCGGCAAACCGCCGAGCGGAACTGAGATCCAGATCGTTGATGATGACGGAGCCGTGCTTGGCGATCGGACAATCGGTAAGATTGAGGTTGCGTCGGTGGCCCAGATGAATGGCTACTTCTCGGATGCGATCGCCACAGCGTCCGCAATTCGAGACGGCTGGTTGTCCACGGGGGACGTTGGCTATACGTCAACTGGCGAATTGTTCGTAGTTGGGCGCTCCAAGGATGTGATCATCATCGCGGGTCGCAACATCCATGCCATCGATATCGAGTTGGCGCTTGAGTCTGTGCCCGGGATCCGACCGCTCAGCTCGATTGCGTTCAGTGTGCCCACTGACAACGGCGAAGCACTTGCTGTGCTCACTGAGGCGAGGCGCGGAGACCCGGCAGAGTTGCGTGCAGGGATCCGCTCCGCGTGCGCGAGAGCGGCCGGAGTCGCACCCGCAGTCATCGAGATCGTTTCGCCTGGCGAACTCCCGCGTACAAGCAGCGGGAAGCCTCAGCGCCAACGAGCGCGTGAGATGTTTCTCGCGGGTGAGTTTCTGACCTAATCGATCAAGCGTGTCGTAGACGCGACGACCGCTCGAACCTGAAGGGCGCACTCGACAACCAATTCCAGGAGCTCATTTGCTTCCGAGTCGCCGAAGGCCGAATGGCTGTACCGCAGAGCAACCGTCGCTACCTCGTTGTAGGAGGCAACACCGATTGACGCGTGGCATGGCGCGCGGACAGGTGGCGTAAAGATCAATTTCGTCGGCGATATTCGTCCGAACGACATGGCCGGCACTAGACCCAGGTTCGAAACCGACATCGTCTCAAGGAGCAATAGACCGGTCGCCGCAGGCAGCGTTCCGCCGATAGCTCTGCGTAGCGCGCGTCGCATTTCTTCGGTTTTTAACGACGAGGTCTGGCTACGGACGGTTGTCGCGAGAGCCAGGTCGTCGGAGCGATCGATGGGTCTGGTTGAAACACTCTGAAGTCCGGACGCATTTTGAAACGCAGGGTCGCCCGTACGGACGTCGACGGGGACGAGTGTGCCGATCCGTTCGACACGGTGGCCGAATCCGGTCAGCCAGCGTTCGATGGCGCGATGCGCGCCCGAGAGAACGATGTCATTGACCGTTGCGCCGTCTGTTCGGAGTTGCGTAACGGGCACCGAGCGGCTGACTACGCCGCTAGATCGTCGATTGTCGCCGGCATTGCCGACAAGGCGCACGGCGCGCCCGGTAGGTCGGCTGAGTGAAGTAGCCGCTCCGCCGCTGATGGTGAAATCCTCAGGAGTTGCCGCCGTGGGCGACATACCTGAATACGCCTCGGCAATAGACCTTAGGAGTGCCAGCGCGCCGATGCCGTCACTCGCTGCGTGGTTGACGGCGAGAAAGAGTACGTTGTCATCTCCGGCGAGTGTCAGCGCTGCAGGAACGCCATTCGTCAGCGAGGGCTGCACCGCAAGCACTCGCATTCGCGTAGCGGCGACATCTTCTCGAGCGTGAAGCAACGGCAGCGGTCCGTTCGTGGTAGTCGTCCAAGAACGAGTAGCAACATCGAGCGAAGATCTCGCTAGAACATGGGCGCTCAATCCGCGTTCGCACGCGGTCCGAAGACGGCCGACGTCCAGGGATCCGTCAAGTCGAACTTCGACGACGATGTTCCACGGAGCGTCACTTCGATCATGCGCGGCGAAGAAGCAGTCGATTCCGTTCGCTGAGCGGGTAGTCATCCCCTAGAGATAGACGGAAGCCAAGGGAGGAGATCGGCCAGTCTTCGGCAGTGAAGATGATCGCTGTTACCGCACAACTGATAGGGGTCAAAATGAACGGCTATCAGTCCTGCGGCTTCAGCACTCTTCACATCGAAAAAGACCGAGTCACCGACGTATACGACAGTCGCCGATGTGATCTGTAACTCAGAGAGAGCAAAGTTGAAGATGGTGGGATCGGGTTTTTCGACAGCGACGACAGCGGAGTCGATGACCACCTCAAATGACGAGATACCGTCAATTTCGTACAGACCAGTGGCGCGGAGGGTCTCCTCTAGCGCGCCGGTCGCGTTTGAGACCACGCCCATACGAATCCCAGCGGCGCCGAGTGCCCGAATGTCTATCGCTGTATCCGGTGACGCCGCGAAAGGGCCCCGCGAGTAGATCGCTTCGAGCGCCACGGCGGCCGCGGGATCCTCCGTTCCGAACCACCGCGCCAAATACTGGTTGACCGGATTCCAGTCCTGCCAGGGCGGGGTCGCGACCCGATCCAGTTCCGTCATCAAGGCGTAATGGCCTCTGCGGCAGGTCTCCGGTGACAGCTCGATGCCGAACGGACGCATTGCGGCGCGCATTGCTGAACTATCGGGCAATAGGAGTACGCCCAATGCGTCGACAAGGACAAGAACTTCGGGCGGGTCGGCCGCATTCAAAGACAAAAATTCGTCGATTCGTAGAACGCCGACCTCACGTCTGCGAGCACAGTTGTAGCCGCTACCGGGTGTAGCTGCGATAGGAAGACAAGACTGAGTCCGGACGTTGGGTCGGCGAAGAACGACGTTGTTGCTGAGCCGTCCCAACCAAACTCTCCGGCAGGCGCTCCTTCTCCCCGGCCCTTTGGATCCGTCACGACCGCAAGGCCGAAGCCAAAGCCGAGGCCTCTAAGTTCCCGGAGCGCAGTGAACGGCCTCGCGCACTGTCTTAGGTCTGCACCCGCAGGCAGTTGGTTTGACGTCATGAGGTCAACGGCAGTTGAGTCGAGAACGCGGAAACCATTTATCTCACCATGCGCGACGAGCATTTGCGCGAACTGTGTCATGTCGGCTGCCGCGCAGATCATTCCTCCGCCCCCAGATTGCGAGCGACGCGGTGACATCGCTTCGGCACCGTGCTCATCATTGCGGACCGCGGCCGGGGGTACTCCACGGGCGCTGTAGAAGGTTGCGAGTTCTGAGGCATCGTCGGGAGAAAGTGCGAAGGACGCCGAATGCATACCGATCGGTTCAAAGATCGCGGAAGCGATGTACTGGTCGAGCGCAACACCGGAAGCAGCTTCGATTGCCCACCCCAGTACGTCACTTGACAAGGAATAGTTCCAAGCCGCGCCCGGGTCAAAGAGCAACGGGAGGCGTGCCACGACCTCGCATGCTTTATCGGAGGTCATGTCTCGAGGTGGCTCGACTCCGATCCCTGCCGACCGATACAGGGCGTCCACTGCGTGGCCCCGGTCTGATCCTGATGCCAGCCCGCTGGTGTGGGTCAGTAGGTGTCGCACTAGCAATGGTGTCCGCGGTTTTCTCGTTCTGCCAAATCCATCCCAGACCCGGACGTCGCGAAACGCTGGCAAGAAGCTTTCCACGGGCTCGTCGAGCGGAAAGACGCCGCGCTCGGCAAGGGTTAAAGCTGCGGCGGCTGTGATCGGCTTCGTCATTGAGTAGACGCGAAACCTCGTCGAGACCTCCATCGGAACCTCGTTCTCTCGATCCTTGAAGCCGTAGGTAACGCCAACGGCCTCCTCATTTCGCCGTCCGACCATTAGTACGAAACCCGCGAGTTGGCCCGAGTCAACGCGAGACCTGATCGCGTTCGCGACTCGGTTTGCGATCTCCGCCGTGGCCTCGTGAGCGTAGGTCCCATTCATTCGCGTTCCCACTCGCAGCCGGCCACTCGTGCGTGTAGCGGATCCGACTCGTTAATCGCGCATGACGAACAGGCGGAACCAAGCCTCAAGACAGAGCAAGCTCCAAACGAGGTGCCGCCGCTGTGATCTGCCATTCAGAAAGTCCTCAGCTGCTTGTCGGATAAATGACGGCGACACAACGTCACCAATTCCCGCGTTGCCCACGTCGACAAGAGTTTCGGTGATCCATGGCCGGAGGTCACTCCGATACCAACTTGATTCGGGTACTCGGAAGCCTTGTTTGGGACGCGTCGTCCAACCTTCGGGCAGTAGCGGTCGCATCGCTTCGCGAAGGGCGAGCTTGCCGCGATCCATTTCAAAGGACACGAGGAATTCGTCAGGCAAGGAGGCAGCCAACGACGCGACTTCGCTGTCAATAAACGGAACGCGTACTTCGACCCCGTGCGCCATGCTCGTTCGATCCTCGACGAGGAGGAGGCCTTGAAGAAACGTGCGCTGTTCGAAGTTGAGAATCTGGCGAAGAGGCGATTCGCGCGAGTACCTGCCACCGATATCAAGCTGAGCCCGCAGCACCTCGATCGCCGGCTCGACGGGAGTTCGGAGTGCTCGTGAGCGATCGGTTACCGAGGTCATGCGCCTCGCCCACGCCCCCGCGTACGCGTCTGTCCAGCCTCTCTTTTCTGTGGCCAAGAGTTGCTGGTAGCGAGCTACGTAGCCTGCGAATAGTTCGTCACCGCCCATTCCGGAGAACACCACTCGGACATGTTTGCTGGCAAACTCCGAAAGCCTCCAGCCGCCAAACGCCATCGGCATTCGGAGATCCTCGACATGCCAGATCAGGCGATTGAACTCGTTTCTAAAGTCAGACGCCGAGATCAAGACCTCGTGGTGCGTCGTATGGCAGTGCGCAGCGAGAGCCGCCGCGTAAGCCGTTTCGTCGGCTCCCGCATCGTCGGGATCGGTTGGTTGGGGCACGAACGATGCTGCGAATGTGTGAAGCGCGGCGTGCTGCGCCGACGTCGCCACGATCGCTCCGCTGTCCATCCCGCCGCTTAGGTTGACGCCAATCGGTTCGTACAGTTGCCGCCGGATCGCGGAATCGAGTGTGAGGCGAAGAGCGTCGCCCGCGTCCTCCAGAGACGCAAACGAGTAGGTCGGTTCTAAGGGTTCCAGGTCGAGCCTTCGAAGCCCCCCGTCGTCGTGGACGGTGATGGCCGTCCCCGCCGGTATCTGACGGATCCCCGCGAACAGCGTGCGATCGTCGAGGGGCATTTGGAACGCTAGGTATTCCTCCAACGCTTGCGGATCGACGTCAGCACGAACCATCGGCAGGGCCAACAGCCCTTTGATTTCCGAGCAGAACGCGAACCATGACGCCCCCGTTGCGTAGTACAACGGTCGGGCGCCGAATCGATCGCGGTAAAGAAGCAGCGTCCTCGACTCCGCGTCAACGATTGCACCAGCGAAAATACCTTCGAGGTCAGCGACGAACTCGGCGCCTCGCTCCGCGTACAGATGCGGAATGACCTCGCAGTCTGTCTCGCTCAGAAACGAGGTACCTGATGCCTCAAGTCGGTGCCGCAGTTCGACATGGTTGTAGACCTCACCATTGCAGGCGCTCCAAATACGAGTAGACGCCTTCATGGGTTGTTGGCCAGCAGCCGTTCGACCAACTATCGAAAGACGGCAATGGCCTAGTGCGGCGCGATACGCAAGCGGCGCTCGATCACGGGGCTCACCGTCCTGGTCAACGTAGATCGCCCCGCAGCCGTCTGGGCCACGATGACGGATCGCGTTGAGCATCCGGGCCAGCAGGTCACCATCGAGCATCGACCCTCGTAGCGCGACAATGCCCGCCACTCCGCACACCTAATTGATTCCTATCGCAGCTGAAACGGACGTCAAGTCTTCGACGATCGCGTAGTTGTCCGTTGGCGCTGACGCTGACGGCGACGACGTGATCCAGACAGCAGATAACCCAGCAGCGAGGGCTCCTTTGACATCACGTTCCAGATCGTCGCCCACCATCCAGACTCCGGGAAGCGCCACGCGAAGCTGCTGAAGCGCCGTCATAAAGCACAACGCGTTGGGCTTCCCGAACCCAACCTCTTCTTCGACAACGATCGCATCGAAGTAGTGGTCCAGACCAAACCTTTCGAGTTTGCTGCGCTGTCTGAGCGTCGTGCCATTTGTGACCAGAGCCAAGGGCAAATCGGAGCGTCGAAGATATCGAAGCAGTTCGACGGCGCCCGGCGCCAGATACACCAACGACTCCCGGAGTTCTGCGTAGCGCTCGACGACGCCCTCGATGACCTTCGGATCGGTGACGCCTAACCTTCGGAGGACGGCTGTGGCGACATCAAGTTGAGCTACTCGCGGATGTCGTCGTCCGGCTTCGGCTCGGCGACCGTCGCTCCAGTACGCGCGCCGTTCCGACAGGAACGCTTCCAGGTAGACCTCGTCAGAAACGAGATGCGGCGGCAGTTCGGCCTCGCACGCGTGCCGCCACGCGCGCTCGGCGACGCCGTTGTACACGATGAGTGTGTCGTCGAGATCGAACAGAACTGCTCGTGCGGTCACTCGGCGGACGCGGAGTTGGCCTTCGAGTCCTCGCGCACTCGCTGCTCCAGCTCCGCGACCAACCAACCATCGTTGTACATGGTGTTCGGAAGCGATCCGATCGTAAACAGGACAGCGTCGCGTTCTCGCTTAATCAGCTGGCTGTCCCAGACCCGTTGCCCGTAGCCAATAACGAAGTCGTGGAGCGCGTCGGTATCCAGCTGGATTCTTCCGATGCGGTTGTAACCAGCGGAGTGATACACGGTGAACGTCGCGACCACGTCTTTTGCGAGAAGTTCGTCGGTGGCCTCAAGCATTAGTTCGTTCTCGCGCTCTGGGTTCCACCGCGTTGGAGTGAGATCGTGTGGCAGCGACTGGACCCCGTAAACGAGATTCGAATAGATCCTGCCTTTTCCAAACGAATCGAGAGCGGCATCCATCGCCTCAAACATTCTTTCAAGGCCGTAGCCAGCCTTGCCTGGTGCGATGACCGGGAAGAAGTCTGGTTGCATGACCTCGGTATTGAAGAAGAGCTGATTAAGACCCGCTGTCTTTAGGTCAGCGATACGCGACAGATCATCGGGCGGCATGATCGCGATCGTCGCGTCGAGAGACGCCGTTGATGCTTCTGCCCGGATTCCATTCAACAGGTCAACGCCAAGCTGCGTCGTGGCGTCATAGGAAGCGAGTTGGCCGCCGTTGAAGGTAATGCACGAGATTGATGGATCGGAGGCTGCCGCGATCGCTCCCGCGCGAACAGCGATATCAACGGACTTGCGGTACGTCGGGTAGGAGCGTTCCTGTTCGAACGTCTCGACGATCTCGCAGAAAACACATTGCTCGGTCTTGTTGTAGTAGCTGCAGTGGTTGGTAGGGACGATGCCAAGAAGGTCGTACCCGAGCCTCTGGACCACGTTCTCGAGCGGCATTCCGTCGATTTCCAAGTCGCGGTAGTCAGGTACATCGGGGACTTCGACTGGGTCGATCGTGCCTGTCCGCCGATCGGACAAGACTGTTACGCCGTCCTCAACTCGAAGGCTCAGCGGCGACTCCCGGTTGTAGCGAACGCGCGCGGTGATTGGACGCTTGCCAAGCGATTGCAGACGACCGAGCACGATCTCGTAAGGAATCTCATGCTCCGGGACCGAAGCTCCGTAGTCGTAGAGGTGTCGCCGAGATGCGTTGACCCGCTGATTCAGAGCGACGCTCTCCTCCGCGTTGAGACCCAACGTCAGCAACGCCGCCTTCATCTTGACCGCCCATCGCGCGAGATTTCGCTCTGCCAGCGCGTCGGTCTGCACTCGTTGGTTAGCGGGCGTCATGAGTCAGCGCCGAACGCGAAATAGATCATCTGCGGTCTGTCCAACGAGCTCTGTGGCCGAGTCGTCAACTCCGTGCCAGCGCGCTCACCAATCTCGGCGATCACCGGTTGCCCCCTAGCGCTTGCCTCTCATCCCAGCGAGACGAAGCCTCGGCTTTCAGAGTATCAATTGCGCCCGGAACAGGCTCGCCGACTCGGCGTCGCTCGTTGACAGGGAACTGTCACTCCAAAGTGCGACGCTCGCCAAACACTGACGACTGTCGGAACGGGAGTGTCAGGAAGGATTCCCGGCTGCGCGAGCGCCTCTGACGATGGACGGCAATCGCGCGATCACGTCGAAGGCCTGTTCGCGAGTAGCCCGTCCGCCTCCCTGAGCGACACGCGGTGAGCCGCCGCCGCTCCCACTCATTTCATGCACGAGGCCAGCAAGAACGTCCCTGGCGTCGGCTGCGTCGGCGAGGGCTGCTGGCACGGCGACCACAACTCGAGTCTTGCCCGACTCCTCGGACATCAGCGCGACAACAGCGGTAAGGCGCTCGGCTTCTCGCTGCGCCACCGAACGAATGTCAACGTCATCGTCAACTAGCGCGCCCGCCGAAGCCACCGGTCCTGATTTGTCGACCGCCAAGTCGATCGCCGAAGCGTTCCCCTTTTGCTTTGTCGATGCGGCCTTAACCCGGCTCGTCAGCTGCTCAAGTCGCTCGGGCAAGTTCGCGGGGCTCACCTTCAGGAGTCCGGCAGCAGCCATCAGGAGACGATCTCGCTCGAGTGTCAACGCGACCGCGCCCTCCCTAGTCATCGCGTTTATGCGGCGAACGCCAGCCGCAACCGCTTGCTCGCTGACGATGCGAAACAGTCCGATGTCTGAAGTCACGTCGACGTGTGTGCCGCCGCAGAATTCAACACTTGCGTCTCCGAACCGAACGACTCGGACGCTGTCGCCGTAGTCCTCATTTTCCAGAAAAACGGCGCCCGTTTCCCGCGCTTCGGTCTGGGCCAGCACATCAGTCGACCTTGGCAGCGCCGCCAGAACGGCCTCGTTGACGATGCGCTCAATTTCAAACTGTTGTTCTGTTGTGAGGGCTTGCGGATTGGTGAAGTCAAATCTCAGCCGCTCCGCGTCCACGAGACTGCCCGCTTGTCGGACATGAGAGCCGAGTACCTGTCGGAGCGCAGCGTTTAGGAGGTGTGTCGCGGAGTGGTTGGCTGCGGTTTTGCGACGTACAGCGTTGTCAACCTCCGCGAGCACGATCGCCCCCTCGCGAAGCACGCCCCGAACAATCTCCGACCCGTGGACGTGGTAGCCGCTCGCATGCTTTGTGGTGTTGTTAACGAGGACCTGGACGTCATCGCCGACGGTCAGCAGCCCGCGGTCTCCGACTTGTCCTCCGCCCTCTGCGTAAAAGGGTGTGGTGTCGAGCAAAACCTCGACGTGCTGGCCGGGAGTCGCTTCAGCAGTTCTCTCGCCGCTAGCGAAAATTGCCACCACTTCGGCGGACGTCGAGACGCTGTCATAGCCGACGAATTGGTTACCAGAGGGGAGCGGAAGGTCAGGGAGTGGATCCGTGGGCGACAACTTGTTTGCCTCGGATTTGTCGCGCGCTCTTGACGCCCGCTGGTGTGCTTCGAACTCGGTTAAGAACGCGTTCTGATCAACGGACACACCGCGTTGTGCCGCAAAATCTCGCGTAATTTCGAGGGGCAGGCCGTACGTCGCGAAGAGATTAAACGCCTCCTTGCCGGAAATCATCGCCTCTCCCGAGTCGAGGACCACCGCCAGATGATCTAGTCCTCGCTCAACGGCCCTGGAGAAATCGCGCTCTTCAGCACTCAGCAGTTCGAGCACACTGTTCTGCTGGCTCCGGAGTTGCGGGTAGTGGTCGCTCATTAGCCCGACAACCGCTGATGCCATCGCGCGAAGGTCGAAACTTGAGCCCGTGCTGTGCTGCTTGGCGACCGCGATGCACTTTCGAAGCAGTCGACGTGGGACATAGCCACGTCCCTCGTTCGACGGCCGAACACCTTCCGAGAGAATAAATGTCGCTGCTCGCATGTGATCCGCCAGCAGCCGGTGGTGATCTTGCGCCTCGCCCGAGTCGCCGAGAAGTTCCTGCGCGAGGCCAACCAGCGGCTCCAGGAGGTCGGTTTCGTAAACCGTCGCCATCTCGTTGATCGCCATGGTCAGGCGCTCGATGCCCGCTCCTGTGTCGACGCTAACGAATGGGAGCGAATCAAACGAGCCATCTCGCCTTTTATCGAACTGCATAAAGACGCCCGCATTCCATATTTCGATGTAACGGCTCGTGGTGTCGAACACATCGCCAACTCGGTAAGCGTCGCCGTACTCCGGCCCGAAGTCGTAAAACACCTCGGTACAAGGCCCGCACGGACCTGTATCGCCTGCTGGACCCCAGAAGTTGTCTGCGGCACCCATCGCAACGATGCGGTCGCGCGGGATTCCCACGGCTTCCCAATGTTGAGCTGATTCCTCATCGGGCGCGAGTCCAAGTGCAGAATCCCCCGCAAAGACGCTAACGAAAAGGCGCTCTGAATCGAAGCCAAATCCATCCGTGAGCAGCCCGTACGCCAAGTCGATTGCCTGTTGCTTGAAGTAGTTGTTGATGGACCAACTGCCAAGCATCTCGAAAAAGGTGAGGTGGTGCCGATCGCCGACATCATCAATGTCCTTGGTTCGAAGACACGGTTGGACGTTGCAGAGGTCAGATTGGGGAGGGCGTTGTTGACCCGTGAAGTACGGCTTCAGGGGTGCCATCCCGCTGTTGATAAACAGGAGAGTAGGGTCGTTGTGTGGGATGAGAGACGAACCCTCGATCCGCGCGTGTCCATTAGACAAGAAGTGTTGGAGAAACGAGGCTCGGACGTCCTCGCTTGTAACGGTTCGGTTCACAATTCCTTCTCACTACTGCCAAACGGAATGGCGTCAAAGCGTTCGATCGTAACCGTCACGTTCGCCTTTGGCCGATCTGTTTCGGAAACGATCTCGACGCACGTCGGCGTCGACTGGTAATGGTGAAGACGGAATAAGCCTTGCTCGCGGATTCCGACGTCAAAGTGCGCGTCCGATGCTCCAGCGGGCTCCGCTTCACGAGGTTCCGGTGGACCATCGCGAACTCACAGACGATGATCCGGACCGGTTTCGGCACTCAGACATCGTTCTTCAAGTCGTCGATCTGGTGACGGGCGTAGGGCCGCCGGCGAACGTGGCGCTCTACGGTCCCTGGGGATCCGGTAAGTCCTCGCTCGCCAACCATCTCGAAGCTGCTTTGTCCAGACATTAGGAGCATCAGGTTCGTCCGGCGCCCTTAAATTCGCGCGCCTCCCGCTGCAACGGCATTTCATCCGGTACCTCGCAACCAAGCACGTCGACGAAGACGACTTTGGCGCGCGCTCTCCGTCGAATGACTGACCTCATAGCTCTTGCTTCGGGCTCCGGTACTGCATGGAAGCTCGTACGCCGGCCAGGTGGGAGACTTGCCAACCCGATCTACTCCCGGCGCGTTGACTGTGCGTCGTATCGCGTATTCACTTACTTCCATCGTCCCGTGGTGACTCGTGTACGACGATGACTCTGTCAACACTGTTGGCACGGTCGTAGATGGTGACCTGCCCCCCGCCTTGCTGACCGACGATAGCGATGGCGGCGTCGGTTGCGTCCGCCTTCGACGTGAACTCGACAGTTCGTTGCAATCCACGGTCGCCGGTGGACGAGACAATCCAGTTCGTACCTTCGCCCGCCAGAACGAATGCTTCGGGCAGCGGAGCTCGCTGCTCGGCCGAGGACTCGATCGCGATGAGCTCGTCCGCAACTTCTTCGACCCGAGCGAGACACGCGTCTGCAGTTTCGGAGAGTCCGGTGAGATCCCCATACATTCGCGCGCCGGCGCCCTCCGCGACCCCAGTCGCACCCCCGATTAGGAGAGCTGCCGCCGCGGCAAGCGCACTGCGCCCGATCTTGGCGACGAGGCGCGCGTTGCCAAACTCGGTGGCGTTGACTTCAGCGGATAGGAGCTCGGCTGCGGCATGCAGACGATCCGCCGTTCGATGGATCTCATGCGCCCGGGCCCGTTGTGTGACGGGGAGGTCGTCCGCAATGCCGTGCATGTCAGCGGCCATTCGCTGCATGTCTCCGCTCGCGCGTTCAGCCTCGCGTCGGAGACTTTCGAGCGCTTGGGTCGTGCGCGACACGCTCTCAGTATTGTCGGACGGGACTTGTCCGATTTCTTACTATCGGCCGAGCGGTCGAACCGTTGAACCTCCTCGACCGACGTCTCGCGAGTAGTTGTATTCGGGCACAAAGGTTTGGGCCATTCCG
The DNA here is from genome assembly GCA_048498715.1 of Actinomycetota bacterium. Classification (GTDB taxonomy): domain Bacteria; phylum Actinomycetota; class Acidimicrobiia; order Acidimicrobiales; family JACCXE01; genus JACCXE01. The sequence goes on along the minus strand of JBEHXL010000011.1, from coordinate 87,051 downwards.
TTCATCAGATGAGTTCGGCCGAGCGCTTCGGTGCATTCCCTGCGGTGGTCGGAGTAGCCGACACGTCCAGGGAAGCGCTTGACCTTGTAGGTCTCAAGCAGGTCGTGCATGTCGGCGCAGACCTCAAATGGCGGCGCATCCCATGAAACCCCGCCGCGGGGTACCCCGGTGTTCCTCTCCGAATAGAGACACGGCCATACTGTTCGCCCGAGGCACAAGTAAGTCGGTCCGGCGCGCCGCCGCTGCGACTTGCCCAGGTCGACGTTTGATGCTCTCGCCGAACAACGGCAAGTTCCTGATGCGAGACGCATCTGCGGAGAAGAAACCGATCGGAGGCTCGCCGCCACGCACGGCGTGTCGTGGTCGTGGCTCTACAGCTCCTGGCCGCTACAACGCCTACGGACCCGCGGGACTCGAACCACTCTCAAGACGCCCGGGTCGCCGACACGGATCACCGACACGGATCACCGACATGGATCACCGACATGGATCACCGACATGGATCACCGACATGGATCACCGACACGGATCGCCGAGGCGTGGGAAGACCGGCAATCTGCTCAGTAGATCCGGGCCGAGTGCGCCCACCGCTTCCCGCCCTCATGACGCACCGACCCACACCGCACCTTCGCCATGATCGACTCTGTTTATCGAGGTCGACCCGAGCCGCGACAAAATTCGTCTGCCAGGCGGTGATCTTCGTGGCGAGTCGACCGTCGGCTGCTACGCGTCACAGCCGGTTCGTACCCATGCGCGTTGTGAGCGATGCTGACCTTAGAGACGACCAATCCGGGATCGGCAGTTACCTCGGCCCCTACATCCGGGACGCACTAACGATCGATGATCCGTTTGCGGATGACCCCGCATGGTGTTGCTCTCTGGCCGACCACGTCGAGGCGCTGCCGCTGAATGACCCTCGTTTACTTGATGTCGAAGCCCTGCTTGAGCCCCTGGTTCGGAGAGCCCAGGCTTGACGGCTTCGTCATGTATCCCGACTCCTACGCAGCGACCGTCTTGATCGACGGCCCGCTTGGTCAACGATCTGGCGGCCAGCTTCTCAAGGTTCATCGATGAACTTCGACGTGATCACGCCGAGTTCATTGAACGCCAGACGGATTCGGCGACTTACCTGGCTTGGTTGGAACGTGTCGCCGTCCAGCTTTGAAGGACGAACTCGCCTAGTCGATGCACTTCGCTGCTGCGAACAGCTGTGTAAGAAATTACAGTGATGTAGTCTCACAAGAGCCGGAAGGAGAACGACATGCGGGAAGTGGCTGACTTAGACAGCGACGTCCTGAAGTCGCTAGTAGTCGCTGCGTCCGAAGTCGTGGCCGACGGTGCGCCCTGCTCGACCGCGATTGTGGGCAATTCGCGAACGTGCGATGCCGTCCGACGTGGCCTCAACTCGCTCGGATTGGCCAACTCCATAGGACCGAGAGTCGTGACGGACGTCGCAGGTTGGGAGGGCCGCCTTTCCGTACTGCGTTCCGAAGCGATCAAGACCATCGTCTTGGCTGTGGACGCTGAAAAGGAATCTGTATTGCGGCTCATTGCAGCTCAAACGCCGTACTGTCCGAAGGTTGTGGTCGGCGGATACCACCATCTTGAATTCCGAGATTCCGTTTATCAGGAAGCTCTTGGCGCCCTCGATGAGCCCTCGCTAGCCAATGGGTATCCGAACTCACGAGTTCATCTCTTCCAATGCTTGCAAAACGCGGCCCGTCTAGGACTTGACGGGGTTGTCGTTGAGTTCGGCATGTTCAGGGGAGGAACAACGCAGTTCCTGGTTGAGGCGATCGAGCGTCTGGGCCAAACCTGGCCGGTCATGGGGTTCGACTCCTTCAACGGTTTCCCTCCGCGCGGGCACCTCTTCGACCTTTACGACCATCCCGATCTCTACGACCTGTCCTACGACGAGGTCGCGCGCAGGTTTGCGGGTCAACCAGTCGAAATCGTGGCTGGCGATCTGCGTCACACTGCCGGGCCTGCGCTCGAAGGTCGGCCCGTTGTTCTCGCGTTCGTCGACACAGACAACTACACGTCCGGACTCGCTGCGATCCGAGCGGCTCGAGATCAGGTGGTCATAGGTGGGGCCATCGTCCTTGACCACTACACGGGAGTCGACCGCTTTGTCCGAACGATCGGCGAGCGAATGGCCGCACGCGAGTTGCTGGACGATGACGACCGGTACTTCAACCTGCACGGAACTGGCGTCTTCACCAGGCAGCGCTAAGTATCATTCAGTCAAACGGTTCGAATGTGAGGGTCCTCTCGTCGAGATTGGCGATGAGGTAGCCGCCTTTGTGCGTTTCCAACGCTCGCATCGCCTTGAAGCCCATCACAATCACGGTTCGCCACGCCCACCCCGGGACGTTCGCGACTTCCAGCTCACTCGTGCACGCTTTGACAGTCTCAAGCACGTCTCCGTCGATGTTGGCCTCCGCCTCGAAGTTCATTCGGAGCACCGATAGGGCGACAAGTACCGCTGCAAGACCTTCCTCTAAGAAGATCGGCCGCGCGCTGTCCTGATTGTGATCCTTCTCGTCATCGGACTTGCGCTTAATCCCGAGTAGAGATCGCATAGTTGCGGACCAATGGAGGCAGGCCATGAAGGCCATGTGGATCGCGTCGTGGTAGCGGTATCCGTCGTCTCGCTGGGAGTTGTCGGTGAGGTGTTGACCGAAGGGCGCATTGACGGCATACCCGCGGGTCTTGTGCTCGTTGACTTGAATGATCCCGTTCGGAAAGTCGTTCGGCTCGGCCTCGACTAATTCGATGCTTGCTCGCTGGAGGGTCCTGCCACCCTCTTCGTGCGGATACTCCTCGAACTTGAATCTCAGGTGTCGAGGAAAGCGCTCGCCGTCGCCGCCGGTGTCGAATTCACCGAGCTGCTCGAGGCTGCTGTCTGCGTCGCCCCACATGTCAGCAGCGCGTTCGAGGTTCGTGGACGCAACGTCGTCGAGAGTGAAGCCGAGCGCGTTTGAGACGCGGGCGACGTACCAGAGGAGGTCCCCCAATTCCTGGAGAGCTCTGGACTTGGCGATATTGAGGTCTATGTCACCGGTCAGCAACTTCTTCTGGATATCGAGGAGTGAGCCTGTCTCGCTGCCAAGTCCGAATAGGGCGGCGTTGAGCGCCTTGTTCGTCGCATCGCCGTCCGCCTCGCCGTTCGCGAACGTGTTGCTGCCCGCTGCCGACTGCTGATAGTCGTTCAGTTCCACTGAGCCCGCCCTTGCTGGTCTGCAATGGCTGAATGGTACTGCGGCAATCTTCTATTGGCGCACTAGGCCAATAGAGCTAGGACGCCAGCGTTAGTTGTTGTTGAGCCTCGGGCTTCAGCCGTGGAAGACCTTCGTTCAGCCCCCACTTTGGCGGATAGAAGAGCGGCAATGGTTCAGCACTGGCGCTGTGAACTTGCTTGATTCGCTGCCTGTTGCTTTTCAACTCCGGGAACGCCACGCGGGAGTACTTGTCGGTTTCGCAAAAGAGACCCTGACAGTCGATCGCGTGCAGGCGACGACCGAAGAGGCCATTGAACGTGAGTCCTAATCGCTCGAAGTGAGTCTCCTGTTCCTCGACCATCTTGCTGATGAGGTACGCCGGCCGATTCCCGCCAAAGTCACTGAAGACCTTGTTGAGTCCGCGAATCGCTCCGGGGCCCGCAACGGTGAACTCATTCTCGGAGAAATCGAGGTGGGCGGAGTAGTTCAGGTCAATTGCGAGTTGATACGCCAAGAACGGCCCGATCATTGGCCAGCCGATGAGGCTGTCGTAGACGTCGCTGAGAGATCGCGCTCGTGCGATCTCTGCTCCAAGCCCGCCGGGAGCGAACATCCGACGAACAAGTTCGAGATGGTTCTCGTGCTTCGTTGCGAAGCCATAGGGGTCCGCTGCGCAGAGGATGAATGCGGCCGTATAAATCGAGCCGGTCGCCTTGGCTGACGCGAGCATCTCTCCAAGCCGTGCAGTGTCAAACGTCGCGCGGGTTACCCCACCCGTCGCTGCCTCCAGCAGCTGCCAGGTTCGCTCCTTAGAGAAGAGTCGGAACAAGACGATTCGCAGGAAAGCATCCTCAGGCGCAAGGTCGGCGCCGCGCTCGCCATAAATGACATCTCGAATGAGGTATTGCGATACGCGATCGGACGCTCGAAACGTATTGCAAAACTTGTAGTGCCCAAGTATCGGATCAGCGGTCCAAGGCCCAGCTTCGCCTTGTGCTCGACGCTCGAAAATCGCCTGCCGTTCGGCCGCGAACGTCCAGTAGGTATCGAACACTTCCGGTCGTGTAGTTGGCTGCACGCGGGAAGGATGACACAGCCTTGTGACACCGGTGGGGCAATCCCTACGAAACGAAACCTTGATCGGAGAGCCGGTCGATCGCGTTCTTAACGGGACCGGAATTGCCGTCCAGCTCAGCGTGATTGATAGTCATGAGCAGCTCGCCGACTGGTATGTCGGCGGCTCGCGCCATGTACGACTGAAGCTCGCTCAGTCCGAGGAAGTTGCCGTAGGCCCGCCCGACAAGAAATTCGTTGCGATAGACGGCCTGCATATGCAGCCTTCGATCGTGCTTGGGGCCCAAATGGACCGACACGTGGGCGAGGCAGGGGAAGCTCATTGGGGATGTGTCCTTGGCTTCCGAATAGATATTGATCTCGTATCGAGAGCCTTTGGCGACGCCAGTAGCAAGTTCTTGTCGTAGCTTCCGGACCGTCTCCGTGAGCTGGTCGGCCGTTGTGCCATCAGCCCGCGGGTAGGCGACTACGCGCCCGAAGTACGTGCCTCGGTTGTTGTCGCGCAACTTCCGGAGTTCCGGATACCGATGTCGGTAGTACGCCGCAAGATCCCGTGGTTCTGGATTGCGGCGCGCCCACGCCGCGGGAAAGATCGTGTTGCGCGTGGTATCGATCGGCCAACGTTCTTGTCGCGCAGTGCTGTGCTCAACGAGGTAGTCGGCCTCCGCGCGGATCTCCGGGATTTCGGTCGGTTCACGAATTCGCGCCACAAGGTGCACGACTTTGCGTTCCTTCGTTCCGTGGAGGAGCGTCACGGCGTCCAGCCATGCGCCGGATATGGACCCAGAATCGATGAATCGGTCGCCGATGATCGTCACGCGGCGGCCCCCAGCGCGTGTGCCACCACGCCGTAGCTCGCGAGGTACCGAGGCGTGACATAGCCGTAGCCGCGGTCGCCCCACTCAGGGCCCCACGAGTTCTTGATGATGATCCGACCGGTGGGGTCGATTCCAACGCCGAGAACCGCATGCCCGCTCACGATCCGCTCTCCAGCATCTGCATCGATCTCGTCACCCAGGTGATACCAAGCGCGGGGAACGAGCCGAAATGAGATCACGACCGGTCGGCCTTGGCCGAGCGCGCGCTCCAAAGTGAAGCCTGCTGGCGGCGAGATTCTCTCCCAAACCGGCAGCTGTCTGTGGTTCGCGCCGTCGAGAGCACTCGTCGGCCTATCCGCGGGGAACGGCGGGTTGTTGTACGGCCACGCAGTCTCGGTTACGGCGGAATGCGTGGCCAGCCCGACGCAGGCCCATTCGACTGTCGTGACTTCTGCGTGCTTGTCGCCTCCGACCTGGTGAGCAGCCCAGATCGCGTTCTCTGGTGACAAGCGCTCGCCAGTTTGGTCGTACCACTCCTGGGCGGCCGAGACGGCAAATCCCACGCAACTCTCCCTGCCTGCGCCCTGCGATCGGACCTCCGTTTGCTGGTCTCGGTAGTCGCAAATCAACTGGCAAGCCTGAATTCGCTCTCGGAAAGTTGGAGGCCGAGGCACGGGCGGTTGATTGCGACGCTCACGGTCAGGCGATCGCTCGCGGGCTTTGACGACCACGGTTGGTCGAGAACCAGCTCGACGTTCGTAGTCGGGTCTTCTGCGTTGTTGGAGACCTCGAAGACGAAGGCGTGTCGATGTTGACCGCCAACCAGCTCAGGGTCTGCGTCCGCGATCGGGTCGAGGCTCAGGATGTTCTCGTCGAACGAGTCGGCTACGACCGGAAGAGCCTGCGTAGGAGTCGCCACGCGCCAGACATAGCCAGACGATGGTGTCTCTGTTGCCGTTACTACGAGCCGGTCGCCCGGGCGAGCCTCAATGTGTCGTACGCGCATGCCAGCGTCGAGCCACCACACGTCGTTCCGAAGATCGTTGGGCACGAACCGGCCGGCAAGCGCGGCCTTGAGCTGCTTCGGCGCGATCCTGGCCCACCGGTCGGAGTCAGCGCTCGAAACCATCCGCGTTGTCCCAAGGTGACGAGCCGTCGCTGTGTAGCTCGTTCCGAGCCAGAGAGAGAGGCCGTATACATCGAGCGGCGACGCAATGCTCTCGATGCCGAGTTCGCGGAGCCCAGCCTGCATGAGTCGTCGGGGCATCAGGAACCAAGCGCCGAAGGCCTCCGCTTCTTTCTCACGATCTGGAAAGCCCTGGAGGTTCCGTTGGAGCGCGCCCTCGAAGTCAATGTCCGGCTCGAGCGAGTGTCCAAACATGTGATGGCCAAGTTCGTGCCCAGCGGTGTATCGCTGACGTGTACGGGGGTGGCCGGCGTGGATGAGGATCCCGGACGATTTGCTGCTCGGAACGTATATGCCGGACGTTGGACCGAGATCGGTGAAGGCGAGAACGATTCCGAGCTCCTGGACCGCCGCGAAAATATCGACGGGCTTCGTGAGATCGATTTCCAGATCCGCGTGCGCTTGGGACGCGAGGACCGCAGCCCTCTGGTGGGCATCTGTCCATGTGATCATTCGGAGGACTCACCGGTTCGCTCAAAGTTTTGAAGGAAGAGCGCGAAGCGAAGAACCTCTTTCCGGTTGTCAGGTGTCATTTCGTCCGTCGCTCTCGCCAGCGCCCGAGCTGTTGCGTCCTGAGAGCCCCCCGCCAATTCGTCTTCGTCCGATCTGAGGAAGTAGTCAACTGGCATTCGATAGACGGCGGCGAGGCGCTTCAATTCCAGACTTTCGACACGGCGTTGGCCCCGCTCTATCTCAGATATTGCCGATCGTGACAATCCAGTTTGCTCGGCGACAAATCCTTGCGACAGATTGGCAAATTCACGGGCCTCGCGCAGCCTGGTTGCAAGCACGTCCGCCTCATCGTCGGTGGGCATTACCTGACGGCACCGAACGCGAATTGAGCGAATGCGCTCACGGACCGCAGAGTGTCTCGCTTCAATGCCTTCACCGGAAGCGTGAGTCCGGTACGTGAACGAAACTCTTGCAGGATGTCGAACATGTCGAGGGAGTCGACTGGCATCAAAGCTCCCTTCTCCTCAAGCTCGCGGCGCAGATCGGCGGGGTCACGGTGGAGCAATTCGGCGAGTAGCTCAATGGTGAGGGTTGTAAGCGTCTCAACTGAGTGTGGGGGAGCAAGGGTCGCGGGAGTCATGCGGATCCTCCTGGTGGATTTTCCGACCATGATGCCGGAAATTACATCAGACTGCAAGTAAGCGTGCTGGATTATCCATCACACCTCGGTTATCGTGCCGAAATGGCTCAGCCCCCGCAGGTCGGAATCGACCTAGTCGAACCGGAACGCCTCGCTGATCGGCTTCGCCGAAATCCCGCTCTCGGCCCGACGATGTTCACAGCCCAGGAGTTCGAGTACTGCAACAGTCAATTCAGGCCTGAAGAGCATCTCGCGGCCCGCTTCTGTGCGAAAGAGGCCGTCATCAAAGCGCTTGGGATCGACGGTTGGGATCCGTTGGAAGTCGAAGTAGTTGGCGGTGGCCCGGACGTCTCATTGCGCCTTCGAGGCGACGTAGCCGCGACGGCAGATCGCCTTGGCGTGAGAGTTACCGTTTCAATGTCGCACCTCTCGACCCTCGCTGCTGCGGTGGTACTGGCTTTGCCGACTCGCTGAAAGAGAAGCCGACACGGGTACCGCTCATTGGTGGGTCGGCAGTTAGTCGGTCTGAGTGCAGGCGGGTGCCTCGAGGGCCTCTGGATGACTCCGGTTCGACCTTCGAGGAAGTGAGATCCGCGGTCCTCCCGTGTCCGAAATTCGAAGTGCTGACCGGGCTCCGAATAATGCCCCGATTTTCCATAGACGTCGAAGTGGCAATCTGCGACAATCGCGCTAAGGCAATCAAGGGGGATCTGAATGCAAACGCTTCAGCTGCGGCCGAACAAGCGTGGCGCTGACTTTTGGAAGTTCGCCGCCACCGGCGCCAGGGTCGTGCGCTTCATCCCAGGGTTCGTGTTGCAGATCGAACTACCTGAGGCGGCCGCTGATTTCGCGCGGCGAGTCTCCGACAAGCCGACAGGCGAGGCGCCCGCGAGTTATACCCGCGGCGAGATCGTCTTGTGTTTGGCGCAGGACGATGCGGTGCCTGCTCGGCCCCAGATCGCGGTTTTCCTTGAAGACATTGCTGAGTCTCACCCGGCGTACCCCGTAGTGGGGACGATCAGTGATATGCGCCTGCTTGGACGGACCGCAGGAGTGATTGGTGCGTTACAAACGGCTAACCACATGCTGACGACTCCCGAAGGCATCGAGCTCGCTGTTTCCGCCTGAACGTGCGCATATTGCTCTTCCTCGTGGCGCTTCCGCTCGCGACGTCCTCGATCACGAAGGCCTGGCAGTGGGCTTGGGGCGAGAAGCCTGACGCCCTGCTCTCAAAGCAGGTGGACCGGTCGCTGACTGTGACCGAGGGCGCCATTGCCGTTGCCGTCTTCTTCGCGCCTTACGCGCTCGCGGCTGGAGTTGTTGCGGCGATGTATGCCGTGCTCTGCGTGGGCGTGCTGGTCTTGCGTCAGACACGCGGCGAAGTTGCATGCGGGTGCTTCGGCTCGAGCACCAAGGCGGTCCTGTCGTTCCGATTGGCTGCACTCGACGGGGCCTTGGCGGTTGCAGGTCTAGCTCTCGCAGTGACCGCCGGCGCTGAGGCGCCGCTTCCTGCTGCGATGAGCATCACGCTCCTTCTGGGCGCGGCCACCGTGGCGCTCACTGTGCCCAGCTTCTGGCGTCTGTACACACACACAAAGCGTCTCGCTGATCCGTACCGCGCCTGGGCAAAGGGATATCCCGATCTGCGAGTCGACGTCTCGCGCAATGGAAAGGCGGCGGTCCATGGGTGAGGTAGCGGTGCTTGGGTGCGTGGCACTAACTGGGATCAACCTGCTCGTCACAGTTGTGTTGTTCCGACAGCTCGGCTTGTTCGTGATGGGTACGGCTCGCGGTGCGCACGACAGTGGCATTGCACTCGGGCGGAGACTGCCGAGCTTCGAGCTCGAGGATCTCGGTTCCGGCGGCGTTCGTGCTGTGCCGTCCGCAGGCACAGCGCAGCTCGTTGTGTTCGCAAATACAGCGTGCAAGGAGTGTGCGCGAATGTTCCCGGATCTACGTGAGTTCGCGGCTGAGACAGGTACAGAAGTGTCGAGCCTCGTTTTCGGAGACAACCCGGAGGCGGTTCGTCGGTATGCACGACGGATGTCAATCGAGGAGCGCGTGTTTTTCTGCGATCAAGACACCGGCCGCGCGTTCGACATTGAAAACACGCCATTTGGATTCGCAGTGAACGAGCGCGGCGTGATCGTCGCGAAAGGACTGCTCAACAACCGCGAACAAGTCCTGAGCTTGTTCCGGAGCGTTTCTCCACCCGACCTTCTACCAACTGCTGATCGAGAGGTGTCCGTATGACCGAACACACTAAGACGCGTGACGAGGCTTTCCAGCTTCAGGTCGCACGGGCATCACGACGGCTTGACCGGCGGCGGTTTATAGGAATCTCTAGCAAGGGAGTAGCCGCCGCCGTCGCCATGGCTGTGCTTGGCACCAAGAACGCAGGGCCGGCGTTTGCCCACGGCACCTGCTATCCGCCAGGCGGCCATTACTGCACCGGTTGCGGAGCGGACTCCACATGCCCGGCTGCTTACATCACGTGTAACACTTCAACGGCGTACGGCTGCGGCCAATGCATCTACTCCTCGGGCTGGTGGTACACGGGGACCGCGCCGTACCGCCACAAGTGCCGGGATTGCCGCGTGCTGTATTGCCCGTGCACATGCGCGCCTAACTATTACGGGCTTTGCGGCTGCAAATCGACGACGCATTACTAGGAGTTGCTCCCACCGATGATCGATGGTGTGAGGTGGGGCTTCATCGCGATACCGCTTGCGTTAGCCGCGATCGCCGGTCCACTCGCCTTTGCCACAGCCTGAGGTCTAAACGCGGCAGGCTCGCTGGACGCAAGCCCACGGTTGGCCCTTCGCTCGTTTCTGCGCGGGGCGATCGTCGGTGCTGGGTTTCTGCTCGCTCCCTTCGTGCTGCTGACGTGGCTATCGAGTTTTGTTCCGATCGCGGAGTCTTCAAGACAGACAGGGACGGCGGTGACCCTCGCTGCGTTTGCGATCAGCGATCTCTGGCTCGGATGGCACAAGAGGATTGGCTTTGTCTGGTTGGTCCCAGCGCAACTTGTCACGGTCGCCCCCGCGGACGCTGCGCGTCGGTGGGGCCGCGCCCTTGGCTCAGGTTTTCTGACCGACGCGCCCTACGCCGCCTTCCAGGCAGCGATGTTTGTCCCGGTGATTCTTGGTCGGGTCGAATTGTCAATCGGCGTTGTCGTGGTCTTCGTAACAACTCGAGTTGTGCCGTATCTGTCGGCAAGCTCGAGGGCTTGGGCGGAAGGCTTGGCCGATCAGCAATGGCGTGGACGGAGTTTGCTGTTCAATGCGGCGCGCTGGCTGTCCGTTTTTTCGGTGCTTCTCGCCGCTGCCGCTGCTGTCTGGCTACTTCGGCAGGGTTGACACCAGGTGCTGGGGAAGTCACGGTCGAAAAGGCGGGATGGCGCTCGAACGCCGGTTGCCTCACTACGCATAGAAGGCACGAGGGACGATGACACGTTGGTTCGCGTTGAAGGTGCCGGTGGTTACTACCTTGCTTGCCGCAACGCTGAGTGCCGTCGTGGCATACGGACTGGCGCCTCACGACCGCAAGCCCCAAACCATTGAGCTCGTTGGTGTTGCCGTCGTTTGTAACGACTCGGCGGTCGTGAAAGCACATGTTGGCGGTCTTGGCGGGCGCCGCGTAGAGGTGCTTGCGCCTCTGCGCGGTCAGGGGTCCCAGCTTCTTCCGATCGCTCAGACCCCAGTGGTGGGCCGACGCGTGGCGCACCAGGAATACATCGGCGATGATGCCGGCCTCGAGTTCGAACTGAACTTGAAGTGGCTCGGCGATAGGCCGATTCGAGTCGAGGTTCGTGACGGCGAACGGACGTTGGATTCGGCGGACTTGACTCCGAAGCTGGCTTGCAAGGACGGAACTTGAAATCACCCGCCGTCGATGAGACTAAACCGCCGCCGATGACTCCGAGCGGCCGCACTCCAGTGGACAAGCGTGGCTAGCGGGAAGCGCGAGCGTCAAAGGGCAAGCCGACGTGCGCGGCTTGATCGTCAGCAGCTAGAGCGGCGCCGGATGGCTTGGCGCCGCAAGGAGGTTGTCATCGCGGGGGTCGGCGTGCTGTGCCTTCTCTTAATGGTCGCGTGGAGACTTCAGCGATCGCCCGAGCAGTCCGACGCCGTCTCGACGCCGACGTCGTTGGGCCGAAAGGCTGCGAAATGCCCGCCCGCTGCGGGTGTCTCGACACGCAGCACAACTTTCGACAGTCCGCCACCGATGTGCATAAATCGTTCAAAGCGCTATGTCGCCACGATTGTCACGGACGTCGGGACCATCGAAGTCGAACTCGCTACGAAACAAGCACCGCAGACGGTTAATAGCTTTGTCTTCCTGGCCCGAAACAGATACTTCGATGGTGTTGCGTTCCATCGGGTCATAAGCGAGTACATCGACCAGACGGGCGATCCAGCGGGTGACGGCCGAGGCGGCCAGACGGCGGCCCGCGTTGCCGAGGGCCTGCCACCTCCTTATCCCGGCTACCAGCTTCCGGACGAAATTCCACCGGGCTACGAGTACCGAGCGGGCGACGTGGCCATGGCGAACGCCGGCGCTAACACGAACGGCTCGCAGTTCTTTTTTGTTGTGACCGACGCTGGCGCCAAGACAGTTCTCGACGCAGTTGGGGGCGTACCGAAGTACACGCCGTTCGGTCGGGTGCTTCGTGGAATGTCGGTCGTTCGTGCGATCAACGCAGACGGGTCAACTAGCGGCTCGCCAACGGTCTTGCACAAAGTCGAAACTGTCCACGTTCGCGAGTTGTGAACGCCTCGCGCGACCGGAGTCTTGTCGCAATCCCGTCGATGCGGCGCTTCCGATCGCGTCCGCAGTCCGAGTTCGTCCTGTCGTCAGCGCGCGGTGTTCATCACTACTCGCTGGGGTCCCTGTCGTTGGGTGATTCCTCGCTTGTCAAGAGCCATCAGCAGCAACAGGGCTGTCGCTCGAGTCGTCGCCATCGCGTCCCGAAACTCGGCGATCGAGAAGCTTCCCTGCGCAGCAGCCAACGCAGTCGCCACTGGGATGGCCTTGTCCACCCACGCAGTCGCGCACGCGATCCCGTCGGCCATCACGATGCATTCGCGCTGAGTTAGATCTCGAAGTTCAATCGGGGTTATCCCTGGATCGGGCTTTCGAGCGAGGCAGTCTTGCTCGAGACCGGCGATCCACTGCTGCGCGACAGCTGAGTGGGCATCGCGGGACCGAACGATGCCCTGATCCAACTTCACGGAGGGCACCCTTCCTGAGCGAATGAGAGCCTGGTCGCGTTCGTCGAAGGTTGCGAGGCCGAGGGGCAGTGGAGCGTGTGCCTCGACGCGCTCCGCGATCCTCAAGATCGAATCCTCGAGCGCCCGCGGAGCGACGATCCAATGGCTGACGTCCGGCTGACGTTGCTGGCCAGTGAGCTTGAAGAAGTCGCGTTCGGTAATCCAGCCGCGTTCATCGATGATTTCCGCGGTAGAGCTCGGTGGACGAGCACGCGAGGGTCGTGTCACAGGGTCGACATCGAGAACGACTCCACCCGCAACGACACGCCGGCTGTTCGCGTCGCGGACGATGAACGGATCACCGAGGCGGACGGGCAGCGAGACGGGCAGGTTGAGACGCGCGTAACCGGAGCCACCTGGCTCGATCCTCGCGAGTCGAACCAACTGCAGTCGGGTTGCCCACTCGCCGGTACCCAGGCTGACGAGGTGTGCTCCCCTACTCGTGAGCGGCCGGGTGGCGGTCGCGATGACCTGAAGGGCGACGTCGAAACGCCTGCTCAAATGCCACGCTTCTTGAAAGACGACTACGTTGCCGCGACCCACGGCCTTTGGCGCCAGGTCGACGAGATTCAATGCGACGCGGTGCCCCGGTTCGGCCTCCTCCCTATCGGATCCATGCAGTTGTATGGCCCGAATTCGGTGGCTTGTCCCGCGCGGCGCTACGTCTACATGGTCGCGGCGGCGGAGCTTCCAACCGGTCAACGTGCCGGTGACGATGGTTCCCGCTCCCCGTACGGTGAATGACCGATCGATCCAGAGGCGGGATCTTCGATCCGGCTGATGGAGCGTGCTCGCTGCCATGCTCATTGCGAAGAGTGCGGCACTCAGCGTGCTAAGGCCCTGGCCAGTGACAGCCGACACCGGGACGATCTCGGCCGCGGCAAGGAACGAACCTTCTAGCTCAGCCCGTATAAGCGCCGACACCATATCGACCTGGTCCGCATCGACCTTGTCGAGCATCGTGACCGCGACAACTCCGTACCTCATACCGAGAAGTTCGAGAATCGCGAGATGTTCAGCGCTCTGGGCCTGCCATCCCGAGACTCCGGAGACGACGAAGAGGCACCCAGCGGCGCCGTGCGCGCCTGCGGCCATGGTGTGTACGTATCGCTCGTGTCCTGGGACGTCGACAAACTCCACTGTTTGGGTGGTGTTGCGCATGACAGCGAATCCCAGGTCGAGAGTTATGCCCCGGCGCCGTTCCTCTGGCAGGCGATCGGGGTCAGTTCCGGTCAGCGCTCGCACGAGCGAGGACTTTCCGTGATCAACATGGCCAGCGGTAGCGATTACCGTCACGCGCCCAGCGCCTCTTGGAACGCGTCACGCACGTGGTGATCTTCTTCTGGCAACACCGACCGGAGATCGCACAGTGTGTGGCCCCCGCGATGAAGGGCAATCACTGGCAACGCTCGTCGGCGGAGCTGATCGCCGCAGAGAAGCGGCACCGACACGGCACATGATTGCAACTGCGCTCCGGGCGATGCTCCGGCACCTACGACAGACCTGGAGCTAACCACCTCCGCTGCTGACGACGGTTTTAGCGCGGAGACGATCGCGTAGGCGCGGTTCTCCAACTGGGCGAGGGGTGCCATCGCGCTCGCCCAAAACGGCAGACGCGAACAATCGCGCTCTATATATGCCAGCAGCGTGTCTTGAAGCGCGCTGAGCACCTGCAGGCTTGGTCGAAGCGCACGAAAGATTGGCTCACGCGCACATAGTTGGACCAGGTCTGCATCGCCCGCAATCACGCCTGCCTGTGGTCCGCCAAGCAGCTTGTCGCACGAGAACGTCACCAGCGACGCGCCGTCGCGCAGCGCCTGCTTTGCTCCAGGCTCACTGGATAGCCACACCGGTGGTGCGCCGCGCAGCCAGGGGGTTTTCGAGTCAAGCAATCCCGAGCCCAAGTCGAAGAGAACAGGCACACCCAAAGTGGCCAGTTCGTCAATCGGAGCGGACTGTGTGAACCCGTCGATACGGAAATTGGACGTGTGCACGCGCAGTATGCAGCCCGAGGTATCGCCACCATTGGCGACTGCGTCGCGGAAGTCAGACACTTTCGTGCGGTTGGTTGTTCCGACGTCTACAAGTTCTGTTCCCGCAGCGGCAACGACGTCAGGAATTCGGAAATTGCCTCCGATCTCGACGCACTCACCACGGCTTACAAAGGTCTTCTTTCCGCGAGCGATAGCAGCGACGGCGAGTAACACTGCGGCCGCGCCGTTATTCACGACGATGGCGTCCTCGCAGCCGATTAGGCGCTTGAGAAGCATGCCGATCGAACTGCCGCGGGGAGACCGCTTGCCGGTCTCTAACGAGATTTCGAGATTCGCAGGGCCGGTGTGGATCGCGAACCGTCCTAGGCGGGCCCGACCAAGGTTGGTGTGGAGGAGCACCCCCGTGCCGTTCACAACGGGACGTATCAGGCTCAGTGCGAATCCGTGCGCGAGTTCCGTCGCAATATCTGGATCGCCCGCCTGGACGGCTAATCGAGCTGCGTCGACGAGTAACGCCCACGGCACGCCCGTGTGCCTGATCGAGCGCGCGAGTTCGTTGATCGAAGGCGGGTACGTCTTCGCTTCTTGCTCGCTCATCGTTCTTTCGGCGGAGGCGGACGGGAATCGAACCCGCCGGACAGGGTCTCCCGTCCCAACCGCTTTGAAGGCGGTGGAGCCCACCAGGCGCTCAAACGCCTCCAGCCCAGACGGTAGTCCATCATTGGCACGTATTGTCGATGCTATGCCGGACACGCAATTACGACTGACGCAATTTTCGCCGGCCGCTGGATGCGGCTGCAAGCTCTCGGCCGAAGAGCTTGCAGCCGTTCTTGGCGCCGTCCCGCAGTTCGGCGTACTCGACGACCGCCTGTTGGTGGGTCATGCGACCAACGATGACGCCGCGGTTTATCGCCTAAATACGGAGATGGCGATCGTCGCCACGGCGGACTTCTTTACGCCCGTTGTTGATGACGCGTTTGACTTTGGCCGAATCGCGGCGACAAACGCCATGTCGGACGTGTTCGCTATGGGCGGGCGGCCGATCCTTGCCCTAAATATCGTCGGCTGGCCAAGGGAGGGGTTGCCCTTGTCACTCTTGTCACGCGTGCTCGAGGGCGGCGGGCACGCAGCGTCCGCTGAGGGCTGCATGGTTGTTGGCGGCCATTCGATTGACGATGCCTCGCCGAAGTACGGCATGGCCGTCATCGGAGTCGTGCACCCTTCAGCACTGCTTACGAACGCACGTGCTCAGTGCGGTGACGACTTGATCTTGACCAAGGAGCTGGGTGTCGGGGTTATCACCACAGCCATCAAGCGTGGTCTTGCAGACAGCGCGCACATAGCCCAGGTGACGAAGCTAATGACGGCCTCAAATGGCGTAGCCGCTCGCGTCGCCTCGGCGTTTGGAATCGGAATCGATGGCGCTGTTCATGCGGGCACCGATGTCACGGGGTTTGGGCTTCTCGGGCATCTCGCAGAGATGCTCGACGCGTCGGGCTTCTCCGCTGACGTCCGGGTTGCCGACACTCCGTTCCTGCCCGGCGTGGACACGTTGCTGCGGGACGGCCTGGTCGCCGGCGGGACCGTTCGCAATCATGCGCAAGCGCTGAAAGTCGTTGACTGGGCCGAGGTTCCGGAATGGCAGCAACTGCTGCTTTCAGACGCGCAAACCTCGGGCGGCCTATTGCTCTCAGTCTCGGCTGACGCCAGTGGTGATCTCGTGCGCGAGCTTCGCGAGGCGGGCTGCTTGAGCGCTTGCGTCATTGGACGCGTTCGCGACGGCCACCCCTCACGGATTCGCTTGGTTCGCTAGCTGCGACTGTGCGTGAGAGTCGTCGTCTACGTGCTGTGCGCACCCGACGGGGAAGGCGGCCGTAGTACATCGCCAGAGGGGGGTTCCCGCGTTGTATTCCAGCATTCGCGCCGCTCGTGGCTAGCGCGGCTGCGTTACTCGACTAGATCGGGCGCTTGTCGAGTGCTGCCGCTTCGGCGGCGCTTTTTCGTCCTCGGTGCCGAGTAAACCCGAGACTCTCGAGATATTCCCACTCGCCTTGCGCTTGCCTGGCGCTCCGCCTGCCGGAGGATCCAATGCGGCGCGCAGTCTTGGTCCACTCCGCGAACTGCTTGTTGAGAGCGGTCAGGTCCTTCTTGCAGAGATCTAGCTCCCAGCGGCTGGATCCGATCGCGATCGATTCCTTCCGGTCCGCCTCGATAGCGGCTCCACAAATGTCGCAAGCCGTCGTTTCAATGATGGTTTTCTTCTGCACCATGGCGGAGACATTTCTACCAGGCGGTCAATCTACGATTGGCAATAGGTCGGTAACGCCCGAGCCGGCAGAACGTATCGGCTGGCATGAAAAACAATCGCCGCCGGGGAGCTGGCGCCCGCCGTTCATGTGGGGTTCGATGTTGTGACGTTTGTGGCGCGACCTCCTCTGCGGCCTCGTTGGAAACATTGCGGCTGAGTCGAAACAACTTTCATTTTGAACTGGTGGTCTGCGCCGAAGACCGCGCGGTAATCGAGCGCCAAGCGATGGACTGGGGCCTACTAGAACCGGGGAGCTAGCCGTCAGCTGTCGCAAGCAACGCGGTGATCACGGCGCCGACTGCCAGAACAGGGCTCGGCCACGCAACGCACCACTGGTCTGAGGCGCCGGGATCGCCGAGGCACACAGCTGCATCAGTTTCCTCGGGCAGGCGGTCGCGTACCTGGGCTCCACGCTCGCGGCCCTGGGCGTCCGGTCCGAGCCCGACTTTCAGAACCGGCTGTTGCCGGCGCTCTGTTGCGTCGCGGCCGGGGTCCTGGTCGCTCGGATGCGTGACGACCTCCGTTGTGAGGGCTGGGCGGAGCGGGAACCAGTCGGCTGACGGCCGGCGCGCAGACTGCTGCGGCGGCCCAGGCGGTTCGGGCGACCGAATGCCGAGAACGCCGAGCGCTCCGGCGCCGAGGACCGCCAATGCCAGGGCTGCGGCCGCGGGCGCCTCCCAACCGTTGGCATCTATGGCGCCCCACCAGCGACGCAAGGCGAGACGCCAGCTAAGAATGGCGACACCTAGTCGGTCGTAAATCGACCGAAGGTCCTTTCGTACGCGGTGCTTCGCGACACGAGTAACCGTCGGCTTGGTCTCACCACCGTCGTCGGCCGATAGCGCGAACAGGAGTGCTCGCTTCTCATCCGGCAACTCGGCTATGACGGCGTGGAGATTCTGTTCTTTGATGCGACCGATAGCGAGTTCCTCGACCGATACGTCGCGACTTTGACTGGCGTGAAGCAACCGCAGTGCGTTGGCGTTCCGGGCTCGTCGGCGACCGTCGTCGACCATCAGGTTTTTTGCGACCACCACTGACCACGCCACGAGGTGGCGCTCGTTTTCAAACGGTGGCTGCGCGATAGCCCGCAACGCAATCCGTTGAATCAAATCGTCGACGTCATCGCGATGCACGCGTCGGCTTGGCAAGAACGTCCGGAGGCGCTCGTCCGCTGCGCGCCACCACGACTCGAACTCCATCGCCTGCATCGCTGTAACGAGCCCCACCTTCAAGCGTTTTGTGCGCCATCCCAAACAAAAGGAGATGGCCGTGAAACGACGGTTCAGTGTAGTTCTCGCCGCAATTCTAGGCGGGGTGATTGTGTCAGTTGGCTTCGCCGCACCCAAAGCAGAAGCGACACCGAAGTGTGTCGATCTCATGCTTCCACCGCTGCCGACGATCACTGTCTGTTTGCCGTTCGGGTAGCCGGTTCGTTCGTCGGGGGTTCCAGATGCCAAGTCGTACGGAACCCCCGATGAGCGCTCCCGCGTCAGAAGGAAGATCTGATCGCGACAGAGCTGCAGTTTTCTGATTGCAGCGCATGGCGTTTGTTGTTGTAATCGAGGCAATAGGCAATGACGTCGATACGCTGAACCGGTGCCACTTGAGGACGAAATTGCGGGATTGGAACAGCAATGGAAGCGGCTCCTTCGCTACCTCGGCCGAGCTCGAGCACTATCTCGCCGGGGGTGCACCTGATCGGCTTCACATCACGCGTCTACCCGTCGCAAACCACGCCGCGGAGGCGGCCGACGGTAAGCACTGGCTGATACCAACTTGTTTGCGCTCTACCAGTTGTTCGGGACTCTGCGAATGAGGGGCGCATTCACGCCCGGTCACACAGGCTCGAGCCTCTCGCTCGACCAACTGCGGATTATCTACCGGACAGCGCTCGTCACTTTCGACGACGTTTACGAGGCAGCGGAAGCCGGCGGTCCGCAAGGAGAGACCCTCGACTTCACTGGCGGGCCTCTTCCTAACGCCTACAACACTCCGACTCACCTCGCAGGATTGGCTCTTGCATACCGTGGCGAGCCTTACGAAACGGCGTCGCGCAGCGAGCGTCGCTGCGCGACGCTCGCGAGCGAATCTCTCATCTCGAAGCAGAGGGCTCCGGAGGTCAACCCTCGAAGGCCCCGGAAACGATTTAGCCCACGCCCGAGGAACCTGAACGCCGCGGCTCTTTGACTTGCTCAGCGGTGACTTAAGTAAACGGTTCTTCTCGGTGAACTGGGCCGTCTTGGGAAGCGATTATCGCAGCCAGCATCACGGGCGGGTGCGCCGTGACAGTCGCTTTCATCTCCAAGAGCGGCCCTGAGCCCACCGATTGCATCGCATACGCAAAGAAGCTGCGCGAGTGGAACAAGACCTACTCGCCTGAACAGGTCGTTGCGGTCACCGGGCTGGCTGAAGTTCGGTGACTACGAGAAAGACTGCGGACTCGCTCAGAAGATCATCGGCAAGCTGCATCCATCCCAAGCTCCGTGCCCACGACGGCGCCTTAGAGGTGTTCCAAAGAGAATCTTGCAGTCGCACGAGCTCGCGGACCAGCTAGACGGCTGATGTGGCAGACGATTGGCAACCGTCATTCAGAGACGTTGCGGAGGTGACGTTGTTGTTGCGCTTCGAACGTCGGTCTGCATATCCCGTAAGTGCCGTTTGTGGACACTGTTCGTGGGACACCCATGGGACAGACAATGCATCGCCCGTACGATCCGGTCCTATTTCAAAGGGTTCCCGGGCAGAGATGCTTCAGCGACGCACGGTTTAGGAAACCGCGAGCCAAGCCAATTCTGACCTGGGCTTTTGCAAACACCCAGGTCAACACTCGCACCTGGTGTCCGTCGTGTCACCTCGTGTCAGGAGTTCGTGGGACAACTCGTGGGACGGTGCGCTATTCGACGCGAGCGAATGAGTCGGTCCGTTTTCTTAGGAGTCGCGACGACAGCTAGCGATTGAAATGACTCAGCAGATCTCCAATCGCCACAGCGCGGTCAGGAGAGGGCGCCGTCGTCGGTTGTTGAACTGAGATCCAATGCGGGGGTGGGAGCGACCACGAAGTCTTCCTCGTCGTCAGGAGTTCCATCCATTGCTGCGCGGTCCCAGATTGGATCGACCTCTGTGGTGACTTCGGAAGGATCATTTGTTGCGATCGCTGCCACGCTTGCCTCGCCGGTGCGCTCGACGACGTCGTCTCTAGCAGCGGTGATCGCTTCCGTGAGCTCCTGCTCGTCCTCGATGGGTTCGACCTTGAGTTCGGCGTGTTCGACGGGCGCTCGTGACTGCGGTGCGGGTGGAGACCACGCTGTCACCTGTTGAAGCACGTCGCGGTAGAAGACCTTTAAAAGACCCATTACCGACTGAATGAATCCGGGCGATCGGCCACCATCCTTCCGGTTCTGGCCCATCTCCGAGCGCAACACGAGTCGGAACCGAGCGGTGTCGCGCTTGTCAGAGTCAACGAGCAACGCTGCGTCAGCGCGCGCCTCGGCAAGTGATGAGCTAAGCGGCTGGCGGCCATGCCGCGGCCAAGCCTCAATCACGAGCCCCGCTGGCGTCTCGGCGCCGAGCTGGCGGATGAGCCAGGTTGCCCTGGCCTTATTACCGCGATCGATTGGTGCGGGGATGTCGGCGAACACCATCACCTGTCGCGCGCGCAGGTCAGCCGCCAATGTGACGGCGCCCGCGGCGCCAGGGATCCGCAAAGAGCCGTCGAGCGTTCCTACCCCGACGAGAGAATCGGTTAGGTAGGCGGTTCGAGTTCTCGGTTCGTTTTGGGTTCGAGGCACAACGTGCTGGACGTCAGCACCAATGTCAGCTCCGAGAGTGAGCGACGCAAAGCGCATCAGCTGATCCCACCGCTGCACAATGTCGCGCACGTCATCGGCGTTCTTGCGGAGACTCCCCTCCCTCGCCGCATCACGCACTCCAGTCCAGTTGCTGCCCATGTCATCGAATGCCATTGCACCGGACGCGTCGTGTTCGAGGTAGCGAATCAGTTCGCCGAGGATCCACGCCTGTTCGGGATCGGCAACGCCGTTGTGAACCTTCGCTCGAACTGCGAACGCCAGAATCTCAGTCCAGGAGTAGTGCGCGAGCCGAACTTTCGAGTTCGCTCGGACCTTCACCCCCGCGCACGGATGAGAAGTGCCGACTGCGATTTCATTGGACAGAGTTATGACGGCATCGATGTCCTGCTCGCGAGCGACGGCGAGGTAGTTATTGACCTGGTCTGCCTCGAGGCGGCTATCGCCGGTCTTCACCTCGACTAGTGCGCGCCAGGATGACGATCCGTACGTGACCTGAATGAGCCCATCCGGCCGAACGACCGCGCCGGACTCGTTCAGCTTGAACCGGGTCTCAATAAATGCTTCGACAATGGCCTTCCTCGCGGCTGAGGCTCCGAGCGGAACGGTGACCGCCGTCGACAGGTCCCGGACGATTGTCAAAACGGCGAGGAGCGCTGATGTTGCGCGCATCTCAGCCTCAGTTGCATTCGCGATCCCGCTAACTGGAATCAGTCGCGCGACTTGAAATCCTTCGGCCACTCTTCGCACCTCCTCAGCGCCTCGACTCTAGGAAGAATGCCGACCTGCCCGCACCCCGCTCCGCGTCAGTAGTGCCGAACTGGTCCGAGACAAGTCGCCGGTCGCTCTCGACGGGCGGGCACATCGGCAGCCGCGCTTTTGCAACTCGCGTACGGTCGGGCGATGGCAAACCGCGATGAGATGCGACCTGAGAACGCTCCGTTCGACGGACGATGGTGGTGCCCCGAGGATCCGGGCAAGGTGGTGGGCGGCCGACTAGAGCTCACCCGCGGCGTTTGGGGGCTTTCTCTGTTTGGTTGGCTAGGCGACTGGAACGGCGCGCGCGACGACAACAGCGTCCCGCCGATCATCCACGGAGAAGTCGGCACGGCGCCAGTAACGCTCTTCGATCTCGTCCAGAGAGGTTGGCGCGCCAACGGAGCCGACCCGCCATATCAGACGGGCGTCGCTGCAAACACCGTCATCGTGGGCACGCACTGTGATGCCGGGTCGCGATACAGCCGCGCTGGGGTACGGCTTGTGCATCTCAATGAGTGGGCGAATCGCCGACCATGGTCGTTCGAGCGAACCTCAAATTCCGGTCACGAACATGGAGTGCGCTTTGTTGATCCCGGCGAACTTCGCGCGTGTCTCCCCGGTGCCGATGCGAGCCTCTGGCGCGGTTGGGGTCAAGAAGGTGGAGACCTCTCGTCGGTGACAATGAACAGCGACGAATGGGTTTACTTCGACTTCGAGGAGCCACTTGCGCTCGAAGCCCTCGAACACGACTGGATACGCCCGCTTCGCAACCTTGTCGAACTGGCATCCGCGCAACGAAGCCCCACGCTTGACGTCAGAGTCACACGCGAGGGCGCCGACGAGTACGAGACCGAGGCAACGGTGCTCTCAGCAATGAGCAGTGCAGAGGGGGCATTTGAAAAGATGTCCTTCCAATTCTTGTTCACCCTGAACGACATTGGCTTCGACGTTGTTCTTCCGAGATGGTGGGAGCTGAGTGCAGAGATCGGCGTCGTTGCTGACCTCATGGCCGCGCTGCGCGATGGTGGTGGCTACGTAAGTCCTCAGTTCCTAACGGCGGCATCTGCGATCGAGGGCTATCACCGACACCGCGAAGCTCGAGTAAAGAAGACGCCACAACACAACGAACGTCTCGCGCGAATCACGAGCGCGGTAAGCGACGATGACGACCGCGTTTGGCTCAACGACAAATTGGCGTTCAGTCACGAGCCATCTTTCGCGGATCGCGCGAGGGCCGTCATTGACCGCGCTGGTCCACTCTTTCCGCCGATGGTCGGGAATGTCGAGGCTTGGCTTCGATGGGTAAAGCACGGCCGCAACTCCGTCGCCCATCGCGACCCCGAGATGGTCAATCTTGATGAGGAGTGGCAGACAACTGTTCGCGTTACGGCGACTATTCAGTGGCTGGTGACCCTGGTGCTTCTTCGAGATCTCGGTCTTTCGGACGAAGTAATCGAGCGAGGCGTTCGGCGAGATCGAGGAGTCGAGTCGGCGACGAACTATCTGCGCGAGCGAAAGCCCGAGTGGTTTGCAGGCGCGTGAAGGGCGATGGAGGAAGGTGTCATCTAGTCCTTGACGACTCGGCGATAGCGGGTCAGCGTCGCGTAGCCCTCGGCGTATTCGACATCGACCTCATAGTGAGCGTCAGGGCCTCTCCACCTGAAGCTCCACCCACCGTCGGCCTGCGACTCATCAAGGAGTGTCCATTCTGGCGAAACGACTTCCTCGATCGCGCCATCTACTTCCTTCCACTCGATCGGGTCGGGCAGCCCGAACCGACGAGACACACCCCAGTGAGCGAGCGACCGAGCTTCGTCTGCGGTCATGGCGCCAGTTCCGAACGAGTTGGTCGTCCGCAGCGCTCGGAGTAGGTGCTTCAACGCCGCGTACGCAGCGTTGCCCGCGATGCCGGAAGCGGTCCACTCGGCAAGTCTGAGGAGCACTGTTTCGCCGACGCCATCGGCGCCCCAGGACATGACCGATCGCTTCGTGTCCAAACAGAATGGCACCGCGTCGCCCGAGTCACTGAAGCCGCTCGCTGCTGTCAAGGCCGGGTCGCTGACTAATACCTCGAGCGCATCAACCACCTCAGCGGACTTCCAGATTTCGGGATCAAGCTGAGTTTCGAAGACTTCTGCGGGCGGACCGTCCGGGCTTGGAGCGAGCTCGATGACGAGTGTCAACGCGTCGACGTAGGTGCGGATGAAATCGTCCTCCTCGCCGATGGGAGTGGTCATGAGCACTCAGGGTACGTGCACGTTGGTGAAGGCCGCTCAGGTGGAGGGTTGAAGGTGTCGCTCATTTCGCGACCCGCTTCCTAACCGGCTTCGGCGGCGAACTCGCGCGCGCGATCAACGAGCTTCCACACGTCGGAACTCGGGTTACTACGAGGCGGCGATCCGTCCCCATCGTGCTTCGCGTCAAGAGCTTTCGCTCGGGTCCTAGCGTCATCGTGGCGTTCATAGAGTGTGTCCGTTGCAGATCTCGTAAGCGTTTTCCCACAGCCAAGCAGCTGCTCCGCGCGTTCTTGGGCTGCGTGGCGATGGATCTCTGCGGTTTGATCTGCGAAGTGCAGGATGAACCACAACTCGATGCACGGATTCGAAAGAGCGACCCGAATTCCCTTTGCCGCGGCGAGCTCGAGGGCTTCGGGGATGTTCGGGTGTTCGTCCCGGTCGAAGACGCACCAGAGTTCGTCGTAGGCGCGTCCGCGACCGCGACTCGCCTCGCGCTCAGTCTCACGCTTCAGTTCGACGGCGCGTTTGACGAGGGTCAGTGGGGATCCGCCGTCGTTATCCACTGTGAGCAGAACTTGGTCGCGTAACTCCCGGCGAAGCGGGAGCAGGTACCCATCTTCGGTGCGTTGGCCCTCCACGAGTACGTGGATTTCGCGTCTGGGTGATGTCTGCCGTGCGCGGCGCGGCGGACCCGAGGTTCGGTTAGTCACGCCTCTCGGATGTGATTAGTTCAGCCGCGGCCGCAAACTCTTGAGCAGAGAGAATTGGTGTGGCGCCGTAGCGGCCGGCGAGGTATCGCTTGCCGATCGACTCCTGCTTTCGAGGCTCCAAGTCGACGAGCGGATAAAGGCGCGAACTCCCGTCGTTCCGCTTCTCGACGAACCAAATCTGGTCGCGGCCGAGGAGACGGTCGTTGACTGCGTCGCCGAGGAGCGTCGCATCGTGGGAGTTGAACACCAGTTGCGCCCGTCGCGGGTTGGTCTCGGGCTGCTGGAACAGACGAATGAGTTCATTGACCAGTGCTGGGTGAAGGCTCGCGTCGAGTTCGTCTGCGAGGAAGACGGATCCGTTTTCCAGTGCGCGAACAACAGGTCCAATGAGGCCAAACCACACACGCGTGCCGAGGGATTCATCAAACGGATCGAGTGTGACCTCGCCGTCAGTCGCTTGGTGAGAGAGAACGACACCGAGTTGTTCGAAAGTTGGACCCTCATCCGTTTCCGATTCACCGTCGAGTCCATTCAGGATCCTCACTGCGCGTCGCATGCGATCCTTCATCACGGGGTCCAAATCATGCTGATGCGCGTCAGTTACTCCGAGGTCCGCGGCGTGCAGCAGCGCAAGGACGCGTGCGCGGCTCGGCGGGTCGGACAGCATCTCTGTTGTCATCGCCTGGCGGAAAGGACGGCTGTCCGCCTCGGCCAATACGAGGTTGCGGCTGAACCACTGATGAAGTGGCAGAAGGCGCGCGTGATTTGCCGACGCGGCCGTCGATAGGAACAGCGCGTTTGGGCGCAGGAGTTCCTGAATCGCTCGGCCCTTGGACCGTTCGACGGCACCGAGTTCGACATTGTCACCCTCGCGTTCGAACAGGACCGCGGCTCGGCCCTTCGGATACCAGAGTCCGTATTCCTCAATGACCCGTTCGTCGTCCACGACGAAGCCGTATTCGTGCCTGATGCCGTTGAGAACTAGATCAATCTCGAAGCGTGTCGGTTCCTTGCGGGCCACGTGATCGAGGAGGAACGGTCGGCGATCTGTGATGCCGCCCTCGGGGTCGCTGTGCCGGAAGGAGCGCAGGACGAGTGATCGCATGTCGTGCATGACCTTGAGCACGTTGCTTTTGCCCGAGCCGTTAGCGCCGAACACGCCGGCTACCGGCAGGACGGCAACCGTCGAGCCGCCGTCGCGCCAGGGCACCTCGACGACCACGTTGTCCTCCGCCATGCCCGTTGCAAGAAGTGAGAACTCGAAGCGATCGCGGAACGAGCGGGCGTTCTCGGCTCGAAATGCGAGAAGGACAGATGGTTGACGTGTGCCTTCTGACTCATCCACACGCCTATTATCGCAGAAAGTTTGCGAAATAGCTCATCAAATGTTGTTAGTGGACGCTTCTGGTAAGATACAGTGCCGTAACTACACAGTGGTGGTTCAGACCCTCACCGCCAAGCCGACCAAAAGGGGCCTATCCAGACGCGAAACAGCCGGGAGCACGCGCAAACGTGCCCCCGGCTGCGGGGCCGGCTAACCGACCGCTTGTAGACGACAGTTGTTTAGCGCACCGCCTCGATCGCATGGGAAATGACGAACAGCCGTTCGTCCCAACGACGAGGCCGGGGTTGCCCGGCAGAAACGAGTAAAGCCGTGTTACCCAATTGCCAACCTCTCTATCGGCAGCGCCGGGGCCAACGATGAGCGCCGTAGGTCACGAGGAGGTGGTGACGTTTGCGGGCGATCGAGTCAACCTCCCACACGCGAACGCCACCAAGTACCGCCAGCAGGTCAATGGCCTGCGAGACCGCCTGGAGGCGAAGATCAAGGCGGACCCATCCTTCGACCTTGTCAAGATGCTGCACTCCGGGAGCGTCGCCAAAGGCACCGCGCTCCGAACCGTGAACGATCTTGACGTCGCCGTGTACGTCAAGGCAGGTGCAGCGCCAGCGGCCGACGCCCAGCTGATCCCGTGGCTGGCCGAGCGGTTGCGCGAGTCGAACCCGAACATGGCCGCCGACCAGTTCGAACACCAGGACCACTGCGTAAAGGTCAGCTTCCGCGGGTCTGGACTCGACGTCGACGTCGTGCCCGTCCTCTACGAGGGCGACCCCAACGACTGCGGGTACCTAGTTCGCAAGCACACCGGCGAACGAGTGCTCACCAGCATCCCCCGGCACCTCGAATTCATCCGGTCCCGAAAAGCTCGCTACGGCAACGACTTTAAGCAGCTGATCAGGCTCACGAAGTGGTGGAAGCGAGTCGAGGCCGGTCGCGATCCCGACTTCCGACTTAAGTCGTTCATGATCGAGTTGCTGTGGGCGCGGCTTGCCGACGACGGGCAAGGTCTGACCGACTACCCAGAGGCGCTCGAGGCTTTCTTCACCTTCATCGTGAAGACAGAACTCGGCGACCAGGTCGCCTTCACCGACTACTTCCCTGCCAGCTCTATTCCGCCTCGATCGCTCGCCGCCATCGAGGTGCTCGACCCGGTGAACATGGCGAACAACGTCGCGAAGGCATACACCGATTCGGACCGTCGACGCATCGTGGCCGCCGCGCACAACGCGCTCGACGCCCTCGGTGAGGCGCGGTTCGCCACGACCAAAGGCGACGCGGTGAGTTGCTGGCAGGACGTGCTCGGAACGGGATTCAACGGATGACGTACACGTACACGCAGACCGAGACCTTCAACGTTACGCACGCCCGCAAGCTCGCGGCGAAGGTCATAGCCGACATGCACCAGTGCAATCGGTTCTACGGCAAGGGCCCATCTGAAGCGCGCATCGCCGACTACGAGGCCGAGCTCGTCGCGATGCTCAAAGGCGGCTACGTCGAGTCGTACGAGTTCGGCTTCAAAACCGCCACCGACAAGCGAATCGTCTCGTGGAAGTACACCGTCACTGCTAGCGGCGACCTCGAAGGAGGTCGCTCAGGCGGGCTCTATGCCAACGCCGACGTCGCGAACGGGTCGCTGTTCAACTTCATGACCACGAACTCCAAGTGGGCGGCACTCTCGCAGGCAGACCAGGACAAAGTCGAAGACGAGCACCCCGTGAACCGCAAGGAAGGCGAGCCCCCGTCCGACGGGTCTGGGTATTGGACGCAGGACCGTACGTACTCGGCCGGCGGCGTCGGCGTTGTGCGAAAGGAGTTCCGTCCCTATGGCTGAGGAACAACTATTCGCGCAGCAGCTCGAGTACCCCGACCCCGATGCGAATGAGCGTCTCGCGGCACTCGTCGGAGTCGACGATGTCAGGGACCGCCTCGTTGCGGAAGCGATGTTGCTGATCGATCCGGCGCGCGTCGCAGCGTGGAGCCGAAAGCACCATGCTGCGGAGTTGCGCGCTGCCGGCGAGGTCGCGGCACGCACCCCGCTGATCGTGTTGGCCGGCGACGTGGGCACGGGCAAAACGGAGCTGGCCGAGACGTTCGCCGACGCCGTCGCGCGATCGCTCGGCATCGATATGTCGCTCTACTCGCTCAGTCTCGCCGCCCGCGGCAAAGGAATTGTCGGCGAGATGACAACGCTCATCGCGACAGCCTTCGCTTCGATCGCGCAGGCCGGCCGCGCTGCCCGCGCCTCCGATGGACGCGTCCGCCGCGGGATCGTCCTACTCATCGACGAGGGAGACGCGCTCGCGCAGAGCCGCGAGACGGGCCAGATGCATCACGAGGATCGTGCCGGTGTGAACGCGCTGATTCGGGGCATCGACGAACTCCGCCACGCGGGACTGCCCGTGCTTACCGTGCTTTGCACCAACCGGCCAGACGCGATCGATCCAGCGGTCCGCCGCCGCGCCGCCGCGGTCTTCTTCCTCGACCGTCCAAACGACGACCAGCGCGCTGCGCTCTTGACGCAGCTCCTCGATGGCGTGAAGGTCACTAAGCGTGAACTCGACGCGATGGTCGCAGCGACCGGTGCGACCAAGGCGCGCGACTACGGCTTTACGTACTCCGACATCCGGCAGCGCCTCGTGCCGGAGGCTGTGCTCGAAGCGATGCGCATCGATGCTCCACTGACCGCAGGCAGCGTCGTCGCCAAGGCAACCGAGATCGAGCCCACCCGCCCGTTCCGTGAGAACCAACGCGGATGAGTCGCAGCGCAAGCGGCGTCCGTCAGGCCGGTGACAAGTTTCAGCACCTCGTCGCGTGGACACGCGTACTGAGTTCGCTCGCACCGCAGCGCGGCCTCCGGTCCATCGAGATCGAGGCCGTGGACGCCGGCAACGCCGATGACATCGTGATCCATTCAGCCGTCGAGCCGAGCCGCTTCGCTCAGGTGAAGTTCGGTACCGACAGCAGCCGTCCTGTCTCGGTCGAGACGCTGGTCGCGGCGAAACCGAACGGAACAAGCATCCTGCAGAAGTTCCATAAGACGTGGATCGGTCTGGGCGGACCCGACGCGCGCCCACGTCTTCAACTGATCACCAACAAGAACGCCCACCCGGACGACCCGCTGATACGCGCTATCGACGGAGTGACATCAACCGTCCAATCGACTCTGCAAGTTGCCTCCGCCAAAGACGCGGTTGGAAAAGTTCGCGCCGAGTTGTGCAACCACCTCAACGTCGACCAAGACGAACTAGTGGCCTTCTTCGGCGACCTTCAGTTCCTCACGGGCCGTCAATGGGCCGCCGAACACGACCACGCCGCTGATCTCATGTACGCCGCCGGGTTGCGCAACGACGAGGCAAGCGTCGCCGCAGGCGTTGACCTCGTTCAGTCATGGGTCATCAACGGGCGACGGTGCTTGTCCGCGGACGAAGTGCACGACGAGATCGCGAAGCTTGATCTCCGTGTTGAAGACCCGTGGTCGTCGCTGTTGGTGCAGGCGATCGACCACGACGCTCACGCGGACGACGCCGACGTCGCTCTCGACTGGGTGGGGTTTTACGAAGGTGAAACTCCAAAACAGCGGCGGAGGCTGGTCGAAGAAGGTGGTTATGCCGAAATGCAGCGGCAACTGATCGCCGCCGTCGCCGAGATCCGCGAACTTGGCAACCTTCGGGTAAGTGTCAGGGGGGCGATGCGCCTTGGGACATGGTTCGCCGTTGGCGAAGCTCTCTCCGAAGTCTCGGGCGCGACGGTTCGCTGCGGTCAGGTCGGACAGGCGTGGTCGAGCGTAGACAAGACACCCGCCGCGGATGTCGACATAAGGCGCACCGATATCGGACAGGGGGATGAACTTGCTATGGCGATCGCCTTCGCGGCTGACCCGACACAAGACGTCATCGACTTCGTTCACAGTTACGGTCTGCCAGTCTGTGCCGTCATCACGGTTGCGCCGCCCGACGGAGTTCGGATCGGTTCAAGTGGCGAAGCAAACGCATTTGCGCAGGCAATCAAGGACGCAGCAAGAGAGCAGCTGAGGTCGACTCGGGTGCAGCGCCTCCACCTCTTCTCTGCCGCGCCAGCGGGGCTCGCCTTATTGACCGGTCACATTTGGAATCGCATCGGACCGACGACGATCTGGGAAGACCTCGGGCATGCGGGCTATGTCCCGGCGTTCCAGCTCGACGCGTAAGTCCAGTGCTCCGGTCGCTCAGTTGGAGTCGTTCGCAACGTCGCTCGGCGCGACGGTGAGGTCGAAGCCTCGGTCTCCCAGAATTCCACCGCGAACCCAGCGCCGTGACGAGGCGATGCCGGGCGCGGTGCCGACGCCGGACCTTCGTGGCGCCGTCATGCTTGGTGGTCCTTCGCATAGTGGATGCCGCGAAGGTGATCAGCGCAGTAGATCGCGCCGCAGAACGCGACCGGGTGGCCGTCGCCTGACCAGTTGGCGGTCGCGTTTTCGAGAAGGTCGGTGTCGGGCAGTTCGGTCACCTTGCCGGCGAACACGGCGATGATGCGTGTCGTCGACGTGTATTCGCCAAACTCCGCGCGACCCCATCGAACGCGAAGACCGCAAGGGGTCGCAGCGACAACTTCTTGGAGGCGACGATGGTGGCCATCGTCGCGCCACGAGTTCCAGGACTCGGCACGCGCGCGTAAGTACGTGTTGGAGGCGACGTCGACGACGTACACGGTGCGATTGACCGAGACGAACGAGACGGGGCCAGCGGCCTCGCCCTGCAGCAGGGGACGGAAATCGACCCAGGGATCACCGCCGCGCCAAAGCGGCCGACTAGTCACGGTTACCACCTCCTTCGATTCCCTCGGACGGTGGCGCGCTTGCCTCGTGCGGAGACGCTGAATCTTCCGCTGGTCCGGGGTCGTGGGCGACGGCGCCGCCTCCCGGGTCATCGAGGTCGGGTTCGTCACTCTCACCGACCGTGTCGGAGTCACCGCCGTCCTCGTTGCAGTCCTCGTTGCCATCGTCGTCGTGCCCCGCGGACTCGACGTCGTCTGCGCTGAACCCGCCGAGATCAACCGATACCAGGCCGTAGTCAGCAAGATCCTGAGCGCTCCAGTCGCCGGCGTCCTTGAACTTCGCCGAGGTCTGGATGATGCGGATGCTCGCGGCGAGCACCTTGCGCCGGACAGCGTCACCGTGTGCCAGCCGTTCCGGTTCCCACAGTACGGCGATGATGCGCGCTACTTCGAAAGTCAGCAGGCGAGCGTCGGCCGTGGAAAAACGCGGGTCGTGCTGATCGGCCCAACGAGCCGATGATGGATCGCCCGCCCGGTGGTCAGCGACGATGGCGTGGAAGCGCATCGCGACATCTCCGGGGACGTCCGACACGACGACCCGCCGACAGTCGAACTCAACGACAAGTGAGCCGCGCAGCGACTCGTTGAGCACGCGTCGCGCATGCCGCAGAACCGGGTCGTCGGACTCAGGGATGACATCGTCCAGTCGGATGATGTCGTGAATACCAGCAAGTGGCGTATGCATGACTCGAACCTCCAAGGTGTTCGATTAGAGAGCTGCCGAGGTGTTTCGAGCACCACGACAACCGATGGGGTGTTGCCTCAGACGGTAGCACTGGCTCTTGATAATTGTCAAGAGAGAATAGTCAGTTGGTGATTCGCCCAGTGTCGCGACCCCACTCTTCGATGTCGCGCCGGCGCCAGATAAAGGCGGCCTTGAGACGACCGACCGGCTTCGGGAAGTCGTCGTGGGTTTGCATCAGCTGGTGCACCCGCTGACGCGAGAGGTGCAGTATCTCGGCGGCTTCGGTCAGACCGACCAGTTCTTCCAACCCGTCCTCCGAGACCTTCGGTTCGCATGCAAGTCAGCGGCCCCGGCGATGCTCGAAACATCCCGGGGCCCGGCCGGTCTCCCTTGGAGAGACCGACGGCGCAACGATAACGAGTTAGCTGTCGTCGCGAACGTCCGAATCGGCGCCCTCGTCATCACTTCCGGATTCCCGGTCAGGCCACCAGATCTGGAAATCGCGACGCTCGTCGTTGTCGTTCGGTGGAATGCCGAGGAGATAACGCGCCAACGCCTCGCGATCTGGTTGATCGAGCATTGGCAACGCGACCTGAATCTGAGCCAGGAACCACCACGCGTTGACTGAGGCGTGCCTGCCCAGCAGTGGTTTTCCGACCAGCGCGGGCGGATCGATCTCGGCGCGCCCGGCCGCAACGGGAACGATTTCCGCTAAGTCGTCGATCGCGGCCTCCGCGCCCGGCGGCCGCGCGGTGAAGTAGCCGAGCGTCGTCATGCCGAGCGCTTTCAGCACATCCTCCACCTCGGTTGATCCCCACGTGATCCCGACGGAACCCAGAACGTCTCCAACGGCTTGCCGCGAAATGGCCACGTAGCCAAGCCCACTCTCGTCGCACAGCGCCCAGAAGAGAGCTGCGAGCGCCTCCACGTAAGCGCCGACGGGATCGCGCGCGTACAGGGGGCCCCCAAAGGTCGCATTGAGCTGGATTGGACCGCACGACAGGCACAGCTCATCGCCGCCATGCGTGAGGACGTGGTCATCGTCGAACGGCGCCGAGAAGATCTTCCGTAGGTCGATCGGGGTCCGGGCGTCCCGGACCCGCGGCTCGAGATAGCGCAGGAACCGTGCCGCAGGCACAGTTTGAGACTTCGTCGACTTAGCCTTGAGGGCGTCGGTGGGGATCCAGTTCCGGATCGTTTCCTTCGAGACCCACTCGTCGAATGGAGCGACTTCGGAGATCAGGCGCGCCGCGGTGCCACCCTTCCCCCAACGCATCGCAGCAATGAAGTTCGCCAATGCCTCGCGCAGCCACTCTGCCGCCCGAACCGGTCGGGGTCGGCGGCTGTCGTGCACAAAGAACACGCCGAAGTCACCCCTGGTATCGACGACCGTGTGCCAAATCGGCCGCTCCGCGGTCAAGAAACGGATTTCCGTTTCTTACTTACGCGGGCTGCGTGCCTTCCCGTTTCATTCCTGACATGAGCCGCAACACGCCGGAACCGAACTGGGCAGATGACACAAACGCCGAAACCGCCCGTGCCGTCATCGACGCCTGGATCGCGCTCGCGCTGCCCCAACGACTCCTGAAGCCCGAGGAGGCCGCGCCCATCTTGGGCGTTTCTCTCAGCACCCTCTACCGCTCGATCGCGCAGCACCAGATCCCGATCGACGTCGTGTACGTCAGCTCGTCACCGCGGCTGCCATGGCTGGCCGTCGCTCGCCTCGCGGCGTTGGGGCGCGCGTGATGATCGTGGCACCGGCACCCGCACCAGAAAACGCACCAGAGGGGTGTGCACAGGCGCCGACAAGGGTGGGCAAAACCCGTCGACCGCTCGCTGACCAGGGGATTCGACAATCGCGGAATCCGACGCACCAAGTTCGATTCCAGGGTTTCGCACCAAGCGAGTTCGTAAACCCCAGCAACGGGAGGGGTTGCGCTGCGGCCGACCCCGAAAACGCACCAGAAACGCACCAACGGAGCGTCGCTTCTGGCATCTCCGCCTGCAGGCAGACGGTCTTCTGCACAACCATTCGCAAAATAACTGGCGGCCAGTTATACTGGCACAATGGTTCATGTCGACGTAACGATGGGCTGGGCGAAGTCTCCGTTCCGGCGCGGTGCATATATGCACGCTACGACCGGGGGTGCGGTCCGATGACGCACCGGCGCGCCGAGACGGCCTTCACGGTGAAGGAGGCGGCGCTGTCCGCCGGCGTCAGTGTCGACACGATCCGGCGGCGGCTGCGCAGTGGCGCGTTTCCTCGCGCCGTACGCGGGCAGTCACCCATTGACCCTTGGGAAATTCCCGAAGGCGACTTGATTGCCGCCGGTCTGACAATCGGAGCGTCAGAGGTTGCTGTCGACATCCGGGGCGATGCGTCGTTCGACGATGCGTTTCAGAACCAGCCCGCAAACCTCCGCGATGTGGTCATCGGCACGATCGCAGTGCTGGAAGAGATGCAGCGGGGCCTCGACCGCCAACTCGCCGCGCTGCGGTCGTCGACGGGGACGAGCTGACATGCCAAAGAACAAGTCGAAGGGCGTCTACCAGGAAGGCAACGGCTGGGTCGGCCAGTACTGGCACGCTGGCGAGAACGTACGGCGGCGTTTCAAGCGTCGGGACGACGCCATGCGTTGGCGCGACGCTTGTTTGGCGGCGCTGGAAGTGGGGGAGGCGCCGCCCGAGGCGAGCGAGTTCCGTCAGCCAACGACGCCGCGACCGCCAGCGCCGCGCCCGAGCCCACAGCGGGCGATCACAGTCCTCGCCATCGCGCTCGCGTACCTCGAGTGGTTCGAGAGCGAGAAGCCGGACGTGGGCTACAAGTGGCTGACTGCCGTGCAGAGCGCCACGACTCGGTTCGTCATCGCGTGGCTTGGCGAGCGCGACGCCAGCACGATCAGGCCGGCCGACGCGCGGGCGGTGAGGGACAAGTTGCGCGAGCTCGGCTACGCGCGCAAGTCAGCGCGCGACATTCTCGCCAGGTTCTACGCCGTGTTCGACTTCGCGATCTACGAACGCCTGATCGAGGACGGCCGGAACCCGTTCAAGAACGTAAAGGCGCACGAGCCGAACCCGGAGACGCGGCTCACGCCCGCGCACAAGGAGCCTGAGTATCAGACGCTCTTCATGACCTACGAATTCAGCAGGGCGCTCAATGCCAAGGTCTGGAGGGCGGCACTGTGGTTCCAGCGCGTGCTGGCTCTCCGGGCTTCAGAGGTAATGGGAATCGCCGTCGGCGAAATCAACTGGGCGACCGGCCTCGTACTGATCAGGGCTCAGGGTGGAGACCTCTTCTTTGAGCGCGGCACCAACCGTGAATGGGAACGTCACCGTCGCGTCCTTCGCCTCAAGACCGAGGCGGGCCTGCGCGATCTGGTCATCCCGAGCGTACTGCTGGAGGAGCTTCGCCTCATGGTCGCCGCGGTGTACGGCGAGGACCCGATCGACGGCGGCATTGATCCGGAGGCGCCCGTCTTCATTTCCGCCATCGGGAAGTTTCCGTCGACCTCGGCGTACCACCGTGCGATCCGGAGCTGTCGCAAGAAGCTCGGGCTGAGCGAGGACGAAGTTGAGTACCTGCTGTCTGGGCACGCGTTCCGTAAGTCCGGAAACACTCACCTCGTCTACGCGGATCCGCCGCTCCCAGACGCCTTGCGCAACGCGTTCATGGGCCACGAGACGACCGTGTCCGCCATGAACAGCGCGGTCAACGCACGGAGCTACACCTTGCGCCTCAAAGGGGCAAGTCCGATGCAGCCCATCGCGGACTTCTTCGACAACGAGATCGTCGACCAGCTCGGCGAGGATGTCGAATTGCTGGGCGCTGCGGAAGGAGAGGCATCCGCCGAGGGGATGTACACGGTGGCCGAGGCCGCGCACTTCCTCGACTTGTCCGCAGGCGCGACCTATCAACTCTTGGCTGACGGAGTGCTGCCGTCGTCGCGGCGGACGGGCAATGACGGCCGCCAACGGATATATGTCGATCCCGCCGATGTGCACGCGTTCCAAGACGCGCGGGCCGACATTTGGACACCCCAACGCGCTTCAACGGAGTTCGGCATCAGGGTGAAGACAATTCTCTACTGGTGCTCAACCGGCCAGGTCGACGCTGAACAGCCGACCGGTCGCGGATATGTCATCGACGAGGCATCGCTGCGGGCGCGGGTTGCCGTGTGGCGGGAGAACCGCATCCCGTCTGGGGCCAAGCCCGCGTCCATCGGGCTCACCCCAGATCGAATTGGATGGTCCCTCAAGGAGGCGGCGTTGCAACTGCGGTCCACGGAAGCCGGTGTGACGCAGATGGTCGCCGACGGACGACTCATCGCCTGTGGCGACAACCCGAAGCGGCCCCGCGTTACCGCCGAGTCGCTCGAGGCGGAGAAGAATCGGCTCGCCGGCGTGGGGCGATCGATCGTGTTGGTAACCGGCCGCGGGCGGCGTGCTAGTGCTTGAGCCGCTTCGCCGCCGCGGCCTCGCGCAACGCCTTGTTCCGCGCGTTCTGTCGTACGGCGTTCTCACGGTTTTTCTCGCGGCGGACGGGGTCGAAGCGGAACTCGGCGTTCTGTCGGGACTTGAAGCCGCCGGCTTCAGCGATCGCTTGCCAGGAAGCACCCTCGACGCGCGCTCGATCGACGGCGGCCTGCAGTGAATCGGCGACTCGGCGCTCCTCGGAAGCCCAATACGCGACCGCGTCGAGGGCCGACATCGCTCCCGGCTCGGTGGCGTCCTTTGGTCGTCGCGGCATCCGCGGGCGACTTTAGAGCGAACAACGCCGTAATCCGGGACAAGTCACGTATGCCAGTTATACTGGCATACGTGACTTATTCCAGCAGCGGGCGGGATCCTCGAGGCGAGGGCGTCGTGCTTGACCTCCTCGCGCGCAAGGCGCGAGGCGCGTCGAGCGAGGCAGCGGCCGCCAACATCCTGCGGGACGCGCTCGGTTCGGCGGCCACCATCTACCGCAACGCAGTGTTCCTTGACGAAACCGGTCATGGTGGAGTGGTTGACGTCGATCTGCTCGTTGTCGCGTCGGGCGGGGTCGTCCCGGTCGGCGTGACGTCAACCGCGTCGGGAGTGTTCTCCCGACGCGGGAACCGTCTCACTGGCCACGAAGGAGCGAGCCGGCAAGTGCGGCAGCTGTCCAGCTCGCTGCGCCAACTGAGCGCGAGTTGCGTGGGGCGGCTCACAGCGGTCGCGGGATTGCCTCTGTTCGCTGTGCTCGCTCTCGACGGTCTGATCGACGAGCAGCTGCGCCGCCACGCGACGTTCGATGTCTGCGGATCGCCTCCGATTCCACGCGCGATCGAGGTTGTAGGACTGGCTCATCTGGGTGGATATCTGCGCGGCCGGCTCGAGCACCACCGCGCGCAACCGGAGGTCGCCCGTTCGATCTGCCGGCAGCTCGAACGGCACGTCATATCGACCAGGCGAGAAGCAGATCCAGCCCCGACGGCCTACGAAACGAAGGTAAGCAGATGAAAGGCCGCGGCCTCGGCAGTGTCCGTGAGATCCGACCCAACTACTGGGAAGCGCGCCTGTACCTCGGCAAGGACCCCGACACCGGCAAGGAGACACGGCTGTCCGCGGGCGTCGCAGGTACGAAGCGCGACGCCGAACGACGCTTAGCCCAGCTCGTCGCCGAGGCGGAGAAGGGAGTCGACAAAGGGGCAGCGCGCGACGTGGGGCAACTCCTCGAGGACTACATCAACTTTGGCGAGGCCAAGCGGTGGTCGCCGTTGACAACGGCCGGCTATCGATCGATCGCCCGTCAGATCGCAAACGATCCGATCTCGCGCAAGCTGATCCGCAAGCTCGGTGTGCGCGACGCCGACGCCTTTTATGTGCGCCTGCTCACCGAGCGCCAACTCGAATCAGCGACAGTCAACCGCTACCACGCACTGCTCCGCGCCGCATACAACCAAGCAGTGAAATGGGAATGGGTTCGAGACAACCCGATCCTTCGTGCCTCACCGCCCGAGGAGTACCACGAGTTCCGCGGCTTTGTTCCCGACGAACTCGTCCTCGCGATCGTCCTTGCAGCCGAGCAAAGCCGTAATCCAGAGAATGCAGTGGTCTTTCGGCTCGCAGCCGCAATCGGCGATCGGCGCGGCGAGTTTTGCGCCCTGCGATGGACCAACATCGACTTCGACCTCGGTCTCGTCCACATCAGGCGATCGATCGCCCAGCTCCCAGAACAACCACTCATCGAGAAGGACACCAAGACCCATCAGGACCGCAAAGTCGAACTCGACACGGCGTCGATAGCGATCCTGCGAGCGCACCGGGATCACCAAACCCAGATCGCGCATGATGCAGGAAGTGAGCTCGCCCCCAACGCTTTCGTCTTCGCGAACATGGTCGAACGCCGAGGCGGGCGGGCCGACGGCACCGTCCCTTCGCGACCCTCGCGGTTCACGCAGGCGTTTCGCCGGATACGACGCAAGGTGCCTGGGGCCGAAGACGTACGGCTCCAGGATCTCCGCCGGTGGTCGGCCAACGCGCTGATCGAGGCCGGCGAGAGCCTCCCCGCGGTGGCACAGCGCATGGGCCATCGCGTCGAAACCCTCGTTCGTCACTACGTGCAGCAAGGCCAGGTTTCGCCTGAGGCGCGCGACGCCGTCGGGAACCGCCTTCGTCAGACAAACGTCACCCGCATCCAGCAAGCGCGTCCCGGGCAGGAGTCGAACCTGCGGCCTACCGCTTAGGAGGCGGTCGCTCTATCCAACTGAGCTACCGGGACCGACCACGAAGCTACAGGGCCTCGCGCCAGACGCGATTTGAGAACACGATGAGGAAGTCGAGGTGCGTACAATTCACCAGGGCGAACTCGGGGCGTGACTGATCAAATGGAGGCGATGACAACCACAGTTCCTGCTGAAGGTGTCTACTTCTTCAGACGTCCGCCCGGCGTCGTCTATCCGCGCAGGTTCGTGTGGCATCCGGACGTCCACCGGCTGTACGACGAACGTTGCTACTTCTACTTTGTCAGCGCACCTGACCCCAGCCCGGATCTGTCTCTGTCAGCACAGGTGGCGGAGGTCATGACGGCGGCCGAAATTGACTCGTTCTCGTTGTACGAGTTGTTTGGAACCTTCGACCTTCTGATGCGGATTTGGGCGACCGGAGCGGCTGCTCTTCGGGTGACGACCGCGATCGAAGCGCTTGCGAGCGATGACTTTCTGCTCCTCGAGGTTTCAGGGATTAGCTACACGTTCGCCGACGGTCCGAGGCCGTCGCACGAGCAGGTGTCTGCGCATCGCGAAGCGATAAAGGAAATCTCAGAGCGCGAACGAGGGCCTGGTTGGCCAGTAGCTGACGACCTGCCGTCTCAGGTTGCAGAAATCGTGTTGTCCAACCTGGCCGTCGAGGTGCCGTCTCTGACGAGCATTGACACGGACAGCGAACCTGGCGTGAAGGTTTACATCATCCTTGAACGCCGGAACGCGTTGCGCTCCCATGCGCAGTTGGATCTGGAATTAAAGGCTCTTGAAGCCGCTATCGCAGGCGAAGAGACGTTCTCTTCAACGATCTACGCACTGCGGAATGACAGGGGATACATCCTCAAGACGGTTGTGCCGACGTTCGATCAGATCCGGTCGTCGCTCACGCCCGTCTACTCGTTCGCCATCGAGTTCGGGTTCCGCTCGCAGACGTTCCCTATCGCGTCCGTGCTCGACAGCCGAGAGGCGGACCTAGTCGATGCGGCAACGCGCGACGATTCTTGGCAGGCAGAACAGGTCGTCACGCGGTTCCAAGCAGTAGTGCCGGCGGCGCGGACCTACCTTGGAGCACTATCGCCGGCGAACCGGGACCGGTTCGTACGTTTCTTGCAGCAGTCTCCGTCCCCGTTTGAGAGTCCATCCCTGATCAACGATCTGGCGAACCTTCTCGAAGGAATCGCCACCGGGGACATGCGTTCAACGAAGCGTGGTTTGAGCTTTGTGCTCGAGGTCGAGGACGACCTGCGAGTGTTCCTGACACGAGTGATGGGCGAGGTCTGGGGGCCCGACTGGCGAGCAAGATACGCGACTGTTGCGCTCGAGCAAGGGGAGGCATCCCCCCTGCCCTCGCTGAGTGGAGGAGGTGAAGGCGGGCCATTCGACGACTGGACATTTCAGGAGTTCCGTATCGCGACGGGCCTACTTTCTGCGCGCGATCCGGCCGTTCAAGCGCCCGTCATTGCGACTCTCGGCCAGGACTTTCGCAAGACGCTCGAACGCGTTCGAGACCTCCGAAACGAGGTAGCCCATCGCTTCGTCGGGGCGATCGATCGGGACGGAAACGAACTCGCTCGGTATCTTCTCGCCGCGGAAACGTTTCTCAGGTTGGAACTTTTCGTAGGCAAGCTGGACGGGTGAATGAGATGACGAATGTGGTCGTGGGCGCGGATACACACGCGCATCGGAGGAGGAACTGAATGTCTGAGCTCTCGGAATCAATGGTCCGCTTTCCGGACGATGATGTGCTCGTAAGCACTCGATCAGATGAGCCGCTGCAATCACGGGAACCCCGTTCGGCTAGTCGGCACCTGTCGGAAGATACGTATCGTCGGTTGGTAGGACGGGCTGTTCTAGGCGAGATCCGCGCGACTCTCCGGTCGTTGCGCGACTCAGCCTTGCCGACGACCGTCTGTCATGCGCTCCTCTATCGCGATGCTCAATCGGTAGCTGAACTTGAGGCGCGGCTTGGACGTGAGAGTTCTGAAATTCTGACGACGCTCGCCGCTTTGGAATATGTGGACTTAGTTGCCGCGGCGGATGACTTCGGCGTTCGGCGATACAGCCTGACTCCGCCAACAGGCACTTTCGACTAGAGAGCTGCGAGAGCGCCCAGGCGATCGGCTCTCGACGACGATGACCATCGAACTCAGTTTCTCTACCGGGATCGCCGTCGGCGCATGTCTTGCGTCCACAATGGTCGACGTCTGGGTAGGGCTACGTTCGACTGGCGCGACTTGGCGTGACTTCCTCGTCGTGAGTCGCGAGGACGCACGACATCGAAGGCCCCCGGGTCTGACGGTGCACCCGTCGCCCGAGCCAGGGATAGTTGGATGCCTTGCGGCGATCGGAACGCTCGACCTTCTGTCGTGCCTGACGCTGATCGCGCTTACCGTGTTACTGCAACCGGGCGCGCGCTTCGTAACGGACGAGTCCTCCACACTCGTTCTGTGGTTCATCGCCGGACTGGGTGCACCCTTCGTTAGCAGCCGGCTGATTGTTGGGCGACAGGTGGCGAAGCTGTTTGGCAACCTTTTCGCCAAGCCCTCTCCCGAGCGCGACCGGTGGCTCGACCAACCGTGGCGCGTCCGGTACCGGCTTCGGCGTGATCTCCTTAATCGTGTCTTCCCTACGGTCGACCGGCGCTTTCGCAACTTCGACGCGATGTTGCGCCGACTGGATATCCCAATCACGAACGGAGTAATCGATCCGACGGAACTCCGGGAGTCACTAATTCGATACGGCGCCACGCTGGACGAGGGGCTGCCTACCGCAGCGGCCAGCCATCTGCAAGACAGTGAAAAGTGGGAGGGCATGACCGATCCTGAACGGCGTCATTGGGCCTGCGTCACTGTAAACATCGTGATTGAGAACGACCTACGCGCCGTTCTGGTCGGCTACCTGATTCCGCCGGACGCGCTTGCGACGAGTTAAGCCTCGAGCCGAGCCAGATCTGCCGCGGAGCAAGTGTGCTGAGCCGAGCTACGGTCTCGGCAGCTTCACGGTTCCACGAGTTCGCGGCGGTCTGTCGCCGCTGCGATTGGGCGAGCCCTCATTGTGGAGCTAGTTGAGTTCCATAGCGGAGACGGTTCTACGCGCGCACTAGTTGGTGGCCGGGCGACTGAGCAGTGTCTCTTCCTCGCCTGTTACGGTTCCTGCCCGTGCGGCTGGGGGTAGCGCCATCGGGAACCGTGACGTCTGCGTCGTCGCGGAGCGAGGCCGAGTTTGGCGCGACTAGCGCGGCGCTCAGGTCGTTAATCGACAGGGGCCTTTATCCGGGTGTGCAGGCGTACGTCTCCGTGGGAGGCGAGTGCGTTTTTCGCGCGGTTTTTGGCAAGAGGACCCCGGACGATGATCTCGATGAGAACGACTCGCTTCCGCTCCTCTCGGTGTCAAAATGCTTCCTCGCCACCGCTGCCGCGCTGCTATGGGAGCGCGGTGAGCTAGATCTGGATGCCCCGGTGTCGGCTGTCCTGCCCGAATACGGAGTTCACGGTAAAAGCCTCGTCACAGCGAGACACCTGCTAACCCACACAGTGGGACCCATAGGTGAGAGCGACTGGAACCACAACGCTCTGCTCGGACTCGACGTAGATGACGCCTTCGCTGCGGCGCTTGCGGCAGCGTGCGGCAGTCGACTCGATCCTGCAATCGGTCCTGGACTTCGTTCGGAGTACAGCCCGATGTGGGGCTGGATTGTGCTCGCCGAGATCTTGCGGCGCGTTGACGGACGACCGTACGACGAGATCGTACGCCAGGAGATTCTCGTTCCACTCGGAGCAAATCTGGTTTATGGCCGACCCGAAGCCGTTGTCGGGGCGGCGCCGAGTTGCGATGTGTTCGACCGTCAGAACGGTGCGGCCGAGTTCGCCGTGCATCAGCTCGTCACCGATGCAGCCTCATTCCGTTCGCCGGGAGCCGGCCTGTGGGGATCGGCCTCAGAGACAGCGAAGCTGTTTGAGATGCTGCTCAGAGGTGGCGTAACTGCGAGTGGCCGGCGAATCCTCGCTGCATCAACGGTCGACGCGATCACGACGCGGCAACGTCCGCCGATGTTTGAAAATAGGCCGATAGTCGATGTTGGCCTAGGTTTCATCATGGAAGGGCGCCGACACGGAACTCGCTTCGCGTACTTCGGAACGGAGTGCTCGTCATCCACTTTCGGGCATTACGGCCTTCGAAGCTTTTTTGCGTTCTGTGATCCGGAGCGCGCGCTTGTCGTGAGTATCGGCGGAAACGGATTTCCCGAGTTGCTCCCTCGGCAGCTCGCATGGCGACGGGTTGCTCGATGCATCTACGACGAGTTGGCCGCTGGTAGTTCCGACGCCAGTTCGTCGGCGTCGAAGGTTTGATCGAGGTCCTAGGTGTCGCCGCTCCCAACTAACCCGTACGAGGCGGTCTCGGAGGACGCGTTCTACCAGTCGCTTAACGAACGACTCGTGGCTATGGCGCCTCAACTCGATGGAATGGTGGTCGCCGACATCGGGTGCGGTACCGGCGCCATTGCCGAACTCGTTCTTGGTAGGGCGCGACCAGCCGAGCTCTGGTGCGTCGATCCTGACGATGACATGGTCGCGGCGGCAAGGCGCCGGCTCGCAAGTCGCGCCACAGTTGTACAAGGGCGAGCGGAACACATCGCCCGTGTGCTGCCTCAGGGAACGATCGACGTTGCCTTTCTTGCGAACTGTGTCCACCTGGTGGAGGACCTCGACGCGCTTTTCCGTGGCTTACAAACAATCATGCGACCGGGCGGCCAGGTGCTAATAAGCACGGCGTTTTTCGACCGCGGGGCGCTA
Source organism: Actinomycetota bacterium (assembly GCA_048498715.1). GTDB lineage: Bacteria > Actinomycetota > Acidimicrobiia > Acidimicrobiales > JACCXE01 > JACCXE01. Next base: position 44,215 of record JBEHXL010000011.1, on the reverse strand, counting down.
CCCGAAGACGGACCGCTCTACCGGCGCCTCGTCCTCGAAGCCGCGAAGATTGCGCGCCGCACGACTGGAGAGCGACGCACCCGTCGCTTGGGCCCACGACCATTGGCGAAACGGCAACTCAGCGAGTCGTTGTACCGCGACCGGTTGAACCAATTCGGCCACGATGTCACCGGTGTCGCGGAGGTTCGCGTCGAATTGACGGGAGACCTTCTGCTTCGTATTGCGTCGTCTCCGATGTTCGCGTCGGGCGCCCTGCCCAGTGTGGAACCCGAGCTTGCGGTTTACGCCGTTACTAAGGCTTTGCGGGAGTTCCCAGGATTCGACAATCTCAAGGTCACAAGGCGGTGGCTCTATGTGACTGCAACCAGTAGAGCGAAAGGGCGAGACATATGAGCCAGGACGATGGCCAGGCGGTCTTCATTGAGAGTGTCCGCAGCTGCATCCTCGATCTCCTCAGCGACCGTGTTCCGATCGAGGACTTGCCTGCTATCGACGAAAAGACGCTGCTGTGGGATGACTCCGGCAACGACTCGCTTGAGCTCGACTCATTGGACGCGCTTGATCTCATAGCAATGCTTGAAGAAGCACACGACACCGTGGTGCCGGACGATCTAGACATCGGAACGATCAAGACCGTCGGTGACGTCGCACGCGTGCTATCCGCAGCGGTTGGCAGCAGAACTTGACAGCGCTGGCGGTTATCGGGATGGGAGTCGAGACACCTATCGGGTCGGACCTCGACGACATGTGGTCCCATCTCGTTGAAGGCAAGTCGGGCATCGCACCGATTAGCTCTTTCGACGCGTCAGGCATGCCGTGTCAGATCGCGGGCGAGGTTCAGCTCGACGACCACTTCGATGCGACCACGACTCGTCGAACGTCGCGGTTTCAACGGTTGTTGCTTTCCGCCACCCGAAGAGCGCTAAACGGTTGCGACCTCGATGTAGACCTGAGCCGCGTGGCGATCGTTGTCGGCACAGGGGGTGGCGGTATGTCGTACCTCACGAACGAGGTCCATACCAGGCTCGATCGCATGGCTCGGGATGGATGGGCCGCGCTCGATCGGTTCACGCTCCTACGAACCTTGCCAAACATGGCAGCGGCGTTGGTCGCTCAGGACCTAGGCGCGACGGGCCCGTGCCTAACGTTGTCGACCGCTTGCGCGGCGTCGTCCGATGCTGTCGGACTCGCCCGCTCGCTGTTGCTGAGCGGTCAAGCGGACATCGCGGTGGTCGGCGGCGTGGAAGCCTGGATTGACCGTGCGGCTATCACCGGCTTCGTCAAACTACAGGCGGTCTCCGGCCGCCCCGCACACGAGGCCGCGATCGCGAGCAGGCCCTTTGATCGTGATCGCGACGGGATGGTGCCAGCCGAAGGGGCCGCAGTTCTTGTTCTGGAACGACACGAGCAAGCGATAGCGCGAGGACGAACGGTCTACGGACTCGTACTCGGCACGGCTTCCACTTGTGACGCTGACCATCCGGTAATGCCGCGAGCGGACGGGATTGCCGCAGCCGGGGCAATCACGGCGGCGCTCAAACAAGCTGGACTACCGCCGCAGGCCGTCGACGTCGTCAGCGCCCATGGCACTTCCACACGTCTGAACGACGTCGCCGAAACGCGCGCGCTCAAGCTCGCTTTGGGTGATAGCGCGCACTCCACGCCGATTACGGCGCCAAAGTCGGTCCTGGGTCACACTCTCGGCGCGTCTGGTGCGATTGAACTCGTTGCGCTAGTCCTGTCGATACGACACCAAACGGTGCCGCCGACAGCAAACCTCGACAACGTCGACCCTGATTGCGATCTTGACTACACGCCGTTGAGGGCCAGGCCAGCGAACCTTGGGGTTGGGCTCAAGTGCAGCTTTGGGTTTGGTGGGCAAAACTCCGCCATTGTCGTTGGCCACCCCGACTTCGACTCGGTTGCAGGTTGATGCTAATCGTCCGATGACCTCGGTACGGCCGGCTTCCAACACCGAGAACGGTCTCGCAGTCGCGCCCGCTGGCAAGATGCAGGGCGTAGTTCTGGAGCGCGTGACGCGCTATCTAGGGGTCCCCTATGCGACCGCCTCTCGGTTCGCCGAGCCTCGGCCGCTTCGCGCGTGGAGAGGCGTCCGGTTGTTCGACAAGCACGGACCGGCGTGCCCGCAGAACGATCGACCAGGATTCGACTCACCGCGTGCGGCTCGCGCGCTCGCAATTCTCGGAATGTCTGCGACAGAACCGAATCAAGCGGACGACTGTCTCGTTCTCAATCTTTGGGTGCCCGACAACATCTCTGGCGCGCCCGTGATGGTTTGGCTTCATGGTTCGGTTGACATGGGCTCGGGAGGCGAGCCCTGGTGTGATGGTGAGTCTTTTGCGCGTGAGCACGGCGTGGTCGTCGTCACGATCAATTCCCGGCTGTCCGCCTTTGGTCATTTCGGTGGAGCGGAGCACGCCAACAACGGACTCCTCGACGTCATCGCGGCCCTTCAATGGCTTGTCACCAACGTGAGTTCCTTTGGGGGCAACCCGGAGAACATCACGCTCGGCGGCGTATCCGCTGGGGCGTTCCGCGCAGCTTGCGTCGCCGCGTGTCCGCTCGCGTCTGGGCTCATCAAGCGCCTGATTCTGCACAGCCTGGTAGCAGCGCGGCCGATGACGACCGACGAGTGCGACGAGCGAACTCAACGTCTGGTCGCCGGACTAGAAGGCGGGCGACCAGAGGCGGAAGAGGTCTCAGGAAGGACGCTCGCGCGCCACGTGACAGCGGCAGGTGCTCCCTTCTTGCCGGTGCTTGACGAACTCCTTCCGAGCGACCCAATCGATGCGCTCGCGACCGGCCACCTTTCCCACATCCCGACGGTCGTGGGCACCACCCGCGACGAAGGTTTCACGTTCGTGCCCGGCAAACAGATCGACTACGACGGGGTTGAAGATGCGTGCCGTGTCAAACTCGGAGAGGGCGGGGCGGAGTTCTTCAAGTCTTTCCGCGAAACGAGCCCGACGTTGGCTCCTTTCGAGTTGGCTTCAGAACTGCTGGGCGCTGTGCTCTTTCATCGTGCGTTCTTTCGTCTGGCAGAAGGGCGAAGGGGTGCTGGCGCCGTTGGGTCAACATATGGGTACGAGTTTTGTGCGGCGACCAATCTGGTTGATGGACGCCCCCGAACTCCACACGGCTTCGACGTGCCGTTCGCGTTTGGAAATCTCGACCGAGTCTCCATCGCGCGAGGCCTCCGTTCGAACTGGGCTATCTCGAAGACCATGGGCAGACGGTGGGCAGCATTCACGAGAGGACAGGCGCCGGACGACGAAGCGTTGAATTGGCCCGCTTACAGCGACGAACGGTCATGCATGATTTTGGGGCCCACGCCGACAGCGTCCGTGAGCCGAAATTACCGAGCGGCTGTTCGCGATCTCGTCCTAGCTTGCCGGCTTGACGCGACCGCTCTGCTCGCATGAGCAGAATATCTATGGAGACGGTCCACGAAGCGGTCCGAACCGCCGCCGCGGCAAACCCTGGCCGCCTCGCCGTCATCGACCAAGCGAAGTCGTATTCGTACGCCGATCTGGTCCGGGCAGCCGACGCTGTCTCGGCGAACCTTCGGGCTCGCAACATTTCCGGTGGAATAGTTGGGGTGCATCTGCCGAGGTCTGCATCCACGATCGCCATCTTGCTAGGCGTCTTGAGCGCGGGTGCTGCGTACCTGCCCATCGATCCGAAGTTGCCATTAGGCAAGAAGCTCGCGCTCCTCGAAGACTCGTCTGCCGATCTGGTTATCGGAGACGTCGGCCTTGAAGGCGCAGGTGCTTCGATGTCCGTAGACGAGTCCTTTGTGCCACCACGGAGACGTTCGAATAAACCATCGGAACGACGTCACGACAACCTCGCATATGTCATCTATACGTCGGGCTCGACCGGAACTCCGAAGGGCGTTCGGATCTCGCATTCCAACCTCTCCAATCTCGTGCGGTGGCACTGCGACGAGTTCTCACTTGGCTCGACCGGGAGAGTCGCACAGTTTGCATCGTTGTCGTTCGACGCGTCCGTCTGGGAGATCTGGCCATGCTTGGTCGCTGGAGCTGAGCTCCGAATCGTCCCAGAGGCCGCGCGCCCGTTTCCTAGTGCCACAGCGTCGTGGCTGGCGGATCGAAGGATCACACAAGCGTTCCTGCCAACGTCCACCGCCGAAAATGCGCTCCCTTTCCTGGTTGACAAACCCGGCGCGCTCAAGGTCTTGCTGACAGGTGGCGACCGGCTCACGCGGTTTCGTCCAGCGGGCTTCGGGCCTAGATTCGTCAACGCATACGGTCCTACTGAGGCGACGGTCTTAGCGACCGCCGGCGACGTGCCGGTCGAGCCTCTGACCGGCCCTTCACTACCCACGCTTGGGAGACCAATCTCGAACGTCGCCGTACACGTGCTTGACGATGAACTGAGGGAGCTAGAGCCCGGCACCGTCGGGGAGCTCTGTATAAGCGGAGCCGGAGTCGCTTCGGGCTACTTGAATCGCGACGAGGAGACGGCGACGCGGTTTGTGAACTGGCAGGGTCGCCGCATCTATCGCACTGGCGACCGCGGGACCCTGCTGCCTAGTGGTGAATTCGCTTTCGAGGGCCGCGACGATCACCAAGTCAAAATTCGCGGCCAACGAACCGAACTAGGTGACATCGAGGCGGCGGTTCGCAGCGCGCCAGGTGTGAAGTCCGTTTCGGCTGTGGCAACGCGTAAAAGAGACGAAGTCGTTGGGTTCGTTCTAGGAGACGACACGCTCGACGCGCACGCCGTCCGAGCGCATGCAGCGACCATCTTGGCGCGCGATCAACTGCCACGGATTGTGATCTTGCAGGAGCTACCGATCACGGAGAATGGCAAGATCGATAGGCATAAATTGGAGAAGCTCGCGAGTGACGAGTTTGGACGCCGAAGGGAAAATCGTGCACGTAGCGCTGACTGATTTCGAAATGAAGATTCGTGCCTTCCTCGCCGAATGCTGGGACGAAGACAACCCCACGGAAGCGCTCCCGATTATCGATAGCGACACAGACCTGTTCGAAGCAGGCGTACTGGACTCTCTGCTTGTCGTCGAACTACTCGCCTTCGTCGAAGACGCGTTCAATGTCGTGATCGACGTAACTCAGATCGACGATCCCTCCTCATTCTTCACGTTGCGGGGAATGCACTCCGGTCTTGAGAGTCACGTGGCGTTCGATGGAACGGGCTAACGCCACGGAAACGCTGGAGGCGGTTCCTGATCTTGCCAATACCGCGCTCTACGCCAAGGGTCCGCCCTTTGCGCTATGGGACCGGCTTCGCGATGAAAGTCCCGTTCACTGGAATGCGACAGGTCCTCGCGGGTTTTGGGCGCTAACCCGACTCAGCGATGTTCGACGCGTCCTCCGGGACACACAGGCTTTCGCGTCCGGCGAGGGAAACATGCTCGCGGTTCTAGGCGGCCGCGAAAGAGGCGCTGGCAAGATGCTCGCAGTCAGCGACGGCTCCTTTCACGCGGGACTGGGTCGTGTGCTGTCGGGGCTACTCGCCGACATCGCTAAAGACAGCTTTCGCCGTATTGCCACGGACGCCGCTCGTCGCCTCGGGGATGCTTTGATTGTCGGCGCGGATGCAGCGACCGCGTCGGGGGTGTTCGCGGGTGAGGTTACCGGTGCACTCCTCGGCCTACCCCGCGACTCATGGCTTGAGGCGCAACGCCTGGCTGTCGCGGCCGTCGTCGACGAACCCGACATGACATCGCCCGGCACCGCTCAGATGCGAATGATTCAACTAATGCGGGGCGAGGCGTTGGCAGGAACCGACACCGCCGCTGCGCTCCCGCAACTCCGAAACCTGTTGGTCGACGGCCGTTCGTTGCGCACAGACGAGATCCTCCTGAACGCATACGGGCTCCTACTCGGCGCATCGGTCACAACTGGCAACGTCGTTTCGAGGCTCGTGCTGTTGGCAGCGACGTCACCCGCAGAGTGGCGACACTGGCGGACGATCGGGCCGAACCGAGATTCAATCGAGGAAGCGATTCGATGGGCCAGTCCAGCAGCTCACTTCATGCGGACGGCTACGTGCGACGTAGACATCGGCTCCACCCGAATTCGCGAGGGCGACCCAGTGACTGTTTGGCTGGGAGCCGCTAATCGCGACGCGAGCGTGTTTCAAGATCCGGGGTCATTTAGACCGAACCGACGTCCGAACCCCCACGTCGGCTTCGGCTTCGGTGCTCACTACTGCACGGGTGCGCCGATCGCCCGAGTCGCTGTTCATTCCGCCGTGACGATGCTTTTCGAACGCTTCGAACGATTCCAGCTAGTCGAGCAGTCATGGCTGCGATCGAACTTCCTCAGCGGACTACGCTCGCTCCGCGTCGAAGCGGTGCCAACGCGATGACAATCGCGTCAACCGGAGACGTCGACCTCTCGGATCCGGCCACCTTCACGAACGGGGTGCCACACGAGCACTTCGCCCACCTCCGCCGCGTCAGTCCAGTGACAGCGCGCGAGACTTCGGCAGGCGCGCGCTTTTGGGTTGTGACCGGTCACGAGGAAACTGCCGCCGTCCTACGGAACGCACGCGCGTTCAGCGCCGAGTACGGAATGACGCTCCACACGGTCCGCGGCACTCGGGATCCGGCCGCGGGGGTAATGCTGGAGTTGACCGATCCGCCCGATCACGGTCGGCTTCGACGGACGATCCATGACTTCTTTCGGCCGGCCACGATCGCCCTCCTAAACAAGGCCGTCACCGCGCGAGTAGCCGAGGCGCTGGACGTCGATGGCGTTGTTGACGTCGCAAAACAGTTCGGTTCGCGACTCGCTGGCGACGTGATTGCGATCCTCACGGGCGTCGACGCCGACCTGGTGCCTTGGCTGATCGATCGCGCGGCGCGCGCGTTCGAGCAGCCGGACGGAGCGGAGCCAGGTGCAGCGTTGCGCGAGTTGTTCATCTTCTTCGGCCAGGAGATTCGCCGGAGGCCCTCAGCGCCGTTGGACGAACCCAACATCGTGGAAGCATTGCGCGGCGCCGGTCTCAGCCGACGCGAAGCCGTCGCAAATTGTGTCAACGTCGTGGCGGGCGCAGCCACTATTAGAAACGCGATATCCGGGTCCGTGGTGGCTCTTTGCGACACGCCGGAGGCTTTCACTCACCTGCGCAAGAAACCTGGGTTGCTCGACACCGCCGTTGAAGAACTCTGCCGGTGGGCGTCACCTGCATTGCACGTTGCACGTACCGCTCTCTCGGATTCGACGATCGGTGCCGAGCGAATCACAGCTGGGGACGTCATAACCGTCTGGCTTCCGTCCGCCAACCGCGACGAGAGAGTCTTCGACCGCGCCGATGAGTTACGGCTCGATCGCTCAACGAACCCGCACCTTGCCTTTGCGACAGGACCGCACGCGTGCATTGCGTCGCACCTCGCCCGCCTGGTCCTAAAAAGCTTCCTGCGCGGCCTCGCCGATCGTTTCACACTGCTCGAGCCGATCTCAGCTCCGCACTATCTCGCCTCGACCTTCGTGTCGAGCGTTACCAGCTTCCCAGTGCTCGTGTCCCGGGGATAATCGGGTGCGGCAGATCGGTAGTTGGTCTGCAGCTTCCTCCGCCCCGCTGGCGTCGCGCCACAGCTGGAATAGATCGGCCCCGCCGCCGACGTGGCCTGATGCCGGTGACGCTTGCCTAGCGGTACTGACGCGCCTGCAACTCATAAAGTTCCGCGTACTTTCCGCCCGCCGCGAGCAACGTCGCAGGTTCGCCGACCTCAAGAACCCGGCCACGCTCCAGCACGACCACGAGGTCCGCCATGGCCACGGTCGAGAAGCGATGCGCCACCATCACCGTAATTGTTCCGGCGTCGCGGCCCAACTGACGAGCGGCTGACGTGTATGCATCGAAGATCGTTCGCTCGGCAAGCGGATCCAGTGCGGACGTAGGTTCGTCCAAAGCGAGAAGAAGTGGCGCGCCGCGCATAAAGGCGCGCGCAATCGCGACGCGCTGCCACTCACCGCCTGAGAAATCGGCGCCACCGAACCGAGCGCCGAGCTGAACTGCCAAGTCCGGTACGAGGTCGGTGGCACCTGCTCGCGATAGGGCAGAGCGCACGGCCTCTTCATTATCGACACGTGGCAGGTCGCCCGCTCCAATGCTTTCGAGCGCGACGAGTTCCAATCGTAAGTGGTCTTGGAAGCACGCCGAGGTGCGGTTCCTCCACTCCTCTACGTCGATTGAAGCTAGACTCGCTCCGTCGACTTCAATCGAACCGGTCGTCGGGGTGTGAAGGCCGAAAAGAAGTTTCACAAGAGTTGACTTGCCAGCGCCATTCTCTCCGACGACGGCGACTACGGACCCGGCGGGCAAGTGCAAGTTCACGTCCCGCAAGACGTCGTGCGCGACGCCCCCATAGTTGAATGAGACTCCGTCGAGGCGAATGCCGTCGCGTAGGCGGTCCGGAACAGGCGAACTCCCTGCGCGAGCTGACGACACAGATTCCTGTTCGATCTGACTGAGGTCCTGAAAGAGACGTCCGACGCGGCCGATACTCGAGAGTCCTCCGGCAGCCTGGCCGAACTGTCCGACTACCAGCCCCATCGCGGCAAGAGCGATGAACGAGTCCGCGGCGTCTATGGCACCACTTCGAACGCGAGCGATCGTCAAGGCGACGCCAGCGGCGAATACGGAAGCCTGGATGAGCCAACCAGCTAGCTGCACGAGTCCAGCAACGAGCTCACCGCGGAACAAAACGCGGTCTACAACACGCCACTGCGACGCGAACCGCTCCAGCAGCTCGTGTTGAAGCCCAGCCACGCGTACCTCCATCGCGTACGAGGGCTCGGTGCCGACCGAGTACAGGTGAGCGGAACGGCGTCCGTCGGGCGCGGCTGCCATCTGAAGCCGTTCGGCACGCCGCTCGGCTCGGCTGGTGAGCGCGGAGGCGGGCAAGCCCCCAAAGATGACGAGTCCCAACAGGGGATAGACGTCGACAAGGAGAACAAACGAAACAAGAAGCCCACCGCCCGCATCGACCAGCCATCCAAGCATTCGCGGGATTTGACCGATTTCAAAGATGCGGCCTTGGAGCACCTGGAGCCTGTCGAGATGCTCAGGCCGTTCGAGCGGATCCACGGTGGACGACTGCAGTGACGCTGTGACCCAGCGGGCATTGAACTCGACGATCGCCAGTTCCCCGAGATGAATACGGCTAGTGCGCACTACGCGGCTGAGCCAGACGTTCCCGGCGAAAGCGACGGTGAACAACGCAGCCGACATCAGGATCGCCTCGTCGTTACCCGACGCCAAGCCGCGAAGGAGATGGCGAGCGGACAAATACGTCAGACCGAGCGACACAGGGATCGCAGGTGACAACGACAAGACGGTGCGGGCGTGATCTGAGCGGTAGACCAAAGCGACGAGCGACGCGATACGTCTTATCGCTGCCATCACTGTGTCTCCTCGACGTAGCTGTGCGCCTGCGTTCTGAACAATTGCGCGTAGGCGCCTCCTCTCGCGAGGAGCTCGTCGTGCGTGCCGTCCTCGGTGATTCGGCCTGCATCGAGGACAACGATGCGGTCTGCCTGTCGCACCGTCGAGAACCGGTGGGATATGAACACAGTCGCGATCCGGGGCGCGCTCGCGTCGGATGTGAGCGCGAGTAGCGACTCGAATAGTGCTGTCTCCGCCCTCACGTCAAGGTTGCTTGTTGGCTCGTCGAGGACAAGTACGCGTGCTCCTGCTTCAACCGCGAATAAGCAACGGGCCAGCGCGACACGTTGCCATTGCCCCCCCGAAATCTCTGAACCGCCTTCGTAAGCCGCCGATAGCGGCGAATCCCATGCGCCGGGCAGCGACATGATTACGTCGGAAGCCCCTGCCCGTTCCGCTGCGCGTGTTGCAGCTTCGTCTGCGTCGGGCCCGCGCCATCTGATGGCCCCAAATTTGACGTTGTCGCGCGCGGACAACTCATAACGGGCGTACTGCTGGAACAGAACCGCAAGTTGGCTCCGCCAAGAGCTCATCTCGAAGTGCTGAAGCGGAACGCCGTCAACAGAGATAGTCCCAGCGGTGGGCTCATAAAGGCCGCACAAGAGCTTTACCAGAGTTGTCTTGCCGGCGCCGTTCAGGCCTACAAGCGCGGTCCGTTCGCCGACGCGCAAATCCAGATCGACTGACGTAAGAACGTCGACGTCGCTTCCTGGGTATCGGAAGGCGACGCCGCTGAACTGAACAGACGAAACCGGGAGCGCGGAGGCCGAGCGCGCTCCAGTACGAGCGTGTAAACCGCGAGCTACGATCTCGGCGGACTCGATCGTTTGAATAGTGGCGGACGCGAACGCGAATGGCATGTCGTCCTGGTTGAGGGCGGGCATCAGAGCGATCAGCGATGAAACTGCAAAGGCGAGTTCGCCGACTCCAATTCGACCGTCCAACGCGGCACGTCCGAGAACAACAAGTCCGACTGCATTCACGGTGGCCGCTACGACGAGCGTCGCGATAAGTGCTGGCGTGAAGTCGCGGCGTTGCGACCAAACAGTGCGGACGTGGCCGAGCATGCCGTCGCGGTAGCGCCGACCTATCCAATCACCAAGACCAAAAACGCGGATCTCCTTGGCTGCGGCGGGTGACGTTGCCAATTCGAGCTGATAGGCCACGGCGGCGGGCGGGACTCCGCCACCAGCGCCTGCTACGCGCCATAACGCTTGGTGCATAGCAGCCTGATTGGCGATCGTGACCGCGGCGTACGCGACGCCGATGGGCCAGAAGACATAGGTGAGGCCAGCAACGCGAGCGATCAACCCGATCCGGTTCCCGAGGACGCTCGGCAAGAGGGCAGCGATCGTGCCCGGCGACATGCCGCCATTTGGAGCGGCGGCCCGCGCTGCGTCCAGGGCCGGCCGCATTGAGGGATCTTCGACTTGGCCGATACCGCTTGGCTCCAGCAGCGCAGCCATCACGCGCTCGCGTAGCAACCCATCGAGCCTCCGCCGAACCCGTTGTGAAGCAGTCGCGACAACAACCACGACAACGCCCTGGAAAACCAACGCGGCGACATAAGCAGCCGATGCGAGGCTGAGGCGGTCGGCCGCGCTTGACTCGATGCCGTACTTCACGACGCCGGCAGCGGCGCCAACAACGTTCGCCATCGCCAACGCCTGCGCGATCGGCGTTAATCCAGCAAATAGCGCGACGACGAGAACGGCAACATCAAGCCAGCGCGACGTTGCCCGAACGGTACGACGCGCAAGAGCGATCGAACGAAGAAGCCCCCAATATCCGCCCAGCACAGATGCACTTTCGCGCAACAATTGGGGCCGCGCCAGAACTACGAGCGGACGTCGTCGCTGGCCTCACGGCCCTTCTGGCCTTCGACGCGCTCCTGCGTGTCGATCACGGCAGAATCCCGCAGCTTTCGACCGGCGCCGAAAATGGTGGCCGGGTCGTCACCGGTGTTTAGGCTCGAGTACTCCAAGATGCTCAGTATTCGTCGACGATGATCGGGTCCTGGGCGGACGACTGAAGCCGACGTCGTAAGGGTGTCCGAGAGGGCAGCACCGAGTGTGTGGGTGAGGGCGGAGACGAGAATGGATCAATCGCTACGAACTGTTTGACAGCTCGATTAGCGTTCTGGCGTCGCCAGCGCCACAGGCTTTGCGTGACCCGATCTTCGAAGCACTCGGTACGCATGTGGTTAGGACGGCCTGCCCGGAAACACCGTTGACGGCGTTTTGAAGCAGTTGCAGAATCGGGGTCGCTTGTCGAAAGGAATGCGTCTGTGAATCGCGTCGGCGTGGACGTAGTCGACGTGCCAAGGTTTCGAGCGATTGTCACGCGGACGCCCCGGTTCGTTGCCCGCGTTTTCACTCCCACCGAGCGGGCCAACGGGCTGCGATCGCGCGATCCGGCCGCCGGCCTCGCAGCGCGGTTTGCAGCTAAGGAGGCAACGATGAAGGCCATGGGAGTGGGGCTCGGCGCGCTCAACATGCACGACATCGAGGTGCGGCTTGAGCCATCGGGCCAGCCCTTCGTCGTGTTGAGCGGCAGAGCGCTCCACCTATCGATGGCTCTGGGAGTCAGGGGTTGGAGTACCTCGCTCTCGCATTCGCGGAACACGGCCATCGCCGTCGTGCTGGCTGACGTGGACTAGGGCGCGTCTTAGGGGTGTCGGAGACTGGGAGGCAGGCGAAATGACAGGTCAAGCTCTTCGCCGCCAATGGGTGACGTAGCCCAGATCGAATCGCGCATGCGAACCCGCAGAGGAGCGCGCCACCGGAGGCGACGATTCCCCGCTCCACGACATTCTTGCAGCCACTCGGCACTCGTGACAGTTCCAAACTGGTCGGAGAGATGCGTTCCGAACGCTTCGTCAATGTTGCCGCACACCCAACTCACCGGTTTCTCAAGCTGGTACCTCCGGATCAGCTCGCGCACCTCCGAAATCTCAGCTGGTCGCATGCGTTTCGCAAAGCGCACGACGTCGCGAACCTGCGCAAGATCCGGTCGCCGGGTGCGTTCGAACCACCCCTCGCGAAAGACGTGGAGAACGACGAACAGGAAGTGAAATGCCGCCGCGAACACCGGTAGCAACTCGTCCCCGACGACCGCCATCGTCCGCGTTGCCATTGCCTCGTTTACCGGCACTTCCCAGTCAGCGGATGCCCAGGTAAGGCTGTAGGCAATGTCGACCTCAAGAACCGGAATAATCGAGTCGCCTGTTTTTCGCGCGTGGCGCATTACATGATCGGGGCTGAGAACATATGCAAGGGCTTCGCCTCGCGGCAAAGGGGCGATGGTCTCGCTCAGTCCTGTTTTCCCGATAACGTACCCGAACTCTGCGAGGGCCGATGCGGCCGCATCAATGTGATCCGGCATGATCATCAAGTCGAGGTCAGCAAACCAACGCGTTCCATCGCCATCGTAAAGCAGGTCGAATAGGGCTGCGCCCTTGGTGACCACGGCTGGAACAGCAGCGTTGTCAAGCTGCGAAGTAAGTCGCGCCGCTTCCTTGACGACGCGGCGCGCGCGATGGCGATTCGCCAACAGCACGGCGTCGAGAACAGCATTGAATCCGCGCGGTACAAAGACCGCTTCGGACTGGACCAGTACGGCGAGGCTCGGCAACATTCGGTGTCCGACAGCTGCCGAAAGCAACGACGACCACGATAAGCCGTTGTCTGACAAGCCGGTCAGGGCTTCGTCGGACTCGTCGAGAGCGAGCGCCGAGAGGACGCGCCACTCGGCAGCGGCCATTGGCGTCGGCACGGACGTACTCATTCAAAGCCTCTCGCTTCACTCTCATCAGCTCACGGACACAGCCTTCGTGGAGGGCGCCACGGTATTCGATAGCCTCTGTGCATCTTCGAAGCCAACTTTCCTAAAGCTTCCATCGCGCCCGCGGCCCGAGACCATCGCCAACTCCCTCTCCGGTAATCTGTTGAGGAGCTGCCACGCGGTTGATTCCGACGAAATTCCATGACGGCTTGCGGCGTCACTCGCCACGCAGGACACGGCCTGAACCCCTTTCGCGGAGCCGGAATGATGTCGTCGGATTCGTTCAAATTCGCTCGAAGTAGCGTCGCCGCTCCCAGTCCGTGACGGCCCGGTCATAAGCCGATTGCTCCGCGCGGAAGAAGTGAACATAGTGGTCGACAACCGTCTCGCCGAAGGTAGACCGAGCGAACTCGCTCTCGGCGAACGTCCGGGTGGCGTCGCCAAGCGACCTAGGTAGCCGGGGCAAGTGGTGTGCCTCGTACGCATCGCCGTTGAACAACGGAGGCGCCTTAACCTCGTTCTTTATGCCGTCGAGTCCGGCGGCGAGAAGCCCTGCGAGTGCAAGGTAAGGATTGCAGTCGGCAGATGGGATTCGACACTCGATACGTCGACTCGCGCCCGCTCCAACGACTCGAAAACCAGTCGTGCGATTGTCGCTACTCCAAGCGAGTCGTGTTGGTGCCCACGACCCGTCAACGAATCGCTTGTACGAGTTGACCGTCGGCGCGAAGAGGACCGTCAACTCAGCTGCGCGCGCTAGGCATCCTCCGACGAAGTGCTCAAGTGCGGTCGGGCTTTCGTGGTTTTCGGCGAACACGTTCCGTCCCTCAGCCCAGAGACTCAAATGCACGTGGCAGGACGATCCTGCAGAGTCCGCGAACGGCTTCGCCATGAAGGTCACCGCAGCGCCGTGCCCGTCGGCTGACTCCTTAAGGCACTGCTTGAAGACAACATGGCGATCGGCCATTGTCAATGCCTCGGCGTAACGCAAGTTCAGTTCGTGTTGTCCGCGTCCCCACTCGCCCTTTGAGCCTTCGATTGGGACGCCAGACCGGTTCAGATGCCGTCTCACCGCCGAGTGGAAGGGCTCTGTGCGCGCTCCCTGCAGTAATTGGTAATCCTCGCGGTACCACCCAGCAGATTCGAGCTCGGCGTAGCCAGACCTCGCCGCATCGCGGTACGACGTTTTGAACAGGTAGTATTCCAACTCGGTCGCGGCGATCGCATTTAAGCCGAGCGCTGAGACGTGATCGATCTGGCGGCGGAGGATGGTTCGGGGAGCGACTTCAACTAATGCATCAGTGTCGCGCTCGTGCACATCGCACAGCACGAGCGCTGTCGAGTCCAACCAGTCGGCGACGCGTAACGTGGACAGGTCCGGTACGAGAAGTAAGTCGCCGTAGCCCTTCTCCCATCCGGCAAAGTCGTAGCCCGCGACCGGCTCCATCTCCATATCGACGGTTAGGAGATAGTCGCAAGCGTGCAGGCCTTCCAACGCCGTCTCGAGGAAGAAGCTTGCGCCGAGTCGCTTACCGCATAGACGACCGTAGTGATCGGTAAATCCGGCGACCACGGTCTCAATCGATCCGTCGGCGACGCACGCGGCAAGTTCAGCGATTGTGAGCAGACCCGGCGAACTCATCCCACGTCGCTTCCATCGACGATGCGCGGCGCGGGGCTGAAAGCGACAGCGTCGGAAGGGCTGACGGCGAAAAAACGATCATCACTCAAGACTCGTCCAGACCTCGTATGCCGCCGCATGCCGCCCATCACAGCGCTCAATCCTAGCGATGCACCTCACTCATGGTCAGGAGCCGAGTCGCGTCGCCAGTTCCGCCACTGCCTCAATAGCCTCGGCGACGACCGAGCGCTCGTCGATGCGCGGCGCGACAACCCGGAGTCCACCCGGCATCACCCCGTGCGCCGCGCCAAGGGAGCGTACGCCGACTCCGTGTGCAGCGAAGGCGGTCGCAAGTGTGTCCGCATGTCGCGACAAGCCGTACTGGAAATGCACGTTCTCATTGGCCTTGATTTCGACGGTCGGAATCCTGCGCATCGCCTCTGCAAGCCAACGATTGTCGTTGTGCATGAGTAGGCGAGTGGCACTCGCCCAGGCGGTGGATCTCACCGCGGCGTCAGCGATGTGTACGTCGACGCCCGATAGTCCCCAAGTCTCCTGCGGCCCGATTAGCGTTGCCAATCTCGTCCTGTCGCGGGACCAGGCGATGCCAGCGCGTGTGGCTGCGATGCCATAAAACTTTGAGGTTGACCGCAGTACGACCAGATTTGGTACCTCGCTGCCGAGGCATGAATCGGTCATCGGGTTGGGGGTGAAGTCGATATAGGACTCGTCGAGCACCAGTGTCGCGTCTCCGTGACGCGCGACGATAGGAAGGATCTCATCGGGGCGGAAGAAGGTTCCTGTCGGGTTGTGCGGGTTGGAGATGAGCACGATCGATGCCACTTCGAGCGCTGCGTCGAGTTGCTCGAGCGAAGGGATTTGCTCGCCGCGCAAGGAGAAGGCGCGCCCAGGAAAGGCCTTGAGATAGTCGGTATAGCTCGGGACCGGGATAGCGACACGCGATTGATCTACGTTTCGACCGATAGCCCAGATGAACTCGCTAGTGCCGCGGCCAGCTACGAACTCGTCGGCTGGACGGCCCGTCTCCCATGCGAAGAGTTCACGAAGTCGCGACGGTGCTTCGTAAGGATGCATCAGAATGTCCGAGGGCACGAGGCAGCGCATCGCTTCGATCGATGCGGGCGCCGGTCCATACCGATTGACACACGTACTCAAGTCGATCACGACTCGGCGCGCGGGGTCCCCGCCTTGGTGGCCGTAGTCGACACCGCTCGTGAAAGCGCTTCGTTCCATTATCGCTACGTTCAATTCGCCCTAGAACGCGATCCTGAGCAGGTCTCCGACTGTCTCCCGCACTCGACGCGACGATTCCGAGAAGCCACAAGTCGCGTCGATTGCGACGACACCCGGCCGTTCGCTTATCTCTGCGTATTCAGTCGCCGCGCGTTGGAGGAAGTCGAGCGAGTGAGCAGGACGACTTCCGCGCCCGCGTTTTTCAACTCTCCGGTACGCCTCCTCGGGCGACACAGTAAGCACGATCGTTAGCGCTGGTTGCGGAGCTATGCGAAGGAGCTGTTCAGCGAGCGACGGGTTAGTTCCATACCCTGCCGCGGCGGCGATATCCGTGAAAAGGTACCGGTCGCACAAGACCAGCGAACCCCGTGCCAGTTCCGGTGGGATCCTCCGTCGCGCAGCACGGAAGCGCTCAAAAGCAAATAGCTCCATGTAAGTCTGGCGATCCATCGTCTCCGAAGACGATCGAATCGTTCGATAGAAGTCCCCGGAGGTGCTGATTAGCTTCATGGGCTTGATCCTGCGGCGCGTGCTTCGAAGCTCACTCGCTAGGGCCCGAATCTGCGCGGACTTTCCTGCGCCGTCAATTCCACAAAAGCAAACGAGTTGGCCACGATCGTCGGAGTTTGATTCCTGTTGGTACGTCTCGCTTGAGCTAAGGACCAGACGGTCAGCGCCAAGTGTTCGCTCTCTGACTCGAACTGGTGTCGCCTTAGGCGCCGAGGTCATCTAACAATTCCTCAAGGCGAGAAGAGGTGCGCGCCATGAAGTCAGCAAGCTTCTGTCCGGGCTCGTTCAAGTCGAGCCCCGGCCTGCGGACGTCAAGCTGGTTGATGAAATGGACGCCGAAAAGCACTTCCCATTGCTTCAGCGACGGGGACTCGGTTTGGCCATAAAGGGCAAGGAACCGTGCCCGCGACGAGCCTCCCGGCGACATAGACAGATACGCAGCGCAATGGGCGATGTCGGCGAGCGCTGGTGCGATTCGAGCCGCACTCCAATCGACAACGCCGCTCACGACGCCATCGTCGAACAACACGTTGCCCGCGTGGTAGTCGCCATGCGTCAGAACCACTGGGGCATCCAAGATCTGGTGCCTGAGCTCATCGATTACTCGACTACATCGCGGAGTCAGAGGGTGGGGGCTGTCGTACATCTCGGGACGCCACGTTTGCGCAAGGTGCGGCCTGCGCAACGTTTCGGGAGCCTCGCCGAGACTGAAAGGTGTCGCGTGGATCGCATGAAGCGTCGCCGCGAGCCCCTCGAGAAGAGTGGCGCTGGACTCGTGCCAGCTCCGAGGCGATCCCGACACGCGGGACATCAGAATCGCGGGCAGACCAAACCAACTCCCGTCCACGTCTAGCGAAAGCGGTTCCGGCGTCCGGATCGCGCAGCGGCGGGCGAAACGTAATCTTTCCCACTCGAAACTTGCCCACTCGGACGAGTCCACGTTGGGCGCAACGGCGGATCCAGGTGTAAACCGTTTCACGACCGCTAGCCGTTCAGCGCCCGAATACTCGATCGCCACAGCGTCGGTCAACGACGACACACCGCCTCTAAAAGGGCCGAGTGGTCGGACTCGGGTTGCGCCTACGCTGGAAGCGAGCCGTTTCAGTCCCGCCGCGTTCAGACCGCTCTCGATGGAAGAAGCTCCAGGCGGCGCGAACGTAGGTGCGCCGTCCCCGTATTGGGATTGTTGACTCGTCATCGCGCTGGTCGCTGATCTAACAGTTGACACCGGTCGCCTCGGCGATGATCGGCCACAGTCGATCGAACACCTCGTCAACCGAGCCAGTTCCATCGACTTCGGTGAAGTCGTACCGCTGACGAACCGTCTCGTATCCCGCGTAGAGTTGGTCAAGGAATCCTGGAACGATCTCGGAGTCTTCGCCCCGTGTAGCCATCCGCGATCGCGCGACGGAGACCGGCACATGTAGGTAGATCGTCACGGAGGGTGCAGGGAAATCAGCGAAGAGTTTCTCGATAAGAGCTTGAGCTAGCGGCGACGATCGCATCCCGGCAGCGAGTTGGCAGTACGCGTACCGGTCGCAAAGAACGACGCCGTTGTCAATCCCGCGGAGTTCAAGTGTCTCTAACAGTCCAGTCCACTTGTAGATCGCTGCGACGAGCTGGCTCAGATCCAGGCCGAGATAATCCTCTACAGATTGGCCTGTCGGCTCGGCAAGGATTTGAGCGCGGGCGATCACTGGTTTCAGTGGCCGCGGTTCCGGCTCTAACACGACCCGCCCGAGCGCTTCTAACTGTTGACGAACGCGGTGAAGTTGTGTGGTCTTCCCGGATCCGTCTAGGCCAACTAAGGCGATAAGCGGTGCCGGCATTACAGGCCGCGACTCAGCGCTCGCTCGGCGTGGCCGCCGGAGGTGCGGAGGTCTATCTCTCGCATCGGTGGAGTGGCGACAGCGGCTGCGCTTTGTTCGAATCGCGAAGCTGCAAGCCACTCGAGCAAGACAACGCTTAGCATGAGGCAATACGCGTGCGAATCCGCTGACGGGGCGTCAGATGTCGTGAGCATGACGCTCTCAAGGCTCGCAGCTTTGGCAGGATCAACGGTTGCCGACGACCCTGCCTTTGCGTACGCGAGCGCTTCATCTACCCAGTCGTGTCGACCGGGTAACAATGCCGTCGAACCGGGTATCCGCATCGCCTGCTTGCGACGACTGAGAACGTCGACAGGAAAGTACGGCGCGCCGAGGTCGCGGACATGCTGCTTGTCAAGTCGGCCTCCACCGAGAAGATCCGCTGGCGATGAGCAAAAAGCCAAATCGATAATTCCAGGGTCGAGGAACGGTGCTCTTGACTCGACGGCGTTAAACGCACCGGGACGATCACCCTGCGCCGCCAAACAGTACCCGGACATCAACGTGAAGTAATCGATCACGCGCGCCCGGTCGACCAAGTCGCGGGAACTAAGCAGGGGATCGAGGCGAAGGAGGTCCATTTCGATGGTTTCTTCCCATGGCTCATCGTCCTCGGCCACGCGTCCGAAGGCGCTAAGTCCCGGTTCGTTCGCAAACCGTCGGAAGTGCGCCCCGAGAGTCGCTCCTCTATGACGATTCGCGCTTCCATAGTGCTGCAACAGCGATTTAGCGTCGAACTTTTTCGAGAGAGTGACGTCGTGAAAGAGGTCACTAACGAAGTCCTCACGCATCGAATCGCTATCGAAACTTGAGTAGCGCTCGGCGAAGGCGGCCTCCTTCGCGATGTCGTACCCGCAGAACATCTCGTCGGCGCCATCGCCAGTAAGCATCACTCGAAGCCCATGTTCGTGCACCGTTTGTGTAAGGCGAAAGGTCCCAACTCCGCCACTCCGGAACAGCGGCATTTCCGAGAGAAACACAAGTTGTGGGAAGAGATCTCGGACATCTTCGCTATCGACTCGCGTGGTGTGGTTCGTGCATTTGAGCGTCTCCAGGACACGAAGCTGCGCCGGCCCTTCATCGGTGTGCTCGTTGTCAACACGTACAGAAAACGTTGGGAATGACTCCGAACTCTGAGCGAGAGCCGCAGCAGCAACAACGGCCGAATCTATGCCCCCGCTAATGCTTGCGGACAACGGATAATCTGATCGGAGGCGAAGGCGCACGCTTTCATCGAATCGGCTTTGAAGGGCGGCGCTCAAGTCTTCCGCCTTCAGGCGACTCGAGTCCTTATGAAACGGCGGCTGCCAAAATGGCGATGTCGAGAGCTTCCCGTCACTGAACTCGCAGAACCACCCCGGCGGTAGGAGCGAGATCCCGCGGAACGAAGTTCTAGGCGGAATTGGTGTCCATGCACGTGCCGTTTGCGCCAGGGCGGTTCGGTCCAGTTCGAGTTGCACTGAAGGATGCGCCGCTAACGCCTTTACTTCGGAACCGAATATGAGTCCCCCGAACGCGGTTGAAAAGAAGACAGGTCGCTCGCCTGCTCTATCTCGAGCCAAAAGCAGACGCTTCTTGTATCGGTCATAGAAGGCGAAGCCGAATTGGCCGTTTAGCATCGGAAGCGCCGCCGATCCATAGGCTGCTAGCGCGGCACCTAGCACCTCTGTGTCGGACTTCGTTCGGAACACAATGCCCTTGGACTTGAGCTCCGACTGAAGTTCAAGGTAGTTAAAGATCTCTCCGTTAAACGCGAGCCAGTAACGGCTATCCGAGAATCCCATAGGTTGGTGGCCGCCGAGCGGATCGATCAGGGCCAGCCGTACTGCGCCTAGAGCAATCTCGTCGTCGAGAACGAAGCCTGCCTCCTCTGGGCCGCGGTGAGCGATAGCTCGAACCATGTTCCGGATAACACTCGGAATCTCCCCCTGAGACAGCGAGGAACCGATGAAACCTGCGATGCCACACACGGTTAATTCTCCAGTTGCCTTCGGTCGACCGCAACGAGCGATCGAACTCTGTGGTTTAAAACGAATGGCGTGATTGCAGTGGTCAGCCGCCGCTACAAGAACCTGCCCTCAAAACGTGGGGAAGTCATCGCGTCCATTTCCAATCGCTGACAGCGCTGCGCGGAGGTTCTCGCTCCTGGTCGGTTGTTTTCGCTCAACCCACTCGTCCCGCGACGCTCGTTCCCAAACCGAAATTTCGTCGGCTACGCGAGGACCGCGTACAAAAAGTGACAGACAGGGGCGCGGGCCGGTGACGGACACTTCGTGGATAGTTCGAACCGCCTCGAGCAGGACGATGTCGCCCGGACGCCTCGTTACCTCGTCGATCTTGTTCAGCCCGTGGCCATCAGTCGTGCGCTCGTAACGGGACTCGGAATATTCACCGGATAGAATGCATGAGAACCCGTGCCACTTGTGGTTGTGAACGGGTTCTCGGAGCCCACCGTTCTGAGACACGGTTTTAAAGCGATGCAGCCGCACTCGCGCTCGATCATCCTTCGAACGCCACACGAGAAACTCATCGAAAAAGAGTTGCGGATACGCCGAATCGCGTGCCGAGTCCCGGAACAACTCGTCGGTCGTCGCGACGTGTTCTACCCAATCTCGCAACGACTCCGGCGACTGCCGAACCTTCTGCATAGCGGTCGTTAGCCGTCGGCGCGTCGTCTCGTCGTGGACGATTCGTTCCCAGTCGAGCTCTTCCAGCTCGCCGACAAGTTTCTGCCAGGCTGATTCGAGTCTTGCCACAATCCGCGCTTCCTTTCATGTCAAAGAGAGCGCGGTCTGACCCTGATGCACCGCCCCAGCCCTCGCCATGCCCGACTGTCAACAGAATAGAGCCTAAATTTGCACGAGTCCTGCTCGGTGCAGAGACGCGATATGGCCGAGGATCGCATCACGACTGATTCGCTTCTTACGTCGCTCGGCTTCGGATTCAGTATGGGCGCCGCGGCCGGTGGTTGCCCGCATGCTGGCGTCGAAGATCACGTAGTCACCCGCGACCGCCGGCCCGCGAGCGACCAGCGAGACCGTGCCTGGAGTTGCGATCGTCGTGTGAACGACCTTGTTCGACAAGACGTAGGAGTCGCCGGCGCGCTCCACCCTCGTGTATTGCGGTTTTAGGTCGTGTATCGACATTCCAGGCCGGACGTCGTCGCGGCTTCCGAAGAGTGCGTGACTGTATGACCCACGGATGATTCGGCTCGCGAAACACCATCGATGATTGTGAGGTAGGTCGACGTTGCCCTTCACGAAGATGTGGAGGCGCACGCGCACCACTCCGGGTACGTCTAGCAACGTCACCTTGTCAAAGATCTGAGTTCGTTCGGACAAGTCGAGAAGGGCTTGATCTCGAACCGCTCGTTCGAGGAGAACCCCCAGCGTTGGCGGCGAAGCGAGTTCTTCGAGCGCTGGCAACACATCGTCACGGACCGACTGAATGTCCGACCAGTCGACCGAGATGAGACACCGAAGGTTCTCAGCCAGTTCCGTCTCATGCGTTCCCATGAGCAAATCAAACTAACGAACTGCGCGCCGCCGCAGCGAAGGCGGCGTCGCCGGATGTCGGAGGTTCGTGGGACAACTCGTGGGACGGGTGCTCTACCTGCTTACAAATACGTCAACAACCGCAGCGCTCCCGGCATGATTCGAACATGCGACGCACGGTTTAGGAAACCGACGCTCTATCCCCTGAGCTACGGGAGCCGAGTCCTCAGGCTACGGCTTCGCCGAGCAGGCGTACCGATCGGAGCCGAACAGCGACCGACGGCGCAGCGTGGGCGACGATCAACTCGTCGGCGTCGGCATGCTTCGTGAAGGACTCGAGGTACTCGACGACCCGCTCGGTCGTGCCCGCGACCGTGTACTGCATCATGTGTTGAAGGTGCAGCCCCTGAGGCGACTCGAGCAGCGCGTCGGCCTCGTCGTCGGTCAGCAACACGCCCTTCTGCACGAGACGAGCGGCGCGGCGACGGCGCGTGATCCGCAGCTGTTCTTGCGCCTCTTCATTCGTCTCCGCGGTCAGCACGTTCACGCCTGCAATGACGTGGGGCTGGTCGAGTTGTGCGGATGGACGGAAGTTGCGTCGATACGTGGCTACCGCGGCTTCGAGCGAGTCCGGCGCGAAGTGGGAGGCAAAGCCGAAGGGCAAACCCAGCGCAGCGGCGAGCGTCGCGCCGTATAGCGACGACCCGAGGATGTACAACGGCACGCGCGTCCCGCGACCCGGGATTGCGTTGACGGTCGGAACGAGCGTCTCGTCGGCGAAGTAGCCCTGCAGTTCCTGCACGTCTTGCGGGAACGAGTCGACCGAGTCGGCATAGCGACGCAGCGCCCGCATGGTGGCCTGGTCCGTGCCCGGCGCGCGACCCAGGCCGAGATCGATGCGACCGGGATGCAGCGTCTCGAGCGTGCCGAACTGCTCCGCGATCATCAGCGGCGCGTGGTTCGGCAACATGATCCCGCCGGCACCGAGTCGAATCGTCGTCGTGTGCGCGGCCACGTGTGCGATCACGACACTCGTCGCCGAGGACGCGATCGCCGACATGTTGTGGTGCTCGGCGTACCAGACCCGCTTGTAGCCCGAGCGCTCTGCTTCGCGCGCGAGCTCGACGCTGCCGTCGAGGCTGTCGCGCGCGGTCTCGCCCTTGCCGATGATCGCGAGGTCGAGGATGGAGAGCGGAGGGAGCACGGCGACAACAACGGTAGGCAGCTCGTGGTTATTTCGTCGCGGTCAAAGCCTGGGCGGCGTAACGTGGTCGGCGATGTAGCGACCTTCCTGTCCTCTGTCCGTTGGTCTTCCTGAGGAGAGTTGTTGTGCCTGCATCCCTTCACGCCAAAGGCGTGTCCCGTTCCTACGGCGCCCATCAAGTGCTCGATGCCGTAGATGTCACCGTCGCCCCCGGCGACCGCATTGGTCTCGTCGGCGGCAACGGCGCCGGCAAGACAACGCTGCTGCGCGTCCTCGCCGGGCTCGAACTGCCGGACGCGGGATCACTCCGTCGTACCCCACCGGCGGCTGCCGTCGGCTACCTGCCCCAAGAGCCCGAACGTACCAACGAGTCGCTGCGTGACTTCCTCCGTCGCCGGACCGGTGTCGGGGCGGCCGAGCACGAACTGGAGAACACTGCGGCTGCGCTGGGCGACGGCGGCGATCACGACGAGTACAGCGCCGCGCTCGACCGTTACCTGTCTCTCGGCGGTCCCGACCTAGAGGCGCGAATGGGTGCGGTGTGCGACGACCTGTCTTTGCCGGTCAGCGCGCTCGATCTGGAGATGCGGGCGTTGTCAGGGGGACAGGCCGCGCGCGCATCGCTCGCGTCGTTGCTGTTGTCGCGCTTCGACGTGTTCTTGCTCGACGAGCCAACCAACGACCTCGACCTCATGGGCCTCGATCGTCTCGAGCGATGGGTCATGTCGCTCGAAGCCGGCCTCATCGTCGTCTCGCACGACCGGGCCTTCTTGGAGAAGACGGTGAACGCCGTGCTCGAGCTCGACGAGGTGTCGCACACCACCACGCTCTACAACGGTGGCTGGCTCGCGTACCTCGACGCGCGCGACGTCGCCCGTCGTCATGCTGAAGAGGCGTACGCCGAATACCGGGAGAAGAAGTCCGACCTCGAGTCGCGGGCCCGTTCGCAACGGCAGTGGGCGACGACAGGCGCGCGCAAGCTCACGAAGAACCCGAAGGACAACGACAAAGCACAGCGCGACTTCTTCCTCAACCGCACGGAGAAGCAGGCGTCGAAGGTGCGGATCACCGAGAAAGCCCTCGAGCGTCTCGACGTCGTCGACAAACCCTTCGAGAAATGGCAGCTGCACTTCTCGATCGCGGCGGCCGCACGCAGCGGCGAAGTCGTGCGACTCCACGACGCGGTCGTCGAGCGCGGTGCGTTCCGGCTGGGTCCGCTCGATCTCGAGATCGGATGGGCCGAACGCGTGGGGATTCTCGGCCCCAACGGTTCAGGGAAGACGACCCTGCTCGACGCGATCCTCGGCCGCGTCCCGCTGACCAAGGGCGATCGTTGGTTTGGCCCCGGGGTGGTCGTCGGCGAACTCGGCCAACGACGAGAGCGGTTCCATTCGGAGCGTCCGTTGCTCGACGTGTTCGTTTCCGCCTCCGACGTACTCGCGCGCGAGGCGCGCTCGCTGCTAGCAAAGTTCGGGCTCGGCGAAGGCCACGTCACACGGCCCGCGTCCACCCTGTCACCAGGGGAGCGGACGCGCGCCGAGCTCGCTTTGCTGATGGCGAAGGGCGTGAACTGTCTCGTACTCGACGAACCAACCAACCATCTCGACCTGCCGGCAATCGAGCAACTCGAACAAGCCCTCGAATCGTGGGACGGCACCCTGCTCCTGGTGACCCACGACCGCCGGCTGCTCGAAGCTGTCGTACTGACGAGGAAGATCGAGCTCGCTTAGCCCAGCTGCGACATGAACATGTTGAGGTCGAAGTAGTCGCGCCAGGAGGTGATCTTCCCGTCGGCCACTTCGAACACGCCCATCACCGGAATCGAAATCACCTTCTCCCCGGTCGTGAAGACATCGACGCGTTCGTTGAGGACCACGTTGCCGTTCACGGCCTGATGCGTCACCTCGAAGGTGACCTTCGTCTCAGGCGACATGAAGCTGGCCAGCGTCGCGCGGATCGCGTCGGTTCCCTGGACGGCCGCCATCGGGATGTTGTGGTACACCGCGTCGGGCGCGAAATGGCCGACGATCACATCGAGGTCACCGCCGGCGATGTCGTTGCAGAACGCGTTCACGGTCTCTTCGGGAGTCATGTCGTGAGTATCGCTGAAAAGATGCGTGACGTGGCTCGAAAGATCGCAACCAACACCACCGTCGACCGCGAGGAACTGCTCGCATTCCTCCGACCGCGTCACCGAGCGATTGTCATGACGACCAAGCGGGACGGATCTCCGCAGGCGTCGCCCGTCACGTGCGGTGTCGACGAGGCTGGGCGCGTCGTGATCTCCACCTATCCCGATCGCGCGAAGGCGATCAACGCGCGACGGAATCCGACCGGCTCGGTGCTCGTCTTGTCGGACGACTGGGATCCGTGGGTGCAGGTGTGGGGAGCGTTCGAGGTGCTCGACATGCCCGACGCGCTCGAGCCGCTCGTGGACTACTTCCGCTGCATCTCCGGCGAGCACTCCGACTGGAACGAGTACCGCGACGCGATGGTGAAGCAGAACAAGTCTCTCCTTCGGCTCACCATCGAGAGTTGGGGTCCGATCGCGACCGGTGGCTTCCCGGCTCATCTCGCCGACGGGTAATCACGCTGCTGGAAGTGCGGCTGTAACGCAAGCCATGTCCGCGGGACTGCAGTACATGGTTCTCACCGCGTATCACTTCGACGGAGACCCCGAAGCGTTGCTCGAGGGTCATCACAAGATGTCGCAGATGTACCCACCGAACTCCTTGGATCTGCACGTCGCCATCAGCACGGAAGCCGGCATCACGGTCTTCGATGCCTGCCCGGACCGCGCGACGCAGAAGGCGTTTGCCTCGAGTCCGGAGTTCACGGGTGTCCTTGCGCAGGTCGGGTTGCCGACACCGCGCATCGAAGTGCTCGGTGACGTGCACTTCGCCACCATGAACCAGTCAGTGCTGCGCTAGCACCTCGGCGCGTTCGGCCTGCTTCGCGAACGCCCAGCCTGGACCGCGCAGCACGAACGACAAGCGGTCGCGCCAGTTGTCCGACGCCGCGATGTCGCGCGCGATGTTGGTGTACTCACGCGCTGCGACTCGGACTGGGTTGTACGTGTTGATGTTCTTCGTGAGTCCGTAGACGACGCGTTCGTCCTCGCGCTCGAACGTGCCGAACAGGCGGTCCCAGACGATGAGGATGCCGCCGTGGTTGCGGTCGAGATACTTCTTGTTCGAGCCGTGATGCACGCGGTGATGCGACGGCGTACTGAGCGTTTCCTCGGCAACGCCGAGGCGATCGATGGTCTCGGTGTGCACCCAGTATTGATAAAGCAGGTTCCAACTGCGGGCGCTGGCGACGAGTGACGGCCGAATACCGGCGCGCGACAACACCCCGTAAGGAACGAACACGCCCATGACGTCGGCGACGGGCTGTCGTAGCGCGGTCGACAGGTTGTACTTCTCGCTCGAGTGGTGCACGACGTGAATCGCCCACAAGGCGCGCACTTCGTGCTGGAGCCGGTGGTTCCAGTAGTAGATGAAGTCCCAGCCGAGCATGGCCAAGGCCCACTGCTTCGGTCCGGTGCCGAGGTCGCGGGCCGAGCCGCCTGCCGCCCACTGCGCGTCAGGGTTGGTGCGGATCGCAGCCGCCGTCGACAGCGCCAACCCGCCCGTCGCAATTGTCGCCACACCGCCGACGCGCTGCACCTGCTCCGCGATCCGAGCGTGCTTGCCGTTGCGGCGAGCGCGCCGCACGACGACGTCGGCGACGGTCGTCGCGGCGCCGGCCGCAGCCGCGGCACCGACAATCCACTTGCCGTACTTCGACTTGCCCGGGGCGATCGCGTTGATGATGCGCTTTGCCGCGAACGGCGCGAGGAGGCTGCCGACGCCCATCGACAGGCTTGTGATGGTGTCGGGTCGTGTGTAGTCCGCCGGGCCGGGGCCGCCGCGCGCCGGCTGGGTCTTGCGCAGCTGGCGTTGCTCCGCGTACATGGTGCCGAAGTAGTACGGAATCGCTGCAACGGTTGCGTCGGCCACGGACTGATGGTAGGTCGGCCTACGTGACACAGTTCTGGTCGTGAGCTCTCGACCCGTTCTCTCCGCGTTCGGCATGACGCCTTCGCTCAAAGCCTGCCAGCAGATGACCCGCAATGCCGCTGCGGCTGGCTTCGGCGCGATGTGGATTCCCGAAGCCGGCCTGCCCGTCTACGAACTGTGCACGGCGGCGGCACTGGCCGACACCGACATGACGATCGGCACCGGCATCGCCGTCGCCTTCCCGCGCAGCCCGATGATCACTGCGCAAGAGGCATGGCTGTTGCAGAGCGAAACGCGGGGACGCTTCATCGTGGGACTCGGTACGCAGGTGAAGCCCCACATCGAGCGCCGGTTTTCGACCGAGTTCTCGGAGCCCGGACCGCGGATGCGCGAATACATCGAGGCGATGCGGGCGATCTACCGAGCGTTCCGCGGCGAGGAACGACTCAAGTTCGAGGGCAAGTACTACAACTTCTCTCTACTCACGCCGGAGTGGGCGCCCCCTCGTCACGAATTCGACGACCCGCCGATTTACGTCGCCGGCGTGCGCGAGTGGATGTGCACGATGGCGGGCACGACGGCCGACGGCTTCCTGGCGCACCCGTTGAACACCGTTGCCTACCTCGACCAGGTTGTGATCCCTGCGGTGCGTTCGGGTGAGGCCAAGGCCGGTCGCGAGGCGGGCAGCGCCGCCCTGGTGTGTCCGGTCATGACGGCGGTGTCGGACGACGACGCAACGCGCGCCCGTCAACGCGAAAACGTTCGCGCCCGGCTCGCGTTCTACGGATCGACGCCGGGGTACGACGTCGTGTTCGACGTGTCGGGCTTCGAAGGCACGGCGGCGAAGCTCAACGCGTTCCAGAAGGCGCGCGACTTCGGCGGTCTTATCTCGACGATCACCGACGACATGGTCGACGCGATGGCGATCACCTGCACGTGGGACGAGTTACCCGGCCGACTCGTCGAACGCTTCGGCGATCGCGCCGACGACATCCAGTGCTATTCCGTCATGGATCATTGGAACGACGAGCCCGAGGCCGTCGAGCGGTGGGCTGACGTGAACCGCCGGTTCGTCGAGCTCACTGCGTAACGCAATGCCCGTCGCCAACTGCAACGGCATCGACGTCTACTACGAGCGAGCGGGCGACGGTCCGCCGCTGTTGTTCTTCAACGGCTCGGGCGCGACCCTTGCCGGTACCGGTTTCATCCTGAAGCCGTTCGCCGATCGGTTCGACCTGCTCGCCCACGACCAGCGCGGGCTCGGCAAGACGGCCATCCCGCCCGGCCCGTATTCGATGGCGGACTACGCGGCGGACGCCATCGCGCTGCTCGACCACGTCGGCTGGAACACTTGCCGCGTTGTCGGCATCAGCTTCGGCGGCATGGTCGCCCAAGAATTCGCCGTCACTGTCCCCGAACGCGTCGAACGCCTCGCCCTTGTCTGTACTTCGGCGGGTGGCGACGCCGGAGCGTCGTATCCGCTGCACGAACTCGAAGACCTTCCGGCAGACGAGCGCGCGGCGATCAGCATGACGATCACCGACACGCGCTTCACGCCTGAGTGGCTCGCTGATCCGGATCACGCGTTTGACCGAGCGCTAGTCACGGCGCGCAACAGCGCGCCGCCCATCGAAGACAACGACGTGCGCCGGGGTATGCACGAGCAACTGCAGGCGCGCCGGTACCACGACGTCGCCGACCGCCTCGGTCGAATCACCTGCCCGACGCTCGTCGCCGCCGGTCGGTACGACGGGATCGCGCCACCCGCAAACTCCGAGGCGATCGCCGCCCGCGTCAAAGGCGCCGAACTCAAGCTGTACGAAGGCGGCCACCTGTTCTTCGCCCAGGACCGCCAGGCGATCCCTGACGTCCTCGACTTCTTGGCCTCCTAAGACGCGTCGGGCGCGCGGTCCGGAAGCCGGACCACGAAGGTGGCGCCGGCACCGGGCGGCGGCTCGTACCGAACCATGCCGCCGTTGGCTTCGGCGAGGCCGCGACAGATCGCCAGGCCGAGTCCGAGTCCGTCACCCGAGCGACGGGCACGAGAAAACTTTTCGAACAGCTTGTCGGCGAAGTCGACAGGCACTCCGGGACCGTGATCCGACACCGTCAGCTCGACGCCTCCGGCGCCGGGCATCGCCTGCACGAGAATGGGGGCTGCACCGTATTTGCGGGCGTTGCCGATCAAGTTCGTGACGATGCGGGTCGCGTGCATCGGGTCGACGAACCACTGCAGTTCCGGGGCGACGCGAACGACGACCTCCTCGTCGTGACCGCGAATCACCGATGCGGCGATGGCACGCGCGACCACGTCGGCGATGTTCACCGACTCCGGACGCGTCGGCACCGAGCCGTGCTCGATCGCCGCCATCTGTCCCAGGTCGCGTCCGAGTTCGATGATGAGCTCGGACTGACGACGGATCAGCTCGCCGATGTCCTTCGCTTCCTCGAGCGTCTCGGCAACGCCGATGAGTTCGGCGGCGTTGCGCACACCACCGGCCGGGCCGACGATGTCGTGCGCCGCGGCCGCGAGGAAGTCCCGCATGGCGTTGTTGACCGCCTGCAACTGGTCGCTGCGCGCAATCGCGTCGGCCTCGGCCGCTTTGCGACGCGTGATGTCTCGGATGATTGCGATGACGTAGCGGTCATCAGCGTCGCCGTCCTCGACTTCGTAGGGAACCGACGACAATTTCAGCTCGATCCACAACGATGTTCCGTCGCCCCGCAACGCGGGCAACTCAACTGACTCGCCGCTGTCGATGATCGTGCTCGCGCCGCCGTCGGCGTAGCGCGCGAGGCCGTCGAGATGTCGTTCTCGCAACGGCGGCGGAATGATCCGCACCAGTGACGAGTCGATCGCCTCGTCGCGAGCGATCCCGAACAGTGCCGTCGCCGCGCGGTTCCACATCACGACACGACCGGATCGGGCCGACGCGACGATGACCGCATCCGACACGAGGTCGAAAAGACGGCCTATCCCAAAGGACAGTCGGGGCGTTCCAGCGGGTTCGGGAACCACGGTGGGGACGTTACCCACCGTGGGGCGAGGATAGGAGTCGAGCTGGAATGCAGCGGTTACCGTCACCGCTCGTGGAGCTTTACGAAGTGATGCGCACCGCCCGCACGATCCGCCGCTTTCGAGACGAGCCGGTGCCCGACGACGTCTTGCACCGCTGCCTGGAAGCAGCAACGTGGGCGCCGTCGGGCGGCAACCTGCAGCCATGGCGGTTCATCGTCTTGCGGTCACCCGAGACGCGCGCCGTAATGAAGCTGGGCGCAGACAAGGCGCTGGCGGTGATCGAAGACGTGTACGGCTACGCCCGCCCGGCCGAAGACGAAACCGATCAGGGCGCGCGCGATCGGCGCGCCGTTTACGAGCTGCACGACCGGGCGGCGGAGGTTCCGGTCGGCGTGCTGTTCGCTTACAAGGAACTGCGCGCCACCCCGCCAGAGATCCAGGGTTCCGCGATCTTCGCGGCGATGGAGAATTTTCTGCTCGCCTGCCGCAACGAAGGGCTTGGTGCTGTTGTGACCGGGTGGGGCAACACGGCTGACGCCGAATTGCGCTCCGTGTGCGCTATCCCCGACGAGTGGAAAATCGCGACCATCGTCGCTGTGGGCTACCCCCAGGGTCGTCACGACATGGTGAAGCGCAAGCCCGTGGAAAAAGTCGCCTTCGCGGACCGGTGGGACGAGCCGTTCGCCGTTCGCTGATCACTGAGCTCGTTCTGCTGATCGGCCTGACCCCGGACTACGTCTGAATTAGTCCGTATGGACTATGGCCGCATGCCCCGCCGCTCCGTACCGTCCCCTTGGTCCACGGAGGAGAACTGGTGACAGCAACAACGGGTCCGCGCCGTTACAGCGACGAATTCAAGACCGACGCGGTCGTCCGCGCCCGCCTGGGGCAGGAAACGATCAACGAAATCGCCGCCGACCTCGGCGTGTCGCCCTCGACCCTGCGCAGCTGGGTGTCGAAGGCGCCGGCGGCGGCCGCACCGTCGACGGTGAAGGAAGGGCCGGCGGTTGCGGCGAGGCCCGCAGCGGAGGTCATCGATCCGAACTCGTGCCGCGCCTGTGGACGGACCCCTGCTGTAGACGTCACGTTCCGCTCGGTGCAGGGCATGGTGATCATGTTCAAGCATTGGAAGCACACGGGCCGGTTCTGTCGCGACTGTGGCCGCGAACTCGGTCGCGACGTCATGGACCGGACGCTGCTTCGCGGCTGGTGGGGTTTCATCTCGTTCTTCTTCAATTGGTTCGCCGTCGTCACGAACCTCGTCGGCTTTCGCAAGCTCGCGGCGCTCGGAGCGCCCGAAGGTGAGCCGCGTCAGGCCGTCAAGGTCGGCAAGCCGATGTACAAGCGGGCGGGCATTTACGTCATGGCCGTCGTCGTCTTGGTCGTTGGCGGTGTGGCGCTCGCCGATACGAGCACGAAGAGCGAAGACTTCGCCGGTAAGTGCGTGAAGTTCAGCGCTGATCGCGCCAAGGTCAGCACCGTAAAGAGTTGTAACGACACGCACGACGGGAAGGTCATCGCCGTCGTGGAACGCGGTGCCCAGTGTCCGGAGTTCGCCGAGGGCGCAGTCAGCCTCAAGAGCGATTCCAACAAGGACATGTGCATCGATCTCGACCAGTAGCGGGTGCTGCGGCGGTAGATTCGTCGCATGGTGCAGGAGGGGCCCGTTCTCGAACGAGCTCGAACCTTCGCGGCTGAACCCGTCGCGAGCCGTAAGGCTCGTTACTTCGTGCTGGAGTGGCTCGAGGCGCACGATCGAGGCGCGCTTTCGGATCGCATCTGTCTTGCGGTGTCCGAACTCGCAGCCAATGCGGTGCTTCATACGACGCGTCCGTTCACGGTTGCTCTTGACCTTGTCGGCGAGGACGTGCGGGTCGAGCTCGTCGATTCCCTGCCGGCGCGCATGGCGGTGCCCGTGCCGCGCGGGGGTTCCGCAGTCGACATCACGTCGGTGAGCGAAACGGGCCGAGGCCTGCAGATCGTCGGAGCCCTCGCCAATCGGTGGGGTATCAACGTGGACCCGTTGGTCAAGACGGTCTGGGCAGAGTTCGGGTCGGTTTCGCCCGAGGAGCCGACTCTTCCCGAGATCGTCGACGCGCGCCCTCCCGAGGAACACCGTGCCGAAGACAAGACGCTGCGCTTCCTGGGCTTGCCGGTGCGCGCCGCAATCGCGAGCGGCCTGCACGTCGACAACGCGACTCGCGACCTGTTGACTGCGCTGCTCGAGGATCCGACCGACGAGGACAAGGAGATCCTGGCACTCATCGATCAGTCAGCGTCGTTGCGTTTGGCCGGCCGGCACGCCGCGATGCATGCCGCGAGTCGGAACGAATTGGAGTTCGACTTCGAGGTCGACGCCAACAACGACACCTTGCGGGCGTTGGGGGCACTGAACGACGCGCTCCGTCGTCGCGCTCCGGGCCGGACGCCGCCGTCGGCGGAAGTCGTCGAGTTTCGCCAATGGCTCGTGGACGAAACCGAACGCCAACGCGCCGGTGCCGAGCCAAGCCGATTCCGCAGCGTGCCCGTTGTGGTCGACGGCGTGGCCTGGCTGCTCGAGTCCGCGTCGGTGGGTTATGTCAGCGTCACGCCCGATGGGAAGGTTGTCGCCGTCAACAAGGCGCTGGTTGACTTTCTCGGTCGTGAGGTGCAGCCGGGCCAACCGTTCGTCGACCATCTCACGGTTCCCGCGCGGGAAGGCTTCGACGCGCTGTGGAACGGCGACTGCAGCCTGCATTTCGCTACCGCTTCCGGGCCCGTCACCGTTGCCGGCCGCGCGACGAACGAAGGTGGAATCACTCGCATCGTCGTCGAATTGCCGTCGCAACACGCCGACGAGTTGTTGCACGCCCTGCAACAGACGCTGATCCCGCCAGAGCCCCCGTCGGTTCCCGGCCTCGACGTCGTTGCGGCGTACCACCCGGCACAAGGCGAGGTCGGCGGAGATTTCTACGACGTCTTCGAAGTCGCCGCCGACGACTGGTGTGTCGTCCTCGGTGATGTCAGCGGTAAGGGCGTCGACGCGGCGATCGTGACGTCGGCGGCGCGTCACGCAGTGCGCAGCGCAGCCTTGCGAGAGCCGGTCCCGAGTGGCCTCATGACGGCGTTGAATCGCGCGCTTGTTGCACAAAACAGCTCGCGCTTCTGCACTGTCGTGTTGGCGCGTCTCCATCGTCAGAGCGAATCGTGGGTGGCAACTTTCACCACCGGCGGGCACCCTTTCCCCCTCCTGGTGCGTCACGGTATGGCCACACGCATGGGGAAAGCAGGCTCGTTGCTCGGAGTGTTCGACGATGTCGGGTTCTTCGACGTATCGATCAAGCTGGCGGTGGGCGACGCGCTGGTCTTGTTCACCGACGGCATCGTCGAAGCCCGCAACGAGACCGGCGAACTTTTTGGCGACGACCGGTTGCACGAAGCCGTGGTGAGCGCACCTCCCACCGCGCAAGGCATCGTCGACACGGTCCTCGAAAAGGTGCTGGCGTTTCAGTCGGGCCATGCGTCAGACGACATTGCCTTGGTCGTGATCCGCCGAACGGAGCTGTGACAAAATCACCGACCCCATGGATGCGCCCCTGCTCAACGTCACGGTTCGCACACTGAACGGTCGTCACGCCGAGATCGATGTCTCCGGCGAAGTCGACGCCAGTACGCAAGACGCGTTGCGCAACCAGTTGCTTGCGCTCGTCGACAAAGGAGCCGTCGACCTCGTCGTCGATTTTCGTGAGGTCACGTTCCTCGACTCCAGCGGTCTACGCGGATTGATCGAGGCGATCCAGCGCGGCGCTCAGCTGCGCCTGCGTCATCTCCAGCCTGCGGTGCAGCAGGTCTTCGACATCGTCACGATCCCTGGCGTCACGATCGAGCCGTAAAGCGCCGGGCGATTCGCTCGACGGCCAAGCCGACGCGGCCGAACCGGCGGCGAATCCTTGCGGCGTGCAAAACCCGCATCGTGCGTGCGGCTTCCGCGTGGGACCACAACAGCGGCGTGTTCCCAAGGCTTTCGTTCGCGGCCGGATCGAACTCCTCGGCCAACAGGGACGGCAGTTGACGGCAGAGTGCCTCGCAACGCGCTTCGGCGTCCTCGTGACGACCAACGGCGCTGAGTGCCGTCACCGCCCACCACGAACACGGCGTGAACGTTGCGTCGACGCCGTGGAACTCGTCGTGCACCTCGGCGCTGTATCGACGCATGAACGCGCCCTGCCCGAGCGCACGGATATGGGCATCCACGATTCGCGAGGCGCGCGGATCCTCGGCACCGAGCATTCCGAACATCACGATGAGCAATCCCGCGGCGTCCATCTCGTCGGGATCGCCGCCGTAACACTGCGGCAGACGGCCGTCGTCACGCAGTTCGGACAGGACCGACTTCGCAGCGTCATCGCGTGCGGTGCGCCACGCCTGCCGGGGTACCCACGGCCGACGTCGCTTCGCAATACGCATCGCGCGATCCAGCGCTATCCATCTTCCGATGTCGCGCGACACGAGCGGCCGAGCGTCTCGGAACTCCCAGATGCCGTTCGACGCGTCCGCGTCGTAGCTCGCACAGCGGTCGGCCATGGCCTGCACCATTCGCCACACCTCGCCGGTGAGCTTCCCGCCTTCACGCGTGTAGGTGGACACCGCTTCGATGACGAATCCGAGGGCGTCCAGCTGCACCTGACGGGCGGCGGCGTTGCCCACCCGTACTGGCCGGGAGTTGCGCCATCCTGTGACGTTCTCGACAGTTTCCTCCTCGGGGATCGGACCGCCGTCGATCGTGAAGAGCGGCGCGTCGAAGACACGATCGCCGAGGCGAGCAACGAAGCCGAGGTAGGACTCGGCGAGGTCGAGCCGTTTGTGAAGTGCAGCGACCGACGCAGCGAGAGCTCCGTCGCGCAGCCACGTGTAGCGGTAGTCGAATTGTCGGTCGCTGCCGGGGACCTCGGGAAGCGAAGTGGTCACCGACGCGACGACCGCGCCGGTCGACGTGTAACGGAGCGCAGCAATAACGGCGATGGCTTCGCGAACGCGTCGGCGTTGATAGTCGTCGCCGCCGGGACGAACCGCCGTACCTCGGCGGAACACCTCGGCGGCGCGCACGAGCGCTTCGAGGCTGAGTCCGGCGTCGGTGATCTCGACGTCTCCCGGTGAGATCGACAAGGCAACCAGTTCGCCCTGCGCTGCGGTGAGGTGGGAGTCGACCCATCGTCCTGCTCCATCACCGAAGAATGCGTACCCGGTTCGATGCGTCAGGTCGAGGTCGCCATCGAGGCAACGCACGACGCGCACGAACCGGTCGCTGACTATCCCGTCGTGCACCTCGACGGTGCCGCACGGTGCCCGCAGGATCGTCCACGCCGTGACCCCCGCTGGTTCCGGCGACGATTCGATCGGCGTGACATCGCAGAAGAACGCGGCGGGCGCCTCGCGGTCCAGGAGTGACCAGAACGTCGGGGGCGAGTCGAACCGGGGCGTGCACCACCAGTCGACTTCGCCCTGTGGCGTGATCAGCGCGGCGCCGTGACCGTCAGCGAGGAGCCGGTGCTCGCCGATCGGCGGCGCGTCACGCCACGTGGGGGAGGACGTTGTCGGCGTAGAAGCGGAAGAAGCCGTCTTGGTCATCGCCTACTTGGTGGACGTACAACTCGGTGAAGCCCGCCGCGGCGAAACGCGCGACGGCTTCGATGTGATCGGCAGGCTCGGGACCGCACACGATCTGCGCGGTGATCGCCTCGTCAGGCAACGGTGAGGTGAGTTGTTCGAAGTCGACGGGCCGCGCCAAGTCGGAGAGCACTGCGCCTTTCAGGCTGGCGATGGGCCACTTCGCGCGCACCGTCTTCTTTGCCTCTTCGTGTGTTGCGGCCCAGCAGACGTGCAGTTGGCCGACGCGTCGCTTACTCCGGCCTCCGGCCGCTTCGAACGCTTCGACCACGTCGCCCTCGGGTGCGACCGCAATGAGGCCGTCGCCGATCTCGCCGGCGAGTCCGGCCGTCTTCGCGCCGGAGGCGGCAACGAGGATGTCGGGCGTCGTGACGGGGAGCGTGAACAGTTGCGCGTTCTCGACGGCGTAGTGCTCGCCCGAATAGTTCGTGTTCTTGCCGCGGAAGAGCGCGCGAATGATCTCGACCGCCTCTCGCAACATCGACTGGCGCTCGGCGTAAGCAGGCCACCGCTCTCCGGTGATGTGTTCGCTGAGCCGTTCACCGGTGCCCACACCAAGGAAGAAGCGCCCTTCGAACTGCACGGCGGCCGTCGCCGCCGCGTGCGCAACCACGGCGGGATGCATGCGGATCATCGGGGCGGTGACCCCGGTACCGACGCGGAGCTTCGTCGTCGAGCAGGCGATGGCACCGAGCACGCCCCACACGAACGGGGCGTTGCCCTGCTCGCGCACCCAGGGATGGAAGTGGTCCGAGATCATCGCCGACGGGTAGCCGTGTTGCTCGGCCGCGACGGCCAGACGAACGAGATCGTGCGGACCGTGTTCCTCAGAGGAGAGCCAGTAGCCGACGTCCATGACTAGGCCGCGTCGAGCTCTTCGCGTCGAACCAGGCCGAGCAGCTTCCCGTCGTGGGTGGTGACGAGCAGGTAGCGCTCGCCGTTCTTGTCCATCGACTGCGCGAGTTCCCGCAACGAGATGCTGGGTCGAACCGTGGGCGGCGCCGGCTGCATGACGGCGGTGACCGCGGTATCGGGCGCGACATGTGCGGCTTCGAGCCGAACGACGCCGAGCACGACGTCGTCATTCGTGACGGCGACGACCTCCCAGTCGCCGTCGACGTTGGCGATGTCCGCCAGAGTGGCGTCGTCGCCGACGGTCGGCACATCGGTGTGCAGCCGGCTGACCGCACGCTTCGAGTCGTCGACGAGGCCTTCACTCGGAAGACCTTCGGCGAACCAGGCCACTTTGGAATCGACGTAGTCGTTGACGTCGACGAATCCCATCGTCTCGAGTCGGGCCGCGGCGCGCGAGCTCAGATCGCACTGATGGTCGTAGCAATAGACGACGACCGGCTTGGTCGGATCGAGACGATCAGCCGCCGTGGCGATCTCCGCCATCGGAATGCTGATCGCTCCCGGCAGATGTTCTTCCGCGTAGTTGCTTGCCGGAAGCACATCGACGATTTGCGCGCCGTCGCGCGCGAGTCGTTGGACCTCGTCGGTCGTTACTTGTTTGGCCATTGGACACTTAGTGCCCTCTGGCTCTGGGTCGCATACGGCCCTCGATAGAGCGGCTTCGCCAAGACGAGCTGGGCGAGGCCGACGTGACGCTCGTTGAAGCCCGCTTCGCAGTACGCGAGATAGCACTTCCAGAGACGCTGGAACCGCTCGTCGTAGCCGAGCATGCCGAGCTCGTTCGTCACCTCGTCGAAGTTGACGTGCCAACGACGCAGCGTCTCCGCGTAGTGCCACGCGTAGTCGTCGACCCGAAGGGTGCGCATGTCGGTGTGCTTCGCGATCTTGTCGCCCATCACCTGGAGCGACGGCAGGTTGCCGTTGGGGAAGATGTAGGTGCGGATGAAGCTCTTGGTGATCTTCGAGATCTCGTACGCGCGGTCGTCGATGGTGATTGCCTGCATCACCATCAACCCGTCGGGCTTGAGGAGGTCGTTGCACTTCGCGAAGAAGGTGCCGAAGTCCTTCCAGCCGACGGCCTCGATCATCTCGATGGACACGAGCTTGTCGTATTGGCCGGTCAGGTCGCGGTAGTCGTCGAGACGGACGTCGACGAGATGGTCGACGCCGGACTCCTTCACGACACTGAGGGCGATGTCGTACTGCTCCTTCGAGATCGTCGTCGTCGTGACGCGACAACCGCGGGTCGTCGCGGCGTAGACGGCAAAGCCGCCCCACCCGGTGCCGATCTCGAGCAAGTGGTCCTTGTCGGTCAACTCGAGCTTCTCGCAGATGATCTCGAGCTTGTTCTCCGCGGCGTCCTCGAGGGACTGGTCGGGGGTCTCGAAGATCGCGCTGGAGTACATCATGCGCGGGTCGAGCCACAGGCCGAACATGTCGTTGCCGAGGTCGTAGTGGGCCGCGATGTCACGCTTGGAACGCTTCTTGGTGTTGCGAGCGAAACCGTCGCGGGCCCGCAGCCACGGCGTGCGAACGAAGGAGAACTTCTCGCGGAACCGATCGGCCTGACCGATGTTGCGGGCGGCAACGCTGAAGAGGTCGACCATGTCGGGCGTCTCCCAGTAGCCGTCGACGTAGGCGTCGACGAGACCGCGGCCGCCGTGCAGGAACAGCGGCCACGCTCGGGCGTCGTTGACGACGATCGTTGCCTCCGGACCGCCGCCGGGACCACACACGATCGTGCCGAGGTCGTCGGTGATCGACAGGCGTCCGACCTGGATGCGGTTGAGGACGTTGAGGACGAGGGCGCGACTAACGCGTGCGCGTTGGTTCACGAGTTTTTGCTCCTGGGTGAGGGACGAAGCGCACACCCTTGACCCGCAGGGCGACTGCGTGGCCGTAGATGAGCGCAAGGGTACGAAGGGTTGAGCCGAGTCCGGCTCGGGCGCGGAAAGGGCGACGCATCAGGACGAGGCTGGCGTCGAAGACGCGTTCACCCTCTTCGATGTTGGCGAAGCGAACCTGGAGGCGTTCCAGCGGTGTCGTCGCCCACCAGTCGTAGGCCTGGTTCATGCCGAAGAACGGCGAGACGTGGAGTTGCTTCGCAAAGGAACCGGCGAACTCACCCGCTTCGTTCGGCGTGAGCACGTAGGCGTGGCGTTCTCCCCACGGCGTGTTCGTCACTTCGGCGACGATCGCCGCGAGCTGTTCGTCGCGGTCGAAGCAGTAGTAGAGGCTCACCGGGTTGAAGCTGTGACCGAAGCTACGTAGCTGGGTCAGCAACCGCACCGGGCCGTCGAGATAGATCGACGCTTCGTTCCACACGTGCGTGCGGATCGCGTCGGCGAGATTGACGTTGGGATCGCCGAAGTAGTCGGCGCGGCGAAAGCGTCGGCCCACCAGACCCTCGGCTTCGTCGAGGTCGAGGTAGTGCATGGTGAGTCCGTATTCGAACGCGTGCGTGCGCGCCGTACGACGCCGGTGGAACACCGTCCCCGTGTAGATCGCACTGTGGGTCACAGCCCGTCCACTCCCAGACGTTCGGCGACGCGTACGGCGCTCTTCACGCCGTCCTCGTGAAACCCCCAGCTCCAGTACGCGCCTGCGTAGTGCGTGCGGTTCTCGCCGCTGATCTCCTTGTGGCGCGTCTGCGCAACGCGACCGGCCTCGGTGAAGACGGGGTGCGCGTACTGAATCGTCTTGATGATCTTCGACGGGTCGATCGCGGCGGTGTGGTTCAGCGTGACGCAGAACTCCCGATCGGCGGCGAGCGACTGCAGACGGTTCATGTGGTACGTGACGGTCGTCTTCGCCGGCGGATCGTCGAGCAGGTGATAGTTCCAGCTCGACCACGCACGCTTGCGCCGGGGCAAGACGTTGCGGTCGGTGTGCAGCACCGCTTCGTTGGGTTGGTAGGGGAGCGCGCCGAGGATCTCGCGCTCGAGGGGCGTCGGGTCAGCGAGGATCTTCAGCGCCTGGTCCGAGTGGCACGCGATCACGACTTCGTCGAAGCGCTGCGGCGTGCCGCCGACGGGCGTCACCAGCACGTGATCGTCGAAGCGAGTCACCGTCTTGATGGGAGCGTTCAGTTCGATGCGCGCCGTGGTGTCGCGCACGAGCGCCTTCACGTACGAGTGCGAGCCGCCGACGACCGTGCGCCACTTCGGCCGCCCGCGAATGGCGAGCATGCCGTGGTTGTCGAAGAACTCGGCCAGGAACTTCGCGGGGAACTCCCACATCTGCTTCGGGTCGGCCGACCACACGGCCGATGCTTGGGGCACGATCAGTCGGTCGATGAAGGGGCGGGAGAAGTTCTTGGCTTCGAGCCAGTGGCCGAGCGACGGGCCCTCGCTATCGTCGCCGAGCAGTTCGTGCGCCTCGGAGTGGAAGCGGTTGAGGTCCTGGAGCATCCGGTAGTACCAGGGCTGCAGCAGATGGGAGCGCTTGGCGAACAACCCGTTCACGCCGGTGCTGGCGTATTCGAAATCACCACGGTCGTCGGTCACGGAGAAGCTCATGTTCGACGGCTGCCACCCGACGCCCAGTCGGCGCAGCAGCTTGTGGAACTCGGGATAGGTGCGATCGTTGAAAACGATGAAGCCCGTGTCCACGAAATAGGTGTTGTCCGCAGTGTCGACGCGCACCGTGTTCGTGTGCCCACCGGGGTAATCGGCCGCCTCGAACAGCGTGACGTTGTGCGTGGGCGCGAGGAGATAGGCCGATACGAGCCCGCTCACTCCGCCGCCGATGACTGCGATGTCCATGACGGGTATTCATCCGGAGTCAGGGGGTGTTCCGGATGAATCCCGTGACTGCTCGCCGCTACGCCCTGCTCGACCGTGCCCTCGCCACCGGTGCCATTCCTGACGTCGCGCTGCGGCTGGGTTCGAAGTTCAGCGCGTGGACCCGCGAACGCAACGAATCACGCGGCGGTGTCGCCGGTCAGGAAGCTCGTCTGAACGACATGGTCGCCCACATGTCGACCGGTCCGATCGCGGAGGTCCCGGCCAAGGCGAACGAGCAGCACTACGAGCTGCCCGCCGATTTCATGGCGTTGTTCATGGGCGAGCGCCGCAAGTACTCGTGTTGCTACTGGCCCGCGGGCGTCGAAACGCTCGACCAGGCCGAAGAGGCGATGCTCAAGCTCACCTGCGAGCGGGCGGGTGTGCGCGACGGGATGCGCATCCTCGATCTGGGTTGCGGTTGGGGCGCGCTGTCGCTCTATCTCGCTGAGCACTTCGACGTCGAGGTCGTCGGCGTTTCCAATGCGAACCGTCAGCGCGAGTGGATCGAGGCCGCCCGCGACGCTCGCGGCCTGACCGACAAGCTCACGGTCATCACCGCCGACGTCAACGAGTTCGAACCCGAGGGGTCCTTCGACCGGGTCATGTCGGTCGAGATGTTCGAGCACATGCGGAACTGGAAGGAACTGCTGCACCGCATTTCGACGTGGCTCAAGCCCGAGGGCAAGGTCTTCATCCACGTCTTCACGCACCGCACGCTCGGCTACCGCTTCAACGACACCTGGGCGTCGGAGCGCTTCTTCACGGCAGGCACCATGCCGTCGCACGATTTGCTGATGCGCTTCACCGACGACTTCGTCGTCAAGGAGCGTTGGGCGATGAACGGCGAGCACTACGCCAAGACGCTCGACGCCTGGCTCAAGCGCTACGACGCCAAGAAGGCCGAAGCGTTCGCGCTCCTGCGGGCCGAGAACAACGAGTACGACGCGAAGCGGCTCTTCGCGACCTGGCGAGTGTTCTTCATCGCCACCACCGAAACCTGGAAGTGGAAGAAGGGCGACGCCTGGATGGTGTCGCACTACTTGCTCGAGCCGCGTTAGCTCTTCGGCGGGCGCGGGAAGAAGGCGCTCGTCTTCGCCACGTAGTCCTTGTACTTCGGCTTCGTCGCGTGCATCTGCTTCTCCAGGGGACCGACGCCGCTCACGCGCATCAGCATCGTCGACATCAGCAGCGGCCCGACGATGGCGACGTAGGTGATCGGCGCGCTGGTGCTGAGTAGGTACAGGCCCCACCAGACGCAGAAGTCGCCGAAGTAGTTCGGGTGACGCGTGAAGCGCCACAACCCGCGGTCCATCACGTGACCTTTGTTCGACGGGTCGGCCTTGAATCGACTGAGCTGGAGGTCGCCCGTCCACTCGAAGACCAGGCCGAGAGCGATGAGCGCGACGCCAACCGAATGGACGGCCACCGAGCCGGCGTATGACGCGTAGGCCTGGCCCAACTGAACGGGCAGCGAGACGATCAGCATGACGCCCGCCTGGAGCAGGAAGACGTGGGTGAGCATCTTCGTCCGCATGTTTTCGTAACGCGGGTCCGGTCCCTGCGTACGCCAACGGCGAAGCAGATAGATGCCAAGGCGAAGACCCCACGCGCTGGTGAGCAGCGTTATCAACAGGCCTCGAGCGGTGTGATCGTTGGCCAGGCCGAAGCTGATCCAGGCGATCACGACAAACCCGAGACCCCAGCAGAAGTCGATGAAGGAGGGGTCACCCGAGCGTTTCGCGAGCGTCCAGAGGCCAAACGCGGCGGCGACGATGACCACCGCGTTCAGCAGGAAAATAGGTCCGATCACAGGAACTCTTTACGCCGCGTCACAGCGCTCCAGATGTCGCAGCGCTCTGACCAGCGGTTTTGTTTCGGACAAAACCCTCAGCGTCGACCGTTACTTGAGGGTTTTGGGCGGCATTTGCCGGCGCGTTCGGCCAGAATTGGGGATCTTGTCGTTTTCTGGGGGCGCGCGCTGGGGTGCGCAAGTCCGACTGAGGAGTTGTCAGTATGAATAAGGTCCGTCCGTTTCGATCGAAGAGCGCGCGTGCGATAGCCGCCGGTGCGCTCGCCGTCGGTGTGATCGGAGGACTCGCGCTTCCGAGGATCGCCGCCATCGCGGCGCCGAATCCCACCGCGACCGTCGGCAACGCCTCGGTGACGGAGGGCGACTCCGGCACGACGCCGGCTGACGTCACGTTCAGCCTGAGCGAGGCCAGCCCGAACACGACGAAGGTCACCTACACCACCGTCGACGGCACCGCGTCCAAGGACACCGACTACGTCGAGCAGACCGGCACGGTCACCTTCAACCCCGGCGAGACGACCAAGCACGTTGCATTCTCGGTTCGCAACGACACCGTGAAGGAGAGCACCGAGACGTTCACCGTCAAGATCACGGCGGTCGACAACAACTTCGGGGGCGTGAACAACACCGGCACGGTGACGATCACCGACAACGACTTGCCGCCGGGCCTCAGCGTCGATTCACCGTCGGTCACCGAGGGCAGCACGAACGGCACCGTGGACTTGAAGTTCACGGCGCGTCTGTCGGCGCCCGCGGGGTCCGCAACCACGTACTACGCGTTCACCCACGATCCGGCGCACGACACCGATCCGAACACGGCGGGCACGCAGCTTCTGACCAAGGCCGACAGCGGCGTCGACTACACCGCGAAGGCCGGCGAGGCCGTCACCTTCGGTGTC
Organism: Actinomycetota bacterium; assembly: GCA_048498715.1. Classification (GTDB taxonomy): domain Bacteria; phylum Actinomycetota; class Acidimicrobiia; order Acidimicrobiales; family JACCXE01; genus JACCXE01. The sequence goes on along the minus strand of JBEHXL010000011.1, from coordinate 941 downwards.
GGTGCGACGTCGGCCGAAGTGGTCGTGAAGGTTGCGGCCGACCTGGTCGACGAACCTGACGAGTACTTCGAGCTACAACTCAAGGCGACCAACGACGCCAACGCGGCGATCGCGGCGTACGGCAACGGCAAGATCGTCGACGACGACGCCGCGGCCCGACTCGACGTGAGCGATCCCACGCCGGTCAACGAGGGCGACACCGCCTGCGGTGGCCTCGCCCAGCCGAGCTGTACCACCAAGATCACCTTCACCGTCACGTTGTCGCCTGCCTCGGGCAAGCGTGTAGTCGTCGACTACGCGACCTCCGATCGTTCGGCGACCTCGTCGGGTAACAGCGCCGACTACATCGCGGCGAGCGGCGCGGGCGACCCGAGCGCGACGCCGACCCCCGGCACGGGCCTCGTGTTCGCTCCGGGCGAGACGAGCAAGACGGTCGACGTCTTCATCAAGGGCGACACCACGCCCGAGCCCACCGAGCGCTTTGCGCTCACGTTGAGCAACGCGGTCAACGCCGCGCTCGGCGACGCCGAAGCGTTCGGGACCATCGTCAACGACGACCCGGGCACCTTCGCCACCATGAGCGTGTCCAACGCGGCCAATGTCACCGAGGGCAACTCGGGCTCGCCGACGGCGACGTTCACGATCAGTGTCAATCGCACGGGTCCGTCCGACCTCAACACGTACACCGTCACCTACACGACGGCGAACGGCCCCGAGTCGTCTTCGAGCAGCTGCGGAATTGCGACGTCGGGCAAGGACTACACCGCCAAGACGGGCACGGCCACGATCCAGGCGCTCAGCAATTCGACCACCGTCACCGTCAACGTCTTGCCTGACACCCTCGACGAGCCGGACGAATGCTTCCAGCTGCAGCTCAACGACGCGCCGAACGCGTCGATCACCGACGCCGTCGGTGAGGCCAAGATCGTCGACGACGACGC
>JBEHXL010000010.1:0-120455 GCA_048498715.1 Actinomycetota bacterium | reverse complement strand
GGCGGCAGTCTTCCATCCGAGGACTGGTCGGGGTCGGCCGTTGATCTTTCGGGCGTAGCTGTCGAGGTCTTCTTGGGAGTGGACCGATAGGTCGGTTCCTTTGGGGAGGAAGTAGCGGGCCAGGCCGTTCCAGTTCTCATTTGATGGTCGCTGCCAGGGCGAGTGTGGGTCAGCGAAGAAGACCGGTGCTCCGGTCCGGATCGTGAATTCGGCGTGGCCGGCGAGTTCGGTCCCGCGATCCCAGGTGAGGGAGCGAATCAGGTGGCTGGGCAGGGTCACGACGTGTTCGGCGATGCGGGCCGCGACGTGCTCGGCGTTCTTGGAGTCGAGCTTGATCAGCATCCCGAACCGGCTCGTTCGTTCAACCAATGTGGCGACATAGGACTTCGAGTCGGCGCCGACAATCAAGTCGCCCTCGAAGTGACCGGGGATCGCTCGATCCCACACTTCGGGCGGTCGTTCCGAGATCGACACGAGCCCCACGATTTTGGACTCGCTGCGATGTTGCCGGCCCTGCGGTTTGCGCCGCACTCGGCCCGAACGCAGGCATTGCAGGAGTTCTTTGCGGAGTTCGCCGCGGGCCTGCAAGTACACGGCCTGATAGATGGCCTCGTGCGACACCCACCACTCTTGCTCGTCGGGATGCTCGACTCGCAGCTGATGCGCGATCGCCTGGGGTGACCACGTCGCATCGCGCATCGCGGTCACCACGCGTTCCCATAACCACGGCTTGTCTTCGAACCACCGCGGCCGGCCGCGTTTGGCTTGGTCGGCGCAGCGTTGCTCGGCCGCCCACGCCCGATAAGCCTCGCGTCCGCCGTTGCGTTTGATCTCCCGGCCGATCGTTCCTCGATGCCGACCCAACCGCTTGGCGATGTCAGTGTCGGTCTCGCCGTGTTCGACACCGATCCGGATCTCTTCGCGCTCCTCGAGCGTCAACGCATCAGACCTGGGCTTGCGCGGTCGCAACATGAACACACCCTGCTGCCGAGCGATCGCGCCCAGGGTGGATGCCGGCATGCCCACCGCCGCAGCTGCGTCTTTGATCAACACGCCGCCACTCACCGCCCTCAACGCCGAGGTGACGGTCTCCTCGGACCAGCGCCAACGAACCCGGCCACGCGACTTCAACCCCGACTCCTTGAACCGCGACCGCAACGACCGCGCCGAGACACCCACCTCCCTCGCCGCCTGCTCCCACGTCGAACCGGCCATGAACACCGCCATCCCCGCAGCGACCGCGTCCTCATCAAGCCACCGTCTCCGTCCCACACGACACCTCCCGATCAGGTGCTGTCGCGCTCAGCGGTTGAGACCGCCGGGCGAAAACGGCGGAAACGCAACGGTTCGATGGCAACAAACGCGACCCGCTGGAAGGATGAGGGTCGATGACGCCGCCCATCTTCCGCACCCCTGACGAAGCGTTCGAGGCATTGCCCGACTGGTCGTATGAACCGCACTACGCGGAGATCGATGGTTTGCGCGTGCACTACGTGGACGAGGGTCCCCAGGACGCGCCGGTGTTCTTGTTGGCCCACGGCGAGCCGACCTGGGGCTACCTGTACCGGCACTGGATTCCGTCGCTCATCGCGACCGGCTTCCGGGTGATCGTTCCGGATCACGTCGGCTTCGGGCGCAGCGACAAGGTGCTCGATCCCGAGTGGTACGTAATCGAACGGCACGTGGAGATACAACGCGCGCTGATCGAGTCGCTCGATCTCACGTCGATCCATCTCTTCTGCCAGGACTGGGGTGGACCGATCTCGCTACGGAACGCATGCGACATGCCGCAGCGGTACGCGCGACTCTTCATCGGCAACACCTGGTTGCACCACGACGGCTACGAGTACTCGCCGGGCGTGCGTCGTTGGCGCCAGATGGCATTGGACCCGGACGCGTTGCAGCAGACGATGCCGACGGGGTTCATCGTGAGCGCGACGTTGCGGCGTGAGGGCCACGACCTCGATGCGGTGGCCCGTGCGTACGACGCGCCGTTCCCCACACCCGAGTCGAAAGCCGGGGCCCGACGGTTCCCGTTCTGCATCCCCTTCGGCGAGCCCGAAGCGGGAGGCGCGGCATGGCAGCAGCGTTGCTACGACCACCTACCGACGCTCGGGGTGCCGGTGCACTTCGTGTGGGGTGACGCCGACGAGATCTTTCCGTGGAACGACGCCCTCGACTGGCACGACCACATCGACGGATCGACCCTTGATCGCATCGAGGGCGCGGGTCACTTCGTGCAAGAGGACGCCGCGGCCGACTGCGTCGCCGCGGTGCTCGCCCGGGTGTGAGGTCACTTGACTTGAAGTGAACTTCAAGTCGTACGGTGCGGTTCCATGCTCGATACGACGGAACTCAGCGATTCCCAACTGATTGCGCACTGCGCGGCGGTCGTCGACGTCCCGAAGGAGGCGCATCCGAACTCGTTCGTGTTGCATGCGCCGCTCGAAGTGTTGGCGCGGTCGATCCTGTTGCCCCGGGTGCCGGAGGAGGGTAAGGCGGCCGCTCGAGCTCGTCTGCAGTGGGTCGCCGACACCTACGCAGCGGCGGGCCCATCCGAGAGATCGCCGGCGCCGGACGCGCCGATCGACGTCACGGCCATGACGCTGAGCCTCGCGGCGGCCGGTCACGCACCGATCTTGTGGAGCCTGCGGCCACGTGTCACGGAGGTCGACGTGTCATTCGGGCTTGGCTTGGTCCGGAAGGAGATCGGGCGGTGGCCCGACTGGACCCTCGCGTGGCCGCAACATCGAGGCGCGACGGGCATAGCCGCAGGAGATCTGATTGATGCGCTGCGCGCGCCCCGGTCGCCCGGCGACCCGGGTAGCGACTTCATCTATCCGACGATGCACCTCGTCGACGAGAGCGGGCTCGCGGCCGAGGTGCTCGACGGTCCGTTGCGCTCGATGACGGTTGTCGCGGCCCGTCGCTCGCTGTTGCGCGTAGCCGCGCAGTCGATGCTGCAGGACAACCCGGCGGCGGCGCCGTACGGCTGGACGCACTGCTTGACCATGCCCCAGGCGGTGCTCAACACCGTCGAGCACGGCGCCGATCCAGAGGTGGCCGTCGGCGTCGCCGCGCTGTATGTGTTGGGCTTTCGTTCGACGCAGGGACGCGTGGTGCTCCATGACGACTGGCAACCCAAGGATGGCTCGGCCGCGGCAACGCTGTGGCACGCGTCCGACGAGGACCTGCCGGCTCTCGTCGAAAACCTCATTGCCATCGGGGCCCGTCACGAAGACGCCCATGTTGCGAAGTACACGCTCGCTTGCCTCGACGCGGCCAACGAGGACCCCGAAGCGCGTCGACTCTTCCTTGCGGCGCTTGCCCACCTGCAGGAGTGGTGGCAGGCGACGTGAAGAGTGCGGCTACGCAGTGCCCTCGGCTGACGCCTTCAGATTCTCGAGTGTGGTGCGCATACCGGCGAGCAATTCCTTGTGACGATTGGTCGGCACATCGAGAATGCGCGCCCACGTCGGGATCCAGCGGACCTCATAGGACTCGGTCACCTTGGTCGTGCCGTTACCCAGATCTTCGAAGCGGTACTTCCACGCGGTCGAGGGCTTACCGCCTTCGTCGGTGATGAACTCGAACACACGGCCCGGCTCTGCCTGCAGCACCGTCCCGTGGCGCTTGTACTTGATCCGGCGGCCGGGTCCAACGGCGTTGTGGCCCATGAACTCAGTGCCGACAACCGGCTCGGTCACATCGCCTTCCCAGACGACGGTCACGCACTCAGGGCTCCACTCGCCGATGCGGGGGAGGTCCGACACCATTTCGTAAAGCTTGTGGGCGTCGGCCTCGATCTCGAGCGAGACGCTGTCGGTGGTCAACCAGAGGCGTTGGTTCTTCGGGGGCATGCGAGAAAAGCTAAGGCTTTTAGCTAAAGCTGTCAAGCACAACTTTTGCTACTACAATGATGGTTGTGGAGCCCACCCGTCGTGACCGGCGTCGTCAGGAGACCATCGACGAGATCCTGTCCATCGCCGAAGCGATCATGGACGAGGAAGGGGTCAACGGCCTTAGCCTTTCCGAGGTTGCTCGACGCCTAGGCGTGAAGCCGCCGTCGATCTACAAGTACTTCGACTCGCTGGCCGCGATCTTCGACGAACTGTTCCGCCGCGGGCAGGTCGCGCATCTCGACGCCCTTCGGCACGCGATGGCGGGTCGGCATGGCTTGGACGCCGTCGGTGCTGCCCTCGACGCGAGCGGTCGGTTCGGGGTTGCCCGGCCCGCGTTGACCCAACTGTTGTTCTTCCGTCCGGTGCCTGGCTTCGCGCCGTCCGAGGAGGCGATGGCGCCGAGTGTCGAGATGGTCCAGCTGTTGCGCGGCGCCTTCCTCGAAGCCATCACCAGCGGTGAGGTCGGACCGAAGACCGATCCCGATGAGCTGGTGTGGCTGTCGTCGGTGATCGTGAGCGGCGTGATCGGTCAGACACTGGCGAACGAGCCACACCTGGCCTGGGGTGTGGGTCGTTTCAGTCCGCAGCTCGCGAAGCTGCTCGACGCCTTGCCGTTGCTGTATCCGCCAACGGCCAAGCGTCGCTAGAGCGCGAGGACCTCTTCCGCCTCGTGGGTGAGGCTCTCGGTGAACCACTCCCGCACGCTCGACTCGAGCGGATGCCCGACGAGCCAACTCATGTCGCGTGAGTACGCCGGTGCGTCGCACATCGAGTGACTGGTCTGTTCGATGACGCGGTGCGCCACCTGCACGATGCGGGCGAGTTCGCCCGGTGCATGGTCGGCGTCGTGCAGCGCGACGGCTTCGACGACCTCGGCCGGAAAGCCCCACAAGCTGAGCAGGTAACCGCCGGCCTGCGCGTGCGTGGCGCCGAACGCCTCGCGTTCCAGGTCGCACAGACCGCGGCGCTGTTCGATCCGAAGATCGAGATGGGCGCCGAAGAGTTCGGGTCGACAACGTGCGTAGGCAAGCTGACCGCACTCGTGCAGCAGCCCGGCGCAGAACGCGTCGTCCTTCATCTTCGGAGGAGCCAGGAAGCGAGCGAGTCCGGCCACTTCGTAGCCGTGCGGGCTCAGCTGCACACACCACTCCCGTACCGAGCGTGGCGCGTTGAAGCCCTTGCGAATCTCGTCGAGCATCGCGACGGTCCGGATGACCTCGCGTCCGAGACGCACGACGGCCGCTTCGACCGATGTGACGCGCGAACGAGGCGCGAAGAACGACGAGTTCACCAGCTGCAGCACCTTGGCGGTGAGACCCATGTCGTGGTTGATCACGTTGGCGACCGAGCGAGCGTCGCCCGACGGAGAATCGATCGCCGCCATCAGTTCGCTGAAGACCGGCGACGGTGTCGGCAGCATGCCGATCTCGCTGACTTCGGCGCGGATCCGCTGGCTGCCCAGCCGGTCACGCAGACTCATGGCGCGGGCCAGCGCATCATGCAGCTCGTCGCTGGTGCAGGTCTTTTCGATGACCTGGTGCGCGAGGCCGACAACACCGACGAAGTCGTCGGGCTCCGGGCGCTCGGTGAGGATCAGCCGGGCGGTGTCGGGGAAGCGATGGCGCACCTCGGCGAGGAACTGCCCGCCGTTCATGCCCGGCATACGGAAGTCGGCGACGACAACGTCGAAGGACTGCACACCCATCACGCCGAGCGCGGTGGTGGCTCCCTCCGCGAACTCCATGTCCCAATTGCGGCGATCACTGCGAAGCATGCGGCGAAGGCCGCGGAGGACCGCGACATCATCATCAACGAAGAGGACCCGGTTCACACCCTCCCTTTCGGTTGCCGCGGGGTCGGTATTAAGGACGGCCTAGGGCCGAAGGTCCTGGCGTCCCACGAAAACGCACACCGGCTCGGAAACACCCGGGGCAACGTGGGCAAAGTTCCGAATTCGCTGCAGCAAATTCGGAGTGATGACGTAACCGCGCGGTATGAGCTTCACGCCGCCGGCGGTGAAGACGTCTTCGGCGAAGGTCATGCCCACGCGCAGACGAGCGACCGGGACCAGTTCGACCTTGCGATCGGTGCGGTTGGCGAGACCTTGGCCCAGCGCACGCAACAGCGCAGGGTCGTAGCTGCGTGGCGCCTCGCTCATCTCCTCGAGCGCGTCGCCCACGGTGCGACCACTCGATTCGAGCATGTCGTAGTCGCGCACGATGCGAAGCACGCGCGCCGCGAGGGGCAGCGTGGCCGACCAGTTCTCGTCCTGACGGGCGATTGCTTCGCGAACGAGTTCGAGGCGGGGAATCTCCGCCAGCACGTGCTCGGCGAGTTCGGGCATTCGAGCGACCATGCAGCGTTCCTCGTCGCTCAGCGCAGCCGGATTGTGCATGCGCTCGAGCACACTGGGCGGAAGCGTGATCGCGCCCACTTGCGACAGGGTCAACGCAATGCCGACGTGCCAGGGCGCTTCCTCGTGCGCCGCCTCGAACAACAGCGCCGCCAGATCGCGCATACGCGTGGCCCGCTCGAACGCAATCGGCGACGCCAGTGCGAGCAGCTCGCTCATCGCCTTGATCGATCCGGCCAGCGTTTGTTCCAGCAGTTCCTTCTCGGCCTTCACCAAGCGGTACTGCTCGACGCCGGCGTGAAGCGCTCCGATGAGTTCGGGGGTGTCGATGGGTTTGATGAGAAAGCGGAAGATCGCGCCTTCGTTGACGACCTCGGCCGCTTCCTCCAAGTCGGCGTGGCCGGTCAGCATCGTGCGAATGGTGTTCGGCGCGATCCGCTTGGCCTGAGCCAGAAACTGCGCGCCGTTCATGTCGGGCATCTGGTAGTCGGACACGACGACCTCGAACGGCTCGTCGCTCGCCTCCATGATCTTGATGCCTTCCTGCCCGCCGATAGCGGTCGTGATCAGAAAGGACTTGGCGAGGATGCCGGCGAGGCCCGTGAGCATGAACTTGTCGTCGTCGACAAGCAGCACGCGCGGCAGAGACTCCATCACTGGAGCATCGGTCGCGTTTGACCGATTTCGTTTAGGTCGGGGGACGAGTTGGGTTGTCGTTGACTTCTTGCAGCACCCACTGATTGCCGTCGGGATCGACGATCTCTGCGTATGTACCGAATCTGGCCCGTTCCGGATGGAGTCCGGGTTGCTGGCCGTCGGCCCCGAACCAGTACGGCTCACCCACGGGAGCACCGCGACTCTTCAGATCGGCGATGGCCGCTTCGATGTCTCTCACGCACAGGTGCATGCCGCTGTACTGACCGGCCTTGGCCGGGTCCGACACGCCCAAGCCGAACGTGATCGAGCAGTCCGACCCGGGCGGTGTCAGTTGCACAACACGGAAATGATCACCCGCCGAGTGATCGACGTCGCAGTTCCAACCCATCACGGTTTCGTAGAAGTGCTTGGCCCGATCGACATCGGTGACCGGCAGCACGAACACTTCGATGCGGTAGTCGACTGTCATCGCTGGGCGTACATGAGCGAGCCGGGCGTCGTGAGCAGCTCGCCCGACTCGAGCCACGTCTTGAGGCCCGAGAGAATCATCGGCCAGCCGCCGTAGAGCTGATCGTTGGCACCTTCGCGGAGCTGGTCGTGCGTGAGCTTGAGCAGGCAGGAATCGCCGACAGGCTCGATCTCCCACGTGATGCGGGAGAACCCTTCCTCCTTCACGTCCTCGCCCCACAACGCGCGCATCGTCTGCACGAGCTTGCGCGGCGGGTCGGACTCGATGATCTCGCCTTCACCGAGCGGCATACCGTCGGGCGTGGCCATTTCGTACGCCGCGCCGTCCTTGAACGTGCTCGTGATGCGCGCGCCGAACTGGTACTTGCTGCGGATCTCCTCGTCGGTGATCGCGTGCCACAACTTGTCGGGTGTGGTCTTGATGTAGATCTCGTAGACCTTTTCCATCGGTGTCTCCATCTCTGTCTTGAGCGCGCTGAGTCCTTCGACCCACGGCTCGGAGTACTTGCTGACCCACCGGTCGTGCAGCAACCGGATGGGAATGGCATTGAGGAAGTGCAACTTCTCCCGGCCCCGACGCCGGGTGACGACCAGGTGTGCCTGTTCGAGAATCTTCAGGTGCTTCATCACGTTCTGACGTGACATGTCGAAGCGCGCCTCGAGTTGGCTGAGCGTCTGGCCGTCGTGACGGAAGAGCTCGTCCAGAAGCTCGCGCCGGGTCGGGTCGGCGATTGCTTTGAACACGTCCTCCATCGCCGTCCAACATATGTAACCAAAGAGTTACATGTCAAGAGGCGATTCCGATACCCTCGGTATCTGAGAGTTGTACGCTGCGCCACATGACTCGTTTCGGCGCGCCGCCTGCCTCTGATTTCGAGGTTCGTCCCACCCAGGACGACATCGACTTCTTCCAAGAGAACGGCTTCCTCGTCGTGCCGCAGATCACGACGGAGGAGGAGCTCGCATGGATGACCGAAGTCATGCTCGCCGTCCTCGACGACAACGCGGGCACCGGCGTGTTCGAGCCCGGCTTCGTGGAGGGTCAGACAGAGCCGCCCCAGATCCAGCAATCGATCGGTCCCGAGCTGATGATTCCCGAGTTGCTCGACACGACGTTCCGCCGCAACGCCCGTCGCTTCGCCGCCGCGTTGCTCGACGTGCCCGAGGGCGATCTCACGTCGTGGGGTCACATGATCCGCAAGCCGGCGCACTCGAACCGTCCGGCCCCGTGGCATCAGGACATGGCGTACTGGCAGCCCGAACTCGACTACCACGCCATCGGTTGCTGGCTCCCGCTGCACGAGGTGACGGTCGAGCGCGGTTGCATGCAGTTCATTCCGGGCTCCCACAAGGGTGAGCTCAAGCACCACGACTTCCAGGGCGACCCGGCCGGCAACCTTCTGATCGTCGAGAACGTCGACACCTCGACGGCAGTCGCCTGCCCGCTGCCGGCCGGCGGCGCGACGTTCCACCATCACCTGACGCTGCACTACACGGCGCCGAACACGACCGACCTCGATCGCCTTGCCTGCCCCACCGAGTTCCAGCTCATGCCGTGGCGCCGCGAAAAACCGATGGAGTTCGCGTGGGTGACCAAGCGCGAACAGGTCACCGGTCAGAAGCGCGAGCGCCCGTCGGTCATCGCCGACGGCAAGTTCATGTTCGTCTAGGTAGCGAAAAACCGACGCCGACATTCGTGTCGGATTTCCGCCAGTCGACGTCACACCGTTCTGCCACAGTGGTCGCATGCACGACGACTTCGAACGCTGCTACCGAGCAGTCCAGTCGAAGGACGCGCGCTTCGACGGCTGGTTCGTCACCGCCGTCCTGACCACCAAGATCTATTGCCGGCCTTCCTGCCCAGTACGCCCGCCGCTGGCGAAGAACATGCGGTTCCTCCCGTCGGCCGCCGCCGCGCAGCAAGCCGGGTTCCGAGCCTGCAAACGGTGCCGGCCCGACGCGTCGCCCGGTTCACCCGAATGGAACCTGCGCTCGGACCTCGTGTCACGTGCCATGCGGTTGATCAGCGACGGTGTGGTCGATCGCGAAGGTGTGACGGGGCTCGCCACCCGGCTCGGCTACTCGACACGCCAACTCGAACGGCACCTCCAAGCCGAAGTAGGCGCGGGCCCGCTCGCCGTGGCGCGTGCCCAGCGCGCGCAGACCGCTCGGCTTCTCATCGAGACGACCGAGATGCCGTTCAGTGCCGTCGCGTTCGGTGCCGGGTTCGCCAGCATCCGGCAGTTCAACGACACCGTTCGCCTGGTCTTCGACGCCACTCCCTCGGGGCTGCGCGAACAGGCCCGACGGCGCAAGACGCAGCGTCTCGAAAGACTGGGTGCGCCAGGTGCGTTGTCGTTCCGGCTGCCGTTCCGCAAGCCGTTCGCCCCAGACCCGCTGTTCGGCAAGCTGGTCACGGTCGGCATCCCGGGTGTCGAGGAGTTTCGGGACGGCGCGTACCGTCGCACGATGCGGCTGCCCCACGGCACCTGCATCGCGGAGTTGTCGCCGACCCCGGACTACATCGCCTGTCGACTGATCCTCGACGACGTGCGCGACATCACCACTGCGATCGCGCGGTGTCGCCGTTTGCTCGACCTCGACGCCGATCCCGAGGCGATCGACGACGCACTCGGTGCGGACCCTCACCTGCGTGAGATCGTGGCGAAGCACGCCGGCCTGCGTATCCGTCGGACGACCGACGAACACGAAACCGCGGTCCGGGTCGTTCTCGGCCAGCAGGTGTCGATCCTCGCGGCGCGCACGCACGCCGGTCGGCTGGTCGAGGAATGTGGCGTGCCGATCGCCGACCCTGTCGGTGGTCTCACCCACGCGTTTCCGTCGCTGGCCGAGCTCGCCACCTTCGACGTGACGAAGCTGCGCATGCCCGCGTCGCGTCAGCGCACGCTGCGCAACGTGATCGACGCGCTGGCCGACGGATCAGTAGTGCTCGACGCGGGCGTCGACTGGACCGAAGCGCGCGCCCAGCTACTCGCCCTGCCGGGCATCGGGCCGTGGTCCGTCGAGATGATCGCGATGAGCGGCCTCGGCGATCCGGACGCGTTTCCGGCGAGCGACATCGGTGTCATCAACGGCGCCAAGAAACACGGACTAGTCGGCGACCTCGCCGGCTACGCCCACGACCACTGGCGACCCTGGCGTTCCTACGCCGTGCAGTACCTCTGGGCCGCGAACGAAAAGAGTGAGACTTGATGAAGCGCCATGAGACCCCCGTCACTCGGGCCCGCACGATCGACAGCCCGGTCGGCCCGATCACCCTTGCCGGTGACGACGACGTGCTGACCCAACTCGTCATGCACGAGCAGCGGCATGCGCCCGTCGCCATCGGCGAGTACCCGAACGACCCCAACGCGTTCGGCGACGTCGTCGACCAGCTCAAGGCGTATTGGGAAGGTGACCTCACCGACTTCGACGTCGAGATGCGCCTCGAGGGCACTGATTTTCAGCAGCGCGTGTGGCAGGGCCTACAGGAGATTCCGTACGGCGAGACGTGGAGCTACGGCCAACTCGCGGATCACATCGGTGCGCACAACGCGCAGCGCGCGGTCGGACTCGCGAACGGCAAGAACCCCGTCGCCATCATCGTTCCGTGTCACCGCGTCATCGGTGCGAGCGGCAAGCTCGTGGGCTACGGCGGTGGACTCGACCGCAAAGGGTTCCTGCTCGCTCTCGAAGGCGCGCAGACCCGCTTGCTCTGACTTAGACGTCGACGGCTGTCAGTTCGCCGCTGGTGACGTCGTAGATGAAGCCGCCGACCTCGGTGCCGATCGGGATGAGCGGGCAGGCCCGGACCTTGGCGATGTCTTCTTCGAGCGCCTTGCGCTGATCGGTCATCGCATGGAAATGCACACCGGTCGTGTCGGCCCCACTCGCGTCGGCGATCTTCTTCGCGATCTCCTCCTCGCTGGACTTCGCCATCGCGCAGTCGGTGTGTTGCACGATCATGATCCGCTTCGCGTTGAGCAGGTTCGCCGACAGGATCAGCGAGCGAAGCCCGTCGTCGGTCACGCGAGCGCCGGCGTTGCGGATGATCTTGGCGTCGCCCGGCTTGAGGCCGAGCATCGCCAGCGGGTCGATGCGCGAATCGATGCAGGTGAGCAGCGCAAGCTCTTTGGCGGCGGCGCCGGGCACGCCCGGGTCGTGGAAGCGAGATGCGTACCGCTTGTTGGCGGCGAGAAGGTCGTCAAACATCGACCCTCTTTTTACTAGCGAGCCACTGCCACCCGGACACCGGCGGGGATCTTCGAATACGCGTAGAAACCCGGATCGCTTATGCCACCGACGGTGTTCTGGAAGATTCGCACGTGCGGGTCGCCGCCGAGGTACGGGCCCGTCACGATTTCCAGCGGCTGATCGCCGTCGGCGTTGCCGACCGCAACTGACACACCACCACCGAATTGCGGGTCATAGGCGTAGAAGCCGGGACCGACCTTGGTGCCGTCGGCGTTGAAGATCGCCACGTGGGGACCACCGCCGCCCTGCGTGCCAGTGACGATCTCGGCTTTGGTGTCGCCGGCGAGATTGCCCGCGGCGACGTTGACGCCCCCGCTGAAGTTGGAGGCATACGCATAGAACCCGTTGCCGATCGGCGTTCCGTCGCCCTCGAACATGCGCACGTGGGGACCGCCGCCGGCACCGGCGCCAGTGATGATCTCGTCCTTGCCGTCACCGTCGACGTCGGCGGCCGCGACCGTGACCCCGCCGGAGAACTCAGCGCCGTAGGCGTAGAAGTGCGACAGCACGTTGCCGGACTCGTCGCTCACGACCACGAGCGGCCCGCCGCCCGGACCGGCGCCCGAGATGACTTCCTTGTGGCTATCGCCCAACACGTCTCCGACGGCGACGTTGACCAGGCCGGTGAAGCCACCGAACGGCGTGAAGGTCGAGAAGCCGTCACCGTCACCCCAATAGACGCCGACCGTCGTCTGGCCAGGATTCGAGCCGACGACGACGTCAGGCGTGTTGTCCTCGTCGAGGAAGCCGGCGGCAACCGATGCGCCGCGGCCCTTGTTGTCGAAGGCGTAGAAGTTCGTGCCCTTGACCGCGCCGAACTCGTCGGTGCCCTTCACGTGCGGGGGACAGGGCATCGCCAAGTCCTCGCCGGGAGGGCCGAAGTTGTAGCCGCACGCTCCTTGGCCGAGGCCGGTGAAGATCGTCGACGTGTTGGCCGTGGTTCGGTGCGTCCACGCAAACGGTTGTGTCCGAAAGAGGTCACCGCAGTGCGCGTCGACTTCGAGATCGACGGGGTCGTCGTTCGGGAACTGCAGCGACTGCGCCGCGTCGAGGGTGAGCGTCGCCGTGTACTCGTTGCTCTGGTCGACTTGCGCGGTCGCCGAGTCGATGGGCGGCGGCAGCGCGTCCGATCGAACGGGATAGGTGAGGTCGAGGTTCACCGTGGTTCCGGCGGTGCAGATGCCCGTCACGGTGATCTGCGTGCCGGACGGCCCGGCGACGGGCGTGACCTTCACGGACAAGAACGGCGCCGGCTGGCTCAAGGCGTCGACCGGCGCAGCCTGAGTGATCGGAGCGACAAGGGCGAGCGCGGCAACAGCCGCAAAGCGGATCCGCATGCCGCGAACCCTAGGCGGTTCTCAGCGGCGGAAGGCGGCGACTGCGGCGCGGGCGGGTGCAGTCGAGAACGCGTAGAAGCCCGGTCCGTCCGAGGCTCCAGTTGAGGACGTGAAGATCCGTAGATGGGGACTGCCACCGGTGAACGGGATCGTGACGATGTCATCGCGACCGAAGCGGTCCACTGCACCGACCGCGACGGCCACGCCACCGGTGAAGGCTGGGTCGTACGCGTAGAAGCCGGGGCCCTCGGGCGTTCCGTTTGCGCGAAACACGCGCACGTGCGGCCCGCCACCGGGACCGGTGCCCGTCACGATCTTCGCGTCGAAGCCACTGCCGACATCACCAGCTGCGACGTTGACGCCGCCGCGGAACTGCGGGTCGTACGCGAAGAAACCAGGGCCCGCGGGCACACCTCGATCGTCGAACACCCGAACGTGCGGGCCGGCACCGACCCCGGTTCCCGTGATGATCTCGTCGCGGCCATCGGCGTCGACGTCGGCTGCGGCAACAGTCACGCCGCTCGACATCGTCGGGTCGTACGCGAAGAATCCGTAGAGCTCGTCGAACCATCCCCCACCGGCGTTGTACCGGTACACCTTGACATGGGGCCCCCCGCCTGGCCCGGCCGCGACGATCACCTCGTCAGAACCGTCGCCGTCGAGGTCACCTAGCGCGACACTCAGTCCGCCGTAGAAATCACCGAACGGCACGAAGTGCGGCCCGGAGCTCGGGTCGGAGACCGGCACGAGATGCGCCTCGGCGTAACGCCCGGGGGCGTTGCCGCTCACCAAGACGTCACCGACACCTCGGATCGTGCCGGCCGCGAGCGACCCGGCGCCGTCGAAGACGTTGACGTTCGAGGTCGCTCCGTCGGCGGTGAGTCCTTTGACCCGCCCCTGGCACCCGTACCCGAGGTCGCAGCTGGCGGGTTGCACAGCCGCGAAGAGGCTCGGCGCACTGTCGGTCACGCGGGTCGTCACCGTGAACGGTACGTAGATGGTCACGTCTCGGCACTCGACGCTTATTTCGAGGTCGGTCGGATCGGCGGAAACCGGTGGCACTGCGAGACGCAGCGTGAAGCTCCCGTTTTGCACTGACGTCCGGGCCCGCGACGAGCTTCCGTTGTGCGCATCGAGTACCGCGGTGGCGTCGTCTGTGTTGTCGGGCACCACGCACTGACCGGTCACGACGGTTTCGGATCCGGGCGGGCCTGCGACGCGGGACAGGTGCACGTTGAATGGACCGGCTGGATAGGTCGTCGCCGCGGCCGGCGTTGAAAGTGACGCGATGAGTAGGCCGGCCCCGCCGAGTGTGATGAGCAAACGACGCATCGCGACAACCTACGCCGCTTCGTGTGAGGCAGGCTTGGGATCGTGACGATGCATCGGTGGCTCTTCGTCGGCCTGGCGATCATGGCGGCGGTCGGCGGTGTGGGGACCGCCCTTGTCTCGGGTCAGCGGCCGAAGCATCCGACGATCGGTCTCGAGTTGATCGCGATGTCCGAGGAGACGAGCGCCGACGGTTACGTCGTTCGGATTCCGAGCGACGGGCAGTCGTCGACCCGCGTGTCGATTCCGTCGCCGGAGGACTTCGCCAACATCAAAACGGCCGAGCAGCTCGCCGATGAACACACCAAGCGGCTCAAGGAAATCGTGGCGAAGTACGGCTGGCCGAGCAAGCGCTTGGTGGGTCTCGACGGCTCGCATGCGGCCTTCGAGCTGTTGCAGCAGGCCGACCTTCCGTTTCAGGAGCAGGCGCTCGCGCTGATGCAAGCGCTGCCGCCGGGTCAGGTGG
The DNA here is from genome assembly GCA_048498715.1 of Actinomycetota bacterium. GTDB lineage: Bacteria > Actinomycetota > Acidimicrobiia > Acidimicrobiales > JACCXE01 > JACCXE01. The sequence goes on along the minus strand of JBEHXL010000010.1, from coordinate 105,689 downwards.
TGAAGCTCGACCTCGCGTTGCTCACCGATCGAGTGGCGATACGAAACCACAAGCCGCAGGTCTACGGAACCCAGCTCCTGTGTCTCGACAACCACCTCGGACCCGGCCCGGTCGTCGATCCGGAGAACCTCAACAAGCGCCGGGAGGAAGTCGGTTTGCCGCAGCTCGGCCGCGATCTACGTGACGCCGGCTTCAAGATCGGTCGCGAGTGCGACAGCGACGTGGACCGCCGCGTCGTGAACGACGGCGGCTAGAGCTTCGCCGCCGCAGCGATCACGGCGTCGACGATCGGATCCCAATCGGCGTCGGCCGTGCGCGTGACCGTCACGAAATCGACCACCCCGAAGACGGACGCGACGCCGGGAATACCGAGGAGTTCCTGCCCGAAGTCGCTCGCCTCGAGGTTCTCGGGGATGTTCGCGTCCAGCGTGAACTTCATCGCGTTGGGGTTGGGCGTCGGTGTCGGCGAGGCGGAAGCCATCGCCAATTCTTACCCCGGCCGAGACGCCATACCCTCCGGTATGTAAACATGCGTCCCATGGCTAAGCAGATCCCGCTCGTCGACTACTTGGTGCTCGGCGACAACCCTCATCTCGTCGGTACCAAGTGCACCGACTGCGGAGCGATCTTCTTCGATCGCCGCAACGCGTGCGCTTCCTGCTCCGGCACCTCGTTCGGTCCACAGGAGATCGCCAACGAAGGCATCCTCCGCACGTTCACCATCGTGTCGCTCGCCGCGCCCGGCATTCCGGTTCCCTTCGTGGCCGGCGTGATCGAGTGCGACGGCGTCTCGGTCAAGGGCAACATCATCAACACCGAGCCCGACCCCGAGCACGTGCAGACCGGCATGAAGGTCCGCCTCGCCACCTACCTGGTTGGCACCGACGACGAAGGCACCGAGGCCATCGGCTTCGGCTACGAGCCCATTTCTTAAGGAGTTACGACCATGGCGACTGACGACGTTTACATCCTCGGCATCACGATGACGAAGTTCGGGAAGCACCCGGACAAGGACATCATCGACCTCGCTTCGGAAGCTGCCCTCGGCGCCATCGCCGACTCGGGCATCACGATGAAGGAAATCGGCATCATGGGGTTCGGCAACCTCATGGGCCAGAACTCGGGCCAGATGCTGCAGAAGCAGATCGGCCAGACCGGCATCCCGGTTTACAACGTGTCCAATGCGTGTGCGACGGGCGCGACCGCGCTGCGCACTGCGGTCATGGCGATCAAGGCAGGCGAGACCGACGCCGGCATCGCGGTGGGCGTCGAGAAGCTCGCGGGCGCGGGCCTGCTCGGTGGCAACGCGCCGCGTAGTGACAAGAACGTGTACGAGCCCAAGGGTCGTTCGGGTTCGGTCGCCGGCACCGATGGCCGTATCGGCACCAACACGATGCCCGGTGTGTTCGCGCAGATCGGCCAGGAGTACGGCCACAAGTACGGCGGCACCTCCTTCGAGCTCTTCGCCAAGATTTCGGAGAAGAACCACGCGCACTCCACGCTGAATCCACTGGCGGCCTACACGAAGCGCATGACCCTCGAAGAGATCATGAACGACGTGATGATCGCCTACCCGAACACGCGTCCGATGTGCTCGGCCAACTGTGACGGCGCCGCCGCGGCGGTTGTCGTGAGCGGCACCAAGCTCAAGACGCTGTCGCTCGAGCAGCAGAAGCGTGCCATCAAGATCTCGGCGTCGATCCTCACGACCGACCCGTACGAAGAGGCGTGCCAGGTGCTGCCCGACGTCAACGCGCTGACCAAGATGGCCGCGAAGCAGGCCTACGAGCAGGCGGGTGTCGGCCCGGAGGATCTCAACCTCGTCGAGCTGCACGACTGCTTCGCGACGGCCGAGCTCGTCCACTACGACAACCTCGGTCTGTGCGAAGAGGGCGGCGCGGCGGACTTCTTCCTGTCGGGTGCGACGTGGCGTGACGGCAAGACCCCGGTCAACGTCTCGGGTGGTCTCGAGTCGAAGGGTCACCCCATCGCCGCGACCGGCATCGCCAACATCTGGGAGATCTGCCATCACCTGCGAGGTGAGGCGGGCGACCGTCAGATCGAAGGCGCCAAGGTCGGCCTCGCCCACGTCATCGGCCTCGGCAATGCGTGCGGCGTGCACATCCTGGAGAAGAGCGCCCTCTAATACGGGCTTTATTGTCGGAAGCGTGACTCGGTCTGTCGCGTTTCCGAAGCAGTACTGGTATCCGGTCTGTCAGTCGAAGGATCTTCGACGCAACAGGCCGGCATCCATCACGCTTATGGACGAGCCGCTGGCGATCTTCCGAGACGCCAGCGGCTCGCCGCGTGCGGTACTGGACCGCTGCCCGCACCGCAACGCCGCGCTGTCCGACGGCCGCGTCGCTTCAGACGGCAACCTCGAGTGCCCGTATCACGGATGGCGCTTCGACGGATCGGGCGAATGTCGTGCCGTGCCCGGGTTGTTCGAGGGTGACGGCGCGTCCGCGACGGCGCGTCGCGTGCAGTCATGGCACGCGACCGAGCGTGACGGATTCGTGTACGTGTGGGCCGATCCGTATTCGGAACCGCACCGCGAAGCGTTTGCGATGCCGCAGTTGTTGAAGCCGGGGCGCAAGGCGTGGCAAGTCGGTCAAGTGGTGTTTCCGTGTGACCTCGACGCGACCATGCACGCGGCGCTCGAGAACACCCTCGACGTACCGCACACCGCGTTCCTGCACAAAGGTCTGTTCCGCGGCAAGAAGCTGAAGGAGCTCAAGGCGACGCGACGCGACTTCGACGGTGGCGTCGAGGTGTTGTTCGAGGGTGAGCCCGTCGGCATCGGTCCGATACAAGGCGGACCGTTTGCGAAGAAGACGTTCCTGCACTGGGACCGCTTCATCATGCCGATGGTCGCCCAGGTCGAATATCGCGTCGACGGTGCGGAGTGGTTCGAGATCTTCAACAACGTGATCCACCTGCCGATGTCGCCGACCAAGACGCGCGCGTGGTTCGTCTTCCGCTGGTGGTCGCCGGTGCCGGCTCGCCTGTTGGCGCCGATCATCAACGCGCAGGGCCGGATGGTGTTGCGTCAGGACAAGAATGCGATGGCCGCGCAGTCCAAGAACATCGACCGCTTCGGCGGTGAACGCTTCGCGTCGACCGACCTCGATCTGTTGGGCGCCGCGATCTGGCGCATGCTCCGTCAGGCCGAACGTGCGGAGGCCGCCGAGATGAAGCCGTCACAGTTGGACGAATCACTCGTCGAAGGCGCGACCGAACTCACCTTCGAGGCGTAGTTCGAGCCAGAACTCGAACACCAGTTCGGCTATAATGAGAACACGTTCGCACTCGACGTGACGGGTGCCTTCATCGCAATTGCTGTTGCTTGTGGAGGTACATCCGCATGTACGAACCGTCCTCGGAGTTTGGTCGCGAGATTGCGGCCGACTACGCCCGAATCAACACCTGCACCGGCGAGTGGATTCTGAAGCTCGCCGACTTCGACGAGGCCGAGGCTTGGCACGGCGACGGGTGTTCATCGTTAGTGCAGTGGCTACAGGTGTATTGCGACATGGGTCGCTCGACTGCAAAGGAGAAGCTGCGCGTCGCGCGCGAATTGTCGAAGCGGCCCGTCGTAGCGCGAGCCCTGCGCGACGGCGTCATCCCGTACACGAAGGCGCGTGAACTCACTCGGCTCGAGGGCCTCGACAACGATCGCGATGAGAGGTACGTCGCCGACGCGCCAGAGCTTTCGATGCCACGCCTCGAGGCATGGATCAAGCAATGGAACTATCACGGCGCGCCGGCGAAGATGCCGAAGAGCCTCGAAGACCACTACGGACTGCGACGCGAGCGCGGCTTCGGTGGCGGGCTCGGCCGAGTCGTGATGGAACTGCCCGATGACGACATCGACCGGATCTTTGCGTTGCTTGACGCCTACATCGAGCACGTCTATCGCCGTGATCGCGAACAGACGGTCGAGGCTTCGACGGAGCCACTTCACATGCCGGAGGTGGCTCCGTCGGAGCCAGTCGACGAGGTGACGCGTCCTCGGTCGTTCCAGGCTCGACGACTCGACGCGCTGGTTGATCTGCTTGAGGAGGTAGCGCTCGTTCGTGACGACGAGATCGACGTCGAACGCGCGTCGATCACGGTCAACGTGCAATACGAGACGCTCTTTGAACGAGCGAACGGGCTCGGCATCACTGAGGGTGGCTCGGAGTTGACTGGCGAAGCAGTTCGCCGGCTTTGTTGTGATGCCGCCCTGCACCGAGTGGTCGTGAAGGGCCCCTCAGCCGTGCTCGACGTTGGCGACAAGACACAAACGTGGAACCGCGCACAGCGTCGAGCGATTCGTGCGCGTCACAACTTTCGATGCGCTGCGCCGGGATGCGGACGCCGCATAACGCACATTCATCACATCCACCACTACACAGACGGTGGCGCAACTCGCGTCGACAACGGCGTGCCGGTGTGCTTCTTCCATCACCACCTCGTCCACGAAGGCGGGTGGTCGATTACGTGGAGTCCGAACTCAGGTGTGACGACACTTGTGAATCCGGACGGCGATCGATTCGAAACGCAGACGGCCTTCATGACAGCTGCGTAGTCGAGGTGGCTCCGACGGAGCCTCGCGTCACTCATGGGCGGTTTGTCGCTGAGACAGAAATCCGCCATCGAAGACCCGCCGAGCACCGACCCTTCGTACGACTGGCCCTCCGTCTTCAGGCCGGGCGACATAGTGCGCGGTCGTGATGGCGACTCGGTCGGCGTCGTGCTGCTCGTCGGCGACTACTCAGGTGATGAGAGCCCAAAGTGGGAGTTGCATGTCGACTTTGCAGTCGATGGCCGGTCCGTCGGCGTCAACATCATCAACCCTTGGGACGCGATTGGAGATACAAGCAGGCAACGCGGGTGGCTGCTGAGCGCTTGGGGCTCCGTTCCCCGTAACGCTCATCACGACACTTATTGCGCTAGTTAGTCGCCACCATCGGGTCGTGGTTCGGGCCCGTGGCGACTCAGTCACGACCCTTTCGTGGCGAGTAACGCGACCGCTCGGAAATGCCGGTTCCCGAGCGGGTCCTGCTGTCAGTCGTCGGGGTCGACGAGGCGGTAGCCGACGCCAGGCTCGGTGATCAGCCGCGGTTTGGCCAGGTCCTCGTTCAGCTTCTTGCGGATCTGGCTCGCGTACACGCGCAGGTACTGTGTCTCAGTGCCGTAGCCCTTGCCCCATACCTCTTCGAGGATCATGCGGTGGCTGATGACGCGTCCAGGGTGGCGGGCGAGCACGGCGAGGAAGCCGAACTCCTTCGGCGTCAGGTCGACGGCTTGCCCGTTAGCCGTCACGGTGTGGCGGGCGACGTCGATGCGAATATCGCCGACCTCGTAGACGGATTCGTCCGGCGTGGTCGTCGCGGCGCTGCGATGTCGCAGTGCGACGCGGACGCGCGCGAGCAGCTCGGGAACCGAGAACGGTTTTGTGACGTAGTCGTCGGCTCCGCCGTCGAGCGCTTCAATCTTTCGGTCCTCGGCGCCCTCGGCCGTCAGCACGATGATCGGCATCTGGGACCACTGACGGATGCGCTTCAACACGTCGATGCCGTCGATGTCGGGCAAGCCGAGATCGAGAATGACCAACGCCGGTCCGTCGACCGCGGCGCGGTCGATCGCCTCGAGGCCAGTGTGCGCTTGCACGACGCGGTACTCGCGTGCTTCGAGTGCGGCGGACAAGGCCCGAATGATCGCGGGCTCGTCGTCGACCACAAGGATGGTGTCAGTCATTGCGCGCCTTGAGTGAGAATGAGAAACGGGCGCCGCCTTCGGGTGCCGAGTCGAGTCCGATGATGCCGCCGTGCGCTTCGATGATGGCGCGGCAGATGGCGAGGCCGACGCCGCTCGACGACGAGCCGTCGCCGCGCTGGAACGGTTCGAAGATCTTCTCGGCCTGGTATGTCGCAACGCCGGTGCCCTCGTCGCTGATCGATGCGACGACCATCCCGTCGCTGACCTTTGCGGTGACGCGCACAGTCGAGCGCGGCGGTGCGTGCCGAGCGGCGTTCTCGAGCAGGTTCGTGACGACTTGGTCGAGCAGCACATAGTCGGCGTCGACCAAAGGAAGATCCGATGGGATCTCGATCTGCACGCGCACTTGGCGGAACAATCGATCGAGGCGCCGGACGCGATCGCGCACCAACTCCTCGAGGTCGACGGCTTGCACCTCAGGCCGCAACGCGCCGGCCTCGATGCGACTGAGGCTCAGCAGGTTGGCGACGATGCGGTCGAGTCGCTGCGCTTCGTCGCTGACGAGGTCGAGCAGTTCGTTGCGGGTGTCGTCGTCGTAGTTGGTCCCGCTGCGCAGATCTGAGGCGACGGCTCGGATGGTCGAGAGCGGAGTCCGTAGGTCATGCGAGACCGAGCGGATGAGGGCCCGTCGCTGCTCGTCGACCTCTTCGTACACGGCGAGACGGTTCGTCTCCTCGGCCCGTGCGTCTCGTTCCGCGACGGCCGCCTCGTAACGCGCATGCATCGCCTCGATCTCCTCGGCGCGGTGCTCGGCGGCGCTGCGCCGTTCTGAATCGGACGCGACGACGGTGCTGAGGATGGCGGCGACGGTGAGGAACACCGCGAGGGCGATGCCGTCGTCGACAAACGCGATCTTCGGCGTCCAGTACGGCGGAATGAACGCGAGGTTGAACACGGCGGCCGCAACGACCGACGTGACCAACGCGATCCGACGCCCGCCGAGGCGGGCTGCGATCAGAACGGGGATCACCAGCAGCAGCGCGGGAGTCGCGGGGCTGCCGAAGAGATCCACGTTGCGATCTTTGCGCGATATTTGCGGGCTCGACGGCGTCCTTATGCCTTCTTTACGGAGGCGAGATGTTCACTCGACGCATGACCTTTGCGCCGCCGAAGCCGATCCCCCCGACTCCGGCGCTCGATCTGCCCGAGGACCGGCGCTACCGGATCAAACGCCGGTTCCTCGGCGCACCGCTGCACACCGAAGACCTGCAGCACGAGCGCCTCGGAAAGCCCACCGCCCTCGCGGTCTTCGCGTCGGACAACCTGTCCTCATCCGCGTACGCGACGGAGGAGATCCTGCGGGTCCTGCTGCCGGCGGCGGGCGTCGCTGCGTTCAGCTTGGTCGTGCCGATCACAATCGCGTTGCTCGTCGTTCTCGGCTTCCTGATCCTGTCGTACCGCCAGACGATCAAGGCGTACCCGACCGCCGGTGGCGCGTACATCGTGACGAAGGACAACTTCGGACTATTGCCCGCACAGGTCGCCGGCGTCGCGTTGCTGACGGACTACATCCTCACCGTGTCGGTGTCGGTCGCCGCCGGCACCGCCGCGCTCACGTCGGTGTTCGCCGACCTGCGGCCCTACGCAGTCGAGATCTCGCTGGCGTTCATCTTCATCATCGCGTTCGGCAACCTGCGCGGCGTGAAGGAGTCGGGCAAGGTCTTTGCAGTCCCGACGTACTTCTTCATTGGGAACATGGTGGCGCTGATCGGTGTCGGGCTCGCGAAGCTGTGGTTCGGACACCTACCGGTCGAGTCCGTGCACCACGCCGGGATCGTCCCGCTCGGCACGAGTGCGGTTGGGCTGTACGTGATCCTCCACGCCTTCGCCTCGGGTGGCGCGGCGGTGACGGGCGTCGAGGCGATTTCCAACGGCGTGCCCGCGTTCAAGAAGCCGGAATGGAAGAACGCGCGGGAGACCCTCGTCGTCATGGGCACGCTGCTCGGCGTCATGTTCATCGGCTTGTCGATCCTCGGTGCGCACATGCACGTTGCTCCGTACAAGGAGGGCACGCCGACGGTCATCTCGCAGATCGGCAAGCTCGTGTACGGGCCCGGCGCGCTCGGCACGCTGCTCTATGTCGGCCTGCAGGCCGGGACGATGCTGATCCTCGTGCTCGCGGCGAACACGTCGTTCGCCGACTTTCCCCGCCTGGCGAGTTTCCACGCGGGTGACAACTTCATGCCGCGCCAACTCACCAAGCGCGGCCACCGGCTCGTGTTCTCCAACGGCATCATCAGCCTGGCCGTCGCCTCGGCGGTGCTCGTTGTCGTCACCGAAGCGAAGGTCGACCGACTGATTCCGCTCTACGCGATCGGCGTGTTCACGAGCTTCACGCTCAGCCAGGGCGGCATGGCGAAGCATCACATCACCCACAAAGAAGAGGGGTGGCGCGTCGGCCTCTTCATCAACGGCATGGGTGCGTTGCTCTCGCTGCTCGTCGACCTGGTGATCGCATATACGAAGTTCACGCACGGTGCCTGGGTGATCATCGTGCTCGTCCCCATCATGGTTGCTGCGCTGATGCGACTGAACAAGCAGTACGAGTCGGAGGCCGCCGAGCTCGAAGAGGACGCCAAGGCGGCGGCGGAGGCGCCGGTGCTGCGCAAGCACATCGTGTTGGTACTGGTCGACCGGCTCGACCAAGCGGCCGCCCGGGCCATTCAGTACGCCCGCACGTTGCATCCCGACGAACTGCGGGCGGTACACGTCGCCGTCGATCTCTATCGAGCCGACGTGTTGGCCGACGACTGGCGTCGCCTCGGCCTCACTCGCTTGCCGCTCGAGATCGTCGACTGCCCCGATCGTCGCCTCGATCGAAGCGTGCTCGAGATCGTCGCCGAGTGCACCTCAGGCGGCGACACCGAAGTCAGCGTGTTGGTGCCCCGCCTCGCGCACCGGCGTGCGTGGCACCGCCTGCTGCACGACCGCACGGCCGACTCGATCGCGACGACGGTCGGCCAGTTGCCGCACGCCAACGTCACCTTCGTTCCGTACCACCTCGGCTCACGTCCCAAGAAGGAGCTCATCGATGCCAACACCAATTAGCGACGTCGCGTGGCGCGACGAGGTCAGCGTCGAAGGCCGCGTGCGCTCGATCCGCATCACGCCGTGGGCGGACGTGCCGAGCATGGAGTGCACCATCGTCGACGAGACCGGCGGGCTCACCCTCGTGTTCCTGGGGCGGCGCAAGATCGCCGGCGTGCACCCCGGCACCGTGATGCGGGCTGAGGGAACCGCGGGCGCGCATCACGGGAAGCTCGCGTTGATGAACCCGTCTTATGAGTTGGTGCAGACGCCGCACATCGAGGCGCCGCACCACTGAGTCAGTTGATGCGTCGCCACTTCGCGGTGGCCGAGGTCAAGACGTTGTCTCCCTCGTCCAGGATCTCGGCCACCGCCAAGTAGTCGCGACCAACGACGCGCAGGACTTCAGCGCGAACAATCAGAGACGTCTCGGACGGGACCGGTTTGCGATAGCGGAGGTCGAACTCGACCGTCACGACTCTCCGCCACTCGGGGTCGTCCTCGTCGGCGCCGCCTTCGTGGTCATCGTGGTAGGCGTGCATCGCAAAACCGATCGCTTCGTCGAGGATCGCCGCCTGCACACCGCCATGCACGACGCCCGGAGACCCGCACGTGTGCGACGGCGCGACATAGGTCGTTTCCACGCCGGCCGCCTTGCTGTGCGTGAAGCTCAAGCGCAGACCGTGCTCGTTGTGCGCGCCGCAGCCGAAGCAGTTGTTGTCCGGATCGCTGAAGCGGATCTCTTTGCCGATCGCCATAGGTCAGAACCTAACGTTCGTCGTCATGGATCTCGCCGGGGCCAAGGCCGACTACGACCGTGACGGCCACTGGACCGCGCCAGTGTTGTTCGGCGCCGACGACGTCGCACGGTTCCTGGCGGCGACGCAGCGGGTCGTCGACGGGAATTACGGCAAGGGCAAGGCACCGACGTTGGCGATGCCGTTCGACCCGAAGCCGTCGGACCTCCGCAAGATCGACAACGCGTGGTGGGCCGACGACGACCTTGCGGCGCTCGCCACGTCGCCCGTCCTCGGTGAGATCGCGGCCACGCTGATGGGTTGTGAAACGGTGCGGCTCTGGCAGGACCAGTTGCTCTACAAGCCGCCGGGCGGACCGACCGAGACAACCATCGGCTGGCACCAGGATTGGGCGAGTTGGGACACCGTCGCCGACCGCGACGGGTTCGTCACGGCGTGGGTTGCGTTCGACGACGTCGACGACCAGAACGGCGCGATGCAGATGGTCCCTGGGTCGCACGCGTGGGGACTGATCCCCGGGGCGTCGAACTTCTTCGGCACGGATCGTGAGGCCCAGCTCGACACGATCGGCCAGCACGGCGAGGCGCGGACCCGTTCGATCGTGATGCAAGCCGGCCAGGTCAGTTTCCATCACCCGCTCACGTTCCACGGTTCCGGTCCGAACGTGTCGGACCGGATGCGTCGCTCGCTGGCGATCCACTTCGTGGACGCATCAGTGACAGCCGTTGCGAAGCAGGGCATTTGGCAGCACTACAACCTTGCGCTCTTCCAGGAGCGCGGCGGCAACCTCGGCGAGCCGTATCGCTTTGACGACCTTTGCCCTGAGGTTTATTCAGCGCCCTAGACGCACATAACTACGGGGCCATGGCCGCGACCAGCCGGACCAACCCGTGGGCGGCGGAAGCCACCGATCTCGTGCGAGCGCTCTCGGGCGGGCTGCTGTTCGGCATTCCTCTGCTCTACACAATGGAGGTCTGGTGGGTCGGCACCGAGACCGCGCCGAGCCGGGTGCTCGGCGTGCTGTTCCTCACGTTCCTCCCGGTCTGGTTCCTGAACCGCACATCCGGGTTTCGTCAGGGCAAGGACGTCACGCTGGTCGACGCGTTCATGGACTCGATCGAGACCGTTGCGCTCGGCGTGTTGGCCTCGGCCGCCTTCCTCGTGTTGCTCAAAGAAGTCACGCTCGACACGCCGACGAACGAGGCCATCGGCAAGATCGTCTTCGAGGCGACGCCCTTCGGTATCGGCATCGCTCTCGCGCACCACTTCCTCCGTCGCGGCCGTACGGACGATGACGATGACGATGGGCCGTCGTCGAAATCGAAGACGCCGCTGCAAGCGACGGTTGCCGATGTGGGCGCGACGCTGATCGGTGCGATCTTCATTGCCTTCAACATCGCCCCCACCGACGAAGTTCCGATGATCGCCAGCGCGCTCGGGCCGTATTCGCTCGTCGTGGTGATGGTGATCTCGGTCGTGGTTTCCTTCTGCGTCGTCTTCGTCGCCGGCTTCTCCGACCAGGAGAGCCGCCAATCGCAGGAGGGTCTGTTTCAACGCCCTATCACGGAGACGGTGGCGTGTTACTTCCTCGCGTTGCTCGCGTCCGGAGTGATGCTTTGGTACTTCCAGCGGCTCGACACGTCGGCGCCGTGGCAGGAAACGCTGAGTCACATAGTGGTCTTGGGGTTGCCGGCGTCCGTCGGCGGCGCCGCGGGACGGTTGGCGACGTGAGCGATGAGAAGCGTCCGCCGCGCAGCGTCGCCGAGTGGACGACGTTCGTCGTCGCCGTCGCGATCCTCGTGGGACTCGCGGGCGTCATCATCAGCGAGGCTCGCAGCACGAACCTTCCCGCCGAGCCCGTGGCGCATGTCGGCGCGACCAAGCACGTACGAGACCAGTGGCACGTGACCGTCACCGTCGAGAACCGCGGGCATCTCGCAGCCGAGCAGGTGCAGGTTGTCGCCTCACTCGAGCGTGACGGCGAAACGACCGAAGGCGATCAGGTCGTCGACTTCCTGGCTGGGAAAGACGAAGCCGAATTGGTCTTCGTCTTTCAGGACGACCCCCGAGACGGCGAACTCAGCGCCGAGGTAACCGGGTTCAGCGTTCCGTAGGTCAGCCGACGTGATCGAGATAAATCGGTGTGCGCATCGTTGCGTGGTCCTGGCCGTTCTTGACGTAGTAGTCGGCCGCGAACTTCGGTAGACCCCGCGCGTGGTCGTCAAGCTCACGCACCACTTTGGCCGGGATGCCCGCGGCGAGCACGCCGGGCGGAATTACCTGGGCCTCGCGGACGACGGCACCGGCCGCGATCGTCGACTGGGTTCCGACTACGGCGCCGTTCAAGACGGTCGCGTTCTGACCGATGAGGCACGCGTCCTCGAGCACGCAGCCGTGCAGGCACACGGAGTGACCAATGAGCACGCTTTTGCCGATCCGCAGCGTGAGCCCCGGGTCGGTGTGCAGCACCGAGTTGTCCTGCACGCTCGAACCTTCGCCGACGATGATCGGATCGTCGAACTCGTTGCGCAGCACGGCGCCGTACCAGATGTTCGCTCCGGCCTCGACGATGACATTGCCGACGATCGTCGCCGTCTCGGCGATCCATGCGTCGGGATGGATCTGCGGAGTATGTCCACGGAAGCTGAAGACGTGCGCCTGCATGAGCGCACGTTATGAGGAATGATCGATCCATGCCGTCCTTGCTCGAAGAGGCCCAGTCGCTCCAGGAACGCACGGTGGTCCTGCGCCGTCAGTTACACGAGCATCCCGAGCTGGAGCTGGAGCTGCCGTGGACTCAGGCTCGAGTGGCCGACGAGCTGGCCGATCTTCCGATCACGCTCACGCAAGGCGCCGGCTGCACGTCACTCATCGGCGTGCTCGACGGTGGGGAGCCCGGACCAACGGTCTTGTTGCGGGGTGACATGGATGCGTTGCCGATGCCCGAGGACACCCACGAGGAGTTCAGGTCGAAGATCGATGGTGTGATGCACGCGTGCGGCCATGACGCGCACACGGCGATGCTCGCATCAGCGGCGCGGCTGCTCGTCGATCGCCGCGCCGAGCTCAAGGGCCGCGTCGTGTTCATGTTCCAACCCGGCGAGGAGGGCGGCCACGGCGCGCGGGTGATGTTGCAGAACGGCTTGTTCGACGTGGCCGGTCGACCGGACGCCGCGTTCGCCCTGCACCAGTCACCGAGCATTCCCAGCGGAATGATCACGGTGAAACCGGGCGCCACCATGGCGTCGACCGACGAGCTGTTCATTCGCGTGGTCGGCAAGGGTGGCCACGCGTCCATGCCGCACCTCGCAGCCGACCCGATTCCGCCCGCGTGCGAGATCGTCACTGCACTCTCTGCGTTCGTGACGCGTCGAGTCGACGTGTTCGATCCGGCGGTGGTGACGGTTGCGAAAATTCGCGCCGGCACGACGAACAACGTCATCCCGGAGGACGCGCTGTTGATCGGAACGATTCGTGCGGTGTCGGCCAAGACGCGCGCCGCAGTGGTGGCGGGCGTTGAACAGATCGCGGTGAACATCGCGGCTGCGCACGGTTGCGTCGCGGAGGTGTCGTTGACGCCCGGCTACCCGGTCACGGTGAACGACGACACGATGGCGTTTTACATGCGCGACCTCGCAACCGATCTATTGGGCGAGAAGCTCGTGCGTGTGATGCCGGCGCCGGTAATGGGCGCCGAGGATTTTTCCTATGTGCTCGAGGAAGTGCCGGGAGCCATGGCGTTCCTCGGCACCATGCCGAAGGACCACAGCGGCTTCGTCGCACCGAACCACTCCAACCGCATGGTCATCAACGAGGACGCGATGGCGAGTGGAGTCGCGATGTACGCGGGTGCCGCGTTGCACTTCGCATCGACCATTACCGTCGAGCCGTGAGCGACGCCACAGCTTCGATCGAGACCGTGACCGAAACGAAGACCTGCGAGACGAACCGCTTCGCGGTCTTCAGTGAATGCCCTCATTGTGGCGGTGACATGTCGCCCGAACACGCGCATTACCGCTGCACCTCGTGCGGCTGGCGCGACTCCTGCTGCGATTGACGAAGGTCGCACTCTTCCCGACGTGCGTCGTTGACGCCGTAGCGCCCGAGGTCGGATTCGCAACCGGACGCGTCTTGGCGCGTGCCGGGTGCGAGGTGTCGCTGGCCGAGCGCACGACGTGCTGCGGACAGCCGGCCTGGAACAGCGGCTTCACGCAGCCTGCGGCGATGGTGGCGCGCACCACTCTGGCCGGCATCGAGGAGGCGCTCGAGGACAACGACGTCGTCGTCGTGCCGGCAGGTAGCTGCGCCACGATGATCAAGGTCTTCTGGCCGGAGATGTTCGAGATCGAGCGCGACCCCGACTGCGCGCGGCGGGCGCGTTCCGTCGCCGACCGCGTCGTCGAACTCTCATCGTTTCTGTGCGGCTCTGGACGGGCACAGCCCGCTGACACCCGCACAGAAACGAGTGTGCGGTATCACCCGAGCTGTCACATGTTGCGGGAGTTGGGGATCAAGGAAGAACCGTGTGACGTGTTGCGCGACGCCGGGTACGCCGTCGAGAAGGGCGACGAGCGCTGCTGCGGGTTCGGCGGCATGTTCAGCGTGAAGCTGCCGGAGACGTCGGTTGCGATGGCGGACGACGTGCTCGACGCGGCGGTCGCATCGGGGGCCACCGATGTGGTCGCGGCGGACTCGTCGTGCCTGTTGCAACTGCGCAGCCGGGCCGAAGCGCGCGGGCTGAAGCTCACGTTCCGGCATCTCGCGGTCGCTCTCGACGACGCAGCGCCATGACGACCCAGCCGATCGCGATCACGCCCAAGCTGCGTGATCGCACTGTCAGGGGCGTCGTCGACGACCGGCTCGGTCGTGCGCTGGTCAACGCGACGGACACCTTCGACGAGCGCCGCGATCTCGCCTTCGCCGCGATGGCCGACCCGAGCGCGACCAAGACGCTGGCTCGTTCCATTCGCGCCGACGTGCTCAGTCGTCTGCCCGAGTTGTTGGAGCAGTTCGCCGACAAGGTGCTCGCGTCCGGCGGCCATGTCTGCTGGGCGCGTACCGCGGAGGAGGCGCGCGGCTATGTGCGCGACGTCGCGAAGAAGCACGACGCCAAGAAGATCGTCAAGGGCAAATCGATGCTGTCCGAAGAGATCGAGCTGAACCGCTCGCTCGAAGCTGACGGCATCGAGGTGACCGAAACCGATCTCGGCGAGTGGATCATCCAGGTCGCCAACGAAACGCCGAGTCACATCATCGTTCCGGCCATTCACCGTGATCGTGGCCAGATCCGTGACGCACTGCAGCGGGTCGCTGATGGCGATCTGAGTGACGTGCCTGAAGAACTTGCCGCGTTCGCACGCGAGAAGTTGCGGAGCAAGTTTCTCGAGGCGGACATCGGCATCACGGGCGTGAACTTTGCCGTTGCGTCGACGGGGTCGATGGTGCTCGTCACCAACGAAGGCAACGGCCGCCTCAGTTCGAGCGTGCCGAAGGTCCACATCGCCCTGATGGGCATGGAGCGCGTCGTCGCCGATTGGGAGCAACTCGACGTGTTGTTGTCGTTGCTGCCGCGCAGTGCGACCGGCCAGGCGGTGACGACGTACGTGTCGACGGTCACCGGGCCGCGTCGCGACGGCGAACCCGACGGGCCCGACGAGTTCCACGTCGTGATCGTCGACAACGGTCGTAGTGACGTCGCCGGTTCGGAGTTCGCCGAGATGCTCAATTGCATCCGCTGCGGTGCGTGCCTGAATGTGTGTCCGGTGTACCGGCAGGTCGGCGGCCACGCGTACGGCTGGGTGTACAGCGGACCGATGGGTGCTGTTCTGACGCCTCTGTTCGCGCACGACGAGTACGAGACGGCCAACGAACTCGCGAACGCATCGAGTCTGTGCGGTGCGTGTTGGGAAGCGTGCCCCGTCGGCATTCCGCTCCAGGACCTGTTGCTGGCGCAACGACGGAAGAACGCTGAGCACGTGCGGCCGAGCGAAGAAGCGGCATGGGCCGCTTGGGCTCAAACGTGGTCGCGCACCGGCACGTACTGGGTGAGCCTGCGCGCCGGCTCTGCCGCGCACCGGCTGCTCGGACCCCGGCTTGCCAAGTTGCCCGGGGCGAAAAATTGGGCGACGGGGCGCACGCTGCCGGCGCCCGCGAAGGTTTCCTTTCGCGACGCGTGGCGCAAGGGTGAGCGTTGAGCGAGACGGGCAGCCGCGCCGACTTCCTCGCGACCGTCCGGCGCGCGGTGACGACGCCGCACGGCCACGCCACCCGGCCGGTCGCGACGCTGCCGTCGCCGCTGCCGGCGGTCGCCTATGCGAACCCGCCCGTCGATCTCGTCGGAACCTTCACGACCGCGCTCACCAACCTCGGCGGCATCGTGCGCACCTGCGACTCCGTCTGGGCGCGCCTCGCGATTCTCGGCGAGGCGCTCGCCCTCGCAAAGCCGACGGACCGGCCGACGCGTGTCGTGATGAGCGGCGAACCCGAATGTGCCGGCATCGCCGCGCTCCTCGCGCAACGCGACGATGTCGAGATTCTGGATTACGACAGCCCGCGCACCGTGGCGACCGCCGATCTCGGCATCACCGGCGCCCGAGGCGGCGTTGCGCTGACGGGTTCGCTGGTGGTGGACGCGACCCGCGCCGGGGGACGCACCGTGTCTTTGTTGCCGCCGGTGCATCTGGCGCTGGTCGATGCCGACGCGATCGTCGCTACACCGGGCGATTCGTGGCGGTCGTTCGCCGGGCCGATGCCGTCGAACGTCGTGCAGATCACCGGTCCGAGTCGCTCTGCGGACATCGAACTCATCATCACGCTGGGTGTCCACGGCCCGCGCGCGCTTCTCGTGGGTGTTTTGACCCAGATCGCGGCGGCCCCCGAGGTGGATAGCTAGGCGGTCGGCGTTACCCTTCCGTCGTGCGAAAGATCCTGACCGCTCTCATGGTCGGACTCAGCTTGCTGGCCGCCGATCTCGTCTGGGCGCAGGCGGCCCATGCAGCTGAGCCCTTGCAGCCCACCTCGACCGGCGAAGCCATCGTCGGATTCCAGAAGGGCTTCCTGCCAAACCTCGGCGTCGACCAGCTGCTCGGCGGCGTGTTGCCGGTCACGCGCGTCTCGACGAAGGGCTCGTTTCTGACGGTGCGGGTGCCGGATCTCGCGATCGTGAAGCAGGTCATCGCGGCGATCCCGGGCGTTGCCTACGTCGAGGACAACGCGTTGATGCACGCGCTCGCCGTGCCCAACGACACGCGCTACGGCTCCCAGTACGGCCCCGCCATGATGGGTTTCCCCGCAGCGTGGGACGGGCCCGCGGGCTTCGGTTCTTCGAACATCACGGTCGCCCTGATCGATTCGGGCATCCTCAAGACGCACGAGGACTTCGTGGGGGGCCGGGTTTTGCAAGGTCGCGATTACGTCAGCAACGACAACGACCCGAACGACGACTGTGGTCACGGCACGCACACCGCGGGCACCGTTGGGGCGACGACGAACAACGGCGCCGGTGTTGCGGGCATGAGCCAGGTGAAGATCCTGCCGATGAAGGCGCTCGCGAAGTCGACCGGCTTGTTCTCGAGCGGATGCTCGGGATCGACCGCCGGCATCGCCCAGGCGATCATCGACGCGACCGATCAGGGCGCGCGTGTCATCTCGATGTCGATCGGCGGCGGCTCGTCGTCCGCGATGCAGAACGCGGTCAACTACGCGTACTCGCACAACGTCGTGCTCGTGGCCGCCGCCGGTAACGACGGCTCGAACAACGGCATCGACTACCCGGGTGCGTACCCGAACGTCATCACGGTCGGTGCGCTGGATTCGAACAAGGCTCGCGCCTCGTACTCCGACGGTGGCTCCCAACTCGACGTCATGGCCCCGGGCTCGGGCGTCATCTCCACCTACACGGGCTCCAACACCGCGTACGCCTCGCTGAGCGGTACGTCGATGGCGACGCCCCACGTTGCTGGTGCGATCGCGCTTGCGCTGAGCTGCGATCCCGGTGCGACGAACGCGCAGGTGGCCAGCGCGCTGACCTCCACCGCCGACGACCTGGGTGCGGCCGGCTTCGACACTGCGACGGGCTACGGCCTCGCGCGCGCCGACAAGCTGGAGGCCGCGCTGTGCGGTACCGGCCCGCACGTCAACCACGACCCGACCGCGGCCTTCACCGCGACGACGCAGGGCTCGCTCGGCGTCGCCGTGAACGCGTCGACGTCGTCAGATCCCGATGGTGACGTCCTCACCTACGCGTGGGACTTCGGCGACGGCGGGACCGCCACCGGCGTCACGGCCACGCATACGTACGCATCCACGACGCCGAAGACGATCTCGCTCACGGTGAGCGATGGTCTCGGTGGGACCAGCACGACGAGCAAATCCTTCACGCCCGTTCAGATCACCGATCCGGATCCGGCCACGCCAACCGTCACGAGCGGCCAGGTCCGCCAGATCAGCGTGAGTGCGTCGACGACGCAGCAGTTCGTGAAGATTCTCGTGCCGAACGGCACTACCCAGATCAAGGCGACCACCACGGGTCCGTCGTGCCGCTTCTTCAGCTGCCCGCTTGACGCCGATCTCTACACCCGTTCGAACGTGAAGCCGACGGACACCGCGTACAACTGCCGGTCCAACGCCCGCGGCAATTCGGAGACCTGCACCACCGCGAACCCGTATCCGAGCTACTGGTACATCCGGGTCAAGCGCTATGCGGGAGCGGGCACGGTCAATCTCACCGTCACGCTCACGCCGGTCCCATCGCCGTAGACGAGATGCTCGAGCAACTCGAGCATCTCGTAACCACTGAGTCGCCGTCGTCGGACAAAGAGGCGTGCGCTCGCTGCGCGGACGCGGTTACTGCGATTGCGCGCGACGCACTTGGGGAACCGGAACGCATCGAAATCGAAGGGTCGACGCATCTCCGCTGGAACTTCGGTGGCGCGACGCGGGCGGTTCTGGTCGGCCACTTCGACACGGTGTGGCCGCTCGGTTCGATCGACGACCTTCCCTTCAAGGTCGACGACGGGCTGGCCTGGGGGCCGGGATCGTTCGACATGAAGGCTGGCATCGTGCAGGCCGTGCACGCGCTGTCGTCGTTGGGGTCGCTCGAAGGTGTGGCGCTGCTCTTGACGAGTGACGAAGAGATCGGCTCGGCGACGTCGCGCGCGCTGGTCGAGTACACCGCGCGTGGCGCGTCAGCGGCCTTCGTGCTCGAGCCGTCCGTCGACGGTGCGTTGAAGATCGCGCGCAAGGGCGTCGGCATGTATCGCCTCGAAGTCCAGGGCCGGTCGGCGCATGCCGGTCTCGAACCGGAAAACGGAGCGAACGCGCTGTTGGCGCTCGCCGGCGCGCTCACGACCGTGGCCACGTTCGGCGACGCGTCGGTCGGCACCACGGTCACACCGACAACCGCGCAGGCCGGCACCGCCCGCAATACGGTCCCCGACACCGCGGTGTGCGAGATCGACGTACGCGCGGAGTCGGTCAGCGAGATGGGGCGAGTCGACGTGGCGCTACGCAACCTCGTCCCCTCGATCGCCGACACAACGTTCAATCTGGTCGGCGGGATCAACCGTCCGCCGATGGAAGTGACAACGTCGGCGGAACTCTTCGCCCGCGCCCAGCGCCTGGCCAAGGAACTCGGCTTCGAGATCGACGGCCGATCAGTCGGCGGCGGCAGCGACGGCAACTTCACCGCGGGTATCGGCGTACCGACGCTCGACGGTCTTGGACCGGTCGGCGACGGTGCGCATGCTCGTCACGAACACGTCGTCATCGACGAAATGCCGCGACGGGCTGCGCTGCTCGCCGCGTTGGTGCGCGACGTTCTGACTAGCTGAGGTCGTCGGCGAAGATCGGCGTGACGGGCGGGACGACCCCCGAGGCCATGACCGCCTGCGCGACGGGAAGCGCGGCTTCGGCGACGGCGGCCGCGGCGTCGACACCGATGGCCAGCACCGGACCGCTCGCCAGTTCGTCGGTGCGACGTTCGATGGCAGCAAGGCCGTCGCGGCCTTTGTCGGTCGGCCCGCCGTTCGAGTCGACCCAACCGCGTGAGGCGAGCGTCTCGGTCGCGGCGGACCACTCGTCGTCGGACCATTTCCGAGACGACTGCAACAACTCCGCGGGCACTCCCGCGTAGGTCGACTGCAACACGAGCGCCTCGCAGGGCGCAACGCCCGCGTCGACGAGCGCCGCGATGTGCCCGTCGCCACGGTGTTCGCGGATGAGCGTGGCCGCCCACCACGCCTGCATGGCGGCGCCCTCTTCGGGCCAGGCCTGCTCGGCGTGCGCAGCGAACAACGGCCGTCCACCGAGTTCGCCGCAGGCGGCTTCAGCCATCGTCGTCGCCAGCGGCGACAAGAGCTTCAGGGCCTCGAGGTCGAGTTGCACGGCGCTGGTGAGCGCGTCGACCATGCCGTCGAGGCGGGCTCGCTGCACGGCCGCCGGCGTCGTGATCCGCCAGCAGTCGGGCACGGCGCGAGCGACGCGATCAGGATGGAAGTTGAAGAACGTGGCGGTGACGAGATTCGGGCCGACCGGACCCATCGCCGCCGCGCGGCCGGCGAAGTAGCCCATCCAGAAGCCCTTCATACCGACGGCCTCGAACGCGGACTGGCACTCCTTGGCGAAGTACGTGATCGCGTGGAACGGTTCGAGCCGGCGCCACACGAGGCGGGCCAGGATCGGAACTTCAGCGGAGAGCGTCATCAGCCGCCTTGCAGCATCGTGCGTACGCCTTCGGGACCCGCCATCTGTTCCATCAGACCGTGCATGTCCGGCCCGCGACGCAGGGTGTGGCCGCCGTCGACGGCGATGATCTGTCCCGTCGTCCACGTGGACTCGGGACCCACGAGGTAGCGCACCGCTTCGGCGATTTCCTCGGGGGTTCCGTTGCGGCCGAGGGGCATCTGCTGGAGGTAGTCCTCCTGGATGTAGGGGTTGCTCGTCAGTCCAACGGACAGATCCGTGGGTACCAGGCCCGGACGTATCGCGTTCACGCGGACGCCGACCATGCCCATTTCGTCGGCCGTGTTCTTGACGAGCATCTCGACTGCCGCTTTCGAGACGCAGTACGGGCCCATGTAGCGGTGGGTGAGCGCGCCGGCAATCGACGAGATCGCAACCATCGCGCCGCCGCCGGCGCGCGCGATCGCGGCGCCGGCGTGTTTGAAGGTGAGGAAGACGCCGGTGAGGTTCGTCTCGAGGACGGAATTCCAGGCCGCGAGATCGGTCGTGGTGATCGGGCCGACGGATCCGGTGCCGGCGTTCGCCACGGCGATGTGCAGACCGTTGCCTTCGGCCGCGGTCGCGACGGCGGCGGCGACTGACTCCTCGTCGCGCACGTCGCAGGTCGCGTAGCGAGCTGTCGACGGCAGTGACTCCAACGCGGTCTTCAGTTTCGACTCGGTGCGACCAACGATCGTCACGACGCAGCCGTCGGCGGCCAGTCGTTGCGCGGTCGCCAGGCCGAGGCCGGAACCGCCCCCGGTGATGAGGGCCTGCTGCCCGTCGAGTGGTGCCATTACCAACTGCCTCCTCCGCCCCCACCACCGCCGCCGCCGGAGAAGCCGCCGCCACCAAAGCCGCTGCCGCCCGACGAGCCCGGAGTGGACGCGATCGTTCCTGATGTTTGTACTGCGAAGCTCGACATCGATGACGCGAAGTGGCCGAACGTGAACGAGTTCCAGGTCCCGTACGGCGTGTACCAACCCATGCCGGGCGGCGGATTGTCGCCATAGATGCCTTGGAAGGCTTTCGCCCACTTCTCGGTCTCGCCGAACACGATGGCGTAGGGCAGGTACTTGGCGAAGATGTTTTCTTCCTCGGCAAACTTCATACGATCCGTTTCCGCGGTCGCGATGTACTGCTTGAAGCCGAGCACGGTGTCGAGGGCCGCGCTCCCCTTGGCCGTCCGGGCCGGCATCCAGTGATGGGCGACCAGCAACACGAGGGCGGCGATCACGAGCGGCACGCCGACGAGGCCGGCGTGGGTCGCTGCCGCGAGAACGAACAACACGATGATCGCGACCACGAGTGCGACGATGCCGAGCGCGAGATACGACGCGCGCGTCTTCTGCGGCTGCTTCGTGTACCAGCCCTGCTTCACGCAGTCGGCGTAGAGGCTGTTCTGCACCTTCTTCAGATCCGACGCGAACGTGTTCTTGAGGTCTGACAAGTCGACTTCGTTGCGTCCGTCGAACAGCGCTTCGAAGAGGATGCGCTCGAAGGGCAGGAACGACTCGTCGGCCTCCTTGACCTTCGTGATCCTCCAGTCCCCCTTCGAGAACAAGCCCTTCTTCTCGATCTCCTCGAGGGTGAGGTAGCCGCGCACACCGAAGTCGATCATCGTTGCCGTGACGTCGAGCGGATCAGCCGACTCGTCGATGAGGACACCAACCTGCGCGGGCTTGGCGTCGTCCGGGGGACGGAACTGCACCGGTCCGCCGTGCTTGTCGGTCAACGGGCGGGGCTCTTCACCACCGCTCGCGGCGCGCCGGTCGCGTCCCTTGCGAAACGCCATGCGCAACACGAAGCCGACGGTGAGGACGAGCAGCACACCCGAGATCCCCCCGGTCGCCGGTGTCAACGCGAAGGCGCGGCTGAACGCCCACTTCTCGTCGAGGATCGGCTCCACGCCGGCGGCATCGACGATGCCCTTGTCGAGGGCGACCGCGATCGTCACTGCGTTGTGCGGTTCGAGCACGCCCTGGTGGAACTCGGCCTCGGTCTTGGAGACGACGGTCGCTTCGTCACACGCAAGGTTCGAACCGTACGGTCCGGTGAAGCACGCCACCTTCTGCACGCCGCCGGGCGTGTGCACCACGATGGTCGTGGCATCGATGGCTTCGGTCCATCCGAAGCCGACGACGTTCCAATACAGCTCGTCGTGTTCGCTGAAGCCGTTGAGCGCGCCCGCAAGCGTGTAGCTGATCGTGTAGGTGTGATTGCCGGTGACGGTCTTGTCGGCATCACCGATGCGCAGGATCTTCTGCCGCAGTTCGTCCTTGATGTCGGTCTTCGCGGATGCACCCGTCGCCGACACGTGGATGTTGTGCATCTTGTAGACGCGCTCGTACTTGGCGTCGTAATCGAAGCGCACGTCGAAGTAACGGAAGATGCCGTGGCGCGGTGTGTCACCGAAGTCGTAGTTGATCGTCTCCACGACGTCGATCTGTCCGTCTTTGCGCAACGTCATGTCGATGGTCTGACTGTCGGCGTGCGGTCCGAAGCTCTCGGCGCTGGCGCGTGGTGCGACAACGAACAGGCTGAGCGCGACGAACGCTGCTGCGGCGAGTGCCTTAGAACTGCGCACTGGGCGCCTGCTTCGCGTCGAGGTCGGCCTGGAAGTACTCGGCGGTCTTGAAGCCGAGCGACCGTGCAAACAGCACCGTGGGAAACGTCTCCTGCGAGGTGTTGAAGTTGCGGACCGTCCCGTTGTAGTAGCGGCGGGCGAAGGAGATGTCCTCTTCGAGGGTCGCCAGTTCGGTCTGCAGTTGCTGAAAGTTCGCGTTGGCCTTGAGGTCGGGGTACGCCTCGGCCACGGCCAGCAGCGAACCGACAGCCTGGGTCACCTTTTGCTCGGCGTCACCTTGCTGGGCGACGCCGCGCGCGCTGGTGCGAGCGGCGACGACCTGTTCGAGCGTCTCCTGCTCGTGCAGCTTGTAGCCCTTGACGGTCTCGACGAGGTTGGGCACGAGGTCGGCACGCCGGGTGAGTTGGACGTCGATGCCCGACCACGCATCCTTCACCTGGTTGCGTTGTTTCACGAGCTTGTTGAACGTGACGATGGCAAACAGCGCCAGCACCACGAGGAGAACAACGACCACCCCGACAATCAACATGCGGGCGACGCTAGTGGCGGCGACGAATGATCGTGGTCGGGAAGGGGTATCTCCCGAGCATGGGCGTCATTCGTAAGACCATGTCAGTCGGGACCCTGGGAATCGTCAATTTCCGCTCGAAAAAGGAGCGGCTCGAGCGCGCCGAAGCTGCGATGTCCGACGCAATGTCGGCTCGTGATGCAGAGCGTTTGGCTCGCGAGGTGGCGGAGTCGAGTTTCCACAAGGTCGAGTCTGAACTCCGTCGCTTGAGCAGCGCGGAAGAAAAGGCCGCCAAGCAGCTCGCTCGTTTGCGCAAGCGCAGCCGCCGAGTTCGCAAGGCGGAAAGCCTGTCGAGCGTGCTCAGTGGAGCCACCCCGATGATGAAGGACGGGATGGAGTCGGCCCGCAAGCGCGGGCGCAAGGCACGGAAGGCGGCGCGAGGCGCCGCGAAGCGTGCTTCCCGCGACATTCGTGTGGGCGCCGAGAAGGTTCTCGGCGAAGCACGCGCGGTTCTCGCCGAGAGCTGACTACCGCTACGTCGTCGAGATGCGGAGCGTTTCGAGGTCGTAGTCGACACGGAGTGTGAATCGCTCCAACAAGTTGCCTCCGAGAAGGCCGTCGCCCGCCGTCACTGCGAACAGCGGATCGCTGACGACCTCGAACGGCGCGAGCACGACGCGTCCCCACACGCCTTGCCGGGTGCCGGTGATGCGGATCGGCACGCGTTCGCGGATCTGGGTGGTGACCGCGCCACTGTCGACGACAAGTCGCTGCGTGTCGGGTCCGAGGGTGATGCGCGCGATGAACAGCCCGTCGTCGAACCTCGTCGGCACGATTGCTCCGAGCGTCGGTGCGTCCTTCGGTTCGCCGAGCACGATCTGTTCGGCCGGGAAGTTCAGAGTGACGCGGCCGTAGCGACGCAAGACTTGGGCGCCGATCATTCCGTCGACGCCCTCCAAGCCGGCGTGGTCCATGTCTATGGCCACAAGCGGCTCGATGTTCCCGAGGTCGAGACGCGTTTTGCCTATGCGGATCGCCTTTATCGGCGCGGCGGCGAAGAGGCCTTCGGGGGAACGCCGTCGTTTGCCGAGTTCGATCTTCGCTCGATGCGCCGCGGTCGGTGTCAACGCGACGCCGGTGCCGGCGGTGTCGATGAGCAGTTTGAGTTCGTGGGCTTCCCCGTCGTCGTTGATGACTTCGGCGTCGACAATCGGGCGGTGATTCAGCACGTGCATGGGCGCGGTGATCGGTGGCGGCGCTGCCTCGCTGCGTTGGCACCCACCCAGTGCTGCTGCTGTAACCGCGGCAGTCGTCACGAGTAGCGACGTCCGCCAGACCGCAGTCATGGCTGCTTGCACCTCCCCTGTGCGGCGCAGAGTCTTACCGAAACCGCCCGATCTCTGTAGGGTCGACGGCAATCGTGAGTGGCTTTTGGACCGAAAGAACCCGTAATGGCGGCCTCGACGAGATTCCGCTGCCCTCGGGTCCCGGACGTATGTGGTTGTGCGGGAAGCACCTGGTGGGTCCTGACCCCGAAGCGCTTCTCGAGCGCACCGGGGCCTCGACCATCGTTTGTCTGAACGAGCGCGGCGAGTTGTTCAGCCGCTACCCGGACTACGTCGAGTGGCTGCGCGCGAACAACGGCGAACGGGCGATGTGGGTCCCGACGCATGACATGCATCCGCTCGCCGATCTCGAGGTTGTGGTCGACGCGGTGCGCGCGCGGTTGGACGATGGGCACGGTGTCGTCGTCCATTGCGGCGCAGGCATCGGACGCGCCGGCACGCTCGCGATTGCCGTGCTGGTTTCACTGGGCATGCGCCTGGATTCCGCGCTGGATCACCTGCGCGCCCATCGCCCGATGGCGGGGCCCCAGACGCGTGAACAGGAGCTCGCGCTCGAAGCGTTTGCGCGGTCGCGGTCGTGAGCGACCTGCGTCGCTACAGCGCTTGGCGCGGTCGTCGTCTCACGTTGCGCGAAGCGTTGCTCGAGCGGTTTGCGATGAGTGGTGCCGGAACGTTCTTCCTCCTCTACGTCGCGCCGCACGTCGACAAGGTGCTGATCCCGCGTACCAACGGCCGATTGAGCTCCACGGGCATCGGCCGCGTAGGTCTCGTCACGACGACCGGCGCCAAATCGGGTCTGCCGCGCACGCAACCGCTCGTGCTGATCGACGACGGGAACGGTCTGATCGTGACGGGCTCGCACTACGGGCGCCCCACGCATCCGGGATGGAGCTTCAACCTGCTTGCCCATCCCGAGTGTGACGTGATCTTCAACGGTCCGAAGCAGCGGTACCGGGCCACTCTTTTGACTGGCGCGGAGCGAGACGCGGCGTGGGAGACGGCGCTGGATTTCTACGCCGGCTACGCCAACTACGAGACGCGGGCGGCGCCGCGAGATATTCGCCTTTTTCGTCTCACTCGCTAGGCTGACGCCGAACACATCATCCTTTTGCCAGGGGAAGCCGGTGCAAGTCCGGCACTGACCCGCAACCGTGACCACGCCTATTGGAATGCGTGGAAGTCGGATCACCTGCACGAGGGACTATCGGCTCAAATCAACCGTCGAGTTTGCGGATCGTGAGCCCCGGGGCGCTCGTTGTCGCAGTGGGGTTTCCGTTACGGAGACCGGCAGAAGGCGACACATGAAGACAAACCGGATTCTCCGACTGGCGCTCGCGGTAGGCGCTGGAGCCGCACTCACGCTGGCGGCGACCGTCCCGGCGTCGGCCGCGACAACCGCAACTGCAAACAAGGCGATCGACTGGCTCGAGGGTCAGATGACGGCCAACGGTCATCACCTCGTCTCGGGCTACACACCCGAGGGTGGGTCGTTCACGACCTTCGCTGACACGGGTCTGACTATCGACGCGCTGCTCGCGGTGGCCGGTGCCGGCCGGTCGAGTGACACCGAGGCGCAAGCCACGAAGGCGTGGGTGCTCGACAACGCGTCGGACTACGTCGGTGGCGCCAACGGTGGTGACGCCGCCGACAGCCGGTACGCCGGTGCCCTCGGCAAGCTCTTGCTGTTCGCAAAGGTGACGGGCGTCAGCGGCGCGAGCATCGACGGCATCAACGTCGAGGCCGACCTGCGCAGCCTCATGGACGACACGGGTCGCTTCAACGACCGCTCCGACTTCGGCAACTTCAGCAACGGCGTCGGCCAGGCCTTCGACATCCTCGGCCTGGCCCGGACCACCGAAGGTGCGCCGTCCAAGGCTGTCGACTTCCTCGTGCTGCAGCAGTGCCCGAACGGCAGCTTCCGGGTGCAAGTCGCCACAACGCCGTGCACCGACAACACCAAGGGTGACCTTGACGGAACGTCGTTCGCACTCATGGCGCTCGACAGCGTTCCGTCGTCGACGGCCGTCGACGCCGCCTACGACAAGGGTCTCGACTTCCTTCTCGCCAAGCAGAACGAGAACGCCAGCTTCTCCGACAACGCCAACTCGACTGGTCTCGCGGCCGCAGTGCTGCGCGCGGCCGGTGACGCGCCGGACGCCAACGACGCCGCTGCGTTCGTCAAGACCTTGCAGCTGACGTCGGGCGCCAACAACGGCGCCATCCTCGTCGACGCCGACTCGCACGACGCTGCGGTGTCGGATGGACTCGACGCGCAGGGCAAGACGCTCGCGGCGCGTTCGACCGCGCAGGGCGTGCTCGCCCTCGGGTTGCCGTCCTACGAATTGCTCGGGACCGCATCTGCCGTGGAACCGGCCACGACGGCAACTCTCGCGTCGTCGAGTGTGCAGCAGGGTGGCAGCGTCACCGTCACCGGCGGCGGTTTCCTCGCCGGCGAGACGGTCAAGGCCGTGGTGCAGTCGGATCCGGTCAACGTCGGTCAAGCCGTCGCCAACAGTTCGGGCTCCGTCACGCTCACGTTCACCGTCCCCGCCTCGGTGCCGGCTGGTTCGCACACCGTCACCCTGACGGGTGTCGACTCCGGAGCGAGCGCCTCGGCGCCGTTGACGGTGACCGCGGCGCCGGCGGCATCGACCACGACGTCGACCACGTCGACCACTGCGCTCAAGGCCACGATCGCTCGGACCGGCGCGCAGTCGGTGACGGGTGAGCTGCAGCTCGCTGCGGGTCTGGTGGTCGGCGGTGCCGCACTGCTGCTGACGACGCGACGTCGCCGTCTCATCTACCCGTTCAAGAAGTAACCGTGCTGCGCCGCGCTGGCTTGCTGGTGGGACTCGTCGTCGCAGTTGCGACGCTGCCCACCGCGAGCCGCGCTGACGAAGCGAATCGGGCCTGTGACAACGACCAAGACGTCACGATCGTCGTCGACTTCGGCGCGCTCGGCGGCGGCGTGAACGTCCGCTGTGGAACGCAGCCGATCAAGAACGGCTTCGATGTGTTCCGCAACGCGAACGTCAGCTACGAGACAGTTTCTGGATCTGATTTCGTGTGTCGTATCGCCGGCAAGCCCGGCACCGACACCGAAGACTGCGCCAACACTCCGCCGGCCAACGCGTACTGGACCTACTGGTACGCCAAGCCCGGCGGCGAATGGAAGTACTCGAACCTCGGGCCCGGGTCGCGCAAGCCGCCGCCCGGTTCCTACGAAGGCTGGTCGTTCAACTCGGGCGACAAGTCGTCGGCGCCGCGATATCCGGTGCCGGCCGCGCCGTCGACCACGACGACCGCGGTTCCGTCGACACCCGTCGCACCGACGTCACCCCCGAACGAAGTCGCGCCGACGACGCGCCCGTCGGCCCGAACCGGTACGTCGTCGACGTCGCCGCCCGCCGTGGTCGCGACTACGACCTCGGTCACAGTCACGGAACTCGGTCTCACGCCGATGAGCACGACGAGTTCCGTGCCGCTCGGCAACGTCGATCTGACGGCCGGTTCGAGTGACGGCGGTAGCTCGGTTGGATTCATCTTGTCGGCCGTCGGGCTCGGTGGCTTGGGCGCGCTCTCGTTTGCGTTCCTGAGGCGACGCGGGCGGTGAAACGCGAGGTGCACCCGGGCGCGTGGTGGTTATGGGCGCTCGGGCTCGCAACCGCGGTGAGCCGTACGACGAATCCACTGCTGCTGGCCACGATCATCCTCGTGGTTGTCGTGGTGACGCGGAGTTGCCGTATCGAGACGTCGGCACCGAGCGGATTGCGCGGCTACCTCACCCTGGCGTTCGTCGTCATCGGGTTGCGCGTCGGCTTTCGTATCTTGCTCGGAGGCGGCGCCGGCAATCACATCCTGTTCAGCTTGCCGTCGTTCCTACTACCGGCGTCCTCGGGCATCCGCGCCGGGGGTGCCGTCTCGCTCGAGTCGGTGCTCGGTGCGTTGTACGACGGGATGCGCCTCGCCACGCTGCTGATCTGTTTTGGCGCCGCCAACGTGCTCGCGAATCCGCGCCGGCTGCTCAAGTCGGCGCCGGCCGCGCTCCACGAGGTGGGCGTCGCCGTCATCGTGGCGGTGACCGTTGCGCCTCAGCTGTTCGACAGCGCGAAACGCGTGCGGCGCGCGCAGCGGCTGCGCAGTTCGTCAACGAAGCGGGTACAACTCGTGCGCCGAGTGCTGGTGCCCGTGATGACCGACGCGCTCGACCGGTCGCTGTCGTTGGCGGCGGCCATGGACGCGCGGGGCCACGGTCGCGTCGTCGACGTGCCTCGGCGCACCCGCCGAACCAGTGGCGCGCTTGTGCTCACGGGACTCTGCGGCTTGTCGGTCGGCACGTACGCGTTGTTGGACGGAACCGTGCCGCGTTGGCTCGCGGTGCCTGCGCTCGTGATCGGGCTCGGTCTCGGTGGCGTCGGCCTGGTCGTCGGGAACCGGCGTATCAACGTCACGACCTATCGACCCACACCGTGGCGCCAGCCTGAATGGACCGTCGCCGTGTGCGGTCTGGTTGTCGGTGCTGGGCTGCTGGTCGTGCAACACCTCAACGCGGCCGGCCTGAACCCGTCGCCCCAACTGCTCGAGTGGCCGGTCCTGCCGATCGCGGCGTGTGTCGTCGTGTTGCTCGGCGGTCTTCCGGTGGTTGTCGCATGATCCGCTTCGACGGCGTTTCGTTCGCTCACGCCGAGAGCATGGACCCCGTCGTGCGTGACCTCACGTGCGAGATACCCGAAGGCGAGTTGTGCCTCGTCGTCGGTCGCACCGGGGTCGGCAAGTCGACGCTCATCGGGATGATCAACGGCCTCGTGCCGCATTTCACCGGCGGCACCCTGGCGGGTGAGGTCGTGGTCAACGGCCGGTCCACCCGCGACGCCAAGCCACGCGACCTCGCCGATGTGGTGGGGTTCGTCGGTCAGGATCCCCTCAGCGGTTTCGTGACCGACAGCGTCGAAGAAGAGCTCGCCTACGCCATGGAACAGCTCGGCGTTGCTCCCGCCGTGATGCGCAAGCGAGTAGAGGAAACCCTCGACCTGCTGGGCATCGCGCACCTGAGGAATCGCTCACTGCGCACCCTGTCGGGGGGAGAACAACAGCGCGTCGCGATCGGATCGGTGCTCACCGCACAGCCGCGCGTCCTGCTGCTCGACGAACCGACCTCGGCACTGGATCCGACGGCGGCGGAGGATGTGCTGGCCGCCGTGTCGCGTCTCGTCCACGACCTCGGCATCACCGTCGTCGCCGCTGAGCACCGGCTGGAGCGCGTGGTGCACCACGCCGACCGTGTGCTGGCCATGGTCGGGGACGGACGCGTCGAAATCGGGACACCGCGCGCCGTGTTCGCCGCGAGCCCGCTGGCGCCGCCCGTGGTTGCGTTGGGCAAGCTCCGACGCTGGGACCCGTTGCCGCTGTCGGTGCGCGAGGCGCGCCGCTTCGCGGATGGCTTGCGGACCGAGCTGGCCACGCGCCCCGAACCCGAACGGGGACGCGTGGGCGTCGATGCGCCGGAACTCCTGCGCGGCAGCGACATCGTCGTGAGCTACCCCGGCGTTGACGCAGTCCGCGGAGTCGACCTCGCGTTACGCGCGGGTGAGGTTGTCGCGCTCATGGGCCGGAACGGCTCGGGCAAGTCGAGCCTTCTCTGGGCGATGCACGGCGCCGGTGAGCGGAGCGGTGGCAGCGTCGTCGGTTCGTCCGCGGTCGCCCTGGTACCGCAGACGCCGGGTGATCTCCTGTACCTGACCACGGTCGCCGACGAATGCGCGCAAAGCGACCGCGACGCATCGGTCGAGCCGGGCACGACGGCATCGATGCTGCTGCAGCTCGTAGGCGAGATCGACGGCCGTCAGCACCCGCGCGACCTGTCCGAAGGCCAGCGACTCGGATTGACGCTTTCGATCCAGCTCGTCACCGGGCCGAGCGTGTTGCTGCTCGACGAGCCAACTCGGGGTCTGGACCCGACCGCGAAGGACCGTTTCACCGAGGTCGTGCGCACCCTCGCAGCCGAAGGCCGCGCCGTGCTCATCGCGACCCACGATGTCGAGTTCGTGGCCGAGGTCGCCGATCGCGTGGTCGTCATGGCGGAGGGTGAGATCGTCGCCGACGGGCCGGCGGCCGACATCGTGTGTTCGTCAGCCGCCTTCGCGCCGCAGGTCGCAAAAGTGCTCTACCCGGCAGAGTGGTTGACGGTGGCGGAGGTCGCCGAAGCCCTCGGCGTGTTCGCATGAGCCGCCGTCCATCCGCGCTACGCCTGAGCTTCCGTTCGAGTGCGGCGCTCGTCGTCGTCTCCCTGACCGGGCTCGCGATGTTTGCCTGGCCATTGTTCGGACACGCCGAAGGGAGTGGTCCGGCGCACAGCGGTGACGCGCCGATGATCTTCGCCGCCCTTCTGCCGTGTCTCATCGGCGTCGTGCTCTCGGAGATGACCGCCGGACGCATCGACACCAAGGCCCTTGCCATGTTGGGCGTGCTCTCGGCGCTCGGCGCGGTGTTGCGGCCGATCGGTGCGGGAACCGCAGGCATCGAGACGATGCTGTTCCTCTTGATCGTTTCGGGTCGCGTCTACGGGCCCGGCTTCGGCTTCGTACTCGGGTCGACGGCCATGTTCACGTCGGCCTTGCTGACCGCCGGTGTGGGGCCGTGGTTGCCGTTTCAGATGCTGGCGGCGTCGTGGGTCGGACTCGGCGCCGGACTGCTACCGCCGGCGCGGGGCAAGGTCGAGATCGCCCTGCTCTCCGCGTACGGCGTGGTGTCCGCGTACTTGTTCGGTCTTCTCCTGAACCTGTGGTTCTGGCCCTTCGCTGCGGCGCAAACGAGGCTCGGCTTCGTGGCGGGCGACGCGGTGGTCAGTAACCTGCATCGCTTCGTGCTGTTCAGCTTCGCCACGTCGTCGATCGGTTGGGATACCGGCCGCGCCGTCACGAACGTCGTTGCGCTCGTCGTATTGGGTCCGACGCTGCTGGTCACGCTGCGGCGCAGCGCGCGCCGCGTCGCCTTCGGGCAGGTTGCCGTGTTCGCAGCTAGCCCACCGGAATGAGGCGTACCGATCCGGTCGCCAAGTAGTTGGCGTTGAAGTAGATCTCGTTGCCCCCAATGTCGAGCACGCGAATGGCGAAATAGTCGAGCCGGTTGCGTTCGGCCGTCTCACCTCGGTCCTCGACGTGTGCTTGGAACGTGACGTTGACGCGATGCTGCCCGGGAGCCTTGAACGTGCCGTTGCCCGTGAAGTCGGCGATGTTCGCGCCGTTCGTCTCGGGCACGAGGCCACCGTCGCGTCGACACCGCAGGAAGCTGGACTTGACGTTGATCGTTGTCCCATCGGGCGCCTGCAGGTTCACCGGACCCTTGGCGGCCCGCAGCGGACCATTCGGCTGCACCTCTGCGTTGAACGTCTCGCCCGTCTCCCACGAGCCGTCCACGTTCACCTTGCAGTCGAGAGCCACCGGCGCCGGATCAGGTTTGGCAGCCCAAGCCGGACTCGTCGCTCCGACAACCGCAGCACTCAGCGCCGCCATGAAAAGAACTCGTCGCATTTCCTACCCCCAGGACGACTTGTGTGCGCTGACGGTAGGACGAAGGTGACGAACCGTGCTGTGACATACGCCACTCGGCGTACTCCGAGAGAGGCCGAACGGCCCCTCCGTTTGCAATCCGGACATACCGAAGGGACCGGGTGGCCAATCTCACCCGCCTTTTTGCCTCGAGTTGGGCGCGCGCCGGGCTGGCGGCGACGCTCGTGCTGGGTGCGGTAGCCCTGATCGCAAGCCCCGCCTCGGCGGCAGCGTCGCTCAGCGCGACACAGGTGACCTGGAACGTGATCGGCCTCGACTCGAACAGCGTCGCCGCGGGACCAAACCAGTTCCCCGTCGGGGCGCGCGTCTGCAACACCGGCAACGCAGCGGCGACGAACGTCGCGGCGACATTCACGTGGACGACGTCGAACACCTACATCAGCCTGGGCAGCGCGGCGTCGCGGTCGCTCGGCACGGTTGCCGCCAACACCTGCCGCGACGCGTACTTCACGGTGACGATCACTCGGTCCTCATCGGCGTACAACACGGCGCGCCGCTTCACCATCGACTTCACCGGCGACGGCGGCCTGACCGCGTCCACGCCGACACCGCGCGAGATCTACGTCGAGAAGCTCGTCTCCCAGAACCGCAACTCGATCGACGCGATCACCGGGCCGTCGAGCGTGTATCTCGGTGACACCGTCACCTACGTGCTCGACGGCGCGACGGCGACGGGCGGCTACGAGCAGCTCGAAACGTTTCTCAACCTGGATCCGAACATCTTCGATGTCCAGTCCGTCGCCGCGACCTACACATCGCCATCAGGCGGCACGAACGACAAGGTCTGGGCCGACGCGTGCAAGTTCGACTTCGACCCGGCGTCCGTGAACTACCGCAAGTGCGTCGGTCCGAACGTCTATACCGGCGGCAAGGCCGGCGGCACGGTGAAGCTCACCTATACCGCCAAGGTGATCGGCACCGGCGCTTCGACGATGTCGGCGATGATCTACGACTTCTCGGGATCCAGCTACCACTACAACAGCGACTTTGGCTCCGTCTCGATCACCTCGACGGCCTATCCCTCTGCCGACGTGTCGGTCACCAGTTCACACAACGATCCCTTCATGCGCGGCACGAACGACACGTACACGTGGGTCGTCGCAAACGCCGGCCCCTCAGCCGCGGCCGGGCCGCTCGTCGTCACCTCGACGCTGCCGTCTTCGCTCTCGTTCATCAGCGCGGCTGGATCGGGCGCGACCTGCGCCGCTGTCACCCAGGTCGTCACGTGCACGCTCGCCGCGGGGTTGGCGGTCAACGCGTCCACGACCATCACGCTGAACGTCGCGGTGTCGAACGCGGCGCTCGCGTCGTTCACTCCCTCGGTGTCCGCGAACTCGCCGACGAACGACCCCAACGCAGCCAACAACACCGCGGCCGATCCGACCACGACAATCGCGGGCGCCACGACGACGACGTCGAGCACGTCGACGACCTCGACCACGCTGGCGCCGACGACCACCACGCCCGAGGCGCCGACGACGTCGACCACGAGCACCTCGACAACGGTGGCACCGACGACCACGTCGACGTCGACTACGAGCACCTCGACAACGACGACCACGATCGCGCCGACTACGACGTCGACGACCGGGGAACCGACGACGACGTCGACCACGGAGGCGCCGTCCACCACGACGACGACCGAAGAGCCGACGACCACCTCGACTACCGAGGAGCCGACCACCACAACGACCGGCACTACGACGACGACGTCGACGACCTCGACGACATCGACCACCATCCCGATGTCGCCGCCGAGCGGGACGACGACGACGTCGACGACCGAAGCCACGACCACGACGACGTCGACGACGGAGCCGCCAGCCACCACGACGACAACCGAAGCGCCGACGACCACGAGCACGTCGACCACGAGCACGTCGACCACGAGCACGTCGACCACGAGCACGTCGACCACGACGTCCACGTCTACGACGACGCTGAGCCCGACGACAACCTCGGTCGCGCCGACGACCACGACCACGGTCGCGCCGACGACCACGACCACGGTCGCGCCGACCACGACGACCGTTGCGCCGACCACAACGTCGACCACCGTCCGTCCGACCACTTCGACGACGAAGGCGCCGCTCGATTCGGTCCGCGACGTCGTCGTACAGCAGGGCGATCAGGTGACGTCGATTGTCGAGCCGGGAGACGACGACTCGACCTTCACCTTCATCGACGGCGCCCTGCCGCCGGGCTTGTGGCTTCTCTCGGACGGCACCTTCGGGGGCACGCCGACCAAGGAGGGCACCTACGAGTTCGACGCCTCGGTCTGCAACCTCGCGGACGGATGCACCGTCCGCCATGTGACGGTGAAGGTGCTCGGCCTCCAGGTCGAAGCTCCCCTTGCTCGCACGGGCAAGAACCTGCTGACCGAGGTCGCCTTCGGCCTGCTGCTCATCGTGATGGGCCGGCTAACCCAGGAGCTTTTCGATGTCCGCCGTAATGGACTCGGGCTTCGTCGTTGAGCCGTAGCGCTTGACCACGTTGCCGTCGCCGTCGACGAGGAACTTCGTGAAGTTCCACTTGATGCGGTTGCCGAGCACCCCGCCCTTGGCCTTGCGCAGAAACTCGAAGACGGGGTGCGCGTTCTTCCCGTTGACGTCGATCTTGGAGAACATCGGAAACGTCACGCCGTAGTTCTTCTTGCAGAACGCACCGATTTCTTCGTCGCCGCCGGGCTCCTGCCCGCCGAACTGATCGCACGGGAATCCGAGCACGGCAAAGCCCTTGTCTTCGTACGTCTCGTAGAGCTTCTCGAGGCCGTCGTACTGCGGAGTGAATCCGCACTTCGACGCCGTGTTCACGACGAGAACAACCTTGCCCTTGTAGTCGGCGAGTGATTCGTCATCGCCGTTGAGTCGGACTGCGTTGAAGTCGTGGAGAGAGGCCATAGCGCTACTACGAAACCGAGAACCCCTTGCGGATGTTCCGAATAATTTTTATTCTTGACGGCGATGCCTGAAGTCGCAGCGCTCGAAGACGACCCGATTCGGGCCGAACTGCTCGCCGCGGCGGCGCGCGTCTTTGCGGCCAAGGGCTACTCGGGCACGAAGATCGCCGACATCGTCAAGGAAGCCGGCCTGTCGACGGGCGCGGTGTACGGCCGGTTCCGGTCGAAGGACGAACTGCTGCGCGAAGCGGTCGTGGCCCAACGCAGTCGCTTCGCCGGTCACATGCCTGACGGCATGCGCGTGGCCGAACTCATCGAACGTCTCGCCGGGTTGTCGGATGCGCCGCTGACCGACACCGAAGCCGTGCGCCTCGAAGCCTTCGTCACAGCCCGCCGTGAGCCCGATGTCGCCGATGCCGTGCTCGAGTCGCAGGCCGACTGGCGCCGCGCGATCCAGCCGCTCGTCGACCAGGCGTTGGCCGACGGCACCGTGGCCGACGGGGTCGATCCCGAAGCCGTCCTCTATTTCGTTCGCTCCATGCACCTCGGCCTGCTGTTGCAGCGCGCCGCCGGTGTTCCCAGTCCTGACCCCTCCGGTTGGGATGCCCTCATCACCCGCATCGTCGCCAGCTTCGGCGACACCGAAGGAGACAAGTCATGACCATCGCGGAAGAACTCAGCGACGCCGAGAAGAACAGCCACATCAAGCTGATCACCGACAACGCGCAGCGCGTGTTTCTGTGGAAGTACGACCGCGAGCGCGACCAGCTCGTCACGCTTTACAACAAGGGCATGGCGTCGCAGTGGAACTCGGTGACGGACCTCGACTGGTCTACCGACGTCGATCCCGAGAAACTCGTCACGGAGTCCAAGGCGCCGAACCTGTTCGTCGACCTCGCGCGTGAGGCGGCCAAGGTCGACGGGTCACCGTTCGCCAAGTGGTCCGAGAAGGAGTTCGTCGGGCTCGGCGTCGAAACGTTCAAGACGCAGCTCAGCCAGTTCATGCACGGCGAGCAGGGGGCGATGATGGTCGCGGCCAAGATCGTCGAGACCGTCCCGTGGATCGACGCGAAGTACTACGCCGCGACCCAGACGATGGACGAGGCCCGCCACACCGAGGTGTTCGCCAAGTACCTGCACACGAAGCTGGGCGAGGCGTACCCGATGAGCCCGTTCCTCGAGGCGCAGATCGACGCGCTGATCACCGACAGCCGCTGGGACATCTCGTATCTCGGCATGCAGATCGTGATCGAGAGCCTCGCCCTCGCGGCGTTCGGTTCGATGGTGCGGGCCACGGAAGAGCCGCTGCTCAAGAAACTGCTTCGCTACGTGATGAGTGATGAGGCGCGCCACGTCGCCTTCGGCATCCTCTCACTGCAGGAGTACTACGAGAACCTGAGCGACGCCGAGATCAAGGACCGCCAGGAGTTCCTCGCCGAGAACACGCTGCGCAGCCGCTCGCGTGGTGGCTTCGACCCGGTCATGTTCGAGCGCCTGAACATCGACATGAACGCGGCGGTTCCGTCGCTGCTCGAGGCGTCGCAGAAGATGCGCGCCAGCCAGTTCGACGGGTTCCAGCGCAACTTCTTCGCCAAGCTCGTCCCGAACGTGCGCCGCATCGGCCTGCTCGACCGCAACGACGGCTACCTCCGCAAGCTGTGGGACGAAGCCGGCCTTCTCGAGTTCGAGTTCGCCGACGCCACGGCCGACGACTACGAGACCTACGACGAGGTCGCGAAGGACAGGGCCGCCGCGGCGAGCTAGAAAGCAGTCGTCATGGGGGGAACTACGGATAGGACGTTGCGCGGGCGCGCCTGCGTTGTGGGCGCGGTTGACGCCGTCTCGCCGACCGGCGAGCTCCAGCTGACGGGTCGCGCGCTCGAAGCGCAGATGCTGCGCGAGGTACTCGACGACGCGGGCCTCGAGCTCAGCGACATCGACGGGGTGTGTCACCACACCTCCGCGATGCAGTTCGCGGAGTACTTCGGCATCACGCCAACCTTCACCGACTCGACGATGACGGGCGGCTCCGTGTTCGAGGTGTATCTCGAACACGCAGCCTCCGCCGTCGCGTCGGGCGTCGCCGAGTGCGTGCTCGTGATGTTTGCGCAGACGCCCCGCGCCGGTCGCACGCAGGCGAAGAAGCGCAACACCGACCCGAACGCGGCGCAGAAGGCACGCGCCGCGATGTACGGCTCGGACAATCCGATGACGGAGTGGGAGACGCCTTACGGCCTGCAGGGTCCCGTCGGTTCGTACGCGCTCGCGGCGTCGCGGCACATGGCGCTGTACGGCACCACGCCCGAACAGCTCGCGACGATCGCGGTCAAGGCTCGTGAGTGGGCGATGTTGAACCCGAACGCGAAGTCGCGGACGCCGCTCACCGTCGACGACGTGTTGTCGTCCGACATGGTGGCGTCGCCGCTGCACAAGCTCGACTGCTGCTTGGTGACCGACGGCGCCGGCGCATTCATCGTCACCACACCCGAGCGCGCGAAGAACTGCAAGAAGGCGCCCGTCTACGTGCTCGGCGCGGCAACCGCGCACGACCACATGATGATCAGTCAGATGCCCGACCTCGCCACGACGCCGGGCGCGATCAGCGGACCGAAGGCGTTCGAGATGGCGGGCATCAAGCCGAGCGACGTCGACGTGTTCATGGGCTACGACAGCTTCACGATCACCCAGCTGTTGCACTTCGAAGACCTCGGCTTCTGCGCCAAGGGCGAAGGCGGCTCGTTCGTCGAGTCGGTGAACACGGGACCCGGTGGTGAGCTGCCGACCAACACCAACGGCGGCGGCCTCAGCTACACGCACCCCGGTATGTATGGCATGTTCCTCGTGGTCGAAGCGGTCCGCCAGCTGCGCGGCGAGTGCGATGCGCGACAGGTGGCCGACGCGAACATCGCCGTCGCCCACGGCTCCGGCATGGTGCTCAGCTGCATGTCGACATCAGTGCTCGGCACGGAGGTCGCTCTGTAATGGCGCGCGTCGAACCCAAGCCTTCTGTCGCCACCGACGACTTCTGGGAGGCCACGCGCGACGGCAAGTACCTCGTGCAGTGGTGCACCGCGTGCGACATCTCGATCTTCTATCCACGCGAGGCCTGCCCGCAGTGCCTGTCGGCCGACACGCTCACGTGGCGCGAGTCCAGCGGCAACGCGGTCGTGCACGCCGTGAGCGTGCAGCACCGGCCGGGCAATCCGCTCATGGCCGATCGCGTGCCCTACGCGGTCGCCATCGTCGAACTCGACGCGGGCGACGGCAAGAACACCATTCGATGCATGACCAATGTCGTCGACTGCGATCCGGAAACGGTCGCGGTGGGTGACGCTGTTTCTCTCACCTGGGAGCCGCTGTCCGACGGACGCCAGCTCCCTCTTTTCTCACCTGCGGAGGCTGGCAAATGAGTGATGTAGTCGACGAGCTTCAGGCGTGGCTCGATGAGAACTGGGATCCGGATCTCACGTGTGCGCAGTGGTGGGAACGCCTCGGCACCGCCGGCTATTCGCAGCCGATCATGCCCGAGGGTCGCTACGGTCGCGGTCTCAGCCGCGGTGACGCGATCAAGGTCCAGCAGACGATCAATGCGCACGGCGCGCTCGGCGCGCCCAACGGCCTGGGCCTGATGCTCGCGGCGCCGACCATTGCGACGCACGGCACCGACGAACAGGTCGAGCGCTTCGTACGCCCGATCGTGACGGGTCAGCTCGCGTGGTGCCAGCTGTTCTCCGAGCCGGGCGCGGGTTCGGACCTCGCCGGTCTCGGGACGAAGGCCGTCAAGGACGGTGACGAGTGGATCATCAACGGCCAGAAGGTGTGGACCTCGGGCGGTCAGATCGCCGACATGGGCATGCTTATCGCGCGCACCAACCCGACCGCGCCGAAGCATCAGGGCATCACGTGGTTCGCGTTCGACATGCACCAGCCAGGGCACGTCGAGGTGCGTCCGCTCAAGGAGATGACGGGCCACGCGATGTTCAACGAGGTCTTCATGACCGACGCGCTCGTCAACGACGACGCGCGTATCGGTGACGTGAACGACGGTTGGTCGATCGCCAACACGACCCTGCTGTTCGAGCGCTCGGGTATGGGCGCCGGTGGGGACCGCGTGATGGGCGCGTCGCCCGGCACGATCGCAGGCAACCTCGACAAGCCCGCGGGTTCGTTCGTGCGCCAGCGTCCCGTCACCGCGACCAAGGAGAAGCGTGCGAAGCCGACGGGCATCGACGCGTCGCCCGCCGCGGGCTACATCAAGCTCGCCCGCGAATTCGGCAAGGACAAGGACCCGGCGATGCGTCAGCGTCTCGCGCAGAGCCACATCCTCCAGACCCTCACCCGTCTCACGACCGAGCGTCACAAGGCCGTGCGCGCGAAGGGCGGCGACATCCCCGGTGTCGCCAGCTTCTCCAAGTTGTTGATGGCCGACATCCTCCGCCACAACCGCGACATGAGCGCCGACATCATGGGGGCCCGCGGCATGCTCCACGCCTACACCGACGATCAGCGCAAGACGCTCGAGAACGCACCCGGCGGCGGCGCCGCGTCGACGTACACCGGGCTGATCCTCAGCGCGCAGGCACTGCCCATCTACGGCGGCACCGACCAGATCCAAAAGAACATCACCGGCGAGCGCGCCCTCGGCCTCCCCAAAGAGCCGGGCGACCTCAGCCGCCTTCCCTTCAACGAACTGCCAAAGAACGGCTAACTACCGCGTTCTTGTCGGGGTTGGCTCGCTATAGCGAGCGAACCCCGACAAGAACCGGGACGTCAGTGGGAGTGGCCGTGGTGGCTGCTCGTCACGTGGACGTCTAGGTCGTCCATCGCGCACCAGGAGCCGTCGTCGACGCAGCCTTCACACTCGAGCTCAATCGTTGCGTGCGCGATCGCAAATGGGTTGCTGACCGCGGCCTTCACCCGCGTTGCAACCTGCTGGGCCTCTTCGAGCGACGGATGACCTTCGACGATCACGTGCGCCGAGAGCGCGCGTACCTCTGAGCTCAAGCTCCAGACGTGCAGGTCGTGCACGGCTTCCACGCCGTCGACCTCGCGAATGGTCGCCGCGAGCTCGGCGACATCGAGGCCGCGCGGCGTCGACTCGAGCAAGACGTCGCCCGATGCACGCAGGAGCACCGCCGCCTGCCACGAAATCAGTGCGCCGATGAGCAGCGACACGATCGGGTCGACGCGGTCCGCGTTGTCGGTGACGAGGATGATGGCGCCCCCGATGACGACGCCGAGCGAAGCGCCCGCGTCTGCTGCCATGTGCAGCAGCGCCGCGCGCATGTTCATGTCGTCGTGGTCCTTCTCGCGCAGCAGCAACGCGCTGAACCCGTTGGCCGCGAGTGCGATGAGAGCGACGACAACGACGACACCGCCTTCGACGGACTCGGGATGGATGAGGCGACGAATGCTCTCGTAGGTGATGAGGGCGGTCGTGACGAGGATCGCGGCCGCGTTCGCTTGGGCGGCGAGCACGCCGGACCGGTGGTAGCCGAACGAGCGCGACGCGTCGGGTGTGCGGCGCGCCCACCGCACTGCGAGCAGGGCAAGCGCGATACCGCCGACGTCGACGAGGTTGTGGCCGGCGTCGGCGAGAAGGCCTATGGACCGAGCGACGAATCCGGCGACGCCTTCACCGAGAACGATGGCGACGTTGAGGGACAACACGATGAGCAGCCGCTGCTCGCGGCGTTGCGAGACCGGGCGCGTCGTCACACCGTCACGGTACCGGTCGCGTGGTTACCATCGATCGCAACGCGACGTGGCAAGGGGGGCGCATGTCCACATCGGTTTTTCTCGCAACCCATGAGGTGCCGGCCGCCGGGCTGCCCACGTGGCCGACGCCCGACCCGTCCCTAACGCCGGGCCCGTCGTTGGCCGGAACCACGAGCGTGCAACTGCTGGATTTGCGCTCGGATGGCTGGGCGCACGTTCGCTGCGACAACGGCTGGGAGGCATGGGTCGACGGGCGTCTGCTGGTGCAGGTCTCGCCACTGAAGACCTCATCAGCGAGCGGGTCGGCACCGCGTCCGTTCACGATCGCGGCTGCTGCCGTAGTCCTGGCCGGAACGTTTCTCCCATGGGTGACCGTGCCGGGGGGCTCGATGACGGCTTGGGAGATGCCGATGGAGTTTCTGCTCGGTCGCGCCGATGACCTTTCGGGACCCAGGGTCGGTCTCGTTCTGGTCGTCGTGCTCGGGGCGTTGCTGTTGCCGTTGGTGTCCAAGGTGCGCCTGCCGTGGTTCGCGACGCTGAGTTGCTCGGCGCTCGTCGTGGAATCCGTGCTGCTCACCTTGCTGCGCGTGCGCGCGCTGACCCTCGATGCGAGCGTTGGCGTTGGGGCCGTCCTCGCCCTGGTCGGTGCCGCTCTCGTCGCAGTGGAGGCGGGCCTCGTCGCCACGAGCAAGAAGTGAGGCGCGATGACCGAGGGCAAGTGCTTCCGATCGCGGCCACGATCCTCGCGGCCGCTGCGCTCGCCGGCGCATTGTTGACCGCGATGGTTGCGTCGAGCGCATCGAGTCGGTCCAAGGCGCTGGAAGCCAAAGCGACTCGTGAGAACTTCACGCTCCCACTCGTGTTCGTCGACGGCCTCGCCAAGTCGGGCACAGTGCGCGACTGCCAAATGAAGGTGCTGGCCGCCGCCGAGCTCACGGGCGAGGACGGCTACTGGCGCTACGACCTCATCCCCGCTCCGGAGGAGTCCACCGGTGACGCGCAACAGGACGCGGCGATGGTCGCGGACTGGCAAGCGGCGATGCGGCGGTACATCACGACCTTGCGGCCGCGACTCGATGCGTGTGATCCGTCGTTGCGGACACTCCACGTGACGCTGATCATCGAAGTGCTCGGCCCGCCCAGTCCAGGGTGCCTCGGCTATGTCGGCAACGAGATCTTCTTGGCGGGCGAGTTGTCGAAGCCGACGCTGACCTACAACTACGCGGGTGGATCACGGAAGTTCACCGGCGCGACCGAGAACGACGGTGCCTTTGATTTCGAGCTCAACGAGAGCCGCGATATCGGCCCCGACCACCCGACCCAGCACTTCAACGGACAGCTGCGCGGCGTGTTGACGCGTCACAGTGGCGTTGTCGCCATTGAGGACGGTGTCTTCAACGGCATCATCGATGACGACCGGGGGACGTGCACGTTCAACTTCACCGCCGCCGAGCGCACGGCGTGAAGCGCGACGAGCGAGGGTTTCTCGCCGAAGGCTTCGTCGTCGCGCTCGTCGCCGCCGCCTTCGTCGGTGCGGGGATCGCGATGTTCGTCAACATGGACGACATCTCGCGCGCGGCCGAAAAGCAGGCCAAACCCGCGGCGCAGATTCCGCGCATCGGGCCGTCGCTTCCCAACGCGGCGGAACCGCGCGACTGCTACCTGTCGGTTGCCAGCCGTCATCGCCTCACCTACACCGAGCAGGGCTGGCGCGAGAACGCCGACCACCCGCTGCCTGCGTTGACGGGGGATCTCGCGCGCGACAACGGAGCGCTCGAGGTGTGGCGCTACGGCCTGCAGGGTTACATCGACGACTTCAAATTCGAGTTCGACGCCTGCGACAAGGCGCGGCCCGGTGAAAACATCGGCGCGCCGAATCCGAAGGACGACGAGGAGAAGTTCCCCTACAACTACAGCGCGACCTACACGTTGACGGTGCTGTCGCAGTCAGCGAAATGTGCTGGGTTCCCGGGCCAAATGGGCGTCCAGCACAGCAATAGGGACGTGACGATCGCGATGGCCTTCGCCGGCGCGACGCTGCAGGCGCGAGGCGGCGTGCAGACGTCGGGCTACTTCAACGCAAGCAGTAACGATCAG
Source organism: Actinomycetota bacterium (assembly GCA_048498715.1). GTDB lineage: Bacteria > Actinomycetota > Acidimicrobiia > Acidimicrobiales > JACCXE01 > JACCXE01. The sequence continues at coordinate 62,699 of JBEHXL010000010.1, read as the reverse complement.
ATCGACCTCACGCACACCGGGACGCTGAACGCGGTCGGCTCTCATGTGACGGGCCGGTTCGAGTTGATCGACGGTCGGCCCGGTATTCGCTCGGGGCAGTGGGAAGGCACGATCGACGGCGACACGTGCACCGTGACCTTCGAAGGCCGGACCTAACGCAGTTCGTACGTGTAGATCACGTCGCACGCGTACCCCATGCCGTACTTGAACGTGAACGTCGTCGCGTCCTTCGGCGGATAGATGATCACCTTCTTCTGTACCGACCCGTTGCCGTCGGCATGCGCGAGGCGCGCATCGGTGCTCGGCTCCGAGAACGTGGGATTTCCCGTGACGGCGTACGGCGTGATGTCGATCGAAAGGTTGCCGTGTGACGTGCCGCCGTAACTGAGTTCGAGCCCGCCCGACGGAATCGACTTCGGGGCGGAGAAGACATAGTCGGCGGAATGCGGTGGCGTGCTCAGGTGCACGGTGCCGGCGTTCTCGTCAATAGTCCAGTACTGCGGGTCCGGATGGTTGGTAGTCGCGTTGACCAGCGTCCACGCACGGCTGGTGACGCCGGTCGTCGCCGTGTGCGATGTCGTCGGGGTCGTGGTGAGCGAACCCGCTGTGGTGGGCGTCGTTGGGAACGTGCCGCTCGGTGGCAGCGGGAGATCGGGTCCGGTCGGGGTGCGGCCGAACGGCGTGCCCGTTTCGATGTCGATGATCGTGATGACGTTGATGACCGTCGTCGAGTTGTTGATGACGGTCACGTTGCTCGGGCTGAAGCCGTCCCAGGGCGGTGAGCCCTTGTACGTGGGCGGTCCGCTCAGCGCGACCGGCGGCAGCAGCGGATTGCCGCACGCGCAACGCGCCCGTGGCGTGCCGTACTGGTCGACGAGCACGGCCGTCCCGGCCTGCAGCACCGACTGCATCGGCGTCGGCGACCCGTTCTTGTAGCCGTGGTTGGTGACGCGGGTGTCGCTACGCAGGATGACCGGAGTGAGGGCACCGATGTAGGTCGGGATCTCGCTGGGCTGGATGTCCTGCACGTCGGCCCAGGCGCGCGCCTTCGACGGGTTCGCGACGAGAAAGTCGATCAGCTTCTGCTTGTCGCAGCTCGACTGGTTTCGGGTGCCGCCGTAGAGCCCCGGTGTGCCGCCGCTTCGTGCCGTGATCGCGATCGACCCGCTGGTGCTACCGCTGCCGCTCGACCGAGCGAACGTCGGCGCGCTGCCACCGTTCGGAAATGTGATCTGCGTGTCGGGCGGAATGGTGGACGAGGGCGTTGCGTTCGCCGACGACGGCGCGAACGGATCGGGTCCGGTCTCGGCCACGGGCTGCAAGAACAATTCCCCGCCACCCTGTGCGCTCGTGTCCTTGTCGTCGCCCTTCTGCGTGAGCACGAAGGCGAGGATCACGATGACGGCGCCGATCACGAGCGCGGGCAACACCCACTTCCGCCGATCGTCGTCGGCCGCGGCTGCGGTCGGCGGCCCCGACGGTGGTCCGGTTGGCGGCCCTGACGGCGGCGGTCCCGTCGGTGGACCTTGTGGTTCCATGCTCATGGTTTGAACAGCCCCCTTACGCTCAGCGCGTCGGCAAGGGTAACTGCGTCACCCGCATAGGGTTCCGCATGTGGAGACCGACCTGCGCTGCTCGACCCAGGCCCGAGCTATGGGCGCTGATCCCGGCGGCACCGCGGTCGCGTCGGACTCTTTCCTCGTCATCGAAGTGCCGTTGCCGTGGCCGAACGACATCGGCGATCACCCGGCCGTCGTCGCGGCGATGGACGAGGTCAAGGCGGTCGGCGCGCGCGTCCAAGGCGTCGTGCCGCCCCGCGAAGACGCGGACCAGGCGCAGGCGGTCCTGTACTCCCACGACGGCGGTGCGTTCGTCCGATACGAGCGACGCGATGCGTGCCTCGACGCCGCTGATCTCGCGGCGGGCATCCGTTCGCTCGCCGAGTCGCCGGTGATGGATGACGGCATGCGCGACCTTTTGGTATGCACCCACGGTGCGCGTGATCGCTGCTGCGGTGCAATGGGCACGTCGCTCGCCATGAACGTCTCGTCGCGTGACGGGCTGCGCGTGCGGCGGACGAGCCACCTTGGCGGGCACCGCTTCGCGCCGACGGCCGTGCTGTTTCCCGAGGGCACCGCGTGGGCCTGGCTCGACGACGCGCTGGTCGACGCGATTCTCGAGCGGACCGGCGATGTCGCCGACGTCATTCCGCACTATCGCGGGTCGACCGCGCTCGCGGATCCTGTCGTGCAGTTCACCGAGCGAGCAGCGTTTGCCGAGGTCGGTTGGGAGTGGCTCGACAACGAACGCGTCGGCATGGTGGTCGCGACCGACGGCGACTGGACCACGGTGCGCTTGGACTCGGCCCTCGGTACGTGGTTCGGCACCGTGCAGCAACTCGGTACCGTGCCCCAGCCCGTCTGCGGTGAAGAGCTCAGCGCGGCGAAGAAGGCCGACCCCGTGCTGAAGCTCGTCGACTTCTCGTTCGACTGACGATGCCGGTCGCGGACGACTTCACGGCCGACGCGTTGATGGACGGCCGCCGCGCCGCGGTCGAGCTGGTCTGCGGCGACGTCGACGTCGCCGAGCGCGCGATGACGAACGCGACTCGAGCACTCGAAGCAGTGCGGCATCCGGAAGAGCCTGAAGACGCCTTCGTGAACTTTGTGTCGCGCGTGTACCGGACGGATGTCGGCGCATGGTTCTGGTTCGACGCGAAAGACATCGCGATTTGGCCAGAGGAGGCATCCGCGATCATCGAAGCGATCACGAGCGCAGCGGGCGCCGACGGGCTCGTGCAGTGGACCGACCGGGAGCCACCGCCGCCATCGCGGAGGCGTGAACGCCTCGATCGTGAGCTAGCGATTGCCTTGCCTGATCGGTTTCCGCTTCCTCCGGGCGCCGTCCCCGTGGCCACGCGCTTCTACGGTTATCCGGAGGAGTGGGAGGCCGCTCACTGGTCCTTCTACGTGCCTGGCGATGCGCCCATCGCGTCCGGTCAGTTGTTCGCGGCGCTCGCCGATGCTGGCTACGAGCAGGGTGAGTTCCAGCATCCGTCGGAGTGGCGGATAGTCGGCGTGTCCGAAGTGCACTGGTCGATTCGTAGCGACGCATGCGAAGGCGACGTGCGTGTTGGCGCGGTGTTGGCGACCGAGGCGTTCCGAGAATTCTCAGTTCGTCAGTACGAGGAATTCGCATGGATGGAGGACTTCGCGAACGGTGACGGCTGGCAACTCTGGATTGTGCTGCGCCCGGGTTCGAACGGTTGGCGGCCGTACTAGGGCAGGCCGGCGCGCGGGTGGTCCGTCTCCATCGCGTAGATGGCGCCCCCGGCTTTGCCCTTCGTCTCGTCAGTTAGCGAACTCGGCGCGCACAGTATGTAGAGGGTGGTTTCGTCGGGGCCACCGAGCATGCAGGCGTAGGTCGGCATGGGCGTGCTCACCCGGTGGGTCACCTCGCCGCCTTCGACGACGCGCACGACCTGCGAGCCGAGTGCGTCGGCGAACCAGATGCCGCCGTCTGCGTCGAGGCAGCAGCCGTCCGGGAACATGTTCGGCGTCTCGGCCCACACGCGCCGTTCGCCGAGCGAGCCGTCGGCGTTGATCGGAAAGGCCAGGTAGTTGGCGCCCATTGTCTGGCCCACGATCAGCGTCGATCCGTCGGGCGTGATGACCGAGCCATTCGGAAACCGCAGCTCCTCGGCCGCGACGTGCACGGTGCCGTCGGGTGCGACACGAGCGAGGGTCGCGTGCGCAGGTGTCCCGCGACCTTCCAGGTCGAAGCCGAAGTTGCCCACGTACGCGGTGCCGTCGGCCGCGACGACCATGTCGTTGCAGTGCCATGTGGCGATGTTCTCGAGATCGGCCCACTGCGTCCGTACGTCGCCGTCGAAGCGCCACAGTTTCCGCGTCGTCATCGCGACCGCGAGTAGCGAACCGTCGGGCATCCAACCGAGACCGCTGGGCTGATCGGGAAGATCGCCGTGCACGGTGCGGCGTGTCCCTTCCGCTGACACCGCGTAGATCGCACGCTGATGGAAGTCCGAGTACCAGAGCTCACCGTCGTGCCAGCGCGGGCCTTCGCCGAAGTCGATGCCATCCACGAGGAGATCCATGCGCACTTGCTAGCGCACAGGCATCACGATCTGCAGGCGTCGCTGGCAGAGGTCGACCGTCTCGGGCTGCTCGTCGACAAGCCGTTCGTCTGAGGCCACCTCGTGCACGAAGCCAGATCGCTCAGCCGCCGCCAAATCGTCGAGCCAGCCAGGATCCTGCTGCGCGTTCGCGTTCATCACCTCGCGGTGCCAATCACTAAGGCGGCGCCGGCGCTTCCGCTCGCCACACATTCGGCATAGCTGCGCATCGCATGGTGCGATGTCCACGAAGCGTCTCAGCGACTTCCGGGGTCGAGTCTCCCAACGCGTCGAGCGTTCGACGAGGCCGACGCGAAGCAGTGCACGAACTGCACGACGCACAGACTCTCGTTGTGCCGCGCTCGCGTCTGGACCGTGGAGATACGCGACGAGCTCATGAATTGCGAGCCCCTTGGGGTGCGCGTTGGCCGCATCGATGATCGCTCGCTGCACCTGTCCGAGGCCACGGCTCATAAGTGTTGTCAGTTTAGTTGTGTGAATGGAATAGACAACACTTACGTTCCAGCTCGACTAGACAAGAACCATGAGTCGTGGTGTGGCTGTGGTGACGGGTGCGAGTAGCGGAATCGGCGAGGCCACCGCCCGCCGACTCGCGATCGAGGGATTCGACGTCGTGATCGGTGCGCGTCGGCTCGACCGGCTCGAGGCGATCGCAAACGAGATCGGTGGGCGAGCGATCGCGCTCGACGTGACGAACACCGAATCGGTTGACGCCTTTTGCGCGCAGGTCGAAACGTGTCACGTGCTGGTGAACAACGCCGGCGGCGCACTTGGACGCGATGCGTTCGCCGACGCCGACGAAGAGGAGTGGCGCTGGATGTACGACGCCAACGTCCTCGGTGTCATGCGCATGACGCGTGCGTTCCTGCCGAAGATGGAAGCGAGCGGTAACGGGCACGTTGTGATGGTCGGCTCGATCGCGGGACACGAGCCCTATGCCGGTGGTGCGGGCTACAACGCCGTGAAGTTCGCGCTGCGCGCCGCGACCAAGGTCTTGCGGCTCGAGTTGATCGGGAAGCCCGTGCGGGTGACGTCGGTCGACCCTGGCATGGTCGACACCGACTTCAGCTTGGTGCGCTTCCATGGTGACCAGGCGAAGGCCGATGCGGTCTACGCCGGCATGACTCCGTTGACCGCCGATGACATCGCCGACTGCATTGCGTTCGCCGTGACGCGGCCGAGCCACGTCAACATCGACACACTCGTCGTGATGCCGCGTGATCAGGCGAGCGCGGCGGTGGTGCACCGGGCGTAGACCGCGTAGAGCGGATCGCCGGGTTGGGTTGGCAGCGTGCGGAGCTGCGCCTGAGGCTCGTCGAATCCGCCTGCGTTCACGAAGTAGCTCTGCACGATGCGGCAGTGGCCGAGCGAGTCGGTGTTCAGCCAACCGCGGATTGCCTTAGTCGGGAAGAGCCGGTTCGAGAACGTGAGCACGAACCAGCCGCCCGGCCGCAGTACGCGAGCGACGTCGCGGAACACCTCAACGGGCTGCGTGAGGTAGTCGACCGACACACAACACGTCGCGTGATCGAACGAGGCGTCGTCGAAGGGCAGCGTCGGGTCGACGTTCAGGTCGTGAATGACGCGCTCGGTTGCGATGGGATTGGCGTCTAACTCAATTGGGTTCATGCCGAGCACCGCGAGCTCGGATGGTTCTGAGCCGGGGCGAAAGTGCGAGATCCACGAACTCATGAGGTCGAGGACCTTCGTCCCGCCGAGGCCGAGGTGTTGGTAGAGCGTGCCGACCGCAGCGATCGCACCCTCGTCAATGTGGGTGAGCAACCGGGGCTGGACGTAGAAGCGCGCGTCAGCCGACTCGTCGGCGCGGTCGAAGAATCCCTTGGGATAGAGGTCGCTCACGAACGCGGCAACATCCCGTACGCGTGATCGGCCCTGAGACGCACGACGAGCCGTTTGTCCTTCACCATCGCGGCCCGGTACTCGTCCCAGTTCGGATGTTCACCGGCCATTGCACGGTACGTCTCGATCAACAAGCCCACCGTCGCGTCGTGGGGATCACTGGCGACGGGCGTCAGTTCGACAGGTCCTTCGAACACTGCGTAAGCCCAGAAGTCGTCTTGGGTGACGTGCAGCGCGGCCCATGGCTCGCGGGACAGGTTGAAGTACTTCGCGCGGTCCGCGGTGATCGAGATGTCGAATCGTCCATCCTCGACGCGGTACGCGATGTTCGAGAGTTGCGGATGCCCGTCACGCTTGACCGTGACGAGCACGCCGCGACGGTGTTCGGCCGCGAAGGCGAGCGCAGGGGCGAGATCCATGCACCCCTGCCTAGCGCGAAACTAAGAGGTGCAATTTCTCGCGTCGGCCAACACCCACGCGTCGCTTGCGCTCGTCGAAATCGGCGCAGTGGTGCTCGCCTTGTCCTTGTTGGCGCGGCTCGCGTCGCGCATCGGCATCCCGTCAGTCCCGCTGTATCTGTTGGCCGGCCTCGCGGTCGGTAAGGGCGGCATCGCGCCGCTCGACATCAGCGCGGAGTTCATCTCGATCGCGGCCGAGATCGGCGTCTTGCTTCTGTTGCTGACGCTCGGGCTCGAGTACACCGCTCACGAATTACGACGTGGGCTCCGGTCGGGGGCGCGTTCGGGTGTCGTCGACGCGTTGGCCAACTTCACACCCGGCTTCGTCGTCGGTCTCTTCCTCGGGTGGGGCGCGACGGCCGCTGTGCTGCTCGGCGGTGTGTGTTGGGTGAGCTCGTCGGGCGTCGCCTCCCAGATCCTGCGTGACTTCGGCTGGTCGAAGAACGAGGAAACGTCAGGCGTTCTGAACTTGCTCGTCGTCGAGGACCTCGCGATGGCGATGTACCTGCCAATCGTTGCCGCGCTCGTGGCGGGCCGATCCGCGAGTGCAACGGCGATCAGCGTCGCGGTCGCGCTCGGCGCCGTCCTCACCGTGCTGGCCATCGCGCTGCGGTGGGGCGCCAAGTTGAGCCGGCTGCTGGCCGGCGCGTCGGACGAGTCGTTGCTGCTGCACGTGTTCGGCGTGACGTTGTTCGTCGGCGGCATCGCGCAGCGCGTGCAGGTGTCGGCCGCGATCGGCGCCTTCCTGGTCGGGCTCGGCCTCGCGGGGAAGCCACGCCGTCGCGCGACGGAGCTGATCTCGCCGTTGCGCGACCTCTTCGCGGCGACGTTCTTCCTGTTCTTCTCGTTCCAGATCGAGGCGAGTGACCTGCCGCGCGTCGCGCCGCTCGCCCTCGTGCTGCTGGTCGTGACGGGCGCCGGCAAGTTGATCTCCGGTCGCGCGGTGGCGACGACGGGTCGCCTGCGCGCCGGTGCGACGCTGCTCGCCCGCGGCGAGTTCTCCGTCATCATCGCCAGCCTCGGAACCGGGCTGACTCACGGCGAAGACCTCGGCGCGCTGGCCGCCTGTTACGTGCTGATGAGCGCGGTGGCGGGCCCGCTGGTCGCGAAGTACGCCGATCGACGGGAGCCCATCGCCGTTTCCTAGTGTCGGCGTATGCGAGCACTGGTCACCGGCGGCAACCGCTACATCGGGCTGCACCTTCTCTACGAGTTGGCTGCCGCCGGTCACGACGTCACCGTCGCCAACAGTCACATCGCAGACATGCCTGACGGGTGCCAGCGCATCCACGTCGATCGCACGGTGCCGGGTGCGTTGACCGAAGCGCTCACACCGCACCGCGACGACTTCGACATTGTCTTCGACAACACGGCGTATCGCCCCAACGATCTCGAGCCGATGGTCGAGCTGTTCAGCGGACGCGTGCAGCAGTTCGTCTTCACCAGTTCGGTCGCCGTGTACAAGCGCAGCTTCATCCAGCCTGTCGCTGAGGACTTCGGTCGACACCGTCCCGACGACACCGACCCGCGCAAGGCGTACGGCGTCGGCAAGGTGCAGTGCGAGGACTACCTCCGTGCGCTGTACGAAGAGAACGACTTCCCGGCGACGTCGTTGCGCGTGACCCACACGTTGGGGCCACGCACGCCGCTCGTCACCCGCGAGCCGATCATCTTCAAACGACTCGAGGAGCAGCGGCCGATCTTCGTGCCGGGTGACGGCTTCCCGTTCGTGCACCTCGTGCACGTGCAGGACGTGGCGCGCCTGATGGTGTCGCTGTGTGGCAACACCGCGGCCGCGGGCAATGCGTACAACGTGGCTGGCTCGGAGATCACGAGCGTCGAAGGATCGATTCGTCTCATGGCCAAGGCCGTTGGCGTCGAGCCCGAGATCGTGCACGTGCCGATGGACATTGCGCGTCGCGCCCGTCCGCCGCTACTGCACTGGGGCGAAGCGCTTGTGGGCGGCGCCATGTTCTCCATCGAGGCCGCCCGGCGCGACCTCGACTGGTCGCCGCAGTTCGGCCTCCTCGACGGCTACGCCGATGCCTACAAGTGGTTCAGCAACGGTGGGCGGGAGCTGTTCGAGTACGACTTCTCGAACGACGAGACGCTGCTCAAACAACTCGCGTGATCACTCTCTACGGACTTGTCGCCGTGACCTTCATGATGACGATGTATGCACTGGAAAGCCGAGGGCGCGTCTTCATCGCCCTGTTTGCGCTCGGCTGCGTGCTGTCCAGCGCGTACGGGTTCCTGTCGGGCGCGTGGCCGTTCGGCGTCGTCGAGCTGATCTGGTCGACGATCGCACTGCGCCGCTACCGCGACGAGCGGTAGGGCTGCAATCGCGCGACCAACTCTGCGACGCGCTCAACCGTCAGGCCGCGTGGGTAACCGGTCTCGATCGTGATGAGCGTGGTGTCGCGTCGCACGAAGAACGTCTGGACGTTCGAGAACGTCGCGCCGCGGTCGACGTAGATCGGCTCGTCGAGCGTCGTGCGTCCCGCCTCGTGACACGGTGTCGCTGACCCGTCGAAGGGCTGCGCGGCGCCACAGTTCTCGGGCGGGTGAAAGTCCTCCGGCGTGTGGAAGGTGCGGACGGTGTAGAAGGCCTCGTTCAGTCGGTCATCGACGTGGCGGGCGGCCCACTCGGTATACGGCGCATCGCGGCCGCCATAACTCGGTCGGTAGTACAACGGTCCGGTTGTGTAGCCGTCGAGGGAGACGGGCTCGTAGGTCGCGAAGTTCGCGTGCGCGATCGCCTTATTGTCGGCGCGGACATGGCGTCGATGGTCGATGCGGTTGCCGAGATCGTTTAGCGGCCACGAACTGATCACCACCGCGACCGCGAGCACGAACACCTGGAAGCGGAACGGCGGCAAGACCCGCAGCAGCCAGTAGAGAAGCGCGTTGATGAGCGCCAGCGGGAACAGCAAAGGGAGCGGTCGGACGTTGCCGCCCGAGATGAGGTTGTCGAAAAACAACCACCAACCGACGAACGCGACCGTGGAGAGAAAGGCGAGGGCGGAAGCGCGCTCGATCTTGAACAAACGCAGGACCCCGTAGTTCACGACGGTCTGCAGGATCAGTGCCCGCACGATCAGCCCGAAGATCTTCACGAGGCCGCAGCCGAGGCCGTCGAGCCCCGACGGACATCCCTTGTCGATTCCGTCGGCGAGGGCGAGGAACAACAACGCGGCCGCCCCGCTGGCCAGCACTCCGGCAACCACAAGGCCGACGAACACCCGCACCCGGTCCCGAGTCAAGCCCCCGTTGTAGCGCGCCTTACGCTGGAGGCATGAAGGCGAACACCCGGTTCCTCCTCGGTGGCCTTGCCGCGGCCGCCAACTCAGCCAACGCGATCAAGCCCGCCGCTCGTTTCGGCCGCGCCTCGGTGCCGTCGTTCGCGTTCGGCGTGGTGCCCTCCGAGTGGCCGACGCAGGTCGCCCTCGCCGAGGCGGCGACCGGCCTGCTGCTGGCGCGCAACGGTGGCCTCAAGGGGTGGCGTGGCGCCCTCGGTCTTGCTGCGTATGGCGCGTCGTTCGCCGGGCTCGCCTACATGCACACGGAGGCGCAGAAGTCCTACGGCATTCTCGAGCAGGCTCTCATCGACGAGTTGGGCGCCGACTACCGCAGCCGGATCACCGAGGAACTCGCGCCCAAGCCGGAGGTGCCGCTCACCCGTCAGCAGTTGTTGTTGCCTGATGTCGCGGTCCGTCGCCGCTATCGGCGGGCGCGCAACGTCAGCTACGGCGAGTACGGCGAACGGAACCACCTCGACGTGTGGAAACGCGCCGACTTGCCGAACGACGCGAAGGCGCCGGTCTTGTTTCAGGTGCACGGCGGCGCGTGGGTCGTCGGCATGAAGGAGGGCCAGGCCGAGACGATGATGGCGCACCTTGCGGAGCGCGGCTGGGTGATCGTCACGACGAACTACCGGCTGTCGCCCCGTTCGACGTGGCCCGACCACATCGTCGATGTGAAGAAAGCACTGGCCTGGACCAAGGCCAACATCGCCCAGTACGGCGGCGACCCTGACTTCATCGCGATCACCGGCGGTTCGGCCGGCGGCCACCTCGCCTCGCTCGCTGCGCTGACGCCCAACCTCGCCGAGTTCCAACCCGGATTCGAGGACGTCGACACGACGGTCCAGGCGGGCGTGCCGTTCTATGGCGTCTACGACCTGGTCAACCGCGACGGAACGGGTCGTCCCGACATGGACGCGATGCTCGGAAAGAACGTCTTCAAGTCGCGCTTGAGCGAAGACCGGCCGCGGTGGGAGCAGGCGTCGACAATGAGTCATGTTGGCCCGCACGCGCCGCCGATGTTCATGCTGCACGGCACCAACGACTCGCTCGTGCCCGTCGAACAGGCGCGCTCGTTCGTGGAGATGCTGCGCAAGGAATCGACGAACCACGTGGTGTACGCCGAACTGCCGGGCGCGCAACACGCGTTCGAGATCCTTCCGTCGATTCGTGCCTACGCGTGCGCGCACGCCGTCGAGCGGTTCCTCGCGGTCGTGCGCAGCGAGGCGACTACTTCGGCCAGTTGAGGACGGTCTCGAGCACCTCAGCGCCGAGACTGAGGCCGCTGAGGTGACCACCACCCTCGAGCACGCGTAGCTCGGCGTTCGGCAACACATCCACGATGTGGTGCGCGTGCGACAGCGGAACGATGTTGTCCTTGTCCCCCTGCCACCACGTGACGGGCTGGGTGACCTCAGCCACGGAGAAACCCCAGTAGCGGGTGAAGAGAATCCCGTCGTAAACGACTGAGCGCATGCCGTGGCTGCCGCTGTTGACGATGTCGTCGAGAAACATCTCACGGTTCTCGGGGACGGCGAGGAACTCGCGATCTTTCGGTGGTGTGGTGAGGCCGTAGAGGCTGAGGAGGTTCTCGCCCAGCGGCCCGACCCGCTTCACGCCGCGAATGAGAGTCGTGAGCATGGCGCCGCCCGGTTCGCTCATCATCGGGAGCAGGCCGCGGAATTTGTTGGCGATCCCGACGAGTCCGCCCTTGGCGCCTTCGTCACCTCCGCTCGGTACGACACCACCGAGGATGCCGATCGTCGGCACGCGGTCGGGGAACGCGTGCGCCGCCGCGAGCGCGTATGGAGCGCCGCCACTGAGGCCGACGACAGAGAACTTTTCGATGCCGAGACGATTCAGCGCAGGGCCGAGGTCGTAGGAGTACTCGGCAAGGCGGTGGTAAAGGTGCGCGGTCGACAGCCCGCATCCCGGTCGGTCGATACCGAGCAGACGGACGCCGTGCTCGTCCGCGTAGCGACGCGCCGACTCGGGGATCTGCCGACGGGCGCCCGGCGTGCCGTGGAACCAGATGACGTTCTTGTCGGCGTGCGGCGGGCCCCACTCGGACACTCCGAGGAAACGCCCGTCACGAACCGGAACCCGCCCCTCATACCGCGCTGCTGTGATCACGGGCGAAAGGGTACGGCGCACCCTGAACGAAATCCGAACCTAGGATCACCGTCGCATGACGTACGTGGGGCGACGTTTCGTTTTCACGTTCGCAGTAGTGCTCGTGACGCTGGGGGTCGTGTCGCTGAACCTTGCGGACGCCGAGACCGTCAACACGAACGCGTCTGTGAGTCGGGAGGCGTACTTCACGTATCCGATTACGCAGACCGCGCCGCCGCTGTTGCGCAATGGGTTCCCGCCGGCGACGGCCTGCCTCGTGGCGGGACTCGCCGGGGTGCCCCAGATCTGTGGCACGCAGGCGCAGCAAATCGCCGCGCTGCTCGGACTCACCGACGGCATCCCGATTCCCGTCACGCCCGACGGCGATCTGGCCCAGCCGATCGCGCTGCCGGGTACGACGCCCGTCGGCATGTTCGGCGGCCAGCCGCGGTACGCGTCGCTCATCGCATTCAACCTGCCGCCGCTCCAAGACGGGCAGCGTTTCGCCAAGTTCGAGCTGGTGCTGCGGCAGAACGGCTTCAACTTCGCGGTCGAGTCGCCCGCCACCCGCAACCTCGTGCTGAGTCTTGTGAAGCAGCTCGAGGATCAGGACCCGGCCGTCATCGGCGACGCCATCACCGACGCGCTCACCGGCAAGGTGCCGCTCAACACGAACACGATCACGGGAATCGAAGCGTGCCCGATCACGTCGGAGTGGAACGCAGGTCGGGCCCAGGGCGCTGCGCTCGACGGCACCCGCCTGCCGAAGGTCGATTGCCTCACCGGCACGACTGCGGTCTTCGACGACAAGGCCGGCACCGTCACGCTCGATCTCACCTTCGCAGTAAAGGCCTGGACCGAAGGCGTCGACGGCAAGGAGTTTCCCAATCAAGGGATCATGCTCCGACCGGTCGGCGCGCCGAACCTGGCTTACGGCGATCCCGACTTTTCGACGAACTGGGTGGTCTCGCTTGCGGACTCGACGAACACCGACGCGGCGCTACGGCCGCGTGTGCGTTACGAGACTGTGGGGGACGACTCCGGTGCCGTCATCGATCCGGGCGGGGAAGTCGACCTGCCCGGCTCGTCCGTCGACGACAGCACCATCGACCCTGGCACCGACGACGGCAGCGCTCTTGGTGGCGACGACTTCGGCAGCGGTTCGTCGGGCAACAACGGTTCCAATGCCGGTAGCGGTTCACCCCGCACCATCGGTGCTTCACACAAGGTCCACACGCCGGGCTGGCTGTGGTTCCTGCTGCCGCTCGTTTTGATCTTCGCCTTCGTCTTCGACGAAGCGCTCAGCGCAACTCCCGCCGCCCTGCGTCGTCGCCCCGGCGCTCTCACCGCCCTCGAGGCCCGTCAGGCCTTGTCCGAAGGAGACGACGAGTGATTCCGAACCGACGACGATTCGCCCCGCTGCTCGTGTGCATGGCGATGCTCGCTGTGCTCGCAGCGTGCGGGCAGAAGCCGGGCGTGCACGTCGCCTCGAGCGGCTCGGACAACGGCAGCAGCAGCGGCTCGAGCGATGGAGGTTCGCTCAGCACGGGCGACGACTCGGGCTCGGGTTCGGGCGACGGATCCTCGACGGGGACCGACGGCGGCAGCACGGACGCGGGCTCCGGCGGAGCCACCTCGGGCGGTGGCACAACCGGCGGCGGTGGCGGTGGAAGCACAGGGGCGGCGGAACTGAAGCTGACCGGCAAGGACAAAACCGGCGTGTCCGCCACGACGATCAATCTTGCGGTGCACGCGCCGGTCACGGGTGCGGCACCGCTACCGGCGGACTCGTTCCAGAAATCGTCGGACCTGTACTTCCGCTACGTGATCGACAAGGGCGAAAAGGTCCTCGGTCGCAGCAAGGTCGTCGTGTCGTTCAAGGACGACAAGTACACGCCGAACACGGCGATCCAGGCGTGCCGCGAGCTGTCGACGTCGAACTTCCTCATCGTCGGCGCCGGCGGTACCGACCAGATCCAGGCGTGCGCACAGTTCGCGGAGAAGTCGGGCGTGCCGTACTTCTCGCCGGGCGTCACCGAGGTCGGCCTCGGTGGTCTGAAGGACTACTTCACGACCGGCATGACCTATCCGGCCCAGACCGAATTGCTTGCGCAGTACGTCAAGAAGAACTTCGCCGGCAAGAAGGTCGGCGCCATCATCACGAACACGCCCAACTTCGACGACGCCGCCGACGCGTGGGACAAGGCGGTCAAGACGCAAGGCCTGCCGTACTACAAGACGTTGCGGCACCCGAAGGGCAACAACAGCTGGATCACGACCTACTCGAGTGAGATGAAGAGCAACGGCGTGCAGGTTCTCTTCATCTTGAGCTCGCCGGTCGATTACATCCAGTTCGCGCAGCAGTCGAACACGCAGGGTTATCACCCGCAGTTCGTTGGTGTCGGCGTGAGCAAGGGTCTCAACGCGGTGCTCGGCGCCGGCTGCCCGGACGTCGACGGCGGCATCTTCTTCTCGCCCTTCCCCGGGCTCGACTGGGCCCGCACGAACATGCCGGAGTTCTTCCAGGCGGGCCAGAAGTTCGGTGTGCCGACCGACGACATCGCCCTCGCGATCTGGGGCTTCGAGTCCGCCCTCGGCGAAGCGTTCAAGCGGTACGAGCAGGTCTACAAGAGCACTGACCTCACCCGTGAGGACTTCGTGAAGATGCTGCAGACGCAGTCGGGCATCACGACAAAGTCCAACCCGGTGCTCTCCTATACGCCGACGGATCACTTCGGCGCCAAGCAGGTGCACGTGCTCAAGGCCGATTGTGCGTCGGGTGAGCACAAGACGCTCGCGACCTTCGCCTCGGGGTTCTAGACCGCCCGATGGAAACCGTCATCGAAGTCCTGATCTTCGGGCTTCAACGCGGCGCGATCTACGGCCTCGTCGGCCTGGGTCTCGCGCTCGTCTACAAGTCCACGAAGATCCTGAACTTCGCGCAGGGCGAACTCGGCACCGTCCCGGCGTTCGCGGCGCTGATGGTGATGCTCGGCTTCCAGGTGAGCGGCGACAAGGCGCCGAACCGCGGGCTGCTGTTGCCGGCGACGCTCATCGCCATAGTCGTGGGTGCGGCGCTCGGGGTGTTGCTCTACATGGCCGTCATTCGCTCGCTGGGCAAGGTGTCGCCAGTGACGTCGCTCGTGGCGACGGCTGGAGTTGCGCTGTTGTTGACCACCATCGAGATCAACGCGTTCGAAGCGCGCGCCCGCCGGTTTCCGCGACCGATCAACGGCGGTTTCCGTCTGATCGGCACCGAGATCATCGTGGACTGGCACACGCTGGTGATCCTTGCGGTGCTCGGCGGCGTGGCCGTCGCGCTCAACCTGTTCTTCCGCAGCGCGCCCGGCGTGGCGCTGCTCGCCACCGCCGACGACTCGTTCGCCGCTGAACTGCAGGGCATCCCCGTCGAGCGCATGCGCGCGATGGCGTGGGGCGCGGCCGGTGCGCTCGGTGCTTTGGCGGGCGTGCTGGGTGCGGGCGTGTTCGAAAGCCTCACGCCTGGCCTCGTCACGAGCACGTTCATGATCCCCGCGTTCACGGGCGTGGTGCTGGGCGGCATCACCTCGATGCCCGGCGCCGTGCTCGGCGGTTTCGCGCTGGGCATTGTGAGCCAGGCCGCCATTCAGATCGTGACCTCGTTCAATCTCGACGTGCCCGGCCCGCCGCAGCTCGCCGTCTTCGTGGTCTTGCTCGCTGTCTTACTTGTCCGGCCACAGGGTCTGTTGGGGAGGCGCGGGTGAAGCTCCAGGTGAATCGCCTCATCGCGCTCGCCGTGATCCTTGGCGTCGTGCTGGCGGTACCGCAACTGGTGCCCGTCGTCTACGTGAACGTGGTGTCGCGCGCGGCCATCTTCGGCATCGTCGCGATCTCGATGAACGTGCTCGTCGGTTACACCGGCCAAGCGTCGCTCGGTCACTCGGCGTTCCTCGGCGTCGGGGCGTTCGCGTCGGGGTACGCGCTGCATGACCTCGGCATGCCCTTCGGTGCCGCGCTCATCGTGTCCGCGTTGGTGGGCGCGCTCGCCGCGCTGGTGCTCGGTGGCGTCGCCCTGCGCGTGACCGGTCTCTACCTCGCGCTCGTCACGATCGCTTTCGGCCTCTTCGCGCAGGAGACGCTGTTCAACATTCGCTTCCTGACGGGTGGTGGCGCCGGCCAGGTCGCGCCGCGGCCGTCGATGTTCTCGGGCGACGTGGCCTACGCGTACTTCTGCTTCGCCGTTCTCGCCGTCGTCATCGTGTTCGACTACCGCCTGCTCGCCTCGCGCCCGGGTCGTGCCATTCAGGCGCTGCGGGACGACGAACGTGTAGCGGCGTCGTGGGGCATGAACGTGACCGCGCACAAGCTGCTCGCCTTCGTCATCTCGGGCACGATCGCCGGCATCGGTGGCGCGCTCTTCGCGTCGATCGAACAGATCGTGTCGAAGGAAGACTTCGGCCTCAGCCTCTCCATTTCGTTCCTGCTCATGACCGTCGTCGGCGGCGCCGGTCACCGATGGGGGGTCGTGCAGGGTGGCGTGTTGTTCGCCGTGTTGCCGACGCTGCTCGACCGGGCACATGAGAACCTCCACTTCTTCCCGTTCGCGTCGATCTCGGCGACGTGGGAACCGGCCGTCGGCGCGTTGTTGCTGCTGCTGACGCTCACGCGTTTCCCCGGCGGCATCGCGCAACAGGAGGGCGCGCTGTTGAGTTGGTTGGGTGGCGGTCCGTTCAAGAACGACCCTGACAAGTACACGCCGACGCAGGGAGGAGGCATGGGTGCAAGGCCGTGAATTGGAGAAGCCACTGCTCGAGACGCGCTCCGTCTCGATCGAGTTCGGCGGCGTCCGCGCGCTCAACAACGTCGACCTGCAGATCGGGCCAAAGGAGATCGTCGGCATCCTCGGACCGAACGGTGCGGGCAAGACGACGCTGTTCAACTGCGTGTCGGGCTTCTACCAACCGACCCGCGGCAACGTGGAGCTGTTCGGCGAGGAGGTCACGAACCTGCCGCCCGATCAGCGCGCGATGCGTGGGCTTGGCCGCACGTTCCAGCAGGTCGGCCTCGTGCGCAGCTTCACCGTGTTCGAGAACATGATCACGGCCCAGCACATGAGCATCCGCTCGACGGGCTTGGCGTCGATCGTCGGTACGCCGGCCGCCCGTCGAGAAGAGAAGGCGTTGCGCAAGCGCGCCGAGGACGTTCTCGAGTTCATGGGCCTGTCCGAGTTTCGCGACCGTCGCATCCCGGGTCTGCCGTACGGCACGTTGAAGATGGTCGAGGTCGCCGCCGTGCTCGCGACGGACCCATCGATCCTGATGCTCGACGAACCACTCGCAGGAACGTCGGGCGAAGAAGGCTCGGAGTTCTGCTACCGCGTCGAGCAGATGCGCGACGAGCTCGGCCTGTCGATCATCCTCATCGAGCACCACGTGCCGCTCGTGCTGCGCACGTCGGACTACGTCTACGTCTTGAACTTCGGCGCCATGCTCGCCGAGGGACTCCCCGAAGAAGTGCGCGACAACCCTGAGGTCGCCGTCGCGTACATGGGTGAAGGGGCGGTGTCCCTTGTCTGAGGTGATGGTCGAGCTCGACGACATCAAGGCGGGTTACGGCGCGGTGCCCGTCCTGCACGGCTTCTCGATCGAAGTGAAGGCCGGCGAGGTCGCCGTGCTTCTGGGCCTCAACGGTGCCGGTAAGTCCACCGCCATGAAGGCGCTGTGTGGCGCAGTGCCGATCACCGGTGGCGAGATTCGCTACAAGGGCCAGAACACCGCGGGGTGGTCGACGGCGCAGTGCGTCAAGAATGGTCTCGTCATGGTGCCGGAAGGCCGGCGCATCTTCAGCGACCTGTCGGTCGAGCGGAACCTCCAGGTTGGCTCGTGGACCCAGCGGCGCAACAGCAAGTGGGTCGACGAACAGCGCGACCACGTCTACAAGGTGCTGCCCCGGCTCGACGAGCGACGCCAGCAGCAGGCCGGCAAGTTGTCCGGCGGCGAGCAGCAGATGTTGGCGATGGGTCGCGGGCTCATGGCCAATCCGTCGGTGCTGGTGATCGACGAGGCGTCGCTCGGCCTGGCGCCCGTCATCGTGCGTGAGATCCTGCGCATCTCACGGGCGCTGGCCGACGAAGGCACGACGGTGTTGATGGTCGAACAGAACATCGGTGCCCTTGGCGTGGCCGACGTCGGCTTCTTCGTGGATCAGGGCGTCGTCACGCACACGCTGCGCGGTAAGGACCTGAAGAACGGCGACCTCGTGCGGTCGCTGTACCTAGGCGACTCGCACTAAGAGGCGCGCCGGCGACGTGTCGGCTTGATCTCCGCGGCGCGTGCTTCTTCACGCGCTTCGAAGAGTTCCTCGAGCTTGTTGAACAACTCGAGCTGATCAGCGCGACGCGCCTGCACGTTGATGACGGTGAGGCCACAGCCCACCAGCGCGATACCGACAAGGCCACCCGACAACACGTAGGGAAGCTGGCCTTGCACGAAGTCCTTCGCGGCGGCGCCGTTCCAGGCGAGGAACATCGCGATGAACCCGGCGACCACGAGAAGAACGCCGATGCTGACGGGAGAACTGCGTGCCCACTTACGCATGCCGCCACGCTACTGCCGTAGCTTCACGGTGTGATCGAACTTGTGACGACCGACGGGATCTTTGCCCTCGACGGCGGTGAGTGGGAGGTGACCAACAACATCTGGTTGGTGGGTGACGACAAGGAAGTGATCGTCATCGACGCGGCACACGACGCCGCTCCCATTGTCGAGGCGGTCAACGGTCGACGGGTTCGCGCCATCGCGTTGTCGCATGGGCACAACGACCACATCAACGCCGCGGTTGCGCTGCAGGACGCGGTGGACGCACCGATCCTGCTGCACCCGGCCGACACGATGTTGTGGAACGACGTGTACCCCGACCGCAAGCCGGATCGCAATCTCTCCGATGGCGACTCGCTCGTCGCGGCCGGCGTGGCGCTGGGTGTGCTGCACACGCCGGGTCACTCACCGGGCGGTTGCTGCTTCGTGCTCAGCGAGGGTGGTCATGTGTTCAGCGGTGACACGTTGTTCTGCGGTGGCCCCGGCGCGACGGGTCGCAGCCACTCGGACTTCCCGACGATCGTCGAGTCGATCCGCTCACGTCTGCTGACCCTGCCGCCCGAGACAATCGTGCACACCGGCCACGGCGACTCGACGACGATCGGCGCCGAGGCGCCGGATCTCGACGAGTGGCTACGCCGCGGTCACTGACCGTTACTGGACGAGCTTCTCGCAAGCGACGAAGGAGTCCGCTCCGGCTTCGCCATAGCAGTAGTCCATGTAGTCGCCGCCGATGAGCGTGTCGTCACCGAGCCCGCCATAGAGCGTGTCGAAACCGACACCGCCATCGAGGATGTCTTTGCCACCCATGCCGTAGAGCTCGTCGTTGCCGGTGCCGCCGCGCAGGATGTTGGCGTTCGCGTCGCCGGTCACCTTGTCCGGACCCGGGCTGCCGATAATGACTTCGTTCGTCGAACGAACGTTGTCGTACTCCTGGGGAAACGACCCCGTCGACAGCATTCCGTCGTTGGCTGCATTGTCGAGCGTGACGACGTGCCGTACGGGAATGTCGGTGAGCGTGACGGAATCGGTACCCGCCCCGCCGTCGAGGTCGTCGTTGCCGAGGCCACCGGTGAGCCGATCGTTGCCGTCACCGCCGAAGAGCTTGTCGTTGCCCTGTTCGCCGAAGAGCACGTCATTGCCACCCATCCCGTAGAGGACGTCGGCGCCCGCGGCGCCGTAGAAAGAGTCGGGTCCACTCGAGCCGATCATCATGTCGGGCCCCGCGCTGCCCACGACCTTTTCGACGGTGGTGCGAACGTTGTCGTGCTCGTTGGCAACACCGTCGTTCGCGACGTTGTCGAGCATTACGAAGCGCGGCTGGGTGTCGGTACCGAGGGCGACGGTGTCCGCTCCGGCGCCGCCGTCGAGGTCGTCGGCACCGAGGTCGTTCGGCATCTGATCGTCGCCGTCACCGCCGAGGACCGTGTCATCACCGTCGCCACCTGCGAGTGTGTCGTTCCCTACGTCGCCGCCGATGACGTCGTTCCCGGTTCCGCCGTTGATGGCGTCGTTGCCGTCGTCGCCGTTCAGGTGGTCGTTGCCGTCGCCGCCGGTCAGGGCGTCGTCACCCAAACCACCGTGGATCGTGTCGTCGCCGGCGTCGCCCGTGATCGTGTCCTTCCCGTCGTCGCCGTTAAGCGTGTCGACACCGAAGTCACCGACGAGCGAGTCGTCGCCCGCGCCACCGTTGACGGCGTCGTCGCCCGGGCCCGCGTGGACCGTGTCGTTGCCGGTACCTGCCTCGATCTGATCGGGACCGTCGCCGGCTTCCACGACGTCGGCACCAGCGCCTGCGTCGATCATGTCGTGACCACCGATCGCGCTGATCGTGTCGTCGCCATCGCCAGCGTGGATGGCGTTGTCGCCGTCGCCGGAATCGATGGTGTCGTTGCCGTCGCCGCCGTTGATTGTGTCGTTGCCAAGCCCGCCGCGAACGGTGTCGTTGCTCGCTCCTGCCTCAATGACGTCGTCACCCGCGTCACCGTCGATGACGTCGCGGCCATTGAGCGCAGTGATGGTGTCGTCGCCATTGCCGCCCTTGAGTTCGTCATCGCCCCCGCCTCCCTCGATGACGTCGTTCCCGTCGCCGCCTTGAAGGCTGTCGGGGCTGGGGCTTCCGATGAGCACATCTTCGCCGCCGTTCCCGACCAAGGCCGCAGAACCGAACGGCGCGCGCATGTAATCGGCCGAGGCGCTGCCGTAGATCATCTCGTTGGTCGAGCGAATGTTGTCGTTCTCACCCCTCACGCCGTCGTCGGCGACGTCGTCGAGGTCGACGTACTGCGGTGCGTTGCGCTCGTCGAGTTCGACGTAGTCCATGCCAGAGTCGCCCGAAATGTCGTCGCTGCCGGTGCCGCCGGCGAGATAGTCGTCGCCCGGCCCGCCACTGACGGTGTCGTTACCGCCTTCGCCAAGAATTGTGTCGCGACCACCGAGGCCGCACACCACATCGTTGCCGTCGCCGGCGTATATGACGTCGTTGCCTTCGGTTCCGAAGATGACATCGTCGCCGTCGGTGCCGTGGCTAGCGATGCCCGGCGTGGCGACGATCGTCGGCTCGAGGCCGTTGCACGGCTTCTGGTTCAGCAGTTCGATGCCTGACGCAGTCGTCGCGGCGAGGCCAAACGCGGTGCGGATCAACTGGCCGTTACCCGCCACCGACAATGTTCGAGTACCGATTCGGCGGAACGAGCTGAAGTCGTACTCCGACAGAGTGCGCTGCGACAGGATGAACAGGCGGTTGCTCGAGATGGCCGGCGCAGTTGCGCCTGCGTCGAGATAGGCATGCCAGGCGCCGTCGGGCACGGAGACGACACGGCCGTCGCCCGTGAACGCGTAACCCTGGCTGACCTGGAACGAGGTGTTGTAGCCGTAGAACTTGTCCCAGTCGCTGTTGATCATCTTCACGCCGGTGTCAGTGACGCTCATCCGGTAGAGCGAGCCGTCCGAGGTGCGGGCGCCGACGCCGTAGAGCTCGTCGGCGTTGCCGAACCCGAGATAGGTCGGCTCGTAGTAGTTGATGATCTGGTCGGGTAGGCGGACGCCGTTCCGGTAGACCACGATCCCCTCGGCAAGCGTGTTGCCAATCTTGCTCATGAGCGACACAGCAAGGGTGTCGTTCCCGCCAGGCCGCACTGCGATGTCTTCGGGATAAACCACGCGCTCGTTGTACGGAGCGCCGACGGTCCCCGTGCTGAACCGGGTGACCTCAGTAAAGGTGGTTGGGTCGATCTGCACGATGTACGTCGCGCCGGTCAGTCCGACATACAGACGTGAGAAGTCCGAAGGCATGGCAAGGCTGCGCGGATCGGAGCCGAGGAACAGAGAGTGCACGACCGTACCGGTCAACGGATCGATGGCGACAATGCTGTTGGCGTATTGCGGTGCCGTGCTGGGCACCGTGGCATACAGGAGACTGCGGTAGTCGTCGAAGACGAGGTCCGTCGCAGGTACGGGCACTTGCAACTCGACGAGAGCGCCGATCGTCGGTGTCGCAGCGGCCGGGAGAGTGACGGTCCCGTACTCCACGGTCGGGCCGAACATTACGACCGCCTCGTTCGTCACGCTGACGAAACCGGCCGACGTCGATTCCAGATCTGTCGACGTCGACAGATCGCTGAATGATCGTTGATGAAGCAGTTCCCCGGTAGTCATGTCGAACTGCTTCAGGGTGCCGTTGGACACGAAAGTCACGAGGTTGTCGGCGAGCGTGGGCTCGACCACGCCAGAGGCCGGCAAGGTCGCAATGACGGAAGGCACCGCCGGATCCACGACATGACCGCTGGTGGTAAAGAGCTTCGAGCCGGCCATCTCCATATCGAGGTTGTTGCCGGTGAACAGCTGCACGCTGCTCGTCTTGGTGATCCCTTGATCGTCCAAGCCGAACGTCACGAAATTGCTGCCCGAGCTGTCGTAGCCGTACACCGTCGATGCGTCGCGGACCTCAACCTTCATGGCCGACGTCCAGTAGTCGGGTGCTTTCGGCAGCACGACTCCGTCACGGAACGCGTAGACGTGGCCGTAGACGGTGCCGTACGAGTAGACGGTTGCCACGAACGTGTTGGCATGGCCGGGCACGACTGCGAGGTCGAGCGCTTCGGGACTGCGGTCGTGCTGAGGGTTCGGCAGCGAGATTGACCGGGTCACAGCGAAACTCGCGAGGTCGACCTCGACAACTTGGCCGCCGTCCACGGAAACGTATGCCGTCGAACCGTCATCGCTCGCCACAACGTGCGTCGGCCGCGACCCGACGAAGACGTGCCGGCCGATTTCACCCGTGGCCGGATCGAGCTCGAGGAGCTCGTTGCCCAGCGACGGCTGCTCGGCCTTGACGGTGACGAGGACGACGTCACGCGACGCGACATATTCGGCATCACTGGCTGGAAGCGGGACGCGCGCCTCCAGCCATTGGTAGATCGGGTCGTCAAGGCCCGTCGAGGCGCGGGCGGCCACCAAGGGCGCGCCGAGGATGGCGAGCGTCGCCGCCATCACGATTCCGAGCGCGCGGGCGCGCAAACTGCCGATACGTCGAACTACGGGCATGGTGCAGGTACAGCTCTTTCGGTCGGGCCTGAGCACCCATCGGCGCGACGGCGGGGTGCCTTGAGGCAATGCGCCGAATTGGCCCGGTGCGACGAATAGCGGTAAACGTCAGTGCTGCATGACCGAAGACATCGAGTGGTTGGGGCTGGAGCAGCAGAGCGAAGGAGCTTGGCGCTTCGAGCTGAAGTCGCAGCTCGGGCGAGGCGACGGAAAGCTCTACGGCGGCACCGGGCTCGCCGTGAGTGTGGCACTCATGGAGACGGTGACGAACCGCGACGCGCTGTACTGCACGACGCAGTTCTCCGGATCGGCGAACACGGGTGCAGTGCTCGACTGCGAGGTCGAAGTGTTGGCCAGCGGCAAGCGATCGTCGCAGCTGCGGATCACCGTGTCCGAGGGTGACCGCCTCGTGCTTACGTCACTCGGCGCGACTGGTGAGCACAACGACGCCCTCGAGGTCCAGGTGCATCAGATGCCCGACGTCGCCGGTCCCGACCAAGCCGAGGACTGGATGGCGCGCTTCCGGCTCGCGCAGCCGAACATGCCGCCGCACCAGGGTTGGGCCGAGCTGGCCGAACTCAAGCGGGTCGAACTCGACAACGGGCACTTCGCCATGTGGGGCCGCATGCGCGACCACAAGATGACCCGTCCCGGTCTCGGCTTCATCGCCGACTTCGTACCGGTGAGCGTGACGCGCGCAGCAGGCGTAGACGGCGCCGGCTTCAGCCTCGACAACTCGATCCGCTATGGCTACTTCGTCGACACCGAATGGGTCCTGCTCGACTTCGACCCCTGGTTCGCGGCGGGCAGCTACCTGCACGGCGCCGTGCGCCTCTTCGCCGAGGACGGCACCCTGCTCGGTGTTGCGAGCCAAACCGCGGCGGGGTTCATTCGTCCTACCGTGTGACCCATGGGTTGGTTGCGCCGTTGGTTGACAGGACGTAGCGACCACGTCCGCACCGGAACGCTCGGCGGCAACGAATACAGCGCCCTCGACGACGTCATCGAAGACGGACCGCCGCTCGACTTCCGTCGACGCGGCATCTGGTATGCCCGCCAACGCGAGGCGGTCCGAGGCGACATGGCTGTTGATCTCGACGACGCCTTCGACGATCTCGAAGACGCCGAGCAACGGCGTCGGGACGCGTTCAACGACGAGTAGGTCGCGTCTAGAGCGCGGCGAGCTAGCGGATGATCCAGAGCAGCTTGGTCATGAGCCGGTCGTCGCGAGCTCGCGCATGGCGTGGGCGATACCGCGCTGGGGCTTGATGATGTCGTCGATGAGGCCGTACTCCTTGGCTTCCTCGGCCGTCATGAAGTAGTCGCGGTCGATGTCGTGCTCGACCTGGTCGACGGACTTGCCGGAGTGGTGGGCGATGATCTCGGCCATGCGGCGGGTGATCGCCATCACCTCACGAAGCTGAATCTCCATGTCGCGAGGCGACACGCGGCCGGTGCCCGCGGAGCCCTGGTGGATCATGATCTTGGAGCTCGGCAGCGCGAACCGCTTGCCGGGCGCACCCGCCGACAGGATCATCGCGGCAGCCGACATGCCCATGCCGACGCACATCGTCGAGACCTCGCATTGCGTGTGCTGCATCACGTCGTAGATCGCCATACCGCCATAGGCGAGGCCACCGGGGGAGTTGATGTACAGGTGGATGTCGCGCTCGGGGTCCTGCGCGTCGAGATAGAGGATCTGCGCGATCAGCAGGTTGGCGATCTGGTCGTCGACTTCCTGGCCGAGGAACACGATGCGCTCCTTGAGAAGTAGCGAGAAGATGTCGTAGGCACGCTCGCCTCGTGACGACGAGTCGAGCACAGTTGGGATGAGCGTCATACCGAAAACGGTATCGCGAATATGAGATACCATTTGCGCGATGCCGCGTCGCCACGATCCCGTCTTTCCCGGCATTGCCGCGATGGCCGAACGGCGCCGCAACCTCGCCGAAGAACTCGTCACCGAACGCGTGCGCGTCGGGCTGACGCAGACAGAGGTAGCGGCACGTATGGGCACGTCGCAATCGGCGGTGGCGCGACTCGAAGCCGGCGACATCGACATCCGCCTTTCGACGCTCGAGCGCTACGCCTCGGCGATCGGGATGGAACTGCGCTTCGACCTCAAGCGAGGCAAGCAGTGACCTTCGTGCCGCCTTTCGGCCGACCCGTCACCAGCACCCACGTCTACGAAGACTCGGCGCGCGCCGACCTGCTCGAGCGCCGCACGATCGTCTTGATGGGTGAACTCGACGAAGTCACCGCGGGCAACATCAGCACGCAGTTGATCTTCCTCGACGGTGCCGGCGACGACGACATCTTCTTGCGCATCGCAAGCGCGGGTGGGTCCCTCGCTGCAGCGGCCGCGTTGATCGATGTGATCGACAATCTGGGCGTGCCGGTGAACGCACTGGCGACTCAGGCCGAGGGTCCCGCACTCGCGGTACTCAGCGTGTGTGACCACCGCGCGGCGACTCCGCACGCCACCCTGCGCATGGTCGAGCCCGATGTGAACGTCGGCGGCAACGCCGCAACGATCATGAGCCACCTCGACCACTACAAGGCGGCGACGCGCTCGTTGTGGGAGCGCGTGTCGGAGGCGACGCGTATGACCGCCGATCACGTCGCCGAGGAGTTCGCGACCGGCCACTACCTCAGCCCTGAGGACGCGCTGGCGTACGGCTACATCGACGAGATTGCGACGCCGGCGGCCGAGATCCACAAGCTCCGTCGGCCGATGGGCTTCCGCCCGCCGGACTAAACGGGAAGCGGGCGAGCCGAGCGAGGACGCACGAACGTCGGCTCGGCCGGCGTCGACTGCGTCGGGTCGAACTCGTACCCGGCCACGTCGAAATTGCGCAGCGCCCGCGCCGAGCGGATCCGGTTCTTCACCATCCACGCCGCCATGGCGCCGCGGGCCCACTTCGCGTTGAACGAGATGATGCGATAGTCGCCGTTGGGCGCTTGATCCAAGAAGCGCGGGCTCACCAGCGTGCCCTTGAGCGCCTTGGTGTCGACGGAACGGAAGTACTCCCCGGATGCGAGGTTCACCACGAGTTCGGGGCCGGGCGACTCGGCGAGGTCCTCGTTGAGTTGGGGCGCGATCACGTCGTCCCAGTAGTCATAGAGCGTGTCGCCCCGCGACGTGGTGACCTTCGATCCCATCTCGAGTCGGTACGGCTGCATGAGGTCGAGGGGACGCAGGACGCCGTAGAGGCCCGAGAGAATTCGAATCGTCTTCTGGGCCTCGGCGATGTCGCGTCCGTCGAACGCAGTGCGGGCACTCATCCCGCGGTACACGTCGCCGTCGAACGCGAAGATCGCCTGCCGCGCGTTCTTCATCGAGAAGGGCGGCGCGTATTCGGCGTAGCGACGCGCGTTGAGATCGGCGAGTTCGGGGGAGATGCCCATCATCTCGGCGATGTCGGCGACCGACTTCGTGCGCATGACATCGATGAGCTCAGCCGAGTGGTCGAGCAGTCGCGGCTCGGTGTGCTTCCTCGTCGGAACCTTCGATTCGTAGTCGAGCGACTTCGCAGGGGAAAGGAGGATCAGCACGTCTCTATTGTCGCCTATTCACTCGGGTCGTAGATATATCAAACAGAATTGATGTATTATGACTGCGTGGGTTTTCTCCAGCTCGTCGCCGATCCCCAGCGTTGGCAGCTGCTCACGCATCTCAGCGAAAGCGACCGCCGCGTCGGGGAGCTCGTGGCGCTGACGGGCGAGGCGCAGAACCTCGTCTCGTATCACCTCCGCGAACTCCGATCGGCTGGCTTGGTTACGTCGCGGAAGAGCTCGGCGGATGGACGCGACACCTACTACCGCCTCGACCTCGAGCGGTGCGCTGCGGGCTTCGCCGAGGTTGCGTCGTCGCTGCATCCCGGTGTGCGGCTCGTGCCCTCCGTCCCCCCGCCGGGCACGAGCCGCCAACGGCACCGGGTGCTCTTCCTTTGCACTGGTAACTCGGCTCGTTCGCAAATGGCCGAGGCGATGCTCGAGCATGCCCTCGGCGATCGAGTCGAGGCCGCCAGTGCCGGCAGCCATCCCAAGGCGTTGCACCCGCTGGCGGTACGCGTCCTCGAGGAGCGTGGGATCGACATCTCCGGCCGCACGGCAACGTCGCTCGATGTGTTCACGCGCAAGCGTTTCGACCGCGTCATCACGCTGTGCGACAAGGTTCGCGAGGTGTGCCCGGAGTTTCCGGGCGGCCCGCGTTACGCCCACTGGAGCATGCCGGACCCGTCGGTCGACGGTTCCTACGAGGCGTTTGTTCGAACGGCCGACGAGATCGACACCCGCGTGACCCAACTGGTCGCGCAACTCAACGAGGAGGCAATCAATGCCAGACGATGACCAAGTCAGTGTTCGCTACATCGTGAGCGATGTGCAGGAGTCGCTGGACTTCTACGTCGACAACTTCGGTTTCACCCCTGGAATCGTCAGCCCTGCATTCGCCGACGCCACCCGCGGGAATCTGCGCCTTCTGATCAGCGGACCGATGAGTTCGGCCGGCCGTGCGATGGCCGACGGCGAAGTACCGACACCCGGTGGGTGGAACCGCATCCACTTCATCGTCGACGACATCGACGCCGAGATCGATCGGCTGAAGAACAACGGCGTCTCGTTCCGTAACGACGTGGTGGCGGGCCCCGGTGGCAAGCAGATCCTGGCGGTCGATCCCTCGGGCAACCTCGTCGAGGTGTTCGAGCCTGCCCACTAGCGAGCCGGTGACGCGCTTGGCGCGTCACCTCGACGTCAAGGACGCCGTCACCGTCGGGCTCGGGGCGATGCTCGGTGTGGGCGTGTTCGCCGCCATTGGTCCCGCGGCCAAGACCGCCGGTTCTGGTCTGCTCATCGGACTCGCGATCGCGGCAGTCGTCGCATACTGCAACGCGACATCGTCGGCCCAGCTCGCGGCGTTGTACCCGCAGTCGGGCGGCACCTACATCTACGGTCGGGAGCGGCTCGGTGCAGCGTGGGGCAACCTCGCCGGCTTTGGTTTCGTAATCGGCAAGACGGCGAGTTGCGCAGCGATGGCGCTGACAGTGGGCGCATACGCGGCACCCTCGATACAGCGACTCATCGCCGTCGGGGTTGTCGTGGCCGTGACCGCGGTGAACTACCGCGGCGTGCGCAAGACCGTTGCGGTGACGAGAGGAATCGTCGTGGTGGTTCTCGTCGCCCTCTCGCTCGTCGTGATCGGTTCGCTTGGTCATGCGGATGCGACGAACCTCGGCGGCATCGCCGATGCCGGCGTGCGGGGCGTCCTCGAGAGCGCCGCGCTGCTCTTCATCGCGTTCGCCGGCTACGCCCGGATCGCAACTCTCGGCGAGGAAGTCATCGATCCGGCGCGCACAATCCCCCGCGCGATCCCGCGAGCGCTGGGCATTTGCCTGGCCATTTACGTCCTCGTGTTCGTCAGTGCGCTCGCGGCGGTTGGATCGGCGGCGCTCGCAAGCTCGCCCGCTCCGCTTGCGACGGCAACGGGCAGCCGCGCTCTCGCCGGCATCGTCCGGGTCGGTGCGTCGGTTGCAGCACTCGGGGTGCTGCTCTCGCTCGCGGCCGGAGTGAGTCGCACCGCCTTCGCAATGGCGTCGGATGGCGTACTGCCGCGTTGGTTCAGTGCTGTCCACCACGAACACCGTGTGCCGCACCGAACCGAGATCACGGTCGGCGCGGCGGTCGGCATGCTCGTTCTGTTCACCGACCTACGCCACACGCTGGGCCTCAGTGCCTTCTCGATCCTCGGTTACTACGCCATAACGAACGCAGCGTCGCTCACGCTGTCGAGCGACGAGCGCCGGTGGCCGCGGTTCGTCGCCGCGGCCGGACTCGTCGGCTGCTGCGTCCTCGGCGCAACTGCTGCGATATGGCTCCTCTAGCGAACCGCCTCAATCCGCAGCCCCTTTTGCGAGCTCAACCTTTGCGGACTTGTCCTGTCCACTCGCCGTCGTCCACGTGATGGTGACGGTCTCGCCGGGGCGGTGCTCCCGGATGAGCTTGATCAGGCTCGAGGGGTCTTCGACCTTGTCGCCGTCGACGGCGGTGATGACATCGCCGGAAGCGAGTCCCGCTCCGGCTGCGGGTGAGCCCGCCTGCACGCCGAGCACCTGGGCGCCGATGTTCGACGAGTCGCCCGTCTGCACGCCGAGGAAACCGCGCACGCCGATGTGGATGCGGTCGGTTTCCTTACCGTCACGAATGAGCTCGACGACGCTCAGCGCGTGGTCGATCGGAATGGCATAACCCTCGGAGTCGCCGCGCTGGAAGCCCGACGACGCGGCCGTGTTGATACCGATGACCTTGTTGCTCTTGTTGAACATCGGGCCGCCCGACTCACCCTGCTGCAACGGCACGCTCGTCTGAATCAAACCGCGCAGGGTCTCCGTCGCGTCGTCGAGTTCGTCTTTCACCTCGATGGTTTGGTTGAGAGCCGTCACGTTTCCCGCGGCAATCGTCGGCGTGCCACCGACACCGCCGGCGTTGCCCGCGGACACGACGTCGTCGCCGATGTTCACCGAACTCGACTTGCCGAGCGGAATCGCCTTGAGATCGTGCGCGTCGGCGATGCGTAGCAGCGCAATGTCATCGGTTGGGCTGACGCCGACGACGCTCGCCGTGTAGGTCTTGCCGTCGGCGACGGTGGTCACGGCGATGCGCGTCGCACCTTCGACGACGTGGTTGTTCGTGAGCACGTCGCCGTTCGTCGTGAGCACCATGCCGGTGCCCGCCGCACGGAGTCCCGAAATTGTCGAGCTGGTCGTGATGTTGACGATGCCGTCCGTGTCGATCGATGCTCGGTTCACGCCCGGGGTCTGACCGGGCGGTGTGTATGGCGCGATCTGTCGGAACCCGTTGTCGAACGGGAGGGTTGTCGGCGTCGTGGCGCTGGCGTTCTGTGATCGAAGACGCGAGGTGACCATGCCGCCGAACAACGATCCCAACAGACCGAGCGCGAGTACGCCGGCGAGAAACTTGTATCCGAACGGCCTCGAGGGAGCCGGTGTCTCGGACGCAGGGAACGGCGCGGGCGACGCGTCGCCCGCGCCGTCCCACGGATAGGGCGCCTCGATCCAGTCAGGTGCTTCAGGCGGACGGTTACTCATGCGATGCGATACCCCCAAACCAGGGCGGCACCCGCGGCGATCGCACCCAGGACGAGACCGAGGCCGGTGAAGGTGGCGGTCATTTCCTTGCGGTGCTTCACGTAGCCCACGGTACGGCCGATGTCGTTGTAGACGGACTTGAGTTGCTTGGCGCTCTGCGCCGTGAAGGTCTGGCCGCCGGTGCTGTTGGCGATGGCCGCCATCGCTTCGGGATCAGACGGGACGGCTACGACCTCGCCCTGCACCGTCACTGTGCCGTTCTCGGTGCCGAAGGCGATCGTGTTGATCTTCACGCCGTCGGCCTTGGCGTCGGCCACGGCTTCGTCGACGGCCGACATCGCGGCATTCGGGCTGCCGTTGGCGACCGTGGGTTTGCCGTCACTCATCAACACGATGGCGGTGGGGATCTTCTTGCCGCTGGTGGTGACGCTACGAGCTGCTTGGAGAGACAGCTCGATGGCGTCACCCGTGGCCGTGCCGCCGTCGGCGCGCAGGCTCGTGAGAGCAGCGCGCACGATGTCACGATCCGACGTGGGCGCCACGACGATGCGGGCGTTGGTGGAGAAGCTGACAAGCCCGAGCCGCACGCCCTTCGGCAGCGCATCGAGGAAGCTGCTCGCCGCCTGCTTTGCTGCCGTCAGCCGATCGGGCGCCACGTCGCTCGCGACCATCGAACCGGACACGTCCATCGCGAGGATGACCGTTGCCTGTTGCCGTGGAGTGCGCACGGTGTGGAACGGCTCGGCGAATCCGAGGGTGAGCATGAGCAGCGTCGCGAGCAACAACGCCGGCGCTACGTGCCGCTGCCAGCCCATGCGCCTCGGCGCAACGCTGGCGAGCAAGTCGACGCTGGTGAAGCGCAACGCCACCTGCTTGCGCCGGTGCTGCATCACGAGGTAGCCGGCCAGCAGCGCCACGGGCGCGACGAGCAGCAGTAGACGGAGTGGACTTGCGAAACTCATCGGGCTGCCCTCGTTGCAACACGTCGGGTATTGAGGAACCGCACCATCTCGAAGACCCAGTCGTGGTCCGTGCGCAGTTGCAGGTACAGACCACCGGCTGCCGTGATGTCGCGTTCAATCTGTGCGGTGCGCGCCGCGGCGGCTTCGGCGTAGCGAGCCCGCAACTTCGGCGAGCGGGTCTGTACTTCGACGAGTCGGCCTGTCTCGGTGTCGACGACGCGCAGCATGCCGACATCGGGAAGTTCGAGTTCCCGCTGGTCGATGGCGTGTACCGCGATCACGTCGTGGTGATGCGCCAGCGCGCCGAGTGGGGTGCGCCAGTCGTTGGTGTCGAGGAAGTCCGAGACGACGACCACGCGGCCCCGTCGACGGTGCGTGCGTTGCAGCTGAGCGAGCGCCGCTGCGAGATCCGCGTTTGCCGCCGGTGGTGCGTCCCGCCGCGGCGCGTCGTACACCGTGCTCAACGCGGCGAGCACCGCGGTGCGACCCGACCGCGGCGGCAGTCGACGGATTCCGCCGCCCCCCGCCGTCAGCAGCCCCAGACGATTGCCCGAGCGAGTGGTCATGAAACCGAACGTCGCGAGCGCGACCAGGACGAGTTCACGCTTCTCCCGATCGGCCGTACCGAAGTCGAGGCTGGCGGACTGATCGGCGACGAACCACGTCTCGAGTTCGCGATCGGGCTCGGTCACGTGCACGTGCGGATGGTTGGTGCGGGCCGTGAGATTCCAGTCGATGCGCCGCGCATCGTCGCCCGGTTCATAGCGACGGGCTCCGACGCGTTCGGTGCCCGGCCCACGCCCGAACGCGGTGTACGCGCCGGAGAGAATCCCCTCGATGCGACGGCTCACGTCGAGTTCGAGACGACGGAGAAACGCAGCCTTGGCTGCGGCGTCGGACGGGTTCATCCCACGACCTCGAGCCTGAGCCCCTCGTCGTCATCGGGCGCCGAGTCCTGCGCCGGAGCAACACGGGGCGGTTCGATGGTCGAGGTGACCTTGTCGATCACGTCGTCTGTCGTCATGCCGGCGGCGAGCGCTTCGTAGCTGAGCAGCAGACGGTGGCGCAGCACCTCGGGCGCGAGTTCCTTGACGTCACTCGGCAGTACATGACGTCGACCTCGCAACAACGCAAGCGCACGGCTCGCTTGCACGAGGCCGAGGGTCGCTCGGGACGATGCACCCAGCGAGATCGCGGACGTGAGCGAGGCGAGGTTCCACTTGGCCGGTTCGCGTGTGGCCATGACGAGGCGCACGGCGTAGTCCTGCACGGCGTGGTGGACGAACACGTTGTCCGTCGCCGCGCAGAGTGCGTCGAGTTGTTCGAGCGTGATGACCTCGTTGGCCTGCGGCGCCGCGATGCTCATGCGCCGGGCGATCTCGCTTTCTTCCTCGTAGGTCGGTTGATCGACGTTGACCTGCATCATGAACCGGTCGCGCTGAGCCTCCGGCAACGCATAGACGCCTTCGGACTCGATGGGGTTCTGCGTCGCCAGGACGACGAAGGGTCGCGGCAGCGGACGGGTCTGACCGGCGATGGACACCTGGCGCTCGGCCATCACTTCGAGCAGCGCCGACTGCACCTTGGCGGGCGCGCGGTTGATCTCGTCCGCCAACACGAAGTTCGCGAAAACGGGCCCCCATTCGATGTCGAACTCTTCCTTCGACGGCTTCCATGTGCGCGTCCCGGTGATGTCGGCCGGTACGAGGTCGGGTGTGAACTGCAGACGCACGAAGGATCCGCCGACGACTTTCGCCAGCGTCGACACCGTCAGTGTCTTGGCGACGCCCGGCACGCCCTCGAGCAGACAGTGCCCGCGGGCGAGAAGGCAGATCAGGGCGCGCTCGACCATGCGGTCCTGGCCCACGATCACCTTCTTCACCTCAAAGAGGGCGTTCTCCAGAAGTGCCGCGATTTCGTCGGTCTCGAGGGGCTTCGCGGCGGCCTTGCTACGGGTTGTCATGGCTCTCAGGGTGCAGGACGAACCTTGGAGTTTCCTGAGGGCGGAAGAGGAACTCCGTCAGACCGCGCCGAAGACACGACCATGGGGATTCGAGGGGTGCTCTACCGCTGTCTGGTTGCGTTCGGCGCCGCGTGCGTCGGGCTGTTCGTCGGACTCGTCGGTAGTGCCGTCGTGGTGATCCCGGCGGTCGGGCCCGGTCCGTCGTCGGCAAATCTGGCGTTGGCGCTCGCATGCGGGCTGGCGGTGATGGGTGCGATCGCCAGCCTTGCCGTGCCGATCGAGGGCGTCAGTCCGTCGTCTTGATGCGGTAGCGACGCAGCGTCATCGGCACTGCGATCGCAAGGATCAGTGCGCAGTAGACCAACGACATCAGGGTCGCGTGCTCGAGCGCCCACGACGTGCGGGTCAACGGCGCTTCCGGGTTTCCGAAGAGGTGACGGACCGCTGCGACCATCGTCGACGCTGGATTCCACACGGCGACGTTCTGCAGCCAACTCGGCATCGACTCGATCGGGACGAATGCGTTGGACAGGAATGTGATCGGGAACACCGTCGTAAACATCGCGCCCTGCACCGCGTCACTCGAACGAACGAGGATGCCGACCCAGGTGCCCGCCCAAATCACTGCCGACGCGAACAGCAACAGCAGGCCGAACGCGCCGAGCACCGAGATGATGCTCGCATGTGTGCGCCAACCAACGGCGAAGCCCGTGGACGTCAGGATCACGATCGACAACGTCAGCCCAGCGAGCTCCGACACGAAGTGGCCGAGCAGGTACGAGCCTCGGGCGGCCGGCAGTGAACGAAAGCGGTCGATTACGCCCTCGGTGAGGTCGGTGTTGATCGTCATCGCCGGGCCCATCATCCCGAAGGCGAGGGACTGGATGAGGATGCCGCCGATCAGATACTCGCGGTAATTGCCCGGCACGTTGATCGCGCCGCCGAAGACAAAGCCGAAGAGCAACACGAACATGATCGGCTGGGCCGTGACGTCGAGCAGCTTTTCGGGGATCTGGCGAATGTGCTCGATGTTGCGGCGAGCGAACACAAGCGTGTCGCCGACGAGCGCCCGCACGCCGGTGTGGGCGTCGTGCGGAACCGAGATGGACTGTGGCCGCGTCGTGACGGCAGTGGGGGCGGTGTTGGTCGTCATGCGGAGACCTCCTCGGCGACGCGCCGGGTTGAAGTGAGCGTGAGGAACACGTCGTCGAGCGATGACTCACGACGGTTGATGTCGACGGGGTCGACGCCGACGGCTTCGAGGGCGCGCACGACGTCGATGAGCTTCACGCCGTCGTTGAGAGCGGCCGTGACGGTCAACGCTTCGTCGTCGGTTGACGGTCTCTTCGAGGCCAGCCGCACGAAGGCGCGGCTGGCCTTGGCGAGGTCGGCCTTCTTGGCGAGCGTGACGTCGATGCGATCCGAGCCGATCTGCGCCTTGAGTTCGGCCGGCGTGCCATGGGCGACGGTCTGGCCGTGGTCGAGCACGACGATGTCGTCGGCGAGCTGATCGGCCTCTTCGAGGTACTGCGTCGTCAGCACGATTGTCGTTCCCTCACGCGTGAGATCGCGCAGCACCTCCCACAGCTCGTTGCGGCTGAGTGGGTCCAGACCCGTGGTCGGCTCGTCGAGGAACAGCACTTCAGGACGGGCGACGATGCTCGCGGCGAGGTCGAGGCGGCGACGCATGCCGCCCGAGAACGTCTTCACCAATCGATCCGTCGCATCGGTGAGGCCGAGCATCTCGAGCAGTTCGTCGGCGCGACGCTTCGCGGCGGCCTTCGACAGCCCGTGCAGCCGGCCGACCATCTCCAGATTGAACTGGGGGGAGAGCAACCCGTCGACGGTGGCCTGCTGCGAGGCGACGCCGATGCGGCGCCGGACCTGGCCGCTTTCGCGGGCAACGTCGAAACCGGCCACGGTGGCCGTGCCTTCGCTGGGCGCCGCCAGGGTGGTGAGGATGCGAATGGCGGTGGTCTTGCCCGCGCCGTTGTGACCGAGCAGGCCGAGGACGGTTCCCGCCGGGACGTCGAGATCGAGATTGCGGAGTGCCCACAGATCGCCGAAGCGCTTCCCGAGACCCTCGGTCGAAATGGCCGTGTTTGTCGTACGGCGTACTGATTCTTCGTACATAGTACGACTAATGTTAGTGGTACGTTGTACGACGTGGCAAGGGGAAATTCCGGACGTTCACCTCGTCGTCATTCCGATGACCCCTCGGGCGACATGATCCGGGAACTCGTCGTCGAACGCGTCACCGAGAAGCTCAACCAGAAGGCGGAGAAGTACGCCGAGAAGTATTCGGAGAACCTCAACAGTGCGGTCGACTTCTGGCTGCGCACCGAACCCGGCCGTCGCAAGCCCCGCTACTCACGCGACGACATTGCAGCGGCCGCCGTACGCATCGCGGATGCGGAGGGAATCGAGGCAGTCTCCATGCGCCGCCTCGCCACGGACCTCGGCGCAGGGACGATGACGCTGTACCACTACGTCCGCACGAAGGACGAGCTCATGGCGCTCGTGCAGGACTACGTCATGGGCGAGATCGTCCTCCCTCCGTCGAAGCTGCGCGGCACCTGGCGCGAGCGTGTCACCGCAGTCGCGCACGCATCGCGCGCAGCGCTCGAGCGGCATCCGTGGATCTTCGACATCGTCGAGGATCCCGCGGTCGGTCCGAACGGCGTTCGCCATTTCGACCAGTCGTGGCAAGCGGTCTCGAATCTGCCGGGAACCTTCGCCGACAAGCTCGACGTCATTCACGCCGTTGACGAGTACGTCTTCGGCTACGTGCTGCATGCGCGCAACGACGAGGAGAACCATCACGGCGACGAGTCGATGCGCGCCTTCGTGCAGGGACTCCTCGCGACGGGCGAGTACCCGACGCTCGCGGCGATGAGCGAGGAGCACGGATACGACGCGTTGTGGGAACGCATGGACAAGCACGCCAACGACCCGCGCCGCTTCGACCGCAACCTGGCGCGTCTTCTCGACGGTTTCGAAGCCTCCTTCGGCAAGTAGCCCGTTAGCCTGCACGCATGCCCGAGGGGCGCGCCGCGGCCGCAGCAGAGATCAACGACGCGATTACGCGCGGGAGTGGCTCGTTCGTCGTCGCCGGTGATGCCGGAATCGGGAAGTCGACGCTGCTCGCGGACGTCATCACCTCGGCGAAGCGTTTGCATCTCGCGGTCGTCACCACGCGTTGGTCGGGTGACGCCGACATGGCCCCGATGTGGCCGTGGTCGGTTCTCGTGCGGAACTGGGTAACGGAGATTGGGTCCGTGGACGCGCTCGGTGAGGCGCATCCGCTCGTACGTCGACTCGTGCCCGATCTCGTCGAGGGACGCTTCGATGTTCCCGACGCCGCATCCGATGAAGTCGCCGGACGCCTCGCGCTCGGGGACGGCCTCGGTCGACTCATCGCACGCTCGCACCGGCCCGTCCTCGTCGTGCTGGAGGACCTCCACCACGCACCCGTCGGTGGGCTCGGAATGCTGGAGCCGTTTGCCACGGCAGCGCTGACCGGCAACGTCGTCATCGCCGCATCGACACGCGACCTCGCGAGCGCAGCCGGCCTCACCGCGGTGCCCGCGACCAGGCGCATCTCCCTCACTCCGTTGACCGATGCCGAGGCCGCCGTCGTCGCGCGCAACATCGAGCCGTCGCTCGACGAAGCCGCTGTCGCGTCCGTCGTCATGCGCGCCGAGGGCAACCCGTTCTTCATCGCAGAACTTGCGCGCCTCGCGGCGGCCGACGACGACACGGCGACGACCCAGGCGGTGCGAGACGTCGTCCTGCGACGCGTCGACGCGCTCGGCGATGGCGCTCGCGACGTGTTGGGCCTCGCCGCGTTGATCGGCCGGAAGCCAAAACTCGACCTGCTCTACGCGGTCGTTGGAGACGATGCTCTCGTTGACCACGTACTCGACGCGGCGGAGGCATCGCGGCTCGTCGAGATCGACGGCAAGCAGATGCGCTGGAACCACGACCTTGTGCGTGAGTCACTGACGGATGCTCTGCGGTCCAACGCCAAGCGGCGTCTGCACGCCCGCATCGCCGACGCGCTCGGGGCGTCAAAGGCCGCCGACACGCTTCAACTCGCCCATCACTTCCTTGCTTCAGGTGCGACCGACGATCGCGTGGTCGACCTCGGAACGACCGCCGCCCAGGAAGCGTCGGACAACGGCGCCCACGAAGGTGCGGTGCACTGGGCCGATCTGACGCTGGAGGTGCTCGAAGCCACGCCTGAACGACGGGACCGGATTGGTCGACTGCACTACATCGCCGGTCGGTCGCTCGTTGCGTTGCAGCGCTACGACGAAGGCAAGAAGCGGCTCGTGATCAGTGCGCGGTTGGCGCTCGACCGGAACGACCCAACGGCAGCAGCTGCGGCCCTGATGACAGTCGGGTCCGAACGGCTGAAGGGTCTGCCCGACTACGAGCCGCCCCTCGACATGGTCAACGAGGTGCTCGAACGACTCGTCGATGACCCCGTGTGGACCTGCCGGCTCATCGGCCGCAAGGCCGACTTGGTTGCTGACCCGGCCGAGTTCAAGCGACTCAGCGGACAGGCTGTTGAGCTCGCCCGGGAGCTCGACGACCCCAACCTTCTCGTGACCGCGCTGGGTCGCGTCCTCATCCTCTGGCATGACCTCGTGGTTGACGAATACGAGGCGCGGCTCGCCGAGATCCAAGCGGCCGCCGTCACTGCGGAACCGGAGCGACAGTTCGAGGCCAACGCATTCGCAGTGCTCATCAAGATGGTCATGGGTGACCTCGACGCCGCCTCGGAGCTGGTTCCGATCATCAACGCCAGCGTCTTGCGCCTCGGTATTCCGCGCGGGCTGGCGTTCCATACGGCCTCGGCCTGCATCCATCTCATGCAGGGTCGCTTCGACCAGGCGCTCGACGTCATGAACGATCACGTCGCCTCGACCGAAGGGGTGGCTGCGCTCGAGGCGCTTGCGGCGCGTGGCGCGCTGCAGGGTGTCATCTCGATCCTCAAGGGCGACTTCACGGAGTTCATGGAGAGCGCTCAGATGTTTCTCGCCATGACGGCCGGCCAGCCCACCGCCATTCGGGTACATCCGTTTGTCGCGCTTGCGGGACAACTTGCCGGCGAGCACGAGTTGGCGCACAACTCGATCGACGAAGCGTTCCGCATCGGCTTCGAGGGCATCTTCGAATGGGTCTTCGGACTGGGAACGCCGCTCGCCATGCTCATGACCGAGGCACTGTGCGCGTACGGCGACGATCGCGTGATTGCCCTGGAGGAACGACTGCGCCGGTTCAGTGGTCGTATGCCCGTTGGTGGCATGGCGCCGGCCTTGGTGTTCGGCGCCGTCGACCATCAGCTCGCGCTGATTGCGCGCCTGCGGGGAGACGACGCTGAAGCCCGTCGCCTCATCGACGCCGCGATCGCTCTGCACCGGAAAATGGGCGCGCATCCCTTCGTGGCGCGATCGCTGTTCGTATCGGCCGAGATTGCCGACGCAGCTGGCGACGTCGAACGTACGACAGCTGATGCCCGGGAGGCGGCTCGTCTCGCCGCCCGTTACGAGATGCGCCAGGTCGCCGAGTGGTCAGCCGCGTTGCTCGCCAAGCATGGCGCGGCGCCGGTGAAGGGTGCGCGCGTCACGGGCCCTTCGACCGCCATCGTCTTCACCGACATCGAGTCGTCGACTGCGTCGGCCGCCGCGCTCGGCGATGCCGCGTGGTTCGACCGCTTGCGTGATCACGACACCACCGTGCGCAAGCTCGTCGCGCAGCACGGCGGTCGGGAAGTGAAGCACCTCGGGGACGGCTTCATGCTCACGTTCCCGACGGCGCATGCGGCGGTCGACTTCGGGGCCTCGCTCCAGCGCGCGTTCACCGATGCGCTCGTGCGTGTCCGCGCCGGCGTCCACGTCGGACCCGTCATCGAAGAGGACAACGACATCTTCGGCACGACCGTCAACGTGGCCGCTCGCGTGTCCGCGGCCGCGAATGGCGGCGAAACGCTGATCAGTGAAGACGTCATCGCACTGGTGGGCGACGCGTCGGTCGCCGGGCCCCGCGTCGCGACGCTGAAGGGCGTCGCCGAGCCGATGAAGCTCTACGCGCTTACAGGTTGAAGACGCGCAGCGCGTTTTCGCGCATGAACTTCGGACGCACCTCGTCCTTCAAGGGCACGTTCGGCAGTTCGGTGAAGATGCGCTCAAGCGACAGACCCATCGGGAAGTAGCCGGCGAACATCACCTTGTCGCTGCCGCGCGAGTTCGCGTAGTCGATGATCGGCTTCGGGTAGTACTTCGGCGCGAACGCGGAGGTCGAGTAGTAGAGGTTGGGCCACTTGAGCATGAGCTTCACTGCGAGGTCGTCCCACGGCTCGGCGCCGTGCCGCATCACGATCTTGAGTTCAGGGAAGAACCACGCGACCTCGTCGAGCAGTTCGGTCTTCTGACACGCCATCGGCACACGCGGCCCGGGCACGCCGGTGCAGATGCAGATCGGGATGTCGAGCTCGATGCACTTGGCGTAGATCGGATACATCTTCTTGTCGTCGATCGGCACCTGCGGATTGAGACCGGCAGGAAAGACCGTTGCTGCTTTCACGCCTAGTTCGCGTACGGCCTTCTCGAGTTCGCGCACACCCTCCATGCCCTTGAGCGGGTTCACCTCGAACGAACCGAAGAACCGCTCGGGATGTTCGGCCACCGCGCGCGTCGACGCGTTGTCGTAGAAGCCGATACCGAGCATGGCCTTGTCGATACCCCAGTGATCCATCTCGCCGATGACGGCCTGGACGGGATCGATGTTCTCGTCGAGATCGGCCGGCACGTCCTTGAACATGTACTCGACCGGGAAGTTCATCTCGCCGGACTCCTTGTCCATGAGCGAGCTGCGGAGGAACCGGTACCAGTGCTTCTTCGGTCCCTCCGGGATCTGCATCATCAGATCGATGGCCCCGCCATTGCTCATCTACAGAGCCGCCATGTCCATGTCGTCGCTGATGTGGATGCCGCCGCCCTTGATGCCGCGGGCGAGGCCCTGCGACGGGTTCTCGGGCATCTCGGTCAGCGGCTTCGAAAGCTCCTCGACCGTCGGGCCGACCTGGGCCGCGAGCGGCGCGAGCTTGTCCATGTCGAAGCCGTAGAGGTCGGCGCAGTTCTGGGCGAGGATCTTGTGCTTGATCGACGGGTCGAGCTCGTAGAAGCGCGAGCGGATCGCCTCACGTGAGTGCGGATACGTGCCCTCGTCGTGCGGATAGTCCGAACCCCACATGAAGCGGTCGACGCCGATCTCGTCCATGGCGCGCGCGTCGGCCATCGACGGCTGCGACACGCCCATCCAGCAGTTCTGCTTCCAGAGCTCGGACGGAAGGAACGACGCGGCCTTCTTCTCCTCGTCGGTGTAACGAAGCTCGCCGATGCCGCCGCCCCGCACCGACTTCACGATCCCGTCGAGCGCCCGCAGCACGGGGGGCAGCCAGGCGCAGCCCGACTCCGTCATGATGAATTTCAGCTTCGGGAACTTCTCGAAGATGCCGCCCAACGCAAAGAGCTGGAACGGGCGCTGCGAGTAGAAGCCCGCATCCGCGATGTAGAAGAGCATCGAGCGCTCGTAGGGGCCGTAGTCGGGCACGCCGGTGCCGCCGTGGAAGTTGATCGGGATCTCGAGGTCTTCGCAGACCTTCCAGAGCCGGTCGTACTCGGGGTCGTAGAGCGGACGCACCCACTTCACGTCGACGGGAATGTTCGGGACCATGATCCCGCCGCGCAGGCCGTTCTCCTTGCACCAGATCGCGTCGGCGATGGCGTCGTCGATGTCATTGAGGAAGATCTGGCCGACGCCAGCGCGACGCTCGGGGAACTCGTCGCAGAAGTCCTTCAGCCAGCGGTTGTGCGCCTGGATGCCGACGTGACGCAGCTCGTAGTCCTCGGCCTTGGGCGGCGGCGCGAACAACACGAATGACGGGAAGAACGGCGGGACGGTGTTCGGAAAGATGACCTCGCCGACGATGCCGTCCTGCTCCTGCTGACCGTTGCGCATCTCCGAGTCCCAGTTGCGTAGGCGGCGATCGTCACCCGGGGCCAGGTCCTTGTACGGGTTGCGGTACTTGTCGCGCCAGGCGTCGAATTGCTCCTGGTACTCGGCGGTCAAGTACTCGCGGTACTGGGCGTGGCTACCACCGGCGTGCGAGTCGGCGGAGATGATGGTGTAGCGATCAGTCGGGGCAGAAGGAACCTTGCTCATCATCTAACAGTCTTGTCATTTTTCTGATCGTCCGCACGATCGAAGAAGTAGCCGCCGTCGGCGAAGCCCGCCGACCACTCGAAAACGTTGAGTCGCTGGTCGCCCGTGAGGGCCTGCGAACCGAAGTAACTGACGGCGTAGAGCATCAGAAACCGCACTGGTCCGACGACGGCCCACTGCACCGAGTGCCGCCATTCGTGTTCGAGCAGCTTGTCGTCGCAGCGGAGTCGTTCGGCGGCCGAGGCCTTGACGTTGATCGTGTTGCCCGTCGTGAACGCGCTGGACAGGCCACGGTCGCTGAGCCATCCGCCTTCACAAATCACGGTGTGATGACGGTCGGTTCGCACCTTTGCGCCGGTTACGGCGCCGACCAGCGCGGTGATTGCGGTGATCGGTGCGTTCACGATCGCGACGGCGAGGTCGATCATCCCGATATGGTGCACCTCAACACGCAGGACGTACCGCGTGGAGCAGGGGGGAATTGAAGAAATGACCACAACGGGCCGACCGCGCAAGGCGGCGGCTACGAAGACTGCGGCCGCGGCAAAGAAGACGTCGGCGACCACGAAAAAGGCCACCGCAAAGAAGGCCGCGCCAGCGAAGAAGGCCACGGCCGCGAAGAAGGCACCGGCCAAGAAGCCGGCCGTCACGATCGACCTCACCGAGATCGAGATCGAGACTGAGATGGTCCTGGACGCGTCGGAACTCGCCGGTGAATCCATCGCCGCTCCGCCGCCCGCACCCGCTCCGGCCAAGAAGGCGTCGTCGAAGTGGAACCCGCTTGCCGCGTTCAACGCCCTGCAGGAATCCGTCGGCGACGCCAGCCTGCTGCCGCTCTACATCCTCTTGGGCCTCTCGGCGGTCGAGCGCTTCGACGCCATCGCGTTCGGAGTGCTCTCACCTGAACTGCAGCACACCTTCCACCTCAACGACGCCAAGCTTGCGTCGATCTCCGGTCTGACCGCCGCCGTCCCGATCCTGTTCTCGGTCCCTCTGGGTGCGCTCGCAGATCGCGTCAACCGCGTGAAGCTCTCAATGGTCGCGGCCCTGATCTGGGGCGTCACCGCAGTGCTCACCGGCGTCGCTCCCGTCCTCAGCATCTTCATCATCGCCCGTCTCTTCGGCGGCGTGGGCCTGCTGATCAACGAGCCGGTGCACCCGAGCCTGTTGTCGGACTACTACCCACCGCAGAGCCTCACCCGCGTCAACAGCTGGCATCGCCAGGCCGGCACGATCGGTCTCATCGGCGGACCGCTCGCCGGTGTGCTCGGTGCGGCGATCGGTTGGCGCGCAACGTTCGTCGTCCTCGCCATTCCGACCTTCGTTCTGGCGCTGATGATGCTGAAGCTCAAGGAGCCGGCGCGTGGCGCGACTACCGGCATGTTCACGAGCGACGAGAAGCCCCCGTCGATTCGGGCCGCGTTCAAGCGCATCCGTCAGATCCGCTCACTGCGCCGAACCTGGGTCTCGGCCGTGTTCTTCGGCTCGGGCACGTTGCCGTTCGCGACGTTCCTCAACCTCTACCTGAAGCACGTCTTCGATCTGTCGCCCTTCGCGCGCGGCATGGCGACGGCGGTGTTCGGTGGAGCCGGCGCGATCGGTCTCATGCTGTCGACCAAGGTCGTCAACAAGTACATGATGACCAAGGGCCTCAAGGCGCTGCCGCTCGTGAGTGGCGGCATGGTGTTCACGCTCGGCTTGGGCATCTTGTTGATGGCGGGCGCGCCGAACTTCCCGATCTTCATGCTCTTCAGCATCATCGGTGGCATCGGGGCGACGGGCTTCCTGCCCCCGTACCTGACACTGGTCGCTTTTGGTACCCCGGCGAATCTGCGCAGCCAGACCTTCTCGTGGTCGTTGCTCTTCTACGCGCTGGGCGCGCTGGTGTTCTCACCCGTCGTCGGCAACATCGCTGACCAACACGGCGAGCGTGTTGCGTTCCTCGTACTGTCGGTTCTAGTGATGATCGGTGGTCTCATCGCCATGACGACGCAGAAG
Source organism: Actinomycetota bacterium (assembly GCA_048498715.1). Classification (GTDB taxonomy): domain Bacteria; phylum Actinomycetota; class Acidimicrobiia; order Acidimicrobiales; family JACCXE01; genus JACCXE01. Next base: position 19,433 of record JBEHXL010000010.1, on the reverse strand, counting down.
TTCGTCGAGGAAGACGTCGCCAAGGCGCAGCAGGCCTGACGTACTAGCCGCGCAGCGGCGCTAGGGCACCTGCCAGCGGCTCGAGCATCTTCGGGTCGTGCGGGTCGAGGTAGACGACGACCATGTCGCAGCCGACATCGGCGAACTGGCGGGCTTGCTGCGCCACCTCGTTCGGGTCGGTCTTGTCGGTGAAGCGCAGCTGCGTCGACGTCATGATCTCCGACGGGTCCCGCCCGACCGCGGCGCAGTGTTCGCGCAACACGTCGAGTTTGTGGGCGAACTGATCAGTGGTGCCGGCAGCCATGTTCCAGTGCTGTGCGTAGCTGGCGACAGCGCGCAGCGTGCGCTTTTCGCCGCTCCCCCCGATGCAGATCGGCGGGTGCGGCTTCTGCACCGGCTTGGGCTCGCAGTACGCGTCCTTCAGTTGGTAGTGCTCGCCTTCGAACGTGGTCTGGTGTTGCGTCAGGAGGCCGGTGATCACTTCGAGTGCCTCGTCGAACATGTCGAAACGTTTCTTGAGCGGCGGTAGCTCGATGCCGTAGGCGTCGCACTCCTCCTGGTTCCAACCGGCACCGATGCCGATGTCGAGTCGACCGTTGGAGATGATGTCGAGCGTTGCGGCCATGTTCGCGAGCACCGCTGGGTGGCGGTAGATGTTGCCGGTCACCATGAGACCAATGCGGAGGCGCTTGGTGGCCTGCGCGAGGGCGGTCGTGGAAATCCAGCCTTCGAGGCAGGGGCCCGACGGATCGCTGAACAACGGATAGAAGTGATCGAAGGTCCAGCCCGATTCGAACACGTCGATGTCGTCGGCCGCGGTGAACACGTCGAGCATCGCCTGCCACGTGGTGTTGTGCGGTGCTGTCTTGATCCCGAATCGCATCGGGCCTGTCTAACGCTTGGCGAAGACGACCGCGTCGCGCTCGTTGCCCATTGGGCGTTCTTCGGCGACGACGAGGTCCCAACCCTCGAGCGCGTGGAGCGCCTCCTCAAGGGGCACTTGGTTCTGCTCGATGCCCTGCCGACCGACGAGCAACACCGCCCCGCCGGGTTCGACGCCGCGCGCCAGGCGTGAAACGGCTTCACCGACATCGCCCGCGATGTGCACGTAGATCGACACGACGAGGTCGTACTGCTCGGGTTGGGGCGCCCACACGCCGAGGTCGGCCTGCACCCACTCGATGCGATCGGCGAGGCCGAGGTCCGTCGCCATCGCGCGGCCGATGTCGAGCGCCGTCGTCGAGAAGTCGACGGCGGTGACGTGCCACCCGCGCGCCGCGAGCCAGAACGTCTCGGCGCCGTGTCCGCATCCCGCGTCGAGCACGCGTCCGGGCGGAAGGTCGTTCGCGACCTCAACCAGATACGGACTCGGTTGCTTGCCCGCGAGCTTGTCGCCGTGATCGCGTTGGACCTCGACCCAACGCTGCTCCCAGAACTCTCGGTCGAAGGACACGCCGCAGGTCTACCCGGCGACGCGATAGGCGACGAGCCCGCCCGCCTGGCTCGGCAGGCCGGCGAGATCGTTGAGCCCGCCCGCGTCGCAGGGCACGAAGACCATGTGGCGCGCGACCGCGACACCGGCACCGACGCCGATGCATTGGCGGAACCCGCCGTCGAGCGCGATGACGCGGTTGGTGACCGGCAAGCCTGACTTCGTGGCGACGGCGGTGAGCACTCCGACGTTGTTGATCTTGTAGACGACGCCGTTGGCGGCTGTGACCGGCTGGTACGAGAACGCGTCGACGCCGGATTGCGACAGCCACCGCACCGCGCCCGTGTCCCGGTCGAGGCGGAACAACGCATTCGGCGTCGCCGCGACAACGAGCGCGTTGCCCTCGAGCGCGGCGCTCGCCCCGTCCATCGCGAAACCGCCGACCCCGGTAAGGAAACGCCAATCGGCCTTCATCGTCGCGGCGTCGACCGTGTGAACGACGCCGGACTTCTGCAGCGCCGTCACCTTCACTCGCCCGTCGGCGCCGACGAACAGGTTCGGTGAGCCGCCGAAATCGAAGTCGAGTTCGAGGCACTCGGGTGACGCCGACGTGTCGAAGAAGGTGGGTAGTTGCACGGCGGTATCGCCAGCCAGCGCGCCACACGCCGGGTTGCGGTTCGCCACTGCGTCGAGGTTCGCGTGTTCGGTGATGCCTCGATACGAGCCGACGACTTTTCCGAACGTGCGACGGGTCGGGTTCGCGTCGATCTTCAGGATTGCGTCGTTGTAGCGATGCTGCTTGGTGTAGCCGTCGGAGTCGGCCGTGCCCGCGTAGAGGAGTTGGGTGCGCGGGCTGTATGCGGCGGTCGACCAGATGCCGGTACCACCGAAGCCCTGGCGGTACTCGCCATCGGTCAACGAGTAGGCACGGTTAACGGTCTCGCCCGTCAACGCGTCGAGGAAGTACATCGGTACGCGTGCGCCGTCGCCCGCGCCGCCCGCCAGCGGGACGAAGAGCAGTTCGCGGCCACCGGCTTCGAAGGCGACAGGGCTCGCGTTGATGAACGTGCCGTTGTGCGAGTTGCCGTCGTCGAGACGCTGACTCGTCCACACACGCTTACCCGTCTCGGCGTCGAGCGCGATCGCGTAGCTGCCCGCGGGCTGATAGTCGCCGGTAACGACGGGCAGCGCGACAGCACCGCGAGTGCCCTTGCTCGGCGTGGCGTAGACGAGACCGTTGCGCACGGCGAGACCGAGGATCGATCCGTCGATGCGCTGGTGCCAGACGACGGCGCCCGTGTCCGCATTGAGCGCGACGACGTCGCCGCGGTCACCGAGATAGCCCATCCCGAAAGCGATGTACACGCATCCACCGGCGATGATCGGCGTCGTGCGCATGCCGCCCGTGATGCCGAGCGGGGTGGCTCGGAACACCCACGCCGGCGCGAGGTGCTTGGCCTCCCGCGTGCCAATGGTGTGTTCGTCGGGCTGCGAACGCGTGTTGGAGAAGTCGTGGTTCAGCGACCGCCATTCTCCGCCGCCCGGGCTCGACGTCGCGCAACCCGACGCGGCGCGCGCCGTCGAGGTCGACAAGGCTGACGCAAGAAGCGCAAGCGCCAGCACGACCCCAGCACGTCGCAGCATCACGCCAGTGCGGAGCCTGCGATCACGTCCGCGCTCGGACGTTCGACGTACACCCGTTCGTTGGTCATGAGGTCGTCGTCGTCGAAGTCGAACACGGCGTAAAGCTTGGTCTCGAACGGCTTACCGGTCGCAGCGGGCGTGCCCCGCAACCAGAAGTGCAGCAGCACCTGGCCGCCGTCGCACACCTCGAGACTGATGAGCTCGTTGCGCTGATCGGGAATCGCGGTGCGACCTTCGAGCCAGTACGCCATGACGTCGTCCTTGCCGTCGATCACGCGTCCGTCGGGCAGTTCGTAGCGGGCGCGACTGAACGTCACGATCGTGCGATCCCACTCCTGGGTGTTCTCGCTGTTCATGTGTTCGAGCGTGATGAGCGCGCGTCGCACAGCCCGGTTGGCGGATACGAGCAGGTTGTCGCCGGCGGTCACGCCCGAAGGTCTAGCCAGCTGGGCAGTATCCCGCCTGCACGTTGGGGACCGGAACCGTGACGCACGCGGCGTCGGTGTCGGGAAGCTTGTCGGCGGTGGAGCCGAGGAGAGCGGCGAGGCCGGCAGCCGCGGCCGCCAGCGCTACTGCGATACGAACCAAAAGCACGATTTGGAGTGTAAGACATTGATTGTGAACCCGTGGCTCGCGCGACGCGTCCTGAACTATGCGCATCAGGGTGGCGCCCGCGAGGCGCCCTCGAGCACGTTGTTCGCGTTGCGTCAGGCCGTTGCCGGTGGGGCGGACGGGCTCGAACTCGATGTGCACGCGACGCTCGATGGCGTCGTGATGGTGTGCCACGACGCGACCGTCGACCGGACGACCGCCGGTGCCGGCGCGATCGCGGAGATGACCTTCGACGAGCTGCGGACGCTCGACAATGCGCACTGGTGGGTGCCCGGCGAGGTCGTCGCCGACGATCGCACCCACGAGGAGTACATCCATCGAGGGAGGGCTCCGTCGGAGCCATCGTTCGGGATTGCGACATTGCGCGAGGTGCTCGAAGAGTTTCCCGACGTCTTTCTGAACCTCGACATCAAACAGACGGCGCCCGCCGTCGAGCCGTACGAGCAACTCGTCGCCGATCTGCTGCGTGAGTTCGGCCGCACCGACGACGTGATCGTGGCGTCGTTCGACGACCGCGCCACCGACGCGTTCGCCGCGATCGCTCCCGAGATCCACACGTCCTGCGGGACGTTGCTGACAACGGCGATCTGGCAGGCGATCCAGGACGGCGCACCGCTGCCCGCGACCCAGCACGTGGCGCTGCAAGTGCCGGCGGCCTTCGGCGACATCGTCGTGGTCGACGAACGGTTCGTGGCGAGCGCTCACGACCACGGACTCGCCGTGCACGTCTGGACCATCGACGAGCCCGACGAGATGGAGCGGTTGATCGACCTCGGCGTCGACGGCGTGATGACCGACCGGCCTTCGGTGCTCGAGCGGATCCTGCAGGAGCGGGGCATCGCTTACGACGCCTGAGCAACTTGGTTGGTGGGCGAGGCGGGTGTGTGAATTCATGAGATAGGCGACTGCTGTCGCGAGACATTGGAGATCCGCGATGGAAACCGAACTCCTCTCCCTCGGCATCGCCTCCAAACACTCAAGGCCCTACCACCCCCAAACCTGCGGCAAGGTCGAACGGTTCCACCAGACGATGAAGAAATGGTTGGCCAAGCAAGACCCCACCGTGTTCCCGAAACAGATGCAACGCCAGCTCGAAGCCTTCGCCGACTACTACAACCAACAACGACCCCATCGGGCCCTGAACCGGCGCACCCCGGCCCAAGCCCACGCCGCCCGCGAACACGCCTACCCAACCCGACCACTGATCGACTGCGCCGGCTACACCGTCCGCCACGACAAAGTCGACAAGTCAGGCCGCGTCAGCCTCCGACGGCATGGCCGCATGCACCACATCGGCATCGGACGCGCCTACGCAGGCTGGCGAATCGTGATGCTGGTCGCCGATCTCAAAATCCGCGTCCTCGACCAAGAAGGCAACCCGCTCCGCAGCGAGTTCACCCTCGACCCCACCAAGGACTACCAGCCCATCCCATAAAAAGGCCGTGTCTACGATGTCTCGCGACATCAATCTCCGATGTCTCGCGACATCACATTGGTGGTCCTAACGGCACTGTCCTTGAACCCTCGACCGGGACTCAAGGCTTTGCTGGAAAGGAACCCCACTCATGACGAGCCGAAGCGTAAACGCACGAAACCACGCGTTGTTGTGGCGCAGCACCGCATTACCCCTGCCGAAACCGAGCTGCTCATTGAGCGTTACGAGGCGGGCGAATCTGAGCCCGATCTTGCGGCTGCCTTTGGCATCCACCGCGTGACCGTGATGCGGATGCTGCAGCGACATGGCGTGGAGCGCCGAGTGTTTGAACGAAAGCTCACGGACGAGCAGATCGCTGAGGCAGCCGAGCTCTACACCGGTGGGATGCGCACCGGGTTGATCGCTGCCAGGTTCGGTGTCGATCCGCAGACCGTTCGGAACGGTTTCAAGCGAATGGGGGTGAGCTTGCAGAGACGGCGAGCTGTCTAGCCGTAGCGAACGAAGAAGCCGCTACGCCCGAAGTACTGGTTGTGGTTCGTGTGAACCGTTCCCCGCAATAGGTTGGGTGCCGGCTGACCTAAGTACTGCAGAGCACGCGTAGTGAGCTGTTGTATGTCTGGTTCAGATAAAGCTCGGTACATCCGAGTAGCTCGGCCAACGGATTCGTGAATGCTGCCTTTGAAAGTCCCGGCTGCGCGATCACAACGGCAACCTCCACATCGAGCAGTCTCGCCTCGTTGATAATCGAGACAAGCGCTGCCGCATCTCCCTTAATGAAGCCGCTCCGGCCTTTCGCAGCACGTCCTCGCTCTCTGCGAAGCAGCTTGCGAAGCATTAGTTCGGCCTCTGAGCGCGCCTTGTGTGACTTAACCGCCTGACCACAGACCTCGTAAAGATCGGCTAGTCGCGCACCGGGGCGCCGCCCCTGTGAGTACTTGCAGTGCGCAAGAAGTATGTGAAGCGTCCGCGTGTCGCGCCTCACGCAGACGACATCCGCGAGTTCACCTCGGCCGTCATCATCGATAATCAGCTCCCAGTCCGTTTCAGCGTCCAGCGTTTCAACGACGCGGAACTGGACAGAGTCCTGATCGCGTGTGGGCCCTTGTGACTCTTTGGCGATGTCGACACCACTCCAATCGATTGGTTCAAGCAAGTCGCTCGCGAACCGTGCGCGTTCGCGGTTCGGCTGGATGAGGTAACCGTCAGGGCTGAGGACCGCCTCTTTCTCAAAGAAGACCGTCAGGCCGGCGTCTGTCAGAAACTCACCCAGAGGGACTGCGCCCTTTGCCAGCTGTATCGTCGCGTCGCGCCCAACGGCATGAGTCTCTGGACCATTAGTGCCGAACGTCATCTCGTAGCCCACGGACCAGTCGTCGGATCTGACCTCAAATGGGATCGGCCCAATCGAGTCCCAGTTCGTAAGCGCGATATCTAGGTCGAGTAATGGGTGCGCGATGCCGTCGACTTCGACCTGACGGGTCTCGCTCGTGTTGCCGATCAAGTTGTAGGGCCACTCAATTCCAAGGGCGACAAGATCTGGCCGTTCCGTTGCGGCAACTGGAATGATGAAGCCGGCCATGACGGACTCGACCGAAATCAAGTCGTCCGTTATGACGGTGCCGATTGTTTTTGCCCACTTCACCCAGTCCAAAAGGGCGTACGCGACCTTGTGTGACCAAATCCTGCCTTTGCGTGATGCACCGACAGATACACGAGTGCCGCCGGCATAGCCGTGGGCGAAGATGTTCGTTTTCGACTTCTGTGCCGCGGTTGGCCCGAAGCCCTCGAGTACATCCGTACCTACGTGCATGCTGAAACGACGATTGCGGTTGACGGCGTCAAGCACGCCAACATTCGTCGGCACGCGTCGAGCGATGGGATGAAGCACTCGATACACGATGTCCCCTTTGATTATCGAGACTTCATCGCCGCCGATGGCGCGGGCCACCTCGCGGTGAACGCTGCTTGTGTCGGAGCAGTTCACGTACAGCAGACCGCGCTCCATATCGGCGTGCACGACGTACAGCTCATGAATGAGTTCGCCGAAGGTACTGAAGTCTCCCCATCGGACTGGCGTTTTGGCTTCCGTTACCCACCAGGCCACATGGTCCTTCGTGTTGATGCCGATGCGTTGAGTTAAAAGTCGACCTTCGAAGAGGTCGTACACGGCCTCGGGATCCCACTGAAGGTCGGGGGACTCATAGACGACAGTGCTCATCTTTGGTTGAAGGTTCTTCAGCGATATTTCGGTTGGTACGGAGTCGAACGCTGCCTCGAACTCGCTCCGGTCTTTCTCGCGGCCAACAGCCGATTCGCTCAGATCAACGATGACGGAATTCCAGTCAGTGTCTTCGCCGTAAAGCTTCCGCAGTCGATCATCGATGTCACCGGCGGGTCTCGGAAGGAAAACGCTCGCGTCGCCAAGCGTCTCGTCGCCAACACGTGCGAAGCGACCGACGAACTGGAGTGTGACCGCGAGGCTCTTATGCGGATCGTGGACAGCGGCGACCTTCAAAGCCGGAAGGTCGAACCCTTCACCCAGCATGTCGACACAAACGACAACGCGTGACGATCTTTCCTCCAAAGCCGTGTGCCCGATGCGCCGTCGCGTCACCCCCATCTTGCTATCCAGCCGAATCGGATTGAGCTCCGGAGCAAGCTCGGCATACAGATCCAAGACCTGCTGAGCTCTCCCAATGCTGTTCACTCGTGCCATCAGTACGTGGTCCAACCCGCGCGCCAAGTCAGCTCGTAGTTGATCAATAGCGGCGGTGGCCACAGCGCGATCAGGGTTCGCTAGGTCGCTAATCGAGTGGTAATTGATACGCGCGAACCATTTGTGCTGTTGAGCAAGGTGCAACGGATATGCGTAAGCGATCCGACTCCCGAGGTGTTGCCCATCTTCGCGATACGGCGTCGCCGTGAACTGAATCACTGGCTTACCTCCGAAGCTCTCAGCAATCGTGCGCCAAGTTCGTGCAGCGACGTGGTGCGCTTCGTCGACTAACAGCTGATCGCACAGCTCAATCAGCCGATTTCTCGCCTCATCGGTCGCACTCGCTATCGAGGCGGCAGTCGCGACGATCACATTCGCAGGTGCGACAACATCGTCGACTTGTGCCGCAGTGCGAAGAGCGGAGCGCACTGTGCTGACAACGGGGCAGAAGAATCCTTCGTTCAGGACCCCAACCGCCGGAAGAACGCCGAAGCTTATGAACTTCTTCGCGATCTGCGTCCTAAGCGCGTCTGACGGAACCACGACGAGCGTTCGAACGGGCGAGTGCGCGAAATAAGCGAGCATCGTTTCCGTCTTGCCGGTTCCCGTTGGCATAACGATCGTGATCGGCTCGGTTGACTCGGTCGACCGATCTGCGAGGATCGCGTGCAATGCGCCCAACTGTGGTCGGCGAAGTCCGGTCGCGTCTGGAGACTTGGGCGCGAACGAAAACCTGCCTTTCAGCGAGGCGACCACCTCATCTGGGCTCCGAGGATCAGCGCCATGAGCGCCAGCACCCTCTTCGAGCCAGCTGAGATCGTTCTTGCCAATTCGCCTTCGTTTAGCGCCCGCCATTACGTACTAATTGTCTCACGCTGATGTAACAACAAAAACTGCTTATGGTTTTCGAGTTCGGCTTTCACGTTGGTCGTGTTCGTAGAGCATGAAGGCCTGGGCGAGCTTGGTGATGTCGACTGGCTTGTGTTCAGCCCGTAGGTAGAGCCGGCCCTTAGCGTGGACGTGGATGTGCTCGGTGGCGTAGCCACCGTTGGGTAGCGGCACGCCGCCTTTGGGTTTCTGGGCGCGACCTTCATAAGTTGCCCGGCCTGCAAGTCCCAGCTTCAGAAACTTCGGTAATCGAGGCTCTCATCAGCCGTATGCCCCGTGGCCGCGAAATTCGCGGCAGAGAAGGGGCAAACGTGAGAACTAGAACCAAGGTCGCTATCGCCATTGTGACGATTGCAGCCTCGCTATGTGCAGCTGTATCGCCTGCGTCGGCCGAGGCACACTCCAGCGCAATCGCTCCAACACGGCTGCTCGCTAGTAAGGCCAGGACGGCAGAACGACTGTGGAGCCGGGCTCTGGCCGACATTCCCGGGACGCGTCGAGGAGACAGCGTGGACTTTGTTGGTGGTCCAGTCCGCTCGATCCGCAAGGCTGACGTTGACGTGCTGCTCGCCGAGCTGCGGCTAGTAAACGCTTCGTCGGCGAAGTCACTCGAGTCTCAGGTGGCCGACAATGCGTCTTCGCGGACGACCGAGATCGCGAGCGCCGCTCAGGCTACGGATGCGCTCTTGCGTTCCAAGGTGTTGGCAGAACTGGCCGCCGGCCGAATTCGCAACTACGCAGCGCGCGTTGGCATGCCTTCCGACTGGCTGACGATCGGCTCTCGGGGTTTCGTGATGTCGAGTGTTCTGGCACTAGCACAGCCGTCAGCTGGGCCGAACTGGGGCAGCTTTATCGCGATCGGCGCAGTCGCAATCTCGTACATCGGACTCGCCGCGTGCGCCGTGGCCGCACCTTGTGGAGTGGGCGGCACCGTCATCGCTGCCGGCAGCGTGTTGTTCAGCCAGCTCGGCGTTCTGAACGAGGTGAACAAGAAGGATGACGGGACGTGCACGACCAGCGCATCGCCGTATCCCGTACCGGGCGCCAACGATCCCGCTTATCAGAACTGGAATGTCAATGCCTCTGCCGGATGTAGTGGCACCATGAGTTATATCGGCATGGCCGCTGACGTTATTTACGACGGTAAGACCGCGATCAACCTGGGCGACTACAGCTGTACGAACGCGTCGACGTGCAGCGGTACCTGGGGTCCGCACGGCATCAAGAAGGGGACGTGCATGGTGTTCATTCCGAAGGTGTACTGGACGAAGGGCGGCGGAACCTCTCAAGAGCGCTACGCCACCGGCAAGAAGTACTGCTACTAAGTTCGTCAGCACGTATGGCTAAGGACCCTATCTTTTTCTCAGCAATCGGGACCCTGCTCATGGGCGGTGGCATCGTCGTCAACGGAGGGCCGGCGTGGCTCGCTGCCGTCGGGGGTGCGTTGTTTGTCTCCGAAGTGGCTTACCTGCTCCGGAGGCACGCAACGCCCAAGCGCATCACGAAGTAGTCGAACGTGTGGGTTGCGGCTACGCGGCGCAACCCACACGCTTCGTGCCTAGCTATCGAGTTTCTCTGATGTCACCAGCCGTCGTAAGCGGAGCGGTTCCGGCGTGGGTCCATCCGAGGTGATGTATCGCGCTACCGAGGTGAGAGCGGCAGTCACGGAATTGGTAGGCGAGTTAACGCAGAGCCTCCGGTCGGGCAGCTGTTCAGTGCAGAACAGCTTGCCCGTTTCGGCTTCACCGCCAAAGCCGACCCGGACTTCGTCATCCTGATCGTCGCCGATGGGGACGCGCAGCAAAGTCCTTCTTTGTCCCAGAGCCTTACCTGGGGGAGTGGCGACTCGTTCGAGCACGCTAGGCCGAGCACCTTGGACGTGAGGCATCAGCGCATTCACGGACGTAGGACCCGAAATTTCGTTCGAGTGTTTCCTCAAATCGTGCAGGTGGATCGCCAGGCTCGTGGCGAGACTGAGCACCGCGATGGCGACACCGGTAGCGACAGCGATGGTGCCCTGTTGCGCTTTTGCGCTTGCTCTCCGGAAAAATCGCCAAACGCCTCGACGGAGCCCGGCAAGTACGCCAGCGAGTCCATTCGATGCTGCACGCAGGCGTTGTCGGATGCGGTGGCGAGCGACTGCGAGTCGCACGGACTCGGTCCTCGACTCAGTCTCCGATCGATCGAAGAGGATCGCTAGCTCCCTCCTCGAAAGCGAACTCATCGCGTCACCAACCAAGTCGCAGGCGAGGATCGCTGCAACACGGTCGACGAGGTCGCGGTCATCTACCGCCTCGGGAAGCGATTCAGCCAGCACCTCGCGCTGTGTGCGTCGAAAGTCGTCGATGACGATCCGGCGTGCGACGACGATGCACCAGGCCGTGAAATGCGACTGGCTCTCGAAGCCGCCGAAGTCCGCCTTGAGCGCTCGTTCGGCCGTCGACTGAATCGCATCATCGATCACATGCCGACTTATGCCCTGAGCGGAGAGGACCGCCTTGATTTGCGGTGCTGCCACCTGCCAGTGGACCGCGAATTCACTCAACATTTGATGTAAGCCCCGGCCCTAGCGCCCGTGTCCCCGACGACCCCACCACCAGGAGGTTGTCCAATGGGACGACGGCTGCGCCTTGTTGTAATCGCATTTGTTCTAGCCACGGGAATCGGGCTCCTGCCGCACCTCGGCGAACCGGCGAACGCGGCTCCGCTTTGCACGTGGATTTCGCGACCGCCGTTGATCCAGCCGACCTTCGTCTGCATTCCGCTGTAGCCGAATCGGGTCTCTTTGGTGGCGTACTCAGATCGGCACAGTGCGGCTACCGAGCGCAATCCCATTTGGTGGCGCCAGGTAGAGCAGACCTTTTCGGTCGGCCTGCCGTTCAGGTCGCACCTCTCTAGTTAGAGGCGTCAGCGGTCTCGTCAGCGTCGCCAGGCTTGAAGGCAATCGCTTTCTTGTCGAGTGTGGCTGCGTCCGGCCAGCCTTCATCGACAGCCCTCCGGACAACCGCGATCGCGTATTCACGAGCGAGCTTCTCTGCATCGCGAAGCTTTACGGCTGTGACGGGTGTTCCATGAACCAAGTCAGACCGGACGTCGTAGATGGTTTTGAGGTCATCGAAGCTTGTCTGCGAGTCACGCTCTTCTGAGAGAAAAAGTGCTCCGTACAGACGGAACCTGAACCGAAGCTCGTCCTTGACGCCACCCAGTAGGAGTGATTCGAGGCATATCGCAAAGTCGAGGAACCCGCCGGACTTAGCGCCACAGCCTTTAATGAGTCGCTGGAACACGAGATCTTTTCGCGTTCCTTCGGACATCTTCAGATCGGGCATGTCGTAGGCCCTGTCGACTGCCGCCCGAAACAGGTCTGCATCGAGCTCGACGCGCTGGTCAATATGCCGTCGATCAACAGGTATGGGACTTCCAAGAGTGCCGAAGCTAAGGAACCTCGGGGTGTCAGCCGACATGATCTGACCAGTACTCGAAAGGTCAACTCCGCTCAGCAGTAGCGACAGCACGACTCTCATAAGAAGTGTTGAGTGATCCTGAATCTCAGTTTGTGGGCGCGAGGTGGTGACTTTGAGCAGCGAGTCAGGCACAAAGAAGTCGAGTTGATGAGGAACCTCGAAGTCGCCGAGACCAACGGATCTGTAGAGCTGGTGCCCGTTGTTAGCCAGCAGTGCACCCCGCTCACTTGGTTGAAGTGAGCGGACAACAACGTCGCGGTACTCGACTTGTTGATTGACGAGGACCCCTCCGATTGCCAGTTGCCAGACACACTGCACTTCCGTCGACGTCGCTGCGCTTGCAAGTTGCTCAGCAAGATGAGCTGCAAGGTCTGTGTTGCCCTCAGCAAGTGACGGAAGTGCGCGGACGTATTGGTCAACCAAGCTGAGTAGGTAGTTAGTGAGGATTTTCACCTCAGCTGTTGCGCCACCGCCCAGGACATGAGGCCGCTTCGGAAACTCCGACTCTTCGGCCAGTAGTGCGGCAAGTGGCTGAAGGATGGGAGCAAGAAACCCGGTCCGGTAGTTGCGTGTTGGGTCACCTTCGGGAGGCATTTCAGCCTCGGGCCAGATCGCAATCAGTGCATGAACATCGTTCGCACCACTGACTTCGATCGCTTGCTTCTGAAACTGCGTTCCACCCTCCGTATCCGTCGCAACTGTCGTTTCAAGCTGCGTCGACAAAGCAAGTCCATGCGCTTGGAATCGCGCGCTGATATCTGCACGACAGTCTTCGAGTACGACCGGCACCAGGTCAATCAGGCGGGCCTTGAGTTCTTCGTTACTCATTCGACGTCTCTATTCACTGCGCCAAATTTCTCACGGGGAGACGCGAACAGAAACTGCTTACGGTTTTGGCTTTCGCAATCGGCCATTGCGTTTGGCGTGTTCGTAGAGCATGAAGGCTTGGGCGAGCTTGGTCATGTCGACGGGCTGTCGGTGTTCGGCTCGTGTGTAGAGCCGGCCCTTGGCGTGCACGTGGACGTGCTCTGTGGCGTAGCCGCCGCTGGGTAGTGGGATGGCGCCTTTGGGTGTGGCGGCGCGCCGGTGCTTTCGTTTCATGGTGGGGGTTCCTTTCTCCCACCAGTGATGGAGTGTGAGGGCTTTGTGTTGTCTTGCCAACAGCACTTTGCCTCACCCACAACGCTTCAATCTGTTGACCGTTGTGGATGCGTCAGCAGAGCCCCGCGTGAAGGAACGGTTTTGAACCTTTCGATGGAAGTGGTTCAGGCTTGATCGCTGACGGGTTTGTGGTGGACGCAGACCTTTCGGAGGGGATTCAAAACGACTGGGCGTGAAACCCTCGGTCCGGAGTGAACCAGCGTTAGCGGCAGCCTCCAGCATTTCGAGTTTCGCTCACGCCGCTACCCCGATCGTCAACGCGTGAACAGGTTTTCGTGACGGCACGCCGAGTTCGCGGCCTCGCCTGGCCGTTGTCGCCTCGATTGCGCTTGCGCTTTAGCTTGCGACGCGCGGCCTACGCGTAAATCGAAGTTCTTCCGGCGGCACCATGTCCTCGAGAAACTCGCGCATCACCTTCACAATCAGGTAGTTGAGCGGCACGCCGTACGCAGCAGCGGCTGCTTTCAGCTCGTCGTGCAGGTCCTGCGGAAACCTGATTGCCGTTGCAGTACGAAGTTCGTGCGGTCCGCTATCGGAATCAGCCATGAATTACATCATAGTAGTTACACGCAAGGAATTTCAAGCAGCAAGCGCGCGATGCGCGCGCAGGTCGCGCGCTGCGAGCACGATGGTGGCAATCCGCTCGCGGTGCGCTCGGTGCCAACGCAAAAGACCATCCACCAATGCAGCGAATTGGCTGGCTACCGTGACAACGTGCAATCAGTTATCGGATTCATTCCGATGCAACACGAGGACGACAAAGTCGCCGTCAGGGCCCGCCCTGGCGCGAAAGAGTCCGGGCTAGCTGGGCCAGCCCGGACTCCGTCCGATCGGATAGTTGGTCCAATCGCTTTTGGTCCGTTCACGCTACCGCTGTGTAGCCGAACGTGCGAGGCCACCTTCCGATCTGGCGCCTACTGGCCCGCTTCGAGAAGGAGGTACGGCCCCCATGGCCGTTTTCATCACACAAATCCACATGGAGGGCGGTAACGACCACCCTCATATCGCCCGGGTGAAGTGGGAAAACCGCGACACCCGCAAGACGGGCGAGTGCTCCAGGGCCGACATGGTGAGTTTTATCGATGTCGACAAGGGAGACGCCCGTGTAGCCAGCGGTACTTCGTACGTGGAGGTCGGCACGGTCGACGCGAAGCCGAAGTATCTCCGGACCTACGCCAACGGCAAGTGGACCGACAACCTGTTGGCCCTGCCGCGTTACTAGGCATTGGTCGTGCCGTCGTCCAGAAGGGCGGCGGCACGACCAGCCAACGCGAAGTCGGTCCTCCCTCGAACGGCGACACCGGAAGCACGGGCGCCGCACGCTCCTTCGTCCCCGGTCAACCGGGCGGTGGGGCTCGACCTGACTGCTTCTGGTGCGGCGCCCATCTATTTGCTTCGGGCAACCGTCTTGTCTGCCCAGATGACGGAAGCAGCTATAACGCGGCTCTCTATCTGACTTAGGCAGCTGCTTGTCCATCGGCGTTGCGCAGCGGCTGCGGTCAGCTCGGGTAATGGCTATCGACTCAGGTACTTGAGCCGTGTGCAGGGGCAGGAGCGTTGATGACTACACCGGGTCATCGCTTGCCGACTGGCGGCCATCGCCGGCCGTGAGTACTTCGCAAGACGCTTATCGCTTGCTAATGCGAGCGAGATTGAGAACTCGCCAGCACGCACAAGGAGAGAAGCGGAGCGCAGACGGCCGCTCCGGTCGACGCCGTGCATCGGCGAGCCCTTAAACGGAAGTGTTAAACCAATAGGGCTAATGGATTAGAGCGCTCGACCATTCGACGCTCGCTGGTATAGCTACGAACACTCCAGACGAGGAGTCGCATGGCTGAGTTCGAAAGCAGTTGGCTTGCGCAGGTTCCGCCAGGTTCGAGCGCGATCGACGACCGCGAGTTCCACGACGGTATCGAACGCCTGATCTCACGCGGACAGCGCGATCTCAGAGACGTTTGGTACTGGACGCGCCGACTCAGCTTGGCGGTCGATCAAGTCGACGAAGCGTTGGTGGGCCTCCGTTCGATTTCGCGTGTGGCCGTCGGTTTCATCGAAGAACTCGATGGTGCGTTCGGGCTCATCGTCTACTGCGACACACCACAAAGTGACTCGGACGACAGTCCAAGAGTCCCTCGAGCCAGAACGGATGCCGTCGTTGTCGACGGCGTCAGCTTTCCCAGCATTGTCCGGGAGGCTCCGGTCGAAGAACACTGGTGCACGGCGCCAGGCATTACCAGCCCGACCTACGCGCGCGCTGCCTGCTGGGTTCGGCTCAGCCACCAAGGCGTTGAAGGCTGGCTCGTCCCGCGGCATGCGATTCAGCCACCCGGCTCAGTCGTCACGTTCACGAGCGGGGACGCGGGCTACTGCGTGCACTCATTCGGCGCCTGCGTCGATGCGGCCGTAATCGCGAGCGCCCCTCCCGCTCATGTTCACCATCCAGCGATCGCCCTGTGGCCACTGGTGCCGGGCCAGCAACTCCTCGTCTCGGACCACCCGCACTCGTATGTGCCGGCGAGCGTGCTCGACGTCGATCTCAACCTTGGCGTCCTTCGGCATCTGATCTTTCCGGTCCGCTTCACCATCGATTGGACCGGTGTTCCGGGACAATCCGGAGCACTCATTGTTGACCAAAACACGAACGAGACAGCCGGGATGTATCTCGGCGTGCTCAACCCACTGAATGGCGCCAGTAGTCCGTTTGGCTACGCACAGAGTTGTTATCAACTAGCCGATGCGACAGGAATGGAGTTCTACCTATGACGGACATCGCCAACATCGACGTACTTGTGTCAGTCGTCGAACCAATCGCGTCCGACGGTGAGGACTACGGCAACACCCAGGAAGTCGAGCAACACGCGAAGCCGCGAATCGCCGTTGCCCAAGCAGCAATCAAGGTGCCGACCGAAGAGTTCGTAGGAACCTGGCGGAAGGCGATTGACGCCGTCGAGGCCGTGTTCGCCGCCGACGACGAACGTGAGAAGTCACCGGGCCTGCAGCTCGAGTCCATCACCGCGAAGTTGAGCATTACTGCGAACGGCAAAGTCGCGTTTATCGGCCAGCTAGGCGGTGAAGTGGCCTTCGAGGCTGTGTTTAGACGCGCGTGACGGTGGTCAAAGCGACGCCGTCTAACGAGCCGTGAACACTCCGCCTGAGGGTCTCTACCCCCGTGACTCCTGCTCATCATCGGACCCGGTAGCCGGAAACCGCAGAGACCGATCCTTAAGTCGCCAAGCGCCCCAGAGAAGCGAGAAAACGACGATATATAGCGACGGCAAGGACCCATACAAGGGTAACCCTGAACCGAAGACGCCGACCAGGGAAAACAGAACCGTCACAAAACCAAGGGCAGCGAGGCGACGTGGCTTGTTAAGGACCCTAAAGCCGTAGACGAGTTCGTCCTTGAAGCTGGAGTGGCGCCGCATCACCAACCCCTCCTGCTTCTTTCCTTGATCGCGTCGTGTGCCACCTTCGTTGACACGGCGCCCAGGGCACCGCCAGCTGCGACACACACGACCTCGCCGAGTACCGTAGGAGCGGCGATTATCAGACAGGCGCTCGTACCGACGTAGTCGGCGGCGATGCCATATGTCGTGCTTGCGACTGTATACAAGGCATCGGCTCCGGCGCAGCTTCCGTCCTTCCGGCGAGCGGTAAGACAGCCTCCCTTGGTCGCCGTCTTCTGCCAGTTTCGCTCGCCGCGGACGACGTGCCCGGCGGCGTGTCCCGTGTGGTGGATCCCGTGGGCCGCACGGCAGCGCGCGCTCCGAATATTGCCCCAGATTCCCTTCTTGTGCTTCTTCTTGCAAAGCCCATCAAGATCGAAGTGGTTGAGCGGATCCGCGTCCACGTAGTCGTAGTCGTTAGCTGAGCCGCCCTCAACCGGGTCGACTTCAAGGAACCGACCGAGCGCGGGTGCGTAGATCCGGGCTCCCATTTCAACGGTATTGAGGTTGGCCTCGTGCTCGTACCCACGCTGCTGCGAGCCAACGTAGGCGTAGTCGAATTTGCCAGCGCTGTTGTCTGGCGTCCCGTTGCTTCCAACCGGGGAACCGAAGGCGTCCGTGAAGAACAAAGCTGTCCCACCGCCCGTTGCATTCGTTGTCAGAGCGACATCGCCGTGGATGTTCGGGTATGACCACACGTCGCCGCTGCTGCGCTTAGTGACAAGTACGCCACCGACTAAGACGACGTCTCGTTCTACGACAGCGTTCGACGAATCGAGGGTGACCGCCGGGCTGTCGCCGGGTCCCGTGTACGAGTATCGGACGACATTGGTCGACGAGAGCGCCGGCTTAAGAGCGACCGTCGCACCGACGGAGACTCCGGCGACACTCGAAGTAAGTGTCTTCGTACCCGTCGCTGCAGTGCTTGCCTGGTTCGCGTCGTCCAATGTTGCGGTAACTCGGCTGGCCACAACCGTGTTGTTGGACGAAAGGTCAGCACGCTCGGTCATCGCGGCCGCTGGCGTGAAACTCGCCCCACCAGCCAGGCCTACACCAGCGAGGATTTTCTCACCGTGCATAGTTGGCGTAAGCGTCGGTGTGACGTGACTCGTGCCCGATGCGTTTGTCTGCGACGCCGCAGTCTCGGTCGGCGACGAAGTGTCGACACCCGTGTAGGAGGCCATGACGCCCGCGGCGTCGCGAGAAGTTGCGCCGAAAGACCAGGCCCAGCTCGTGGTTGATGCGTCTGCGCTTGTGACGACGTGCGTGTAAATGACGTTCTGCACCGCTGTTCCGTTAGATGTCACACCCGTGGTGGCGACGGTCCATCCAGTCGGTTTCGTGATCGTCACGTTCGTTCCGCCCGCAACGGTGACTTCCGCAACGAGCACGTCGTTCGTAGTCGTCCCGGCCGGCTTGTTGATCGTCAATGACGTCGCGCCCGCAGCAGGGGTCGCAGCGGTCGCAGTGGCACGGAGCGTGATAGCTGAAGTTGTACGGCTGATGATGCGGTCTTCGGCGTCGCGCTGGTAGGTCACGGTGTTGTCTCCGGCGCTTGTTGCGACGTGCCGGTCGGCCCCGTCGTACGCAAGCCACTGGTTGTTGGTGACGATGGTGTTGCCGTGGCTGTCGTAGAGCAGCCCACCGACCATCGAAGGCTCGGTCGTGGACTGAAGCCGGTCAGCGTTGTCGTAGCAGTAGCTCGAACTTACGACCGTCCCGGAGTCGTTGCCGGACGCGTCGATCGCGACCGACGTCGAGGCCGTGCGGTTTGTGTTCAGACCGGCGTTGTTCATCAAGCAACCCGTCGTTGTGCCGTACGTGTAGGTGTTGTGTTGGCCTTGCACGTAGGCGGTGGTGAGTCGGCCGGAGGCGTCATAGACGAAGTTGTTGTTTGCGCCCGGCTTCGGATCGACACCATTGATGGTCTCGTCCGAGTAGCGGCCGGACTGCGTATAGGTGACGTCGTCAGATGCAAGCGTCACACCAGATTTCGCCCACGTAAGGGTTTTGGTCTTGCCTGCGACTGTTCCGATCGCCCGAGTGAGGGTGACGCCCGTCGGTGCGTATGTTGCTCCGACGAGGTCGCCGTTGCCGTCGTAGCTCGGCGTCGCCATCGTGACTCCGTCGAGCTTCTGCGTCGCTGGCTTGCTGGCATCGTCGTAGTCGGTGTGAACGAGGCCCTGCGGACCGTTCGTGTCGGTCAGCTGGCCAGCCTGATTGTACGAATAGGTCGTGGTTTTGTTGTAGACGTCCGTGTACGAGATCGTGCGTCCAAGGAGATCAACCGTGGAACTAATCGTGCCAGGCGCTGCTGGAGTTTCGGTGATCGTCGTGGTGCGCGGATCGGCCGCGACTGCCGGATAGTTGTACGAGACTGTTCGTGTCGGTTCGCCTCCGTAGGCGGGAGTCTTCTGGCTAGAGACACGACCGCGTGCGTCATACGTCGTGCAGTTCCAGTCGGAGGCGCTCGGAGTCACACCTACATCGTGAGTGACACTGCCCAAGATTCTGCCGGCGGCGTCGTAGACGTATTCGTCGACCTTGGCCTTAGCGGACCCGGCCCCGTCCGGGTCGGGACCAGTGCGGCTCTTCAGTAGGCCGCCTTCGTCAATGTTGGTGACGGAATTACAAG